>CAXXNH010000064.1:0-99853 GCA_963665435.2 uncultured Pleomorphomonas sp. | reverse complement strand
GCCGATCAGCTCGCCGAACATCTGGCTGATCTCGGGCGCGGTGATGAAATCGCCCTCGAGGCCGATGGCGGTGCGCGTGGTGTAGTAGCCGTGGTCCGGATCGGACAGGACGAGGCTCATGTAGTCGGCGACGGAGATCGGGCCGACGGCGGCGATCAGCTTGCAGATCTTCTCTTCGAGCGCCGTCATGACGATGGCTCCGGCCGCCGCGTCCGGCCGCCGAGCGCCATGGCGATCAGGATGACGGCCGCGATGGCGGTGACGATCGACAAGAGCATGCCCATGGTCAGGAAGTTCTCGAAGAGGAAGCCGACTTGCGGGTCGGGCTCGCGCACCGTCTCGACCAGGGTGCGGGCGGCGGCGTAGATCAGCCCGAAGATGCCGACGGTAAGGCCGGGCTTCTTCAGAATGCCGGCCTTCCAGATGAGCGGCGTCAGCACGGCGAAGATCAGGAGGCCTTCGAGGCCGGCTTCGTAGAGCTGGCTGGGGTGGCGAGGCAGGCCGTCGGAGTTGGGGAAGATGAAGGCCCAGGGCACGTCGGTGACGCGGCCGTAGAGCTCGCCGTTGACGAAGTTGGCGAGGCGGCCGAGGAACAGGCCGACCGGCACGGCGGCGGCCGACAGGTCGAAAACCGTCAGGACGTTGAGGCCACGCCGGCGGGCGAACAGATACTGGGCGACGGCGGTGCCGATGAAGCCGCCGTGCACAGACATGCCGCCGTGCCAGATCTGCAGGATCTCGATCGGGTTCTGGCTGTAGGCCTCGAAGTTGTAGAACAGGATGTAGCCGATGCGGCCCGCCCAGCACGACGCCGAGCGTCATCCACACAAGGAGATCGTCGATGTCGGTGGCCTTCGGGCGCTTGAGGCCATCCCAGAGCCGCTCGGTGTCGACCATGCGGATGATGTACCACCAGCCGAAGATCAGCCCGGTCACGTAGGCGAGCCCGTACCAGCGGATGGAGACCGGGCCGAACTCGAGGAGAACGGGGCTGATCGGCGGGAAGGGCAGGGCGAGAAGTGGCATCGTGGTCCTTCTGTCGGATGTCGGCGCGGAACCCCCGAGGGTGACATCTCCCGCGAGCGAGGATTGATGGGCGTTTCCCGCCTCGTCAAGCCTGATCGAGGCTTAACTTTGGCAATCGCCCATCCGGTTCTCGCCTTTGCGCCCAAATAAGGAGGCTGTCGGCCATGCGCGGACTTCTCCGGGCTTCCCTCATCTTCCGCTTGAAGCGGAGGCGGGGAGGGGCCAAATAGAGGATCTGGCCCGCCATTCGGAGACGACTGCCATGACGACCGGCCCGCAGGGACGTATCTACGACGAATTCGCCAAGCTGATGAACGACGCCGCCGGCCTCGCTCAGTCGGCCGGGCGGGAAGTTTCCTCGGCCTTCCGTGCCCAGGGCGAGAAGTTCGCTTCCGAACTCGACCTCGTGCGCCGCGAAGACCTGGAAACGGTGCAGGACATCGCCACACGTGCGCTGGCCGAAGTGGAGCGGCTCAACGCCCGCGTCGCCGAGCTGGAGAAGCGACTTTCCCACAACGAGGCGGAGGCTGCCGCCGTCGTCGAGGGGCCGGAGGGCCCCGAAGGCGCGTGAGGGCTTCCGTTTTCATGCCCTTCCGGCTTATCCTGTCGTCAACGTGAGATTCGTGCGCTCCTGTATTTCGGATCGGCGCATGTCGGGTTGCTGCATTCCGGGGCGGTTTCGGCCGCTTCGGTGTTGTCGGTAGGCTTTTGCGGCCACCGGCTAAAAGGTGTCGGCGTCGGCGTTCCCGCCCCGGTGCGGAGCAACGAAGGTCGACATCGGTATCGGCACACGCTGTTCCGCAGCGGCAACCCTGGAGGTCAAGATGACCCTCATCGACGTGCATCCCGAGCGAACCGCCAATCCCGTGGACGAGATCGAACTCCTCGCCGCGCAGAACGACTGGACGTTCGAGCGCTCCGACGAGGACGAGATCGCCATCTCCATCGCTGGCGACGACACGGATTACAACGTCGCCGTCACCTGGCTCTCCGAGATCGAGGCGCTGCATGTCGCCTGCGCCTTCGACATCAAGGTGCCCGCCGCCCGCCGGAACGAGGTGACCAAGCTCTTGGCGCTGGTCAACGAGCAGCTCTGGATCGGCCATTTCGACATCTGGCAGGCCGAGGGCGTGGTCATGTACCGCAACACGCTGCTGCTCGCCGGTCAGGCGGAAGTGACCAACGAACAGATGGAGGCGCTGATCGAAACGGCGGTCGACACCTGTGAGCGGCACCGCCTCGCCTTCGACTTCGCCGTGCGCGGCGGCCGCAACGCCAAGGACGCGCTCGCCCTGGCGCTGATGGAAACGGTTGGCGAGGCCTGAGCCTTTCCGTCATGAAACGAGCAAGGTCCCGGTCGTGTCATCGGCCGGGACCTTGTTTTTTATGACGCTGCCGCCATCGGCTGACGCAGCCATCCTTGATATGCTAGATGAGCCGCCCTTCGCGAGTTCCTTGAGCCCATGACCGACGATCCCGACCTCATTCCCGATACCGACGCCGACGACGCTCCGACCGCCGAGCTGCCCGAGCTCGAGGACGCGGTGGAGGAAGAGGGGGGCGAGATCGACCTGTCGACGGCCGAGACGCGGCGCGGCGTCGAGGTGGTGCAGGCGATGGTGCGGCTGTTGCCCAACAGCCCCGGCGTCTATCGCATGCTGTCGGTCTCGGGCGACGTGCTCTACGTCGGCAAGGCCAAGAGCCTCAAGAAGCGGGTGACCAACTATACCCGGCTCGGCCAGCTGCCGACCCGCATCATCCGCATGGTGCAGGCGACGGCGGCGATGGAGTTCGTCGTCACCAAGACCGAAACGGAAGCGCTGCTGCTCGAAGCCAACCTGATCAAGCAGCTCAGGCCGCGCTTCAACGTGCTGCTGCGCGACGACAAGAGCTTCCCCTATATCCTGATCACCGGCGACCACGTGGCGCCGCAGCTCGTCAAGCATCGCGGCGCCCGCTCGCGCAAGGGCAGCTTCTTCGGCCCCTTCGCCTCGGCGTCGGCGGTGACGGCGACCATCAACGCCATGCAGAAGGCCTTCCTGATCCGCACCTGCTCGGACGGCGAGTTCGAGACGCGGACGCGCCCCTGCATGCTCTACCAGATCAAGCGTTGCTCGGCGCCCTGCACCGGCGAGATCGACGCCGTGGGGTACGCCCGGCTCGTGGGCGAGGCCAAGGATTTCCTCTCCGGCAAGAGCCGGCAGATCAAGGAACATCTGGCCGTCGAGATGAACGCCGCCGCCGAAAACCTGGACTTCGAGCGGGCCGCCGTCTGTCGCGACCGTCTCGCCGCGCTCAGCCATGTGCAGAGCCGGCAGGGCATCAATCCGCAGGGGATCGAGGAGGCCGACGTGTTCGCCGTCCATCAGGAGGGCGGGCAGACCTGCGTCGAGGTGTTCTTCTTCCGCACCGGCCAGAACTGGGGCAACCACGCCTTTTTCCCCAAGGCCGGCGGCACCGAGGCCGGCGAGGCGCTGTCCTCGTTCATCGCCCAGTTCTACGACGACAAGCCGTGTCCGTCGCTGATCCTGGTGAGCCACAGCTTCGAGGACATGGCGCTGATGACCGAGGCGCTCACAGAGAAGGCCGGCCGGCGCGTCGAAGTGCTCCGTCCGCAGCGCGGCGAGAAGAAAGAGGTGGTGGAGCAGGCGGTGCAGAACGCCCGCGAGGCGCTGGCCCGCCGCATGGCCGACACGTCGAGCCAGTTGAAGCTGCTGGAAGGGGTCGGCCGGGTGTTCGGTCTTGCCGAGACGCCGAAGCGTATCGAGGTCTACGACAACGCCCATATCATGGGCTCCAACCCGGTGGGCGGCATGATCGTCGCCGGCCCCGGCGGCTTCGTGAAGAACCAGTATCGCAAGTTCAACATCCGCTCGACCGACATCACGCCGGGCGATGACTTCGGCATGATGCGCGAGGTGATGGAGCGGCGCTTCTCGCGGCTGGTCAAGGAGCACGGCAGCCGTGCCGAGGCGCCGCGCGACGAGGACGGTTTCGGGCCGTGGCCGGACCTGGTGCTGATCGACGGCGGCGCCGGCCAGCTGTCGGCGGTGAAGTCGATCATCGACGAGCTGGGCATCACCGACATTCCCCTGGTGGGCGTCGCCAAGGGACCGGATCGCGACGCCGGCCGCGAGCGCTTCTTCGTGCCGGGTCGGCCGGACTTCATGCTGCCGACCCGCGATCCGATTCTCTATTTCATCCAACGCATGCGCGACGAGGCGCACCGCTTCGCCAACGGCAGCCATGCCGTCAGGCGATCCAAGCAGATTTCCGAAGGCGGCCTGCAGGAGATCCCCGGCGTCGGCCCGACGCGCAAGCGGGCGCTGCTCAACCACTTCGGCACGCTGAAGGAAATCGAGCGGGCGGCGCTCACCGATCTCGAAAAGGTGCCCGGCATCTCCGCCGCCACCGCCAAGGCCATCCACGACTATTTCCGCAAGGGCTGAGGACCGGCGGCGCTGTCGGCTTTCGTCCGCGGAAGAATCCGGGCACAAGCAAACTGGTTGTCTGTGAGCAGCAGGCAGAGCGGTCTGGCAATGCTTGGAGTGTCCGATGATTGGTCTGAAGGCTTTTGGTCTGGCACTGCCGCTGATGCTGTTGCTTGCTGGCTGCGCCACCGTTCCGCTGAAGCAGGCGGGTACGCTGTCGTCCTACGGCAAGCTTGGCGAGCAGAAGGGAAGCCTGTCGAAGGCGCGTGTCTATGTCGACGGGAACAGCCTTGCTCGCCTGCAGACGGCTCGGATCGTGCCCACGACTTTTGCCTTCGGTGCCATGCCGCGTGTTGCCAACGAGGCGGACCGGACCCTCGTGACGAATGCCATCGATCGCGCGCTGTGTGTCGCCCTCAGCGACAGATACCAGATGGTGCCAACCGCCCAGCGGGCCGACCTCACGGTGCGGGCCGTTGTCACCGATATCGTGCCGACCGACAAGGCGATGGCGGGTGTTTCGGCCGTGGTGTCGCTCGGAAGCGGCTTCGTTCTACCCGTGGGCATTCCGCGTCTTCCGATCGGATTGGGCGGGCTTGCGGTCGAAGCGGAAGCGGTCGACGGCGCCGGGGTGCAGCGCGCCGCAATCGTGTGGGCGCGTGGCGCCAACTCCATCCAGGACGATCCGCTGGTGTCCGAGGTCGGGGACGCCTACGGCATGGCCGCCAGTTTCAGTAACGAGTTTGCCCGGTTGCTGGTGCTCGGCAAGGAACCTCCCGACCTCGACCTTGCGCTACCGTCGGGACAGCGGCTGAAGTCATGGTTCGGCGGCAATCCGAAATATCCGGCCTGCGACGCTTTCGGTCGCGCTCCGGGGCTTGCAGGCGTCGTTGCCGGCAAGTTCGGCGCCCCGCCGGAATGGACGGACAAAGGCTCGGCGCCTGCCGCCCAATACTGACGGGGTCGGCGGGGGGGCGCAGAAGCGCTCCAGGATGATGCTCTACAGAAGGCTCGCGCCCACGTTGATCGCCAGGGCCAGGATGGCGGTGTTGAAGAAGAAGGCCAGCACCGAATGCGCGAGCGCCACGCGGCGGATGCGCGGCGAGGCGATGGCGACGTCGGCGGTCTGGGCGGCGACGCCAATGGTGAAGGCGAAATAGGCGAAGTCCCAGTAGCCGGGTTCCTCGATGCGATCGGGGAAGATCAGGCCCGGCTTTTCCTTGAGATACCCCTCCCTGAGATAGAAGTCGTGGGCGTAGTGCAGGGCCATGATGGTGTGGACGAACAGCCAGCTCATCACGATGGTGAGCGCGGCGATTCCCGCCCGCCAGAAGCGGAAGGGATCGCCGGCGCTGGCCTGCAAGAGCTCGGCGCCGATGGCGACGAGGCTCGACAGCGTTGCCGCCATCGACAGGAGGATGATCGTCCATTCGCCCTCGTCGTGTTGGGCGGCGCGGCGACGCAGTTCATGGACGTCGGAGCCGATCATCATGTGCCAGCTGGTGGCGAGATAAAGGGCGACGCCGGCATCCCAGCCGATCAGAAGGCGGCTTTGCACTGTGAAGCCGGTCGGAAGCAGCAGGCCGACGATGCTGCCGAGCGCGGCGGCGACGATGAGGCGCGGCCGGATGCTGAGGGCGTGAAGGCCCCGGCGCAGAACGGAACGACGGATCTTGCGGCCTTCCTCGACGGGCATGCTGGCTCTCCCGGCTGCGAGCGGTCGGCTCAGCTATAGCAGGTCCATCGGGTGGGGGCGCAGATTTGCGAGGCTGTCGGCCGTTGCCGGGGTCAGGGTGCGGCCGTTCGCGTCTGGCTGATCAACAGGTCGCGCATCTCGACCCGCTCGGAGATGGCGACGCCGGTGAGGTCGGCGAGCCAGGCTCCGTCCGCTGCGAGACGAACGGCGGCCAGCGCCAACGTGCCGTCGGTCTCCCGGTGCCGATCCTGACGGGCGTGAATCCACTCCGACCACAGGCGCCTCGGTTGCGGGTCGGTCAACATCGAGATCGACAGCGCCGCCCAGATGGCGCCGTCGGCGTCCGGCGCCATGTCGAAGACCGAGGCGACATAGGCGCGGGTGAAGGCGCCGTACGGTTCGGGATCGGCGGCGATCCGGGCGTCGAGATCGCGATCCAGCGCGTCGAGCAGATCGGCGAAGACCGCGTCGATCAACGCCTGCTTGCTCGGGAAGTGGTGCAGCAGGCCACCCTTGGTGACGCCCGCCGCTTCGGCGACCGCCTGGACCGTCACGGCGGCAAGGCCGTGCTCGACGGCCAGCTTGGCCGCGTGGTCCAGCAGCGCGCGCTGGACGAGCTCGGGCTGCTTCTTGCGCCGATAGCCGGTTTCGGGGTGGTCCTCGTCCATCTCAGTGGACCGCGCTGCGCGACATGGTGTTGAGGACGACGGCCCCGAGCACGATCAGGCCCATGCCGACCATTGCCCAGGTGTCGAGGGCCTGACGGAAGACGAGGACGCCGACGGCGGCTGTCAGCACGATGCCGACGCCGCTCCAGATCGCATAGGCGATGGCGAGCGGAATCGCCTTCAGCGCCTGCGACAGGAAGAAGAAGGCGGCGGCGAAACAGATGGCCATGCCGATCGTCGGCAGCGCTTTGGAGAACTGCTCGCTCTTCTGAAGCAGGGACGAGCCCGTCACTTCAGAGACGATGGCAAGCGCGAGATAGCCGTAGGCGGCCAGTGGTGGGTTCATGGTGGCTCCTGAAAACGGCTCAAAAGATACCGAATGGTCGGTTTCTTTTCAAGCGCCATCGCGGCCATCGTTCAAGTGGGCTCGTGCCGGTGATGGCTTCACGCCACGGTGATCGACGAACTCTCGACGGGTGCGTTTCTTCCGCGTTCCGACCCTTGCCCTCGGGAAAGCATCGTGCAATGTCATTGGCGGATCAACAGATGTCGGCGCCATGAAATTCGTTTGGTCCCTGCCCAATATTCTCACCTACCTCCGCATCGTCGCCGTTCCGGCGGTGGTCGCCGCCTTCTACCTGGAAGGCGATACGGGGCGCTGGCTGGCCTTCGGCCTGTTCGCCGCCGCGTCGATCACCGACTATTTCGACGGCTATCTGGCCCGGCTGTGGAAGCAGCAGTCGACGCTCGGGCGCATGCTCGATCCGATCGCCGACAAGCTCCTGGTGTCGGTCTGCCTGTTGGTGCTTACCTATCATGGCACCATTGGCGGCTTCTCGCTGTGGGCGGCGGTGATCATCCTGATGCGCGAGATCTTCGTCTCGGGGCTCCGGGAGTTTCTCGCCGATCTCAAGGTCAGCGTGCCCGTCACGCGCCTTGCCAAGTGGAAGACGACGCTGCAGCTGATCGCCATCGGCATCCTGTTGCTGGGACCGACCGGCGACAAGCTGGTGACCGGCATCACCGAGCTCGGCATCGCCATGCTTTGGACGGCGGCGCTCGTCACGCTCTACACGGGCTACGACTATTTCCGCAGCGGCGTGGTCTATCTGATGGAGGAGAGCCATGAGCCGTGAGCCGGTGCTGATCCGCTATTTCGCCTGGGTGCGCGAGCGCATCGGCTTGTCCGAGGAGCGACTGGCGCTGCCGGAAACGGTGAAGACGGCCGGAGATCTGGTCCGCTGGCTGTCGGAACGCGGCGAGGCCTATGCCTACGCTTTCGAGGCGCCTGAGACCGTCCGCGTCGCCGTCGATCAGTTGCACATCGAGCAGGACGAACCGATCGGCAATGCCCGTGAGATCGCCTTGTTCCCGCCGATGACCGGCGGTTGACGCCATGGACGCCGCGACCCCGCGCATCACCGTCCTCGTCGGGCCCGACGATTTCGATGTCGGCGCCGAGATCGACGCCTTGCAGGCCGGAGACCCCGCCGTCGGCGCGGTGACCAGTTTCGTCGGCTATTGCCGAGACGAGGGCGGTCGTCTCTCCGCGCTGGAGCTGGAATACTACCCCGGCATGGCCGAGGCGGAGATCGGCCGCGTGGTGAACGAGGCCATCGCTCGCTGGCCGCTTCTCGCCGTCACCGTCATCCATCGCGGCGGCCGCATCAAGCCGGGCGAGCGCATCGTTCTGGTCGTCGTGTCCTCGAGCCACCGCGACGCGGCCTTTGCCGCCTGCGACTACGTGATGGACTTCCTCAAGACCCGCGCCCCCTTCTGGAAGAAGGAGCATCCGGCCGACCGCAGCGAAGGCGGCTGGGTGGAAGCGAAGGCCCACGACGACGCGCGGGCCGAGCGGTGGGGCGAGAAGGGTTAGGAGCTTGCCTCGTCAGGCTTTGCCGCAGCGGCCGATTTCGGCACGTAGCGGACGCCATCCAGGTTCTTGAAGCGCGCATCGCAAGTCAGGAGGTCGGCCTCGAATAGCTGCGCTGTCGCGTATACGATGGCGTCGGCCGTTGCCAGCTTGTGTCGCAGCCCGATCTCGGCGGCTGCCAGAGCCATGTCGGTGTCAAGCGGAACGACGATGCACTTCTGGCTGAAGGCGGCCACGTCTTCGGCCAGGCGCTCTCCTGCGGTGCGCAGAAGAAATCTCGCCATTTCGAGCTGCACGATGGTCGGAACCAGCCACTCATGGCGGGGCGGGAGCTCGGCGGCAATGAGTTGCCCTGTCGTGGAGCCACTCATGTACTCGAGCCATGCGGATGTGTCGACGACGCGCATCAGTAACGGTCGTTGCGGTCGCGGTAATCCTGAACGTCCACGCCGGCCAGCGTGCCGGCGAGATCTTCGACCTTCGGCACGGGAACGAGAAGGACGCCGGAGCCCTTGGGGATAAATGCGAACTCTTGGCCCGGCTTCCACTTCCGGGCGTTTCGGACACCCTTCGGGATGGAAATCTGGAACTTTGATGAGAGAGTGGCGGTGTCGGACATTGGCAGCATCCGCGATCGATCGACTATCGGTAAGACAGTATCACCGATAGCCCTGTTCCTGTAGGTGCCAAGGCCCACGACGACGCGCGGGCCGAGCGGTGGGGCGAGAAGGGTTAGGAGCTTGCCCTGATCAGCTTGGCCGGGTCGCCGAACTTGCCGTCGCGATAATCGGCATAGGCCTGCCGGATTTCGTCCTCGCTGTTCATCACGAAGGGGCCATGCGCCACCAGCGGCGCATCGATCGGCGTGGCATGGCCGAACAGCAGCACGGCGTCGTCGGCGGCGGCGACGATGAAGCTGTCGTCCTCATCGGTGAGTTCCACGAGGTGGTACTTGTCCACCGGCGTGCCGCCTATGTCGACCCGGCCGGCGACGACGTAGAGGAAGACGTGCCGCCCCTTTTCGGCCTGAAGGGCCGCCTTGGCGCCGGCCTTCAGCTCCACCCAGGACATGAAGACGTCCGTCAGCGACTTGATCGGGCCGGTTGCCCCGCCGAACTCGCCGGAGACCAGGTTGAGCGTGCCGTTGCCGGCGGCGATCGACAGGGCGGGAATGTCGGCCCGTTGTACGCCGGTGTAGCGCGGCTCGGTCATCTTCAGCGACGGTGGCAGGTTGACCCAGAGCTGCAGGATTTCCATCGGTCCGCCTTCGCGCTTGAAGGCCTCCGGCGACAGCTCGGCGTGGACGAGGCCCGAGCCGGCCGTCATCCACTGCACGCCGCCGGCCTCGATGATGCTCTCGTGGCCGCCGGTGTCGAGATGGGAGAGGCTCCCCTCGAGGATGAAAGTCACCGTCTCGAAACCGCGGTGGGGGTGCGGGCCGAAGGGCAGGCCGCGATTGCCGGGCGGATAGGTCTGCGGGCCGTGATGGTTGAGGAACAGGAAGGGATCCACCTGCTCGACGTCCGGTCCCGGCAGCGGCCGGCGGGTGACGAGATCGGCGATGTCGTCGCGATAGGCAGGGTGGACGGCGAGAACGCTACGCATGAGGGGCCCTTCCGGCTGGCTACGCAGTTCCGCCTAATATAGGCCACAATCCAAATCCGGCAACTCGCCGTTTCCACGCGTCAACCGGCAAGGCGACACGCGGCGCCGGCTTGTCCGGGCGAGAGGATGGGCGGGAGGCTTTGGCGGAGAAAGGTCTCGGCACGGGGCGCCAAGATCGCTATGAGGCTTGTGCGGTGCTCCGCAAAAGGCGGATGAGCCGGCGCGGGCCTGGAGGAGAGGGCGATATGCAAGACGTGATGCGGTCCGGCTCGAAGAAGATCGCCCTGAGACTCCTGCCGCTGCTTTGTCTCGGCTACGTGGTCGCCTATCTCGACCGCATCAACGTCAGCTTTGCCGCCCTTCAGCTCAACGCGGATCTCAGCCTGTCGCCGGCCGCCTATGGTCTCGGCGCGGGGCTGTTCTTTGCCGGCTATGTGCTGTTCGAGGTGCCAAGCAACCTCATCCTGCGGCGCGTCGGGGCGAAGGTGTGGATCTCCCGGATCATGATCAGCTGGGGCCTCATCTCCGCGCTGACGGCCTTGGTCCACAACGAGGCCACGTTCTATCTCTGCCGCTTTCTCCTTGGCATTGCCGAAGCCGGCTTCCTGCCGGGCGTCATCCTCTACCTCAATCAGTGGCTCTTGCCGCAGGATCGCGCCCGGGCGTTGTCGGTGCTCGCCTCCTCGACGGCGGTGGCGGGGCTGGTGGGCAGTCCGTTGTCGATGTGGCTGCTCGGCATGGACGGCCTTTGGGGCTTGCGCGGCTGGCAATGGCTGTTCGTTCTCGAGGGCATGCCGGCGGTCCTCCTTGGCGTGGCCATTCTCCTGGCCTTGCCGAACAGGCCAACGGTGGCGAAATGGCTGACGGACGCGGAGAAGTCCGCTCTGCAGGGCGCGCTGGACAGGGAAGCGGGATATTTGGAGCTTCACCACTTCAATCGGCTCGGGCCGAGCCTGTTCCGGACGGTCGCCCTTCTGGGGCTCGTCTATTTCTGCATGGTGCTGGGCATGTATGGCGTGGCCTTCTGGATGCCGCAGATCCTGAAGGACATCCTCGGCGGCGCGGATCTGTCGCTGCTCGGCTGGTATAATGCCATCCCGTTTCTCGCGGCCGTTGTCGGCATGCTGGCGATCGGCTGGAGCTCGGACCGCCTCGGCGAGCGAAAGCTGCATGTGATCGGCGCGCTCATTCTGGCCGCCGCCGGCTGCGTTCTCGCCGGCAAGGCAACCGGACTCCTCGGAAGTCTCGCCGCGTTGTCGCTGGCGTTGATCGGGCTCTGGTCGGTGATCGGGCCCTTCTGGGCGTTCGCTACTGCGCGCATGGGCGGTCTCGCGGCGGCAGTCGGCGTGGCGCTGATCAACTCGATCGGCAATACCGGCGGTTTCTTCGGGCCCTACGTCATGGGGTGGCTGAAGAGCGCGACCGCCGACTATCGGGTCGGGCTCTACGCGCTGGCGCTCGTCCTTGTCGTTGGCGTGGTCTCGATGGCTCTGGTGCGCGGCGACAAGCCGACGGAGCCGGCTGCGAGCTGAGGCGGTTCAGCGCGTCGGCCAGCGGTCGAGGATCGCGGCGATGCGCTTCTCGAAGCGCGTCACCCGCTCGGCTGCCGGCTTCTCGGCCGAATGCAGCGACAGCATGTTGAAGCGGACACCATGGGCGCAGGCGCCGAGGATGGCGATACGGAGGATGCGCCGAACCGGCTGCCACAGCACCAGCGTGTCGATCCACCAGGGCGAACCGAGCGTGGTGATCGCCAGCACGCGGGCAAGCTTGAGGCGCGGCTTGATGGGGCCGAAGTTGCTGGCGTGATCGAAGGCGATGCCCGGCGACCAGACGCGGTCGAACCAACCCTTCAGGATGGCCGGAAAGCCGTACCACCAGGTGGGAAACACCAGCACGAGCGCTTCCGCGCCCGTCAACCGTGCCGCTTCGTCGGAGACTGCCGAGGCGTCGAAGGCTTCGGCGTAGTAGCTCCGGCGTTCGGCCTCGGTCAGTGCGGCATCGAAGCCGCCGCCGTAGAGATCCTCGACCGTCACGTCATGGCCGGCCGCTTCGAGCCGCTCGATGGTGAAACGAGCCAGCGACCGGTTGAGGCTGTCCGGCAGGGGGTGGGCGACGACGACAAGGCATTTCATGGGGAAGACTCGGAACGCGGAAGGACTGCGCCAGCTTGGCATGCGGGGCAGGCCGCGCCTACCCGATTTCGGCCAACGGCTCGGTTTCAATACCTAACCGAGCCGCAAGAGGCATCTTTCCCAACGGAATCAAACAAATATTTACCGCGCCCGACGACCATCCGGCAGTTGAACCTGAAGGAATGGTGCACCCATGTCTCCACTGTCCGAAGCCGGCAAGGCTCGTATCGGCCTCTATCTTCTGGACGGCGTCCAGGAGGCGGACAGGGCCGCCCTGGCTCCGGTCGTCAGGTCGATCATCGACGAGGCGCTCGCCTTCAATCTCAGATGGACGCCCACCAAGGCTACCGCGTTCCGGGCGTCCTTCGAGACGCATGGCGCGGCGCTGACGGCCAAGGCCAAGCACTATACGCTACGTCTGTTCGAAGCTCCGCTGGATGGCGACTTCGAGACCGATAGTCTGGAAAGAGTGAAGTTCGAGCGGTCCTGCGGTTTCGACTTCCGCTACCGCGTGGCGCTGAAAAGCGCACTGATGAGCCATGGCATCGCGGCGCTCGGCAAACGCTTCCGCTGGAATGGCGTCAAGGCGGCTCATTTCATCGACGTCTACACCCGCCTGCTGCAGCTCGATGCGGCGATGGCGATCGCCCTGCATGCGCAGCTCGACGGGGAGGCGGCCAAGAGCGCGGCCAGCCAGTCGGGCGACGTTCTGACCAACTTCGGCTCGACCATCGACAGGTTGCGCAACTCCATCAACACGGTTGCCAAGGACCTGGGGTCGACCACCGAGGCTCTGCAAAGCCTGTCCAGCCGGGTATCGAGCGACGTCAACAGCGCCACCCGCTCGTCGGAGGGTGCGAGCCATTCGATCGGCTCGACGGCGGCGACCACGGAGGAGCTTTCGGCGTCGATCGTCGAGATCGGCACGCAGGCCAGCGAGAGCGCCAGCCTGGCCGCGAAGGCCGTTTCCGAGACGATGGCCAGCCGCGAGGCAATCCTCTCGCTGGAGGAGACCGTGGAGCGCATCGGTTCCTTCGTCGGGCTGATCACCAACATCGCTTCCCAGACCAATCTTCTGGCGCTCAACGCCACCATCGAGGCTGCTCGCGCCGGCGAGGCCGGCAGGGGCTTCGCCGTCGTGGCGCAGGAAGTGAAGCAGCTGGCGTCGCAGACCGCCCAGGCCACCGACGAGATCGGCAAACAGATCGGCTTGATCCAGGAGGCGACAAAGCGTTCGGCCGAGGTGACGGAGGAGACCGCCAAGGTGGTGGCGGCGATTTCCGAGAAGTCGCAGATGGTGTCGGAAGCGGTGGAAGCGCAATCGACGGCGACCCACGAGATCGCCGAGGCAACCAACAGCGCGGTGCGTCACTCCGGCAACATGACCGACGTGTTGCGCGCCATCGAGGCGGCGGTCAACGAGACCAGCGTCATGGCCGATCGCGTCCGGTCGATTTCCGAACTCTTGACCGGTCATACCGGCGAACTCGACAGGGCCGCCGAGGAAATCATCGGCGTGACGCGCGATCTCGGCAAGGTTCGCGAACTGAAGCTGCGCTGATCGGCCGTCAGTCCGGCTGGTCGGAACTCCGCTGGAGCCGCCCCAGATAGCTTTTCAGCAGAGTGTCGAGCATCGCCCGTTCCGGCTCCGACAGCACCGACACCAGCCGGTGCTGGTTCTCGACGTGGGCCGTCACCGCTTCATCGATCAGGGCGAAACCCTTGCCGGTGAGCGAGACGATCATGCCGCGCCGGTCGTCGGGGTTCTGGCGTCGTTCGACGAGGCCCATCTTGGCCAGTTGATCGATGCGGTTGGTCATGGTGCCGGAGCTGATCATCATCTGCTCCATCAACTCTCCCGGTGACAGGCTATGGGGCGGGCCGGACCGCCGCAGCGTCGCCAGCACGTCGAAGCCCGAACTATTCAGGCCGAAGCGGGCGAATACCTCTTCCTGCCGACGGGACAGCATCTCCCGCAGCCGGCCCAGCCGCCCGATCAGCGCCATCGGTCCGACGTCAAGATCGGATCGCTCGCGGTTCCATTGGGCAATGATCTTGTCGACGCCATCCATGGGGGAAGTGTCATCACGGAATTATCTTGACGTCAAGATTTATCCATTTATCTTGACGTCGAGATAAATGGAGTGCCCCATGCACCGGCTGTCCGACGTCATCCTCACCGCCCTAGCACCTCTCGTCTGGGGCAGCACCTACATCGTGACGGTCACCTTCCTGCCGGGGCTCGATCCGCTGCTGGTGTCGCTCCTGCGGGCCTTGCCGGCCGGCCTGCTGCTGCTTCTGGCCACCCGGCAACTGCCGTCCGGCGTCTGGTGGCCGCGCATCTTCCTGCTCGGGGCGCTCAACTTCTCCTTCTTCTGGTGGATGCTGTTCATTGCCGCCTATCGACTGCCGGGCGGCGTCGCCGCCACAGTGGGGGCAATCCAGCCGCTGGTCGTCGTGTTCCTGGCGCGCTTCCTGGTGGGCACGCCGATCATGTCGGTATCGATCGCCGCGGCAGTGGGCGGCGCGCTCGGTGTCGGTCTCCTGATCCTCAAGCCGAGCGCCACGCTCGATGCGATGGGTATCGTGGCAGGGCTGGTGGGTGCGCTTTCCATGGCGTTGGGCACGGTGCTGACGCGGCGCTGGCAGCCGTCGGTGCCGCTTCTGACCTTCACGGCCTGGCAGCTGACGGCCGGCGGCATCCTGCTGTTGCCGGCGCTGTTCTGGAACCTGCCGGCGCTTGCCGCCTTCACCACCGACAACCTGATCGGTATCGCCTATCTCGGCCTGATCGGTGCCGGCCTCACCTATGTCCTGTGGTTCCGGGGCATCGCCCGGCTCAACCCCAACCTCGTGGCCCAACTCGGCTTCCTGAGCCCGGTGACGGCGGTGGCGCTCGGCTGGGCGTTCAGGGACGAGACGCTGTCGCTCGCGCAATGGTTCGGCATCGCCCTGATCTTCGGCAGCATCCTCTTGGGGCAGAGGGGGATGCGACGGAGGTAGGCAAGGGGAGGAAGGCCAAGAGAGATCGGAGCGCGTCTTATGGAGTTGCGTCCTGAAGCAGGTCCTTTAGTTCGTCCGGCACCTCCCTGGCCGCCGTTTGCAACGCCTTCCAGGTGTCGGGTGGGTTCCCTCGTTCGAGCATGGCCTTGAACACCGCATATGGATCCGACCTGCTGCCCCTGGCTCTCAGGGTGGTCTCGTTATTCACCCAGGCGAACACAATGATGCGGCTGGCGCTGTCGTAACGGAAGAACAGCCTGAAGCGTTGTCCGAACTTCGCCCTGGACCAGTGGCGGTAGTCTGGCCCCATGGTGTTGCCGATCCGGTGATCCGTATGTCCAGGATCCAGAGGGATAACCTGCAGCACCAGTTTGGCGATGGACGCGAACACGCGGACGTTGGCGTTGGAACGAAAGCCTGTGGGGTCGGCGGCGCGCGCCCGTTTGACCGCATCGGCCAGCGTCTTGATCTGGCCGAGCATCATGTCATGGAAAAGCAGCGTCCAGCCGTTGACGATCAAAGGCACACGTCACCTTCGATCGGCTCGTTCAGATCGACCTCGACATCCTTGAGGGCGGACTGCAGACTTTCAAGCAGATCGTCGGACAGCGTTCCGACATGGCCTTCCGTGGCAAGATCGTTGGCGATCAGGCGCAGGAAGGATTCTATGGCCGGATCGCTGTGCTCGACTTCCACCTGCTCGATGGTGATACGACGGCCTTCCGCGCGGACGATGATTTGCCCGCCCTCGGCGACTCCCAGGAGTTGTCGCACGACGAGCGGGAGGGTTGTTTGTCCCTTCCTGGTCACCGCGCAGGTTTTCTCGATGACGGCGGGCGCGTTCATGGCTCGTCTCCTTTGCCTTGCTCGACAAGGTAGGGAATTTTCATTACCTGGTCAAGATCATCTTCCGCACTGTTCAGGTGCGGAGGTAATCCGGTGCGCCGAATTGGCGAACTTCAACCGGGTGGGACGATCGTTCCCTGGTGAAACAGCATCTGCCAGCGATCGTCGATCAACGTCCAGATGGAGCTTCGCAGCGTGATCCTCGCCCCTATGCCGTCGGGCCCACGGCGGCTGCTTCGGTAGGTTACGAGGACGGTGGTCTCGGAAAGGGGGCGAGTGGTGAACTCATCCACATCCGGGACGAGCGCCGCTTCCGTCGCCGGCTCGGCGGCGAGCGCTTCGATGATCGACGCCTTGTCGTAAACCGTTCCGGAGCAGCCAAACTCCATGAAATCGTCGGCCAGGAGCGCACGAACGGCGTCCGGCGAGCGCCGAACCTCGGGGCGATGCAGCTTCTGTTCGAGGATGCGAAAGAAGTCTGCGTCGGGAACATCCTGCGCCATCTTCGTCCTCTCGCCGCGATCCTGGCGGGGCTACTTCCCCCAACGTCCCTTTTTCTTTCCCGCGACCGTCCCCGCTGCCGTGCTCGGCGGTGGGCGCTTGGGCGGTTCGCTGCCCATCGGCACTTCGGTGCGGCCGACGGTCATCTCGTCGAGGCTGTTCTTGCGGACGCGCGACGGCGGGGTGTTGCCGGCCTTGCCGTATTTCTTGCCGCCTCCGAAGCCGCCACCGGCGGCGTCGACGTCGCTCTGGCGGGCCATGGGATCCTCGGCGATGGTCAGCTCGGCCGCCTGAAGGCGCTTCAGTTCGTCGCGCAGGCGGGCCGCTTCCTCGAACTCAAGATCGGCGGCGGCCTTGCGCATCCGCTGTTCCAGGTCGGCCATGTAGGCCTTGAGGTTGTGGCCGATCAGCTCGCCTTCCTCGGCGAGGCCGGTGTCGACGCGGACGTGATCCTGCTCGTAGACCGAGTTCAACACATCGCCGATGGAGCGCTTGACGCTTTCCGGCGTGATGCCGTGCTCGGTGTTGTAGGCCACCTGCTTCTCGCGGCGGCGGTTGGTCTCGGCGATGGCCCGCTCCATCGAGCCGGTCATGTTGTCGGCGTAGAGGATGACCTTGCCGTCGACGTTACGCGCCGCTCTACCGATGGTCTGGACCAGCGAGGTTTCCGAGCGCAGGAAGCCTTCCTTGTCGGCGTCGAGAATGGCGACCAGCGCGCATTCGGGAATGTCGAGGCCCTCGCGCAGCAGGTTGATGCCGACCAGCACGTCGAAGGCGCCGAGGCGCAGGTCGCGCAGGATCTCGATGCGTTCCAGCGTGTCGATGTCCGAGTGCATGTACCGGACCTTGATGCCCTGTTCGTGCAGGTATTCGGTGAGGTCCTCGGCCATGCGCTTGGTCAGCACGGTGACCAGCGTGCGGTAGCCGGCGTCGGTCACCTGCCGCACTTCGCCGAGAAGGTCGTCGACCTGGGTGCGGGCCGGGCGGATCTCCACCGGCGGATCGATCAGGCCGGTGGGGCGGATCACCTGCTCGGCGAACACGCCGCCCGACTGGTCGAGCTCCCAGCCGCCGGGGGTGGCCGACACGCAGACGGTCTGCGGCCGCATGGCGTCCCATTCCTCGAAGCGCAGCGGACGGTTGTCCATGCAGGAGGGCAGGCGGAAGCCGTATTCGGCCAGCGTCGCCTTGCGGCGGAAGTCGCCGCGATACATGGCGCCGATCTGCGGCACGGTGACGTGGCTTTCGTCGATGAAGACGAGGGCGTTGTCGGGCAAGTATTCGAACAGGGTCGGCGGCGGCTCGCCGGGGGCGCGTCCCGTCAGGTAGCGGGAATAGTTCTCGATGCCGGCGCAGGCGCCGGTCGCCTCCATCATCTCCATGTCGAAGGTGCAGCGCTGTTCGAGGCGCTGCGCTTCCAACAGGCGGCCGTGGGCGTTGAGCTCGACCAGGCGGTCGCGCAGCTCCGTCTTGATCGACTTGATGGCCTGGGCCAGCGTCGGCTTGGGCGTCACATAGTGCGAGTTGGCGTAGATCTTGACGAACTTCATGTCGGCCGACTTGTGGCCGGTCAGCGGGTCGAACTCGGTGATCGCCTCCACTTCGTCGCCGAACAGCGAGATGCGCCAGGCGCGATCCTCCAAGTGGGCCGGGAAGACTTCGATGGTGTCGCCGCGCACACGGAAGGTGCCGCGGGCGAAGCCGACGTCGGCGCGCTTGTATTGCAGCGCCACGAGGTCGGCGAGGAGCTGCCGCTGGTCGATGCGATCGCCGACTTCCAGACCGAAGGTCATGGCGGTGTAGGTCTCGACCGAGCCGATACCGTAGATGCAGGAAACCGAGGCGACGATGATGACGTCGTCGCGTTCGAGCAGGGCGCGTGTCGCCGAGTGGCGCATGCGGTCGATCTGCTCGTTGATGGTCGATTCCTTCTCGATATAGGTGTCGGTGCGCGGAACGTAGGCTTCCGGCTGGTAGTAGTCGTAGTAGGAAACGAAATACTCGACGGCGTTGTCGGGGAAGAAGCTCTTGAACTCGGAATAGAGCTGGGCGGCCAGCGTCTTGTTTGGTGCGAGGATCAGGGCGGGGCGGTTGGTGGCGGCGATGATGTTGGCCACCGTGAAGGTCTTGCCCGAGCCGGTGACGCCGAGCAGCACCTGCGTCTTGTCCTGCTGCTCGATGCCGGCGAGGAGGTCGGCGATGGCAGTGGGCTGGTCGCCCTTCGGCTCGTAGGCCGACGACAGCTTGAAGGTGATGCCGCCTTCCGATTTCGGCGGGCGCTCCGGCCGGTGCGGCACCCAGGGCTGGCCGTCGCGGAAAATGTCGCGGCCCTTCTGGATCATCTCTTCCAGCGCCTTGACCGTGGCGGTGACGCCGCCAAGCGGCATCGCCTGCGCTTCTTCCATCGACACCGACATGCCGGCGACGGGGTTGAGGCCACCGGCGGCACGCACCTTGGGGTCGGTGGAGCCGCCCAGCGAGCCGCCGCGCGACGACTTGCGCGACGTCAGCTCGGCCTTGGCCTTGCGCTTGCCGGGCTTGACGACGGTCTCCTCGACGACGCGCGACTCTGTCGGCCGGGGCTTGGAGGACTGGGGCTTGTCGGCGTCATCGGAGACGTCCTTCAACCAGTCCGAGAAGGACCCCGTCATCGGCGCTCCCTCGAACGGCGCCTGCGGCATCTCGGAGAAACCGGGCGCCGGATCGGTGTCGTGGGTGGAGGCGGGCTTGCGGGGAGGCATGGGCGGACTCGTCGTTATCCTGAGCGAACGGAGACCTTATCACATCCACTGCGGTCAGAGCATGGCAGCAGGGCGACAGGTGCCGGCGCTTCGTCTGCGATCTCTTTCCGCCTCGCAAGTGGAAGGCGATGCCCGAGCAGGTTGCTGGGCTGATCCCGAGCGAGACCTCCGGCGGTGACCGTCGCAGAGATCGACGAGATGCGAGAGTGGGCCTCGCGCAGCTCCTGCCGAAGCGGCTGCGCAAGACGACGCAGCTCTATGGTCCGATACACCTTGCCCGCCGCGCCTTCGACTGAAGGCGCGGGCCGTCAGTCGTTGCGGCAGACGCCGTTCACCCATTTGCAGGGCGCGCCGGGCTTGCCGACGGCGCTGCCATATTTCGGCTTGGCATCGGCCGGCGCCGCCGGCTGGGCGGAACTGGCGGACGTTTGGCCGGTCGCGCCGGTTTGCGGCGTGGTGGACGGTCGGGTGACGGTGGCCGGGGGCGTCGAAGGTTGTTGAGTTGCCGGCGGGGTGCTGGCAACCACCGGTGGCTGCGAGTCTGCCGGCGCAGCGGTCTGGGCGCGCGGCTTTGACGGGTAGACGCCGACGTCCGGCTGGGGCAGGTCCGGCATCGGCGGGGCAGCCACCACCGGTGGCCGGTAGACGTAGCCCGGCGGCGGCTCGATGTAGACCTCGCCCTGATAGACATCCGGTGGCGCCCATTCAGGCTCGCGGTAGACGGGTGGCGGATTGGTGTAGACCTGCGGTTCGCGATAGATCGGCGGTGGCGTCAGAACCGGTGGCCGCAGGATGCGTCGTTCTGGCGACCAGTTGCGAACGGTGCCGAGATACCGCGACGCGATCCAGCCTCGCGTCCGGCCGTAGCCGACGTCGCACCAGTTTTCATCGTCGAGACAGCCGTAGATCTCGACCGGAGTGCCGGGCGGCAGCACCATGATGGCATAGTATTGCGCGCCCGGACCGGTGCGGAGATTGACGGCGGCCAGCACTTCGGCCGGCGCGGCCAGCGCGCCCGTCGTCGAGGAGATCAGGCAGGCCAGGCAGAGCATCGTGGCCAGACGTCGCATCCTCATCGTGTCTCATCCTCGATCATGGCGTGGCCCATTGCGAGCCACGATCACTCATCCGGCTTCAGCGGACCCAGTCCCGGCGGTCCCTGTCGCGACGATCGCGATCCCAGTCGCGGTGGTCGCGGTCACGGTGCCAGTCGGGAGCGGGACGTTCCTGGCGCGGACGATGTTGATACCACGGACGATGGGCATAGTGATTGTCCCAATAGCCAAAATTGAAGGTCAGGAACGGCACCGAGGCGCTGGGGCGCGGGCGATAGGCCGGGCCGCGGTAGAAGGTGGAGAGGTAGCGCGACGACACCCAGCCACGTTCGCGACCGTAGGAGACGTCGCACCAGGTGTAGCCCTGCAGGCAGCCGTAGAGCTTCACCGGCGCGCCGGCCGGCATCACGAGGATCGGGTAATACTGGGTTCCCGGACCGGCCCGGAGGTTGACGTTGGCGGTCACGCGGGCGGACGCGGCGGAGGCAACCGAGGGCGTCGCGATGGTCGCGGCGGTGAGCACGGCAATCGTCAGCAAGGGCTTCAACATGGCTTCACTCCTTTTGTCGGCCAGGCCGACGGGGGACTCCTTTTGTCGGCCAGGCCGACGGGGGCTCCTCAGCAGGTCAAGTCGACCGGACATTCAATGATCAACCTTATCTCATCCTTGCCTTGAGCCTGCGCTGAACTGGCCGTTCATGGCGCGTTCATGTCCGACTCGACGCTCGGTCCGGAATCTGGGGCGCAGATGCGGCGGCAGTGGGACCATTGGCCGGCCATGGCGAATTTCCTTGCCGGCGGGGCGGCATGTGATCTAGCTCTCGCGCCATGAACTACCGCCACGCCTTTCATGCCGGAAACTTCGCCGACGTGCTGAAGCACGCCGTGCTCGCCCGCATCCTCGCCTATCTCGGCCGCAAGGATGCCGGCTACCACGTCATCGACAGCCACGCCGGCATCGGCCTCTATGATCTCGCCGCCGACGAGGCGCTCAGGACGGGCGAATGGGAGGGGGGCGTCGGCCGCATCCGGGCGGCCCGCCTGTCGCCGGAGCTCGGCGATTGGCTCGCCCCCTGGCAGGCGGCGCTCCGCGCGGTCAACGGCGGTGACGATCTTCTTGTCTATCCCGGCTCGCCAGCCCTCGCCACGGCGCTCGGCCGTCTGCAGGATCGCTATCATTTCAACGAGCTGCATCCGCAGGACGCGGCGACGCTCTCCGCGCTCTTCGCGGGCGACCGGCGGGTGCGCGTCGGTTCGGAGGATGGCTACATCACCGTCCGCGCCCAGTTGCCGCCGCGCGAGCGGCGCGGCGTCGTGGTGATCGATCCGCCCTTCGAGGAGCCCGGCGAGTTCGATCGCCTGTTGCGCGCCGTTCATGACGCTCACAAGCGCTTTGCCACCGGCTGCCTGCTGATCTGGTATCCGATCAAGGACATCGTCGCCGTCGACGCCTTCCTGAAAGGGGCGGCCGAGGTGGGCTATCCGCGCCTCGTCGCCATCGAGCAATGGGTGCGCGAGCCCGGTGGCGACGGGCCGCTCTCCGGCGCCGGCGTGCTCTGCGCCAATCCGCCCTTCACGCTGGCGGGCGAAACCGAGGCCATCCTGCCGGAGCTGACCCGTCTTCTCGCCGTTGACGAGGGCGCTGGCGGTCGCGTGCTGCGGCTTGCCGAGGACAGCTGACGGCGAGGGGGCGGAGCGCTCCACTCCGCGCGCCAAGGGTGCGCGAGCGAGGGAAGGCCATGCTCTGCTGCGAGGACGCGCCCTTTGCGTTCTCGCGAGATGGGGCGCCAACCCCCGGATTTCCGCGAAAAGCGGTAAGAATTTCTCAATGCGCAGGGAATATAAGCAGTCGGACGAAGTGGGAAAGCCGCATTGTCCTGCCGGCGAATGGAGTTCGTTTCGGCAGGCGTGGCTTGGCTGGCGTTCGCTTTGGCGGCGCCTCCGACTGGCAGGAACAGTCGAGCCGCCGGAACCTCCGGGGCCATCCTGTTCAACGGAAGGCCGCGGACACGGGACACGATCCTGAACCTTTGCGGCCTGCGAGACGCCCCGCTGTGTCTTGAGCACGGCCGGGTCCGCCGAACCATGCGCCACGCAAACACTACCGGGAAGCGGTCAGATGGGACGATCTCGTGTTGGCATCCTGCTCATGGGCGAGCCCCAGGCGGAGGTCGACGTTTGCCTCGCGGGGCTGCTGTCGCAAGGGTTCGACGCGCATAGGACAGTCCCGGGGGCTCGCGAACTCGCCAAGGCCGGACGGCAGGACATTCTGGTCTTCGCCGGCAGGTATCGACCGGACGACCATGTTCCCGCCCGCCTTGCCGATCTCGTCGGGCCCATGAGGTCGCGAACGATTCTGTTCCTCAGCGGCATGGATCCGCGCCGTTTCATCGCCTTCGAGCAGGCGGGTTTTTCCTTCATCAACATCACCACCGACATGAGCGTGAAAAGCCTCGTCGGCCTGATAGCCCAGGTCGATCCGCACGCGGTCTACCTGGCGTCCAAGACGGCGGCCTTGCGGGCGTCGGTGTCGAACGGCATCGCCGGGGCCGTCGTCGACCTGTTCGATCGCCTCCGGGCCAATCCGGTGGCGCCGGCCCTCGAAGAGGCGGCGTCCCAGCGCCGGGCGATGACCGAGCTGATCGGCAAGTCGCCGATGTCGGTTTGGATCGACCTGATCCAGAACTATCACGACGGCACCGCCCAGCATTGCGCGCTCGTCTCCGGATACACGCTCGCCTTCGCCCGGGCGCTTGGCGTCGGCGAGCGGCAGACCGGTCGCCTGTTCGACGCCGCCTTTTTCCACGACGTGGGCAAGGCGATGACGCCGCTGGAGATCCTCGACAAGCCGGGCGCGCTTGACGCGACCGAATGGGAGATCATGAAGCGGCATGCCGTCCATGGCTACGACATCCTCTCCCGCGACGCGCAGACCGGCGGCGAGATCGCCCGCGTCGCCCGAGATCATCACGAGTATCTCGATGGCTCCGGCTACCCGAGGGGTATCCGCGCCGGAGAGATCGACGACATCACCCGCATCATAACCATCTGCGACATCTTCGCGGCGCTGACCGAAAAACGGTCCTACAAGCCGCCGAAGCCCGCCGACGAGGCCTATTCGATCCTCCAGTCGATGGCCGGCGCGAAGCTCGACGCGGATCTGGTGCGCGAGTTCGAGAAGGTGGCCGCCGAATGCGACGGCGGCGACAGGCCCGTCCTGTCGGCCGCCTGACGGGCGAGGCGCGAGAAAGGTTTGTCGGTTCGACCGGGAAAAAGACGATGCTGAACCTCAGGGCGCTCATTGTGGACGACTCCGCGATCGTTCGCACTCAATTGCGGAACGAGATCCGGGAAATCGTGCCGGACTGCCACGTCTTCGAGGTCGAAAGCGTCCTCGAGGCCGGGCGGTTCCTGTTGCGCGGCGTACCCGACGTCCTGTTCCTCGACCTCAACATGCCCAACATCAACGGCATCGAGCTCTTGAAGAAGTTCGACTCCGTGCTCGGCGGGCGCCGTCCCCCGATCGTGGTCTCCATTTCCACCGACATGCGGCAGGCTACGCTGGACGCGCTGAAGGCGCGTGGCGCCTATGCGTTGCTGCCCAAGCCTTTCGACAAGTCGAAGGTGGCGATGATGCTGCTGCGCATCGTCAAGATGGTCCAGTCGCGTCGCGTGCTGATCGTCGACGACAGCGCGACCGTTCGCTCGGTGGTCAAGCGCATCATCAAGCACAGCCGGTTCAAACTTGACGTCGAGGAAGCCGCCAATGGCGCCGATGCGATCCGCCAGTTTCGGATCGGCGGTTTCGATCTCGCTTTCATCGACGTCGAAATGCCGGGCATCGACGGCCTCGAGGCGGCCGGCGAAATCCTGTACTCGTCGGTCGATGCGCATGTCGTGCTGATGTCCGGCAAGGACGACGAGGCGATCCGCCGCGCAGCGTCCCACATCGGTGTGGACTTCTTCCTCAAGAAGCCCTTCTACGCCCGGGATGTGGATGAGGTCCTGCACAGCCTCTACAGCGTGGCCGAAACGGAGTTCGTCACGATGCGGGAGCCCGACGTATTTGAGGAACCGGAGACCAACATTCTCTATCTGCCGTGATCTCGACGGAAGCCGGACGGCTTTGTCGTCCGCAAAGCCTGCGTCCAGCCTCGCGCGAGCTAGCTGGTCAAAGACTGCGCAATAGTACTTGGTCTAGCCAGATTAAGAACTCCTCTACGAGCTTTTGCTAAAATACCGCTCTTCGCCAAGGAGCCGAAATGAACCGCCTGACCGTAAGCCTCACACTGAGAATAATCATCGCCGGCCTCGTCGCCGGCATTCTGGTCCAGTTGGGGATCGGCGCCTGGACGTCTTGGCAGAGCGCCCGGACGGCGGCCCGCATCGAAACGGTTTCTCGCGCCACGACGCAGATGTTCCAGGCTTTGCCGAACCTCAGGATCGACCGCAGCAGCACCGTCCGGGCCATCAAGGCCGAGGGCGCGCTGGATGGTTTCGTCAAGCAGCTCAGCGACGCGCGGGGCGCCGAGATGCCGGCCATCGAGGCGGCGATCGCCACGCTCGAAGGCTCCGACCTGTCCGACGGGGCGCAGCTCGCCAGGTCGCTTCGCGGTGCCGTCGATGCGCTCAAGGCGCTTCAGGCCAAGACCGAGGACGCCTTCAGGCAGGACAAGGCCAGCCGTCAGGCTTCGCTTGCCGATGATTACACCAAGGCCGCCACGGAGATGATCGACCAGCTGTCGGCGACCTCGTCGCGGATCGCCGAGGAGGTTCGGTTGGCCGACGGGCTGATCGACCGGCTGCTCGACATCAAGGCGCTAGCCTGGGTGATGCGCAACGCGGCCGGTGAGGCGTCCGGCCTGACCGCCAACGCTCTCGGGCCGATCGGCGTTCCCGAAAACGCGCTCGAGACATACTTCACCCACATGGCTTCCGCCCAGGTGGCGTGGCAGTCCATCAAGGACATGTCCTCAGGCGTCGACCTGCCGGCCACTTTCGCCGAGGCGGTTGCCGCCGCCGATCGCGACTATTTCAGCTCGGGCGCCATCGAGAGGCAAACCAAGCTCATCGAAACGGTCATCGCCGGCAAGAAGGCCGATACCGATACGTTGGGCTGGAGCACCTATAACGCGCCGCGGCTGACGTCATTGCTCAATGTCGCCAACGTTGCGCTCGCCATTGCCGAAACCAAGGCTGTCGAGACCAACATCAAGGCGACCCTGTCGCTCTGGATGAACCTCGGCCTGTTCGTCGGCGCGCTGGCGTTGGCCATCGGCGTCGCCGTCCTGGTGCAGCGGCGCATCATTCATCCGCTCGGCGTCATCGGCGATCGCATGATGGCGCTGTCGAGGGGCGAATTCTCGATCGAGGCGCCTTATACCGAACGCAACGACGAGATCGGTGCGCTCGGCAGGACCATGGCGGTGTTCCGCGACAGCATGCAGGAGACCGAGCGGCTGCGCGCCGAACGGGCCGACCAGGAACGTCACGAACAGGAGCGCCGCGCCGCCGACATGAACGCGCTGGCGCTGCGCTTCGACGAGGCGGTCGGCGATATCGTCGACATGGTCGCCTCCGCGTCCACGGAGTTGCAGATGTCGGCGAAGTCGCTGACGGCGCTGGCCGACTCCACGCAGGACCAGTCGGCCTCGGTGGCTGCCGCCGCCGAGCAGGCATCGGCCAACGTCGCCTCGGTGGCGTCGGCGACCGAGGAGCTGTCGTCGTCGGTGTCGGAGATCGCCCGGCAAGTGGAAAAATCGTCGGACATCGCCTCGAAGGCGGTGAACGAGGCCGAGCACACCAACGACATGGTCAAGGGGCTGGCGGCGGCGGCCGAGAAGATCGGCGCAGTGGTCGAGCTGATCAGCAATATCGCCGGTCAGACCAACCTTCTGGCGCTCAACGCGACCATCGAGGCGGCGCGGGCCGGCGAGGCCGGCAAGGGTTTCGCCGTGGTCGCGGCCGAGGTCAAGCAGCTGGCCGACCAGACCGCCAAGGCGACGGCCGAGATCGGTGCGCAGATCGGCGCCATCCAATCGGCGACGACCGAGGCGGCGACGGCCATTCACGGCATTGGTTCTACCATCGAGACGATGAACGAGATCTCCAAGTCGATCACCGGCGCCGTGGACGGGCAGAACGCCGCCACGGTGGAGATCGCCCGCAACGTCCAGGAAGCCTCGATCGGCACGGGCACGGTGTCGCAGTCCATCACGTCCGTCACCATGGCGGCCAGCGAATCGAGCAGCGCCGCGACGCAGGTACTGGCTTCGGCCTCCGAGCTCAGCAAGAATGCCGAGCGGCTCCGGCACGAACTGGCGACCTTCCTCGGCTCGATCCGGGCCGCTTGAGGCGGGCGCCGCCACCCCGACGCCGCGGGGGCGTTGAACGCCCCCGGCCTCCCTGGCGGAGATCTTTCAGATGGCTGACGACCAGACACATTTTCGGGCCGTGTCGAGCATCACCTTCGGTGTGGCCGATCTCGCGCGCGCCCGTGCCTTCTACGATGCTCTGGGCTTGGTGGCCGATCCGGCCTCCAACGACGAGTATGTGATCTACGCGCTCGAGAATCTGAAGCTCTCGCTCTTTCCACGGGCGCTTCTGGCGAAGGATGCCGAAGTCGCCGACGACGGTCATGGCTTCGACGGCATCACCTTCGCGCACGACTATCCGTCGGCGGAAGCCGTCGACGCGGCGATGGCCCATGCGCTCGCGGCGGGGGCGGTTCTGCGTCGGCCGGCCCGGACGGTGTTCTGGGGTGGCTATTCGGGCTTCGTCGCCGACCCCGACGGTCATCTCTGGGAACTGGTCTACAACCCGTTCCTTTAGCAAGAGCGCTCGCGACGGGCCGCTCAGGCCCCAGTCATTGGCGACAAGGCGGGATTCCCGGCGAATTCCGACGGGGGGCTTGCGAGAGGCTGATCCTCAATGAAGCGCCGGTCTGAAAAATCAGATCGACAAGCGAGCGGTCGGAGGTATTCTCTTGCTCGAATCCGCCCTCTGTTCGGGCATTCGGCCCGATGGACGCTCTGTCTCGACACCCGAGGACCGATCATGCGCCTTGCCTTCGCCTTGCTCGCGCTTTCAAGCTCCACCGTGATGGCCGCCGCCGGGGGGCTTCCCGTTTGCGATGACGCCTCGGTCCTTTCCACCCTTTCGAGCCGTCAGGCCTGGGCCGAGGCCCACACCTGGAAGGACGGCGTCACCATCGCCGCTCTCGATCGGATCGGCGAACGACGTCTGGTGACCGAAGGGTTCAGCGCCATCGACCGGCGCTATTGCGCCGCCCGCGCCCAGCTCACCTCGGCCCGGCCGACGACGCTCTACTATGTGGTTTCGGCCGGCGAGGGCTTCGCCGGCTACGGCTGGAACGTCGAGTTCTGCCTGTCCGGTCACGACCCCTACAAGGTCTACGGCGCCGACTGCAAGGTTCTGAAGTGACGAGGCTCGCCCGGCTGCTTGTCCTGCTTGTCGCGGTGTGGCCAGTCGCCGCGCTCGCCGCCGACCGCGCCGGTCGTTTCGATTTCTACGTGCTGTCGCTCAGTTGGTCGCCCAGCTACTGCGAGGCCGAAGGCGGGGCGCGCGACGACGCGCAATGCGAGAGCGGCCGTCGCTACGGCTTCCTGGTGCATGGCCTCTGGCCGCAATACGAACGCGGCTATCCGGCCGACTGTCCGACGCGCCTTGCGCCCAGCGGGGCGGACATCCGCGCCGTTGCCGACCTGATGCCGGCGCCCGGTCTCGTCCGCCACGAGTGGCGCAAGCATGGGTCCTGTTCCGGCCTTTCGCCGACCGCTTATCTCAAGACGGTTCGGGCGGCTCGCGAGGCGGTTCGCATTCCGGCCGCCTTTCGGCGGCTCGACACCTATGTGATGGTCTCCCCCGCCGAGGTGGAAGCGGCCTTCGTCGCGGCCAATCCCGGGCTCCGGCCCGGCGGCGTATCCGTCGTCTGCGATGGGCGTCGCCTCAGGGAAGTGCGCGTCTGCCTGACGCGCGGCCTCGGCTTTCGCGCCTGCGATGAGGTCGACAGACGGGCCTGCCGCAGCAGCCGGGTGGTGTTGCCGCCGATTAGGTGAGGCGACGGGGATTGTCGGTCCCGGTCATGCGGGGCGGTCATGCGGTTGCCTTTTGGGGTAGGGCATGGCAGTAACCTAGGCATTCACACGGACCCGCCTTGCGGGTGGCTCTTCCGGCCGCCGATCCGCCGGACAATCTCTCACGACGCACGCGACTCACTCGCCTTTTCGAGGCGTGGCGTGCCCTGTCGTCTCGGGACGCAAAGATCCAATGACCCTGTTCGAGACCCTCCGGAAGGAATGGCTGTCCAACATTCGCGGCGACATCCTAGCAGGCATCGTCGTCGCCCTTGCCCTCATTCCCGAAGCCATCGGATTCTCGGTCATTGCCGGCGTCGATCCCAAGATCGGCCTCTATGCCTCGTTTGCGATCGCCGTGACGTCGGCCATCGTCGGCGGCCGGCCCGGCATGATCTCGGCGGCGACGGCGGCCACGGCCGTGCTGATGGTGGATCTCGTCCGCGACCATGGTCTTCAATACCTGTTGGCCGCGACCATCCTGATGGGCGTCCTCCAGATCGTGGCGGGCTTTCTGAAGCTCGGCTTGCTGATGCGCTATGTCTCGAAGTCGGTGATGACCGGCTTCGTCAATGCGCTGGCCATCCTGATCTTCATGGCCCAGCTTCCCGAACTCATCGGCGTTGCGCCGGTGACCTACGTCCTGGTCGCCGCCGGCCTTGCCGTGATCTATCTGTTTCCTCACGTCACCAAGGCCATTCCGAGCCCGCTCGTCGCCATCGTTCTGGTGACCGGCGCGGTTCTGACGCTGGGAATCGATGTGCGGACGGTTGGCGATCTCGGCGAACTGCCGTCCTCGTTGCCGACCTTCCTGATCCCCGACGTGCCGTTCAACCTGGAGACGCTCAGGATCATCCTGCCTTACTCGGTGGCGCTGGCGGCGGTCGGACTGCTGGAATCGCTGTTGACGGCGGCGATCGTCGACGATCTCACCGATACCCCGAGCAACAAGAACCGCGAGTGCGGCGGCCAGGGCGTCGCCAACATCGTCAGCGCCCTTTTCGGCGGCATGGGTGGCTGCGCCATGATCGGTCAGTCGGTGATCAACGTGAAATCGGGTGGCCGAGGGCGCCTTTCCGGCCTCGTCGCCGGCGCCTTCCTGTTGTTCCTGATCGTCGTGCTCGGCCCCTGGGTCAGCCAGATCCCGATGGCCGCGCTGGTGGCGGTGATGATCATGGTGTCGGTCGGCACCTTCTCCTGGAGCTCGATCCGCAACATGCGGCAGTACCCGCCGTCGGCGTCCATCGTCATGCTCGTCACCGTGGTGGTGGTGGTCTACACGCACGATCTCGCCCAGGGCGTCCTCGCAGGCGTGCTGCTGTCCGGCATCTTCTTCGCCTCCAATGTCGCCCGCGTGTTCGCGGTGTCCTCCTCGTTGTCGCCCGATGGCCGGACGCGCACCTATGTCGTTCACGGGCAGCTGTTCTTCGCCTCGTCCGATGCCTTCGTCGCCGCGCTCGACTTCAAGGAGGTGGTGGAGCGCGTCGTGATCGACGTCAGCCATGCCCACCTCTGGGACGTTTCGGCGATTGCCGCGCTCGACAAGGTGGTCATCAAGTTCCGTCGCGAGGGAGCCGAGGTGGAGATTCTCGGCCTCAACGAGGCGAGCGCGACCATGGTCGATCGCTTCGCGATCCACAACGACCCGGACGCCGTCGACAAGGTAATTTGAAAACAGGTAGATAGATCGGAAGGCAGGGCGCGACCCGGCCACAGGGAGGGACGAATGACCAAGGTACTCGCCTGCGTGGACGTGTCGGTCTATGCGATCAGCGTTGCGGATCACGCGGCCTGGGCGGCCCGGCGGATGGACGCCTCGGTGTCGATCCTGCACGTCATCGGCCGGAAGGAGCGGGGCGACCTGCTCGATCTGTCCGGCGCCCTTGGGGTGGACGCCAACGCGCAACTCCTCGACAGTCTGGCGAAGAGCGACGAGCAGAGCGCCAAGCTCGCCCAGGAGCGAGGCCGCGCGCTTCTCGACATGAGCCGGACGCGCTTGACCGAGCAGGGCGTCACCGAGGTGGACGTCAAGTTCCGTCACGGCTCCTTCGTCGACACCGTCGCCGAGTGCGAGGAGGATGTGTCGCTGATCGTCATCGGCAAGCGAGGCGCCAGCGCCGACTTCGCCCAGATGCACATCGGCAGCAATCTCGAGCGGGTGGTTCGATCCGCCAAGCGGCCGATCCTCGTCGCCTCGCGCGAGTGGAAGGGCATCCGCCGGGTGCTTCTGGCTTATGACGGCGGCCCCAGCGCCAGGAAGGCGCTGGAGTACATGGCGTCGAAGCCGCTGTTCGGCGAGCTGGAGTTCCACGTGGTGACCGTTGGGGACGACACGCCGGCCAACCGTCAGCGGCTGGAAGAGGCCACTCGGGTGCTCGGCGGTCGCGGGGAGGCCGTGGTCTCGAAGCTCCTGCCCGGCGAGCCGACGAAGGTCATTGGCGACTATGTCCGCGCCGAAGGCATCGATCTTCTCGCCATCGGCGCCTATGGCCACTCGGCGGTGCGAAACCTCTTGGTCGGCAGCACGACGTCGGCCATGATCCGCACCTGCCTGATCCCGCTGATGCTGTTCCGCTGACGGTTCCTGCCATGCCCCAAGGGCAATCCGCTCGGCTGGCCGGGCCTGGCAGTCTAGTTGGGCATCGCGGCTCTCCTGATGTTGCTTGGTGGTTTTAGGACGGAAGGGGGTGTTCAGACTGCCTTTCGGACCGCCCATATGTGTGCAATGGTCCAGGTCGGGAGAGGCGCCTCTCGTTCGGATCCGGATGAGGCGATTGGGGGAGACATGTCGCGGCAGTCGGTTTTTGCAGTAGCGTTCCTGGCACTGGCTCTCGGCTTGGCGGCCGATGCGTCGGCGGCGGTTTCCAAGCGGTTCGGCTCCGTTTCGATCGCCTGTGACGAGGCTCGGCATTGCGCGGCCAGCGTACAGGCGGCGAATCCGGACAAGGCCAGCGTCGTCGTGCTCCAGCGCTCGCCGGAGAGCCGGGCACGGTGGACGGTGTCGATCTCGACGCTGGGCGTGCTGGCAGACCGCAACCGGCCGGTGGCGGTCTCCGTCGACAATGGCGTCGACATCACGCTCTACCCCGGCTCGGACTATGCGCCCTTCGTCCATCCGTCCGACTACTACATCGTGTCGCACGCCGCGCTCGGCCGGTTGATGCTGCAAATCCAGCGCGGTCACATGCTGCGCTTCTCGTTCATCGACATCGCCGGAAAGGCGCATACGGACCGCTTCCCGCTCGATGGGTTGTCGGACGCCCTCAACGAGATCGACCGTCAGCAGGGGCGCATTCCCGGCGACCGCCGGGCAGGGCCGCCGGAAGACCTGCCGGAAGCGCCGGATGTCGATGCCGGTGCCCATCTCTCGGCGGCTGGCGTGCCACCGCGCCTTCTGGAACTGCATCTGGCCTCGGCCGCCTGCGAAAAGCCCGACGCGGCCGACATCGCCAGTGCAGAGCCGCTGATCGCGCCGCTTGGCGAGACGGCGATGCTCTATGTCATCCCCTGCTATCGCAACTCTTCGGGACTCGCCTCCCGCCTCTACACAATCGACAGAGGCGAGATCGGTGGCATCAATCCGCTCCTTTTCGCCGGCTTCTCCGAACGGCTCGGCTGGTATGGCGTCGACGTGCTGTTCGACGTCGCCTATGACGCCGAGAACCACCGTCTGGAAGCCAGTGGCGCCGACGACCACGGCTGCGCCTTCAAGGCCGGCTGGACCTTCACCGATACCGCTTTTCGCCTCGACCGTCTCTCGGCCGCCACCAGCTGCGGCGACGCCGCGTCCGGCTGGACGGATGTCTATCCGGCGCGTTGAACTTTCTGGACTTTTGCCATGGCCGACATGATTTTGCGTTGCAGCCTGACGTCACCCTTCGGCCGCAAGCCTCGCCTTGCCGCCGCCGTTCTCGGCCTGTCCGAGCGGATCGAGGTGACGCCGGCCGACACTTTCGACGACAACGACAGCCTGAGGGCGCAGAACCCGCTCGGCAAGGTGCCGACGCTGGTGCTCGCCGACGGCTCGACCCTCTACGACAGCCGCGTCATCCTCGAGTATTTCGACCATCTCGTCGGTGGCGACCGCATCATTCCGAGCGAGCCGGAGGCGCGCTTCGCGGCGCTGAAGCTGCAGGCGCTCGGCGACGGCATTCTCGATGCCGGCGTGCTGCGGCGGCTCGAAACCCTGTTCCGCGACGAGCCCTCGTGGTCGCCGCGCTGGCTCGGCTACCAGAGCGGCAAGATGAACCGCGCTCTCGACATGCTGGACATGGCGCCGCCGTCGGACACGGAGATTCTGGTCGGCGAGATCGCGGTTGCCTGCGGCCTCGGCTTCATCGACTTCCGCCTCGGCGACGACTGGCGGGCCGGCCGGCCGCGCCTTGCCGAATGGTTCGAGCGTTTCGCCGTCCGGTGTCCCGGCTTTGCCGAGACCGCGCCGCGCTGAGACTCGTCAGTCTTCGGAGCTGATCCCCATCAGGTCGCGCAGGCGATCGAGCGGCAACGCATCGACGTGGCGGCCCTTCTTGCCGCTCATCGGCCCGGCTGCGCACATGGCGTTGAGCACCGCCTCGTCGACGGCTTCGACCGCCGCCAGGAACAGCGGGTCGAGGAGATCGTTGGAGATCGCCTCGAAACCGAGTCTCGCCGGCTCCGGCAACGGGCCGGGATCGTTGGCGGTGGAGAAGGCGAGGAAGATGTCGCCCGAGCTGTTGCCCGATGGCGTGCCGGCGCGGCCGATGCCGATGGCGGCGCGGCGGGCCAGCCGCTCGATCTGGGTCGGGATGAGCGGGGCGTCGGTGGCGATGACGACGATGATCGAGCCGCGCTCGCGCTCGTGGACGCGGTTTTCGGGCAGTGCCGCGCCGACCGGCTGACCGCACACCGTCAGCCAGGGGCGAAGGCCGTGGTTGGCCTGGACCAGCGCGCCCAGCGTATAGTCCTTGCCGGCCAGCGGGATCTTGCGCGAGGCGGTGCCGGTGCCGCCCTTGAACTCGTAGGCGATCATGCCGGTGCCGCCGCCCACCGAGCCCTCGGCCACCGGGCCGCCCGTTGCGCCGTCGATGGCGGCGAGGACATGGCGTTCGGTGACATGCAGGCCGGCGATGTCGTTGAGGTAGCCGTCATAGGTTTCGGCGGCCACCGGCAGCACCCAGAGATTCTCCCCCACCTTGTCCGGGAAGTGCTCGACCATCCAGCGGACGGTGGCGTGATGGGCGAGGCCGACGGAGAAGGTGTTGGTGATGGTGATCGGCCCGGTGAACCAGCCGGCTTCCTTGATCCAGTGCACGCCGGTCATCTCGCCATTGCCGTTCATCGAGAAGGCGCCGGCCCAGACCGGATTGAGGAGATCGGCCGGCGGACGCGGCAACACGGCGGTGACGCCGGTGCGGATGGAGGCGTCGTCGTCGATGATCGTCGTCAGTCCCACCGAGACGCCGGGCACGTCGGTGATGGCGTTGAGCGGGCCGGGCGTGCCGGGAAGCGGCAAGCCGAGCGCCCTTGCGCGCCGAGGGGAGGGGGTGACGCCGGTGCGAGGGGACTTTGAATCATTGACCATAAGGTGTTCTGCCTAGTTGAGCGGCAGGCGCGATGCCGAGCGCCTAAATGTTACTCTTGTACCTAATCATATCGATGTTAGAAAAATAACTCAACAACGGATGCACCGCAAAGCGAGGACACCCCTGCCGATGGTCACCCAGCCCCTCAGAGAGTCTGCCCGGAAGGCGGTCGACGGCGCTTCGGTCATCGAGATCGAGCGCATTTCCAAGCGCTTTCGGTCGGCTGAGGGCGCCGAGGTAACCGCGCTCGACGAGGTCAGCCTGAAGATTTCCGCCGGTCGCTTCACCACGCTGCTCGGGCCTTCGGGTTGCGGCAAGACGACGCTGCTCCGGGCCATCGCCGGTTTCGAGGACCCGGATGCCGGTCGTATCCTGCTGGGTGGCGCCGACATCACGCGCACGCCGCCTTTCGAGCGACCGGTGAACACCGTCTTCCAGCATTACGCGCTGTTCCCGCATCTCTCCGTCGAGGAGAACGTCGCCTATGGTCTCGAGGTGACCGGCGTCGCCCGCTCGACCATCCGGCCCCGCGTCGCGGAGGCGCTGGAGCTGGTCAGGCTCGGCGGTCTCGGCAATCGGCGCATCGCCCAGCTGTCGGGCGGCCAGCAGCAGCGCGTGGCGCTGGCCAGGTCGCTTGTCCTGCAGCCGGAAGTGCTCCTGCTCGACGAGCCGATGGCGGCGCTCGACCGCAACCTGCGCAAGGAGATGCAGGTCGAGCTGAAGCGGCTTCAGAACGAAGTGAAGATCGCCTTCCTCTGCGTCACCCACGACCAGGAGGAAGCGCTGTCGATGAGCGATACCGTCGTGGTGATGAACCGTGGCCGCGTCGAACAGATCGGCAGCCCGCGCGACATCTACGAGCGGCCGGCCAGCCGCTTCGTCGCCGGTTTCGTCGGCGATGCCGCGCTGATCGACGGCACGGTTACGGTTTCGGGAACGGACGCTTCCGGTGTCGCGCTCGCGCTTGCCGACGGTTCGGTGATCCAGACGCGCAAGGCCGATCTCGCGGCGGGCACGTCCGCCACCGCCGTGTTGCGACCGGATCGGTTGACGCTTCTGGCCGACGGGCGCGACGCGCCGCACGTTCTGACCGGTCAGGTGCGCAGCGCCATCTATCTCGGCGACAAGATCCGCCTCGACGCCGAGGTCGCCGGCTGCGGCGTCGTGGTGCTCTGCAACGGGGCGGCCGAGGTTCCCGCCGCCGGGACGACGGTGCGTCTCGCCTACGATCCGGCCGACGTGCAGGTGGTGACGCAATGAGCGCCGCCCCTCCCATCAGCCGCGCCGAGCGGCGGCGTCGCCGAGGCGGGCTTGCGCTTCTCACCCCCAGCGCGCTGCTGCTCGCCTGCCTGTTTCTTGTGCCGCTCGGCCTCGTGACCGTCTACTCGGTGATGACGCGCGGCACCTATGGCGGCGTCGTCTGGCAGATCGATTTCGATTCCTATGCCCGGATCTTCGGCCTGCCGAACGAAGACGAACTGCGCGACTGGGACTTCATCTATTACGGCGTGTTCCTGCGCACCGCCGTCATCGCCGGGCTGACGGCGCTCATCGCGCTTGTGGTCGGCTATCCGGCCGCCTGGTTCATCGCCCGGGCGCCGCGCCGTCGCCGGTCGGCGCTGCTTCTGCTCATCACGCTGCCATTCTTCGTCAACGCGCTGGTGCGCATCTACGCCTGGATGCTGATCCTGAGGAGCGACGGCCTTGCCAACAACATCCTGCTCTGGCTCGGCCTGATCAAGGAGCCGCTGACGCTGATCTACACCCCCGGCGCCATCGTCCTCTCCATGGTCTACCAGTATCTGCCCTTCATGGTGCTGCCGCTCTATGCCTCCATCGAGAAGCTCGATCCGCGTCTCGTCGAGGCGTCCTTCGATCTCGGCGCCGCCCGCTTCACAACCTTCCGCCGGGTGATCGTGCCGCTCACCTGGCCGGGCATCGCCGCCGGGCTGGTCCTGACCTTCGTGCCGGCCTTCGGCAACTTCATCGCTCCGACGCTGATCGGCGGCTCCAAGCAGCTTCAGGTCGGAACCCTGCTCGCCCAGGCCTTCCTGTCGGCGCGCGACTGGCCGTTCGGCGCGGCGGTGTCGACCATCCTCGGCGTCATCGTGCTCGTCGCGCTGATCTTCATGGTGCGCAGCGATCGGGGCGCAGCCGGAAAGGGGGTGCGGTCATGAGCTCTTCGCGCTGGAGCCGCAACGGTCGCGGCCTTCTGTTCCTGCATGTCGCGCTGTTCTTCGTCTTCCTCTACCTGCCGATCGCCATGCTGGTGGTCTACTCGTTCAACGCCAACGACGTGTCGATGATGACCTGGACGGGCTTCACCTTCGACTGGTACGCGCGCGTGTTCGAGAATCTCGGCCTCGTGTCGCAGGATCAGACCCAGATCGCCGCCGGCAACGCCCAGCTCTACTCCGATCCCAATCTGGCGCCGGCGGTGATCAACAGCCTGCTCGTCGGCTTCGCTTCCGCCTCGATCGCCACCGTCGTCGGCACGCTGACGGCCATCGGTCTCGACCGGGCGGTGTTTCCCGGCAAGGAGGTCTATCGCGGCCTCGTCATGCTGCCGATCATCATCCCGGACATCGTGCTCGGCATCGCGCTGCTGGTGTTCCTGTCGTCGGTCGGCCTGCCGCTGGGGCGGGGCTCGGTGATCGCCGCCCACACGCTGTTCCTCACCTCCTACGTCACGGTGGTGGTCGGCGCCCGTCTTGCCGGCATGGACCGCAGCCTCGACGAAGCCTCGGCCGACCTCGGCGCCAAGCCGTCGGTGACCTTCCGCCGGGTGACGCTGCCACTGCTCGCGCCGTCGATTGCCGGCGGCTTCCTGCTGTCGCTGGTCATCTCCTTCGACGACCTCGTCATCGCCTTCTTCACCACCGGCGTCGGGGCGACGACGCTGCCGATCTACCTGTTCAGCGCCATCAAGCGGAACGTGTCGCCGGAGATCAACGCCGTGTCGGTGCTGATCGTCGCCATGTCCATGCTCTGCGTCGTCGTCGCCCTCATCCTGAGGCGAGACAACCGTGGCGCCAGCCTTTGACCCGCCGAAACCAGCCCCAACCATCCCCGCCAGGGAGAGTTCCATGACCCGCAAAAGCTGCCTCGGATCGTTGACCGCCGCCTGTCTCGCCAGCCTTGCCCTTGTCCATCCCGCCGCGGCGGCGGGCAAGCTGGCCCTCTACAACTGGTCGATCTACATCGATCCCCAGGTGGTCGAGGATTTCTCCAAGGAGACCGGCATCGCCACCACGCTCGACAACTACGGCAACAACGAAGAGATGCTGGCCAAGATCCAGGCCGGCGCCACCGGCTACGACATCGTCTTTCCGTCGGTGCACATGCAGGACATCATGACCTCCCTCGACCTCTTGCAGCCGGTCGGCCTGCAGAGCCTCAAGGGGCATGAGAACATCGACGACAGGTATTTCCGCGCCAAGTCCGATCCCGATCACCAGACCTGCATGCCCTACAACTGGGGCTCGACCGGCCTGCTGGTCAACAAGGCGATGACCCAGGGCCAGGAGGTCGACACCTGGAAGGTGGTGTTCGATCCGCCGGAGGCGCTGAAGGGCAAGATCGCCATGCTGGACGACGTGCGCGAGACCGTCGGCGCGGCACTGATCTACAATGGCTTCTCGATCAACTCCACCGACCCGAAGGAGTTGGCCAAGGCCCGCGACACCATCATCAAGGCCAAGCCCTACTGGGCGGCCATGCTGACCGACGGCATCGGCGACAAGGTGGTCAATGGCGACTTCGCCGTGGCGCAGTGGTGGTCGGGCTCGGCCGCCCAGACGGTCGATACCGCCAAGGACAAGGTCGAATATGTGCTGCCGCGCGAGGGCGTCAACGGCTTCCAGGAAGACATGTGCCTGCTGAAGAGCGCGCCTGATGTCGCCGAGGCCAAGCTGTTCTTCGAATACATGATGCGCCCGGAGGTGTCGGCCAAGAACACCAACTGGCTGCGCGGCGGTTCGCCCAACAAGGCGGCCATGCCGCTGATCGACAAGGGGCTGACCGAGAACAAGGCGCTCTATCCGGACGAAGCGACCTTCAAGCTGTTCAACCTCGTTCAGGATCTCGGCGACGGCATCCGCCTGTGGGACGCCGTGTGGACCAAGGTGAAGGCCGACTGATCGGCCGGACCCGGAAGAGAAAATGGCCGCCGCCGGTTGGAAGATCGGCGGCGGTTCAGCGCTTTTCGAAGTCTCCGAACATGTCCTGAAGGCGGGTGATGCGCTGGGTGCGCCGCCGCACCTCGTCGCCGCCGTCGGCGATCACCGAGGTCATCAGGAAGTCGAGCAGAGCGGCCAGCGACATGAAGTTGTCCCAGGTGCGCGAGCGCGTCGCCGGCAGCGTCAGGGTGCACTGATCCTCGCCCGCCCAGTCGCAGTACTGGTCGGTGACCACCAAGAGCCGATGGCCGGCCGCGACCGCCTCACGCGCCAGGATTCGTGACTTGCTGGCATAGCGCCGGCAGTCGATGAGAACCAGCAGCGTGCCCTCCGGCGGATGGTCGAGCAGCTCGGCGTAGGTGCCGTTGAGGCCGTCGAGATAGCGCACGCCGTCGCGGGCATAGGCGAGCTGTTCGGCGAAGTAGCGGGCGATGCCGCCGATGTTCTGGTAGCTGGCGACGAACACCTCGCGGGCGGCCAGCAGCAGCCCGACCGCCTCGGCCCAGGCGGGTTGCTTGGACAGCGCGTAGAGCCGGTGCAGCGTTTCGATCTGGTCGGTCATCACCTCGGCCAGCAACTGGCCGTTCTGAAGGTCGCGCCTCAGGATATCCGGCGTGTCGATCACCTGCCACGCGGTGGTGGTGGCGCGCAGCCGCAGCTCGGTCTTCAGTCCGTCGAGACCCTGAAAGCCGAGCCGGCGCAGAAAGCGACTGACCGTCATCGGGCTGAGGTGCAGTTGCTGGCCGATCGAGGCGGCCGTCTCGAAAGGCAGGTTGGCGAGGTTGTCGATGAAGAAGCGGGCCAGTCGGCGCTCGGCCGGCGTACCGGTCGCCGCCGTGGCTTCCAGTTCGCGCTCCACCCCGCTCAGAGGTCCATCACCGTTTGGGGAATCTGCGACCAAATCCGACGTCCTTCCAGCGACCCGGGCGACACATAGTCGCAAAGCGGGTTTTCCTTTGCAACAAAGGACTTGCACGTCTCGTGCCGCTTCCTGCCGACGCTTTACCGCTGCGGGTTCGCCCTGGCTGCCGGTCCGAACTCTTCGACCACGGCATCGACGAAGCTGCGAAGCTTGACGGTCGGCCTGCGACCGGCGGGGTAGAGAACGTGCATGGGCTTGGCTGGTCCCTCGTAGTCCGGCAGCACGCGCACGAGGCGGCCGGCGGCGATCTCGCCGGTCAATATGCTCTCCGGACCCAGCGTCACGCCGAAGCCCTCGACGGCGGCGTGCAGCAGGGCCTTCCAGTCGTTGCTGCGGAAGCGCCCGTTCGCCCTGACTTCCTCGGTCTTGCCATGGCGCGAGAACAGCCATCGGCAGGGAATGCTGGGTGACCAGTAGCCGTAGGCGAGGCAATCGTGCGTTTCGAGCTCGGCCGGCGTCTTTGGCGTGCCGCGTCGCTGAAGATAGGCGGGCGCGGCGCAGGCGATGAGTCGATAGGGCGCCAGCGGATGGGCGATCAGCGCGTTGTCGTCGACCTCGCCGACGCGGATCATCACCTCGAAGGCCTCTTCCAGCGGGTCGATGAAGCGGTCGTTGAGCGTCAGATCGACCCGCATGCCGGGGTAGCGGTCGAGATAGCGCGTGACGAAGGGGGCGAGGCTGAAGGAGCCGAAGGTCACCGGCGCGTTGACCCGCAGTACGCCTTCCGGCCGCGACCGCATGTCGAGCGCCAGCGTGTCGGCCGCCTCGGCTTCGGCCAGCACCAGCTTGCAGCGGTCGTAATAGGCGCGCCCGACGTCGGTCAGGCTTTGCCGGCGCGTGGTGCGGTGAAGCAGGGTGGCGCCAAGCCGGTCCTCCAGAAAGACCACGTGCTTGGCCACCATCTGGGGCGACATGCCCATGGCCTCGGCGGCGGATGCGAAGGAGCCGAGATCGGAGGCCTTCACGAAGACCGCCATGCTGGTGAGCCGATCCACGATTAACTCCTTTTGGTGTTGAATGTCGTTCGTTTGTGAGAATTTATCGCTCTTTGAAGATCAATTAAACCTCCATGTGACGGGCACACACGGAGACTCAGTTATGAAAATCGGAATCATCGGCGCGGGCTTTGTCGGGCGCGCCATCGGCAAGCTGGCGGTCCAGGCGGGCCACCAGGTGATGCTCAGCAACTCACGGGGCCCCGAGACCCTGTTCAGCCTGCCCCACGCGGTGGGCGGCGAGGTCGGCACGGTGGCCGAGGCCGTGGCGTTCGGCGACGTCGTCGTGGTCGCCATCCCGCTTTCGGCCTATCGGTCGGTTCCGGTCGAGCCGCTCGCCGGCAAGATCGTGATCGACACCAACAACTACTATCCCGAGCGGGACGGACGGTTTCCCGAGCTCGACGCGCGGGCGACGACGACCAGCGAACTGCTGGCCGATCACCTGCCTCGGTCGAGGATCGTCAAGGCGTTCAACGCCATCACCATGAAGGATCTCGAAAGCGACGGCCGGCCGGCGGGGGCGCCCGACCGGCGCGCCCTGCCGCTGGTGGGCGATGACATGGAGGCGAAATCGGTCGTCACCGGGCTCTACGAGGCCTTCGGCTTCGATGCGCTGGATGTCGGGCCGTTGTCCGAGGGATGGCGGTTCGAGCGGGGAACGCCGGCCTATTGCGTGCCGTTCGGCAGGGCGGATCTGGCGAAGACCCTCGCGGCCACCATGCGCGACGGCTCGATCGCGGCATAAGGCAAGGCCACCAATAGAAAAAGGCCCCGGTAGCCGAAGCTGCCGGGGCCTTTCCATTCGATCCGAAGAGGGATCAGAACTTGTAGCCGATGCCGACCTTGACGGCGTTGCCGTCGAGGTCGCCCTTGACGCCGCCGTTGTAGTCGCGGCTGTTGGTGCCGGTGTAGAGATACTCGGCGCGGGCCGTGACGTTGGTGGTCAGAGCGGCTTCGATACCGGCGCCGACCTGATAGCCGACGTGGGTCCGGGTCTGGTCGCCGGAGCTGGTCTTCATCTCGCCCTGGCCGACCAGGCCACCGACGGCGCCGTAGACCAGGATGTTGTCGAAGGCGTAGCCGGCGCGGCCGCGGATGGCGCCCGTCCAGGTGGCCAGCGGATCGGCGCCACCGTAGGCGACTTCACCTTCACCGCCGACGACGATGTTGTTCGGCATCTGGTAGTTATAGCCGGCGAACACGCCACCAACGGCACCGTCATGGTCCTTGCCGACGCCCGAGGCCTGGTTGGCCCAGCTGTAGCCGGCATTGGCGCCGACGTAGGCGCCGGTCCAGTCGAAGGTGCTGCTGGCCACCGGGGCGGCATAGGGGGCCTGGGGGATCGGCTCATTGAGATCGGCGGCGAAAACCGGAGCCGACAGAAGAATGGCCGAACCGGCGACGGCGCCAAGAAGCAGCTTGCTCATTACATTCACTCCTTACATCCGGTGCGGTGATACTGGGAGGAAGTCCCGCACGCTTTCCATCTGGCCGTAAGCAATCTCTGCCCGGCTGTTCGATGAGGTGAAGATGATGACCAATTGAGGCGATGTCCATGCGAGATTTTGACAAAATCAGGGCAAGATGACGGCGCATTTTGGCTGATGTATTGATGCAACAGTATGGTTACTGATCTGAAACGGAGCATAAATCGAAATTTAATACAAATGAATATTATCACGTTTTCGCGATTGGCGGTCACATTCGATTAACCATAAATGCGGCCGCCCTGAAGGATGGCGGGCGCGACGGTGAGATTGGACGTTCGGCGATTCGGGGTCTTCTCGCCCCTTGCCCGCCCTGCCTTGGCTTTTCTGACGAGCCGATTTGTGGCAGACCGGAAGCAGTTGGGTCGCCAGTCCCGCGCATGAGGTCGGGGCCGGACGGGGAGATCATCATGCCATTCTCGGAAATCGGTTCGCTCGTGCTCGTCGGTGCCGGCAAGATGGGCGGCGCCATGCTGCACGGCTGGCTCAAGAAGGGGATAAACCCCAAGTCGGTGTCGATCGTCGATCCGCACATCGGTTCCGAAGCCTTCTCGATGCTGATCGAGTATTCTGTCACCCACTACAAGGACGCCGCCGACATCTCCGAGCCGGCCGATGTGGTGATGCTCGCCGTCAAGCCGCAGCAGATGGGCGAGGCGCTGCCGGCGCTGAAGCGCGTGGTGGGGCCATCGACGCTGGTGGTCTCCATCGCCGCCGGCACGACGCTCGCCAATCTCGCGGCGGCGCTCGGCGACGGACCGATCATCCGCGTCATGCCGAATACGCCAGCCCAGGTGGGGCAGGGCATGTCGGTGGCCGTTGGCAATGGCGCCGTCACCGAGGCGCACCGGCGCATCGTGACCAGTTTGCTCAACGCCGTCGGCAAGTCGGCCTGGATCCAGGACGAGTCGCTGATCGACGCGGTGACCGGCCTGTCGGGTAGTGGGCCCGCCTATGTCTTCCTGCTGGTCGAAGCGATGGCCGCGGCCGGCGAGAAGGCCGGGCTTGCGCCCGATCTCGCCATGCTGCTCGCCCGCCAGACCGTCGTCGGCGCCGGCGCGCTTCTCGGCGGTGTGCCGACCGACGCCGCGACGCTTCGGAAGAACGTCACCTCGCCCGGCGGCACCACCGCCGCCGGACTGGCCGTGCTGATGGGCGAAGAGGGCTGGCAGCCGCTGGTCGACGCGGCGATCGCCGCCGCCGCCGAGCGCTCGCGCGAACTGGCGGGCTGAACGGTGAGCGACACCATCGGCTACGACGACTTCCTGAAAGTCGACATCCGCGTCGGCCGCATCATTGCGGCCGAGGTGTTCAAGGAGGCGCGGCGGCCGGCCTACAAGCTGCGCATCGACTTCGGGCCGGAGATTGGCGAGCGGCGGTCATCGGCGCAGATCACCGAGAACTACAAGGTCGAGGATCTCGTGGGGCGGCTGGTGCTGGGCGTCGTCAACTTCCCACCCAAGCAGATCGGTCCGATGCGCTCGGAAGTTTTGACGCTTGGCGTGCCCGATGCCGACGGACACGTGGTGCTGGTGGCGCCGGACAAGGACGCGGTGGTCGGCGGGCGTCTCTACTAAAGAATGTGTGGACATTCCGCTTCGGAGGTCTATCCCGCACGGGTCTTGAATCAATTCAAAATCTTTGCGAGGCCCACCATGGATATTCCGCGGATATTCAACATCACCGAAAGCGCCCATCGCATCCATAACCCGATGACCCCGGACAAGCTGGCCGCGCTCGGCGCGGCGTTGCGTCTGGAGCCGGGCGCGCGCGTCCTCGACCTTGGCAGCGGCTCGGGCGAGATGCTGTGCACCTGGGCGCGCGATCATGGCGTCGTCGGCACAGGCGTCGATCTGAGCGGCCTTTTCACCGAGCAGGCGAAGCGCCGTGCCGTGGAACTCGGCGTCGCCGACAAGGTCGCGTTCGTTCATGGCGACGCCGCCGGTCATGTCTCCGACGAGAAGGTCGACGTGGCGGCCTGTGTCGGCGCCACCTGGATCGCCGGTGGCGTCGGCGGCTCGATCGACCTGTTGTCGCGGAGCCTGCGTCCCGGCGGCATCATCCTGATCGGCGAGCCCTACTGGCGGCGACTGCCGGCAACGGACGAGGTCGCGAAGAGCTGTCTTGCCCACGCGGTCTCCGACTTCCTCTTGCTGCCGGATCTCCTCGCCTCCTTCGGCGCGCTCGGCTGCGACGTCGTCGAAATGGTTCTGGCCAATCAGGACGGCTGGGACCGCTACGAGGCGGCCAAATGGCTGACCATGCGCCGCTGGCTCGACGCCAACCCGGACGACGAACTGGCGGGCGAGGTGCGCGCCATGCTCACCTCGGAACCCGCCCGCTACGTCGCCTACACCCGCGAGTATCTGGGGTGGGGCGTGTTCGCGCTGATGAAGCGCTGACGGACCACTGGTGGCTGCGAGGGGCTCACGGCCCCTCGTTCATCTCTCTCAGCCGGCCATGGCCAGGCGGCGCCGGGACGGGTCGGGGATCGGAACGGCGGCGATCAGCCGGCGGGTGTAATCCTGTCCGGGATGTTCGAACACGGCGCGGCGCGGGCCGTGCTCGACGATCCGTCCGCCGTTCATCACCGCGACGTCGTGCGACATGCGCTCGATGACCGCCATGTCGTGCGAGATGAACAGATAGGCCAGTCCTTCGGTTTCCTGCAACTCCAGCATCAGATCGAGCACCTTGGCCCGGACCGACACGTCGAGAGCCGCGACGCTCTCGTCGGCGACGATCAGCTTCGGTTTCAGCGACAGCGCGCGGGCGATGCAGATGCGCTGGCGCTGGCCGCCGGAGAACTCGTGCGGGTAGCGGCTCGCCACATCCGGGGGCAGGCCGACGCGCCGCAACAGCTCAGCGACACGGTCGGCGCGGTCGGACCGGTCGCCGATGCCGTGGATCGCCATGGGCTCGGCGATGGCGGCGCCAACGGTCATGCGGCTGTCGAGCGAGGCGTAGGGGTCCTGGAAGATCATCTGGGCGAGGCGACGGACCGGCCGCATCGCTTTGACCGAGAAATCCATCAACTCTTCGCCGCCAATGGCGACATAGCCTTCGTAAGGGATCAGGCCAAGCACGGCCTTGCCGGTGGTCGACTTTCCCGAGCCGCTCTCGCCGACGAGGCCGAGCGTTCGTCCGGCGCGCAGCTCGAAGGAGACGCCGTCGACCGCGAGCTGGCCCGGCTTGCGACCGAACAGGCTGGCACGGGCGCCATAGGTAACCTTGAGATTCTGGACGGCAAGGACCGGCTCCAACGACTTCTCGGTCCGTTGCGCCGCCTTTGCCTCCGCCGTGACGGCCGGCGGGCCGTCGGTGCCGGTGCGGGCGCCGATGCGCGGGACGGCGGCGATCAGCTCGCGCGTATAGGTCTGGGTCGGACGCTCGAAAATGTCCACCGCCGAGCCGACTTCGACGAGGCGCCCATCCTTCATGACAGCGACCCGATCGGCCATCTCGGCGACCACGCCCATGTCATGGGTGATGAGGATGGTGGATGTGCCGAACTCGCCCTTCAGCTCGCGCATCAACTTCAGGATCTGCGCCTGCACTGTGACGTCGAGGGCCGTGGTGGGCTCGTCGGCGATCAGCACCTTGGGCTGGCAGGACAGCGCCATGGCGATCATCACCCGCTGGCGCATGCCGCCCGAGAGCTCGTGCGGATATTGGCCGAGGCGTCGTGTTGGCTCGGTGATCTGCACCGCCTCCAGCATGCGCAGTGCCTGAGCTCGGGCCGAGGCCTCGTTGCCGCCCTGGTGGATCAGGATGGGTTCGACGAGCTGCTTGCCGATGGTCATCACCGGGTTGAGCGATGTCATCGGCTCCTGGAAGATCATGGCGACGTCGCGACCGCGCACCTCCCGCATGGCCCGCTCGCTGAGGCCGGTGAGGTCGCGATCCTCAAGCTTGATCGAGCCGGAGACGATGCGCAGCGAGGCGCGGGGCAGAAGCCGCATGACGGACAGCGACGTGACCGACTTGCCGGAGCCGCTTTCGCCGGCAAGGCAGAGCGTCTCTCCCGCCGCCAGATCGAAGCTCACAGCCGTCGAGCACGCGCTTTGCGCCGCGATCGGTCAGCGCGTCGACGGTCCAGCCCTTCGACGCTGAGCACCGGTGCTGCCCTGAAGTCTCCGCTCATATCCGTCACGACAGCACGATCCTCGGGAAATAGAAGCTCACCACCACGTTGGGCATGTCGACGATCTCGGAAATGCGGAGGTCGCCAGCGACCGAGCAGAGCATGTAGGCGTCGGACGGATTGTAGCCGTGCTCGGCGGAGAGAAGGTCGATCATCCGGCTAAGCGCTTCGCGCGACGCCGTCAGGAGATCGGGGCCGACCCCGGTCGTCACCTCGTAGCCGGCAGCGTCGAGGTGGCGCGTAACCGGCCCCGGCGTCGTAAAGCGGGGGCTTTCGAGCTTCTGCCCCTTCAGAACGCTCAGCGTCAGCGTGACGTTCATGGCGCTTTCGATGGCCGTGCCGCAAACCTCGCCGTCACCCTGGGCGGCGTGTGTGTCGCCGACCGAGAACAAGGCGCCCTCGACCTCGACCGGCAGGTAGAGCGTCACGCCCGAGGAGAGATCGCGGATGTCGAGATTGCCGCCAACGCGGCGCGGCGGTACGACCGAGTGGACGCCCGGCTCGGCTGGTGCGACGCCGATGGTGCCGGCGAACGGCTTGAGCGGAACGCTGCCGCCGGGACCGAACAACGAAGGTGCCATCGTGCCGGGCTCGTATGTCCAGACGTGCAACGCCGGATCGGTGAACTGGTCGGCCAGAAGACCGAAGCCGGGGATCACCGCCGTCCAGCCGATGCCGGATGGAACGAACTCGCGAATCTCTACCTTCAGCACGTCGCCGGGTTCGGCGCCTTCCACGTAGACCGGACCGGTGACCGGGTTGACCTTGGCGAAATCGAGATTGACCACATCGGCTACCGTCGAGCCCGTGCCGAGCTGACCGCCGGAGCTGTCGAGACACTCGAAATGGATGGTCGAACCGGATTTCGCCACGACGGCCGGTGTGAAGTCGCGGCTCCAGCCATAATGATGATCGCGGCGATGGATGGTGTAATCGCAGGCAAGGCACATGGCGATTTCTCCCTCGAGCCAGGGAACGGGGGAGGATCAAACCTCCCCCGCGCTGGCGCGGACTTGCGGGCAAGTCCTTGTTATTGCTTTACATAGATGGCGTCGTAGTTGATGACGCGCGTCGGGTCGATGTAGATGTTGCCCGGTCCGCCCATGCGCTTGGATTTGGCGACGACGCGGCGCTCGTTGAACACCGGGATCCACGGCGCGTCGGCCATCAGGTCGGTGAACACCGTCCCCCAGAGCTTGGCGCGCTCGTCCTTCTTGGCCGGGTCGGACATCGAGTCGGCCGCGATGGCGCGAGCGTCGAGATCCTTGTTGCAGTACCAGGACCAGTTCCAGCCGCCCTGGACGGCACCGGCGCAACCCAGGATCGGGCCGTAGAAGTTCGAGGGATCGGGGAAGTCGGCGATCCAGGCCATGCCGCCCGACCAGATCATCGGCGCTTCGCCCTCGGTTCCACCGGCGGCGATGACGTTGGCGTTGGCCAGCGCCTTGATCTCGGCCTTGACGCCGATGGCGGCAAAGTCCTGCTGCAGCGCCTGGGCGATGCGCGGATTGGGATCGGTCGAGGAGGCGTAAAGCGCCGTGGTGAAGCCGTCCGGATAGCCGGCTTCGGCAAGCAGCGACTTGGCCTTTTCGATGTCGTAGGCGTAGCCCTTGAAGTCCTTGTCGTAGCCGGGCATCAGCGGCGGCAGAGGCTGGTTGGCCGGCGTGGCGCGGCCGTTGACTATGCGGGTGATGCGCTCCTTGTTGACGGCCATGTTGAGGGCCTGGCGCACCTTGACGCCGTCGAGCGGCTTGACGCGGGTGTTGATGGCGACATAGCCGGTCTGTAGCTGATCGCCATCGACGATGATGTCGGCGGCATCCGGGCCGTTCTTGATCTCGAGGAACTTGGCCGGTGGGATGCCGTCGCCGGCGATGTCAACTTCGCCCTGCTGCAGGCGCAGAAGAGCCACCAGCGGCTCCTGGCCGACCTCGACGGTGAAGCCGTCGATCTTCGGCGTGTCGGCGACGTAGAAGTTCGGGTTCTTTTCGAACACCAGCCTCTGGCCGATCACCCAGTCCTTCAGGACGAAGGCGCCCGAACCAACCGGCTTCTTGCCGAAATCCTGCCCTTCCGCCTCGACGACTTCCTTCGGCACGATCGAGGAGAAGTTGATGGCGAGAACGTGCAGGAAGGTGGCGTCGGGCCGGCTGAGCTTGAACACCACCGTGTAGTCGTCGGGCGTTTCGATGCCGGAAAGACCCTCGGCCTTGCCGCCCGTCAGGTCGTCGAAGCCGGAAATGGCGCCGAAGAAGCCGGCGCCGGGCCCCTGCGTCTTGGGATTGACGGCGCGTTCGATGGAAAACTTGACGTCGGAGGCCACCACTTCGCGACCATTGGAGAACTTCACGCCCTTACGGAGCTTGAAGGTGTAGGTCTGGCCGTCCGGCGTGATCTCGAAGCTCTCGGCCAGCGACGGCACCAGATCGGCCGTGCCGGGGGTGTATTCCATCAGGCGGGAGAACAGGCTCTTGATCATCGACCAGTTCTGCCAGTCGTAGCCGATGGCCGGGTCGAGTGTGGCGATATCGTCCTTGTAGGTGACGACGATGGTGGCGCCCTTGACGGGTGTCTCGTCGGCCAGCGCGACGAGTGGCGTCAGCGCCATCAGTCCTGCGATCGCGGTTCTATGCAGCCAATGTGTCATGCGGGTTCCCCTTTGTTTCAAGGTCTGTTGTTGTCGTTGGCCGGGCTGGAGGCCCGGCGTCATCGGGGCCCATCGGGCCCGGATTCTTTTCTCGCCGGCCTTACCGGGCCCGAATTCTGGGGTCGATCAGTGGCGCGACGAGGTCGGCGATCAGGTTGCCGGTCACGATGGCCAGCGAGGAAATGAGCGTGACGCCCATGATGATGGGAATGTCGACCTGCTGGATCGCCTGCCAGGCGAGCTGGCCGATGCCGGGCCAGCCGTAGACGGCTTCGACCACCACCACGCCGCCCATGAACTGGCCGATGTCGATGCCAATCATGGCGACGATCGGCAGCAGCGCGTTGGGCACGGCGTGGCGCAGTATGACCGCGCGCTCGGCGACGCCCTTGGCCCGGGCCGTCCGGATGTAGTCCTGCGTGAGGACGTCGATCATCGCCGAGCGAACCATGCGGGCATACCAGCCGGCCCCCAGCACGCCGAGGGTCAGCGCCGGCAGCACGACGTGGCTGAAGGTGCCGAAGCCGGACATCGGGAACCATTGCAGCGTTGCCGCGAAGACGTAGAGCAACAGCAGGGCAACGACGAACTGCGGGGCCGACACGCCGACGAAGGATACGGTCATCACCAGCCGGTCGACAAAGCCGCCGCGATTGAGAGCCGCTATGGTTCCGAGCGTCAGGCCGATCGCCACCTCGACCAGGATGCCCGTGACCATGAGGATCAACGTCGCCGGCAGGCGGGCGAGGATCAGTGTCATCACCTCGGTCTTCTGGGTGTAGGAGCGACCGAAATCGCCCTGCACGAGGTTGCCGAGATAGTGGACGAACTGCAGGAGAAGCGGTTGGTCGAGGCCGAGCTCGTGACGGATGTTGGCGACCGTCTGGGCGGTGGCCGAGCGGCCGGCTAGTTGCACCGCCGGGTCGGCCGGCAAGGCGTAGAGCAGCACGAAGGTGATGGCGGCGACACCGAACAGGATCATCAGCGCGCCGCCGAGCCGGCGCAGGATCAATTCGATCATCTCACATCCTCCCGCGCTGGGTCGGGTCGAGGATGTCGCGCAAGGCGTCGCCGACCAGATTGAAGGAGAGCGCCGTCAGCAGGATGGCGATGCCCGGGAAGATCACCAGCCAGGGCGCCGCCGTGAAGAAGCTCTGGCTTTCGAAGATGATGTTGCCCCAGGACGGTTCCGGCGGCTGCACGCCGACGCCGAGGAAGGACAGTGTCGCTTCCAGCAGCACCGTGGTTGCGATGCCGAGCGTGCCCCAGACGATGGCGGTCGGCATGAGGTGCGGCAGGATATGCTTGAAGACGATGCGGCCGTGGCCGGCGCCCAGCGATCGTTGGGCGAGGATGAAGTCGCGCTCCACCAGCCCGCGCGTTTCGGTGTAGACGATGCGCGCCACCTGCACCCAGTTGACCATGGCAATCACCATGGCGACGATCCAGAGGCTCGGGTGGAACAGCGCCGCCAGCACGATGGCGAGGAGCAGGGCGGGAAACGCCATCATCAGATCGGTGAAGCGCATCAAGGCATTGCCCGCCGGGCCTCGCAGATAGCCAGCCAGCATGCCGACGCCGAGGCCGATGGTCACGGCGGTGCCGTTGGCGACGACGCCGATGATCAGCGAGGTGCGGGCACCGAACAGCAGGCGGGTCAGGAGATCGCGGCCGAGCGTGTCGGTGCCGAGAAGAAAGACCGCGTCGGGTCCGATCGGCGCGCCTTCGAGGGTCAGGCCGTCGAACAGCTGCTCGTCGGGCGCGTAAGGCGAGATCAGCGGCGCCGCCAGGGCGCCGATCACCACCAGAAGCACGACGATCAGGCCAAAGACCGCTGTGGGCCGGCGCAGGAACTCACGGGCGATGCGCATCAGCCGGCCTCCGACAGGGGGATGACGCCGGCCAGCATCTCGGCGGCGGTCTGTTCTATGGTGATGCGACGCTTCATGGCCGCGCGGCGGAGAGCCGCGTAGGCCGCTTCTTCATCGCAGTGGACCGCCATTTCGATGGATCTGACGGCGGCATGCACCAGGGGCCGCATGCGCAGCCGCTCCTCGAGCCGTTCCATGCGCGCAGCCGCTTCGACAGCGCGGGCATGGGCGGCGACGGCTAGCACCAGCGCCGGATAGACCGCGGCGGGCACCACCGGCTTTGGCAGGATGGAAAGCGCGCCTTCGGAGATCGCCCAGGCCACGCGGCCCGGCGCTTCCGATTGCAGCAAGGCGACCATCGGGACTGGCGCCGGCTCTCCCGACCAGGGCAACAGCCCCGACCAGCCCTGATCGGCATCCACCAGCACGATGTCGGCCGGCGTCGCCTTGAGGTCCAGCGGCGTCCATTGGACATGCGCCTCGAGACCCAGCAGGCCAAGCTGCCGGACAAGACGCCCGATCCCTTCGTCGAGGCGGTGGAGAATGGCGACCTTGAGGCCGACGAGGTCGGGGATCACCGTCATGAGACCACCCTCAAGCTGGAGCGGCTGCCTTCGCGCGGCGCCGTCATGTAGGGGTCGGCCGCCATGGCGGGGCGGCTGGCGATGATATCGAAGTTGCCATCGTCGCGGATGCGACCGAGGTGGAAGGGCAGGGCCGCGTGGTTGGTTCGTGGATCGATGCGCATCGGACCGTGCGGCGTTTCGAACAGGCGGGTGTGGACCGCCTCGCGCACGGCCGACGGCTCATCGGTTCCGACGGACCGAACCGCGTCCATCAGCATGTGAGCGGCGACATAGGCGCCTTCTACGAAGGACGAGAGCCGGCGATCCGTGCCGAACGCCGTGGCGGCACGGGCGCGAAAGCGCTCGTTCTCCGGCGTTGCCAGGGTGCCGAAATAGCTGGCGGCCGACAGGTGGCCGGTGGAAAGGCCAAGGCCGATCTCGCCGATCTCGGCTTCGGTGAGATCGCAACTCACCACCGGCCGCACCTCTGGGCGGAAGGCGGGTTCGGCATCGCCGAGCGCCTTGTAGGCTCTCAGGAAGGCATGGCTCGAGGGGCCGATCATGTTGTTGAGGATGAAGTCGGGGCGACGGCTCCGGATGTCGGCGATCAACCTGTCGACATCGGTTTCCTCGATGGGAAGATAACGCTCGCCGACGACTTCGCCACCGGCATCCCTGAGCAGGTCGCGGGCGATGCGGTTCATCTCCCAGCCCCAGACATAGTTGGCGCCGATGAGATAGACCCGCCGCCCCTGTCTCGGGAGCAGATGCTCGAACAGCGGCATCAGGTGCTGGTTGGGGCAGGCGCCGGTGTAGATGACGTTCTCGTTGGCCTCGAAGCCCTCGTAGGGACAGATGTACCAGAGCAGGCCGTCATGCTTTTCGATGAGCGGGATGACTTCCTTGCGGGCGAGCGAGGTGATGGTTCCGATGATGAGGCGGCATCCGTCGCGCAGCATGGCGCGCGCCTGCTCCAGATAGGCGCGCGGTTCACCCTCCGGATCGGTGTAGACGGGCTCGAACGATATCCCCTTGCCGGCCATCTCGCTGGCCTCGGCAAAGGCAAGCGCCGCTCCATCGCGACAATCACGCCCTATGGAGCCGTAGGGTCCGGTGCAGGAGAACAAGATTCCGATCTTGATCGTGCCGTCCATCGCAAACCTCAACGCAACGACCAATGCGAAAAACCCCATGACACGCTCCGGCTCGCTCGAACGAACGCCGAAAGGTCATGGGGCCATGCTGCCCGTTGCTCTGGAAGAGCTCATGTCATGGGGGCGATACATCTCCGCCCATCAATTAGGCATGAATGCTATCTGAGCTTCTTTGTCGCTGTCAAGGCTGGAAAGAGCGGCAGTGGCGCTCCTCGCCACGCACGCTGCCTCTTTCGGGTGCAGGATGGAGGGTGCCCAGAATCTCAGCCTCCCTCATTCATCTCCTCCACCTGGGCGTAGAGCCACTCGACGAAGCGGGTCACCTCGGGCTTCGGGCGGATACGGTCGCGACGCACGAGGTAGAGGTTGTCGACGCCACCGGTGACGATGTTGAACGGCGCCACCAAGCGGCCGAGGGCGATGTCGTCGCCGATCATCGAGAGGTCGCCGATGGCAAAGCCGCGCCCGGCCTCGGCGGCGCGCAGCGCTGTGTCCATCGTGTCGAAGATTTCGCCATGTTCGACGTCGAGCGCCTCGTCGCCGAAGGCTCGGGCCACCCAGCGCTTCCAGTCGGCAAAGCCCGAGCCGTGCAGGATCTGGCCTCGGCGGATCCGCTCGGGCGGGGCGAGATGGGCGACGGTCTGGTAGTAGGCCGGCGAGCAGACCGGCGTCAGTCGCTCCATCAGGAAGGGCACCAGTTCCTCGGGCTGCCACTGGCGCGACTCGTAGAGGATGCCGACGTCGTTCTCGACGTCGCTGGGGTCCATGTTCTCCCACAGCACCGACACGCGGACCGAGAGATCGGGGTTGGCGGTCTCGAAACTCCTGAGGCGCGGCAGCAGCCAGCGGGCGCCGAAGGTGGGCGGCGTACGGACGCGGACGACGCCGGGGCGGGCGCGGATCTGCTCGACGCCGCGCCGTATCGCCTCGAAGGCGGTGCCGAGCGACAGCGCCAGTTGCTCGCCCTCCGGCGACAGGCGCACGCCGCGATGGATGCGGCGGAACAGTTCGACGCGCAAGTCGTCCTCCAGTGCGCGGATCTGCCGGCTGACGGCGCTCTCGGTGACGTTGAGCTCCTCGGCGGCGCGGTTGAACGCGCCGAGGCGGGCGACGCTCTCGAAGGCCCTGAGGGCGTTGAGGCTGGGCAGACGGCTAACGGCCATGTTCGGGACTCCCAAACTGTTGGTCCGGTTGATTTTCATGCACGTCAAGGCATCGCCGGGACCTGCGAGGACCTCTTATCGACCAAGGTATCAACGCGGTATCGCCATCCTGCAAATCCCTTAGGACACAGCCAAAAAAGAGCTGATTTGTCAGAAATATGGCGGGAATACACGCAGTTTCACCTAGCGATCGTCCTTTCGCGCCTACCGGGAACGCGGGCTCGGAAAGGATTTGTTTACGGATGAGTTTTTGGAACGTCAAGCGGGCAAAAAAGGCGTTTGAAGGGACGATGGGGGATCGTCATATAGAGGCCAGACGAAGCTCACGGAGTTTTATCATGATTTTCTCGATGTCCCTCCGCCAGTGGGCCGGCAACACCTTCAACCCGGGGCATATCTACCGGCAGTGGCGCAAGCGCAGCCAGCTCAGGCATGACCTGCAGCGGCTTGTCGAGGATCCGTATCTGCTCGACGATGTCGGCTTCTGCCGCGAGACCGCCGAGCGCGAACTCGACCGCGCCGTCTGGGAGCCCGTGGACAACCTGCGCATGCCGCCGCATCGGCGCGCCGCCTGACCGAGCCTCAAGATCGCAAGCGAACGAAATCGCCCCGGTGCCAGTCGCGCCGGGGCGTTTTGCATAAGAAAGCGGAGCCTTTCGGCTCCGCAGGTGGTGAGGAGGATCGGGGGCTGGAGGAACCTACCCCTTGTTTTTATTGTAGAGGTCGAACACGACGGCGGCGAGCAGCACCAGACCCTTGACCATCTGCTGGAAGTCGATGCCAAGGCCCATGATCGACATGCCGTTGTTGAGCACGCCCATGATGAAGGCGCCGACCACCGCGCCGGTCACCCGCCCGACACCGCCTGTCGTCGAGGCGCCGCCGATGTAGCAGGCGGCAATGCAGTCCATTTCGAAACCGGTGCCGGCCTTGGGCGTCGAGGAGTTGAGGCGGGCGGCGATGATCAGGCCGGCAAAGGCCGCCATGACCCCCATGTTGATGAAGGTGTAGAAGGAATAGCGGTCGGTATTGATGCCGGAGAGCCTCGTTGCCTTCTCGTTGCCGCCGAGTGCGTAGATGCAGCGGCCGATGGTGGTACGGGTAGTGAGGAAGTAATAGGCCGCGACCAACAAACCCATGACGAGCAGGATGTTTGGGAAGCCCTTGTAGGTCGAGAGCTGGTAGCCGAGGAACAGCATGATCGCCGCGATGACCGCCGTCCGTATCAGGAAGAACGACATCGGCGGCACATCCTCGCCATGCGCTTCGTCGCGCTTGCGCGCCCGGAGGGAGGCGTGAACGAAGGCGGCCGTCAAGGCGAGGGTGAGGATGATCGAGGTGGAGTGCAGGCTGCCCAGCAGGGGGAGTTCCGGCAGGGGGAGCAGGTCGGGCAGGAAGCCGGTGGACAGCTTGGTGAACCCTGACGGGAACGGGCTGATGTTCATGCCGCCGAGTATCCAGAAGGTGACGCCGCGGAACACCAGCATGCCGGCCAGCGTGACGATGAACGCCGGGATGTGGTGATAGGCCACCCAGTAGCCCTGCGAGGCGCCGATCGCTCCGCCGACTGCCAGGCAGATCAGGCAGGCGATCCAGGGATTGATCTGCAGCCGGATCATCAGGATGGCGGCGAGCGCACCGATGACGCCGACGATCGAGCCGACGGAGAGGTCGATGTGGCCGGCGATGATGACCAGCAGCATGCCCAGCGCCATGATGACGACGAAGGAGTTCTGCAGCACCAGGTTGGTCAGGTTAACCGGCATGAACAACACGCCGCCGGTGATGAACTGGAAGAACACCATCACGGCAATCAGGGCGATCAGCATGCCGTAGTCCTTGGCGTTGCGGCGGAATGCCGAGGCCAACGACGCATTTTCTTCCGCTATCGGCGTATTCAGGCTGGACATCAAACCTTCTCCCTAAAGCACCCGCCGATCAGGTTGGAACGACCCGATCGAAAAGCGGCTGCTCATGCAAAACGCTCTGGCGCATGATGGCGCCCATGATGTTTTCCTGGCTGGCCTCGGCGGCGGGCATTTCGGCCACGATCGCACCCTCGTTCATGACGTAGATGCGGTCGCAGGTGCCGAGTAGTTCCGGCATTTCCGAGGAGATGAAGATGACCGCCTTGCCGGCGGCGACGAGGTCGTTGACGATGGTGTAGATCTCGTACTTGGCACCGACATCGATGCCGCGCGTCGGCTCGTCGAGGATAAGCACGTCCGGATTGGCAAACAGCCACTTGGCCAGAACGACCTTCTGCTGATTGCCGCCGGAGAGGTTTACGACGTCCTGGTAGATGCTCGGCGTGCGGATGCGAAGCTTCTGCCGGTACTCGTTGGCCGCCTTGCGCTCGGTATACTCGTCGATGACGAAATTCCTAGAGATGCCCTTGTGATTGGCCAACGTGTTGTTGTGCATCACGTTGTTGATCAGCACCAGACCGAGCTGCTTGCGGTCCTCGGTGACGTAGGCGAGGCCCGACTTGATCGCCCGCTCGACGGTGGACACGTCGGCCGGCTTGCCGTTGATCAGCACTTCGCCGGAGATCTTCTGCCCGTAGGAGCGGCCGAACACGCTCATGGCGAACTCGGTGCGGCCGGCGCCCATCAGGCCGGCGATACCCACGACTTCGCCACGTTTGACGTTGAGATTGATGCCGTTGGATATCTTCCGATCGGAATGGATCGGGTGATATGCCGTCCAGTTGCGAACTTCGAAGATGGTCTCGCCGAGCTTCGACACGCGCTTGGGAAAGCGGTCACTGAGCTCGCGGCCGACCATGCCTTGGATGATGCGGGCTTCGGAGATCTTCTCGGCATGGCAGTCGAGCGTCTCGACCGTGGCGCCATCGCGCAAGACGGTGATCTTGTCGGCGACACGGGAGATCTCGTTGAGCTTGTGCGAGATGATGATCGAGGTGAGGCCCTGCTTCTTGAACTCGAGCAGCAGGTCGAGCAGCGCGTTGGAGTCGCTTTCGTTGAGCGAGGCGGTGGGCTCGTCGAGGATGAGCAGCTTCACTTTCTTGGATAGCGCCTTGGCGATCTCGACCAGCTGCTGCTTGCCGACGCCAATGTTGGTGATCAGTGTCGACGGATTTTCCCTGAGGCCAACCTTGGCCAGAAGCTCGGTCGTCCGGCGGGTCGCCTCGGCCCAGTTGATGACGCCGCCCTTGGCAACCTCGTTGCCCAGGAAGATGTTCTCGGCGATCGACAGCATCGGGATCAGCGCGAGTTCCTGGTGAATGATGATGATACCTTCTTCCTCGGTATCCTTGATCGAGCCGAACTTCTTGAGTTGGCCGTTGTAGTAGATCTCGCCGTCATAGGTGCCGTAGGGATAGACGCCGCTCAGCACCTTCATCAGCGTCGACTTGCCGGCGCCGTTCTCGCCGCAGAGCGCATGGATTTCGCCTTCCTCTACCGAAAAGCTGACGTCGCTCAACGCCCTGACGCCCGGAAACGTCTTGGTGATGTTGCGCATCTCGAGGATCACGTTCGTGCTCACGCGGCGCGCGTCGGCCGGGCCGGCTGGAATGGTCACAGGTCCCCCCTCGCAGGCTGCGGCGTTCGGCCTCTTCCCAAGCCCGCCATCAAGACCTGTCGCTCGACAATTAAGTCATCGATTGATGACTTAATAGATGTGCCTGATTTCGCCGTCAACGGTGAAGTGATAGGTAGCTTTGCGAGCGGCGCTGGAGGACAGGCATGGAGGACGCGAGTGAGAAGAAGCGGCGGACCGGCCGGCGGCCCAAGACGGCCGAGTCGGGACGGACGGCGCTGCTGCGGGCCGCGATGAACCAGTTTTCCCGCAAGGGCTACGACGGCACGTCGCTGAGGGCGGTGGCCGACGAGGCCGGTGTCGACATGGCTCTGGTCAATCGGCTGTTCGGCTCCAAGGCCGGCCTCTGGTCGGCGATGATCGATCTCGCGGCGGCCCACGAGGGGCGCAACGTCGTCCTGAATGAAGCCAAGGTCAGTCCGGACATGCCGGTACGGCGGCGTCTCGAACTGTTCATCGACCTTATCGTCGACGTCAGCATCGATCTGCCGGTTTTCCCGGGCCTGTTGCTCCAGGAGGCGTCGACGCCGGGCGAGCGCATGGACATGCTGATCGACCGGCTGGTCGGGCCGTTCGGTCAGGATGCCATGCCGATGATCGAAGAGGGCGTCCGGCAGAAGGTGATCGCCGACGTGGCGCCCGGCGTCTTCTTCTCGCTGCTGATGAGCTCCATCACGCTCGCCATGGCCGCACCACACCACCGGCGGATGATCTCAACCGACCCGGTCGAACTGGCGAGGATCGTCAAGTCGGCGGCCAAGGCGATCTTCCTGAAGTGAGGCCTTCCGGGTCACTCAGCTAGCGGGTCGGGGGGGGACTTCCCGTCGCCGTCCACCGACGAACCATACGAGGGCGGTGGCGAGGGCGCAGAGGAAGATGATCCCGGTCATCGGCAGGGCTGTTCCGTTGTGCAGGAAGCCGACACCGGCGCTGGTCAGGCTGGCGATGGCGAATTGCGTGATGCCGAGAATGGCCGAGCCGCTGCCTCGGTGCATTCCGGTCGCCTCCATGGCGATGGCCACGGTGTTGGCGCCGATGACGGGGACGCATCCGAGACAGACGAACAGCATGGCGACCAGCGCGAACAGCGGCAGACTGTCCGCCGTCGCCATCAGAAGGCCGGCCAGCACGACGAACAGCAGGAACACGCCGTTCAGAATCGTGGTGGCCGACAGGCGGCCGAGCAGCCAGCGATTGATCTGGACGGCGATGATCATGCCAACGGCGTTGAGGCCGAACAGCCAGCCATAAGCGCTTTCGCCGACACCATGCAGGTCCATGTAGATGAAGGACGAGCCGCTGATGAAGGCGAAGCTGCTGCCGAAGGCAAGCGCACCGGCGATGGCCGGGACGACGAACGTCCTCGTTGCCAGCAGATCCCCCCAGGTGCGCAGGACGCGGAGGGGATTTTCCCGGCGTCGCTGATCGACAGCCAGCGTTTCCGGCAAGCCCCACCAGACGGCGGCGAGACAGCCAGTGCCGAGAAGGGCGAGAAAGACGAAGATCGCCTGCCAGCCGGCGGCGACCAGCACGTATCCGCCGATGATCGGCGCCAGAATGGGCGCCAGGCCCTGCACCAGCATCATCAGCGACAGCACCTTGGCTGCCTCGTGGGCTTTGAACAGGTCGGCAATGATGGCGCGGCTGATGATCATGCCGGCGCAGCCGCCGATCGCCTGAAGGAAGCGCAGTCCGACGAAAAACTCGATCGTCGGCGCTATGACGATCAACAGCGAGGTGACCGTGAACACCCCGACGCCGACCAGCATGGGCAGCTTGCGCCCGAAGCGATCGATCAGCGGGCCGTAGAATATCTGGCCGACCGCCAGCCCCAGGGAAAACATCGACAGGCTGAGCTGGACTGATCCGAGATCAGTACTGAACGTGCGCGCCAGGTCTGGAAAGCTCGCCAGATACATGTCGATGGCGAAGGGGGCAAAGGAGGTCAACCCGGCGAGGATGAACGCCAGATGTGTCACGCTGATCGCTCGCGTGCCCCCAACGGTGGGATGAATGTCCTCGGTCTGCATCGTGCTGTGCCTCGTCGTGCCAGGGGATCCCGTCGCGATGGGCGGCGATCGGACGGGTGGAGAAGCGGCGCAGGACCTGCGGAGGGATCGATCCTGCGCCGCGGCGGTCATGGGCCACGCCAGGCCCCCGCCATCTCAGAGCCTCCCGCCGATCGAGCCGGAAGCGGGGACGCCCGGAAGGCGTGCTTGTCGACCGGGCGTTTCATTCAGATCAGTGGGCGCCGTGCGGCGTCCTATGACGTCTTGCGCCAGACAGATGCGTATGTCTCGACGAGATCGGCGGGGTCGGTGGGCTTGCGACCGGTCAGACGTTCGATGGCATCGCTCTGGATGTTCATCTGGCCGAGACCGATGGCCGCCTCGTTGCTGACCATGTCGTTGCTGCACCAGGGAACCGGCGACTTCGAGCCATCGTCCTCGCTCGAGCGGGGAATGCCGAGGCCGTCGAGATAGGCGTAGAAGGCTTCGTCATCGACCGGCTCGTAGCTGAACGGAATGCCGGAGGCCGCGACGATCATTTCGCAGATCTGCCGCTGGCTGATGGGCCGACCGCAGATATCGTAGTCGGCGTTGGCCTCTCCCTTTCCCTGGAGCAGGGCGGCGCCGACGCGGCCGGTGTCGTCCTTGGCGACGAAGGTACCGATACCCTCGCCGGCAGTGGTGACCCAGCGATTTCCGCAGGCGAGGGCCAGCATCACCGCGTTCACGAAGTAATTCTCAAGATAGAGATTGTTGCGCATGATGTTGAAGGCGAGGCCGGAGTTGCGCAGATAGGCCTCGGTGAAGGTGTGGTCTGGCAGAACATACTGTCCGTAGCCCTGCCGGTTGGCGCCGAGAAACGACGTGTAGGTGAAATGCTCGATGCCGGCGTCGACGGCGGCGTCGATGACGTTACGGTGCTGCAGCTGGCGTGGCAGGCCGATGTAGACGCCGGAAATCATCCAGACGCGATTGGCGGTGCGGAAGATGTCGGCCATCGCCTTGCGGTCGTCGTAGCTGGCCTGGGCGATGGTGACGCCCTTGGATTTCCACCGATCGAGCTTGTCGGCGTCGATGCGCGAGGGATCGGGACTGGTGAACACCAGATCCTTGCCGTCGACCGTCTCAAGCATGTTCTCGGCGACCCGGCCGCCGAGCTGGCCGTCCGTCCCCATGACAACGTAGCGCATGTTCCACCTATCCTGTTCGAGAGCCTGAGCCGCGGGGTCGGAAGCGATCCCGCCGTCGCCTCTTTATAACTAAACTAGTCGGACCAGTTTTGTATTAGGTTGACAGCGTAGGTCCCTCGACTAGGATGGCGGGCATCATCAGGGCACGAGGAGCGAATGCGCAGGAGAACGGACGAACGCCGGTTGGCCATCCTGGGGGCGGCGCATCAGGCCTTCGCCGAAGCGGGTTTCCGAAACACCACCATCGAAGATATCGCCAGCCGGTTCGGCGGCTCGAAGGCGACCATCTACAGCTATTTTCGCTCCAAGGAGGAGCTGTTCGTCGCGGTCACGGAAGCCTTCATCTCCGGGGCGATCCTGGAGGCCTTCTCCCTTCTCGATCCGGCCGAGAAGGATATCGCCGGCAACCTCACCGTCTTCGGGAGGGCCTATCTGAGTTCCGTCCTCAGAAGCGACGTGCTTGCGCTCAGGTCGATGGTGGCCATAGAGGGGCAGACGACGCGGCTTGCCGCCACGTTTTTCCGCAATGGCCCGGCGCGGGCTCAGGCCGATCTGGAGCGCTTCTTTGCCGCCCATCGGCAGGCGGGACGGATCGTCATGGACCATCTCCATCTCGGTGCCCGCCGCTTGCTGGTGCTGCTCGAGGCCGAGTTCCTGGAAGCGCGCCTGTTCGGCGTGATCGACCTGCCCGACGACGAGCAAATCGCTGCGTCGGTCGCCTCGTCGCTCGAGGCATTCCTCAGGATATATCCCCTCCGCGACGCCTCAGCCGCGTCCTGAGACGCGATTTTCCGGATTTCTCAACCAGATCGAAAGGCGACTGTTCCGGCAAACAAGCCTGGAGTCTTCCCTTGACGGCCGGACGTTTCAATTTGGAAGGTGAAGGCTCTAGAACGCCACCTTCAATCCCAGTCTTCCGGACGCCGCCACCGACTCATCGCTGTACAGGGATCCGTCGACGCCGCCGTAGATGGCCGTCCGGTCCGAGATCATGGCGTCGAAGCCGATGCCGAGGGTTGCGCCGAGCACGTTCTTGTCACCGGAGCTGGAGACGGAGAACTCGTTGCCCTCGAGGCTGGCGCGAAGCGTTTCCGATCCCAGATACTGGGTGTCGCTGACCGAGGCCGTCGCGGTTATCGACGCCGGCAGGCCGGAGGGCATGGTCGTCTTGTGCTTGAGTTCGACCTGCAGGCGACCGTCTATGGAATGCGATTGGCGCGCCCCGTAGCTGAGGTTCTGAGACGAGCCGTTCTCGTCATAGCCCTCGTAGAAGGCGCCGGTGTATCGGGTCTTGAAGCTGGGCGTCATCTCCCAGCCCGGCGCGAGCTGATAGGCGCGGCTCACCGCCACTTCCGGCGAGACATACCACCCCGTGAAGTCGCCGGATGCCGTCTCCGCGCCACTGTTGACGCTTCGGGCGGCCGTGTTCTCGATGCCGCCGCCGGTGACCGAAGCGTTCCACTGGAGGCCGCCAAGCTCGACGGCGCCATAGAGGCCGAGGAAGCCGGTGTTGCCCCGTGTCATCGAAGCGCTGTCGCCGGCAACGGTGCGTACGGTGCCGGCGCCAGCGAAGAAGCCCAGGCGATAGTTTTCGAACAGGTGATCGACGCCGGAGAGCACGCCGGCGTGCGAGGTGTGGCTGGAGAAGTCGCCGTCGCTCGACGGCTGGTAGCGCAGGCCGCCGAAGACACGGGTCCAGAACAGGTTGCCGTAGGCATCCACGGCGGCATTGTCGCCGAGCATGCGCAGCGCCTTGCCTTCCTGGGTTTCACGCTTTTCCTCGCCGTATTGCAGGGCGGAGATGGTCGTTCCGCCCACGCTGACCTGGTCGGGCCGCGCGACGTCGAGCGACAGGATGCTGCCGATGACGTCCGAGACCGAGGACGTGTACTGGCTCGCTTCCCGGCTTGCGGCGGGAACGGACACGACGTTGATGTAGCCCGATGCCGAGCTGGCGTTGTCGAGGATGACGGTCTGGCTGGAGTTGTTCAGCACGATGACGTTTTGCGTGTCATCATAACTGGCCGCATGGATGCGATAGCTGCCGGCGCCGAAGCCGGTCGTGTTGTTCTGGGTGTTGGCATAGTCGACGACGCCGTTGAAGCGCGCCGTCGGCGAGATGTTCAGCGTGTTGTTGCCGGCGTCGAAATACACCGAAGCCGTTCCGCCCGAGATGGTGCCGGAGGTGGTGACGACGTTGCCCGAGGTCGCCAGCCGGATGCCGTAGGCGTTGCCTTCGATCGTGCCGCTGTTGATCAGCCGTCCACCTGACATCGTGACTTCGGTGAAGGAACGGGACAACGATCCGGTCACGTTGAGCGTGCCGCCATTGACGGTGGTGCCGCGCGTGTAGGTGTTCACGCCCGACAGCGTCAGGTTTCCAGCGTCGAGCTGAACCTGACCGCCGCCGCTGATGGCTGCCGAGACGACATAGCTGGGATCGGTGAAGTTGAACTCCAGAAGGCCATCACCATCACCGAACACGATGGTGCTGGTGTCGAGCGTCCCGGCGGCGGCAGCGGGGTCTCCTGCCGCGGCGCCGATGTTCAGCGTACCGTTGGACCCCAAGCGCGAGGCGATCTTGATGGTTCCGGCCTTGATCTTGCCGCCGTCGGAGACGGTCACGGTACCCGTTCCCTCCGAACCGACGACGAACCGATCGGTAACGGTGAAGGATGAGCCGGCGCCGGTGACGATGACCGTGCCTTCCGAGCTGTCTTCATTGCCGGCATAGAAGCGGTTGCCGATAACGGTACCGCCGTTGGACACTGTGATGGTGCCCTTGGCATCGTTCGTCCGCCCGGCGTTGATGTCGCCGGAGAAGTCCACGCCTGCGACCACGAGGCTGGTCCAGGTCGACCCGGCGCCGGTGACCGTCATCTCTCCCACCGAATTGCCGATGTCGCCGACGATGCCCTGATAGTCGGTAACCGTAGCCCCATCGGAAATCGTCATGGTGCCCGTCGATCCGGTACTCTGGCCGACAATCAAGGCATCGGTCATGGTCCAGGATGAGCCGCGTCCGGTAACGGTGGCCGTTCCGTGCGAACCGTTTCCCGTGCCCACGTAGCCCTGACCGCTGGTCACGCTGCCGCTATCCGAAACGGTCAGAGTGCCGTCGCCGTCATTGCCGACGTAGAGCGAACCGGCGTCTTTCAGGCTGGCGCCGCTGGAAACGGTTACTTCGCCGGACGAGGTGGCATTATGGCCGATTATCATCCAGGCCGTTTCCAGCCTCGCACTGTCCGAGACCGTGAGAGTGCCTGTTCCGCTGAAGCCGACCGACAGCACGGTACCCGAGCCGCCGGTATTCCACACCGAGCCGGCGCCGCTGACCGTGGCCGTGCCGGTGTTGCCGGAGTTGAGGCCGAGTTGGGCGCCCGCGCTGGTCACGGAAGCTCCGGACGAAACGGCGAGAGTACCATTGCCCGGATTCCCTGGCACATCGTTGGTGTCGCCGCCGACGGAGAGCGCGCCTGTGTTCCACGAAGAGCCGGCGCCGCTGACCGTCGCCTTGCTGGTGGAGTGGCGGCCGATGACGGCCGCCGTGCTGGTCACGGCGCCGCCGGAGAGAACCTTGAGCTCCGAGTTGCCACCATTGCCGACGAAGAGCGTGCCGCTGGCGGTCCATGTCGATCCGGTACCCGTCACGGTCGCCGAACTGCCGGTGGCTCCGGTAGAATGACCGATGGTGGCGTCGACGCTGGTGACGTCACCACCGGCCGAGACCGTGAGCGTACCGACGCCGCCACCGCCGACGGTCAGCCGCCCGGTGTTTGTCCAGGCGGACGACGCGCCGGTGATCGTCGCGGTTCCCGTCGAGCCAGTGCCGTCGGCGATGGCGCCGTTGACGTTTTGAACTGTGCCGGAGGTGACGTTCAAGATGCCTTCGGCGGCGGGTTCGGAGCTTCCGCCGACGCCGGCAAAGCCGACGTAGAGGTCTCCTGTCGACGTGAAGGTGCCGCCCCCTGCGAGATCGAGACGCCCAAGGCTGCCGTAGCCGGCGCCGAGATAGGTGGTGCCGGCATGCACAGACGCTAGGTCGCCGATCGAAAGGGTGCCCGTTCCCGCATTGCCGAGGTAAAGGTTGCCGCTGTTCGTCCAGCTGGCGCCGGTTCCCGAGATGGAAATGGTGCCGGTCGAACCGCTGTTCCAGCCAAAGCTTGCCCCCGTCGTCGTCAGGGTGCTCTGGATGGTCATGCTGCCGGTCGCGTGGATGCCGAGCAGCAGATTGCCGGCCTCGGCGGCCGACCCGCCGATCACGACGCCGGTCTGGTCGACTTGCACATTGGTGCTCGTCGATGGGGCCGGGCCGGAACCGTTCTGCCAGTTGGTCGAGTTGAACCAGTCAGTGTCGGCGCTGCCTGTCCAGATCAACGTTGTTGGGTCGGCGCTGGCGACACCGCCGTACAGCGTGGAAATGGCCGTGGTCAGCAGGGCGAGGGACGTAATCCTTCCCAAGCCGCCGGTCTTGAGGTTTCGGGCTGCGAAAACACTTGCCGAGTGTCTAGCCATGAAGAACTCGCGTGCCTCAAATCGGTAAAAACAATAAGATTTAAATCAACTATAAGGGGCGCATGCGCTTGGCAATCCACTTTTGGAAGCGGCGGATCGTCTTCCCGTGCTCATGTGTCCGGCCTGCCACCGGCGTTATGCCGGCAGGCGGATCGTTGCCTTGAGGCCGCCGTGCGGGCTCTGGCCGAGCTCGATGTCGCCGCCGTGGCTGCGGGCGACGTCGCGGGCGATGGCAAGGCCCAGGCCGGTGCCGGGGACATCCTGGTTGCGGGCCGCATCGAGCCGGTAGAAGGGGCGGAACACCGCCTCCATCTCGTCCTCGGGGATGCCGGGGCCGTCGTCCTCGATGGATATCGACAGCCAGCCCTCGCGCCGCTCGCCGGTCGCCCATACCGCCGAACGGCCGTAGCGGACGGCGTTGCCGACGAGGTTGGCGATCAGGCGGCGGAAAGCGGTGGGGCGCAGCGTCAGAAGGCCGTCGCCGCTGAAGGTGAAGCGGACCTCTCGCCCCGCCGGTTCGGCCATCTGGCGCAGGCAGTCGGAAATCGTCTCCTCGACGTCGAGCGGCTGCGGCGTTTCGTCGGCGTCGCCCTTGGCGAAATCGACGTAGGCTGCCAGCATGGCTTCCATCTCGGCGACGTCGGAGCGGAGGTCGGCCGTCTCCTCGCCCTCGGGCAGCAGGGCGAGCCCGAGGCGGAAGCGGGTGAGGATGGTCTTGAGGTCGTGGCCGACGCCGGCCAGCATGGTGGTGCGCTGCTCGATCTGGCGCTCGATGCGCCGGCGCATGCCGATGAAGGCGTGGGCGGCCTGCCGTACCTCGCGGGCGCCGGTCGGCGCAAAGCCTTCCACCGGACGGCCGCGCCCGAAGGCCTCGGCGGCGGCGGCCAGCCGCTCGATCGGCTTGATCTGGTTGCGCAGGAAGATCAGCGACACCAGCACCAGGAACAACGCGGTGCTGACCATCCACACCAGGAAGAAGTGCCAGTTGGCCGCATAGGCGAGGCTGCGCGGGAACTCCACGCGCAATACGCCGGCATGCACGATCATCCGCACCTCGATGCGGTTGTCGTCGGACAGGTCCCGGATCGAGAAAGGCGTGGCCATGGGGCGCCTCTGGAGAGCCTCGGCCAGCATGGTGTGGACGATGTCGGCCGAGGCCCGGCGGGTCCGGCCGATCTCGCTGGGCGGGAGAACCTCGGCCGTCAGTCCCATGGCTTTCCCGGTCGTGGCGACGGTGTCGATCCTGACCTCATCGGGGATGGCGGTGTTGTCGGCGATGTTGGCGAGGCCGAGGATGGAGGAGGCGACGGCGTCCGACAGGCGCTGGGTGACCAGCATCCAGTGACGGTCCATGAACACGCCGGTCAGCACGGCGAGCAGGATCAGCATGGGCACGACGACGATCAGCAGCGACCGGCCGAGCAAGCCCTTGGGCAGCGCCCTGTTGATGGCGTGGCCGACGCCGGTCCAGGCCCGCCGCAGCACCGTGGGGCTGTTGCGGGAGATGAAGTTGCGGACGTGGCGGATGGCGTCGTCCAGCCGGTCTAGGCCGGCGGCGACGCGACCACGGGGCTCGGCCGGTTCTGGCGTTTGCGACATCTCGCTCACTCGAAGCGCAGGCGGTAGCCGACGCCGCGCACGGTCTGCAGGAACACGGGGTTGCCGGGGTCGATCTCGATCTTGCGACGCAGGCGATTGATCTGCACGTCGATGGTCCGTTCGCCCACCTCTCCGGCCTCGCCGCTCAGCGCTTCGCGCGACAGCGTGCCGTCGGGGCTGGCGGCGAACTGGCCGAGCAGCTGGCGCTCGCGGTCGGTGAGACGCACCGGCTTCTCGCCGTCGCAGAGTTCCTCGCGCTTGGCGTTGAAGACGAACCGGCCGAAGCGGATCTCCTCGCGCGTCAAGGGCGCCTCGGGCAGCGGCCGGCGTTTCAGGATGTTGTTGAGGCGCAACAGGAGCTCGCGCGGCTCGAAGGGTTTGGTGAGATAGTCGTCGGCGCCGGCTTCGAGGCCGCGAATGCGGTCGACGCCATCGGATTTCGCGGTGAGCAGCAGGATCGGGACGTCCTGCTCGGCCCTCAGAGACTGGGTGAGGCTGAGCCCATCCTCGCCCGGCATCATCACGTCGACCACCAGGATGTCGAACTCGATGGCCGAGATCTTGCGCCGGGCCTCGGCGGCGTCGGCGGCGGCGGTGACGCGATAGCCCTGGTTGCCGAGATATTTGGCGAGCAACTGACGGATGCGGCTGTCGTCATCGACGACGAGAACGTGGCTGGCGCCATCGGCGGGGGCGATGGAGACCATCGGTCAGCCTTCCTGTCCGGCCGGCGCACCGGGCGCGCGGGCATCGATCATGTTGCTCAGGAAGTCGCGGATGATGGGGCGGGCCTCCTGCGGCAGCGTGGCAAGCGCCCTGACGATGCGGGCGTGCTGGCGGGCGGAGAGGTCGTTGGCCAGCCGCTCGCCCTTGTCGGAGGCATAGAGCAGACGCTCGCGCCGGTCGACGGGGCCGGGACGCTGCTCGATGTAGCCGTCGTCGACGAGCTGCTTCAGCACGCGGCCAAGGCTCTGTTTGGTGATCTGCAGGATCTCCAGGAGGTCGGAGACGCGCAGGCCGGGGTTGCGCATCACGAAATAGACCACGCGGTGATGGGCGCGGCCATAGCCGATCGATTCCAGGATGTGGTCGGCCTCGCCGACGAAGTCGCGATAGGCAAAGAACAAAAGCTCGATCAGCTCGAGGTCGAGATTCCCGCCGCCGCTGTCGCCTGGGCATTCCGCTTCGGGCTTTTCAGACGGACGAATGGCGTCGGAGGGAAAATTTATGGCAGCCATGTTGACATACTTCGATTCATTTGTTACTAGAATACCCGTCACGACGAAACGATCGTTCGCACGATGCGGTCGCAAGGGACATCCGGCACACAAGGGATCCACTGATCCGCGAGCATAGCCGCTTGTCGACGCCGAGGCAAAACGTGTCCCGTGCAAGAGGTCGCCCGCCTGTCGGGCAAAAGACAAAAGAAAAGGTCTGGGAGTTCAAGATGGCCAGTGTCCCCTTTGACAGCCGCGACGGTGTGATCTGGTACGACGGCAAGTTCGTCGACTGGAAGGACGCCAAGGTGCACATTCTGACCCACGCGCTTCACTATGGCAGCGCCGTCTTCGAGGGCGAGCGCGCCTATGGCGGCGAGGTCTACAAGCTCCGGGAGCACAGCCAGCGCCTGATCGAGTCGGCCGAGATCCTCGGCTTCAAGCTGCCGTACTCCCTTGAGGAGATCGAGGCGGCGACCAATGAGGCGCTTGCTCGTTCGGGTCTCGTCGATGCCTACGTCCGGCCGATCGCCTGGCGCGGCTCGGAGGCCATGGGCGTCGCCGCTCCCAACAATACAATCCACATGGCGATCGCCGTCTGGGAGTGGCCGAGCTACTTCAGCCCGGCCGAGAAGCTGAAGGGCATTCGCCTGACTTGGGCGCCCTATCGCCGTCCGGACCCGATGACCATCCCGTGCAAGTCGAAGGCGGCCGGTCTCTACATGATCTGCACCATCTCCAAGCACGCGGCGGAGGCCGAGGGCTATACCGACGCGCTGATGCTCGACTATCGCGGCTATGTGGCGGAATCGACCGGCGCCAACATCGTCTTCGTTCGCGACGGCGAACTCTACACGCCGGATCCGGACTGCTTCCTGGACAGCATCACCCGCCAGTCGGTGGAGGCGATCGCCGCCCGCCATGGCATCAAGGTCAATCGCCGGCACATCCTGCCGGAAGAGCTGTCGACCTTCACCGAGGCCTTCCTGGTCGGCACGGCCGCCGAGGTGACGCCGATCTCCGAGATCGGCGAGTATCGCTTCAAGCCGGCCAAGATCAGCGAACTCTTGATGCACGCCTATCTCGACGAAGTGCAGCCCAAGAAGGCCGCCGCCGAGTAATCGAACCGCTTCGGACAACAACGACCCCGCTGCGCCTGTGCGCGGCGGGGTTTTTCATGCGCGGTCAGCGATACCAGGTCGGCCCGGTCACGAACCGCTGGATGGTGAAGATGGCCAGCCCCAGCGCAACGGTGGCCGCCAGCCAGAAGGGCGCGCCCATGCCCTGGACATGGAACAGAAACGGCAGGACGACGGCCAGCGGGATCAGAAGGCCGAACACAAACAGGAACCCGAAGCCCCGAGTTCCTCAAAGAGGCCGTCGACCGGCTCGTCGTGTTGGCCGGCGACTGAACGCCCTTGCATCTCCGGGCAGGCTGAACCAGACAAGACTGACGCGGCCGTCGGCGCCGTTTCGTCGCATATGGTTCAGGGAGGTGCGGGTGCAGGCGCTCGAAGGCGGACGCGAGGGGAAGATCTGGCGGAACGGCGACAGCGTGATGCGACCGGCCGGGCCGTGGACGCCGACGGTGCATCGCTTCCTCGCCCACATCAGGGCTGCCGGGTTTGTCGGCGCGCCGGTTCCCATCGGTATCACCGAGGCGGGGCAGGAGATCGTGAGTTTCGTCGAGGGGCGCGTCTCCGAAGACCTCCGCGATCCGCTCGTCGGTTCCGAGCGGATGCTTCGGTCGGCGGCCGCGCTGTTGCGCGATTTCCATGCGGTCTCGCGCGGCTTTCTGGAAAGCGACCGTCAGGCGCAGGTCTGGATGCTGGAGCCGAGAGAGCCGCGCGAGATCGTCTGTCACGGCGATTTCGCGCCCTACAACGTCGCCGGCGACAACGGTATCGCCGTCGGCCTCATCGACTTCGACACCATTCATCCGGCGCCGGCCCTCTGGGATCTCGCCTATGCGGTCTATCGCTGGGCGCCGCTGTTCTCGCCCGGTCACCAGGGCGGGGTGTTCGATCCGGAGACGCAGCTGTCGCGGGCGCGGATCTTCTGCGACGCCTATGGCGCGACGGAGGAGGAAAGGCGGCGTCTGCCGGGCATGATCGCCGAACGCTTGCGGACGCTGGTCGCCTTCATGCAGGGGCGGGCCGAAGCCGGCGACGAGACCTTTGTCGAGGATGTGGAAGCCGGTGAAGCCGCGCTCTACCTTGCCGACATCGACCATGTGGAGCGGCTAGGAGAGCGGCTCACCCGAGCCCTTCTCAGCTGAGAGCGGAGTTTTACTTATAGAAAATCTGAAGGCGACTTTCAGAAGTTGCGATTAGGTCAGGGCGGCTGTCGGGCCTATATTGAGGGCGTCAAAGAGATGAGAGAAAGAGGCCGGAAACCTCCGGTCAGGAAAGAAGGAAAAACGAAATGTTCGCCACCCTCAAGCGTGCTGCCAAGGCCCTCCGTGTTCCCAGCCAGGCCGAGCTCGACCTCGCCTACCTGAACGAAGCCGGCGACCGCTACGACCTCGAAGCCCGCGAGCGCAATCTCAGCCGCCGCGCGCCGAACCGGGGCCTGGGTCTCTGAGGCCAGGACGGCAACAAGCCGACACTTCGATACGACGTCGAGCGCTCGATACCTGACCGGTTCGGGCGCTTTGTCGTATTTGTCGCTTGCTCCGACCATGAAAAAGCCGCGCCATCCCGGGGGCGGCGCGGCCTGTCGTTGTCGGCTGGATCGGATCAGATCGAGCGGGCGACCTCGTAGGCGTCCCAGATGGCGTACATGATGTTGGAGACCTGGCGGGCGTCGCCGAAGCTGTAGACCTCGGGAACGAGGTTGCGGACCTTGTCGTAGAGGCTGCGTTCGGAGCGGTAGCCGATGGCGACGATGGCGCTGTCGGCAGCGACGATGGTTTCCTTGTCGCCGGTCTTCACCTTGAAGCCGCCCTTGACCGGTTCGGCCACGTAGCTCGACGTCATGATGTCGATCTTCTTGAAGATCAGGAGGTCGTGCAGCATGTCGTGGTTGGCGTGGCAGAGTGGGCCGGCCAGGGCCAGGATCTTGGGCGCCAGCTCGACGATGGTCACCTTCTTGCCCTGGTCGTGCAGCCACAGCGCCGTTTCGCAGCCGACGAGGCCGGCGCCGATGACGATGGTGCTGTCGCCGGCCGGCTTGACGCCGTTGAGCACGTCCTCGGCGGTGTAGACGTTGTCGGCGTCGCCGATGTTGAGCCGCTTGGGCTGCGAGCCGGTGGCGACGATCAGCACGTCGGGCTTGGCAAGGCGCACCGTCTCCTCGGTCACTTCCTTGTTGAAGATCACCGGGACCTTGAGTTCGCGCAGCTCGCGCTCGTACCAGCGGATCAGGTCGTGGTCGTCTTCCTTGAAGTCGGGCACGCCGCCGGGGATGACGACGCCGCCGAGACGGTCGGACTTCTCGTAGAGGGTGACGACATGGCCACGCAGCGTGGCGACGCGGGCCGCCTCCATGCCGGCGATGCCGCCGCCGACGATCATCACCGACTTTTTTTCCAGCGCAGCCGTCAGGCCGTATTCCGCTTCGCGGCCGCAGGCCGGGTTCACGGCGCAGGAGATCTGCGAATACTTGGCAAGTCGGCCCATGCAGCCTTCCTGGCAGGAAAGGCAGGGGCGGATGCGGTCGATCTTCTCGGCGCGCACCTTGTTGGGCAACTGCGGGTCGGCGAGCAGCGGCCGGGCGAGGCCGACGAAGTCGGTCTTGCCAGAGACGATGGACTCGGCGGCGAGATCGGGGTTGTCCATGCGGCCGGCGGTGATCACCGGCACCTTCAGCACCTCTTTCAGGATCTTGTTGTAGGGCAGGTAGAGGCCCTTTTCCTGGTACATGGGCGGGTGGCTCCAGTACCAGCTGTCATAGGAGCCGACGTCGCCGTTGAAGGCGTCGTAGCCGGCCGCTTCCAAGAGCTTGGCCGCCTCGATGCCCTCGGGGATGTCGCGGCCCATCTCGACGAACTCTTCGCCCGGCAGGCCGCCGCTCTTCCAATCCTTGATGAAGCTCTTGATCGAGTAGCGCAGGGACACCGGATAGTCCTTGCCGCAGCGTTCCTTGATCGCCTGAACGATCTCGACGGCAAAGCGAAGGCGGTTCTCCAGGCTGCCGCCGTATTCGTCCGTGCGCTGGTTGAACATGGAGATGGCGAACTGGTCGAGCAGATAGCCCTCGTGCACCGCGTGGATCTCGATGCCGTCGAAGCCGGCGCGCTGGGCGATCTCGGCGCTGTCGGCGAATTTGCGAACGTAGGTCTTGATTTCCTCGATGGTCAGTTCGCGGCAGGTCACGCCCTCGATCCAGCGATGCGGGATCGGCGACGGGGCGACGGCGGTGCGGCCGACGATCGACGGCATGGACACGCGACCGAAGCCGGCCGAGAGCTGCAGGAAGATGCGGGCGTCATAGGCATGCACCCGCTCGGTCATGATCTTGCCGGTCTTGACGAAGTTGAGCGGGTTCAGCGTCGGGCAGGGCATCGAGGGCAGGGCGCACTTCTCGATGTCGTTCTCAACCATGGTGACGCCGGTCATCAGCAAGCCGGCGCCGCCCTTGGCGCGCTCGACGTAATACTCGACGCCGCGATAGTTGTAGGTGCCGTCGGCATCGCACAGTCCGCCCGGACCCATGGGCTCCATGACGTAACGGTTCTTGATCTCGAGGCTGCCGATCTTCATCGGCTCGAACAGGATCTCGTGGTTCTCTTTCATGGGACTGTTCGCGGCTCGCGTCCGCGCCTCCGGTTTCTGGCAAATCCTGCTGCCCGGCCGGGCAGGTTGGGCTCACCCTAGAACCGGCGTTGCCATCCCTACAAAGACTTGATAGGGCTGCGTTCCATACCCAGGAGATATATACGCAATGGAGCTGAGGCACCTTCGCTACTTCGTAGCCGTGGCCGACGAGGGCAGCGTCAGCGCCGCCGCCCGGACGCGGCTGCACACGGCCCAGCCCTCGCTCAGCCGCCAACTCAAGGATCTTGAACGGGAATTGGGCGTCGAGCTGTTCGACCGGCGGGTGCGGGGCGTGGTTCTGACACGGCCCGGCCGGCTGTTTCTCGGCCATGTCCGGCAGGTTTTGAAGCAGCTCGACGACGCCGTCGACGTCGTTCGCAACGCGCCGATGACGATCCGCGTCGGTATTATTCCGGGGCTAGAAACCTTCGTTCTTCCCGAGTTTCGGCGGCTGGCACGCGAGATCGCCGGCGAGGTCGACATCGAGGTGACGAGCGCCCCGTCCACCGCGCTCATCCAGTATCTGAAGGACGGCAATTTGGACCTCGCCTTCGCCCGCCCCTCGGTCACGGACCTCGACCTGCATTTCGAGCCGATCGATCATCACCGCATCAGCGTCTTTCTTCAGACCGGCCATCCTCTGGCGCAGCGGGAGGTGCTGAGCTTTTCCGATCTGGTCGGCCACACCTACATCGCCGTCAATCAGCGCGTCGCACCGTTCCTGCGCGGAGAGATCGACATCTGGGGCCAGCTGCGCGGCCTTGCGCTGTCCCCGACCCATGTTGCAGGCGACATCGCCTCGACCTTCTCGCTGATCATGGCCACAGATGGTTTCTCGCTGATGCCCGATTATGCCGGGCGGCTGATGCCGGCGACCCTGTCGATGCGGCCTCTGGTCGACGGCCCGGAACCCTTGATGCTGGCCATCGCCTACCGGCCGCTGCTGGCTTCGCCGGTCCAATCGCTGGTCGCCACCGTGGCGAACGCCTGGCCGCGCGAGCGCGGCAAGTGACGGCTTCGGGCATAGAGAAACTGAAGGTGACGTTCAGAACTTGCGATTAGGTCGCACGGCTTTCCGGGCCTATATTGAGGGCGTCAAAAGAAAAGAGAGAAAGAGGCCGGAAACCTCCGGTCTAGGAAAGGAAAAATCGAAATGTTCGCCACCCTCAAGCGCGCTGCCAAGGCCCTCCACCTTCCCAACCAGATCGAGCGCGACATGGCCTACCTCAACGAAGCCGGCGACCGTTACGACCTTGAGGCACGTGAGCGGAACCTCAACAACCGCGCTCGCCGTGGTTTCGGCCTCTGAGGACAGGACGGCAGCAAGCCGACAAGCCCCGATATGACGTCGAGCGCTCGATACCTGACGGTACGGGCGCTTTGTCGTATCCGCTCCTATCTCATCTCACCGCACCCCCAAATGAAAAACGGCTCCCCTTGCGGGAAGCCGTCGTTCGTCTCGGTCGTTGGCTGGTGATCAGTTCGCGAAGACCACGGTGCTCTTGAACTGGGGCTCGTTGTCGCGGGCGGCCGGGTCGAAGGTCGTCACGACGCTGTAGCCCTGCGAACCGTGAGTGCCGACGACGGCGCCGGACTTCAGGGCCTGTTCGGCGGCGGCGTAACGGGCAGCGTCGGCCTTGGCGGCGGCGGCGTTGGCCGAGTCGCCGAGGACGACGGCGCGCTCGAACTGCGGGTCGTTTTCACGAGCGGCCGGGTTGAAGGTGGTGACGACGCCGTAACCTTCCGAACCGTGGGTGCCGATGAGGGCGCCGGACTTCAGGCCCGGCTCGGCGGCGGCGTAACGGGCTGCGTCGGCCTTGGCGGCGGCGGCGTTGACGCCATCGGTGTGGACGACGGAGACGAACTGCGGGTCGTTGTCATGGGCGGCCGGGTCGAACTGGACGAGCGAGGCGGCGCTGGCGATCGAGGGGATCAGGACGGAAGCGAGGGCGAGGGAAGCGATCAGGGAGGTCTTCATTTTCAATACTCCAAATTCTCAATTGTTCATGGTCTGGCAGTGGGGGAGGTCACTGGAGGGCTGTGCTCACTGCCGATGACCAATATTTAGGGTGTCTTCGATCACGCGGAAACGGGCGGCTGATGACAGTTGCGAGGTCGGGTATTTGATAACCGGTCGCAAAACCGTGACGACGTCGAGCGTTCGATGGATGACCGGTACGGGCGCTTTGTCGTCTCCGTCAGCTTCCGCCCGGAGGATCGAAACCTGACGGAAACGGTCTCAAACGAAAAACGGCTCCCCTTTCGGGAAGCCGTCAATCAATTCGGCTTTCGGTCGATGCTCAGTTCGCCAGGACCACGGTGTTGACGAACTGCGGGTCGTTGTCGCGGGCGGCCGGGTCGAAGGTCGTCACGACGCTGTAGCCCTTCGAACCGTGGGTGCCGACGACGGCACCGGACTTCAGGGCCTGTTCGGCGGCGGCGTAACGGGCAGCATCGGCCTTGGCGGCGGCGGCGTTGGCCGAGTCGCCGAGGACGACGGCGCGCTCGAACTGCGGGTCGTTTTCACGGGCGGCCGGGTTGAAGGTGGTGACGACGCCGTAACCTTCCGAACCGTGGGTGCCGATGAGGGCGCCGGACTTCAGGCCCTGCTCGGCGGCGGCGTAACGGGCGGCGTCGGCCTTGGCGGCAGCGGCGTTGACGCCATCGGTGTGGACGACGGAGACGAACTGCGGGTCGTTGTCATGGGCGGCCGGGTCGAACTGGACGAGCGAGGCGGCGCTGGCGATCGAGGGGATCAGGACGGAAGCGAGGGCGAGGGAAGCGATCAGGGAGGTCTTCATTTTCAAACTCCAAATTCTCAAAGGGACATATGCGTCCAAGTCGTTTCATGGTCTGGCAGCGGGGGGAGGTCACTGGAGGTCTGTGCTCGCTGCCGATGACCGAGATTTAGGGCGCTTTCGATCACGCGGAAACGGGCGGCCGATGACAGTTGCGGGGAGCTGATTTGATAATGGATCGCAAACGCGTGTAGGCGCGCGTGAACGCCGCCTCCGGACGGGATCTGCCGCCACGGAAAGGCGTCGCGGCGCGCCTGACGTCATGTCGTGCGTGATTGCAGGGGGCGCGGACCGGGTTGGCCGGTCCCCCTCACTGCGCAGGAGGCGATTGGGCCGGAGCCGTGGGCTTTGTCGCGGCGAGCTCGGCGTCGATGCCCGAGATCAGGGCGACGATGTTGGTCATGTTGCGCCCGAGGTCGTAATAGCCGATCTGGCTGCGCGAATAGACATAGAGGAACGAACCGCCGCCACGGGCCGGCGCCACCATCACCGACAGCGTCGAGGGCATGCGCAGCAGTGGAGAGTAGACGATCACCCGGAAGCGGGTGTTGACCGGATTGGCGCCCACGGCGCGCACCTTGCCAGGCAGGCGCCTGACCGCCTTTTCCGCCACCGCGAACAGGGCGGCCGGCGGAAGGTTGTAGCGACGCGTCTCGATGTCGGGGATGCCCTTCTTGCAGTCGTCGGCCGGGCAGGCGAGCGTGTCGTTGAGCTTGCCGGTGCGCGAGGGTACCGAAAAATCATAGGGTCCGAGATCGGCCGCACCGAACACCGCGTCCCAGCTGGCTTCCCGGCCGTAGGTGTAGAAGGCAAGCACCAGGAGCAGGAATGCGCCGAAAAGAGCTGCGAGCACCAAACCGAGGAAACGCAAAGGGGACATTGGATACCGGGTTCACGAGTGCGAGCGATCCCAGCTTTTAACCCGATTGAACAGTGCGCGCCAGAGGTCGGCCGAAACCGCGAGCCAGCCGGCGAGAACGGCCATGACGACGATCATGGCAAGGCTGTTCGACCGGTCGGGCGCCGGCGTCGGCGTGATGGCGTAGCTCATGTCGCGCGGCAGCGCCTTGACGAAGGGGACGGGGTTGCCGACCGGATGGATGGCGCCGGTCTCCGCGTCCAGCGTGGCGACGGCGGGCGCGGTCTCGGCTGCCCGTACCGGACTGAGGCTGGCGAACAGCAGCGTCACCGCCAGGATGAGAGAGGCGGCGACGGCGACAACGATGGAGGCGCCCGCTCCAACGGAAAGCTCGTGGTGTCCGATGTTCGCATTGAACGGGGTGTCGTCGATCCTGTCGGTCATCTCTGTCGTCCTTGCCGCTTATCGCTTCGCCACCAACCGGGCCTTCGGTCGGTGTCTTCCGATGGGCAATAGATGCCTTGCGAATGGGTCGCGCCGATGCCGGGATTGAGGTGGGTGACGGGAGATGTCGTGGCAATTTCATGGCGGGGTTAACACTTGGACGGTGGAGCATTGGTGGAGAAGATCCGCACTCTGTGAATCTGTCGTTCTTTCAGCAGGTTGCATGGTGAAGACCCGGCTCGATGGTTAACGGATCGTGAACACCTTCGGTCGCATTTTCAGCGTCGCCGGGTGGCGGCTGTGGCCGGCAGCGCGCCGCCGATCGCACCGATCGCCAGACCGAGAAGGGCGGCCGTCATCATCACGTCGCCGGTGACGGCGAGCTGGAACATCATGCGGGTGTTGTTGACGCCGACGGTGCTCGCCTGCCAGCCGTTGAAAAGGGCCCAGGACGCGGCGACGCCGATGGCGGCTCCGGCCAGCGACAGCAGCACCGCCTCGATCCAGGTCGACGCGAAGGCCGCCATGCGGCCGAACCCAAGCGTCCGGACGACCGCGATCTCGCTGGCACGGTCCGCCACCGAGCTCATCATCGTGTTGAGCGCCCCGGCGCCAGCGCCCACCGCCATCAGCAGCGCCAGAGGCCAGCCGAACAGGCGGATGAGGTCGGCGGTGCGCCCCGACTGGCCGGCGTAGAGATCGGCCTCCGACGTGATGACGAGCGGGGTCTCCGTGACGTCCGACAGGGCGGTCCTCAGCGTCGCGATGGAAGCGGGGCTTTCGAGGCGCAGACGCAGCGTCTGCACCTCTCCCTGCCGGTCGAAGCCGGCGCGGACGGCATCGAGGTCGGCCCACAGCTCGGATTCGAAGGCGCTGCCGCCAGCCGAGAAATGTCCGCTCACCGTCCAGTCCACCGCGCCGAGACGCACCTTGTCGCCGACGCCGAAGCCGGGAAAGTCGCGCCCCAGACGGTCGCCGACGAGGAGCTCGCGGCTGCCCCTCGCAAACGGCCGACCGGCCGAGAGCGTGACCCCGTCGCGCAGCGAAAGACCTGAGGGGTCCATGCCGCGCAGCGCCATGGTTTGCCCGAGGTTGTCTCCGGGGCGGCGGACATCGACCGGGACGACGATTTCCCGCGATGCGACCAGTTCGCCCGCCGCGTCGCGATGGACGCCGAGATCGCTTCGCTTGGCCGCGATGGCGCGGACGACGTCCGGCGGGATATCCGAGCCGGTTTCCTGGTTGGTGCCGCCGCCGAGGATGACCGCCACGGAGGGTGAGCCGGTTCCCTTCAGCGCCTGCTCGAAGCCCTTGGCCATGGACAGGAAGCCGGCGAGCACCATGACGACGAGCGCGATGGACAGGCTCATCGACAGGGAGATGGCTTGGCGCCGGGGCAGGCTGAGCAGGTTGGCGCGGGTCATGACGAGTGTTTGCCTGAGGGTGGAGGTCATGGGTTCACCTCGTTCTGAAGGCTGCGGTGACGGGGGTGCGCATGGCGTTGGCCGCCGGCAATGCGCCTGTGGCGAGACCGAGGCCCAGGATCATGGCCAGCGCCTTGGCGAGCACGAAGGTGGGGAAGACGAGACCGAGTGCCGGACCGGCAAGCCCCGTGCCGAGCTTTGCCAGCGCCAGGCCGAGGAGACCGCCGACAAGGAAGATCAGCAGCGTTTCGCCGAGAACGAGCGAAAGGATGCGCCAGCGCGAGATGCCGAGCGTCTTCAACAGGCCGATCTCGAAGGTCCGCTCGCGGATGGCGAAGACCATGGTGTTGACGACGATCAGCAACAGCGTCGTGAAACTGGCGCCGACCACCAGATCGATGATCAGGCCGACGTCGGCATATTGGCGGAGAAAGGCCTCGAGAAACTGCTTTTCCGACTGGGTGCGCGTCGGCGAGGCGGAGTTGGCGAACGCGGCGTCGATGCGGGCGGCCAGTTCCCCGGTCGAGACGCCGTCGCGCGGACGAAGGATGAAGGCGTCCACCGTGTCCTTGTCCCGCGCCCGCGCCGCGTTGACGTAGTCGTAGCGGCCGATCATGAAATAGGTGTCGGTGCTGGCGTTCTCGCCTTCGAAGATGCCGGCGATCTCGAAACGCCAGTCGCGGCCGCCGTCCTGTCGGGCCATCCGGAAGGCGGTGATGGCGACGTGTTGGCCGACGGTCCAGCCTTGCGCGTCGGCCAGCGCCCGGCCGACCAGCACCCGATCGCGCGCCGCGCCGAGCGACCCCGTCAGCTCTGCCGTCAGGCCGAGCTCGCGACCATTGATGGCGAGAAGCGCTGCCGGATCGGTCGCGGTCAGGCTGACCGCGTTCTTCTCGACGCCGACGAAGCCGCGCAGGCGCGTGGTGTAGGTGACCGTCGCGACGCCGGGTGTGCTGGCGATGCGGGCCATCATGGCCTGCGGCAGAGGGGTAGACCGGCCGGCGGCGCTCATCACGCCGAGGATGTCGTCGCTGCCGCCGGACGCACCCTGCGAGCCGGCGAGAAAGCTCGCCGTCAGTCCGTAGATCAGGAAAGCCACGGTGACGCAGACCACCAGCAGCAGGGTCCGGAGCGGCTTGCGCCAGGCGTTTTTCCAGGCGAGTCGAAAGAAGGTCATCAGGCGGCGCTCCGTTCCTCGGCGAACTCGCCCTTGTCGAGATGCAGGGTTCGGCTGGCGTGGCGGGCGGCTTGGGGATCGTGCGTCACCATGACGATCGTCTTGCCCATTTCCTTGTTGAGGAAGCCGAGCATGGCCAGGATCTCGTCGGCCGACTTGCGGTCGAGGTCGCCGGTGGGCTCGTCGCAGAGAAGAAGGCCGGGGTCGGCGACGATGGCGCGGGCGATGCCGACCCGCTGCTGCTGGCCGCCGGACATCAGGGTCGGGTATTGCCCCTCGCGCCCCGCCAGCCCGACGAGATCGAGCACCTTTGCCGTCCGAAGGCGGCGCTCTTTGGCCGACAGCGGCTTGAGCAGCAGCGGCAGCTCGACGTTCTCCGCCGCCGTCAGCATCGGCAACAGGTTATAGAACTGGAAGACGATCCCCATGTTGTGGGCGCGCCACGCCGATCGGGCGGATTCGCCCATCCGGTCCAGCCGCTTGCCGCCGATCTGCAGCTGTCCGGCATCGGGGCTTTCGATGCCGGCGAGCACGTTGAGCAGCGTCGACTTGCCCGATCCGGACGGGCCCATGATGGCGACGAACTCGCCGCCGGCTATGGCAAGGTCGAGGCTTGAGAAGATCGATACCGTCTCGGCGCCGATCCGATATCCCTTCCGGATGCCCTTCAGGTCGATGTAGGGGGCTTGGTCGTTCGTGTCGGTCATCGGTCGTTTGCTCCTCGTTGCGGGGCGGTGGTGGCGAGGCGGATGCGCGCGGCCATGCCGGGGCGCATGCCCTCGGGCGTCGCCTTGGGCAGAAGACGCAGGCCGACCGTGCCCTTCTCGGTGGAGACGGTTGGAAAGATGCGCGTGACTTCGACGGCGAAGGGGTGGTCGGGAATGCCGTCGAGCACCGCTTCGCCCAGGATGCCGGGGCGAAGCCGGGCCATGCTGGCTTCGGCGACGTCGGCCTGGATCACCATGCTGTCCGTGTCGACGATGGTTGCAAGGCTCAGCCTTTCCAGCGTGCTGTCGGTGCGGGCGAGCACCGTGTCGCCGACATGGGCGCCGAGCCGGGTGACGACGCCGGCGATCGGAGCACGCACGGTCAGGGCATCGATCCGCTCGCGGGCGATGGCGACGGAGAGCGTGGCCTTGTCCACGTCTTGCCCTGCCTGCGCCACGTCGTTGTCGGCCCGCGCCAAGGCGGTTCGGGCGTCCTCGACATCCTGGCGGGAGAGGACGGCGGCCAGCGCTTCCTTGCGTGCCAGCGTGGCGCGTGCCTGATCGGCGGTGATGCGCCTTGCCGCGAGCGCCAGCCGGGCCGATGCCTGGTCGATCCTTGCCTGCTCCAGGGAGAACCGTGCGCTGGCGTCTTCGAGGACCACCAGCGGCTGGCCGGCCGCCACGCGGTCGCCGATCTCGACGGCCACCTGGGTGATCCGCCCCTCGTATTTGGCGAAGACCGTCGTGGAGTGCGGGGCGATCAGGTAGCCGGAGCCGGTCACCTCGCGGATGGGCGCGGACAAGGCGCCAGCCGTCTCCACTTTATTGACCGGGTCGGCTTGCGTTGCCGGAGCCTGTTGCTGCGCCCCGGCGCGGGCAGGCGTGTCGCTGTCGTCTGGGGCGCGCCCCCAATAGCCTGAAACCGGCGGCCAGAGGAGAAGGGCGAGGCCGGCGGCGACGACGAGGGCCCCGCCAGCCATCAGGACAGGTCGCAACTGGTGGCGGGCGGGCGCCGCGGGCGTCTCAAGGGAGAGCGACCTCAGCGTTTCCGAGAGTTTGCGGTCGTGTTCGGTGAACGTGTTCATGCCGCAAGCATGACCGGCCGGACCGCGTTTTCGACCTCGAACGCCTTTCAGAACGGACTGAAACGCGTTTTAGTCCCTCGCGCCGATCGCTGGGAAAGCTGATCTCTGGGGGATCAGGTCGACTTTGCCGTCTTGGCCCGCCAGGCCTGCGGCGTCGTGTCGGTGACGCGGCGGAACTCCCGGTTGAAGTTGGACTTCGTCAGGAAGCCCACGTCGAGCATGATCGCCGTCACCGGCTTGTCGGTCTCGCTCAGCAGGGTGCAGGCCTCGGCGATCCGGTAGTCGTTGACATATTGCGACACGTTCTTGCCCGTCGCCCGGTTGATCGCACTGGAAATCTGGCGAACCGGAATGCCGGCCTTGCGCGACAGCCTGTCGAGGTTGAGGTCGGGGTCGCGGTAGACGCGCTTGTCCTCCATCAGCTCCCTGATGCGGGCGATGGTCTCGTTGTCCGGTTCGGCCGGTGGCGGCGTCGGGGTTGACTCGGCGGCATCGGTCGGGGTTCGGCTTCGGCTGGCCGCCGCCCCGGCGATCGAGATGATGATCAGCGCCACCACGTTGCCGACGCTGACCAGCTGGGGCGTATGTCGCCCGCCGCTCAGCGCCAGATCGACAATGACGATGATGTCGATCGTCGACGACAGCAGCAGGGCCGCCGCCGCGAAGACGATGGCGCGATAGGCCGGAACGGCGCCCTCGAAGGGGGCGATGCGCAGGGCGTCGGTTCCCGGCCGCATCAGAAGCAGGATGGTGGTCGCATAGCCGATGAAGATGAGAATCAGCGCCCCGTCGATGGAGTCGCGCCGGACGAGCAGCAGGATTGCGACCCCCACGGCGGGCAGGGCATGCAGGCCGATGCGTTGCCAGGGGCGAAAGCGGCTGCGGCGGACCAGTTGCGCCACGCCACAGTAGGCCAGCGGCGGAACGCAGGCGGCGATGATCGGGGTGACGTACATCACCTCCTGCACGCCATAGCCCCAACGCAGGCCGAGCAGCGTCGACTGCACGGCGCTCACCAGGACGAGGATCAGAAAGGGCAGGTTGGCAGGTTCGCCGTCGTTGCGTCGCACCACGGTGACCAGCAGGACCACGAGCAGGATGGCGACGACGAATGGGAGCGGGATGAAGACCATGCCTGCGTCACGGGAGAGAGAAATCTTGTGGCGGACGGCGACCGTAACAGAGATCGTCGTCAGGCGCGACGGGCGCGTCTCCGCCCCGCCGGCACCGTCCGGATGCAAAACGGCCCGGCGATGCCGGGCCGCTCATTGAGGTTTCAGACCACCGTCCGAAGCTTACGACAGCGAGGCGGCGAAGCGCTGGATGCGGGCGCAGGCTTCCTCGAGGTCCTTGGTGGACGTGGCGTAGGAGATGCGGAAGTTGGGGCCGAGGCCGAAGGCCGAACCCTGCACCACCGCCACGCCTTCCTGCTCCAGCAACTCGGTGACGAAGTCGTCGTCGGAGGCGATCGCCTTGCCGGACGCCGTCTTCTTGCCGATCAGGCCGGCGCAGGACGGGTAGACGTAGAAGGCGCCTTCCGGCGTCGGGCAGTGGATGCCCTTGGCCTGGTTCAGCATGGACACCACGAGGTCGCGGCGCTCCTTGAACACCTTGTTGTTCTCGGCGATGAAGTGCTGCGGGCCGGTGAGGGCCTCGAGCGCCGCATACTGCGAGATCGACGAGGGGTTGGAGGTCGACTGCGACTGGATCTTGGCGATGGCCTTGATCAGCTCGGCCGGGCCGCCGGCATAGCCGATACGCCAGCCGGTCATGCAATAGGCCTTGGAGACGCCGTTGACGGTGAGCGTACGCTCCATCAGCGCCGGCTCGATCTGGGCCGGCGTCGTGAACACGAAGTCGTCGTAGACGAGGTGCTCGTACATGTCGTCGGTCATGATCCAGACCTGCGGATGACGGACGAGCACGTCGGTCAGCGCCTTCAGCTCCTCACGCGTATAGGCGGCGCCCGACGGGTTGGACGGCGAGTTGAAGATGAACCACTTGGTCTTCGGGGTGATCGCCTTCTCCAGCGCCTCGGCGGTGAGCTTGAAGTTGGTCTCGATGGTCGCCTCGACGAAGGTCGGGATGCCGCCGGCGAGCAACACCATGTCCGGGTAGCTCACCCAATAGGGGGCGGGGATCAGCACCTCGTCGCCGGGGTTCAGCGTCGCCATCAGCGCGTTGTAGAGCACCTGCTTGCCGCCGGTGCCGACGGTGATCTCGGCTGGCTTGTAGATCAGGCCGTTCTCGCGCTTGAACTTGTCGACGATGGCCGTCTTCAGCTCCGGAATGCCGTCGACCGCCGTGTATTTCGTCTTGCCGTCGCGGATCGCCTTGATGGCAGCTTCCTTGATGTTGTCCGGGGTGTCGAAGTCCGGCTCACCGGCGCCGAGACCGATGACGTCACGGCCGGCAGCCTTGAGCTCACGCGCCTTGTTGGTCACGGCGATGGTGGCGGAGGGCTTCACGCGGGCAAGCGACTGGGCAAGGAAAGACATTTAAAGGCGTCTCCGAACGTTGAGGAGGTCAATCGTATCGGTTTAAATACGACCCCCCTTGATCTATTGCGGTGCGCGCGGTTGCGCAAGGTCAAACCCGTGCGAACGCGGGCATTTCCGGTTCTTGGAGCGGAACCAATGGGCTTCGGCGGGAGGGGGACGGGCGGCGCAAAAAAAAAAGCCGGGCGTGAGCCCGGCTATTAAGTTTTGGAATGCGGATCGCAGGGACGATGCCGCACCTTCCAGAGGGGAACAGCTGAAGATTCGCTTTCGCCGGGAGGATGGCGAGGGAACCAACACATCAGCTGAGGTCTATATGCACCCGCCACCGGTGCAAAACAAGGAGGCAAACTGCAAATCTGCTATGCAATATCCCGGTTATTTTGCCCAAACCGTAACATCCTCGTGAAGTCTTTACGGTTTGTTGGTGTTTTCCATTAAGGGGAAACGCGAGTCCTGTTCGGAGCGCACAACGATACGTTGGATCTGTTGGCGGCTAATACCGAGGTATTAGGCCATCGCACCGGAAAAGAGGGGCCGGCCTCGGAAAATCCGATTGCCAGAGTCGGGAAGGATGGCGGGCTGGAGTATGCAGCAAACCAGGGTTCGCCGGACGGGCTCTAGTAGGACCAGCGCTGGGCCTTCGACACCAGGAAATCGCGGAAGGCGTGGACGCGCGCGGAGTTCCTGAGTTCGTCGGGATAGACGAAGTAGGTGTCGTAGGAGAGGAGATCGACCTCGGGGATCAGCTGCTGAAGACCCGAATCCTCCTCGACCAGATAGTCGGGAAGAAGCGCGATGCCGACGCCGCGCTGCACCGAATGCTTGATGGCGACGAGATTGTTGACCCTGAGGGCCGGCAGACGCGGATTGTCGTAGGGCCGGCCAACGCTTTCGAGCCAGTTCATGTCGCGCAAGTAGTTGGGCGCGGCAACCCCGAAGGTGATGATCCGGTGCTCGTCGATGTCCTCGATGGTCTTCGGGCTGCCGAAGCGCTTGATGTAGGCGGGCGATGCGAACAGGTGGAAGTGCACCGTGAACAGCTTGCGCTGGATGAGATCGGGCTGCGTCGGCTGGCGCAGACGAATGGCGACGTCGGCCTGCCGCATGGCGAGATCGAGTTCGTCGTCGTTGAGGATGAGCTGGAGCTGGACGTCGGGGTAGAGGTCGACGAACTCGTCGACGCGCGAGGTCAGCCAGGTTGAGCCGATGCCGACGGTGGTGGTGACGCGCAGCGAGCCGGAGGGGCGCTCCCGGCTGTCGGTCAGCCGACCCTGCACGTCTTCCAGCTTCAGGAGAACGTCATGGGCGGCGCGATAGAGCAGTTCGCCCTGTTCGGTGAGGATGAGGCCGCGCGCGTGGCGGTGGAACAGCGGTACGGCGAGATCCTGCTCGAGGGCGCTGACCTGACGGCTGACGGCGGACTGGCTCATGTTCAGCGTGTCGCCGGCGTGGGTGAAACTCCCGGCATGGGCGGCGGCATGGAATATTCTGAGCTTGTCCCAATCCATCGCTACCCCCTTTACCGCCCCCTTGATGGCGCTGGCCGCTCTCGGCCATCGCTTGCTCGTATCGGGCAGGGGCCGGTCTAGCGGGCCGGCCTTGCCGCGTCCTTGTTCTAGAGCAACGCGCGTTCTGGCGAACGCAAATCGTTGCTCCAGTTCCTACGTGTCGCATTGCTCTTGCGGAAAACCGGTTCCCACTTTTCCGCACAATGCTCCAGAGCACATCCGGCGAACCTTGGTTCGCCAATGCACTCTATCTCCTTGTTTCAAGCAACTCCGGATGCAAAACCGGTACCCACTTTTGCTGGTGTTGCTCTAGCACATCCGCCTGCCCGAAAAGTTTGGCGACTTTTCGAACGGGCTCGTCATTTTTTCCTATGGCACCCATTTATCCGAAAAGTATGAAAACTTTTCGAGCGTGGTTTCTACCTTGGCGCATCCGCGTTCTGGCGCAAGCCCTGAATTGCGTCGCCCTGCCAGTTGGTTACGCAACCTTGGTATCAGTTTCCAGGGCGCCGACATAGCGTTCGGCTTCCAGCGCGGCCATGCAGCCCATGCCGGCGGCCGTCACGGCCTGGCGGAAATGCTCGTCGGTGACGTCGCCGGCCGCGAAGACGCCGGGCACCGAGGTGGCCGTCGAATCGGGCGCCGTCCAGATATAGCCCGACGACTTCATCTGAACCTGACCGGTGAACAACGAGGTGGCCGGCGCGTGGCCGATGGCGACGAACACGCCGTCGGCGGCGATGTCCTGCGTGTCGCCGGTGACGACGTTCTTCAGGCGGACGCCGGTGACGGATGGCGGGAAGCCCTCCTTGCCCAGCACCTCGTCGACGACGCTGTTCCAGATCACTTCGATCTTCGGGTGGTTGAACAGGCGGTTCTGCATCACCCGCTCGGCGCGGAAGGCGTCGCGGCGATGCACCACCGTGACCTTCTCGGCGTGGTGGGTGAGATAGAGCGCTTCCTCGACGGCGGTGTTGCCGCCGCCGATCACCACCACCTGCTTGCCGCGATAGAAGAAGCCGTCGCAGGTGGCGCAGGCCGACACGCCGAAGCCCTGGTACTTCTGCTCCGACGGCAGGCCGAGCCAGCGGGCCTGGGCGCCGGTGGCGATGATCAGCGCATCCGCGGAATAGGTGTCGCCGGAATCGCAGGTCAGCGTGAAGGGCCGCTTGGAAAGGTCGACCGTGGTGACGATGTCGGAGACGAGGCGAGTGCCCATGTGCTCGGCCTGGGTGCGCATCTGCTCCATCAGCCACGGGCCCTGGATCGCCTCGGCGAAGCCCGGATAGTTCTCGACGTCGGTGGTGATGGTGAGCTGGCCGCCCTGCTGCAGGCCGGCGATCAGGATCGGCTCGAGCATGGCGCGGGCGGCGTAGATGGCGGCGGTGTAGCCGGCCGGGCCGGAGCCGATGATCAGGACCTTGGTATGGGTGTGCGTCATGCTCGTCTCGTTTCGTTCGCCATCGCCGCGAGGGCGCTGGCAGGGCGCCACTGGCGGCGTCCGGAGTGGACCGAATGTTAGGTGTCCGGCCCCCGCGTTTCAAGGCGGCGGGACGTCGGCGAGCTCCGGCACGGCGCGTCGTCCCCTGCCGAATGGCCGGTGGACGCAGGCATCGCCCTTATAATATGTGTTCGTGCCGCCGAAAGATGCTTTCGTCGCGGTGATCGGAACGGTATGTTCCGCGCCGAAGCGAGAGGCATGGCCGGAGGGACTCACCGGCCGGCAAACGCCCGTTTCTGGCGGCTCTCCGGAGGATGCGACATGAAGGCCCGTCTCGACGCCATCGACTGGAAAATCCTGCGCGAGTTGCAGGCCGACGGGCGCATGACCAACGTCGAGCTGGCGAGCCGCGTCGGCATTTCGGCGCCGCCGTGCCTGCGCCGCGTTCGCGCGCTCGAAGAGGCAGGCGTCATTCAAGGCTACCGCGCCCTGATCGACGAGAAGACGCTGGGCTTTGATGTGACGCTGTTCGCCTTCATCTCGCTCACTTCGCAGTCGGAGGCGGAAATCCTCGGTTTCGAGGCGCGGGTGAAGAACTGGCCTCTGGTGCGCGAGAGCTGGATGCAGTCGGGCGAGATCGACTTCATCCTGAAATGCGTCGCTCCCGACCTCAAGACCTGTCAGAACTTCGTGATCGAGCAACTGACGGCGACGCCCAACGTCGGCCAGGTGCGCACCAGCCTGACGCTGAGGCAGATCAAGAACGAGCCGGTTGTGGTGTGATATCGGCGGCGTGACGCAGGGTTTTCGGCCAAGCGGATCGGGGTGGGCGCTGTTGACAGCTGCCGACGGGCGTAGCATGTCCCTGTCGTCTTTCATCGGGCAGGCGCTTGACCGCTAGCGCCGTCATTGGCCACCGACCGGTCGGATGTGGAGTGCGCGCGTGAGTTTCCTCAAGGACAGGTTCGCCGGTTTCATCGGGCCGGAGCAGAAGCTCGGGCCGCTGGTGCGCTTGTTCCGCACAAACTTCCGGCCCTATGCGCGGCGCTACGCCTTTGCACTGTCGATGATGGTGATCGCGGCGCTGGCCACGGCCGGCAGCGCCTATATCATCAAGGACATCATCAACAAGATCTTCATCGACAAGGACGCTGCGCTGGTGTTCGTCATCGCCGGCGCCATTGTCGTCATCTATCTGGTCAAGGGCTTTGCCACCTACTTCTCGTCGGTGACGCTGACCAAGATCGGCAACAGCATGGTGGCCCGGCTGCAACGGCAGCTCTACGAGGCGGTGCTGCGGCAGGACATCGCCTTCTTTCAGCGGCACGCGCTCGGCGACATCATGGTGCGCATTTCGCAGAACGCGTCGGCGGCGCGTGCGGCGATCGACCTGATCGTGGTCAGCCTCGGCCGCGACCTGTTCACGCTGGTTTCGCTCGTCGCCGTCATGGTGGTGCAGAACCCGACCATGTCGGCCCTGTCGCTGCTGATCGCCCCGCCCGCCGTTTACGGCATCACCCATCTGCTCAAGAAGGTGCGCACGGCGGCGCGCAAGGAAGTGGTGACTTCGGCCCAGATCGTCACCATCGTGCAGGAGAGCGTGCAGGGCATCCGCGTCGTCAAGTCCTTCGGCCTGGAAGAGCGGCTGCGCGCGGCCTTCAACGTGGCGACGGGCAACGTCGAGAAGCTCTCCAACCGCATCGCCACGCTGGGCGCCCGTTCCAGCCCGCTGATGGAAACGCTGGGCGGCTTTGCCATCGCCTTCGTGGTGATGTTCGGCGGCTATCAGATCGTCCACTACAATGCCGACCCCGGCGCCTTCTTCTCCTTCATCACGGCGCTGCTGATGGCCTACGAGCCCGCCAAGCGGCTGGCTCGCTTCAACCTCGACCTTGAAAAGGCGCTGGTCGGCGTGCGCATGATGTACGAGGTGCTCGACGAGGTGCCGGAGTTGCAGTCGGCGCCGGATGCCGTGGAGGCGAAGTTCGACAGCGCCGCCGTCACCTTCGATCGCGTCGATTTCGCCTATGGCGAGGCGCCGGTGCTGAAGGGCCTCACCCTGACGGCGCCGGAAAACTCGGTGGTGGCGCTGGTCGGTCCGTCGGGTGCCGGCAAGTCGACGGTGTTTTCGCTGGTCGAGCGCTTCTATGATCCTACGGGTGGTGCCGTGCTGGTCAACGGCACCGACATTCGCGGCTTCACCGTGGAGTCGCTGCGCCGCCACGTGGCGCTGGTGACGCAGGACACCTTCCTGTTCGACGGTTCGGTGGCGGCCAACATCGCCGACGGTCGCCCCGAGGCGAGCCGCGCCGAGATCGAGGCGGCGGCGCGCGACGCCAATGCCTACGACTTCATCATGGCCATGCCCGGCGGCTTCGAGGCGCGCGTCGGCGAGGGCGGCGGCAACCTTTCCGGCGGCCAGCGCCAGCGCATCGCCATTGCCCGCGCCATCCTGAGGCAGGCGCCGATCCTGCTGCTCGACGAAGCCACCTCGGCGCTCGACGCCCAGGCCGAACGCGACATTCAGGAAGCGCTGGGACGGTTGATGAAAGGCCGCACCACCTTCGTCATCGCCCACCGCCTCGCCACGGTGCGAGACGCCGACATCATCTACGTGATGGACAAGGGCGAGGTGGTGCAGAAGGGCAACCACGAGCAACTGATGGCGGAAGGCGGGCTCTACGCCCACCTGCGGGCGCTGCAGTTCAAGGACGAGAAGCCCGACGCTGTCGCGGCGGATTGATCCCAGCCTTTTCAGCCGGTGCGAACCAATTGCCAGGCCGCCAGCACGGCGGCGGCAATTTCGGCCGTCGAGTTGATCGGCGGGTAGTTGCCCGTGGCAGGGGCGTCCGGAAAGCGGCCGATGCTCGCCTCCCGGCTCAAAAGGCCGATGAATCGTTCGATCTTCGGATGCCCCCCCGACGGGTGGAAGATCTGGATCGGCCGGCCGGTCGTCGCAGCCTCGCCGATCATGTTGGTGGAATCGGCGGTGACGATCAACTCGTCGGCGAGCGCCATGTAGGCGAGGAAGGGATTGGCGCCCTCGCCACTCCAGAAGACGACGCGCGCATTCTCCTCGGCGAGCGTCGCGAGGGCAGTGGCGAGCGCTGGCGGCGTGCGCCGCGAAGCGGTGATCATCAGCGAGGCGCCTGCGGCGACGCGCGCTCTGAACCCGGCCATCAATCGGTCGGTATCCCCGGCGCTGAAATGATGATGACGGCTGTCGCCGCCGATCAACACGGCAAGGCGCGGGGGCGGCAATACGGCGAGATCGGCTGGCGGCTCGGCGCGGATGGCCTCCAGCCGTTGCGCGGAGAGGCGGTTGGGCGCCGTCGTCACCACCATGACGCCGGGGCCGCGCAGCCTGTCGTGCGCCTGGACGATGACGAGGTCGGCGCCGTAGCGGCGCGTTCGCGGATCCTTGAACAGCACCGTGCAGGTGCTGGGAGACAGATGCTTGAGGTGTCTCAGATAGGCGACGGCGCGTCGCCCGGTGGCAAGGCAGATGTCGGGAAAGGGCGGGGCCAGCGGCGAACCGGCCAGGCTTGACCGCTCGCGCCAGTCGATCGGCCCCCAAGGCATCAGCAGGGCGAAGGCCTTGCGCGGATGGACGCGGCGGAGTTCGGGCGTGACGCCCAACGCCTCGGCGATGCCGGTGAGCGGCAACTCGTCGCCGGCCTTGCCGTCGGTGAGGATCCAGACCGAGGGACGGCCGGTCATGGCGCCATCTCCATCAGGCGGCGATAGGCGGAGAACTCCTGCTCCAGCATGCGCGTGGTGGTGTAATTCTCCAGAACGAAGGCGCGGCCGGCCCGCCCCATGTCCCTCAGCCTTTCGGGGGAAGCCAGCGCTTGCCCGATGGCGGCGGCCATGGCCTCGGCATCGCCCGGGGGAACCAGCCAGCCGGTGCGGCCGGGCAGCACGGTTTCGCGGCTGCCGCCATGGTCGGTGGCGATGACGGGTGTTTCCATCGCCTCGGCCTCGATGGCGGCGCGGCCGAAGGCTTCCGGTCTGGTCGAGGCGGAGAAGGCGAGATCGGCGGCGGCGAGCAGCACTGGTATGTCGCGCCGGCTGCCGGCCAGGGTGACGCGCTTGGCGAGATCATGCTCTGCGATGCGCGCTTGCAGATCGGCGATGACGCCGTCGCTGCCGCTGCCGGCCAGCACGAGGCGCCAGGGGCGGTCGGCGCAGCGGGCCAGCGCGTCGATCAGCACCGCGTGGCCCTTCCAGCCGGTGATGCGGCCGACCATGATCAGCGATGGCTCACCGTCGCTGACGCCGAACTCCTGCCGGACAGCGGCTTTTTGCGCCTCGGACACGGTGGCGGGGTCGAATAGCGAGGGTTCGATGCCACGCGCCGCCACCACGATGCGGTCGGCCGGGTAGCCGTAGACAGTTTCGATATGGTGGCGGATGAACTGGGAGTTGGCAACCACCAGCGGGCCGCGCAGCATGACGCGATTGTAGAGGCGCTTCAGCGCGTTGCCATGTCCGTAGACGCCGTGGAAGGTGGTGAGGAAGCGGCACCGGCGGCGCGCAAGGCGAACGGCCAGCCAGCCGGCCCAGGCCGGCGCCCGGCTACGGGCATGCACGATGTCGATCGCCTCGGCATCGATCACTTTCGCCACGGCGAAGGCATTGCGAACCATCGCCCAGGGCGATTTGCGGCCGACCGGAATGGCAAAATGCCGCGCGCCGCCGGCCTCGACCGCCGCCACCAGATCGCCGCCGCCGCTCGCCACGAAGTTGACGATGCCCCGCTCGCGGAGATAGCCGACCATCTCCACCGTGGAGCGCTCGACCCCGCCATCGCCGAGCGCGGGGAGAAGCTGCAGGATGCGGGGGGAGGGGGGATGACGGGAATTTACCAAGCTTGAGTTGCCTCTTTATGGATTAGCCATCAACGCCAAGTCCGCGGACTTTGGATTGCTATATGAACTGGTAATTCAAGTGGCGCTAGTCTGCCGCGAAAATGTGGAATAAGGATGCGGCGCCACTTCGGGCCGCGCAAGAGGCAGCGGCAGCAGGGAGATTCCGGAAAGATGACCAAGACCGCGCTTGTCACAGGCATAACCGGGCAGGACGGCTCTTATTTGGCAGAGTTGTTGCTTAGCAAAGGGTATTCGGTTCATGGCATCAAGAGACGCTCTTCATCTCTCAATAGCCAGCGAATCGATCACATCTTTTCCGACCCTCACGAGCCGGATGGGCGCTTCCATCTCCATTATGGGGATATGACCGACGCGACCAACCTCATCCGCATCGTACAGCAGGTACAGCCGGATGAAATCTACAATCTGGCGGCGCAGAGCCACGTGCAGGTCAGTTTCGAGACCCCTGAATATACGGCCAACGCCGATGCGACCGGTGCGCTCAGGCTCCTCGAAGCCATCCGCATTCTCGGTCTCGAAAAGAAGACCCGCTTTTATCAGGCCTCGACGTCAGAACTCTATGGGCTCGTGCAGGAAACGCCGCAGCGCGAGAGTACGCCGTTTTATCCGCGCTCGCCGTATGGCGTGGCAAAGCTCTACGCCTTCTGGATCACCGTCAACTATCGTGAGGCCTACGGTCTCCACGCTTCCAACGGCATTCTGTTCAATCACGAGAGTCCCCGGCGGGGCGAAACGTTCGTCACTCGCAAGATAACGCGCGCCGTTGCTGCCATCAGCCAGGGGCGCCAGGAGCGTCTGTGGCTGGGCAACCTCGATGCCGTTCGCGATTGGGGGCATGCTCGCGACTATGTCGAGGGGATGTGGCGCATTCTCCAGCATGACGAGGGGGATGATTTCGTTCTCGCCACCGGAGAAGGGCACAGTGTGCGCGAGTTCGTCGAGCTAGCATTTGCTAGCGTTGGCATGAGCATCGCCTGGAAGGGGACGGGCGTCGATGAGATAGGCTTCGACACGGCGACCGGTCGCACCCTGGTGGAAGTCGATTCGCGTCATTTCCGTCCGGCGGAGGTCGACCTGTTGATCGGCGACGCGGCGAAGGCCAAACGTGTTCTCGGCTGGCAGCCGGCCTGCCGTTTCGAGGAGCTCGTCCGCGAGATGGTCGAGGCCGATATCAATGTTGGTCCGCTTCTCTGAAGGGGGATGGCGATGCGAGTGCTGTTGACGGGCGGCTCCGGTTTGCTGGGGCGGGCGATCTTTCGCGTGCTGAAGCGCAAGGCAAGCGAGTGGGAAGTGACCTCGCCGCGGCGATCGCAACTGGACCTGCTGGACCAGCATGCGGTTCGCGCTCATTTGGCAACCTACCATTATGATCTTGTCATTCATGCCGCGGCGACCGTCGGTGGAATTCGCGCCAATATCGTGCATCCCACGGCTTTCCTGGCGGACAACGCCCTGATGAACACTTTGCTGATCGAGGAAGCGCGCCGCTCGGGGGTGCCCAGGTTCCTCTTCATCGGCAGCTCCTGCATGTATCCGAAGGATCTTGGGCGGTCGCTTGTCGAATCCGATGTCCTGATCGCCCCTCTGGAAGAAACCAACGAAGGTTACGCCCTGGCTAAGATCACGGGCAGTCGCCATTGTTCCGCGATCTCCACCGAGTTCGGCCTTGCCTATAGAACGCTCGTTCCCTGCAATCTCTACGGACCGGACGATCACTTCGATTTGGAGCGTGGACACCTTATCGCGTCCGCCTTGCTGAAGTTGCACAAGGCGCGGATTTTAGGTCTGGACGAGGTCACGATATGGGGTGACGGACTGGCTCGCCGCGAATTTCTCTACGCCGACGATCTCGCCGACTTCATCGTGACGCATGGCGATCGGGTCGAGGAGTTACCGTCGTTGCTGAATGTCGGTGTCGGTGCCGATTTCACTGTCAATGAATATTATGAGATGGCGGCCAAGGCAGTTGGTTACACCGGTCGCTTCGTGCATGATTTGACCGCCCCGGTTGGCATGAGGCGCAAGCTGATGGATGTCTCTCTGGCCCGCGGGCTGGGTTGGCAGGCCACGACTTCCATCGAGGACGGCATGCGGAGCGCTTACGCCGGCATGCTTTCCAAGCTCGACACCTCCAGCTGAGTTCATTGAGATGACAACCTATCCGCTGGCCTCGACCACCTGGGACGACGAAGAGAAAGCGGCCATCGATCGTGTCGTGGCGAGCGGGCGATTCACGATGGGAGATGAGGTTCGCGCCTTTGAGGAGGAGTTCGCCGCCCATTTTGGCAGCCGCTATGCGGTGATGGTCAACTCCGGCTCTTCCGCCAATCTTCTGGGTGTGACGGCGGCGTTCTATCATCCGGCCTTCGGGCTGAAGACGGGCGACGAGGTCATCGTCCCCACAGTTTCCTGGAGTACGACGTTTTATCCCGTCCACCAGAATCGTCTCGTTTTGCGTTTCGTGGATGTCGATCGAGATACGCTCAATCTCGATCTCGATCTGGTCGAAGCGGCTATTACCGATCGGACGAAGGCGATCTTCGTCGTGCATCTGTTGGGAAATCCTTGCGACATGGCTCGTCTCAAGGATATTGCCGACCGACATGGCCTGCTGCTGTTCGAAGATACGTGCGAATCCATGGGGGCATCGCTGAACGGAAAGTCGGCCGGTACCTTCGGCGCTTTCGGCACTTTCTCGACGTTTTTCTCCCATCACATCTGCACGATGGAGGGAGGTGTCGTGGTGACTGATGATGAGGCCCTCTATCACACCATGCTGAGCATTAGGGCACATGGCTGGCTGCGGGAGCAGCCCTCGCACAGTCATCTCGACAACAGTGTGGACGAGTTCACCCGTCTGTTCCGTTTCGTGCTTCCGGGCTTCAATCTGCGACCTCTCGAGATGGAAGGCGCCATCGGGCGCAGCCAGTTGCGCAAACTGCCCGAGTTTGTGCGTGTGAGGCGGGAGAATGCCGTGGCGTTCCAAAAAGAGTTCGCAGGCATTCCCGGTGTCCGTCTGCAGAAGGAAACGGGTGAAAGCTCCTGGTTTGGGTTCTCCTTGCTGCTTGAGGGGGCTCTTGCCGGCCGGCGGGCCAATCTTGTGCAATGCTTGCGGGATTCGGGTGTGGAGTGCCGACCCATCGTTGCAGGCAATTTTCTGGCCAACCCGGTGATGAAGCATCTCGACCACTCGATCGCTGGGGCAACGCCGGTGGCCGAAGAAATAGACAGAAGTGGCCTTTTCATCGGTAACCATCATATCTCTTCGGGGCAGGGTCTGGATCGGATTGGCGCTTTGGTGCGAAACTTCGCAGGCAGCAATGGCTGACCGACGCGAGTCGGCCTCTTTGGCACCGATTGCCGACATCCTCCTCGAGAAGTAAGCGTGTCGCTCGTTGCGTGAGGAAACGTTGATGGCTACGGTTGTCATTCTGACCCAGTGCTTTCCACCCGCCGTTGGTGGGATCGAGAATTTGATGGGCAACGCCAGCCGCCTGCTGGCGGCGCGCGGTCACAAGGTTGTCGTGCTGGCTGACGGGCGGGGCGTTTCCTCTTCGCTGGATGGCGCCGATGTTCGCTACTTCTCAGGATGGCGCCCTTTGCGGCGCTTAAGGAAAGCGCTGGCACTGCGTGCCGTCACTAAGAAGCTAGGATTTGAGACCGCGCTATTTGCCGACAGCTGGAAAAGTCTCGAAACGCTGAGGCTGTCCGGTGTGGCCGGCCGGTTCCAACGCATTATCGCCTTTGCCCATGGTAACGAATATCCCGATGCGCCGTCGTCGCGAAAGAGGCGCCGGATCGAGGTCGTCCTGCCGTTGGCGTCGATGATTTTGGCTAACTCTCGGTTTACCCGTGATCGGGTGGCCAGTTATGCCGGTGCCGATCGGTTGGCGGTGCGGCCGCCTCCGATCGAGGAACGAAGCGAGACGACTTTCGATGACGTCGCATGGGCTGCCTCGCTCTGGGGCAACGCCGGTCCCCGGTTGGTTTCTCTTTGCCGGCTGGAACCTCTCAAAGGGATCGACAACGCGCTGAAGGCCGTGGCGAAGGTGGCGGCCGATTGTCCCAACCTGCGATATGTGATCGCGGGCGCAGGTGACGACCTCGCTCGGCTCAAGGGAATCGCAGGCGACCTTGGTCTTGACGATAGCGTGGTGTTTGCCGGTGTTATCGTCGGCGGACGAAAGTCGGCGCTTCTGTCGAGCGCAGATGTTTTTCTGATGCCGACGCGGCGCGAAGGTACGCGTGAGGAAGGCTTTGGCATGGTGTTCGCCGAGGCGGCGCTACATGGACTACCCGTGGTGGCAGGTGACTCGGGGGGCGCCTCGGATGCGGTTCAGGACGGTGTCACGGGCATCATCGTGCCCGGGAGCGACGTTGATGCCATCACGGATGCCATTCACCGTCTCGTAGAGGACACCGAACTCAGGAGCAGAATGGCGGCGGCCGCCGTACCCCATGGGCGCGGCTTGACTTGGGCCGAGAGACTTTCCGTTCTCGAAGAGGATTTGGGCATTGCCAAGCGTTAAGGTGTGCCTGACCGTCTTGCCAAGACATTGAGGGACGAGATGGAGGAAGCAAGGTTATCGGGCGGACAGGGGCCGGATGTTCCAGGCAGATTGCCGATGTCCGTCTTCATCATCTGTCGGGACGAGGCCGAGCGACTGCCACTGGTTCTCGATGCCTTGGCGGATCTCTGCGATGATATCATCGTGGTCGATAGTGGTTCGACCGACGGAACGCTCGATATCGCCCGCCGTCATACCGATCGGGTCTATCATCGCGACTGGACGGGCTTCGGCGAGCAGAAGGTTTACGCCGAAAGCCTTTGCAAGCACGATTGGGTGCTCAACCTCGACGCCGACGAAATCCTTCTCGATGAGGCGAAGGCTTCGATACGCGAGGTGTTTGCCATGGCGGAAAAGGTGCGCGCCGTTGCCTACTCGCTGAGGATCCGTCACGTGAGCCGTCTGGCGGCCAGCTCGCGGCCCGGCTATTTCAATCCGACCAACGTGACACCCAGGCTCTATGACAGGCGGCGGGCCGGCTTCAAGTCGAGCACGGTCCATGACAAGGTGGAGATTCGCGACGGCGGCAAGCCCGTCGTTCTGAAAGGAGACGTCGCACACATATCGTTGCGGTCTTTCGCTCACATGTGGGACAAGATCCGCAACTACAGTGAACTGTCCGCGCGCGACTGGGTGCAGAAGGGCAGAAATCCGTCGTCGTTTCGTCTCCTCGCCGACCCCTTGTGGTTTTTCTTCAAGAATTATTTCATCCGCCGCCTCTTTGCCGTCGGCGCGGAAGGCTTTGTGATCGCCGCAAGCCTCAGTGCCGGCCGGGCATTGAGGATTGCCATGACGTGGGAAATCCTCCGCCAGGAATCCCGGGAGACAATCCGAGCCAAGACTTCCGATGACATCAGCGCTTGAGATGCGATCTGATCCAGCAGACGACCGAGCCGAACAACCCAAATTCCCTTATTCTGAAGGCAAGCTCGTCCAGTCTGTGGCGAGGCGCCGCCTTGAAGCGTTTGCGGGCTGGAAGCTCCCGTCGCGTATTGCCAATGGACGAAACCAGTATGTTGGCCTCGATCGGGGGTGGAAGGAGGCCATAGATCCTCAGGCCGTGCTCCCAGGGCCGCCGCAGGTCTTCATCGATGGCGCGCAGGCGTCGCCCACCATAGGTAAGGAACTGTTTCGCACCGCGCGGGGTAATCAGAAAAGCTCCGGTATTGTTCGGAACGCGCCAGTAGGTGACGATATCGCCGACGCCCTCCACATGTCTTCGGACCACGGCTGCCGATTTGGCAGGATTGCTAAGGCGAATCATGTCCCAGTCCGACGGCAGTCGCTCCAATCCGGCAAGGAGGGGCCTGAGGCCGTCGTCGATCCGCAGGTCGTCCTCGAGCACTAGCGCCGGCCCCCCTTCGGGTGTCTCGACCAGATGACGCATGATGCTGAGGTGGCTGGCATAGCAACCGATCTCACCCGGCGACAACGCCTGCGGGTCAGCCCCTTCAGCCGGTTCGAAATAGGGACGAAGCCATTCCGGAAGATCATCTCCGCGACAGGCTGGGACGCGTTCATAGGGTAACCCGGCACGAGCGAGCTGTTCCCTCATATGCTCCAACCGATCGACGTCGCGATCAAGATTAATCAGGAAGACGCGCACGCGCTTTGCCTCTCCACCCTGGCTTCAGACGAGAAGCCAGCCGTCCGGGTAAATATCGTCCGTAAAGGTCTTAAGCATTTTATCGCGGGCAAACCAGCGGCGTGGGGCGATCACTCTCTTGTCGCCGGCCTGCGCCAGCCAAGCCCCCCACCAACTGAAGGTACTATTGGCAATGATATGGTGCCGACACAAGCTCATCAGCCGGAGATCTTCTTCCCGGCTCTTGCCCGGCGAAAGGAGGCGGTTCGGCCAATGTTCCGTCAGTTGTGCAGCGACATGCAGGTTGTCGGAGAACACAAGGTAGTGAGCGCCCGGCACTAGTTGATCCATCAAAGCGCGAGCGAGTTCGTAGTACTCTGCTCCCAACAGGCCGTGAGTGGCGGTTGTTTTCTTGTCATTGGCGTAATCGCCACGCCTGATGTGCACTGCAACATATGGGCCAGCTTCAAGCGCGGCAATAAGGTCCCTGTCGCTTGTTACGTGCGCGAGGGAAAAGGCAGCGCGAATATCGTCGGCGACGTTGGTGAAGAAGCGCTCGGACTGGAAGTAGCCCATGAGATAGGTGCCGGGACCAATCGATTCTATGGACGAGTCGTAGGCTTGTCCCTCGTGCCTGTAGAGGGGGCCTGGCCATCTCAGGAAATGTTTCTTGGCTTTGGGCTTGCGGAAGAAATCTAAAAGTGGAGTTCTGCGTGGCGTCTGGTCCGCTTGCCAGACGGTCGCACCCAGATTGAAAGTCTCCATACCATATTGCGTATGATCAAGACGGCTCGAATCTACCGGATCGAGCAATAACTGGACGCCGAGGCGATGCGCAACCGCGTGTCCGGCGGCATATTGAAACATCTGGTTCCCGAGGCCGCCGAAAATCTGCACGCATAACGTGCCTTTTGGTTTCGTTCCGAGTTGAGCTTCTAGTTGATGTTTCAGCTGCATTTCCGGCCTATAATCGAACGATTCAGCTTTGGATGTTGCGCCTTCTAATGTCAACCTGGACGCCCGCTTACGTTAGATGTCCTCTTAAGTCCTTAAGCTTCTTGGCTGATGAATTTGCTGACGGTTTCCCATGGCCTTCTACCCATGTTTCGGTATCCGAGATGGGGTCGTTCGGTGTTGTAGTGGACGAGCCAGGCGTCGAGGTCGTCTTGCAGGGCTTCGACGCTGGCGTAGAAGGTCTCGCGCATCTTCACCCGGAAGAACTCGTCCAGCACCGTGCCGTTGAAGCGCTCGACGAAGCCATTGGTGCGCGGTGTGCGAACCCGGGTCTTGCGATGCTCGATGCCGGCCAGCGCAAGATAGAGTTCGAACGGGTGCGCGTCGGTGCCGCAGAACTCCCGGCCATTGTCGGTCAGGATGGCGCCGACCTTGAGCCCGACGCGTTCGTAGAACGGCAGCACGTCATTGTGCACGACCGAGACCGCCGCTTCGGGCTGCTTGGAGACGTGCAGGAAGCCAAAGGCATAGGAGCCGAAGGTGTCGACCACGGCGTGGAGATAGACCTTGCCAATGCCCTTCAGATTGCCGACGAACAGCGTGTCCTGACACAACAATTCGCCGGGCATGGCGCTTTCGACGTGGCGTTCGCGGAACGCCGGATTGAGCTTCTCGATGAAGGCGACCTGCTCGGCGGAAAGCTCGATCGGGGTCTCGGCCTTGCGGGCCTCCAGCGCCAGCCAGCGGTCGCAGCGCGTACCGAGATTGTGGTCGTTGAGGATCTTCTGGATGGTGATCGACGACACCCGCTTGCCCTCCAGCATCAGCATCGCCTCGATGCGATTGCAGCCATAGGCCGGGTGATCGAGGGCCAGGGCGAGGATGCGCTCGCTTACCTCGACCGGCGTCGTCTGCGGGTGCGATTTGTGGATCGGCGGCAGGTCCTTCAGACCCGCTAGACCTTCGAGCCGAAACCGTCGCTTCCACTCGTAGAAGCTCGTCCGATCCATGCCGCGACGGCGACAGGCCTCCGCCGCGTTACCCAGTTGCTCGGCCAGTTCCAGAACGCTCAGGCGCTGACGCGCCACTTTCTCCGGGGCATCCATGCTGCTTCCTTCCTATGCCAGTATTGCACGAAATGAAGCTTAAGAGGACACAAATTTATAGCACCAATGTTCCTTATGTGTTTTTGCCAATTCCGCACGAATATTTGACCGCAACGTATCGGCACCGTCGACAAAGTTATGAAACTGCACTTGTATATGACAAATCTTCGTTACCAGCCCCCGATCAAGGATATGCTGCAACAACTCGTATTCAGCCCCCTCTATATTGATTTTCAGCAAGTCAATTTTAGCGACATCCAAATCCGTCATAACCTCAGCAAACGAGCGTATACTTACAATTCTTCCAGCGGCTTCTAGAGAATCCTTCTTTACTAAAGAAGAAGCATCACCCTCGCTCGACAGGGCGAGTTCATCATTTTTCCCACCCAGCCCATAATTAAAGCATTTAATTCTTTCTTCATTCGAAAATCTAGATTGACTTAATGAAAAAAAATCAGGTGAAGGCTCGAACAAGTAAATCCTACAACCGAAACGATTATGGAGTCGATCGGCAAAATCTCCAATATATCCTCCAACGTCGAATACGACGGAATTTTTGTCGAGAGGATAGTCGAGTCTCAACGTT
>CAXXNH010000063.1:0-22768 GCA_963665435.2 uncultured Pleomorphomonas sp. | reverse complement strand
GGTGATGTCGGTCGACGAATAGCCCTGGAGGGGCTGGGCGCCGACGTTCCAGCCGATATTGCCCGCGCCTGCCGGCGGCGGCACGTAATTGCCCTGGCCCACCGGCGTACAGATGTAGCCGGGCGGGCAGCCGGGCGGCTGGACGGCGGGCACGTCGGCATAGACGGGCTGCGGTGGCTGATAGACCGGTTGCGGCTGTTGATAGGCGGGCTGCTGATAGGCAGGTTGCTGGGCGACCGGATAGGCGCCGTTGCCGACCGGGGCCGGCGGCAGTGGCGCGTCGAAGGCGGGGTTGCCGGCCGCGTAGGTCGGACTGGCGGGCATCGGCTGCGGCGCGGCGGGCCAGACGGGATCGGTCGGCAGGTTGCTCGCCATCGGCATGTTCGGATCGGGCGTGAACATCGGCGCGCCGCGCGGCGGCACCTTCGGCTGCGGCTTGCAGTAGCGATAGGTGCCGGCGTTGTTGTGGTGGGCGAGGTCGAGGTGCAGGTGGTCGTCATGCGACCGGTCGGCGCCCGGGCCAAGCACGGTGGTGAAGGCGCCGCAGGCGCCGCGCGTCACTTCGCGCAGGAAGGCGCGGTCGGTGGGGTTGCCGTACCAGCCCTTCTTGACGGTGACCGTATAGCCGTTGGACAGCACGACGCCGGCAAAGTCGAAGGCGTTGGCGAAGGCGTGCTCGGAGAGGCGGGCGCCGGCGATGTTGTTGCGCGAGCGGCAGTTGTAGGTGCCGAAATTCTTGATCTCGACCACCGGCAGGCCGTAGCGGGCAAGCGCCGCCGGCATGACGACCTCGGCGACCCAGCGTTCGAGCGCCGCCGTCATCGGGCAGGAGAGCACCAGCGAGCGGGAGCCGAGGCTGACGGCGCCGTCTTCCAGCGCCTTGACCTTCAGGGGGCGATCGATGCCGCAGATGCCTCTGCCCTCGATCGCGCCGGCCCTCTGGATCAGCGGCGACAGCTTGACCATGTTGCGGGCGTAGCACGCCGCTTCCGCCTGGGCGCGCCATGGCGCGCGCTCCTCGGATTCGAAGAAGCCGCAGCCCGCCAGGGCGGCGGACACGAACAGAGAGAGCAGACCGGACGCAATACGAGAGGGTCTCATGCGCACAGTTTAGAGCCGATGCCTTAAGGGGCGGTTTACGTTAATCGGGGGAAAACCGGGCGGCATCGGCCTGAACGGCCCTGCGGCAAGGAGGCAAGGCATGATTCAAGGGATCAGTCACATCACCTTCATCGTCGCTGATCTCGACCGGATGGAGGCGGTGCTCGTCGGCATCCTCGGCGCCCGCAAGGTCTACGACAGCGGCGAGCATACGTTCTCGCTGTCCAGGGAGCGGTTCTTCCTTCTCGGCGCCGAGCCGAACGCCACCTGGATCGCCACCATGGAAGGGGACGCTCTGCCGACGCGGACCTACAACCACGTGGCGTTCAAGATCGCCGATGCCGATTACGAGGCTTGCCTGAGACGCATCCGGGACATGGGGCTCGACGTGCGCGAGGGGCGCGCGCGAGTGCCCGGCGAGGGGCGGTCGATCTATTTCCACGACCACGACAACCACCTGTTCGAGCTGCACACCGGCACGCTGGCCGAGCGTTTGGCGCGCTACGCCGAGGGGCGGTGATGGCTTAGCGGGACGGTAGGGCAACGCGTGGCCAGGCGGGCGCGACTTCGGTGCCGGCGGCAATGGTGGCCTTCATCGTGCGGGCCGATCCAATCAATGCCTCGCGCGCTTCGGCTATCAGTCTTTCCATCGCGCGCTGTCCCGCTTCGGCGCCCAGCAGTTGGACGGCTTTCGTCCTGAGAGCCTGCTCTTCCAGGGCGCAGCGGGAGAGCGCGCCCTCGGCAGCGGCCGCCGCGTCGACGGTTCGGTCGCGCTGAACCGCCCGGCCGATCTCGTGGACGGTGCAGATGGTCCAGGCGCGCCGGGGGATATCGAGTTCGGCGGCGATCCGCCGGACGCGCGCGTTGTCGGCCGCGTGGCCCGGCGACAGCGCCAGTGAACCGCAGGCAAGCACCAACGTGGCCATGCGGCGCGCAAAGCCGGTTCGGCGAAGCTGACGGCGAAGGGCGCTTGGCAGGGGCATTGCCGTTCGAAGAGACCGATCATGGAGGGAGACGGACGCGTCGCCCCAACATGCACCATGCTCAGTCCGGCGAACAGCCCCCGGCGGCTTCGATCGCCTGGCGGACATCCTCGACCGATATCTCGGCCAAGGCCCTGTCAAAGCGCAGGACGCGCAGGTCCGACGTGGCGACGTCGATCATCACCAGGGTTTCCGCGCCGCCGCAGGCGGCATGCCGGCAGGCGATCTCGGTGATGGCGATGGCGACGTCGTCGCCGAAACCGGCGTGGTCCCTAACCCAGTTCTTGACGAGGGCCGCCCGGTTGGACGTTCCAACGGGGCGGCGGGGCGCGAAAGGATTGCGGAAGCTCAATGGACACCGATACAGGTGGGCAGCGGCTGGCGCGGCTTGCCGCGAGGGCGGGAAAGGCGGATCAGGATGCCAGTCCCCATGCCGGGAACGGGTCGGGCAGGTGGCGGTAGCGGTCGGGGTTGAAGCGGGTCATGGTCACCGCGTCGCCGACGAGGCAGCCGTCGAGGTTGGTGCGGATCGCCGCCTCGTCCAGGCCGGAGCCGATGAACACCAGTTCCTGCCGGCGGTCGCCCCAGTGCGAATGCCAGTTGCGCTGCATGACCTCGCGCCATTCGGGATGGTCGGGCCAGCGCTCCTTCGGCACCGCCGCCCACCAGCGGCCGAGCGCCGCGGTGCGGCACACGGCGCCGGCGATCGACAGCTCGCCGCACCATTCGGGGCGAGTGGCAAGCCAGAAGTGCCCCTTGGCTCGGATGACGCCGGGAAGGCTCTGACGGAGGAAAGCGCTGAAGGCGCAAGGATGAAACGGCCGTCGGGCGCGGTAGACGAAGGAGGCGATGCCGTATTCCTCGGTCTCCGGCACATGGTCGCGAAAGCCGTAAAGCTCCCTGGCCCAGAGCGGATGCCGTTCCGCCTTGTCGCGGTCGAACAGGCCTGTGTCGAGCACGCTTTCGGGTGGCACACGGGCGAAATCCGCCTCGACGAGCCGGGCGTCGGCGTTGAGCGCCCTGACGATCTTGCGGGCTTGGTCCGCGCGTTCCGGGCCGGCATCGGTCACCTTGTTGAGGATGACGACGTCGGCGAACTCGATCTGCTCGGTCAGGAGGTCGGCAAGCGTGCGCTCGTCGTTGATGCCGGCCGTTTCGCCCCGGTCGCCCAGGAGGTCGTGCGAGCCGAAGTTGGCCGTGAGGTTGATGGCGTCGACCACCGTCACCATGGTGTCGATGCGGGCGACGTCGGACAGCGAGAAGCCGGCCTCGTCGCGAAAGTCGAAGGTGGCGGCGATCGGCAGGGGCTCGGCGATGCCGGTGCCCTCGATCAGCAGGTAGTCGAAGCGGCCGGCGCGGGCGAGGCGGGTAACCTCTGCGAGCAGATCGTCGCGCAAGGTGCAGCAGATGCAGCCGTTCGACAGCTCCACCAGCTTCTCGTCGACGCGGGAAAGACCGCCGCCTTCCCGCACCAGGTCGGCGTCTATGTTGACCTCGCTCATGTCGTTGACGATGACGGCGACGCGGCGGCCGGCGCGGTTGTTGAGAATGTGGTTGAGAAGCGTCGTCTTGCCGGAGCCGAGAAATCCCGACAGCACTGTCACGGGAAGAAGGGGCATGGGTTGCTCACTACTGTTATGTTATAACATAACGCCTGACTAGCAACGCCAACTCTTCCTGTCAACGGCGGTTCGGTGTGCGGGCCGATGACCTGTCCGCTTGGGGATACGCTCTTTAAGCTATTGATATGTCGGAGGCCAGCCGGCCTTGGCCCGGGTTTCGGTTCTCCGATCGCCAGAGAAATCGCACCTGTTTTCGGGCGAAGGCTCCAGATTACTTGTTGGAGCAGCCGCTTCTCGATCCGCTTGATTCAACCTGATCGGCAGGTGCTAGAGCTGACTTACCGTCTTCAGGCGAACCTTGGGGTGGACCTCGGCCTGGCTCATCACGGTGGTATGGGCGCGGAAGCGTTCGACGATGGAACGGACGAAGGGGCGGTTCATCGGGCTGGTCATCAGCACCGGCAGCTCGCCCTTCTTGGCGGCTTCCTCGAACTGGTCGCGAACCGCGCCGACGAACTCCTGCAGCTTGCTGGGCGCCATGGCGAGGCGACGGTCGTCGCCTTCGCCGATGATGCTCTCGATGAAGGCCTGCTCCCAGGCGGGCGACAGGCTGATCAGCGGCAGGTAGCCACCCGGCGCCATGTTGGAGGCGCAGATCTGGCGGGCGAGGCGGGCGCGCACGTGCTCGGTGATGGTCTGCGTGGCGTGCGAGATGGACAGGCCCTCGGCGATGCCCTCCAGGATGGTGCCGAGGTCGCGGATCGACACGCGCTCGGCGAGCAACAGTTGCAGAATGCGCTGAATGCCGGAGACGGTGATCTGGCTCGGCACGATCTCGTCGATCAGCTTGGCCTGGTCGGACGACACCTCGGACAGCAGCTTCTTGACGTCGGCGTAGGAGAGCAGTTCGGAGACGTTGGTCTTCAGCGTCTCGGAGAGGTGGGTGGAGAGCACGGTGGCCGGGTCGACCACGGTGTAGCCGCGGATCGCCGCTTCCTCGCGCAGGCGCCCATCGACCCAGGTGGCCGGCAGGCCGAAGGTGGGCTCGGTGGTCTGGGTGCCGGGGATGGTCACCTTGCCGCCCATCGGGTCCATGACCATGTACTGGCCGGGGAACAGCGTGCCCTTGCCGGCGTCCACTTCCTTGATCTTGATGACATATTCGTTGGCGGCGAGCTGCACGTTATCGAGCAGGCGCACCGGCGGCATGATGTAGCCGAGGTCGGAGGCGATCTGCCGGCGCAGCGCCTTGATCTGGTCGGACAGCTTCTCGCCGCCCTTGCCGTTGTCGTTGATCAGCGGCAGCAGGCCGTAGCCGAGTTCGACGCGCAGGTCGTCCATCTTGAGCGCGGTGGAGATCGGCTCCTCGGCTGGCGGCGGCGGCGGCGCGTCGGCCTCCGCCTGGGCAACGATGGCTTCGAGGTCTCGCCTGGCGTTCTGGCGCTTGGCCCAGAGGGCGAGGCCGCCGGCGCCGGCGCCGAGGGTGGCAAACGGCAGGAACGGCAGGCCGGGCAAGAGCGCCAGCAGGCCCATGACGACGCCGGAGATGCCAAGGGCGGCCGGATAGCCGGTGAGCTGGCCGGAGAGCGCCTTGTCGGCCGAGCCGGATACGCCCGCCTTCGACACCAGCAGGCCGGCGGCGGTGGAGACGATCAGCGCCGGGATCTGGCTGACGAGGCCGTCGCCGACGGTGAGGATGGTGTAGGAGTGGCCGGCTTCCGACAGCGTGATGCCCATCTGCATCGTGCCGATGATGATGCCGCCGATGACGTTGATGAAGGTGATCAGAAGGCCGGCGATGGCGTCGCCGCGCACGAATTTCGAGGCACCGTCCATGGCGCCGAAGAAGGAGCTTTCCGCTTCCAGGTCCTTGCGACGCTTCCGCGCCTCGTCTTCCTTGATCAGGCCCGACGACAGGTCGGCGTCGATGGCCATCTGTTTGCCGGGCATGGCGTCGAGGGTGAAGCGGGCGGCCACTTCCGCGATGCGGCCCGAACCCTTGGTGATGACCACGAAATTGACGATGATCAGGATGGCGAAGACGATGATGCCGATGACGAAGTTGCCACCCATCACGAAGCCGCCGAAGGCCTGGATGACGTGGCCGGCGGCGTCGGTTCCCTCGTGACCGTGACTGAGGATGAGGCGCGTCGACGCAAGGTTGAGCGACAGGCGCAGCATCGTGGAAATCAGAAGGATCGTCGGAAAGGACGTGAATTCCAGCGGCGTCTGGATGAACAGCGCCGTCATCATGATCAGCACCGAGAAGATGATCGACACCGCCAGCATCAGGTCGAGCAGCACCGCGGGCATCGGCAGGATCAGGATGACCATGATCAGCATGATGCCGACGGCAAGGCCGATGTCGCCGCGCAGGATCGTCGAGCGCAGGTCCGAGCCCGTGGGGACGCTGAGGCCGAAGGGAATCCTGGACGGGGCTGTCTCGGGGGCTGTGGTGAGGTCGCTCAAGTCGATCGTTTCCGAATTGCCGGCTGCGACGCACACCGCGCCACCCGGCAGAATTTGCCGAGTGCATGGTTAACGGGTGGTTAACGGCGACGGCTGCATCCCCGACTGTTTGTCGTGGAGGGGAGTCGAGGCGTCTGGAATGTGTCGGCGAAGTGGCGAATGGTTGGCGGAATTTTGAAGAAGAGCGAGCGATTAATATTTGAATCAATCAATGATTTTGAACTCAGATTCAACAATTTTTGATTGTTCATCCGGAAAAGCGGTCTATTTCCGAATGGGTTGGAGGTCTGACGAAACTGGAGTTCGTGGCGCAAGATAAAAAGGACTAACAGTGACGTATTGCGGTTAAAATAGGATCTGAATCAGTCTATTATTTCCATAAAGGCCATCTATATGTGTTTAAATCGTATCAAGATGCCGGCTAAATCGGTTATACTTTGATGGATATACGGCATTTTTGAAGTAAATTTGCAGTTGCCTTGGGTGTACTTGACTATATACTGCCCGCGCGTGCTCGGAAGTGGCGAGCACGTCGACGAATGACTGAACGCCCAGTTCCGAAGGCATGGCGCCCCGCTATTTGGAGGTCCGGGGTCGTGGGCTGTCTCACCATTCGCAACGACCGAAACGCGAAGCCCGGAGACCAAGATGAAACAGCTTCTCGCGACCACGTTTTTCGTAGCGGCGTCGGCTTCCCTCGTTCCGGCGCTCGCGGCGGACAGTACCTGCGGACGCGTCACGATTGCGAACATGAACTGGCAGTCCGCCGAACTCATCGCCTGGGTCGACAAGGCCATTCTTGAAAACGGCTACGGCTGCGAGGTCGACCTCGTACCCGGCGATACCCAACCGACCTTTGCTTCCATGACCGAGAAGGGCGAGCCCGACATCGCGCCCGAGGGCTGGATCAACGCCATGCGCGAACCGCTCGACAAGGCGGTTGCCGAGGGCAAGCTGGTCTATGCGGTCGAGGCCCTGGGCGAGGGCGGCGTCGAGGGATGGTGGATCCCCGACTACATTGCCGAGGCCCATCCCGACATCAAGACGATCGACGATGCGCTCAACCATCCCGATCTGTTCCCCGACCCGGAGGATCCCTCGCGGGGCGCCGTTTACAGCTGCCCGTCGGGCTGGAATTGCCAGGTAACCACCGGCAACTTCTTCAAGGCCTATGATGCGGAGAAGCGCGGCTTCAACCTGATCGACCCCGGGTCGGCCGCTGGCCTCGACGGATCGATCGCCAAGGCCTTCGAGCGCAAGCAGCCCTGGCTCGGCTACTACTGGGCGCCGACCTCCATTCTCGGCAAGTATCATCTGGTTCAGCTCGGCTTCGACGTCCCCTATGACGAGGCCGAATGGAAGTCCTGCACCACCGTTCCCGACTGCGAGGCGCCCAAGAAGAACGCCTGGTCCAAGTCGGAAGTGTTCACCGTGGTGACCAAGTCCTTCGCCGACAACGCCGGTCCTGCCTACGACTACATCAAGACCCGGTCGTTCCCCACCAATGGTCCGGTGAACGAGATGCTGGCGTGGATGAGCGACAACCAGGCGACCGGCGAGGATGCGGCGCGCTACTTCCTCAAGGAAAAGGCCGACATCTGGACCAAGTGGGTTCCGGCCGAGGTCGCCGAGAAGGTCAAGGCGGCGCTCTGATCCTCACGAGTTGACTGTCGGCGTGCCCTGCGCGCCGGCACGAGCAGGCGGTGGCCGGCGGTCCGGCTCCGTTTTCCCCCTCAGGATCGTGCGAATCCCGGTGAGGGTAATGGCGTGGCTGTCGCTCCTTGGCGACGGCTCCCATGGCGCCGCCCCGTCCGTCTCCGGGGCGGCGCCAACGACCTCGCCGAACAAGGAGAACTCAAACGCATGACAGTATCTGACGGTTTTCCGGTGATGGATGCCGACACGCTCACAGCCCTCAAGAAAGCCATCGACGGTGGCTTCCGCGCTTTCACGCGCGAGTTTGGCGCCACCGTCGAGGACTTTTTCCTGCCGCTGAGAACGTTCCTGATCTTCGTCGAGCGGCTGCTGGTCACCACGCCGTGGCCGCTGGTGCTCCTGGTGATCGTCGGTCTCGTCTATCTCGCCAGCCGCAGTTGGCGCCTCGTCGTGGGCGCCGCCGCAGCCCTTCTGATCATCGGCTACTTCGGCATGTGGGAAGACACCATGCGCACGCTTGCCATGATCGTGGTGGCGACGCTGCTGTCGGTGGCGGTCGGCATTCCGCTCGGCATCCTGATGGCCTGGTCCGGACGGGCGCGCGCCGTGATGCTGCCGGTGCTCGACGTGATGCAGACCATGCCGAGCTTCGTCTATCTCATTCCCGTGGTGATGCTGCTGGGCATCGGCAAGGTGCCCGGCCTGATCGCCGTGGTGATCTATGCTGCGCCGCCGATCATCCGCCTCACCAACCTCGGCATCCGTCTCGTCGATCCCGATGTTCTGGAAGCGGCCGACGCCTTCGGCGCCTCCACCTGGCAGAAGCTGCGCAAGGTGCAGCTGCCGCTGGCCCTGCCGACCATCATGGCCGGCATCAACCAGACGATCATGGCCGCCCTGTCCATGGTGGTGGTCGCCTCGATGATCGGCGTGCAAGGGCTCGGCCAGCCGGTGCTGAAGGCCATCGCCAACCAGTATTTCACGCTCGGCGTGTTCAACGGCTTCGCCATCGTCGGCATCGCCATCATCTTCGACCGCACCAGCCAGGCGTTCGGCCGCCGGCTCCAGAAGCATCGCGAGGCCGAACATGCTTGAGTCAAGCACCTCGATCGAGATCCGCAACGTCTACAAGATCTTCGGCCCGCATCCCGAGCGATACATCGAGGCGGTCCGCGACGGCGGCATGTGCAAGGCCGATCTTCTCGAAAAGCACAATCACGTGCTGGGCCTCAGCAACGTGTCGCTCGACATCGAGGCTGGGCACATCCAGGTGATCATGGGCCTGTCGGGGTCGGGCAAGTCGACGCTGATCCGCCATATCAACCGGCTGATCGAACCCACCGCCGGCGAGGTGATCGTCGAGGGCACCGACGTGCGGGCGCTGAAGCCCAAGGCACTGCGCACCTTCCGCCGGGCCTCCACGGCCATGGTGTTCCAGAAGTTCGCCCTGCTGCCCCACCGCACGGTGCTCGGCAACGTGGTGTTCGGCCTGGAGATCCGTGGCGTTTCCCGCGCCGAGCAACTGGAAGAGGCCCATCACTGGATCAGTCGCGTCGGTCTTTGCGGCTTCGAGGACAAATATCCGAGCCAGCTGTCGGGCGGCATGCAGCAGCGGGTCGGGCTCGCCCGTGCGCTCGCCAACGACGCGCCTATACTCCTGATGGACGAGGCCTTCTCGGCGCTCGATCCGCTGATCCGCGTCGACATGCAGACCATCCTGCTCGACCTGCAAGACGAGGTGAGGAAGACCATCGTCTTCATCACCCACGATCTCGACGAAGCGCTCCGGATCGGCGATCGCGTCGCCATCATGCAGGACGGCGAGCTGGTGCAGCAGGGCAGGCCCGAGGACATCGTGCTGTCGCCGGCTACGCCCTACGTCGAAGACTTCGTGCGGCAGGTCAACCGCGGTCGGGTCGTCAAGGTCGGTGCGCTGGCAAAGTCCGTATCGGGGCCGCCCGCCGCCCTTCGGATCCCGGGGGCGCTGTCGCTCGCCGACGCGGCGCTGCGCCTCGTCGAGGCAAGGCTGTCGTTTGCCGACGTTACCGACTCCAACGGCGCCGTCGTTGGGCGGGTCGGCCTCGAAGACGTGGTGAGGACGCTGGCCCGTTCGGCCGGCGAAACGGCCGCTCTCGAAGACATGGCAAGCGAGGAACCGCCCGCCAGATTGGCCGGCTGAAAGCGCCCGTTTTGACAGAGGCGGCCGGCAGGCGTATTTTCCGGCCGTTTCACGGGACACGCTTCGCGCTACGGGTTCGCCGGGTGTGTTTCATTCTTTCGCTTTGACGCAACCGCCGGACCGACGCCGCGACGCGCCTTCGTCCGAGTTGCCTCAAGGAGGCTGTATGCCCCGGTAAGGCGGGGAGGCCGAAGGTCCTCCCCTCGCAAGTCCTGTCCACCTGATGCCGCCCGGCGGATATTGCGGGCGTGTGGAGACTTGCGCTTTTCCCACTTGGACAGTGTTGCGCCGGGGCGATTTGCCCGCGGCCGATCAACTTGGAAAGCCTACCGCAATGGCACGGGACTATTCCCGCTTCATGCCGTCCCTCACGGGCGGTTCCAACATACATGCGCCAACCGGCCAAGAGCACCCGTCGATCGGGTTGAATCAACCTGATCGAAAAGCGGCCGCTCCGGCAAAGGAATCTGGAGCATTCGCTTGGTCGGCGAATGCTCTGGGGCGGCTCGGCTGGAGCACTTTCTTCGCCCAACAGGTGAGCATCGACGACCTCGCCCGAACGCCGCCCGTCCGCGTCACCTCGGTGGAGCGGAGCGGCCTCGGCGTCGAGGGCGATGGCGTCAGGACGGCGTTGCCGCCGCGTGCCGACGCCACCGTCGGCGACTGGCTGCTGCACGACGCCGCTCGCCCCGGCGCCAGCCGGCTTCTCGCCCGCAAGAGCCTGTTTCGACGGCGGGCGGCCGGCACCGGCCGCGAGGTGCAACTGATCGCCGCCAATGTCGACACGGTCTTTGTCGTCACCTCCTGCAACCGCGACTTCAACGTCGCGCGCCTGGAACGCTATGTCGCCCTGGCCTTCGAGGCCGGGGTCGAACCGGTGATCGTGGCGACCAAGGCCGACCTCACCGACGATCCCCAGGGCTTTGCGGCGGCGGCGGCCGAGGTGTCGACGGCGACGCCGGTGCCCGTAGCCGTGGTGGTGCTCGACGCGCTCGGTTCCGAGCCGAAGGAGAAGCTCGCCCCGTGGTGCAAGGCGGGGCGCACCGTCGCCTTCCTCGGTTCGTCCGGCGTCGGCAAGTCGACGCTGGTCAACGCCCTGTCGGGGCAGGCGATGGTGGCGACCGGCGGTATCCGCGAGGACGACGACCGGGGGCGGCACACCACCACCGGCCGTCATCTCTACGTGCTGCCGGAAGGCTATGCCGTGCTCGACACGCCGGGCATGCGCGAGTTGCAGCTGACCGACGCCTCCGAGGGCATCGCCGAGGTGTTCGCAGATCTCTCCGACCTCTCGGCGCGCTGCCGCTTCAGCGATTGCCGCCACGAGGACGAGCCTGGCTGCGCCGTGCAGGCGGCGATCGCCTCGGGCGAGGTCGACGAGGCGCGGCTCAGGCGCTGGCAGAAGCTCCAACGCGAGGAGGCCTTCAACTCGGCCAGCCTTGCCGAGCGGCGCGAACGCGACCGCGCCTTCGGAAGGATGGTTCGTTCGATCGTGAAGGAGAAGCCGTCCAAGCGATGACAGAGACCGTTCGCCTCGGCCGCAAGGCCGGGGCGGAGCTATTGGGCTGCCGCCCCGCGTCGCCGGAAGGCGATCGGCAGGGCCACGATGGCCCCTGCCGTCAAGACGATGCCCAGATAGACGATGGAGTAGGGCGCCAGCAGCCAGGCATAGGTGGCGAGCGGTATCATCACGAGGGCTACGGCGGTTCGCGCCAGGAGACTGACGATGGTGCGGATCGTCAGGCGGCGCGCCCTTCCGAAGGCATCCCGGATGACTGTCAGCAGGAGAAGGCAGAAGGCCGTCCACCACGCCAGCGCGAAGGCGGTGGTCATCCAGGACGATGCGAGGCCGGCGGCTTCGAACTTGACGATCTCGGAGAGGGTCGCCTGCCTTGCGTCAAAGCCGTAGTCCGAGACGATATCCTCGGGAGAGCGCTGGGGTTCGCCGTCCTGCTCGACAAGGCCTTCGGCTTGCCACTTGTCCGCTGCCGGCTCGTAGATCCTGAATGCGAGTTCGTCATAGACGAGGCATCGATGCCGCTGGTGGTCGCATGAAAGCTGCAAGGCGGGGGATTGCGGCGAGGCCGCCAGCAACTCGCCGTCCTGCCCGACGACGACCGCTCGGATGGGGTCGGCGAACAGCACGCCGTCGCCATGAAGAAGCTTGAGCTGGGCGTCGGGATATCCCTCGGCGGAGATGGGCTCGGGCTGGGTGAAGTATGCACGGTTCGCGGCGGCCGGTCCGCAAAAGGCTCCGGCCAACACGATGGCGCCGATGAGTGTCTCCAACCGGGGTATGTCCATGGCGTTCCGGGCAACCTCCACAACCGGAGCGATCTTGGTGCACGCTAACATGCATGTGACGTCCGACCAACGCTCTTTTGCTTGGAGTTCCAAAGGTATGGCCCCAAGATCGCGTTTGGCGGCCGTGGCCGATGACATTTCTTTGAGCGGCATCCGGGACGAGCCGCGGCTAAGATCCCCCCAGAGCATTCGCCGACCAAATTGAAACATTTGGTCGTCCAGCGAATGCTCCAGATTCATTTGCTGGAGCAGCCGCTTTTCGATCAGGTTGATTCGACCTGATCGGCGGGTGCTCTAGGGGCGATGGAGAGTGAACGAGGCCCGATTTGCAGATGTTTCGCCGCGCCCTTGTCGTGATCTGCCTGCTGCTGTCCGCCGGGCCGGCGCTGGCGCTGCCGAAGTGGCAGCGCGCACCGGTGCCGCCGCCCATGCCGCCGGCCGACGAAAGCGGCTTTGCCGAGGTCAATGGCATCAGCATGTTCTATTCGCTCTTCGGCAAGGGCAATGGATCGCCGATCCTGTTGATCCATGGCGGCCTGTCGAGCGGCGAGGTCTGGAGCTTCGAGGTGCCGGCGCTTTCCAGGGATCACGAGGTGATCGTCGCCGACAGCCGGGGGCAGGGGCGCTCGACGCATGGCCTGGCGCGCCTCACCTATCACCGGATGGCGAGGACTATGTGGCGCTGCTCGCCCGGCTGCAGGTCGACAAGGTGACGCTGGTCGGCTGGAGCGACGGGGCCATCATCGGCCTCGACATCGCCATCCATCATCCCGGGTTGCTCGCCCGGCTGTTCGCCCAGGCGCCCAACGCGACGCCCGACGGCCTGACGTCGATCCCTGAGATCGATCCGCCGCCGCTGTCCGACAGCCTGTCGCCCGACGGGGACGCAACGGACCCGGAGGAGAAGGCGAAGCTCAAGGAGCAGGCGCGCGAGCGGGTTTTCCGGCGCCTCTGGGCAACGGAGCCCAACTTCTCCGACGCCGACCTCGCCAGGATCCGCGTGCCGACCGAGATCGTCATCGGCGACCACGACCTGGTGATCCGGCCCGAGCATGCCGCCCATATCGCTGCGGTCATCCCCGGCGCAAGGCTGGTGGTGCTGAAGGACGTCGGCCATCCCGCCCACTCGCAGGACCCCCAGCAGTATCTGAAGGCCATCGAGGATTTCATGGGCGGGTAGCCGCCGTGTCAGTGCCCGGTTTCGTGTTCGGGCGCGCCCTGCACGAGCTGAACTTCCGGCGACCTCACCAGATGAAGGTAGCGCTCGAACTGCACCAGGATGTCGGCGATCAACTGGTCACGCGACATGTTGGTGACGTTGTAGCCGCTGCCGCCGCTGGAGAAGTAGGTGCGTGCCTCGTACCGATACTCAGGCTTGCCGGTGTCGAGCGGCGAGAAACTGGGCAGGCGCTTGGCGTGAAGGCTGACGCCATAGACGAAGTCGCGGACGCCCTCGGCCGGCGAGCGCAAGGCGATGGCGCCGTTCTCCTCGTCGACCACCACCGTCTCGCGACCTCGCTCCGACAGCTCATGGGCCACCTGGGTCAGCGCCTGCCTGACGTCGCTGGCCAAGAAGCGGCGGACCTCCGTTTCGGTCGGCGCGTGCAGGATGAGGCCGAGGCGGCGTTGCCAGGTGACGCCCGCCGCCGGCTGGGCGGTGGGGAAGGACACCCGGTGCGCCTGCTGGGCGAGATCGGCGCGCATGCCGACGAACAGCGACCAGACCAGCGCCAGCATGACGAAGGTGAACGGCAGGGCGCTGGCCACGGTGGCCGATTGCAGCGCGCCGAGCCCGCCCGCCATGAGCAGGCTGGCCGCGACGATGCCTTCCATGGCGCACCAGAAGATGCGCTGGCCGATGGTGGTCTGCGTCTCGCCGCCGGCGGCGATCGAATCCACCACCAGCGAACCGGAGTCCGAGGAGGTGACGAAGAACACCGCGACGAGGAGGATGGCGAGCGTCGAGGTCAGGCCTGAGAACGGCAGATACTCGAAGAAGTGGAAGAGGCCAACCGAGACGTCGGCGGCGATCGCCCGGCCGAGATCGCCGGCGGCGACGCCGGTGTCGATGAAGATGCCGGTGTTGCCGAACACCGTCATCCAGAAGAAGGTGAAGCCGGCGGGGATGAACAGCACGGCGGTGACGAACTCGCGCACGGTGCGACCGCGCGAGATGCGGGCGATGAACATGCCGACGAAGGGCGACCAGGAAATCCACCATGCCCAGTAGAACAGCGTCCAGGCGTCGATCCACGGCGTCGGCTCGTAGGCGTAGATGTTGAAGGTGCGCAGGACTAGCGTGTCGAGATAGAGCCCGAGATTCTGCACGAAGTCGCGGAAGATCAGGTTGGTCGGGCCAACCGCCAGCACGAAGACCATCAGCAGCAGGGCGAGGACGAGGTTGGTCTCCGAGAGGATGCGCACGCCCCTGTCGAGGCCGCTGACGACCGATATCGTCGCCAGACCGGTGATGACGACGATCAGCGGCAACTGGACGGCAAGGCCGATCTCGACGCCGAGCAGATAGTTGAGGCCGGCGTTGATCTGCGACACGCCGAGGCCGAGAGACGTGGCGATGCCGAAGACGGTGCCGACGATGGCGAAGATGTCGACGGCGTGGCCGATCGGCCCGTTGATGCGTTCCTTCAAGAGCGGATAGAGGCCGGAGCGGATGGTCAGCGGCAGATTGTAGCGGTAGCCGAAATAGGCCAGCGACAGGCCGACGACGGCGTAGATCGCCCAGGCATGGATGCCCCAGTGGAAGAAGGTGACGCTCATCGCCTCGCGCATGGCGGCGATGGATCGCGGTTCGGCCGTCGGCGGCGCCATGAAATGCGTCATCGGCTCGCCGACGGCGTAGAACATCAGGCCGATGCCCATGCCGGCGGCGAACAGCATGGCGATCCAGGATACGAAGCGGAAATCGGGCGTCGAGTTGTCGGGGCCGAGCTTCAGTCGTCCGTAACGGCCGAGGCAGAGCAGCAGCACGGCGATCAGGAAGATGCCGACCGACAGCAGGTAGAGCCAGCCGAAGGCGCCGAGAATGCTTGCTTGCAGGCTGCTGAATATCGCTCCCGAGCGGTTGGGAAAGATGACGCCGATTCCCAGAAAGATGGCGATGATGATGACCGAGCCGAAGAAGACCGGCGGATTGATGATGAAGCGCTTGAACATTTCCAGCCCCGGCTTTTTTGTTTTGTCATCACGGACATGACGACTGCCCCATCGATCATTGTCCTAAAAAACCGGTGTGCATGGCAACCCGTCCGTTGGGCCGGGGCCTTGCTTGGGGAAAACCTTGAGCGTGTGCCGAGCGAGGCGCGGGTCAACGCGCCTCGAGCTTGCGCAGATAGCGGTTGCGGTAGGTGTCGAGCACCACGGCCAGCACGATGACCGTGCCGATGACGATCGGCTTGACGTTGTCTTCGGCGCCGAGCAGCTGCAGGCCGGTGGCCAGCACCTGGAGGATGCAGGCGCCGACCAGCGTGCCGATGATCGAGCCCTTGCCGCCCGATAGCGACGTGCCGCCGATGATCACCGCCGCGATGGCGTTGAGCTCGTAGCCGATGCCGGCGATCGGGCTGCCGACGTTGAGGCGCAACAGGAACACCATGGCGGCTACGCCGGCGGTCAGCCCGCTGATGGTGAACACGGCGATCTTGAAGATGCGCGGATTGTGACCCGACAGGCGCACGGCCTCTTCGTTGGTGCCGATGGCGAAGACGAAGCGGCCGAACACCGTGAAGCGCAGGATGAACCAGCCGATCAGGATGACGATGATGGCGACCAGAAAGATCGACGGCAGGACGCCGAAATAGATCTGGTTGCCGAAATCGACGAAGGCCTGCGGCAGGCCGGTGATGGTGGAGTTGTCGGACACGACGCGGGCGAGACCGCTGGCGACGTTCAGCATGCCGAGCGTCACGATGAACGAAGGCAGCTTCCACTTCTCGCAGACCCAGCCGTTGATGGCGCCGCAGGCGGCGCCGGTGGCCATGCAGGCCAGAAGCGCCAGCGGGATCGACATCCACGGCGACAGGTCCTCGCGCACCATGATGGTGGCGCCGACCACGGTGCAGAGAGCCAGGACCGAGCCGACCGACAGGTCGATGCCGCCGGTCAGGATGACGAAGGTCATGCCGGCGGCCAGCACCGTGTTGATGGCGATCTGCACGAAGATCTTCAGGAAGTTCTCCGGCGTCGCGAAATAGGGCGCCGTCGCCGAGAAGAACAGCACGATGATCACCAACGCGATGGCGACGCCCGCCTCGCGCATCGAGATGCGCAGGAAGTTGTCCCACACGGTTGCCGTCTTGCGCTCGCCGGCGCTTTCAGTTCCCTCGGGCACGTCCATACTCCTCATAGGCAAGCGAGAGAATGCGGTTCTGGTCGAACTCGGCGCGCGGGACTTCGCCGGCAAGGCGCCCGTTGGAGAAGACCAGGATGCGGTGGCAGATGGACATCAGCTCGGGCAGATCGGAGGACACCACGAGGATGCCCTTTCCCTCGGCCGCGAGCTGCCCCATCAGTTCGTAGATCTCCACCTTGGCGCCAACGTCGATGCCGCGCGTCGGCTCGTCGCAGATCAGCACGCTCGAGCCGCGGTAAAGCCACTTGGCGATGACGACCTTCTGCTGGTTGCCGCCGGAGAAGGTGCCGACCTTCTGGAAGATGCTCGGCGTCTTGACGCGCAGGCCGGCGACCAGCCGCTCCGACGCGGCGTTCTCCAGGGCGCGGTTGAGCAATCCCTTGCGCGACAGCCGCTTAAGGTCGGTGATGGTGATGTTCTCCGCACAGCTCATTTCGAGCAGCAGGCCTTGCTGCTTGCGGTCCTCGGTCATCAGGCAGATGCCGGCGGCCACGGCCTCCTTTGGCGAGGTGATGCTGACGGGCTTGCCGTTCACACGGATGGTGCCGGCGGCCTTGGGATCGGCGCCGAAGATGGCGCGCACCGCTTCTGTCCGCCCGCTGCCGACCAGGCCGGCGATGCCGACGATCTCGCCGTTTTGCACGGTGAAATTGATCGGCGGGCTCGTCGCGGTCAGGCGAAGGTCCTCGACGGCGAGCGCCTCGCCCGTGGGCTGGACGTCTTCGCGGAACACGCCCTGGTCTGCCACGGAGCGGCCGACCATCAGGCGGACGATATCGGGAATGCCGAGGCCCTGAAGCGGCCGGGTCGTCACGTGCTGGCCGTCGCGCAGCACGGTGACGCGATCGCCCACCTCGTAGATCTCCTGCAGGCGGTGCGAGATGTAGAGCGTGGTGACCTTGCGCTCCTTGAGGCGATGCAGGATCTCGAACAGGCGGTCGACCTCCTTGGAGGTCAGCGTCGCCGTCGGTTCGTCAAGCACCAGCAGCTTGCTTTCGTGGGCGAGCGCCTTGGCGATCTCGATCAGCTGCATCTGGGCGACGCCGAGCCGGCTCACCACCGTCGAGGGTGAAATGTCGAGGCCGACTTCGGCGAGGAGTTCGGCGGCGCGACGGTTCATCTCGCGGTAGTTCACGAGGCCGCGCCGGCTCGGCAAATGCTCGAACAGCAGGTTCTCGGCCACCGTCAGGTTGGAGAGGAGGTTGAGCTCCTGGTGGACGACGCGGATGCCCTTGGAAAAGGCCTCCAGCGGCGACGCCGGCCTGTAGGGGGCGCCGTTGAACCAGATGCTTCCCTCGTCGGGCGAAAACAGGCCGCCGAGCAGGTTGATCAGCGTCGACTTGCCGGCGCCGTTCTCGCCGAGCAGCACGTGTCCCTCGCCGCGCATGATGTCGAAGCTGACGTTGCGCAGGGCGATGACGCCCGGGAAGCGTTTGCCGACGCCCTGAAGCTTCAGGATGGGGTCGGAGGAACTGTCGAGCCGCGCGGCGGCCTCGGCTTCGAGGACCGGTGCCGCGTCCTTGATGTCTGTGGTCATGACGGGAACTACCCTGAATGCTTCGGCGCGGCAGGGAAGGGATCCGGCGCGGGTTGCCCCGTGCCGGATCGTGTCTTGGCTCGACCGATCAGAGATCGGCGGCGGTGATCAGCTTGATGTCGGTCTTGACCCAGCCGGTGAAGGTCTCGCCGGCCATCTGGCGCAGGCCGTACTCGATGCCCATGGCGGCCATCTGGGCGCCGTATTGCTCGACGGTCGCCAGCATCTTGCCGTCCTTGATCAGCGGTTGCACGGCCGGGATGTTGTCGAAGCCGACCACCTTGATCTTGCCCGAAAGGCCGGCGCTGTCGAGCGCCTTGACGACGCCGAGGGCCATGGAGTCGTTGGCGGCCATGACGCCCTGGATGTCGTTGTACTTGGTGAGGAAGTTGGTCATCAGCGTGTTGGCTTCCTCGGTTTCCCAATGGGCCGTCTTGCTGTCGAGCAACTGCAGTTTGCCGGCGGCGACGGCGTCGTCGAAGCCCTTCTTGCGCTGCTGGGCGTTGTCGGCCTCCGGGTTGCCCTCGAGGATGACCACCTTGCCGCCTTCGCCGAGTTCCTTGGCCAGCGCGTTGCCGGCAAGGAGAGCGCCTTCGCGGTTGTCCGGGCCGAAGAAGGCGAGGTCGATGCCGGCCTTCTTCTTGGCTTCCTGATCGAGCTCGACGTCGATGTTGATGACGGCGACGCCAGCCTTCACGGCCTTGGCGAGCGGGGTGACCATGGCCTTGGAGTCGGCCGGGGCGACGACGATGATGTCGTATTTCTGGGTGACGAAGTTCTCGACGGCGTCGACTTGGGCGGCGAAGTCGCGCTCGTCCTTCATGCCGACGGCCTTGAAGTCGAACTTGTCCTTGTTCTCTTCCGCGTATTTCTCGGCGCCAGCCTGCATCTGCTTGAAGAACTCGTTGGCGAGCGACTTCATGACCAGCCCGACCTTGGGCTTCTTGCCGGCGGCGAACACCGGGGCGATGCCGGACACCAGAACCAGCGAGCCAGCCGCGCCGGCGAGCAGCAACCGACGACGGCTTACGCCAGACAGACTCCGCCCGTCCGAAGAAAATGAAGTCATTTTACCCTCCCAAGCGAACGTTTTCTTTGAGCCGGACCCAATGTACCGGCCCGATGAAACGTTTCCAAATGACGCTACCAGTATAGGGCAACCGCATCAAGACGAGACAGGGCACTCCGACCAAAGTTGAGTGTTGGAAGAAAGCTTCGTATTTACAATGAAATACGCTGGGGTGCGCAGTGAGGTGAAGTGACGGCCGGCTTTAGCGCGGCGGAGCACAGGTTTCGCGCAGGGCCATCTCGCAGGGGAAGATGTGAGTCGTGGCGGCGTCGAGCGGCTCGCCACCGATCAGGAGGTCGATGGCGCAGTTGGCGATCGAGGCGACCGGCTGGACGGCCGTCGTCACGCGCGGCACCACCAGATCGGACACCAGGATGCCGTCGAAGCCGACGACCGAGAGATCGTCGGGAATGGCGATGCGGCGGTCGAAGGCGGCGCGCAAAACGCCGATCGCCTGCTGGTCCGAGCAGGCGAACACCGCCGTGGGCGTCAAGCCGTCCTCGGCGAGCAGTGCCTTGGCCGCCTCGCGCCCACCCTCGTAGTTGAACGGCGCCGAGACGATCCAGGCGGTTGGGTCGAGGCCGTCTTCGGCAAGGCGGGGCGCCATCACATCCATGAAGCCGGCAAGCCGCTCGCGGGCGACGAAGGAGTTCTCGGGGCCGGAGATGCAGGCGATGCGTCGGTGGCCGAGCGACACCAGGTATTCGGCCGCCATGCGCGCTCCGGCGCGATGATCGGCGGCGACGAAAGGATGGCCGGCAATGTGACGGTCGACGACGACAAGGCGCACGCCATCGGGGTTGGCGATCGATCTGGCGCGGTTGCTGGGCACCACCACCACGCCCTCGACCTTGCTGCGGGCGAGGCTGGCGATCAGGTCGGCCTCGCTGTCGACCTGCTCGTCGGAGCTGGCGAAGAGCACGCTGTAACCGCGCTCCTTGGCGCGCAGCTCGATGTGCTGCATGAGATCGGCGAAGAAGGGATTGCGCAGGTCGGGGATGACGACGCCGAGCGTGCGGTTGGTGCCGCGCCTCAGGCTTTGCGCGGCTACGTCCGGCTGGAAGCCCAGCTCGGCGATGACCTCGTTGACGATGCGCTTCTTGGCCTCGGTGACCGACGGATGCCCGTTGACGACCCGTGACACCGTGCCGACGGACACGCCGGCCTTCCTGGCAACGTCACGGATTGTCGTGCGCGGTTTCACATCGGTCTCGGGGTTCGAATTCGCCGCCTATGCATAACCGGACTGCGGTTGATTTCAACGTCGTTCTTGCTGATGCCGAGCTCGCAGCTCGGGTGACTGCGCCTTCCCCGGCGGCAATCGGCCATCGGCAGATCACTCGGGTTGTGTTGTCCGCCCAAAGCGGTAGTTTGACAATTCTGGGTAGAGGTGCGTGATGGATGGGTTAGCTTACAGGCTTCTGACGGCCGATGCGTTCGAGTTCGCCGCGATTTCCATCGTGGCCATGGTCATGTTCGCGGGCGTTGCCGTGGGGCTCTACAGGCCGGCGTGGACCATGCCCCGCTCGACCTATTTCTCGGCCTTGTGCGTTTGCGTGGCCGCCGGCCAACTGAGCTATCTGCTTCAGTATCTGTTTCTCGATGCCTTGAAACAGCAGCAGCTCGGGCAACTTGCCTTTGCCTATGTTCTCATCTGGCTTGGCATCGGCGCCATAACCGGCGTCATTTCCGCCGGCAGGTCGCGGGACGCGTTCGGGACGATGTGGTGGTGGCCGTTGGCCTTCGTGCCGTTCGCCAACCTGGCCTTGATATTCTATCCGTCACGGCAGGCTCGATCCAAGGGGACGGGCCGGCGGATCGCCAACATCGTGCTGGTGGTCTGCGGACTTGCTCTGGTGGGGCTGACCGCGAGCCTCCCCGCGCCCGGTCAGGACTACATCGATAGCGTCAGCGCCAAGGTTGAGACGGACACCGATCTTCGCGACAACGCCATGGTCTATGCCGTCGAGCACGACGGTCTGGAAGCGACGCTGAAGCGCATGATGGAAGGTGTGCCATTGGTCGACAACGAGCTTTCCAGAATGCTCAGCATCGAAGTTCATGGCGACGTCATCGTTGCCACGAGCGAAGTCAAGGACGAGACCTTCGATTTCGGCGACGTGTGGCGAGACCAGAGTACCGAGAGGCTGTGTCTTTCCAAAAATCAGGCGATGCTCTTGAAGATGGGCGCCACGTTGCGGAACGTCTACCAGTCTTCGAGCGGAGAGACGCTGTCGGAACTGATCATCAACACCGAGACCTGCGACGCCTGGCGCGCAAGGAGGGAAAAGGCGTTCGTTGACGACATTCTGTCGATGAAACTGCCCAAGAAGGTCAGCGAGACGGTGGCCATCGTCGGCGCGACCTACGAGGACAGGACGATGACCCTTCGTTACGAGCTGACTGGGGCTCCTCCAGGTGACGCCTGGATGGCGACGATCAAGGACAACATGTGCAACGAGGACAACTTCAGGGTCATGGTGCAGCTGGGCATGACGATCAGATCCCAGTTCGAGGAAGCCAAGGCGGATGGCAGCGTCCCGATTGGTGAGATCTTGGTGGATGCCAAGTCCTGCCCGGCCGATCTGCCTTGATGCGCTGATGCCCGGCGGCCACCAGGTTCAAACACGGCGGCACCGGCCTGCATTCACTTCCAACGAGCTTATCGGCTGGCCCTTCACGCCGTCGCGATGCGGCTCGTCCCCGGATCCGGCACGTCGATGCCCTCGGCTTCGTACTCGTTGAGCTTGTTGCGAAGCGTGCGGATGGAGATGCCGAGGATCTTGGCGGCGTGGGTGCGGTTGCCGAGGCAGTGGTCGAGCGTATCGAGGATGAGGTCGCGTTCCACCTCGGCGACGGTGCGGCCGACCAGTGCCCGCGTCACCGCCTCCGCCGTCTGGGCGGCGCGGGCGGCAGGATCGGTCGAGCGCGGCACGGTGACGGTGCCTTCCATGCGGGCGCCGTCGGGAGAGCGGATGGCCTCGACGCCGATCTCGACGCCGCTGGCGAGCAGCACGGCGCGGTGGATGGTGTTCTCGAGCTCGCGGACGTTGCCCGGCCAGCGGGCGGCGATCAGTTCGCGCTTGGCGTCGGTCGCGAGCGGCCGCTCCGGCATGCCGTTGATCTCGGCATACTTGCGGCCGAAATGCTCGGCCAGCGCCAGGATGTCGGCCGGGCGGTCGCGCAGTGCGGGGATCTTCAGGTTGACGACGTTGAGGCGGTAGAGAAGGTCCTCGCGGAAGCGGCCTTCCTTGACGGCGTCGGTGAGGTTGCGGTTCGAGGTGGCGATGATGCGGATGTCCACCGGCACAGGCTTGCCACCGCCAACGCGGTCGATCACCCGCTCCTGGATGGCGCGCAGCAGCTTGGCCTGCAGGCGCACGTCCATCTCGGAGATTTCGTCGAGCAGCAGGGTGCCGCCGGAGGCTTCCTCGAACTTGCCGACGCGCCGGGCGACGGCGCCGGTAAACGCGCCCTTCTCGTGGCCGAACAGCTCGGACTCCAGAAGGTTCTCCGGAATGGCGGCGCAGTTGACGGAG
>CAXXNH010000062.1:27500-46143 GCA_963665435.2 uncultured Pleomorphomonas sp. | reverse complement strand
GTCGCCGGCGCAACCGTGGTGAAGTCCCTCGTAACGGCGGAAGTCGAGCGTCACGCCGGCGGCGGCGAGGCGGCCCGCGTAGGCTTCTCCCTCGTCGCGCAGAACGTCGCAGCCCGCCGTCAGCAGCAGGGTCGGCGGCAGACCGGCAAGGTTTTCGGCCCGCAAGGGTGAGGCATACGGATGGGTGCGCTCGGCCGTGTCCGGGCACGTAGTGATCCCAGAACCAGGCCATGTCGTCGGCGGTGAGGCCGAAGCCTTCGGCGAACTCGGCGTATGACGGATGGCCGGCGGCGATGTCGTCGGTCACCGGATAGATCAGCATCTGGCCGGAGAGGGCCGGCCCCCCTTCGTCGCGAATGCGCAGGGCGGTGACGGCGGCGAGGTTGCCGCCGGCGCTGTCGCCGCCGACGATCAACTTGGCCGGGTTGATGCCGAGATCCTTGGCGTGGGCCGCCACCCAGCGGACGGCGGCGAGGCAGTCATCGCTGGCCACGGGGAAGCGGTGCTCGGGCGCCATGCGGTAGTCGATGGAAACGACGATGGCGCCGACACTGGCGCAAAGGTTGCGGCAGACGTTGTCGTGGGTGTCGAGCGAGCAGAGCACCCAGCCGCCACCGTGGATGTAGACGATGCCGGGCAGGATGTCGCCCTCGCCGAACGGCCGGTAGACCGCGCGCCGCGATGGCACCGCTGCCGACCGGAATGGAGATGGTCTCGGTCGTCTTTACCGGTGCGCCGGCGAATCTTGGCTCGGCCTCGGCTCGGGCCCGGGCCACCTGAGCCGACAGCTCCCTCAGAGACGGCTCGCCTCGCGCGGCGGCGGCGGCGAGGTCGGCGGCAATTTCGGGGTGAAGCGGCATGACATCCTCCAACATGCATTTTTCACAAGTGAAGCGCTTCAGAACGGCGCCGGAAAGAGTTCTTTTCCGCTTATGACCAGTTTTCGTGGATCCAGCTGCGATTGAAGCCGAGGGTTGACTTGGCAGTCGGCCGGTTCGAAAAGTCGGGGGCCTATTCCGGCACAAGCGTTGCGGAGAATCCCATGACCGAGATGAAGCGTGGCAGTGTCGATCAGGCCGAGGTCGATCGCTTCTCGGCGATGGCCAGGGAATGGTGGGACCCGAACGGCAAGTTCAAGCCCTTGCACAGGTTCAGCCCGGTCCGGCTTGCCTATATCAAGCGGGAGGTCTGCCGGCACTTCGGTCGCGACGAGCGCGCCGCCGACGCCTTTACCGGTCTTTCCTTCCTCGATATCGGCTGCGGCGGCGGCCTCGTGTCCGAGCCGATGGCGAGACTTGGCGCAACCGTCATCGGCGTCGATCCGTCGCCCGTCAACATCGAGGGTGGCGCGCCTGCCATGCGGCGGAGACCGGCGTGAACGTCGATTACCGGGCCACCACCGCCGAGGAGCTGTTTGCCGCCGGCGAACGCTTCGATGTCGTGCTGGCGTTGGAGGTGGTCGAACACGTCGCCGACGTGCCGACCTTCCTTCAGACGGTGGCGGACCTGGTGAAGCCCGGCGGTCTCGTCATCGCCGCCACGCATCAACCGCACGCTCAAGGCCCTTGGCCTTGCGGTCGTCGGCGCCGAGTATGTGTTGCGCTGGCTACCGCGCGGCACCCATGACTGGAAGAAGTTCGTCAAGCCCGAGGAGCTGGAGGCGCCGTTGCAGGACGCCCGGTCTGACGCTTCTCGACAGGCGCGGCGTGGTGTTCGATCCGGTTCGTTTCTCCTGGAAGGAGAGCGACGACACGGGACGTGAACTACATGGTCCTGGCGGCCCGGGCCGGCTCAGCCGGCCTGAAATCGAGGCTGTTGGCCTTCGGTGCCTGTCATTCGATGTCGATCCGCGCTTCGTCATCCCTGAGCGGTTCAAAGCGCGTCTTGAGCGTCTGGAACGTGCCGGGGGGCGATGAAGAGGCCTCCTGCAAGCTCTCGGTTTCTCTGACTGACGCGATCCCACGCCACCTCGTCGGCGCAGTGCAGGTGATAGAGGACGGCGTCGCCGCCGTGTTCGGCGACAAGAGCCCGCGTTCGCTGTCTCTCGGCCCAGGACCAGAAACCGAAGTCCAGGATCACATTTGTCCCGACCGAGAGGCAGCGCGTCCAGGTCATTTCCATGACGCGGAAGACACGGCGCGCATACTCCGGGAACAAGTCCGCCGGGGGATCGTTGCCGTAGAGCTCGTTCATCCATTCATCATGGGTGAAGCGGAGGGCCTTCTCTTCTTCCTCAAGACGCTTGGCGAATGTCGTCTTCCCCGCTCCGATGAACCCATGGAGCAGGAACGCTTTCGGTTTCCGGTTCATGATCCCAGCTCGTCCCCCAGCGGTGAAGTCCGCGCCTCGTCCATATGCCGATCCGCCGATCTCAACCGCTTGTGTTGTTGGGCCTCAGTCTAGTTGCGCTCGCCGGGCAGAACGGGTAGCGGCAGGATATCGATGCCTTCCTCGACGAGGGCGCGGGCATCTTCTGCGGTAGCTTCGCCGTGAACGGCACGAACCGGCGCTTCGCCGAAGTGAATGCGGCGCGCTTCCTCGGCGAAGCGTTTGCCGACATTTTCGGACCCGTCGAGCAGCGCGGCCTTGATTTCCTTCAGCTTCTCTATGAGCTCACGGGCCTCGGGAGGGACGGCGACGAGTTGCTTGTCCTGCGGGGCGGCCGGGGGCGACGGCCTTGCTTTCCGATGTCGTGACGTTCGGCCGCATCAGTGCCTTGCTGACCGAAGTCGAGCCGCACTCGGGGCAGGCGCAAAGACCGGCCGAGGACTGGACGTCGAAATCCTCCGAGGAACGGAACCATCCCTCGAACTCATGGGCATTGGAACAGACGAGCGAATAGCGGATCATGACTTTCAACATGGCGCGCCGGCTTTGCTATCGCAAGTCCGGCGCTTCCATTTTGCTGTAACTCGGCAAAGGGACGGGCAAACAAACGCCACGCTATTGCACGATATCCTCGTCCGGAGTGTCCTGCACCGCGAATTGCGGGCGGGCCTCGCAGGTCGGTCGGCGTGATATCGAATCCGGAAAGCAGGATGAAGCGGTTTTTGATTGGACTACTGCTGTTGGCCCTTGGAGGGGGCGCCTACCATATCGGCATGGCGCGCTTCGGTTCCGGCTCGCCGCCTTCCATGGTCTCGGTGGAACAACAGGCCGACCTGATCGAAGTCAGCAAGTCGCAGCGAACCTTGACGCTTGCCAGGGGCGGCGTGCCCCTCGCCACGTACAAGGTCGTCTTCGGGGCCGCAGCCGAGGCAGGGCCGAAGCGTCAGGAAGGGGACGAGCGGACGCCGGAGGGGCAATATCTGATCGACTGGCGGAATGCGCGGTCGTCCGCCTATCTCAGCCTGCACATCTCCTACCCTGATGCCGGCGACCTTGCCGAGGCGCGGCGGCGCGGCGTCCCTCCGGGTGGAGATATCATGATCCACGGGCTGCCCAATGGTTGGGGCTGGCTCGGCCCCGTCCACCATCTTGTCGACTGGACAGACGGCTGCATCGCGGTCACCAATGCCGAAATGCGGGACATCTGGGCTCGGGTGCCAGACGGCACGCCGATCCGGATCGATCCGTGAGCGGGGATCACTCGGCCAGCGAAAAGCGGCGCTCGTTTGCCAGCGAGGGGATGCGGGCGCGGGTAAGCTCCACTTCGTCGAGGTCGATGTCGGCGACGACGACGCCGGGGTCGGCGTGGTCGGCCTCTGCGATCACCTTGCCCCAGGGGCCGACGATCAGGGAATGGCCGTAGGTTTCGCGGCCGTCCTCATGCACCCCACCCTGGGCGGCCGACACCATGAAGCAGCCGTTCTCGATGGCGCGGGCGCGCTGCAGCACGTGCCAATGCGCCTCGCCGGTCTGGCGGGTGAAGGCGGCAGGCGCCCCCATGATCTCGACCTCGGCATGGCCATAGGCGCGGAACAGTTGGGGAAAGCGCAGATCGTAGCAGATGGCGAGGCCGATCTTCGTTCCCGCCGCTTCCACGACGATGGCGCTTTCGCCCGGCGTATAGGCGGCGCTTTCGCGCCAGGTCTCGCCCATGGGCAGGTCGACGTCGAACATGTGGATCTTGTCGTAGCGGGCGCGAAGATCGCCGGTGGGGGCGAAGACATAGGCGCGGTTGGCGATTCGTCCGTCGTCGCGGCGGATCGCCAGCGAGCCGAAATGCAGGGTGATTCCGAGTTCGCGGGCAAGCTCGGCGCCACGGGCAACGAAGGGGTCCTTCGCCTCGACGGCCAACTGCCCCAGCATGTCGGCGCGGTCCCGCTCGATGATGTTGGTCATCTCCGGCGTCTGGACATAGGTGGCACCGGCGGCGGCGGCATCTCGAATGAGAGTCTCGACCTCGGGCAGGTTCCTTGAGGGATCGCGGCCGGACCGAAGCTGCACGGCGGCGACACAGAGCGGACGCGTCATCTTGCCTCCTAGAGCGTTTTCGGGCGAAGCGGATATCGCTTCGCGTGAGGAGAATGCATGACCTTCATAAGGTAGGGTGCTCCCCCTCGCGCTATCCAGCAAGGAGGGCGTCGAGCCGCCCCTCGTGGTCTAGAGCGAAGAGGTCGTCGCAGCCGCCGACGTGCGTATTGCCCAGAAAGATCTGCGGGAACGTCGAGCGGCCGGAGCGCTGCATCATCTCGGCCTTGAGGGCGCGGTCGCTACCGGCATCGATCTCGGTGAAGGTGACACCCTTCCTGGTCAGGAGGGCCTTGGCCCTGACGCAGTAACCGCAGCCCTCGCGGGTGTAGATGGTGACAGGAACCATGCGGGTCTCCTCGATAAGCATATTCGGAGCAAATCTATAGCCCGCTTCAGCTCGGCGCCACAACCCGCGCCAGCGTGAGCACGTCGACCGCCACGGCCCCTGCGGAGAGCAATGCGCGGGTGGCGGCTTCCAGTGTTGCGCCGGTGGTCAGCACGTCGTCGACGAGGATGGGCCGGCGACCCACGAGAAAGGCTTTCTTCTCTGCGGGCACCACGAAGGCTCCGCGCATGTTGCGGGCTCGCTCGTCTCGCCCGAGCCCGACCTGCCGGGGCGTGCGCCGCGTGCGCTGGAGGAGGCGGGTGGCGACCGGCAGGCCGGTAAGGTGGCTGACCTGATGGGCGAGCAGGGCCGCCTGGTTGAAGCGACGGCTGGCCAGCCGCCCCCAGTGCAGCGGCACCGGCACCAGCATGTCGGCGTCGGCGACGAGTTCATGGGCGGCCCGAGCCATCCATGCGCCGAGCATCGGTGCGAGATCGGTACGGTCGGCGTATTTCAGGGCGTGGACGAGGTCCGGAATCGGACCCTCGTAGGATGCCGCCGAGCGCGCGCGGGCGTAGGCCGGAGGATCGGCGACGGCGGGCGCCGAGAGTATGCCGGGACCAAGGTCGATGGGCAGTGGCGTGCCGAGCCGCTCGCACCAGGGGCGTTCAAGGAAGCGCACGCCCTGCCAGCAATCGGCGCAAAGTCCCCCAGCGCTGCCGAGGCGGGTGCGACATACGGGGCAGGCGGGCGGCAGCACGAGATCGGCAACCCCGCCGCAGGCGGCGCTAAGCAGACGTCCGGCGGCGGCGACGGCAGTGAAACGCATCGGGCGCCGGCGCGGGATGTCGGCGGAAAGAGGGAGCCAGACGTCGGACTCTGCGGCCATGGTGCGCTCGCCAGTTGCGGTGAGACTAAAGCACGCGCGGCAAGCCTGTGCCAGAGGGCAGATGCGATCCGCGATTTGACGCGCCGATGCCGCCCGCCTATCACCCTGTCGAATCCGTTGCCGGAGGCTCGCCGATGACCCCAGTGATCTTCGACCGTTCGTTGTTCGCCCGCCGCCGGGCGCGGGCGCTCGCCGAGCGGCGCCCCGGCGCCGACTTCCTTCTGGCGCTGGCCGCCGACGATCTCGCCGATCGTCTCGCGGCCGTCGACCGTCGTTTCTCGCGGGCGCTGGTGGTCGGCGATCCGACCGGTACGCTCGCGGCCCGGATCGCCGCCGGTCGGGTCGATGAAGTGGTGCGTGCGGATCTGCTGGTTCCTGGCGTCGATGGTGGCGGCGCGGTGGTGATCGACGACGAGGCGCTGCCGTTTGCGACCGGTGCCTTCGATCTCGTGGTGTCGTCGTTGGCCCTGCAATTTGCCAACGATTTGCCGGGAGCACTGATCGAGGCGCGGCGTGTGCTTCGACCGGATGGCCTGTTTCTCGGCGTGCTGGCCGGTGGCGAGACGCTGACCGAGCTACGGCAGGCGTTCCTGGCATCGGAAAGTCGTCGCTCCGGCGGCGTCAGTCCCCGCGTCGCTCCGATGGCGGAGGTGCGCGACCTCGGCGGTCTGTTGCAGCGGGCCGGCTTTGCGCTGCCGGTTGCCGACCAGGATCGGCTGACGCTGCGCTACTCGAGTGCGCTGGCGCTGATGGACGACCTCAAGGCAATGGGAGCGACCAGCGTTCTTGTCGATCGTCGCCGCGGCCTGACCGGGCCGGCGCTGCTTGCCGAGGTGGCGTCAGCCTATCAGGAGATGTTCGGCGATCCCGATGGGCGTGTTCGGGCCAGTCTTTCACTCGTGTCGCTGTCGGGATGGTCGCCGCATGAGAGCCAGCAGAAGCCGCTCCGGCCCGGCAGCGCCAAGATGCGGCTCGCCGACGCGCTGAAAGCACCGCCCGAGACCGGAAGCGGCTCGGGGAGCCAATTTGACACCTGAGCTTCTGCCGACATCACGCGCGCTCAAATGTCGTGCTTTGAAACATGAATATAATCAAATACTTACTGTGGTGTCTCCGACATTTTTCCGGCGAGATACTCAAAGGTGTTGCTCAAGTTGCCGGACACGTCGGTCATGGTCATGATGCCGATCAGCGCCAGGCCGATCATCATCAGGAGGATGCCATATTCGATGGCGGTCGCGCCTTCGGTGTCGCGCAGGAAGGCATCGAGCCGGCGCAGTCCTTGTCCCGGGCCCTTCGTCGCCATGCTGCCGCCTCTTCCTTTTCGGAAATGCCGTGACCTGCCAGCCGAGCGGCCAGCCATGCGCAGCCCGTATCCTTGCCGTGAAATTGTGATTATTTCGTATATGTCAGCTATGAATGACCGCCGGAAAGCGGCGACAGAAGGTCCTGAAGGTGGGGAATCAGCGGCTCGTCGGCTGGCGGCATGGGATAGTCGCGCAGCTTCTGGGGGCGGACCCAGGCCAGCGCCTGCCCTTCGCGACCCGACACCTCGCCCTCCCAACGCCGACAGACGTAGAGCGGCATCAACAGGTGGAAATCGTCATAGGCATGGCTGGCGAAGGTGAGCGGGGCGAGGCACGCGTGCTTGACGGCGATGCCGAGCTCTTCCTTGAGCTCGCGGATCAGCGCATCCTCGGGCCGCTCGCCAATCTCCAGCTTGCCGCCGGGAAACTCCCACAGACCGGCGAGCGCCTTGCCTTCGGGCCGCTGGGCCAGCAGGATCCGCCCGTCGGCGTCGATCAGCGCGCAGGCGACGACCAGCACCATCTTCACGTTCGGCTCTCCTCGCGCTTTTCCGTGATCGGGGCCGCCCGAAAGTTTGCGGTTTTCGGGCGGACGCCTTAGGGCGCTACTCGATCTGACTGACTCAGATCGGCGCTCTAAGCTCTTGTTTGCGAAGCATCAACTTGTCGATCCTCGCTTCACTCCGGTCGGTTGATGCTCTAGCTGCGATAGTCGCCGTTGATGGCGACGTATTCCTTGGTGAGGTCGCACGTCCAGACGGTGGCCTGACCATCGCCGAGCCCGATGTCGGCCCGGATGAAGATCTCGTCCTTCCGCATGACCGCCGAGGCGGCATCCTCGGAGTAATCGGGGTCGCGCTCGCCCTCGACGGCGACGCGGATGCCGCCGAAGTAGATGGCGAGGCGGTCGCGGTCGGCCGGTTCGCCGGCCTTGCCGACGGCCATGACGACACGGCCCCAGTTGGCGTCCTCGCCGGCAACGGCCGTCTTGACCAACGGCGAGTTGGCGATGGCGAAGGCGATGCGCTTGGCGGAGGCATCGTCGACGGCGCCGGTGACGTTGACCTCAATGAACTTGCGAGCGCCTTCGCCGTCGCGCACCACCATCTTGGCGAGGTCGAGCAGCAGGCCTTCAAGCGCGGCGCGGAAGGCTTCAACGCGCGGATCGGCCGGATCGGTGATGCGCGGCGCGCCGCGTCCGGCCGCCTTGCCGGTGGCGAAGAGCAACAGTGTGTCGGAGGTCGAGGTATCGCTGTCGACGGTGATCGAATTGAACGACTTCCGGGCGCCCTTGGAGATGAGATCCTGCAGCACCGGCGCCGCCAGCGGGGCATCGGTAAAGATAAAGGAGAGCATGGTCGCCATGTCGGGCGCAATCATGCCGGCGCCCTTGGCCATGCCGTTGATCGTCACGGGCACGCCGCCGAGGTCGACGGTGGCGGTCACCACCTTCGGAAAGGTATCGGTGGTCATGATGGCGCGGGCGGCGTCGATCCATGGCGACGGGGCGAGACGGCCGGAAAGCTCGCCTAGGACGGCTTCGAACTTCTTCGGCTCAAGCGGCTCGCCGATGACGCCGGTCGAGGCGAGGAAGACCTCGCCAGCCGGCACGCCGAGAGCGGACGAGACATAGGCGGCGGAGGCTTCCACCGTCTCGCGGCCCTTCTTGCCGGTAAAGGCGTTGGCATTGCCAGAGTTGACCATCAGCGCGCGCGCCTTGCCGGCGGGAAGATTGGCACGGCACCAGTCCACCGGTGCCGAGGGGCACTTCGATGTCGTGAAGACGCCGGCCACCTCGGTCCCCTCGTCGAGGGCGACCAGAAGCACGTCGGTTCGTCCCTTGTACTTGATGCCGGCCGCGGCGGTCGCAAAGCGCACGCCCTCGAGGGCTGGCAGTTCAGGGTAGGACTTGGGGGCGAGCGGGGACAGGTTTCCGGACATCTTGTGCTCTTGGCGAGAGGCTGGGACGATCCCCGACCGACGGCCGGCCGGGGAGAGCACCAATCAGTTGGCGGGGGCGGTGGCCGCCGGATCGGCTGGAGCGTCCGCCGGAGCGTCGGTTGGCGTCAGGATCTCGATCTTGGCCGCCTCGCGCATCTTGGCGAGCGTTTCCTGATACTTGTCGCGCTGGACGACCTGGACGACCTGCTCGCGCACCTGATCGAGGGTCGGAACCGGTTGGGTGCGATGCTCTTCGACCTTGATGATGTGATAGCCGAACTGGGTCTTGACGGGCTTGGTCGAGGTTTCGCCGGCCTTCAGCGCGAAGGCTTCCGCTTCGAACTCGGGCACCATCTGGCCCTTGGTAAAGAAGCCGAGGTCGCCACCGGTCGGCTTCGAGCCGGGGTCTTCCGACTTTTCCTTGGCGATGGCCTCGAAGTCGCCACCGTCGGCCAGCTGCTTCAGGATGGCGTTAGCCTCTTCCTCGGTCTTCACGAGGATGTGACGGGCATGCACTTCTTCAGGGCCGACGTAGCCGGCGGTGTCCTTCTCGTAGCGGGCCTTGATCTCGTCGTCGGTGATCTTGGCCTGCAGTTCGTCCTCGACATAGGTGTTGCGGAGGGCCTGCGCCTCGAGGAAGGCCATGCGGGCCTTGTACTTCGGGGTGTCTGCGGTGCCGGCGGCCATAGCGGCGTCGGCCATGACGTGCATGTCGACGAGGGCGTTGATCAGCATCGTGCGGCGCTGCGCCTCGGGAATCTGGGCAAGCTGATCGCCGAACACGTCGGTGGCCATCTGGAGTTCCGAGGCGGTTATATCCTTGCCGTTGACGCGGGCCACCACGTCTTCGGCCAAAGCCGGCATCACGGAAAGCGGCAAGGCGATGAGGGCGGCAAAAAGACCGAGGCGACCGCGAGCGCCGGCGGCGGGAGCAAAGTTCATCGGGGACGATCCTGTCTTCGGTCCGCGTCCGGAGATCGGGCCGGTACCGTGTGGCAGCCCTATAGCGCGCCCGGCGCGCGGCGGCAAATTATCCGTGGTGTCAAGGGCGAAAAAGAAGGACTTGGAGGAGAGGGCGCAATCCGCGCAGTTGCCAGTCCCCGCCGCCGCGAGAAGCGCCGATTCCTGCCATCGGCATGGGCCCCAGCGTTGACATATCTCCGACCCCGCCATAGATGGAGCGTGGCTCGGCAGGTCGGGCGAACGGCGGCCCGGAACCAAACTTCGGGCGCCGCCATTCCTCCTTCCAGCGCCTGTACATGGAATTCTGATCGAAGGGATGGGCTGCCATGGTCGGCCTCGGCGGATTAGCACGCAAGATTTTCGGTTCGGCGAACGATCGTCGTATTCGCTCCTACCGCCCCGCCGTGCAGGCGATCGGCGCACTCGAAAAGGAGATGGAGGCGCTGTCCGACGAGGCGCTCGCCGGCAAGACCGTCGAGTTCCGAGAGAAGCTCGCCGCCGGCGTCGAACTCGACAAGCTCCTGCTCCCCGCCTTTGCGGTGGTGCGGGAAGCGGCCAAGCGCGCGCTCGGACAACGTCATTTCGACGTTCAGCTGATCGGCGGCATGGTGCTCAACGACGGCGACATCGCCGAGATGAAGACCGGCGAAGGCAAGACGCTGGTGGCGACGCTCGCCGTCTATCTCAACGCGTTGCCGGGCAAGGGCGTCCACGTCGTCACCGTCAACGACTATCTGGCCAGCCGCGACGCCGAATGGATGGGGCGCGTCTACCGCTTCCTCGGGCTCACGGTCGGCATCATCGTCCACGGCCTGTCCGACGACGAACGCCGCGAGGCCTATGCCTGCGACATCACCTACGCCACCAACAACGAGCTCGGCTTCGATTATCTGCGCGATAACATGAAGTATGAGAAGGGGCAGATGGTGCAGCGCGGCCACCACTACGCCATCGTCGACGAGGTGGACTCGATCCTGATCGACGAGGCGCGCACGCCGCTGATCATCTCCGGTCCGCTCGAAGACCGCTCCGAGTTCTACAACACCATCGACACCTTCATTCCCGGCATCGCCGACGAGGATTTCGAGGTCGACGAGAAGCAGCGCACGGCGATCTTCTCCGAGATCGGTACAGAGCGGATGGAAGAGCGCCTGCGTGAGGCCGGCCTTCTCAAGGGCGGTTCGCTCTACGACGTCGAGAATGTCTCCGTCGTCCACCATCTCAATCAGGCGCTCCGGGCGCACAAGCTGTTCCAGCGCGATCGCGACTACATCGTCAAGGACAACGAGGTGGTCATCATCGACGAGTTCACCGGCCGCATGATGCCGGGCCGCCGCTACTCGGACGGCCTGCACCAGGCGCTGGAGGCCAAGGAGCACGTTCGCATCCAGCCCGAGAACCAGACGCTCGCCTCGATCACCTTCCAGAACTATTTCCGCATGTACGACAAGCTGGCCGGCATGACCGGCACGGCCTCCACGGAAGCGGACGAGTTCGCCGACATCTACGATCTCGAGGTCGTCGAGATTCCGACGCACCGCCCGATTTCCCGTATCGACGACCACGACGAGGTCTACCGGACCGTCGATGAGAAATACGCGGCCATCGTCGAGACGATCCGGGCCTGCAAGGAAAAGGGTCAGCCCATCCTGGTCGGCACCACCTCCATCGAGAAGTCCGAGCAGTTGGCCGATCTTCTCAAGAAGGGCGGTTTCCAGCAGAGCGACCCGGACGTGCTGATGGACGGCGACAAGCCCGTGTTCCAGGTGCTCAACGCCCGCTATCACGAGCAGGAAGCCTATATCATTTCGCAGGCGGGTCTGCCGGGCGCCGTGACGATCGCCACCAACATGGCCGGTCGCGGTACCGACATCCAGCTGGGCGGCAATGCCGACATGCTGATCGCCCGCAAGCTCGCCGACGTGCCGCCGGGACCGGAGCGCGAGGCCCGCGAGGCGAAGATCCGCGAGGACGTCGAGCGTCTCAAGGAGAAGGCTCTGGCCGCCGGCGGTCTGTTCGTGCTCGGCACCGAACGCCATGAAAGCCGCCGCATCGACAACCAGCTGCGCGGCCGCTCGGGTCGCCAGGGCGACCCCGGTCAGTCGCGCTTCTATCTGTCGCTTCAGGACGACCTGATGCGCATCTTCGGCTCCGACCGCATGGACGGCATGCTGCAGAAGCTCGGCCTGAAGGATGGCGAGGCCATCATTCATCCGTGGATCAACAAGGCTCTCGAGAAGGCGCAGCAGAAGGTCGAGGCGCGCAACTTCGACATTCGCAAGAACCTCCTCAAGTTCGACAACGTCATGAACGATCAGCGCAAGGTGATCTTCGAGCAGCGCATCGAGCTGATGACCGAGGAGAGCGTCGCCGACACCGTCGCCGACATGCGGCGCGAGGTGATTTCCGCCCTGGTGGCGCGGCATATCCCCGAGAATGCCTATGCCGAGCAGTGGGATGTCGCCGGTCTGCATGACGCGGTGATCGAGACCCTGAACATCGAGGTTCCCGTCGCCGACTGGGCCAAGGAAGAGGGTATCGCCGATCAGGAGATCGAGGAGCGCCTGATCGCCGCGACCGACGCCGATTTCGCCGCCCGCGAGGAGCGTATCGGCTCCGAGCTGATGCGCCGCGTCGAGAAGGCCATCCTGCTGCAGACGCTGGACAACCTCTGGCGCGAGCATCTGGCCCATCTCGACCATCTGCGTTCGGTGGTCGGCTTCCGCGGCTACGCCCAGCGCGATCCGCTCAACGAATACAAGACCGAGGCCTTCTCGCTGTTCGAGACGCTGCTCAATGACCTGCGTCGGCAGGTGACGGCCAATCTCAGCCGCGTCGAGGTGCGACAGGCGCCGCCCGAGACGCCGGCTTTCGACGACCGGGAGCTCTCGGCCCATCATGCCGATCCCGCGACCGGCCTCGACGAGGAGCCGGTTGGGACGGCACCGGTCTTTGCCGCCACGCCGGTCGCCCGCGATGCCAACGATCCTTCAAGCTGGGGGCATGTCGGCCGCAACGAGCCGTGCCCCTGCGGCTCCGGCAAGAAGTTCAAGCACTGTCACGGCCAGTTTGCCTGACAACTTCTCGAAAGATCCGTCCGGGAGGTCACCGATTTTCCGGACGGGCAGGGTCAAGCATAAACAATTCGTCGCAATTGGTCTCTGAAAGGCCGTTTGGAAAAGCTGATCAGCAATAGCACGAATTATGTCGGCAGCCCCAAAGGCGCATGCTGGATCTGAACGATTAATCTTGACTTTTAGTGTCAACTCTTTAATCAGATGGTGTCATGCGTCTTACCCAAGCCACCAATTATTCGATCAGGGTGCTGCTCTATTGCGCGGTGAATCCCGACCGCCCGAGCCGCGTCGCTGACATCGCCGCCACCTTCGACATGTCGGAGACGCACCTGTTCAAGATTCTGAAGGTGCTTGTGGATCACAAGTTCATCGAGACCATTCGCGGTCGCCATGGTGGCCTGAAGCTTGGTCGTCCGGCGGACGAGATCAAGCTCGGCGACGTCATCGCCGCTACCGAGGAAAGCTTCCAGATGGCGGAGTGCTTCTCGGAGGAGGGGCGCAAGGACTGCCCGCTCATCCTTTCCTGCGAATATAACCGTGTGCTGCGCGAGGCGCTGGGTGCCTTCTTCGCGGTGCTCGACCGCTACACGGTGGCCGACATCGCCAAGGATCGCTCCATGTTGCGCGGGGCGCTCGGCATCGACGACCTCCTTCATCCGGCGCTCGCCAGCGCCTGACGGGGTTCTGCGCCATTTCATGCCCGCCCGACGGTTTCCGTCGCGGCGGGCTTTGTGTTTTTGGCTTCCCCCTTTTCGGCGCTCGCCTCGGTCCCCATATTGGTCGGCGAGGGGCAAGGGTCATGACCTAAGCTCAAGATATCCAGACGCTTCCGCCGGGCTTCGGACGGAGGAGGCGGGCTCCAGGAAAGGATGTCCAGATGAATTTCGAAAAGTATACCGAGCGGGCGCGTGGCTTCGTCCAGTCGGCGCAGACCATGGCGCTTGGCCGTGGTCATCAGCAGTTTGCGCCCGAGCATCTCCTGAAGGTTCTGCTCGACGATCCCGAGGGCATGGCCACCGGCCTGATCAACACTGCCGGTGGTGACGCCGGTCGGGCGCTTGCCGCCGTCGATCGGGCGCTCGAGGCGATGCCGCGCGTTTCGGGCGGCAACGGCCAGCTCTATCTTACGGCGCCGACGGCCAAGGTGTTCTCAACCGCAGAGGCGCTGGCCGACAAGGCGGGCGACAGCTTCGTCACCGTCGAGCGGCTGCTCATTGCGCTCGCCATCGAAACGGAGGCGGGGACGGCCAAGATCCTGAAGGATGCCGGCGTCACCGCCAACGCGCTCAACGCGGCGGTCAACGAGATCCGCAAGGGTCGCACCGCCGACAGCGCCTCAGCCGAGAGCGGCTATGACGCGCTGAAGAAATATGCCCGCGACCTGACCAAGGCGGCGCGCGACGGCAAGCTCGATCCGGTGATCGGCCGCGACGAGGAGATCCGCCGCACCATCCAGGTGCTGAGCCGACGTACCAAGAACAATCCGGTGCTGATCGGCGAGCCGGGCGTCGGCAAGACGGCCATTGCCGAGGGGCTGGCGTTGCGTATCGTCAACGGCGACGTGCCGGAAAGCCTGAAGGACAAGGAACTGCTCGCCCTCGACATGGGCGCGCTGATCGCTGGCGCGAAATATCGCGGCGAGTTCGAGGAGCGCCTCAAGGCGGTGCTGTCGGAAGTGACGGCGGCCGAGGGCGGCGTCATCCTGTTCATCGACGAGATGCACACGCTGGTCGGCGCCGGCAAGGCCGATGGCGCCATGGATGCCTCCAACCTCCTGAAGCCGGCCTTGTCGCGCGGCGAGCTGCACTGCGTCGGTGCGACCACGCTCGACGAGTATCGCAAGTATGTGGAGAAGGACGCGGCGCTGGCCCGGCGCTTCCAGCCGGTGTTCGTCGACGAGCCGACGGTGCCCGACACCATCTCCATCCTGCGCGGCATCAAGGAGAAGTACGAGCAGCACCACAAGGTGCGCATCACCGATGCGGCGCTGGTGGCGGCGGCGACGCTTTCCAACCGCTATATCACCGACCGTTTCCTGCCCGACAAGGCCATCGACCTCGTCGACGAGGCAGGTTCGCGGCTCAGGATGCAGGTGGATTCCAAGCCGGAAGAACTCGATGAGATCGACCGGCGGGTGATCCAGCTCCGGATCGAGCAGGAGGCGCTGAAGAAGGAAACCGACGCGGCTTCGCGCGACCGGCTGGAGCGGCTTGAGCGCGAGCTTGCCGAGCTCGAGCAGGAATCCACGGCGCTGACGGCTCGCTGGAAGGCCGAGAAGGACAAGCTCGGCCACGCGGCGGAGCTGAAGCGCCGGCTCGACGAGGCGCGCAACGATCTCGCCATTGCCCAGCGCAAGGGCGAGTATCAGCGGGCCGGCGAGCTCGCCTATGGCGTCATTCCGGGCATCGAGTCCGAGTTGAAGGCGACCGAGGCGGCGGCCGGGCAGGGCGACGGCATGCTGGAGGAGGCGGTGACGCCTGACCACGTGGCGCAGGTCGTCTCGCGCTGGACCGGCGTTCCCGTCGACAAGATGCTGGAAGGCGAGCGCGAGAAGCTGCTCCGGATGGAAGACGAACTCGCCAAGCGCGTCGTCGGCCAGGCCGAGGCGGTGCATGCCGTCTCGACGGCCGTCCGCCGCGCCCGCGCCGGCTTGCAGGACCCGAACCGCCCGATCGGCTCGTTCATGTTCCTCGGCCCGACAGGCGTCGGCAAGACCGAGCTGACCAAGGCGCTCGCTGCCTACCTGTTCGACGACGAGCATGCCATGGTGCGCATCGACATGTCCGAGTACATGGAGAAGCACTCGGTTTCGAGGCTGATCGGCGCGCCTCCGGGCTATGTCGGCTACGACGAGGGTGGTGCGCTGACCGAAGCCGTGCGGCGTCGGCCCTATCAGGTCGTGCTGTTCGACGAGGTCGAGAAGGCGCATCCGGACGTGTTCAACGTGCTCTTGCAGGTGCTCGACGACGGGCGCCTCACCGACGGCCAGGGCCGCACGGTGGACTTCAAGAACACGCTGATCATCCTGACGTCGAACCTGGGCTCGGAGTATCTCGCGGGCCAGAAGGAAGGCGAGGATGTCGATGCCGTGCGCGAGCAGGTGATGGGCGTGGTTCGTTCGGCCTTCCGGCCGGAGTTCCTCAACCGTCTCGACGAAATCGTTCTGTTCCATCGCCTGAAGCGGTCGGAAATGGGCGCCATCGTCGACATCCAGCTCAAGCGTCTCGAGGCGCTGCTGGAGGATCGCAAGGTGACGCTGACGCTCGACGACAGCGCGCGGACCTGGCTGGCCGAAAAGGGCTACGACCCGGTCTACGGCGCGCGGCCGCTGAAGCGGGTCATGCAGCGCCAGCTTCAGGATCCGCTGGCCGAGCGCATATTGGCCGGCCACGTTCGTGACGGCGATACCGTGGCGGTGACCGGTGGCAGCGACCGGCTGTTGTTCTCGGAGATCCGGGACGTCGCGGCGTAAGCGAGCGCGAGCGAGGCAATCTCAGGCCGGCCGGGGAAACCCGGCCGGTTTCTCGTTCAGAACGCCATCGACCACAGCGCCGACACCGGCATGGCGATGATAAGCCCCGGCAGCATGTTGCCGATCGGGAACATCTTGATGCCGCAGATGCGGAGGCCGGTGGCGAGCATCATCACGCCGCCCGTGGCCGAGAAGTCGGCGACCATGGCGGGCGTGGTCAGCGGCATCAGGAGGGTGGCGCCGAAGGCAAGCGCCAGTTGAACGGCCATCTGCGGCACGGCGATCGTGGCGACCGACAGGCCGAGCGTCGTCGCGAAGATGGCGGCGGTGGGCAGATCAAGGAAGGCCTTGGCGATCAGCACGCTCGGGTCTTGCGTCATGCCTTCGTTGAGCGCACCGAAAATACCGGCGCCGGAGGCGCAGAACAGCACGAGAATGGCGACGAAGCTTTCGATGAAGGCCTCGTGGGAAATGCCGCGCGGCGTCGTCGCCACCTTCTCCACCAGCCGTTTGGCGAGGCCGCCGATCAGCGAGAGGCCATCCTCGATGCGGATGAGTTCTCCGATGAGCGCGCCGAGCACGGTGGCGATGACCATCACCGGCATGTTGGAGACGTGGGCGATCAGCACCACGCCCATGGCCATGGAGGATACGCCGAAGGCGAGGGGCATGCCGGTCCGGAGCCGTTCCGGCATGCGATGGGCAACGAGCGTGCCGCCAAGCGCGCCGAGAAGAATGGCGGCGCCGTTGATGAAGGGTCCGATGATCATGAAGCCGTCCCGCTAGAGCATCATTCGACCGGAGTGAAACGAGAACCGAGAAGATGATGCTTGCTAAACAATATGTTAGAGCGCTGATCTCACTCAATCAGATCGAACAGCGCTCTAGAGCACCCGCCGATCAGGTTGAATCAACCTGATCGAAAGCGGCTGCTCCAGCAAATGAATCTGGAGCCTTCGCTAGGCGACCAAATGTTTCAATTTGGTCGGCGAAGGCTCTAGGGTCGGCCTTCTATACGCCTCTGGCCGGCATCGGCCAGCCGGCTCACTCCGATTTGATGACTTCTGTCAGCGGTTTTCCGAGACTGGCAGGTTTTTCTCTTCCTGCCGCGTCTTGATGAGGCTGACCAGAACGCCGCCGGCGATCAGCGCGAAGGTGACGCCGAGCGAGATGGCGGCCGGGAACTTGTCGAGGCCCATTAATTCGGCCACGAACACCTTGCCGCCGATGAACACCAGCACCAGGGCCAGTGCCGGCTTCAGGTAGCGGAAGCGATGGATCATTGCGGCGAGGGCGAAATAGAGCGCGCGCAGGCCGAGGATGGCGAAGATGTTCGAGGTGTAGATGACGAAGGCGTCGGTGGTGATGGCGAAGATGGCCGGCACGGAGTCGACGGCGAAGACGATGTCGGCCGCTTCGATCAGCACCAGGGCCAGGAACAGCGGTGTCGCATGCAGGGCCATGCGGCCACCGTCGGCAAGCGGCTTGCGGACGAAGAAGCGATCGCCGTCGAGCTCCTTGGTGACGTTGAGATGGCGGCGCAGGAAGCCGACCAGCGGGTTCTTGTCGAGGTCTGGCTCCTTGTCCTCGGTCACCAGCATCTTGATGCCGGTGAGCACCAGGAAGGCGGCGAACAGGTAGAGGATCCAGTGGAACTCGGCGACCAGGGTGGCGCCGGCGCCGATCATGATGCCGCGCAGCACGATGACGCCGAGGATGCCCCAGAACAGCGCCCGATGCTGGTAGCGGCGGGGAATGCCGAAGAAGGAGAAGATCAGCGCGATGACGAAGATGTTGTCGAGCGCCAGCGTCTTCTCGATGACGAAGCCGGTGAGATAGGCGAGGCCGGACTCGGCGCCGATGTGCCACCAGACGAAGGCGCCGAACGTGAGCCCGATGGCGATGTAGCCACCCGACAGGATGAGGCTCTGTCGGATGGAAATCTCCTCCGACTTGCGGTGGAGGACGCCGAGGTCGAAGGCGAGCAACAGGGCGACGAGGCTGAGGAAGGCCAGCCAGAGATAGAGGGGCGTGCCGAGCCAGGGGGTGGTGAGGAGAGCAAGATCCAAGGTCGCGAACTCTGCCGGCGAGATGCGTCGACAATGGTCCGACATCGCAGATGCGCCGGCGGCTTCTGCCAGAGGGGCCCGGACCTAACGGGTTGGGCCTGAAATGGGGCGGTGGCTGGCGACGTTCAAGAGGCTTGTATGTATTTGTCCGTATGAATGACGGAGAGCGGCCAACTATCCGCCA
>CAXXNH010000062.1:0-22500 GCA_963665435.2 uncultured Pleomorphomonas sp. | reverse complement strand
GTAATGAGAGCGATCAAGTGACGTAAGGGCATCTGGTGGATGCCTTGGCGCTGAGAGGCGATGAAGGACGTGGTACGCTGCGATAAGCCATGGGGAGCTGCGAACAAGCTTTGATCCGTGGATTTCCGAATGGGGGAACCCATCTTCAGCGAACAGTGATCAGTTGGCAGTCAGAAGCGCGCCCGGCAGGGAAAGCGGACTGGCAAAACTGCCATCCGGTTACTGTTTGCGATTATGAAGATATCTAGTCCCTGAATACATAGGGGATTAGAGGCGAACGCAGGGAAGTGAAACATCTAAGTACCTGCAGGAAAGGACATCAACCGAGACTCCGCAAGTAGTGGCGAGCGAACGCGGACCAGGCCAGTGGTCAGTGAAGTTAAAGCAGAACGGTCTGGAATGGCCGGCGTTATGGGTGACAGCCCCGTATGTGTAGATGCTTTATTGATCCTTGAGTAAGGCGGGACACGTGCAATCCTGTCTGAACGTGGGGGGCCCACCCTCCAAGCCTAAGTACTCCTCAGCGACCGATAGCGAACCAGTACCGTGAGGGAAAGGTGAAAAGTACCCCGACAAGGGGGGTGAAATAGAACCTGAAACCGGATGCCTACAAACAGTCGGAGGCTGCAATGCTGACGGCGTACCTTTTGTATAATGGGTCAGCGACTTAGTCTGTCGAGCGAGCTTAAGCCGTTAGGTGTAGGCGCAGCGAAAGCGAGTCTGAACAGGGCGTTCAGTTCGACGGATTAGACCCGAAACGAGGTGATCTAGTCATGAGCAGGTTGAAGGTGCGGTAACACGCACTGGAGGACCGAACCCACGCCTGTTGAAAAAGTCGGGGATGACTTGTGACTAGGGGTGAAAGGCCAATCAAACCTCGAAATAGCTGGTTCTCCGCGAAATCTATTTAGGTAGAGCGTCGGATGAATACCTCGGGGGGTAGAGCACTGCATAGGCAAGGGGGTCCTACAGACTTACCGATCTTAAGCAAACTCCGAATACCCGAGAGTACTATCCGGCAGACACACGGCGGGTGCTAACGTCCGTCGTGAAGAGGGAAACAACCCTGACCATCAGTTAAGGTCCCGAAGTCACGGCTAAGTGTGAAACGATGTGGGAATCCCAAAACAACCAGGATGTTGGCTTAGAAGCAGCCATCATTTAAAGAAAGCGTAACAGCTCACTGGTCTAGATAAGGGTTCCTGCGCGGACAATGTAACGGGGCTCAAGCCGTGCACCGAAACTATGGGTGTGTCCTTGTGGCACGCGGTAGCGGAGCGTTCCGTAGGCCTGTGAAGGAGGATCTGTGAGGACCTCTGGAGGTATCGGAAGTGAGAATGCTGACATGAGTAACGCTAAGGGTGTGAGAATCACCCTCGCCGAAAGTCCAAGGGTTCCTGCGTAAAGCTAGTCTTCGCAGGGTTAGCCGGTCCCTAAGGCGAGGCCGAAAGGCGTAGTCGATGGGAATGAGGTAAATATTCCTCAGCCAGCAGGTGGTGACGGATGTGAAGGATCGTAAGTCCTTATCGGATTGGACTTGCGGTCTCAGCGTTCCAGGAAATAGCCCCTGCATCAGACCGTACCCGAAACCGACACAGGTGGACTGGTAGAGTATACCAAGGCGTTGAGCGAATTGTGCTGAAGGAACTCGGCAAATTGCCTCCGTAACTTCGGGAGAAGGAGGCCCCGGTGATGGGCAACCATGATCGGGGGGCACAGACTAGGGGGTGGCGACTGTTTAACAAAAACACAGGGCTCTGCGAAGCCGCTAAGGCGACGTATAGGGTCTGACGCCTGCCCGGTGCCGGAAGGTTAAGAGGAGGGGTGCAAGCTCCGAATTGAAGCCCCGGTAAACGGCGGCCGTAACTATAACGGTCCTAAGGTAGCGAAATTCCTTGTCGGGTAAGTTCCGACCTGCACGAATGGCGTAACGACTTCCCCGCTGTCTCCAGCACAGGCTCAGTGAAATTGAATTCCCCGTGAAGATGCGGGGTTCCTGCGGTCAGACGGAAAGACCCCGTGCACCTTTACTATAGCTTCACACTGGCATTCGTGTCGGCATGTGTAGGATAGGTGGTAGGCTATGAAGTTTGGGCGCCAGCTCAGATGGAGCCATCCTTGAAATACCACCCTTATCGTCATGACTGTCTAACCGCGGCCCGTCATCCGGGTCCGGGACAGTGTGTGGTGGGTAGTTTGACTGGGGCGGTCGCCTCCCAAAGAGTAACGGAGGCGCGCGAAGGTAGGCTCAGAACGGTCGGAAATCGTTCGACGAGTGCAATGGCATAAGCCTGCCTGACTGCGAGACTGACACGTCGAGCAGAGTCGAAAGACGGCCATAGTGATCCGGTGGTCCCTCGTGGACGGGCCATCGCTCAACGGATAAAAGGTACGCCGGGGATAACAGGCTGATGATGCCCAAGAGTCCATATCGACGGCATCGTTTGGCACCTCGATGTCGACTCATCACATCCTGGGGCTGGAGAAGGTCCCAAGGGTTCGGCTGTTCGCCGATTAAAGTGGTACGTGAGTTGGGTTCAGAACGTCGTGAGACAGTTCGGTCCCTATCTGCCGTGGGTGTAGGAGTATTGAGAGGATCTGTCCCTAGTACGAGAGGACCGGGATGGACATACCTCTGGTGGACCTGTTGTGGCGCCAGCCGCATTGCAGGGTAGCTACGTATGGACTCGATAACCGCTGAAGGCATCTAAGCGGGAAACGAACCTCAAAACCAGTGCTCCCTATCAGAGCCGTGGTAGACCACCACGTCGATAGGCCGGGTGTGGAAGCGCAGCAATGCGTGAAGCTTACCGGTACTAATAGCTCGATCGGCTTCATCGCTCTCATTATCCCTGTCCATCCATCAGGATGTACAAGACACAACATCACGATCCGGCCCATAAAGCCGCCAAAGACCAATCTCTTCGCTCAGCTCTCCCCAAAAGGGAGACCCGAGCTCTTGCCCTTCGCCGGCCTGGTGGTCATGGCGGGGAGAAATGCACCCGATCCCATCCCGAACTCGGCCGTGAAACTCCCCAGCGCCAATGGTACTCCGTCTTAAGACGCGGGAGAGTAGGTCGCTGCCAGGCCTGCAAAGGACAAGACTATAAGAGACAAATCCACACGACAAACTCTTCACACAAACAACAACAAACACAAAACAGCCCTCCGAGAGAAATCTCCGGAGGGCTGTTTGCGTTGGAATCCAAATAGCAGAAGATGAAGCAAACGGCGGGGCAGGCTGACCCAGAAGGCCGCCTCACCAAGCCGCCAAGAATCCGACGAAATGGCAAAATACCAAGGCACGCTACAGGTCACGCTGATAGCGAGATACAACGAGGTTACCCTGGTGATTGGGTGAAGCTCGCGTGTGTTCTCCCGTCAGGCGAAAGCCGGTTTTCTCAAGAACTCTCATCGATGGGATATTACCTCGGTCCACGGTCGCGAAGATCGCGGTCAGGGACGGGTCTCGAACCGCAATCAAGCGTTCGACTGCCTCGCACACCAGGCCAAGGCCCCGGTATCGTGGCAGGAGCCAGTAGCCGAGTTCGGCAACCGGGCGTCCGACAAGTCCTATGACCCCCATGAGCACGTCCGACTCCCTTGACGCGATGGCATAGGCCTGAAGCGGGCTCATCCGTGCGCTCTCGGAAATGAAGCTCGTCGCGTCCTCAAGGCGATAGGGAAAAGGTACCGAGGGCAGCCACTGCGCGGTGCTCCAGTCGTTCAAGGCATCAACGAGGTTCGGAGCGTCGTTCATCTCAAGGACGCGCAGGTGAACACGAGAGGTACCTATGGCATTCGATGACATTTCCCCCTGCCTCTTCTCGTTGGTAGCTGCAGCGCATTCGTCCGTGCGTCACTCCGGCCGCGACCAGACGTAGACGCCGATGAGCACGAAGACCGCGGCAACGATTGCCAGGAGCAGCAAGCCGGGGTGGCTGCCTTTGTAGAAGGCAATGAAACCAAGTGTCATGCCGATCGTCGACAGAAGCTTGCCCGAGCGTGGGATGGCGCCGCGCTCGCGCCACGCGGCGAGAAGCGGCCCGAACCGGCGATGCGACAGCAACCACGCTTCGAGGCGAGGCGATGAGCGCGCAAAGCAAGCGGCGGCAATCAGGAGAAAGGGCGTTGTCGGCAGAAGCGGAAGCACCGCGCCGATTGCTCCGATGACCACCATCAGGCAGCCGATGATCATGTAGGCTTGGCGCATGCCCTAACCGTCTCGTCGTGGCTATCGAGGCCACCCCGTTGCCGGAACGAAGACTATGCGAGCCGTTCGCAACGGACAACTGCCAGCGAGCGGTCGCTTCGGTTGCCGATGGCAGGAGCGTCCCGAATAGCCTTCGGTGGAGACTTTTGCATGTATACGTAGTATCTCGTATAGTTTGGAGCGCCGTCATCTTGACGCCGCATCGGCTTGATGTTTTTGTCCGCAGGAAAGCTGTCGCGATCGCAGGCCGCCATGTCGTGATCGACCGGGCCGCGATGCAACGCCGGAAAGGACCGAGACTTGATCACTCTGAACCAGCCGTCCACCGCCTTCACCCGTTCGCTCGCCAGCTCCAGCCGTGCCGTCAAGGTGACGGCGGTTGTGTTCGGCTCGCTGCTGATCGCCGCCGCGTCTCAAATCGAGGTGCCGTTCTTCCCGGTGCCGATGACCATGCAGACGTTCGCCGTGCTGCTGGTCGGCCTGTTGTTTGGCGCCCGCCTCGGCGCTGCCGCCGTGCTCGCCTATTTGGCTGAAGCAGCCGTCGGCCTGCCGGTGCTGTCGGGCGGCGATGCGCTGATGTCGCTCCTCGTCAAGCCGGCGACCACTGGATATCTCGTCGGCTTCGTCGGCGCCGCCTTTGTTGCCGGCCTTGTCGTCGAGCGGACCGCCGGTCGGCTTTGGGGCGTGGTCGCGGCAGCCCTCGCCGGCGAAGTGGTTCTGATGACGCTTGGCGTGGCCTTCCTGGCCTGGCTGATTGGAGCCGAGAACGCGGTCACCTATGGCTTCGTGCCGTTCATCCTCGGCGATCTGTTGAAGATCGTGCTGGCCGTGGCTGTCGCCCGCGGCGTTGGCCGACTGTCGCTTCCGACCACGCGCTAAGGGTCACTTTCCAGAAATAGCCTTTCCAGACGGCCGCCTGATTCTCCGGCGGCCGTCGTTTTATGTGAATACCTCGCTTTTCTGCGTCAAGATTCAGCGTTTGGAAACGATCAGCTCTCAGACTGCTCACCCGCGGGGGCGGCTGCGACCATCATGTCGAGCCGGGGAGTGTCGAGGGTGATGATCAGATCGGGCGCAATCGAGAAGAAGCGGCTGCGCGAGCTCTATCGCTACCGCATTCTGGATACGCCTCCCGAACCCGAGTTCGATGGCCTCTGCGATCTTGCCCGCAACTTGCTGGGCGCCGAGGCGGCCGTCATCACTTTCCAGGACGCCGATCGTTCGTGGTGCAAGGCATACGCAGGGCGGCATGTGCCTACGCTTCCGCGCATGGCGTCGGTCAGCGAGCAGGCGGTCATTTCCGGAAAGGCGGTTGTTTTCGAGGATCTCGCCAACGAACCGCTGTTTCGCGACCATCCCCTGGTGCAGGGCGAGAATGGCATGCGCGCCGCCGTCGGCGTGCCCATCGAAATCAAGAAGGGGCTTTGCGTCGGCGCCGTCGTGGCGATGTTCGACAAGCCTCGCAAGGTGGCCAACGCAGATATCGAGAACCTGCGGCACCTCATGCGTGCCATCGTCGATCGGCTGCATCTCCGCCGCATTCGCATAGAGCGCGAGGTCGACCACATTGCCCGCGCCAAAAAGGACGCCGAGATTGCCGCTCAGAAGTGGGAGATCGGCAAGCAGCGACGTCTTCTGGAGCAGACGGCTCGTCTCGCCCGCATCGGCGGCTGGGAGTATGAGGTCGGCGCGGACCGCATGATCTGGTCCGCGGAGATCTATCGTCTGCTGGAACTCGACGAGGCGGGCGCGCCGCCAGACCTGACGACGCTGCTGGGGTACTGCCAGGAGGAAGCCGCCGGTGAAGTGCGACGGCTGATCGTCCGCGTGCTGACGCGGGGGGAATCCTTCGAGACGGAAATACCGCTGATCACCGAGTCCGGCCGGCGACGCTGGGCGCGCTGCGTTTGCGAAGCGGAAGTCCAGCGGGGCAAGGTCGTTCGGCTCCTTGGTACGGTGCAGGACACGACGCTGCAGCGGGCGACCGAGGAAGAGGTCAACTTCATCGCCACACACGACATGGTGACGGGACTTCTCAACCGCGCCGTGTTCCAGGAACGGCTCGACCGTGCGTTGACGTTCCGGGCGCCCGTTCGCACCGTTGGCCTCTATCTGATCGACGTCGACCACTTCAAGTCGGTCAACGACACGCTTGGCCACCACGCCGGCGACGTGCTGCTCGCAGAGGTGGGACGACGGCTGCGCGAGGCGGTCGGCGAACTTGGTATCGTTGCCCGGCTCGGCGGCGACGAGTTCGCGTTGATGATGCCGGACTGCGGCGGCGAGAGCGAGCTGGTTGCCATCGGCGAGCAGATGATGCGCGGCCTGCAGGAGCCGATCGCCTACGAGGCGGAATCGATCCCGGTGACCATTTCCGTCGGCATCGCGCGCGCGCCTTCGGGCACGCCGGCCGATCAGTTGTTCAAGGATGCCGACATCGCCCTCTACGAGGCCAAGGGCGAGGGGCGAAACCGTTTCGTTCTGTTCGACCGGGCGATGCGCGAGGCGATCGAGCTGCGCCACTCAATCCTGAGGGCGATCCGCCAGGCCATCGACCGGGGCGACCTGCGTCTCCACTACCAGCCCAAGTACTCGCTTCGCACGGGCGTGCTGGCCGGGTTCGAGGCCTTGTTGCGCTGGCACCGGCCGGACGGCTTCATCGCCAGCCCCGGTTTCTTCGGCATTGCTCTCGACGACCCGCAGCTCGGCCTCGCCATCGGCGACATGGTCATCCGCGAAGCGGTGCGCCAGGCCGCCGACTGGCGCGCGCGCGGCATCATCTTCGATCATGTGGCGATCAACGTCGCCACGCCGCAGTTCCGGCGCGGCGATCTCTGTGACTGCCTTACCGCCGCGCTCGAGGAGTTCGACGTGCCGCCGACGGCCTTGATGGTCGAGGTGACTGAGAACGTGCTGCTGTCCAAGGTGGCCGACGAAGTGCAGACGACGCTGTCGCAACTGGCCGACAAGGGCATCAAGATCGCCCTCGACGATTTCGGGACCGGCTATGCCTCGCTGAGCCATCTGAAAGACTTTCCGGTCGACCTACTGAAGATCGACCGCTCCTTCGTGGCGACGCTTACCGAGGAACGCGAGAGTCGTTCCATCGTGCGCGGCATTACCGCGCTTGCCCACGACCTCGGCATACCGGTCATCGCGGAAGGCGTCGAGACCTCCGCCCAGCGCGACATGCTCAGGCATTTCGGCGTCGATTTCGGCCAGGGCTATTTGTTCGCGCGCGCCATGTTGCCGGCGCAGATCGAGGCGACGGGGCTGGTCAGCCGGGCGACGGCCCAAGTGCGCGCCTGACAAAAAAACGTCGCCGACCGGGACGATCCGATCGGCGACACTGTTTTTCGGATTCGGTGCGGCTGTCAGGCGGCGATCGCCGCCGCTTCCCTTGCCAGCTTTTCGATGCGAGCCCAGTCGCCGGCCTTGACGGCATCGGCGGGCGCCACCCAGGAGCCGCCGACGCAGACGACGTTCTTCAGCTTGAGATAGTCGGCCGCGTTGTCGAGGCTGACGCCGCCGGTCGGGCAGAACACCATTTCGCCGAGCGGGGAGGCGAGCGCCTGAAGATACTTCGGTCCACCGGCCGGGCCGGCCGGGAAGAACTTGACGACACGGTAGCCCTTGTCGCGGGCTACCATCGCTTCCGATGCCGTGGCGACGCCAGGCAGCAGTGGAACATTGAGCTCAATGGCCACATCCAGGAGGTCGGGCGTCGCGCCGGGGCTGACCAGGAACTTGGCGCCCGCTTCGACGGCCGCCTTGGCTTGGGCGCGATCGAGCACGGTGCCGGCCCCGACCACGCCGCCTTCGATCTGGCTCATCGCCCGGATGGCGTCCAGCGCCGCAGGCGTCCGCAGGGTCACTTCCAACGCCGGCAAGCCGCCCTTGACCAGCGCGGTGCCGAGCGGCACGGCATCTTCCAGGCGGTCGATGATCAGCACCGGAACCACCGGCGCACGGCGGAGAACGGCGAGAAGGGCGGGGGTGTCGAACATGGCGGGTCCTTTGCATCGGCAATCGCTGGCGCGGTAACCTGTTCACGCCAGACGGCATGAAAGCGTCAGCTCGCACCAACTGGCAGGATCACCAACGACGCTACGGCATCCTACCATTCCACACTGGTATGGCAGAAAATGACCGGATCAGCCACTCGATTCCCGAATGACCAGATGCGGAGCTATGAGTTTATGCTCGAACGGCGGCTCGTCCCCGACGATCAGCGCGTAGATCGCGCGCGCCGCTTCCCGCCCGATCTCCTCGGAGCCGTTTTCGACCGTCGTCAGGGCCGGCGCCCAAGTCTCGGAGCCGTCGACGTCGTCGTAGCCGGTAACGGCCATGTCGATGCCCGGACGAATGCCGAGGCGGGCGAAGCTGCTCATCAGGCCGAAGGCAAGGACGTCGTTGAAACAGACGACGGCGGAGGGGCGCGGCGAGTGACCGGCGATGATCTCAGCCGCCTTGCGGCCGTCGCCCTGGGTCATCAGTTCGGGGACGTCGAGCACCGGGGTCAGGCCGGCTTCGGTCATGGCCTCGCGGAAGCCGGCGTAACGGTCGCGGCCCGACGATGTGGAGCGCAGGCCACCGACGAAGGCGATGTCCTTGTGGCCCTTGCCGATCAGAAGGCGGGTGATCTCGTACATGCCGTGGCGGTCGTCGCCCCGTACGCTCGGGGCATTGGCGCCGTCGACGTCGCGGCAAACCAGAGTGACCGGCGTGCCGGTGCGCATGATGGCCTCGATGTCGGCGACGGTGGTGCCGACCGACGGGCAGAGCACCAGACCGTCGGCGTTCTGCTGCTGCAGCACCTGAACGAAGTTACGCTGGCGCTCGATGCTGTCGCGATGATTGCAGATGAGGATGGTGAGGCCGTAGGTCTCGAGCTCGCTCTCGACGGCGCGGAACACCTCGGCGAAATAGGGGTTGAGCACGTCATGCACCACCACGCCGACGATGTCGGTGCGGGCGGTCCGCAGCGAGGCGGCTTGCCGATTGTAGATGTAGCCCATCTCGGCAGCCAGCGCCTGAACGCGCTTGCGCGTTTCGGCCGAGACGGCCGGGTTGTCGCGCAGCGCCAGGGAGACCGTCGCAGTCGACACCTCCAGCTGCGCGGCGAGCTGGCTCAGCGTCACGCGGCGGCGGCGGAATCGGCGAAGGTCTTCCCGTTTGTTGGTGGTCATCGAACGTCCTGTTTTCTGCCGTCTCAATCGATCACATGAAACATAAGGACGGGCGGCGTCAACTGAATTGCCTACGTACGGAACCGGCTGCCGGCGCTTCCCTCAGGAACGCGTCGCGGCCGCCATCTCGCGGGCGTGCACGACGCGCTCGCGGTGGAAGAGATAGAGCCCCGACGCGACGACGACGCCGGCTCCGACGAGCGTCCAGATCGACGGCACGTCGGAAAAGACGAGATAGCCGGAGACGACCGTCCAGATGAGCTGGACATAGCCGTAGGGGGCGAGCGTGGCGGCCGTGGCGAAGCGATGGGCGGTCATCACCAGGAAGTGGCCAAAGCCGCCGGCCGCCCCCATGAAGATCAGACCGGCCCAGATGAGGGGCGACGATGGCGTCTGCCAGACGACGAGGAGCGGGGGAATCAGCAAGAGGCTCGGTACCGCAGCGAGCGAGATCACCAGCGACCCGGTGTTGACGCGCACGGCGAGGTGGCGCGTGACGAGATTGTAGACCGCGCCGGACATCATCGACGTCAGCGCCAGCAGCATGGCCGGATGGAATGTGCCGAAACCTGGCTGGGTGATCAGCAACACGCCGAGGAAGCCGACGGCGATGGCGCCGACACGGCGGATGCCGATCTTCTCATGCAGGAAGACCACCGACAGAAGGGTGATGACCATCGGCGACAGGAAGCCGATGGAGGTCACTTCGGCGACCTGAAGATAGTGCAGGGCGCTGAAGTTGGCGAGCGTCATGACCGTCAGAAGCAACGCCCTGAAGGTCTGCAGCCCCGGGCGCTCGAAGCGCCAGGCGCCGGGCGAGGACAGCGGGTTCAGCACCGCCATCGCCATCAGAAGATTGATGACGTAGCGGAACCAGGACACCTCGATCACCGGCAGATGGTAGCTCATCGCCTTGGCGGTCGTATCAAGGCAGGCAAAGACCATGGTCGACCCGAACAGCGGGATCAGAGCCTTGAGAGGCGCGCGGGTCGGGGGAACGATCGGCTTGGGCGAGGGCGCACTTGGCCCGGGAAAGGACATCGACGATTTCGCTGGCAGGTAACGGGCAGGGCACCGGCGCGGTGACGCCGCCGGATCGATTCAAAATCATACTAAAGTATTGTTCTGGCCGATGTAAGCCCGTTCATCGAAGGCGCCGTCAGTCGGTGGCGCCTTCCTCGGCCTCCTCGCGCAGGATCGGTGCGGCCGGCTTGGCGGCAGCTTCGATCATATCTTCGTCGTCATCGTCGGCATGGGCGGCGACGCCGGTTGGCAAGAGGTTCTTTTCGATCTGGCGCAACAGCTTCTTGAGGCGCTTCCGGTCCTTTTCGTCGAGGCCGGCCAGCGCTTCCTTTTCGACGCGCTTCCAGACGGCATCCACCGCGCCGGCCCGCTCCCGGCCGGCGTCGGTCAGGAATACACGGGCGAGGCGACCGTCCGCGCTGGAGGTCTGACGGGTGAGCAGCCCCTGCGCGCCCAGGCGGGAGATCATCTTGGTGACGGTCGGCGGCTGGACCGCGAGTTCGGCGGCGAGTTCCGACATCGACTGGCCGTCGCGCTCGGCCAGCGCCTTCAGCACGGCCTCCTGGCCGGGATGCAGCCCGATGCGGCCAAGGTGGACCGCGGCGCGGGTACGATGGACGCGAGCCGCCTGCACCAGGCGGTGAGTGACGCTCTTGCGATGGTTGAAGCTCATGCCCCTCGTCTCCGTCGTCGGCGCCGGCCGACGGGCCGTCGCTCTACACCTTTGAGTGATCCCCTTTTCACACGGAACTATGACACTTATTTAGGGGCCGAAGATTTTTCCATAAGCCGCCGTCCGCCTTTGTCGTGCGTCCGTCAGGAGGGCGTGCTAGGACAGCGGTCCTCTTATCCGTGGAGATGCGCATGTCCGCTCCGGCCGCCACCCCGTCCATCCCCGTCACCGTTCTCACCGGCTACCTCGGCGCCGGCAAGACGACGTTGCTCAACCGTATCCTCACCGAGGACCATGGCAAGCGCTATGCCGTCATCGTCAACGAGTTCGGCGAGATCGGCATCGACAACGACCTCGTGGTCGATACCGACGAGGAAGTGTTCGAGATGAACAACGGCTGCATCTGCTGCACCGTTCGCGGCGATCTGATCCGCGTCGTCGAGAACCTTGCCAAGCGGCGCGGCAGCTTCGACGCCATTCTGGTGGAGACCACAGGCATCGCCGACCCCGTGCCGGTCGCCCAGACCTTCTTCATGGACGAGGAGGTGCGGAAGTTCGCCCGCCTCGACGCCGTCGTGACGCTGGTCGACGCCAAGTTCTTCCTCGATCGGCTCGGAGATGCGCCGGAAGCGGAGGACCAGGTGGCCTTCGCCGACGTCATCGTTCTCAACAAGACCGACCTCGTCACGCCGGAAGAGTTGCGCGAGGTGGAGACGACGCTCCGCCAGCTCAATCCTTACGCCAGCATTCACAAGGCTACCCGCTCGGGTGTGGCGCTCGACGCCATTCTCGACCGTGGCTCGTTCGACCTCGATCGCGTCCTGGAACTCGATCCGTCCTTCCTGGAGGCCGACGAGCACGATCACGACCATGTCTGCGGGCCGGACTGCGATCACGACCACCACCATCATGACCATGACCACGATCACCATCATCACGGCCACGCGACGCATCACGACACCGAGGTGACGTCGGTGTCGCTCAAGACCGGCGAGCTCGATCCCGACAAGATCCTCCCCTGGATTTCGGAGATCACGCAGGCGCAGGGGCCGAACATCCTGCGCCTCAAGGGCATCCTGGCCTTCCCCAACGAGCCCAAGCGCTACGTGGTGCAGGGCGTGCACATGATCGTCGAAGGCGATCTGCAGCGCGATTGGAAGCCCGGGGAAGCCCGCGAGAGCCGCTTGGTGTTCATCGGCCGCAAGCTCGATCATGCCGAGCTGGAAGCCGGCTTCAAGGCTGCCGCTGCTTGATCCAGCCTCAGGCGCCGGCGGCGACATCCGTCGCCTTGGCTTCCGCTTCGCTTTGCGCCTGACGGGGCGATGCTCGCCACGTCAGGCTCGCTTCGCGCGGCGTCGCTTGGCGCCGGAAGCCGCTTAGCGGCTTCTGGTCTATCTGCCTCAGTCGCCGGCGGGCCTCCGGCCCTTGGCTTTCGCGCTTCGCGCGGGCGCTACTTGGCGCCGGAAGCCGTTTCGCGGCTTCTGGTTCACGGCCGCTCTTGCATTTGCCAGCCGGATGACGCACTCCGGTCGCATCATTCCTACCAATGATCCGGAGCCGCACCCGTGCCCGAGGTTACCCCGCTTTCGCTTTCCGGCTATGTCATCGACGTCCACTACGTGGCCGGCGTGCCGACCTTCGTTACCGGCGACGGGGCCATAGCGCTTGGCACCGCCGGTCGGGTGGTGAAGCCGCACGCAGGAGGCATCCTCGCCTCGGCGCTTGCCGCCGACGGCAAGTCGGTGATCACCGGGGGTGACGACGGCAAGGTGATGCGCACCACGGCCGATGGCACGAGTACGCTTGTCGCCGAGCGTGGCCGCAAGTGGATCGACGTGATCGCAGCCGGCCCCGGTGGCGCCGTCGCCTTCGCTTCGGGGAGAACCGTGGTGGTGGTCGAGGGCACCGGCAAGGTGCACGAGCTGGAGCGGCCACGCGCCGCGCTGGGCCTCGTCTTCTTTCCCAAAGGGCTGCGGCTTGCTATCTCCGGCTACAACGGCGTCGGCCTGTGGTTCCCCGGCACCGCCGCGCCGGTGCAGGAGCTGGAGTGGAAGGGCTCGCATATCGCGGTGACGCTGTCGCCCGACAGCGCCAACGTCGTCACCTCCATGCAGGAGATGGCGCTGCATGGCTGGCGCCTGCGTGACGGCCAGCACATGCGCATGTCCGGCTATCCGGCCAAGGTCAAGTCGATGTCCTGGTCGACCAAGGGGCGCTATCTCGCCACCTCCGGCGCCGGCGTGTCGGTGCTCTGGCCGTTCTTTCACAAGGACGGGCCGATGGGGCAGCGGCCGCTGGAACTCGGCGGGCGCCAGGAACTGGTGACCCGTGTCGCCTGCCATCCCCTCGAGGAGATCGCCGCCCTCGGCTATGACGACGGAATGATCCTGCTGAGCCGCTTCTCCGACCGCGAGGAAGTGCTGCTCGCCCGTCCGAACGGTTCGCCGCTGTCGGCGCTCTCCTGGAGCGGCAACGGCCTAGAGCTGGCCTTCGGCTGCGAGAGTGGCGCTGCCGGCCTGATCGACCTCACACGCTGATGACCGCGCTTCGCTCTCCCGTTTCCCTGCGGACCATGCCAGCCGAGCAGGGTGAGCTCGACGCCGCCTACGCGGCGCTTGCCGTCCGTGAGCGGCTGCTGCCGATCAAGGTGCCGGCCTTCTACCAGCGCAAGCTCGACGAGGAGTTGGCGGCACTCGGCCACACCGAGGGGCCGCTTCACCGGATGGTTCGGCCGACCCGCGAGCGCTTCGGCGCGCCGGCCGGGGGAGAGGTGCCGGACTGGGTCGACGATCGCGCCAACATGCCGGTGCCGGGCTCGCGGGCGATCATCCACAAGTACGCCGACCGCGTGCTGTTCATGCCGACGTCGGTCTGCGCCGGACACTGCCAGTACTGCTTCCGCCAGGACGTTCTCACCGACGCCCATGCCGAGGGCGGCGATCTCAAAGGGCTTGGCGCCGAGGTGGAGCGGCTGACGACCTATCTCGGCACGCGGCCGGAGGTGTCGGAGGTGGTGCTGTCCGGCGGCGATCCGCTGACGCTGTCCTTGCGCGACCTTGCGCTGGTCCTCGCCGGTATCAGAACCGTCCCCACCATCCGGTCGATCCGCCTGCACACGCGGACGCCCGCTTTCGCGCCGAAGATTTTCGGCGACGACAAGAAGCTCGAGCTTCTCGCCGAGGCGGATGTTCGGCTGGTTCTGCACTTCGCCCATCCCTACGAGATCTGCGGAGAGGTGGCGGCGGTGCTCGACCGGCTCGATCGGCATCGCATCCGCCTCTACAATCACTTTCCGCTGCTGCGTGGGGTCAACGATCATCGGGATGTCTTGGCGCGCCTGATCGAGACGCTCGACGACCACCGCGTGCGCACGCTGTCCGTCTATGTGCCGGAACCGATCCGCCACTCGGCGCCGTTCCGGGTGACGCTCGATCGCTTCTTCGCGTTGCAGGACGAGCTGACAGCCACGACGCCGAGCTGGATCAATGCCGTCCGCTTCACGCTCGACAGCCCTGTCGGCAAGGTTCGGCGCGAGCATATCGTGGCGCGCGACCGGAAAGCTGGACTTGTGACCTTCGAGAAGGCCGGCCAGCGCTTCGTCTTCCCCGATTTCCCGCCCGAGCTCGACGTTCCCGGCGACCGCGACACCCTGCTCTGGAAGGGGTGATCAGCCCGACGCTGGCAGGAGCACCGTCAGCGCAGGATGGGGATGGCGCGCAAACGCGACGACCTCACCTCATCAGAAAACGCCGAACCTTGGCGCCGTGCCGGCGGAAATCGCCGCGCTCTTTGTCATGGGCCGGCCTACCTCTCCTCGGGTTCGACGGTCACGGGCCTTTCCGTCGCCGTCCAAACGGAGAGACTGCCATGACCTCTTGTCGCCTTGTTCCGATCGGCCGTGTGGTCCACACCGCCGATGGTCCCCTCATGGAGATCGATCCCGCGTATCGGGAAGGTCTCGTTGGCCTCGATGCCTTTCACTGGATCGTCGTTCACTGGCTCGCCCATCGGGCCGAGCGGGGGACGGAAGAAGCGCTCGTTCTGCCGGCACCCTATCGTGGTGCGCCGGAACGATTGGGCGTGTTCGCGACGCGGTCGCCGCTTCGCCCCAATCCGCTTTGCATGACCGTGGTGGCGCTCGCCGGCCTCGATCTGGCCGCCGGTATTGTCCGCCCGGGCTGGATCGACTGCGACGATGGCACGCCGATCCTCGATATCAAGCCTTACCAGCCAAGCTTCGACAGGGTGGAAAACCCCGCGCTGCCGGCGTGGTGCGCCGCCTGGCCGGGCTCGGTGGAGACGTCGGGCGCCTTCGACTGGGCTTCGGTTTTTCCTGACTGATCCGGTGCTTTTGTTTGCCGGTCGGCCGGTGCATGCTGTCGGCATGCGCGCGAACCGGCAGATCATCGAGGACATCATGCGGTGGGCCGACGGCCGGCTCGCCGACGACCTGAGCGTGGCGGCGATGGCGAGGCGGGCCGGCTATTCGGAAGCCCACTTCTCGCGCCTGTTCTCGGCGGTGGTCGGCGAGAGCCCTGCCTGTTGGCTGACCGGCCGCCGTGTGATGCGGGCTGCCGAGTGCCTTCGTTCCGGCCAGGCGCGTGTGCTCGACATAGCCCTTGAGTGCGGCTTTGCCGACGTGACCACCTTTGCTCGAGCGTTCCGCCGCCGTACCGGCCTGTCGCCAAGCGCCTACCGGCAGGCCATGCGGCCGGACAAGGGGCGGTCGGACGGGTTTGTTCGGGATGCGGGGACGGTGGCCTCGCCCGCTTTCTGCCTCTCGGCATTGACGGCCGATGTCATGGCAGATCCGACGGCGCCCGCCGGTCTCTGGCAGGCACTGATGCATCGGCTTGCCGATGACGACTTGCGTGGCGACCGGCGAGATCTGCGCCAGGTGGCCTTCTGGCAGGGCACTCCGGAGGTTCGCTATACCTGCGGCGTCGGTTTCGTCTGCGATGAGGGAGAGGGGCTGCCGTTGCCCTTTGCCCTGCTGCGCGTCCCCGCTGCCCTTTGCCGGCGTTTCGTCATCGAACGCCCACCCGAGCAGCTGGCGGCGGTTTATGAGACGATCTACAGCGACTTGCTGCCAGCCTCGGGCGACCGGCTTGCAGGCAACTTCGTCATCGAACGCCCTCGTCCCGATGGGAGCGAGGGCGTTGAAATCTGGGTGCCGATCGCGGGAACGATCGGCACCGCCGATCTTTGATGCTACCGCACCAGGATGTTGCGGAAGCTCCAGGGATCGCTTTCGTCGATGTCCTCGGGGAAGAAGCCGGGGCGACCGGCAAGCGGCGTCCAGTCGGTGTAGTAGCCCTTCACCGGTCCGAGATAGGGCATCTGCACTTCAAGGCAGCGCCTGTGGTCCATCTCGTCGGTCTCGACGATGCCGGCCTCGGGATTTTCCAGCGCCCAGACCATGCCGGCCAGCACTGCCGAAGTGACCTGGAGGCCAGTGGCGTTCTGGTAGGGAGCGAGTTTGCGCGCCTCCTCGATGGTCAGCTGCGAGCCGTACCAGTAGGCGTTCTTGCCGTGGCCGTAGAGCAGCACGCCCAGCTCATCGGCGCCGTCGATGATCTTGTCCTCGGAGAGCACCTCGGTTTCCTGCTGCACCTGCCCGCCCTGGCCGAACATTTCGTGCAGGGAGAGCACGGCGATGTTGGCGGGGTGGTAGGCGTAGTGGCAGGTCGGCCGGTATTCGGGGTGAGCGCCTTCGCCGACGGTGTAGTAGTCGGCGATGGAGATCGCCTCGTTGTGCGTGACGAGGAAGCCGAACTGCGGACCCGGCGTCGGGCACCAGGTGCGGACGCGCGTGTTGGCGCCGGCCTGGAGCAGGTAGATGGCCGCCTGACAGCCGCCGTCGTGGTGGCGGGCCGTTTCCGGTTCCCAGGTCTCGCCGGTTCCCCAACCGAGTTCGGCCGGCTGCAGGCCTTCGGACACGAAGCCGTCCACCGACCAGGTGTTGCGGAAGACGTCCATCGAATGGGGAATCAGCGTGCGCTGGGTATCGCGCTCGGCGATGTGGATGCCCTTGACGCCGACGGTCTGCATCAGCTTCGCCCAATCCTCGCGGCTTTCGGGCGGCTTGTGGGCGATCCCCATGTCGCGGGCCAGGTTCTCCAGCGCGACCTTGACGAACCAGGAGACCATGCCGGGGTTGGCACCGCAGCAGGAAACGGCCGTGGTGCCGCCGGGGCTGTTCCGCTTCTCGGTGCGTACGGCCTCGCGCAGCCAATAGTTGGTGCGATGGGCCGGCTCGACGTCCTTGTCGAAGTAGAAGCCTTCCCAGGGCTCGGCAACGGTGTCGATGTAGAGCGCGCCGATTTCCCGGCAGAGCTTCAGGATGTCGAGCGAGCCGGTGTCGACAGAGAGGTTGACGCAGAAGCCCTGGCCACCGCCTTGTGTGAGCAGGGGCGTCAGGATCTCGCGATAGTTTTCGGGGGTGATCTTCGCCTGGATGTAGCGAATGCCATGATAGGCGAGGATGTCCTTGCCGGCGTCGCTGGGATCGATGACGACAAAGCGTGATCGGTCGAATTCAAGATGCCGTTCGATGAGCGGCAGCGTACCGCGTCCAATGGAGCCAAAACCGATCATGACGATGGGACCGGTGATCGTGCCATGCACGGTCGATGAATTCATTCAAACCTCTCCTGTCACGGCACCCCTGGCGCCGGAAGATCTCCGCGTCTTGCAGGTCAACGGGAATAGCTAATGACGGGTGAAACGGCGGCGCCTGTGCCTTCCATGCCGTACCCGGCAGACATTAGAGCATGCCGGCGCAAAGTTTTCCAGTCGCGCCCTCGGAAGAAGTTCCGAGGAACGACATTCGGCTCGGCCGAGAAACCCGGAGGTAGTCGACGGTGGTGCGACGGCGGGACGCAGTGAACTTTGCAAGCGCGCGAAAGACCGCAATGCGGCTCACTAAATCCAGCCTTGAAGTTCGCGCCGCACCACGTGCTCGATGACTGCCATTCCGTCGTCGCCGTCGTTGAGACAGGGGATGCGTGCGAAATTGACGCCGCCGTTCTCGCGGAAGATGTCGGCGTTCTCGACGCCGATCTCCTCGATGGTCTCCAGGCAGTCGGCGACAAAGCCGGCCGTCAGGACGGCAAGCGACTTGACGCCCGCCCGGGCCAACGCTTCGACGGTCTTGTCGGTATAGGGCTGGAGCCATTCCTCCGGCCCGAACCGCGACTGGAAGGTGATGCGGAGCCGGTCCTCGCTCCAGCCGAGGCGCTCGCGCAGGAGGCGCGCCGTCTTCTGGCAGTGGCAATAGTAGGGATCGCCCTTGCGGAAATAGCTCTGGGGTATGCCGTGGAACGAGGCGAGCACCACCTCCGGCTCGAAGGCCAGCGTGGCGAGATGGCCTTCGACCGAACGGGCGAGGGCGTCGATGTAGACGGGATCGTCATGGTAGGGCGGCACGGTGCGCAAGGCCGGCTGCCAGCGCTTGGTGAGCAAATGCGCGAAGGCCTTGTCGTTGACGGTGGCCGTCGTGGCCGCGGCATATTGCGGATAGAGCGGGTAGAGAAGGATGCGCTCGCAGCCTTCTGCCTGCAATGCATCGAGGCGACTGGCGATCGACGGGTTGCCGTAGCGCATCGCCCAGTCGACCACCACGCTGTTGCCGAGACGAGCGCCCAGCTTTTCCGCCTGCGAACGCGTGTAGGTGCGCAAGGGGCTTTCGTCGCGCTCCCGGTTCCAGATGGTTTCGTAGTCGCGGCCCTTCTTCTGCGGCCGGACGTTGAGGATGATGCCGTAGAGGATGGGGTACCACTTGAGACGCGAGATCTCGATCACCCGCCGGTCGGTCAGAAACTCCTCGAGATAGCGCCGCATCGAACGGCGGTCGGTACCGTCCGGCGTGCCGAGGTTCACGAGGAGGACGCCGACCTTGCCATGGGGGACGACGGGGTGATTGGGAGGCAACGACATTTCGGCTCGATCCAGTCTGTGACTATTGAGAATTACTAGCCGAAAGCGTCGCGGTGCGCGAGGCCTATGGCGAGAGGACAGGCACTTGAGGCGAGATGGTCGGCGGCCATGATGAAAATCGGCCAAGACCATATGGGTATTGCGTATTCCCTGCGGGTTGCTTGTGCTTCTCGCCGAAAATAAGCTATGCAGGCCGGGCTTCCGCAAGAAGAGCGAAAGAGGTGGCGGGAATGGCGCGCCGCTCAAGGGGAGCGGCGACATCCGGCCAGGGGAAGACGATGCGAGGCTTGCTCAAGGTGTGCGCGGCGATCGACGCGTTGAACGTCGGCGTCAACTATTTTGCCCGCTGGCTGGTTTTGGCGGCGATCCTGCTGTCGGCAGGCAATGCCATTGTTCGCAAGATCTTCAATTATTCCGCAAATTCGCTGCTGGAAGGGCAATGGTACCTTTTCTCGGGGGTCTTCCTGCTCTGCGCCGGGTACACGCTGCTCAAGGGCGAGCACGTGCGGATCGATATCCTCGCCTCGCGCTTCAGCCGACGGACACAGGTCGTGATCGACATCTTTGGCACTCTGTTCTTCTTGCTGCCGTTCACGGTGGCGGTCATCTGGCTGAGCTGGCCGCAGGTGGTGTCGAAGGTTCTGTCCGGAGAGGTGTCGTCGAGCGCTGGCGGTTTGCCGTTGTGGCCGGCCTGGATCCTGATCCCCGTCGGTTTTTCCCTGCTCGGCCTGCAGGGGATCAGTGAGATCATCAAGCGCCTCGCCTTCCTTTCGGGCAACGGACCGGACCCGTCTCCGGCCCACGTCGCCCATAACTGACCGGACGAGGATTGCCCGCCATGACCGCCTTCCTCGTCGCCAACCTCGCGCCGATCATGTTCGGCTCGATGCTTCTATTCCTGCTGATCGGCTATCCCGTCGCCTTCGCTCTCGCCGCCTGCGGCTTCGGTTTCGGCCTGATCGGCATCGAGCTGGGCCTGTTGTCGCCCAACCTGTTCCAGGCCATCCCCGACCGCGTCTGGTCGGTCATGAGCAACGACACGCTGCTCGCCATCCCCTTCTTCACCTTCATGGGGCTGGTGCTGGAGCGCTCGGGCATGGCCGAGGATCTGCTCGATACCATCGGCCAGTTGTTCGGGCCGATCCGTGGCGGCCTCGCCTACGCGGTGATCTTCGTTGGCGCTCTGCTCGCCGCGACCACCGGCATCGTCGCGGCCTCGGTCATCGCCATGGGGCTCATCTCGCTGCCGATCATGCTGCGCTACGGCTACGACCGGCGCATCGCAACGGGCGTCATTGCCGCGTCCGGCACGCTCGCCCAGATCATTCCGCCGAGTCTCGTTCTGATCGTGCTGGCCGACCAGCTCGGCCGCTCGGTGGGCGACATGTACGCGGGCGCGCTCTATCCGAGCCTGATCCTGACGGCCTTCTACGCTCTGTTCGTGTTCGTCGTATCGATCGTCCGGCCGAAGTGGGTGCCGGCCTTGCCGCCGGAGGCGCGGACGCTGCGCGGCTGGCGCCTCGCCGGTAAGGTGCTGACGTCGCTGGTGCCGCCGTTGGTGCTGGTCTTCCTGGTGCTCGGCACCATCTTCATCGGCGTCGCCACCCCGACCGAAGGCGGCGCCATGGGTGCGGTCGGCGCTCTGCTGCTGGCCATCGTCAACCGGCGCCTGACCATCCTGATGGTGGTGCAGGCGCTGGAGCGCACGGCCAAGCTCTCGGCCTTCTGCATGTTCGTGCTTCTGGGCGCGCGCGTCTTTTCGCTGACCTTCTACGGCATCAACGGCCATCTCTGGGTGGAAAGCCTCCTGGCCGGGCTGCCCGGCGGCGAGGTTGGCTTCCTGATCGTCGTCAACCTGCTGGTCTTCTTCCTGGCCTTCTTCCTCGACTATTTCGAGCTGGCCTTCATCATCATCCCGCTGCTGGCGCCGGTTGCCGAGAAGCTCGGTATCGACCTCGTATGGTTCGGCGTGCTCCTCGGCATCAACATGCAGACGTCGTTCATGCATCCGCCGTTCGGCTTTGCACTGTTCTTCCTGCGTTCGGTGGCGCCCAATCACCCGTATGTCGACAAGCTCTCCGGTCAGAGGATGGCGCCTGTCACGTCCTCGCAGATCTACATGGGGGCCATTCCCTTCGTGCTCATCCAGGTGGTGATGGTGGCCCTGGTCATCCTGTTCCCGGGTGTGGTGACGCACTACAAGGCGGACCGTCCAGCGATCAACCTCGACAACGTCAAGATCGACATCATGGCTCCGGCACCCGCCTCACCGGCCTTCGGTGAGCCCGCCGCGGCGGGAGCGAGCCCGTTTGGCGCACCCGCCGCTCCGTCTTTCGGCGGGCCAGCTCCGTCTTTCGGCGCCGCGCCTGCCGGTCCCGGCTCAAGTCCGTTCGGCGCCCCCGCCGCGCCGGACTTTGGCACCACGCCGGCCGCGCCGACGCCGCCGTCGGGGCTGCAACAGCCGATTTCGGAGCATCCACCGCTCCATAGAGCCCTGTTCGACTGATTGAATCGGATCGGCGCGCCAGGCTCCTGTCCGTGAAGCATCATCTCGCCGATCCCGTTTCACTCGGACCGGTTGACGCTCCAGGGTGGTGGACGGATAGTTTTGCCATAATCGGCAGGCACGTCTGCCATTGAAGGCGGCGGCTTCCTCGTTGCCGTGCATGAGGGTTTTCCGTGACACAAGTGAAGTCGAGCCGTCCTCGCCTCGCCGTCCTGTTCGGCGGCCGGTCCACCGAACACGAGGTGTCGGTGATGTCCGCCGTGAACGTGCTGGGGGCGATCGATCCCGAGCATTTCGAGGCGGTGCCGATCTACGTCGACCGCGAGGGCGTGTGGCGGCTGAGCAGCTTCGATGACGGCAAGCTTGCCCGTCCGGAGAGTGGGCCGCAGCTGTCGCTGTTGCCGGGTGGCGGCGGCCGGCTGGTCGTCGTCGATGGTGACGCGGACGTTCCTACCATCGACCTCCTCTTTCCGCTCATCCATGGCCAGAACGGCGAGGATGGCTCGCTGCAGGGGCTTGCGCGCGTGGCGCGTCTGCCGCTGGTCGGCTGCGACACGCTCGGCTCGGCGACGACGCTCGACAAGGACGTCGCCAAGCGCCTCCTGCGCGACGCCGGTCTGCCGGTGGCAAGGTCGGCGACGATCCGGCGCGGCGATGTTCCGGCCTTTGACATGCTCGCCCGCGAACTCGGTCTGCCGCTGTTCGTCAAGCCGGCGTCACAGGGGTCGTCGGTCGGTGTCAGCAAAGTGAGGAGCGCCGATGACTACGCGGCGGCGGTGGCCACCGGATTCAAATACGATCGCAAGCTGCTCGCCGAGGAGTTCATAAGCGGCCGCGAGATCGAGTGCGCCGTGCTTGAGGACGACGACGGTACGCTTTTCGTTTCGCGGCCGGGCGAGATCGCGCCGGCTGAGAAGCACGGCTTCTACAGCTACGACGCCAAATACGTCGACAAGGA
>CAXXNH010000061.1:0-21163 GCA_963665435.2 uncultured Pleomorphomonas sp. | reverse complement strand
TCGGTACCGGTCACCGCCTGGTAGAGGGAGAGGTAAATCTCGTAGGATTTATCGGCCTGACGTTTTTCGATCTTGGTCATTGCAGAGCCGAACGGCTTGAAGTCGTTGGTCTTGGTCTGATCGACAAGGATATTACGGTCGGCAAGAAAAAGAATCCGCTTCTTGGCTCGCGATTTCCAGAGCCGCCAGATGATCTGAAAAGCGGTGTAGGTTTTGCCGGTTCCGGTCGCCATGACCAGCAACAGACGATTCTGTCCCCGCGCTATGGCTTCTATGGTTCGATTGATGGCGACACGCTGGTAGTAACGCGGCTCCTTGCCGCTACCATCGCTGTAGTAAGGATGCTCAACAACATCTTCTACATCAGGTTCAATATTTTTCCATTGTTTGTAGCGCTGCCAGAGATCGGCAGGTGAAGGGAATTGATCGAGTGACAACTGCTGTTCAACTGGATTGCTCAGTCCCGTCCGGTCATGGAAAAGAAAACCGTCACCATTGGAACTGAACGCAAAAGGCACATCGAGAATCTCAGCATAATCGAGCGCCTGCTGCATGCCGTCACCAAGAGCATGGCTATTATCCTTGGCTTCAACAACGGCTATCGGCTGGTTTGGTTTGTGATAAAGGAGATAGTCGGCGCGCTTGGATTTACCACGACTATACAGTTTGCCACGCACGATGATCCGCCCGGCAGTAAAGGTCACTTCTTCGCGAATCTGGGTATGAAGATCCCAGCCGGAATTGAGAATTGCCGGGGAAATATACTTTGTACAGATATCTCTTTCGGACAGGCTTTTTTTCGTCATGAAACCCCTCTAAATCAAACTTAGAAAGCCAAACACCTGCAGCAAAAAATCCCGCTATAATTACCGGCCAATCAATAGCATCAAGCTAGGACAACATTCCATACCTGTCAATCTGAAAAAGATTAATATTATTGAGCACTTTTTACATTAGCCACATTGACAAATGCATCATTTAATATTGTCATCCTCTCTATAACGAAACTGAAGTTTATCGCCTGGATTTTGACCTGGACTTTGTCGCAGTAACCGTTGACAGGTATGTCTATACATCATTAGAGCGATATGGCCTAATAGACGAGATGTCCTATTAATGCAGCAACCAATGCGAGCAGGAAACGGACCAAAAAGATGAAATTTCCACCGGTCCAAATTGAAACAGCTCTATATGAAGAGAGCTGGTCTGAAGCAATCCGCTGATGAATCAAGAGTTTCAATTGAAATCTTACAACAATAATTCGTTATCGGCTGTGCTCACCTGTTAGAGCAACTGATTACGAATCAGTAGGTCATCGGTTCAAATCCGACTAGCGGCTCCATAACAATCAGAGGGTTAGCGAGAAATCGTTAACCCTTTTCTGTTTCAGCCTCCTGGCAACCCTGCCGCTCGATATTCATCCGTTCCGGTTTCGTTTAGAAAGAGGTCCCAAACAGAGCAAAATGCGGGAATTCAGGAGTGATCTGTTTTGACCTCGACAACCGTTTCCTGTCCCATGCATTCGAGCAGCTTCTGCCGCTCCGCTGAGAGCAGTTGGACGAACTCCACCCCGAAACCAGCTTCGAAATGACGGGCAACCTTCCCCTCGAATTCAAAACTGCACGTCTGCAGCTTCTTGTCAACGAGGGCAAACCTGATCAGCAGCTCCGAACCCACGGCAGGCAGATCCTTGGTGGTACAGACAGCGCAACCCCCGACAGAAACATCCTGCAGGGTTCCAAATCCAGGGGTTCCTTTGTCCACATATTCGACAAATTTCTTCTGCAGTTTCAGACGGATATAATGGCGCGTTGCGGCATTGTCAATAAAGCCATCAGCCTCTTCCAGGGTATTGACATAGACAGCTTGGTAACCCTGGGCACGCAGTGCCATGTTCATAAACTGGGTACGCGACAGATGCTTGTCGCTGACCACCCTGACGACGTCCTTGACCCCTTTGGTCACGAGATACTGCATAACCTTTTTGACAATGGAAATGGCATCGAGAGAACTGTAACGACACTCCCTGAGATCGAGAATAACTGAAAAGTCGGGCTTGAGGTCGGCGACCGAAAAACGGACCTCGGTGAAATAGCTGTTGATGTCATCTTTCGAGATGTTGCCATGCCAGGAGCAATACAGACGGTTCTTCTTCATATCCACCCGTACCTTTATCTTCTTCTCGCCCACTGCCACAGTCCACCCCTTATCTGCATGACATCATTGAAATAATAAGAAAACATTATACATAGCTAATCCCACAAATCAATCCAAACCTATCCTACCGACAGGGAAATCTCTTCAGCAGCCGAGATCCCCTGAAAATAAAAATCCCCCGTCGCCAGCGACGGGGGATCATTCGAATTTTTTGCAGCGCCGGCCCTTAAGATTCCTCTTGAATCATCAGGACCCTGGTTTGATTCAGCTCAGGTTATTCTGCCTTCTCTTTGGCAGCGGTCACCACCTCATTCAGATCAGCCGCCGTTTCATCGACAACAACGGTTCCTGCCTCGCTCAGCTCTTCTGCGGCCTGAACAATCTCCTGACCGGCCTCTACGGCCATATCAGCAGTTTTTCCGACCAGTTCGGCGGTTTCAGCAACAGGCTGTTCTGCTTCCTGCGCCGGGGCCTCTGCCGTCTTCGGGGAATTGTTGCAGCCGGTGAAAACCAGCGACGCAATGCAGACCCCAGCCGCCAGCAGCAGGCAGATGTTCTGGTTCAACTTTTTCATTTTGACTTCTCCTTACCAATTTAAATTTGAACGGCACCATGCCGCTCTTGGGCCGCAGATATTAGCATAAAAACGCCCCTATTGCTAATGAAAAAGCCACAAACAGCTATACATACATTATTTCCAATAATTTACGCTCTTTAAAAATCATAGAATCAGACATGGTTGAGCAATTTCAACTCGGCCGGATGGGGATTGAGATAAACCTGCTGTTTCAAAAAAGACTGATCATACTTGCGAACGAAGTGGTTAAGCAGGGTCAAGGGCACGATCAGCGGGAGCTGACCATTCTTGTAACGCTCGATCAGCTCGAGAGTTTCCTGCTTTTCATCGCTGCTCAGCTGTTCTTTAAAATAGCCGAGAATCCGCTGCATGACATGGGCATGCTTCTTCGGGGTCGTCTTGAGTTTCAGCACCTGCATCAACAGAGCCTGGTAGGCTTCAAACAGTTCTTCAGTCGACAACCCCCGATGCTGTCCGGTCAATTGTCCCATCTGGCGTGCCAGTTTTTCACTGTGTGCCAGCAGCAGCAGCTTGTGACGACTGTGAAAATCGACCAGTGCGCCGACTGACAGACCGGATTCCATGGTCTGACGCCAGCGTTTGAGGGTGAAAATCGCCGCGACAAAGTTCTCACGCAGCCGGGGATCGTGCAGGCGCCCTTCTTCTTCGGTCGGCAACAAGGGAAAGGCCTCGAGAAAAATCCGCGCGAAGACGCCGACACCGATATTGCGCGGCACCCCCTTCTGGTTGTAAAGCTTGACCCTCTCCATCCCGCTACTGGGCGATTTGGATTTAAACACAAAGCCGTCGAGATTTTCCTGACGCAACTGATCGACCCGCCGCCTTGCCCAGGCCTCCATCCGCTCGGTCATATCACCGCCACTGCGGGTAAACACCAGCCGAACCTCGTCCTTGTCGTTCAACTGCAGGCGCAGCGATTCACGCGGGATCGGCAGCCCGACCTCAACTTCAGGACAGACCGGCACATACTCGACATATTCGCCCAGCACGTTGGCCAGGTAGGTATCAAACTTGTGTCCGCCATCATAACGAACCTTGGCTCCGAGCAGGCAGGAACTGATTCCTAAACGAATTTTTTCACTCACGGCAACCTCCTTTTCCGATCTGTCATCAAGTCTAGCAAAACTGGAAATTTTCTGTTCAAACTTGCAAATGCCCGCGGATCAGTCACTATCAAAGAAAGTCGGGAGATGTGCATGACAGAGCAAAGTTCAGCAGAGATTCTGGTCGCCGGAGCCAGCGGCTACATCGGTGGGCGGCTTGTCCCCAGGCTGCTCAACACCGGGCACCGGGTCAGGGCACTGGCGCGCTCACCGGACAAGTTGAGCAGCCGCCCCTGGGCCGGACATAAGAACCTGCACATCATCAAAGGTGATATCCTCGACCGGGAGTCACTGACTGCGGCCATGCGCGGCTGCCGGGCGGCCTACTACCTGATCCATTCGATGAACCCGGCGGTCAGCGACTTTGCCCGGACCGACCGCCTGGCGGCGGAAAACATGGCGTACGCTGCGGCCGAGGCGGATCTGCAGCAGATCATCTACCTCGGCGGACTCGGCGATGAACAGTCGCAGCTCAGCCACCATCTGCGCTCACGCAGCGAAGTCGGTCAGGTTCTGCAAGCGGGCCCGGTGCCGGTGACCATTCTCAGGGCAGCGATGATTATCGGTTCCGGCAGCGCCTCCTTTGAAATACTGCGCTATCTGGTCGATCGCCTGCCCCTGATGCTGACCCCGACCTGGGTCGACACCCCCTGCCAGCCGATCGGCGTGCGCAATGTCCTCTACTACCTGACCGGCTGTCTGGATAAGCCGGAAACCTACGGACAGTCCTTTGATATTGGCCAGCCGGAGGTAACAACCTACCGCCAGCTGATGCAGATCTACGCCGAGGAAGCCGGACTTCCGGCGCGTCATATCCACTCTCTGCCGATCCTGACGCCCCGCTTCAGCTCCTACTGGATCCACCTGGTCACGCCGATCCCTGCAGCACTGGCGCGCCCCCTGGCGGAAGGCCTGCGCAACCCGGTCATCTGCCGCGAGAACCGCATCAGGGAGCTGCTTCCTCAGGAGCTGTTTGACGCACGCAAGGCGATCCGCCTGGCCCTGGAAAGGATTCGCCAGCAGCAGGTCGAAACCTCCTGGTCCGATTCCGGCCTGATGCGCCCCGCAGAATGGAGCATCCCCGGCGACCCGGCCTGGGCCGGGGGGAGTGTTTTCGAAGATATCCGACGCGCTGTCATCGATGGCACGCCGGAGGAGATCTGGCCGGCGATTCAAGCGATTGGCGGTGAGGTCGGCTATTATTACGGCAACTGGCTGTGGCGTATGCGCGGGGCTATCGATCGGCTGATCGGCGGCGCCGGACTGATTCGCGGGCGACGCAGCAGCCATGAGCTCTACACCGGCGACGCGCTCGACTTCTGGCGGGTCCTGAACATCAAACCGCCGGGGCTGCTCAGTCTGGTCGCGGAAATGAAACTGCCCGGCAAGGCCATTCTGTCGTTTCAGCTACAGCAGCTGGAATCCGGCCAGACAGAACTTGTCCAGACCGCGCGGTTCCTGCCCAAAGGGCTCTGGGGACTGCTCTACTGGTACGGCGTGTCACCGGCCCATCACTTTGTCTTCAACGGCATGATCAAGGGGATTGCCAGAGCGGCAGGACGACCGATCAGTTCCGGTCCCTCTCCGTTGCCTAAACAACGCCCCCCTTCCCGCCCAGGGCAGCATTGAGCTTTTTAATCGAAAAAGGCGTTGACGATCTGGCGGAATTCCTGCTCCACCAGGCGCACGGTCGGGCCGATAAGGGCCAGGTCAAGGCCGAGTTCATCCCAGGCTTTCTGCTGAAGCTCAGGCACCTCGTTGACCAGGAGAATTTCGTAGCCACAGCCATGAGCGAAAAGATCGGCGGCATGCATGACACAGGATTCAATCGAATAGTTGGCCAGCCGCGGCGAATGGTGACCGCCGATCATCCGCACCAGCGGCGCGGGAAGCCGCCACTTGCTCGCCAGGGTTTTACCGACGATGGTATGATCCAGCTGCAGGCAGAGCTGCTCGGCACGGTACATCGGCAGGCGTTCCTCACGGGCGCGCTGAATCGCAGCGGCATACTGTTCCGGCATACGCTCGATCATGATCAACCGGCCGATATCGTGCAGCAGCCCACCGGTAAAATAACCTTCGACCCCGTCCAGTTTGAGGTGATCGGCAATGGTCCGGGCAAATAGAGCACAGCGGATCGAGTGTCGCCAGAACGAATTCATATCCATCAGCTCAGACGGAATACTCTGGAAAGTCTTGACCAGGGTGACACCCAGCGCGAGGGAAGAGAGCTCATTGGTCCCGATCAGTGAGACGGCTCTTGAAACCGTATCGATCTTGCCGCCGAAACCGTACAAGGGGCTGTTGACCAGGCGCAACAGACGCAGGGTCAGGTTGGCGTCCTTGCTGATCACATCGGCGATCTTGGCCGACGAGACATCCGGGCATTCTATGATTTCCAGAACCCGGTTATACACCGAGGGCAATGAAACGACATCGATCTCTCCTTTCAACAGTTGCGGCAAAGAGAGCGGTCCCGGCCCCTGGGTGAACTCTGGCAGCTTGACATAACTCGGCAGGGTCGGATCCAGACCGCGCTCCAAACGCCTGGCAAAGAGCCAGAGGGCATGTCGATACAGGGTTGCCAGAGGCTCACTGCCGATATCGTTCAGGATGAAGCGGCGCAACAGGTAGCCCCCGGCCCGGTCAACAAACTCCTGCCCGGGCTCCAGCAGGCGGGCATACTCCTCACCGATACTTTCGTCAGAGATAGAGGCCTCAATGACCCCCCACTGCTTCAACTGGGTCAGCTGATCCTGTTTCAGTGTGCAGCCTGCGGCCAGAACGAAACGTCCGCTGACCGTGTACAGGTCCTCGGCCAGCACCATCCCCTCTAACAGATCGTCGATATAAATCAGAGCCAAAGCAAATATCCCACTTGCGCTACCGGTACAGGTTATCTAGTTGCCATCCGGAAACTCCGGAGGGCAACGCGTAAGTTTTCAGATTGAAAACTAACTAGCTACCCTGGAGTCTCACCGGAGTATAAAAACATTTGAAAAACATTGCAATTCCATCAGAACAATCAGGAAAGACTCTCAGAATCATAGATAAAAGCCAATTTTTTTATTAAAAAACGCTCTTTTTCCAGTTTTTCCCGCTATAATCCCTCATAAAATATCTGAAGTCACCTTGCTTTATCGCTGTTCATGCTATGCCCTGTGAGCCATACGATGATGATCATTGAGCCCAAATCTTCGGCCGAACAGACTGTTTCCTGCGTAGACAAGCCCCGTCACGCGGCCGATTCATCACTCTCCACTGAATACTGTGCCTCAGCCTGGCAGCAGAACAGTGACAACCTCCTGTCCCTGCTGAACAGCTCTGAAGACATCATCTGGACTGTCGACAGGGAGAGAAAACTGCTTTTCGCCAACAAAGCTGCCCAGGCAGCTTTCGCCCGCCGCAGAGATATCGAACTGACTCCCGGCATGCGGGTTGAGGAAATCTTCACCGACATCAATGCCCTATTGTTCGACAAGCTATATGATTCTGCCCTCAGGGGACAGACGCTGCGCCTCAATTTATCAGCCGACGACCAGCGTGAATACGCGACAACGATCCAGCCGGTCAGAAAAGCTGATCAGATCATCGGCATCTCTGTTTTTGCCAGGGACATCAGTAACGCCGTCAAGCTCAAACAGGAGCTCAAGCTGATCGATACCCTGGTCAACACGACCAACGACCTGATCGCCCTGCTCGACAGCAGCTATCACTTCCATTATGTCAACCGGGCTTACCGGGAAGCATTCAAACATGTGCAATCAGAGTTGGTCGGCCTGTCCTTGCAGGAGGTTGTCGGCCGGGAGACTTTCACCCGTACTGCCTTGCCCAACCTGCAGAAAGCCTTTGCCGGTGAAAAAGTCCAGTTTGAGGTCTGGCAGGAGATTCCCAATGGCAATCGTTTTTTTTCCGTCTCTTATTCACCCCTACTCAACGGCGCAGAGCCCCCCGATCTGATTGCCATCATCGCTCGCGACCTGACCGAATTGAAACGGGTCGAAGACGACCGGCAGAAAATCTTTGAGCTTTCCCTTGACATGCTCTGCGTCAGCAGTTTTGCCGGACATTTTCTGGAACTGAACCCGTCCTGGCACAGGACCCTGGGCTGGAGCGCGGAAGAGCTCAAGAGCAAGGACTGGCTCGACCTGGTTTTTGAGGATGACCGGGAGCGCAGCCTGTCTATCCAGCAGCGCCTGGCCAAGGGGGACAGTGTCATCGGTTTTGAAAATCGCTGTTACTGCAAGGATGGCACCCTGCGCTGGCTGTCCTGGAGTTCTTCTCCGGAAAAAGGGCAGAAGAGGGTCTTTTCGGTCGTCCGCGACATCACCAATCAGAAACAGATCGAAGACCGGCTGCGCCAGCTGGCGACGACCGACCCGCTGACCGGTGCCAGCAACCGCAGACATTTCATCGAGAGAGCGATGGCCGAGCTGAAACGCTCACATCGCCACGGCACACCGCTGGCCGCGGTGATGCTCGACATCGATCACTTCAAACGCATCAACGACAGCTACGGTCACGACGTCGGTGATGAGGTGCTCAAGAGAATGGTCAATTGCTGTCAGCAGGAGCTGCGTGCATCCGATATCTTCGGCCGCTTCGGTGGCGAGGAATTCGCCGCGATCCTGACCGAATCGGACAGGGACGCGGCCGGACAGATCTGTGAACGCCTGCGTCAGAGCGTTGCCGCGTTACGAATTCAGCACGCCGGTTCGACAATTGCCATCAACATCAGCATCGGCGCAAGCATGTACACGATCAACGATATCAATATCGACAGTCTGCTCAAACGCGCGGACGACGCCCTTTACGAGGCAAAACGCAAAGGGCGTAACTGCGTGGTCATTTCCTAAAGACTTTGAAAAGCTCAGCTTTTCGGAACGACCTTGTGCAGTTTCCAGATTTCCCGGTTGTAGTCCTCCATGGTCCGGTCGGTCGAAAACTTTCCTGCGGCCGCAGTGTTGAGGATGCTCATCCGCGTCCAGTTATGCTCATCCAGATAGGCCTTGGCCACCAGCTCCTGCGCCTCTACATAACTGGTAAAATCGGCGGCCACCAGCCACGGATCATGCGGACTTAGGATGGCATCCAGAATCGGATCGAAGATCCCCGCTTCGAACTGACTGAAATGGCCACTGCGCAGCAGCTGCATCACCTGGGAAAGATTCGGATCGGCGGCAACGATCGCCGCCGGATCGTAATTCCTGCGGGTTTTTTCGACCTGCTCGGCGGTACGGCCGAATAGGAAGAAATTCTCGGCGCCGACCTCCTCACGGATCTCAATATTCGCTCCGTCCAGGGTGCCGATGGTCAGGGCGCCGTTGATCATGAACTTCATGTTCCCCGTTCCTGACGCTTCTTTTCCGGCCGTGGAAATCTGCTCGGAAAGATCGGATCCGGGGCAGATCGTCTCCATCGCCGAGACCCGATAGTTGGGCAGAAACACGACCTTGAGCAGCTCCCCGACATCGGCATCGCTGTTGACCATTGCCGCGACATTGTTGATCAGCTTGATGATCAGCTTGGCCATGGCATAACCTGGCGCCGCCTTGCCGCCGAAAAGCACGCAACGGGGCGTCCAGCCTTGCGTATCGCCGCGCTTGATCCGGTTGTAGAGGTGGATCACATGCAGGATGTTGAGCAGCTGGCGCTTGTATTCGTGAATCCGCTTGACCTGAACGTCGAACAGGGCGTCGGGAGAAAAGACCACACTGCACTCCTGCAGAACCATTTCCGCCAGGCGTTCCTTGTTACGCCGCTTGACCTGGCGCCACTGTTCCTGAAAGGCCGTGTCCCCGGCGAAGGGGGTCAGGCGACTCAGCTCGGACAGGTCGGTGATCCAGCCACGGCCGATCTTGTCGCTGATCAGGGTGCTCAGGTCAGGATTGGCCAGAGCCAGCCAGCGCCGTTGGGTTACGCCATTGGTCTTGTTGTTGAAGCGCTTCGGCCAGAGTTCATAAAAATCACGGAACAAGCCGCTCTTGAGCAGCTGGGAATGAAGTTCCGCAACCCCATTGACAGAAAAACTGCCGACAATCGCCAGATAAGCCATACGCACCTGCGGATCGGGCCCCTCTTCGATCAATGACATGCGCCGCTGCCGGTCGTTATCACCCGGCCAGTGCTGGGCAACCTCGCGTAAGAAGCGGGCGTTGATTTCGTAGATGATCTCCAGCAGGCGCGGCAACAGCTGCCGGAACAGCCGCACCGGCCACTTTTCCAGAGCCTCGGGCAACAGGGTATGGTTGGTGTAAGCCATGGTCCGGCTGGTGATCGACCAGGCCTCATCCCACTCCAGGCCATGCTCATCGAGGAGCAGGCGCATCAGCTCGGCAACAGCACAGCTGGGATGGGTATCGTTGAGCTGGAAGCAGTTGAGGTCGGCAAATTCAGTTAAATCGGAGCCCCGGGTGACAACCCACTTGTCAAGGACATCCTGCAGGCTCGCCGAAGCGAGGAAATACTGCTGACGCAGGCGCAGCTCCTTGCCGCTCTCACTGGCGTCGTTCGGATAGAGGACCATGGTGATCTTTTCCGCGTCGTTTTTCGCCGCGACCGACCCCGGGTAATCACCGGAGTTGAATTCATCCAGATCGAAGTCTTCGGTCGCTGCCGCTTTCCACAGCCGCAGGGTATTGACCGTACCGTTTTCATAACCGGGAATCGGCACATCGTAAGGAATCGCCTGGACATCGCGGCTATCGACCCAGCGCACCCGCTGACGACCGTAAGCATCCTGATAGAACTCGGTCCGCCCGCCGAACTTGATCCGCTGGCGGTATTCGGGACGCTTGATCTCCCAGATATTGTCAGTCTCCAGCCAGTGGTCGGGCTCTTCAACCTGGAAGCCATTTTCGATACGCTGCCGGAACATGCCGTATTCATAGCGGATGCCGTAACCCTGAACCGGCAGTTGCAAAGTTGCACAGCTGTCGAGAAAGCAGGCCGCCAGACGGCCCAGACCGCCGTTGCCAAGCCCGGCGTCCGGTTCGATCATCTCCAGCTCTTCGAAATCCAGACAACGCTTGGCCAGAGCGGTTTTGAGTTCGCCATTGAGCCCGATGTTCAGAACAGCATTGCCCATCGCCCGCCCCATCAGAAATTCGAGAGACAGGTAGTAGGCCCGCCGGCAGTTATTCTCTTCGTAGGCATAACGGGTTTTGGTCCAGCGTTCCATCAGCCGGTCGCGGACCGTCAGCGCCAGCGCCTCATAGGCGTAGTGGGTCAACCTGCAGTTCCGGTCACGCCCGAGATTATAGGTGTAATAACGCCTGAAATCATAATCAAGGGACTCGGCATCGTCAGCCAGTGGTGGCAGAGCCGTTAACCGCACACTGATATCGTTGGTCTTGAAGCGTTTCAGATTCATGGTTTTAGCCTGTCTCGAAAAGAGGACGCCCCCAAAGCTCATATCTGCGACATGGGGAAATCTTAGTGCAACAAATATAACGATAGCACATCCCGCTCTTCATGAAAGCAAGGGGCCTCAGATTAACCAAGTTCTGACAGTGCCCTTTCTCTAAACCGCTATCGCCGTCAGTGGGCCTGAGCCCAGTTGGCCCCCTGACCGACATCGACCTTGAGCGGCAGCTCCAGCTCGACGGCATGCTCCATCTCCTGACGGATACAGGGCGATCACCCTGTCCAACTCATCCGCAGGAACCTCGAAGACCAGTTCATCATGGAACCTGCAACAGCATGCGGGCCTGCAGCTGCTCGTCACGCAGACACTTGTCGATCCTGATCATCGCCACCTTGATAATGTCGGCGGCGCTCCCCTGAACCGGGTAGTTGATGGCGTTGCGCTCGGCATAACTGCGGATCGCACCGTTCTTGCTGTTGATCTCCGGCACGGCGCAGTGGCGACCGAGCAGGGTCGTGACATACTGGCACTCGCGGGCCTCCTGTTTCTTCTGCTCCAGAAAATTGAGCACCGCAGGATAGCGTTCAAAATAGTGATCGATGAAACTCTGCGCTTCGCTGCGGCTGATCCCCAGGTCCTTGGCCAGGCTGAAGGCCCCCATGCCGTAGAGCACCCCGAAGTTGATGGTCTTGGCCTGGCGGCGCATCTCGTCGCTGACCATTTCGGGAAAGACATTGAAGATCTCGCCGGCGGTCCGCTTGTGAATATCCTCGCCGGCGGCGAAACTCTCCTTGAGTGCGGCGACATCGGCCAGATGGGCCATGACCCGCAGCTCGACCTGGGAATAATCAGCCGAGACCAGGGTCCAGCCTGCTTCAGGCAGAAAGGCCTCGCGGATGCGCCGCCCCTTCGGTGCTGCGGATCGGGATATTCTGCAGATTGGGATCGCTCGACGACAGGCGGCCGGTCGCGGTCACCGCCTGATTGAAGGAGGTGTGAACGCGGCCGGTGCGGTGGTTGATCAGCTTCGGCAGGGCATCGCTGTAGGTGTTCTTGAGTTTGCTCAATGAGCGGTAATCGAGGATCTTTTTGGCGATCTCATGCTCTTCGGCCAGTTTCTCCAGCACTTCGACGTTGGTCGACCAGCCGGTCTTGGTCTTCTTCCCTTTCGGCAGGCCGAGCTTTTCAAACAGGACCTCGCCCAACTGTTTTGGTGAATTGATATTGAACGCCCCCTGCCCCAGCTCATGGATAGCCTTTTCCAGCCCGATCAGCTGATGTCCCAGTTCGTCTGAAAGATGGCCGAGGAAATCGGCATCAACCCGGATACCGGTCCACTCCATGCGGGTCAGCACCTCGACCAGTGGCATCTCGACCTCATAAAACAGCTGACGGCGCGCATCGTCCGGCAGCTCCTTAAGCAGCTTGGCAGCCAGCTGCAGGGTGATGTCGGCATCTTCGGCGGCATACACCGTCGCCTTTTCAACCTCAACCTCGCTGAAACAGATCTGCTTCTTGCCGCTGCCGGCGACCTCTTGAATATGGAATCATCTGATGATTGAGGTGCTCCAGGGCCAGAGCGTCAAGACCATGCGACTTGGCCTCCGGATAGAGAACATAGGAGAGCACCATGGTATCGACGGCAACACCGGCCAGTTCGATCCCGGCGCCGCGCAGGACCAGGGCGTCATACTTGATATTCTGACCGATCTTTTCGATCAGCGGATCCTCCAGCAGCGGGCGCAGCCGCGCGATGACCAGGTCCTTATCCAGCTGCTCCGGCACCCCCAGGTAGCGGTGGCCGACCGGCAGATACCAGGCACTGCCCGCCTCGACAGCAAAGGAGAGGCCGACCAGCTCGGCTTCGACCGCATTGAGGCTGGTCGTCTCGGTGTCCCAGGGCAAAACGCTTTGCCTTCTTCAGTTCTGCCAGCAGCTCGTCAAACTCTGCTTCACTGAGCACCGCCTGGTAGTTGCCATCCTTGCGCTCTGCGACAACCTGCGGAGCGAACTCCTGCATCAGCTTGGTGAACTCCAAGTCACGAAACAGAATTTCGAGCGCCTCACGATTCGGCTCACCTAGCAGCAGATCATCGTAACTGATCTCCAGTTCCAGGTCGTAAATCAGGTCGGCCAGCTGGCGCGACAAGAGCGCCTGGTCGGCGAATTCACGCAGGTTTTCCTGGCGTTTCTTACCGGTAACCTTGTCGATATTGGCAAGCAGGTTTTCGATGCTGCCGAACTCCTGTATCAGCGTCGCCGCGGTCTTCTCACCGATGCCGGGCACCCCGGGAATATTGTCGGAGGTGTCGCCGGCCAGACCGAGAACCTCGAGCACCTGCTCAGGCGGCACACCGAAGCGCTCAATAACCTCGTCGCGGCGGAAGACCTTCTTCTTCATAGTATCGAGCAGGCAGACCCGCTCGCTGACGATCTGCATCAGGTCCTTGTCGCCGGTAACAACGGTGACGTCGAACCCCTGTTGCTCGTAACGCCGGGTCAGGGTGGCGATGATATCATCCGCCTCATAGCCGGGCATTTCCAGGCAAGGCAGATTGAAGGCTTTGACAACCTCCTTGATCAGCGGAATCTGCGGCACCAGATCCTCCGGCATCGCAGCCCTATTGGCCTTGTATTGAGGATAGAGCTCCTTGCGAAAGGTCGGCCCCTTGCTGTCAAAAACAACGGCAACGTGTTCCGGTGCATATTCGCGCAGCAGGGTCAGCAGCATATTGGTGAAACCGTAGACGGCGTTGGTCGCCTCCCCCCTGGAGTTGGACAGATGGCGGATAGCGTAGTAGGCGCGGTAGATATAGGATGAACCGTCGACGAGGTAGAGCTGTTTTTGTTGAGCAGTCATGAGGACCCTTTCGCAGGAAAATAAACCAGCCTATGTATCAAAAATACATAGGTCCGGGCAAAACATCAAAATTACTGACAAGCCAAGCCGTCCCCTCTCCCTGGAGGGAGCGGGCCAGGGTGAGGGGGAAAACTCCAGCGGCCAAGCCCCCTCATCCGCCCCTTTGGGGCACCTTCTCCCCCAGAGAGAAGGAATCAGAGTCGAGGTTAGCTCTTTACCTGAAGCAAAACCACCAACTGAGGCAGCTCGATTATTCCACAGCCTCTCTCAAAGGGAAAGTCGCAAGCGAACGCTGCGCAGTTTTTGCAAAGTATGTTATCTTGACAAGAAAAAAGGGTTACTAGTAATTTCAACCATAAGCGATATTCGCCCAGCTCCGAAACCAGTTTTCCAGCAATCTCAATGGAGTAGCTTTCATGCACGATAATTTTGAAGATCACGATGAATCCATCGAATACGAAATAGAAGTTGAAACCGATGCCGATGTCCACGCCGTGCCGGATGACGGTCTGGTTCTGGCCCGCGACATGCTGCCGTCGCGCCTGCCGATCATTCCGCTGCGCCCCCGCCCGGCCTTCCCGGGGGTCATCATTCCGTTGACCGTCACCGGTGCAGCGCGGGTGAAAACCATCAAGCAGGCGATGGAAACCGAATCTCAGTCGATCGGTCTGGTCATGGTCCAGGATCTCCACGCCGACGATTCAACCACCAACCTGCAACCGGTCGGTGTCGCGGCCAAGATCCTCAAGCTGATCCACACCGATGAGAAGAGCGCCCATATCCTGGTTAACAGCCTCGAGCGCTTCAGTATCGAAGAGATCCACAACATCAACGACATCATCTACGCCGATGTCGCCTATCTGCTGACCGCTGAATCACGTGACGATGCGGAATTGCAGGCCTATTCGATGGCGATCATTTCGACCCTCAAGGAGCTGGTCCAGATCAACCCGCTCTATTCGGAAGAGATCAAGCTGTTCCTCGGCCGTTCGAGCATGGACGACCCGGCCCGCCTGACCGACTTCGCTGCCAACCTGACCAATGCCGACGGCTTCGAACTGCAGGATGTCCTGGAGACCTTCGATGTCCACCGGCGTATCGACAAGGTCCTGGTGCTGCTCAAGAAAGAGCTGGAGGTTTCGCGCCTGCAGACCAAGATTTCCCAGCAGATCGAGGAAAAGGTCTCCAACCAGCAGCGCGAATTTTTCTTGCGCGAACAGTTCAAGGCGATCAAGCGCGAACTGGGGCTGGAAAAAGAGGGGAAAGAATCGGAGATCGAAAAATACCAGCAGCGCCTGAAAAAACTGACCCTCAACGACGAAGCCCAGAAAGCGGTCGACGAGGAGATCGAGAAGCTGTCGCTGATCGAACCTTCCTCACCGGAATACAATGTCAGCCGCAACTACCTCGACTGGCTGACCATCCTGCCCTGGGGCAAGTTCAGCAAGGACTCTTACGACCTGAAGCGGGCCAAGCGGGTTCTCGACCGTGACCACTACGGTCTGGAGGACGTCAAGGATCGCATCCTCGAATTTATCGCCGTCGGCAAGATGAAGGGCGACATCTCCGGTTCGATCCTCTGCCTGGTCGGCCCTCCGGGGGTCGGCAAGACCTCAATCGGCAAGAGCATCGCCGATGCCTTAAAGCGCAAATTCTACCGTTTCTCGGTCGGTGGCATGCGTGACGAGGCCGAAATCAAAGGCCATCGCCGCACCTACATCGGCGCCATGCCGGGCAAAGCGATCCAGGCGATGAAGAGTGCCGGCACCGCAAACCCGGTCCTGATGCTTGACGAAATCGACAAGATCGGGGCCTCCTTTCAGGGCGATCCGGCCTCGGCGCTGCTCGAGGTTCTCGACCCCGGAACAGAACGGCGCCTTCCGTGACCACTACCTGGATGTTCCCTTCGACCTGTCGAACGTCCTGTTCATCGCCACGGCCAACCAGCTCGACACCATCCCGGCCCCGTTGCTCGACCGGATGGAGGTGATCCGCCTGTCCGGCTATATCCTCGAGGAGAAGCTAGAGATCGCCCGCCGTTACTTGGTGCCCAAAGCGCTCGAGAATCACGGCCTGAGCCGCGATCAAATCAGCATCCACAAAGCCGCCCTGGCCGACATCATCGACCGCTACGCCCGTGAGGCCGGGGTCCGCAACCTGGATAACATGATCAAGAAGATCATGCGCCGTGCCGCCCGTGAGTTTGCCGAAGGCCGGACCGAAAAGATCACCGTCGGCAAGAAGGATGTCGAGCATTACCTCGGCAAACCGATCTTCGCCGAGGAGGAGCTGTTAAGCGATGCTCCGGGGGTTGTCACCGGCCTGGCCTGGACGCGCATGGGCGGAGCGACCCTGCAGATCGAGGCGACCGCGATGAAGAGCAAGGGCAAAGGCTTCAAGCAGACCGGCCAACTTGGCAAGGTTATGGTCGAAAGCTCCGAGATCGCCTATTCCTACGTCATGGGCCACCTGCAGGACTACAAGATCGATGAAGATTACTTCGACACTCACTTCATCCACCTGCACGTTCCGGCCGGGGCAACACCGAAGGACGGCCCGTCTGCCGGAATCACCATGACCACGGCCCTGCTGTCGATGATCCTTGAGCGCCCGATCCTCAAGAAACTCGGCATGACCGGCGAACTGTCGTTGACCGGCAGCGTGCTGCCGATCGGCGGCGTCAAGGAGAAGACCATTGCCGCCCGCCGGGCCGGGCTGACGACCCTGATCTTCCCTTATGAAAACAAAAAGGACTACGACGATCTGCCGGACTACCTGAGGGAAGGGATCGATGTGCATTTCGTTAAAAAATATCCTGAAGTCTTTAAAATTGCCTTTCCGGCGAAAGCCTGAACATAAGGAGGGATCAATGACAGTTGAAGAGATAAAGGCGGCCCTGCTCGCCTTGAGTATGGAAGAGAAAAAAGCCTTTGTGCTGGGCACACTGCCGGAATTGAGCAAAGACCTGATCAAGGAACCGGGCTTCATGCTCCAGCTGTTCCCCGTGCTGCTGGGCATCCTCAAAGAGAGTGGTATGGACCTGCAGCAGCTCTTGCAACTTGCCAGCATGATGCAGCAGAATCAGTAGCAGGACTGGCCGCGGTTGACATCGGCGGATTTGCTGATATCTCTATTTACTATGCGACCAATAACCAAATGACCAAGGAGGACAAATGAAAACGACAAAAATACTGATCGCGAGCGCCGGACTGGGACTGCTCTTTCTTGCCGGTTGTGCATCGACCGCAACCCTGAACGAGGCAGATCAGACCAAACTGGACCAGGCGCTGCAGGCCAGCCAGCAGGCTGAAGCCTCAGCAACAAGTGCAGCCAATTCCGCACAACAGGCGATGTCGGCTATCGACCGCGCTGAAGCGGCCGCCAAACAGGCCGAAGCCGCAGCTGCGCGTGCTGAAGCGGCCGCCAGAGCAGCAGAAGAAAGCGCAGCAAAATCTGCCAAGGCTTTCGAACTGAGCCAACAGAAGTAACCCGCTTCATCAATGCATATAAACGTAAAACGCCCGACCATTCTGGTCGGGCGTTTTACGTTCCAAGCTCATCATGCCGGGAACCGGCATTGCGATTGCGCGAATCAGAGGCGCATAGCGACTCGTCTGAGCGAGTAGAGAATAGCAACCCCAAGACTGCGAAAAGCCTCAGAAACAAACTACCTCAGCGTATTTGAAGCGCTTTCTTTTGGTTCCGTTTTCTTTGTCGCCACAAAGAAAATGAACCCGGCTGGCGGGCCGGGACCCGCCGGTTCTGATTTTGATGTTTGTTCATGCTGTTATTTAAGATCAAAACCACGGGGTCTTGCCCCCGCAGGGCGCCTGACCACGCGCCCTGCGATGAGCAAGCTCATCACACGGGCAGAACCGCACAAACTCCGCATCGCGGAGTTTTGATGAAAGAGATTGAAACAAGCTGTGATTTTCTGTTCTGAACGGGTCAACACGGAATGGCGCTTAAGCGCCGAACTAATAATCCAGCCAGTCGAGCAGAATCCCCCAGAGCCGCTGCGGCTTGAGGGGCTTGTCGACGAAACCGTTCATCCCGCCGCCAGACATTCATTCTTGTCAAAGGGGGAGGTATTGGCGGTCATGGCGATAATCGGAATCGACTTGTTGTTCAGATCGTGACGGATCTTTTCCGTAGCCGTAATACCATCCATCACCGGCATCTGCACATCAGTCAGGATCAGGTCAAACTCCCCCTCAGAAAGCCGCTGCAGGGCAATTTCACCATTTTCCGCCAGGGTCACACAGATACCGGCTTCTTCCAACAGGGCCTGCGCCACGTCCCGGTTGATCTCATTATCCTCAACGACCAGAATACTTGCCCCGCCGCGATCCTCGATGACATTGCGCAATAACCGGAAACTCAAGTCACTGGTTGTCCCGGCCGTGGCCAGCCCCTCTTCTTCGCCCTCCAGGAGACCAACCTGAGCAGTAAACCAGAAGCGGCTGCCTTCCCCCGGGCGACTCTCGACACCGACCCTGCCCCCCATCAGTTCAGCCAGGCTTTTACAGATCGCCAGGCCAAGCCCGGTCCCGCCGTAACTGCGCGTTGACGACATGTCGAGCTGCTGAAAAGATTCAAACAGCAACGACTGCTGCTCTGCAGCTATCCCGAGTCCGGTATCCCTGACCTCTCCATAAAGAACAACCTTGTCGTCCATCCGGTCCTGCACTTCGAGCTTGAGAACGATCTCCCCCCGCTCGGTAAACTTCACCGCGTTACTCCCGTAATTGAGCAGAATTTGACTGATCCGTAAAGAGTCGCCAAGCAGGTGGCGCGGCACGCTTTCAGGCACATCGAGCAGCAAGCGGATCTCCTTGTCGCCGATCAGCTCACCGACCATGCTGGCAAACTGCTGGACCACTTCATCCAGATTGAAAGGAGAGCGTTCCAGAACCATCTTGTCCGCTTCAATCTTGGAAAAATCGAGGATGTTATTGATCAGCTGCAGAAGCAGATTGCTCGACGACTCGATTTTTTCCAGGTACTCACGCTGGCGACTCGACGGTTCGTGTTTGAGCCCAAGGTGCGTCAGACCAAAGATTGCGTTCAACGGCGTTCTGAGTTCATGACTGACCGTTGCAATAAACTGGCTCTTGACGCTGTTGGCCTGCTCGGCGGTCTGTTTGGCCAGAACCAGGGCATCGGCGCGCATGTCGAGAGCGTGCTTCATACGGTTGAAATTCCTGCTGAGCCTGTCTATCTCACGGATTCCGACCGGTTCCAGCGTTTCAACCTGGAGATTTTTACCAAGATCCTGAGTCACCTGGGTCAGGGTTTCGAGCGGTGCGGAGATCGTCGCGGACAACTTGCGTGACTTGCGCATCAGGTAGAGGAAGAACAGCACATAGAAGAGGACCATGACCAGGATCGCCGCGTAACCCAGGCGGCTACTGAGTGCCTTCAGACTGATTACGGGGCTTAAGACCCGGTCCTTCTCGATAAAGGTCAAAAGCCGCCAGCCTGTCTCAGCGACCTGTTCCTGGCGGACCAGGTAATCAACCCCCTCAAAGCGGTAGGTCGCCAGCCCCTGGGTCTGTTCAAACTGCGTCCTGAACTGGGCCTGCGTCCGCTCATCGCCCAGGCTGAGCAGGTTGAACTCCTGCGGTTTTGCCACGGTGGTTTTGATATTTTCCGCATAGACGTGATCTTTGAGTTCGTGCACCCCGATCAGTTGTTCCAGAGTCTGCGGCATGGCCAGGATCATCCCTTCGCCATCCACCAGCATGGCACTGGCCTGCCAGGGCATCTGCAGATTGAGAATCTTGTCGACAAAGGAACCGATGGTGACGTCCAGGCCACTCACCCCTTCGAGGGTCGTACCGCGATAAATCGGCACGATCGCCGAGATCATCCACCCCTGACCGGCCGGATCGAGATAGGCACCGGTCCAGACCGGGGTACGGGCCGGATTACGCGCTGCATCTGCCAGATAATAAAAATTGAAATCCTCCATGTTGATCGATGCCCCGTACTGACCTGGTGCATCTGGCATGAAGGGGTAGAGTCGGTTCATATCATCGGCGGTATTCAGATAGGCCTGGGTGACCAGAGGGTTATTGCGCACAATCGACTTCAACAGCGGATCAAGCACCTCGCTGCAGCGGGCTTTAGTGCGTTCATCTTCTCCGATAGAGGTGCTACTGGCATAGTACAGAGAAGCGCCGCCATTATCCTTGACCTTGAAATAGGCACCATTGTCGTGAGTCGCAAAAACCGGCTCACCCTGGGGCAGAGCACAACCTGTCATGCCGGCAAAAAACCGCTGATGATCGTCCTGCATGATCAGGGCAAGGCGGGAGATCTCGTTCAGACGGATATCGATATTGGCGACTTCGCGGGCGGTAATCTCATGAATTTCATTGACCGCTTCGGTGAGCAGTAACTGTTCGTTACGTGAAGAGATATAGAGGTTGACGCCAAAATAGAGCAGCAGCAGCACAACCTCAATGACGATGATCGGAATCAGCGCACTGACCAGGTAGCTGCGGTAGATCAGAGAATAGATGTTGGAAGATTTGTCCATTCGTCTTGTGCCAACCTGTTGTCAGAGAATTGGATAACATGCAAGCCAAGAGATTAATATCTGTTTATTATATTGGACTTCCATTCCCAGTCAAGCGAAGAGTCCCTTGTGGATCATTCCGACACCACGAGCGGCGTTCCGTGTACAGCTGAAAGTTCGTCTTCAATCAGAGCCAGACTCAACCTCTGCCCGGGGGCTTCTGACTGCAATTTTGCCATGACCTGCTCAGCAGTCAGCCCTCCTTTGCCCAGGTAGTCCCGATGAGCCTCAAGCAGTACCCGACCATCCTGCCAGCCAATCTTGACCGGTTGATAGATCAGGCGGACCGGCATACCGATCTCCACCCGCCTGGCCAGGTCTTCAATGTCGGCCGCATAGAGCCGGATACAGCCATGACTGACGCGGCGACCGATGCCATAGGGGCGATTGGTTCCATGGATGCCGTAACCGGGCAAAGAAAGTCCGAGCCAGTAGTGCCCGAGGGGATTCGCCTCGCCGGGTGGAACAATCACCGGAGCAGCGGGGGCCTCCTGAC
>CAXXNH010000060.1:0-14546 GCA_963665435.2 uncultured Pleomorphomonas sp. | reverse complement strand
AACGCCCGCAGGCACACACAACCGCTATCCGCTTGTACCCTATATATAAATTGTCATCCTTGCGCAGGCGAGGACCTCAGGCAGAATAGGGCGAGCGGCCGATATAGGCCTCCCATGAACCCCATGATTGCCTCACCCTCGCATTCCCGCAAAGCTCGCCCCATGAACCCGGGTTGGGAGGACCTCTCCGAAACGATCAGGGGATGAAGGGGGAGATCTATATCGGCCGCGAGCCCCTTTCTGCCCGAGGTCCTCGCCTGCGCAAGGATTGTTCGTTTTCGCTGGGGTAGGTTGAAGGCGGCCTCTCCGGCTGGTTTGACGACCCCGGAGAGGCCGGTGGCAGGCGACCGGGCAAGGATCGGGCTTTCACCCGATGTCATCATGGCTCCCTGCCATCTTCCATCATTCGCTTGGAGAGTTGATGGGGTCTCTGGGGGCCGATCCTTGCCGATCAGACCCACGCCCGAGAACAATCCGAAGCTCATGGTGGCCCAACTCGGGAAGGATAGCACACCATGCCGACTTTGAAGAAGGCGCCTGAGATCGTTCTGGGCTTCGACGTCTCGAAGGACACGCTGACCGTCTTCCAGGACCGTTCCCCTTCACTCAATCCGAAGCCCTGCGTCATCGACAACACCGCCGTCGCCATCCGCCGCTTTCTCAAAAGCCTCGGGCGGATCGATCTCGCGGTCTGCGAGCCGACCGGTGGTCATGAACATGTCCTCCTGGTCGAGCTGATGGCCGCCAACATTGCCTGTCATCGGGCGAATGCCTTGAAGGTAAAGGCTTTTATCCGCTCTTTCGGCACCCTCGCCAAGACCGATGCCCTCGATGCCGGGGCGCTGGCCAATTACGGCAAGGACCGCTGGGAACTGCTGTCCCTGTTCCAAGCCACCGGCGGCCGACCGGAAGATGCTGACCGACCTGGTGGCGCGCCGCGAAGACCTCGTGGCCATGAAGGTGGCCGAGCAGAACCGCTCAAGGGCGCCAGCCAGCAAGGTCATCAAGGCCTCGTGCGCAAGCATCCTGCGGGCCATCGCGCGCCAGATCGAGGCCATCGAGGCGGAGATCAAGGCGCTCGTCGACAAGTCTCCCCAGCTCCGCGCCGCCTTTCATCAGATGCAGAGCCTGCCCGGTGTTGGACCCATCACGGCCATCGCCCTCCTGGCCCACATGCCGGAGCTCGGCACCTTGCAGCGAAGGCAGGCGGCCTCGCTCGCCGGCGTCGCTCCGCACGCCAATGACAGCGGCCAGTTCAAGGGGCACCGAACCATGCGTGGCGGACGCTCCCAAGTGCGACGTCACCTCTTCATGGCAGCCCTGGCCGCAAGCCACGCGAACGGGCCATTACGCGAGGCTTATCAACGCCTTGTCCAGAGCGGAAAGAAGCGCATCGTCGCCATCGGAGCCCTCATGAGAAAGATCATCGTCATCCTCAATGCAAAGCTGAGGGATCTCAATGCACAACAGAGTTGATGACAGCTCTATATGGAGGGGACATTGGGATAAGCCGCTCGCGAAGCCCCACTACGTCATCACCGCCGTCACGCGGAATACACCGCTTGCAAGTGCACGCAACCGCTATCCGATTGTATCCTATATATAAATTGTCATCCTTGCGCAGGCGAGGACCTCAGGCAGGAAGGGGCACGACGCCGATATAGCGCTCCCCCCCAAAAAAACTCAGGCGGGCCGAGGCCCGCCTTGTCTCACTCGCCCAAATCCCCCGGCAGCCAATCGGGCGGGGGGCCGCCGAGGGCTTCCGTCAGGCCGTTGCCTTCGGGGGCTTCCGGCGCGCTTGTCGCCTTCGGCTTCCGTCCGCGCTTGCGGGGGGCGGCGTCATCGGTCGACGAGGACGGCATCTCCCCCTCCGCTTCCACCCATGACGGCCTCACGCCATCCCGCATCAGCGCGTCGGGAAGGTCGAAGACCTCCCCGGCGTCGCGGGATCTTGCCGCCGAAATAGCCCTTGCGGACGGCGGTGACGCGCATCAGATCACCACTCCGTTGGACTGAACGCCGGCCACCACGCCGGCGGTGATCTTGCCCGTGGTCGGCGCCGTGCCGGTGACGGTGTACTTGAGGCGGCCATACTGCAGCGTCAGGCCGCGCGGCAGGCCGTCGCAGGCGATCTGCGAGCCGGCCTTCAGCTTGGCGAGCGGCACGGTGGCGAGCGGGATGACGCGGTCGGGCGTGAAGGGTGGTGGTGCTGTCGAGTTCCAGATCGATCTGAAGCGAGGTGAGGTTGTTGAAGTCCTCCACCACCTGCACCAGCAGCGCCACGTCGTCGCCCTTGCCGACGTCGAAGGTGCGCGTGGCCGGCGAGATCGGGCCGAAGTCGATGGTGTTGGTGGAGCGGCCGGCCGTCGCGGTGACGGGCTGAGCGTCCGAGAACAGCGCCTGAGTGTCCAGGATCATGGGTTTGTCCTTGAGAAAACGGGGAGAAAGGCGCCCGCCGAGGCGGGCACTTCAGGATCAACCAGCGTAAGCAGGCAGCGCGGCCTCGGTATTGAGAAGGGCGTCGGTTTCCCTGATCGGAATGCCGCGATAGGTCAGCACTTCCTTGCCCTCGATGCTGTCGCGCTTGAGACCGGGGGCGGTGTAGTTGGCCGTGCCGGCGTTGGTGATCAGCGAGCGGTCGGACGACTGGGCGTCCAGCACTTCGAGGACGTCGCGGTTCATGTAGATGGCGATGCGGCTCGACGTGGCGTTGAGCCGGCGCGACTGCAGGCGATAATAAGCCTCGCGCAGCAGCTTCCAGATGTCCACCGAGCCCGCCATCATGTCGGACACGTCGATATTGGCGATGCGGGCGTTGTAGCGCCAGTCCTTCACGAACATGCCGACATGCCAGGAGAACAGCGTCGACTTGACGTAGAACTTGTTGCCCTGGGCATCCAGCGTCACTTCCTCACCCTTGTCGGACACCTGAACGCCGGTGGGAATGCCTTCGGGCGTCAGCAGCGACGTGGCGTGGTCGCCCCAGGTGACGAACCAGATGGAGGTGTTGTCGGCGCCGCGGCGCGCCGCCGTCGATCACCTGTCCGGCGGCGACGTTGGGCTTGGTGGCGTTGGGGCCGTCGTAATAGGCGTTGTAGCGGGCGGCGAGGCCCTTGAACTTCTCCGGCGTGGTGGCGACGTCGTGGGTAGAAGATTGCCGGTCGCCATTTCCTGGTTCATCGCCTCCAGGAACGGCGCGCTGTCGACGAGGCGCTGCTTGGCGGCGTCTTTCGCAAGCGCCAGCAGGCGCACGTCGATCTCCGAGCGCGCTTCGAGGAAGCCTGTCGTGTCGTCCACCTGCTGCACGGTGGCCTTGGACTGCGGCACGCCCTTGTAGAGGCGCCCCCAGGCGACGGACGGCAGGCCGGTGCGGATCATGTGGCGATGGATGGCCTGCTGGTTGCAGACGGTGACCATCGCGTCGTCCAGCACCGGATTCTGCTGCGACAGGATTTCGAGAACCGTGCCCTCGGCGCTCTGCTTCTGCGCGTCGATCAGGTTCGGGTAGTAGGTGCCAACGGTGGCCATGTGTCATTTACCCCTTGGGCTTGTCGCTCGGAAACAGCAGGTGGGCGGCATCGATGGGGCGTCCTGCCCCTGCCCCGCCGCTCTCCGGCCGGTCTTCGGCGATCGCGCTTCCGACGCGCGCCATGAACCGGATAACTTCCGGGTGGTTTCCGCCGCCACTTTCGGTGAGAAAGGTGCGCAAGCCCGGCGTGCCGAAGCGGGCGAGCGCCCCCTGCGCCACGGCCACCGAGGCGTCCCAGCGGGCGCCGCCGATCTCCTGGTCCTTCTTGGCCGAGGCGATCCATCCCGTCTGGATGTCGGCCCACTCGTGGGCGCCGGCCGCCGCTTCCGCCTGACGATGGCTGGCGAGCGCACCGGCCAGCGCCTGCGCCTGGCCGCGCGTCAGGCCGATGTCTTTCAGCACCGGCTGCATCGCCTCGGCCAGCTTCTCGTCCATCGCCATGCCCTCGGGCAGGCTGAAGTCATAGCGGCCGTCGTCGGGGACTTCGTCGGCGGGGTTGGGGGCGTCCGTCTCGGGAGCGTCCTGTTCCGGCGGTGAACCGGCGTCGTCGGCCCCGGTCTCGGCAGGCCCGCCCTCGCTCGGGAACATCAGGCTTTCCGGCGCAGCCGCTTCCGCGCCCTCGCCCATGCCGTCACCTTCAGGCGCGAACACCGCCACTCCAACAATCCATCGCTCAAGCATATTGATCGTCCCCATCTTCGGTTGGTTTGCCGCCGGCCACGCGGGCGGCCCGTTCCAGCTCCTTGGCTTCGCCGCGTTCGAGCAGCAGGCGCGGGTAGAGCCTGAGGTCGACGAGATCGAGTTTCTGCAGGATTTCGAGCCCGAGGGATTGCCGCCCCAGGCGATAGCGCTCGGCCGCCTCGCTGCCGGCGTCGAAGGCATTGGCGTAGAGCCCCGCCCGGCCCAGCAGCCAGAACACCACCCGCTTGCCCTCGCCCGTCGCCATCATCAGGCGGAAAGCATCGACAAGATCCGCCTCCTCCCGCGCCGCCTGTTTGCGCGCCTCCGCATCCCGCGCCTCACGCGCTTCGAACTCATCGAGCATCGATCACCTATTGATTTGATTGGAGAAACTGGTTCACGCGATCCGGCGTCCGCGCCGTTCAAGTTCGCCTGATATGAGCCCCTCGCCCCATCCGGCCCGAGGTCCTCGCTTTCGCAAGGATGACAACCTATAGGGAGCCCCGCACACTCGCGGGGTGACCACTTGATAGGGATGGAACGCCCACCTATCCGCTTGTTCCTAAATATCAATCTGTCATCCTTGCGAAGGCGGGGACCTCAGGACGAGAAGGCACAGCGGCCAATATCAGGCTCCCACCCGCACTACCCTCCCCCAATCCCCAGCTGCGCCATCAGCTGCTGCGCCGCGGCCGGATCGACCCCCGCATCCTTCCCCGCCCGCACCGCATCGGCCCCAGCCGAAATCGCCGGCGCCACCGTCTTCGCCATTTGCGCCATCTGCGCCTGTTGTTCGGCCTGCGCCCGCGCATCCCGCGCTTCCTGCACCTTGTCGTCGGGCACCACGATGGCCGCCGGCGCGCCGATCAGGTCGGCGTAGACGTCGATCGACTGGTCGGCGTCGAGCTTGTCCAGCACCTCCGGCTTCATCGCCGCCCACTGGCTGGCGAAGCCGACGAGCCGCTCCACCGCGCCGGTCGCCACCGCCTTCTGCGCCTGGGCCAGCGTCGAGATATATTCCACCGCGAGGCGCTGGTTCTGGATCTCGCGCGGCGGCGGCGGGAACAGGTTGCGCTTGAGGCCGATCTCGAAGGCCCGGTCGACGCAGGGCTCCAGCTGGTTGTTGTAGATGTTCTCCAAGACCGGACCGAGCGCCAACAGCTTCTCTTCCTTGCGCTCGGCGATCTCGAACTGGTTGCGCGGCTGGATGCCCTCCATGTTGGCCAGCATCAGGAACAGGTCGGCGTAGAAGCCGGTGGCGATGCGCTGCCGCGTCTCGGCGATGTCCTGCAGCAGCGGCCCGATCTGCGGGCTCGCCTCCATCACCGGCCGCAATCCCTTGCCCGTCGGATCGTCGACGAAGGTGATGGCGCCGGGCAGCAACGACATCGGGTTGCCGTTGAGGCTGGTCGGCCCCTGCAGCGGCGGCCGGGCCAATTTGGCGATCACCTCCAGCTTGTCGCGCACCATGGCCTGCAGCGTCTTCACGTCGCCGATGGTGTCCATGCCGGGCGACTGCGCGTAAGCGTCGTCGCCGCAGACCAGCCACGGCGGCGCGATGATCGGGTTACTGTCGAAGCCGCTTTCCTCCAAGAGGCCATCGTTGCCGTTGCCGTTGGCCTCCCAGTAGTTGGAGAGGAACGGCTTGTTGCGCTTGTCGATCTTCTGCGGGTCGCGGCCGACGCGCGGCTCGATGGCGTGCCAGATGTCGAAGGTCTGGTCGTAACGCCCCGCGTCATAGGCCGAGCGGATGGATGACGAGATGGTCTCCAAACCAAACCGCCTGACGATCTTCTCCACCGACCAGCGGAGCATGCGGTAGAGCGTCGTCGCCCGGCCCTCGGCGTCGCGCGCCAGCCAGAAGCGGCCGTGCAACAGCTGGATCATGTGCAGCGGGTCGTCGCCGCCCTCGATCAGGATGCCGCAGGACTGGCCGAACAGGCCGATGTCGCCATAGCCCTCGTGGAAGGCGGTGTAGACGTTGGAGCGCTGGAACATCCGCCGCTCGATGGCCTCCACCTCGTCCACCCACAGTTTCACCGGCCCCCATTCGCGCAACTCGGGATCGACGGTGGCAAAGCGGAACCAGGGGCGGGCCGGCGAGGTCAGCCCCGAGTGCATGCCGGAGGCCAGCGTCCGCCAGGCGAAAGTGCCGGAGGGGTCGAGAATGCGCTTGCGCGAGATGGCCCGCTCGTCGGTGGCTTCGAGGCGCAGCCGGTGCGGCGCCACGAAGTCGGCAAGGCCGCTCCAGGGGGATTCCCACGGCTGGCGAACCCGCTTCAGCTCCTCGGCCCGGCGGCGGTGATACTGGACCTGCGTTTCATTGGCGCGCGCTTCCATCACACCCCCAGGAGTACGGATTTCTGGGTGTTCGCGCTGTCGAGAACCCCATTTGCACTGGTGAGAATGGTCGACGCCCCGGCCCTCAGCTTGTCGGTCGCCCGCCGCGCCGCCGCCGTCTGGATGGCGCCGTTATCCGGCTCCTGCGCCTGCGCCGAGGTCTTGTATTGCTCCACCTTGGGAGTGGACGAGGAAAGGCACATGGATCATAGCCCCGCATGTGGATCGTACCGTCCGGGAATAAGGCGGGTGAGGTTTCCACGCTGCGGTTGGCGGGTGGCTGAAGGTCGGGGCAAGCCTCCTACCGCTTCGATGCAGCCGAATTCCGGTTCGCGGCATGATGGTATTGCCGGGCCAACTGCACTACGATGCTGGGATAGCTGGCCCGCTTGACGGCGCCAGCTATTGGGGCTGCGATGAGTTTCCGCGGGGGCGGGATATCAAGCTTGCGCTACGACTTGGGTGATTGATCCAGTTACGGGACAATCAAGATGCTTTCTTTTGACGACGCCGTTGGGATTTCAAACATAGTTTCGGCGATCATTTCCGCGGTCACCCTATTCTCCTCCATAGGATCGGCCGTTGTCGCATATGCGCTCCGGTCAAAGCAGACAAACGCAACCACGACAAGCCTTGTCGAAAACCGGGTAAACCCTGACCACATCGTCATATCGAAGCGACTTCTCAAGAAATCGCTGATTTTGTTCGCGGTAAGCGTTGCAATACTTTTGGCAGGGCGGGCACTCGCCGGACGCGAGGCCGACGCCTCCGGCGCTGCGAACGCCCAAAACCCAGCCGCCCCGCAACCCGTCAGGCTCAGCGTCGTCGGCCTTGCCGCCAACCCGCCATCGGAGAGCGCCTTCTTCCAGGTCAGGGTCATCGTCAATGGCAAGGCCTTCACCCTGCCGCGCAATGGCGACTGGATGCCCGCGCAATCCGTGATCCGTAACCAGTCGCTGGTCCTGCCGCCGCTGGCGCGCTACGCCATTCAGTTCCAGGTCAGGAAGCGCGACGCCTACTTCGCCAATGCAACGCCGGCCACCCTGGAGAGCAACGCCACGGTGCGTTACTCCGGCGGAGAGGCCAGCGGAACATACGTGCTCAAGGGGTTCGACTCCACGTCGCCGACAGGCGGAAGCACCATCAGCGCGACGGTCGCCTACAGCCTGGCTCCGGCGAGGTGAGGGCGGTGCCATCCCTGCCCTTCGCCTCAGCCCAGGCCCTCCACCTCAATAGCTGTCCACGTTGATCGGCATATCGCCATGCACGGGCGAGTCCACGGCACCCGCCGGCTCGTCCTCCACCGGGTTCTCGCGCACCGGATCGATCGAGCTGGACAGCGAGGCCGCGTCCGTTTGCGCCGAAAGTTTCCAGGCACGCGCCACGACCACCATTCCGTTGCCGGAGACCGGGTGCTTGCCGCGCCAGGTCGATAGCGGATAGACGCCGATCAGGTTCATGTGCGGCGTGACTTCCTCAACGCGCATCTGGAACTGGCTGGCGTCGAGAAACTCGCCTGCGTCGGAGGCCGAATACTCCCGATAGGTCATCGCAGTGCGTTCTTCCCGCGTGCTGACCAGACTGGCCGCCTTGAACTGGGCGATATAGTTCTTGGCGATCAGGTCCGCCTGAGCCTCGTCGGCCGACCGCTCCGAGGATGCCCGGGCCGCGCCGAACCCGACGACGACCATCTCGCCATTCTCATCGGTCAGAACGCGCGCGCCGAGATGGAAGGCCATCCAGTTGGGGTCTTGCTTCGCCTGATTGGCGAAATAGTCCTTGAGCGGAATGCCGGGCGTCGCGCTGCGGCGCGCCGCCTTGGGGTTGAACATGCTCCGGGCCATCTGGGCGAGCTTGGGCGACCAGACCAGCGTCACGGACACAGTATACTTCCCCGAGGTCACGGTGCCGTCGGCTTCCCCCGGCCCCTCGCACTGGCGAGCGACCGTCACGCCGTTGAGCACATTGATGGCATTGGCCTTGATGGTCTCGATGAGGTTCGATTGCAGCCTCAGGACCTTCTCGACCTTCTGCTCCTTGGTGTCCTCCGGCTTGACCGCGCTGGCATCGAACTTCGCCAGTTCCTGGTCGAGTTCGGCCGTCTGCATCTCCGGCACACGCTCGGGAATCGTCAGAATGTCGGTGAGCTGCCCTTCCTCGTCGGGCAATACCTCGCCACCGCCACCGGCCTTCAGGAGCTCCAGGGTCGAGCCGCTGTCGATGCCCGTGCGGATATAGCCGATCATCTCGTCCATGGCCTTGAGGCGCGCCTTGTTGAAGGCGAAGGCGCGGGCGGCGATCCAGCTGTTGCTGCCGATCTTGACCGGGACTTCCTCCTCACCGCTGGCGATCAGGCGCGAAGAACCGTCAGCGCGGACGTTGTAGCCGAGCTGCAGTCCTTGCGAGGCTAGCCAGTTCTCTGCGCACTGCCGCGTCGACAGCACCGGCGCCGTGGCGGCCGCCTCCTGCGCCATCGCCGGCATGCCGAAAGCGCAGGCGATGGCAACCGATGCCAACGCCAGCCCCCTCATGGTCGCCCGGTTCGTCAATCCCCTTGCCATCTCCGATTACCTCCCCACGCGCCCCATGATGCCGCCAAAGGTGTTGGCGAACGTACCCAGGATCATTTGCTGGGTTTCCCTGTCTTGCTGTTGCTTGGCTTGCAGATAGTCGATGAGCTGATTGAGCTCGCCGATGCGCTGTTCCGCGTCCGGGTGCCCCTTCTGCGCCGCCCTGCGATAGAGCGCCAGCGCCGGCTGGATCCGCTGCGGGTAATCCGCCGTCGGCTTTCCCTTGGGCTCGAGGATCTGCGCCATGCTGAAGAGGCTCGACGGATCGCCCGCGTCGGCGCCCTGCTGGAAGAACGAGCGCGCGGCCCGGGACTGCCCCTTCTTGGACAGCGCATAGCCAAGGTTGTCGTAGGCCGCGATATGATGCAGCCGGATGGCTTCTTTCAGATACTGGATGGTCTCCTCGAGGTTGCCACCGCCCGCCTGAAGCGCCCGCGCCAACTGGTAGGCGTATCGCCCCTCCTGCGGATGCGCGGCAAGCGCCGCCCGGCACGCCTCGATCGCCTGCTCCGCATTGAGCCTGAGCGCGCCGTAGTCAGTGCCGGCTATGCCGGACGGTCGCTGGGTGTCGAGCGGATTGGCGGCAAACCCGTCGCAACGGTCGGCCAGTTGGTCGCGCTGCCGTTCGGCCTGGCGTTGTTCTTCCTCGGCGGCCAGGCGCTCCTTCTCGGCCGCCTCCGCCGCCGCCCGCTGCGCCTCCTCGGCGTCCATGCGTTCCTTCTGCTGGGCCCGCCATGCCCGGACCACGTCCGGCGTGACCGGCTTCAAAGGTTCGCCGTTGCGCGGGTGGAAGCCCTCGTTGTCGAAGAACTCCAGTTCGCCGTCGGTATCCTGCCAGTACCAGACCTTCGGCTCGCCGGTGGCCGAGTCGAAGAAGGCTTCCGGCGCCCCGGTGATCTGCTGCACCGGCTTTCGCGGCACGCAGACCGAGACCTTGGCCTCCAGCGCCAGGAAGCGGGCGCCCTTCTCGTCGACCACGTCGAGATTGACGATCGCCGGACGAACGAGGCCACCGGACTCGCCGGCCATCTCTTCCTTGTAGTGGCTGTCGGCGATCTCATTGTTGAGCGCCGTCTTCACCTCGCGCGAGGAGGCAATCTCCATCCCCAGCACTTGCTCGACGGCCTGCTCGGCCGCGCGGTCGATGGCGCGGCGGCGCACTTTGCTGAAGTCGCCGATGTCCAGCAACGGTTCGCGCAGCTTGATCGGCACGTTGATCACGCTGACGCATTTGCTCGCAAATGGGTCCGGCTCCTCCGCCATGGCAGGGCCACGCGGCAGAAAAAAAACCGCTCCCTGCGACGACGGCCATCGCACAGATCATCGTTCCACGCCGCGAAGAACGCGCGCGCTTATTCTCTTTCGGCATCTCGCCCCCCAAGGCTCGGCCCTTAACAATTGGTACCAGCTTGAGGGCAACCGTCAATTCGTGAATCGACGCTTGAACAACCCTTTTCCCGGCAACCCAAGGTAATGCCCGTAGTCGACCATGGACAGCGAGCGGCCTCCCATGGTCGACGCCTCGCAGGCGGTAGATTTTTCAACTTTGAATCAAATACTTGGAAAGCATCCCTTGACCTGATGGGCCGCCAACGAGCCCTTGGCTTTTTTGCAACAGCCGGCGAGGGACCTTCAGTCCAGCCCGCCTGCTGCTCGCCCCTACGCCCCCCTCCCACCCGCCGCCTTTGCCGGGTGGCGCTGGCGCGGCGTTTACGTTAGGCAGGGCGCCGCACGGCTTGAAGGGGGCGAACCATGCTGGCGAGATCGGCGCGCATCATGCGCGATCACTATCTTCTCTATCTTCTGCTGGCGCTCCTGATCGTCGGCTGGGAGGTGCTGATCGGCCTCAAGCTGTTCGCCGAGCCCGGCCACGTCGGCGAGATCGTCGCCTGCCTCTATCTTTCCACTGGCCTGCCATTTCTGGTGCTGCGCGGCATGCCGCTCAACAGCGCCGCCGGCTTCACCGCGCCCGGCTCCATGGCCGCCGGCTTCAAGGTGGTGCTGATCGCCGTTCTCCTCACGGCGGTCATGCTCTATGCCAGCTACCACACCGTGGCCATGATGGTCTTCGGCATGTATCCGCCGCTGGCCGAGCTGCTGATCGTCGCCGGCCTGCTGGTGCTCACCCTGCCGCTAATCGTCACCCTCTTGGGCAGCTGGATTCCCGCAGGGATAGCGGGCAAGGGCGCCGGCCTGCACCGGGCGCTCATCCGCGGCGTCATGTCGCTGCACACGGTCTACTGGCGTCTGGTGCTGGCGCTGGTCGCCGCCGTTGTCGTCTGGCTCCTCATCATCCTCGCCCACCTCGCCGCCTTCGAGCTGCTGCCGGCGCTGGTGACGCAGGGCGGCGCCCTCGACCCCGTCGGCATCACCTGCGGCTACCTGATGGCCCTCGTCGGCCTGGCGCTGCTCACCTACGTCAACGTGGTGGTCTGCGTCTCTTACGCCCGCAGCGAGAACATCGCCCTCGACGGCGCGCAGGAGCCGACAAAGGCGGCGTGACCGGGCGCAGGAAAAGAATAGAGCACATTGGCAAAATGAAGATCGGCCAGCGTGCGCATGGGCAGATGTTGCACTTGCACTCCATTATACCGAAATGTATATAATTCCCATGAAAGACGTGGTGTTTGAGAAGACCTCGCTCGACGATCTTCGCGAGTTTCCCCCGGAAGCGCGACGGGATGCAGGGCGGCAGCTCGACAGAGTGCAACGCGGCAAGGAGCCATTTGACTCCAAGCCCATGGCCTCGATCGGTAGCGGCGTCAAGGAGATCCGCATTACCGACGCCGCTGGGCAGTTTCGCATCATCTACGTCGCGAAGTTTGAGGATGCGATCTACGTTCTGCATTGCTTCCAGAAGAAGACGCAGAAGACCAGCCTGCCCGACGTGAAATTGGCGAGGGATCGCTACAACGAGTTAGTACGGAGACTGCGCAAATGACCAGTCAGAGATTTGCCAGCGTCTGGGACGCGATCGAGGACACACCCGCCGAAGCCGAGAACATGAAGCTGCGGTCCGCGCTCATGGATGCGATCGAAGACGCGATCAAGGCGAAGGGGTGGACCCAGGCCGAAGCCGCCAAGGCGCTTGGCGTCACGCAGCCGCGTGTCTCCGCGCTGATGCGAGGCAAAATCGGCATGTTCAGCCTGGACAGCCTGATCAACATGCTGACCGCGCTTGGCCTCAAGGTGGATATCCAGATCAGCGATGCGGCGTGATCGGCGAACGGCCGATATCGGGCTTCCCGAACAAAGGCAACCTGATATATCCCCCTCGCTCCACCGTCCTGAGGTCCTCGCTTTCGCAAGGATTGACACATCTGTATCGAGGGGCAGTGGGATGAGCGGCCTGCGAAGTCCTGAAGCGTCATCAGCGCCATGTTCGCGTGTGGCTGGCGATAGCGCGAAGGGAGTCGTGCGAGCGGCTTATCCGACTGATTCCTGTATATAAATCTGTCATCCTTGCGAAGGCGAGGACCTCGGGCAGGATGAAACTCCCGGCCGATATCACGCTCCAAGAACCAAGCCCCCATCCTGCGAATTGACATGACCGTCTGATGGAGCCGGCCTTACACCCCCCCATGCGGATCGTACCTCTCCTCCGCCGCCCGCCTGCCCATCCCCTCCACCCCCGCCCCGCGTTTCACCACCGGCTCGGCGAACGTCAGCGCCACGGCATCGGCCCTGTTGGGCGACGGAATCCCCCTCGCCTTCATGTCGGCCTTGCTTTCCAGCTGGATCTTGCCGTCGAGGCGGGGCACGGTTTCCGGGCCGATCAGGTCGGAGGACAGAATGCGGTCGTCGGGGTCGAGCGCGCCGCCGTCCTTCAGCCAGCGCTTCAGCGTGCCCCACATCTCCGCCCGCTTGTTGAGATAGCCGGGGTCGGTGGGCTTGCCGGCGAACCAGACCAGCCGCCAGTTGCGGCCCATCGTCCGCCCGGCGGAAACGATGCCGGTGCCGTAGCCGGCGTCGACGAACACGGCGTCCGCCCCCTCCTCGTCCTCCAGCCGGGCGATCAGGTTCGCCACCCTCCACGTCGTTGTCGTTGCGCGGCAGGCTGGCGAGGCTTTTCACCATCAGCCCCTGGCGCAGCACGATCTCCACCGTGTCGACGCCGGTCCAGGCCGGATCGACGCCGATGATCTTGGGCGCGAAGCCATATTGCTCGGGCCGGAGGTGCCCGCGCCCCGCGCCGCCTCCACATCCGCCTCGCCGATGAACTGCATCGGGCTTTGGCTGGGGAACTCGCCGCGCACGCGGTATTTCGCCACGTCGCTGTCCTCGCCGCCGGCATCGTCGACGATCGATTGCAGGTAGGCCTTGTTGGTGCCCTCGACGGAGCGGCTGTCGATGTGGCGGGTGATCCAGCGGTGGCGATAGCGGCGGAAGCATTCGCGGAAGCGGCCGGCGTTGCGCGTCGGGTTGCCGAAGGCCACCCAGACGATCACCGTGCCCTCGTCGGTCAGCGCGCCCTCGGCCACCTCCCACACCTTGTCGGCGATGGCCGAGGCCTCGTCGAAGAGAAGCAGGATGATGCGCCCCTGGTTGTGCAGCCCGGCGAAGGCCTCGGTGTTCTCGGCCGACCAGGTAACGAAATCGAGCCGCCAGCTGTCGCCGCGCTTGGGGGTCGCGGCTGCGGATCGATTGCGCCTGCGTGTCGAACCAGTGGGCGGTGACGGCGCGGCGGAACCACAGCCCCACCTCCGGCGCCGTCTTGGTCTGCATCTGCGAGCGCGTGTTGGCGGTGACCACGATCTTGCAATCGGCCCAGCACGACATCGCCCAGTTGCTGAGCATCCCCATCTCGGCCGACTTGCCGATGCCATGCCCCGAGGCGACGGCGATCCTGAGCGGCGTGAAGCGCTTGTCGGGATCGGCCAGATGATCCCGTATCTCCCGGTTGATCTCCCGCTGCCACGCGCGGGGGCCAGAGTGGGCGGCGAGATCCCCCTCGCCCCAATCATAGGCGGCGACCGACCAGCGGTCGGGATCGTACCGGCACTCGGCCGCAAGCCGAATGAGGTCCTCGTTGGGATCGGGACGGGAGGTCATGCGAGAGGACTCCAAGAGCACCAAGCATCCATCAGGCACCAACTTAACCTATTGTAAAACCTATATATAATGCTGTCATCCTTGCGAAGGCGAGGACCTCGGGCAGAATGAAACGAGCGACCGATATCACGCTCCATGAACCGGGGGAGACTGATACATCCCCCTCGCTCTACCTTCCTGAGGTCCTCGCTTTCGCAAGGATGACAGATTGATAGAAGCGGGAGATAGCTGGAATGCGCGGAGTGCAAACTCGAAGTGCAACGATGGGGCAGCGTTTCAGAGCAGCTTGATAGAAGCGGGAGATAGCTGGATGACGCGAGGTGCCCACTCAAAGCGGAAGGATGCAGCAGCACCGCAGCATCACAGCCCGACGG
>CAXXNH010000059.1:0-15097 GCA_963665435.2 uncultured Pleomorphomonas sp. | reverse complement strand
AACCGCCACCAGAACGACGTTCGCATCAAGGGTTTCCGCTTCGCCACCGGCGGCGGGTTCGAAATGCACCTTGCCGCCGTCAACGCCGGTGACCTTGCGTCCGAGCTTGAAGGTGAAGCCCTGACGTTCCAGAAGCTTCTGGAACGTCTTCGCCACCTCGCCCGTCGAGGCCCGGAAGGATGCGGTCGAGATACTCGATTACCGTGACACGCGCACCAAGGCGCTGCCAGACCGAACCAAGCTCAAGACCGATGACCCCGGCGCCGATCACCACCAGATGCTCGGGTACTTTCTCCAGCGACAGAGCGCCGGTTGAGGAGACCACGCTCTTCTCGTCAACGGTGATGCCGGGCAAGCCCGCCACATCGGAGCCGGTGGCAATGAGGATTTTCTTCGCTTCGACGACCGACTTGTCGCCGCCTTCGGCGGTCACTTCCACCTTGCCCGCGTCGATGATGCGGCCGGTCCCGCGATGGACGGTGATCTTGTTCTTCTTGAAGAGAAAATCGATGCCCTGGACGTTGCTGCGGACGGTGGAATCCTTGTGCCCCATCATCGCCGCAAGATCGAGCTCCGGCGCGCCGACCTTGACGCCGAGCTTGGCGAACACATGCCCAGCCTCGTGGAACATCTCGGATGCGTGCAACAGCGCCTTAGACGGGATGCATCCGACGTTCAGGCAGGTTCCGCCGTGGCTTGCGCGCTTTTCGACGACGGCGACGTTCATGCCGAGCTGGGCGGCACGGATGGCAGCCACGTAGCCGCCAGGGCCGGTACCGATGACAACGAGATCGAAGGACATGAAGGCACTCCTCTGAGGCTGCGGCGGCTTGTGTTCAGGTGCGCAACACGGAAATCACTCGGCTCGCGAGAGGGCGAGGCGGACGCTGAAGGCAATGAAGACCGCGCCGGTCACGCGGTTGATCCAGAGTCCGGCCCGCGCAAAGGCATCCCTCACCCTCGGCATGGTCAGAAAGCAGGACACGGCCGAGAACCAGAGGATGAGGCAGGTGGCCATGACCAGGCCGTAACCGCCCTTGACCAGCGCGGGCGTCTGGTGGCTGACCAGCGCGGAGAACAGGGACAGGAAAAACAATATCGGCTTGGGATTGAGGGCATTGGTCAGGAAGCCGAGACCGAAGGCGCGGAGATTGCTCATGGGTACCGCAGGCTGAGTGCCGGATTCCGGCAGCGTCGGCGCGGGCGCTCGCAACGCCATGATGCCCATGTACGCTAGGTAGGCCGCGCCGGCCCACTTGATCACCGAGAACAGCAGCAGGGACTGCGAGACGATCAGACCCAGGCCGAGGATGGTATAGGTGAGGTGGAACAGCAGCGACGTACCGACACCGAAGGCGGTGAGGATACCGGCCCGCCTGCCGTGAACGAGGCTCTGCCGCAATGACCATGGCGGTGTCCGCGCCGGGCGCCACGATGGCAAAGGAGAAGACGGCCATGACGCCGGCAAGCTCGCCGAGATAGGGAGACATCGGCTTCCTTTCGATTATCGGACCGCCCTCGTCGGCGGACGTAGGCACAACGGGTCGAGCCACCAGTCATCCTCCCTCAACTTAGGGAGGGAGGCCTGGGATCATGCGCCGTCCGCTTGAGCTAGAGATCGAGGACGAGCCGCTGCGGCTCCTCGAGGTTCTCCTTGACGCGAACGAGGAAGGTCACCGCCTCCTTGCCGTCAATGACGCGGTGATCGTAGGACAGCGCCAGATACATCATCGGCCGAACTTCGATCTTGCCACCCACCACCATCGGCCTCTCCTGGATCTTGTGCATGCCAAGAATGCCCGACTGCGGCGCATTGAGGATCGGCGTCGACATCAATGAACCGTAGACGCCGCCGTTGGAGATGGTGAAGGTGCCGCCCTGCATTTCCTCGATGCGAAGAAGGCCATCACGCGCCCGCTTGCCGTATTCGCCGATCTTCTTCTCGATGCCAGCGATGGAAAGCTGGTCGGCGTCGCGGACGACCGGTACGACGAGACCCTTGTCGGTGCCGACAGCGACGCCGATGTGGTAGTAGTTCTTGTAGATAAGGTCTTCGCCGTCGATCTCGGCGTTGACGGCCGGGATCTCCTTCAGAGCCTGCACCACGGCCTTCACGAAGAAGCCCATGAAGCCGAGCTTGACGCCGTGCTTCTTCTCGAACAACTCCTTGTAGGAGGCTCTCAGCGCCATCACGCCGGTCATGTCCACCTCGTTGAAGGTGGTGAGCATGGCGGCGGTGTTCTGCGCCTCCTTGAGGCGACGGGCGATGGTCTGGCGGAGCTTGCTCATCCGCACCCGCTCTTCACGGCCAGCGCCGTCGGAGGCGACCGGCGCGCGGGGAGCGGACGGAGCGGCGGCAGGCGAGGACGAAGCCTGAACCGCGGCAACGGCCGCGAGCACATCTTCCTTCAGCACCTGTCCGCGCTTGCCCGAACCACTCTCAACGCTGGTGCCGGTTTCGGCCATGACACGAGCGGCGGCGGGTGACGGAGGCACCGGCGCGGCGGCCTTGACGGGCTCGGCCGGCTTGGCGGGCAGCGGCAGGTTCAGCCGGCTTGACCGGTTCGGCTGCCTTCGGCGCGGGAGCGGCCGCCTCGGAGGCCGGGCCGAGCGACCCCAGGAGGGCGCCGACGCCGACGGTCTCACCGGCCTCGACCAGAACTTCGGACAGCGTGCCGTTGGCGGGCGCCGGCACTTCGATGGTCACCTTGTCGGTTTCGAGCTCGACCAGAGGGCTCTTCGGCCTTCACGGCTTCGCCAACTTTCTTGAACCAGCGGCCGATGGTGGCCTCAGTAACCGATTCGCCGAGCGTCGGGACGCGGATCTCGTTGCTCATTTGAGCTTCTCTCCAGATGCGAAAAGGGGTGGAGACGGCCGGATGGCCGCCCCGAGGACCGTTCAGCCGAGCGCTTCGTCGAGGAAGGCGGCGAGCTGGGCGAGGTGCTTGGACATCAGACCGGTGGCCGTGGCCGCAGCCGGCGCACGTCCCGCATAGCGGGCGCGCGGGTTCTTGGCGCCAATCTGCTTCAGAACCCATTCGAGATAGGGATCGATGAAGGTCCAGGAACCCATGTTCTTGGGCTCCTCCTGACACCAGACATGCTCGGCGTTCGGGAAGCGGCCGAGTTCGTTGACCAGCGCCTTTGCCGGGAAGGGATAGAGCTGCTCGACACGCAGGAGATAGACGTCGTCAACGCCCCGCTTCTCGCGCTCCTCGAGGAGATCGTAATAGACCTTGCCCGAGCACATCACCACGCGGCGAATTTCGGCATCCGGCTTCAGGCGCACGGTGACGGTCCCGGGATCCGACTCGGCGTGGTCCCACAGCAGACGGTGGAACGAGGTTTCCGCCCCCATGTCGGAGAGCTTGGATACCGCCCGCTTGTGACGCAAGAGCGACTTCGGCGTCATCAGGATCAGCGGCTTGCGGAAATCGCGCGTCAGCTGGCGCCTGAGAATATGGAAGTAGTTGGCCGGCGTCGTGCAGTTGGCGACCTGCATGTTGTCCTCGGCGCACAGCTGCAGCCAGCGCTCGAGACGAGCCGACGAGTGTTCCGGCCCCTGACCTTCATAGCCATGCGGCAGCAGGCAGACGAGACCGGACATCCTGAGCCACTTGCGCTCGCCGCCGGAAATGAACTGGTCGAAGACGACCTGCGCGCCGTTGGCGAAGTCGCCGAACTGCGCTTCCCATAGGGTCAGCGCATTGGGACGGGACAGCGAGTAGCCATATTCGAAACCGAGAACCGCCTCTTCCGACAGCATCGAGTTGATGGCCTCGAACGGGGCTTGCTCCGGGGAGAGATTGGCGAGCGGGATATAGCGCGCCTCCGTCTCCTGATCGTAGAGCACAGCATGACGCTGGCTGAAGGTGCCGCGCTCGCAGTCCTGGCCCGACAGGCGGATCTTGTGGCCACCGAGGGCCAGAGAACCGAAAGCCAGCGCCTCGCCGAGCGCCCAGTCGATGCCTTCGCCAGTCTCGATCGCCTTCTTGCGGGCGTCGAGGAAGCGCTGGATCGTCCGGTGGGCGTTGAAGGTCGGCGGCACCGTGTTGATCTTGACGCCGATTTCCCTGAGCGTATCGATGTTGACGCCGGACTGGCCGCGCCGCTGTTCGTCGAAACTGTCGGCCACCCTGAGGCCTGCCCAGGCGCCATCGAGCCAATCGGCCTTGTTGGGCTTGTAGGCTTGTCCCGCCTCGTACTCCTGGTCGAGCTTCTGGCGGAAGGCGGCCTGCATGCCGATCACTTCGTCCTGGGAGACGACACCCTCGTCGATCAGCTTCTTGGCGTAGATCTGCAGCGTCGTCGCATGACCGCGGATCTTGGAATACATGATCGGCTGGGTGAAGCCTGGCTCATCGCCTTCGTTATGGCCGAAGCGGCGATAGCAGATCATGTCGACCACGACCGGCTTGTGGAACTTCTGCCGGTAATCGATGGCGACCTTGGCTGCGTAGACCACGGCTTCGGGGTCGTCGCCGTTGACGTGCAGGATCGGCGCCTCGACCATCTTGGCCACGTCGGAGGGATAGGGCGACGACCGCGAGAAGTGCGGGTTGGTGGTGAAGCCGATCTGGTTGTTGACGATGAAGTGGATCGAGCCGCCGACGCGGTGGCCGCGCAGCTGACTGAGGCCGAAGCACTCGGCAACAACCCCCTGGCCGGCGAAGGCTGCGTCGCCGTGCAGCAACAAGGGGAGCACCTTGACGCGCTCGTGCAGCGGGATGATGTCACCTTCCCAGACGGTGGCGGAAACATCCTGCTTGGCGCGGACCTTGCCGAGCACCACCGGGTTGACGATCTCGAGATGAGAGGGGTTGGGCGTCAGGCTGAGATGCACCTTGTTGCCATCGAACTCGCGATCCGAGGAGGCGCCGAGGTGGTACTTGACGTCGCCCGAACCTTCGACGTCGTCAGGAGCGTAAGAGCCGCCCTTGAACTCGTGGAACAGAGCCCGGTGCGGCTTGGCCATCACCTGGGTCAGCACATTGAGGCGGCCGCGATGCGGCATGCCCAGCACGATCTCCTTCACGCCGAGATTGCCGCCGCGCTTGATGATCTGCTCGAGCGCCGGGATCAGGCTTTCGCCACCGTCGAGGCCGAAGCGCTTGGTGCCGGTATATTTGACGTCGAGGAACTTCTCGAACCCCTCGGCTTCCACCAGCTTGTTTAGAATGGCCTTCTTGCCATTATCGGTGAACTCGATCTGCTTGTCCGGCCCCTCGATGCGCTCCTGGATCCAGGCCTTCTCCTCGGGAGAGGAAATGTGCATGAACTCGTAGCCGATGGTGCCGCAGTATGTGCGCTTCAGGATGTCGATCATCTGGCGCACGGTGGCATATTCCAGCCCGAGCACGTGATCGATGAAGATCGGTCGATCCATATCGGCTTCGGTAAAGCCGTAGCTCGCCGGGTGCAGCTCTTCATGGTCGAGCTTCTTGGCGACACCGATCGGATCGAGATCGGCGTGGAGATGGCCGCGCATGCGGTAGGCGCGGATCATCATGATGGCGCGGACCGAATCGAGCGTCGCCTGCCTGAGTTCCTCGGCAGTGATGCCGGCCGGCTGCGCCTTCGCCTCGATCTTCTTTTCCAGAACCTTGCTGGCTTCCGGCCAATTGCCGTCAAGCGCCGAAACCAGCTCGCCATTGGCCTTGGGCGGCCAGTCGGTCCGCGTCCAGCTGGCACCTCGCGCGCTCTGCGCCGTCGTCGGCTCGGAGAGGGCGTCGAAGACCTCTCGCCACTCGGGATCGACCGAGGTGGGGTCGGCAAGGTAGCGAGCCTCGAGAGCCTCGATATAGGCGGCATTGCCGCCATAGAGGAACGAGGTTCCGGCGAAAGCGTCGTTATCGTTCTGCCGTGCCATGTGCGTTTCGGAGCCGTCCGCTCCGTCCTCGCGTTCCGGCGACAGCACGATCGCGTCGCCGTAGGTAGATGGTGACCCCGCGGGTAGCGACAATCCGCCTCCGCGAGATCCTCTCGGTCGGTGAGGCGCTGCGCCTCACCCCTTCAAACGTTCGGCCAACGTACGGCCAAGCTGTGCCGGCGACGGCGAAACGACAATGCCCGCCGCCTCCATCGCGGCGATCTTGTCCTCGGCGCCGCCCTTGCCACCGGAAATCACCGCGCCAGCGTGCCCCATGGTGCGGCCGGGCGGCGCCGTGCGACCGGCAATGAAGCCGACGGTCGGCTTCATGCGGCCACGCCTGGCCTCATCCTTCAGGAACTCAGCCGCCGACTCCTCGGCCGAGCCGCCAATTTCACCGATCATGACGATCGAGGTCGTCTCGGGGTCGGCGAGGAACATTTCCAGCACATCGATGAACTCGGTTCCCTTCACGGGATCACCGCCAATGCCGACGGCCGTCGTCTGGCCGAGTCCCTCGTTCGTCGTCTGGAACACCGCTTCGTAGGTCAAGGTTCCCGAACGCGACACGATACCGACCGAGCCCCGCTGGAAAATCGAGCCGGGCATGATGCCGATCTTGCATTCGCCGGGCGTCAGCACGCCGGGGCAGTTGGGGCCGAGCAGACGCGACGCCGAGCGATCGAGCCGGGCCTTCACCTTCACCATGTCGAGCACGGGAATGCCCTCGGTGATCGTGACGATCAGAGGCATTTCGGCGTCGATCGCCTCGATGATCGAAGCGCCGGCAGCCTTGGGCGGTACATAGACCACGGAGGCGTTGGCGCCGGTCTTCTCGCGCGCTTCCGCGACGGTGTCGAACACCGGCAGCACCGCCTTGCTGCCGTCGGGCAACGTGCCTTCCCAGGTGGAGCCACCCTTGCCCGGGGTAACGCCGGCAACCATCTTGGTGCCGCAGTAGCCGAGGGACTGTTCGGTGTGGAACGTGCCGGTCTTGCCGGTCAGCCCCTGAACGATGACCTTGGTTTCCTTGTTGACGAGAATGGACATCGCGTCAGGCTCCCTTCACGGCGGCGACGATCTTGCGGGCGGCATCGTCGAGGTCGTCGGCGGCGATGACGTCAAGGCCGCTGTCCGCGATGATCTTCTTGCCGAGGGCGACGTTCGTGCCCTCGAGACGGACAACCAGCGGCACTTTCAACCCAACCTCGCGCACCGCGGCGATGACGCCCTCGGCGATGACGTCACACTTCATGATGCCGCCGAAGATATTGATCAGGATGCCCTTCACGGCCGGATCGGCGGTGATGATCTTGAAGGCAGCGGTGACCTTCTCGCGGGACGCACCGCCGCCGACATCCAGAAAGTTGGCGGGCTCGGCTCCGTAGAGCTTGATGATGTCCATGGTGGCCATGGCGAGACCGGCACCGTTGACCATGCAACCGATGTTGCCGGAGAGCGCCACGTAGGCGAGATCGTGCTTGTGAGCCTCGATCTCCTTCTCGTCTTCCTCGGTGAGATCGCGCAACGCCTCGACGTCCGGATGGCGGAACAGCGCGTTGCCGTCGAAAGACACCTTGGCGTCGAGCACACGCAGGTGACCATCCTTCAGGACGATCAGCGGATTGATCTCAAGAAGGCTCATGTCCTTGTCGACGAAAGCCCGGTAAAGCAGCGGGAACAGGGTCTCGGCATCCGTGACCGCAGCGCCTTCGAGCTTCAGAGCGGCCACGATGGCCGCAACGTCGGCGGACGTGACGCCGGCTTCCGGATCGATGGCGACGGTGACGATCTTCTCAGGCGTATCGTGAGCGACGGTCTCGATGTCCATGCCGCCCTCGGTGGAGACGACGAAGGCAACGCGACCGACCGCGCGATCGACCAGCAGCGAGCAGTAGAGCTCGCGGGCGATATCGGCGCCATCCTCGATGTAGAGCCGGTTCACCTGCTTGCCGGCCGGGCCGGTCTGCTTGGTCACCAGCGTCGCGCCCAGCATCTCGCGCGCAAACCCCACAACCTCATCCAACGAGCGAGCCAGGCGGACACCGCCCTTGTCGCCAGCGGACGCTTCCTTGAACCGGCCCTTGCCTCGACCGCCGGCATGGATCTGACTTTTCACGACCCAGAGCGGACCAGGGAGAGACCGGGCAGCCGTCTCCGCCTCGTCGGCGGAAAAGATAGGCACGCCAGCGGCGACGGGCGCGCCGAACCCCTTGAGAAGGGCCTTGGCCTGGTATTCGTGGATGTTCATCCGGAAGTCCTTGGCTGAGGAGTGAGAGGGCTATCTGAGTGAAAATGCGGATGGATTCGCCGGAGACGAAAAGGCCGGGTCGCCGTCTGGCGGCCCGGCCCATGTTTTCAGACGATCAAGCCAGCGCGGGAGCGATGGTCTTGCAAGCTTCGATCAGACCCTTGACCGAGGCGACCGACTTCTCGAAGCCGGCCTTCTCCTCGGACGACAGCTCGAGATCGACGATCTTCTCGACGCCACCGGCACCGATCATGGCGGGCACGCCGACATAGGTCCCGGTCACGCCGAACTCGCCCTTGAGGCAGGCGGCAACCGGCAGGATGCGCTTCTTGTCCTTGAGGTAGGACTCGGCCATGGAGATGGCCGAAGCGGCCGGCGCGTAGAAGGCCGAACCGGTCTTCAGAAGGGCGACGATCTCGCCACCACCCTTGCGCGTGCGCTCGACGATGGCATCGAGCTTCTCCTGGGTGGTCCAGCCCATCTTCACCAGCTCCGGAAGCGGCACGCCGCCAACGGTCGAATAGCGGATCAGCGGGACCATGTCGTCGCCGTGGCCACCGAGGGTCATGGCATGGACGTCTTCAACCGAAACGCCGAACTCGTCCGACAGGAAATAGCGGAAGCGGGCCGAGTCGAGCACACCGGCCATGCCGACGACCATGTGGGCCGGCAGACCGGAGAACTTCTGCAGCGCCCACACCATGGCGTCGAGCGGGTTGGTGATGCAGATCACGAAGGCCTTCGGAGCATACTTGGCGATACCGGCGCCGACCTGTTCCATGACCTTGAGGTTGATGCCGAGGAGGTCGTCGCGGCTCATGCCGGGCTTGCGCGGCACACCGGCGGTGACGATCACCACGTCGGCGCCTTCGAGCGCCTCATAGCTGTTGGTGCCGGAGAGCTTGGCGTTGAAGCCCTCGACAGGAGCGGTTTCCGCCAGATCCAGAGCCTTGCCCTGCGGCACGCCGTCCATGATGTCGAACAGAACGACATCGCCGAGTTCCTTCTGACCGGCCAGCAAGGCCAGGGTGCCACCGATCTGGCCAGCACCAACGAGAGCGATCTTTTTCCGCGCCATTGATTATTACCTTTCCCTTTACGTAAAGGTTAGTTAGATCGAAATCGATCGGCATGGAATTACAATGATCGCCAGTCGCGTGCAAGCGAGACTATCGGGGAAAGTCAACTTTTCACGAAGACGATACCAGTTTGCCGACCCACTTCTTCATGCAGTAGGTGACGCATGCGTAATGCCACCTTGTGGTGAATGTTTGACGGGCGAATTGGCCGCGTGACGCAGCCATGCCTCGGTGCGCATCTCGACAAGCCGCGAGGCCGTGCGCGCGAACTCGAAAGCTTCGTTTCCCTCCTTCGCCATGTAGAGATCTGCCGGTTCGCCATCGGCCGTCAGCACGAGTGCACGGCCCGCATCATAAAGCACGTCGACCAGCGCGATGAAGCGCTTTGCCCTGTTGCGCTCGCCAGCGGCGATGCGAGGCACGCCGGTGACCATGACGAGCTCGAAATGGCGGGCGATCGCGCGATAGTCGGCGGCGCCGAGCGGCTGATCACAAAGCTCCGTGAAGGTGAAGCGGGCGCGTCGGTCGGCTGCGCGCCGCACATGAACGAGCCGTCCCTTGACGCGCAGATCGCACTCCGCCTCACCGCTGGCCGACAGGTCCAGCCAGAGGCGCTCGGCGGCGGCTTCCGTGGCCGCCCCTAGGGGGGAAAGATAGACGTCGGCCGCCGAAAGTCCCTCAAGCCGATGATCGACGCCATCCCGGAGGTGGACGATCTCGCAATGCTCCTTGAGGACGCCCACGAAAGGAAGGAAACTCTGGCGATTGAGACCATTCCAGTAGAGGCGATCGGGGGCGACGTTGGAGGTCGCGACCAGGGTCAGGCCAAGATCGAAGAGCCGGCCGAACAGGCGGCCAAGAAGCATGGCGTCGGCAATATCCGTCACCGAGAACTCGTCAAAACAGAGGAGTTCCACCTCGTTTGCGAGGGACCGCGCCACGATCTCGACGGGATCCCGCTGGTCGCCAGCCGCCATGGCTCGCCTCGCCGTGGCGATGGCCTCGTGCATGTCGGCCATGAAGGCGTGAAAATGCTGCCGTCGCTTCCTGCCGACCGGCGCCGCCTCGTGGAAACGGTCCATCAGGAGCGTCTTGCCTCGCCCGACACCGCCCCAGACGTACAGACCGCGCACCGCCGGCGCCGCCCCCACCGGAATGAGACCGAGGAGACGGCGGCGCGGGCGCGGCACGGCGAACCGCTTGAGCAATCGATCGAAGGCTACGGCGGCCTGCCGCTGCGCGGAGTCGGCCGTCAACCGGCCAGCAGCGACCTCGCCATCGAGCCAATGGACGATTTGGCCGGCCGGTCCGTCCGCCACCATTCCGGCGGTCAGCCGCGGAAGAACTGTACGCCGCGCTTGCTGACGTCGGTCAGGCCGGAATAACGATTGGGAGCTGCGGTGTAGAGACGAGCGACGACAGCGCCGGACGCATCCTTCAGCAGAATTTCCTTGCCGGCGACATCCCAGGCGCCAATGGCCTTCAACTCGTCGGACACGCAACCGCGAGTCGACGCGCGGTAGCCGCCACTCCAGGTGGTCAGATTCATGGACAGCTGGCAGGTTTCACCGGCCGAGGCCAACGTCCAGCCACCGATCAGGTCGGCCTTGCGCACTTCGGTCGCGGCGGCCGGATTGACTGTCGGCGCGGCCATCGCGACATCGGTCGTCGGCTGCGACATGACCGGAGCAACCGGTGCCGGCAGAGCCTGGCTCGCTACGGGATTGACGGGCTGCGGGGCCAGCGGAGCGATGCGCGGCGGAGGCGGGGCGTAGCTGCCGCAGGCAGCAAGTGCGAGGACGGAAACGACGGAGGCGGCGGCGGTGATGCGCATCAGGTGAGGCTCCCAAGGGACGAAGAGAGGGCGCCGTGGCTCCCGGCGTGATTCTCTCCAATCATGGCGGCAGATGATAGCGGCCCCCGTCCCGGAGGGGAACCGGAGGCTGAAGAAACTTCAAAATAGAAATAAATACTCATGGCCGACGTTGCATGGAAGACGCGAAAGCCGCAAGATGCTCCTCGTGTTCGGGGGGACCACGTCGTATGTTGTCATTCGTTGCGCGTGTTTTCGGGCTTGCACTGTTTGCCATTGGCGTCGTGGCGCTGATTTCCGATGGCATATCGTCGATCGCTGCCGACGGGGTGGTCATGACACCTTTGTCCGAAAGCCTGTCTCTCATCGCGCCGGATTTCGTCGACCAGATAGAGACGACGCTAAAGCCTCTCGTCGGAGAGGCGACCTGGGCCGAATGGGGCTCCGTTGTGCTCGCCTGGCCGACCCTCGCCGTTTCAGGCATTTCCGGTATCTTTCTGATGCTGGCCGGTGCCCGCCGTTCGCCGCGCCCGACAAAGAGCCATGTCGGTTTTACCATCTGAGAAAGTCGTACTCGGCATTGACGCGGCTTGGACCGCGGCCAACCACAGCGGCATCGCCCTTGCCGGCCAGACCGGTTCGGCTTGGCATCTGATCGCCGCGGCAGCCTCAGCCGAAGAGTTCGTCGGCTTGGCGGACGGTGACATGGGGATCGGACCGGAGGCCCTGATCGCGACCGCTCGCCACCTGGCCGGGAAAGCGCCCGATCTCGTCACAGTAGACATGCCGATGATGGATGCTCCGATCATTGCGCGCCGAACTGCCGACAATGCCATCAACCGAGCCTATTCGGGCCGAGGCGCCGGCACTCATTCGCCAACTCTGGATCGCCCCGGAAAGGTTGGACGCGCCCTGGAGGCCGGATTTTCCGCCGCCGGCTACCCGCTCGCCACCCTTGATGTCCGCCCGCCATGCCGCGTCGAGATCTATCCGCATCCGGCGCTGATCGAGCTCCTCGGCGCCGCCTATCGTCTCCCCTACAAAGCCGGAAACACTGGCAAATACTGGAGAAACTTGCCGCTCATCGAACGCCGCGCCCGCCTTTACCAGGTTTGGAAGAGTATCGTCGCAGCACTCGACGAAGTTTTGATCGGCAGCGCCATCGCCCTTCCCCTCCCGCCGGAGGGCGCACGCGGTCGAAGCCTCAAGGCCTTCGAGGATCGTCTCGACGCCGTCGTCGCCGCCTTTGTCGGCGCCATGGTGCTTGACGGCCAGGCACGACCCTACGGCGATGCGGCATCGGCGGTCTGGGTGCCCCATTGCTCCGCTCGCCCGCAGTAGGAAGAGACCACGCCTCCCCTTAGGTTGCCCAACCCGGCCTGAAGAACCGCCTCGGAGGCCTGACCAGCTTCACGTTGCGCAACCATTGTTCGCCTACGCGCTCGCGAAGATCACTACCGGTTCTCGTCGTAGCTCGTATCCCGCGCCGCTGGCGGACATTCACTGGCTGATGTCGCGTGACAGATACGAGTACACCCAAGACGGTACATCGAACCTTGGCATAGCGAGGTCATGCGATCGTGCTCGAAACCGAAAGACTGATCCTGCGTCCCTCGCGGCGCGCGGACGTTCCGGAGCTTTTTGAGTTCCTCGGAGATCGCACGGCAATGCACTATACCCACCGCGACGAAACCCTGCGGGACTGCCGACGGCGGGTGATGGTCCATGAGTGGCGAAGACGACGCGATGGTTGTGCGCCATGGGTGGTGGTGCGTCGCGAGGATGCACGCATCATAGGATGGGGTGGCTTGTACGAAGACCCTTTCGATCCGGGTTGGGGTTTCGAGGTAGGGTACTTTTTCCGGCCTGAAGCCTGGGGAAACGGCTATGCTTCCGAGCTCGTCCGCGCCGCATTGGGCGTGGCGGACCGGCAACTGAGGCTTCGCGAGGTCTGGGCGATGGCCCACCCGGACAACGGAGGCTCAAAGCGAGTTCTGGAGAAGGCCGGTTTTCTGTTCGCCCGCCATCTTCCCGACCGAAACCGCCTGTTGTTCCGAAGACCCCATCCGGCCGGAGAGCCATGATCGGACGTTAAGCGATCGACCGAGTTACCTTGACAGCCCGAAGGGGTTGCCAAGGTCTACTCAACTGTCGCACGCCAAGATTTGGCCAAGCGGGATCGACGTCAAACGTCGAGATTGGCGACCGAAAGCGCGTTGGCCTGGATGAACTCGCGGCGCGGCTCGACCTCGTCGCCCATCAATCGTTCGAAGATGTCGTCGGCTTCGATCGCTTCGCTGACATGCACGCGCAGCAACGACCGGGCGTTGGGGTCGAGCGTCGTCTCCCAGAGCTGCTCGGCATTCATCTCGCCAAGGCCCTTGTAGCGCTGCATGGCAATGCCCTTGCGGCCGGCGGCGTAGACAGCATCGAGCAACGTACGCGGGCCACGCACCGCGATTTCGTTTTCCCGACGCCGGAGAACGGCGGCCGAGCCGTAGGTGGCGTCAAGATGCTCACGATGAGCGGTCAGTTTGCGCGCATCGGCCGACGACAACAAGGCAGCGTCGATGATGCTGGTCTCGGTGACGCCGCGCACGACACGGCGGAAGACGAGGTTGCCTTCGGGCGTCGCCTCACCCGTCCAGCCCTTCTCGAACTCGTCGGCGATCACGTCGAGGCGAGCTGCGACCTTGTCGGCAGCCTGCTGAGCCGCCGCGTGATCCTCGATCAGCCTGGCGTCGAGAGCACCGGCGATCGCCGCCTGCTCGACGACGTCATGACTGTAGCGATGGTGCAGCCCTTCAATGAGACTGCGCACCGACCGCGCCCGATCGACGATGGCACGCAGATCCTGTCCGGCACTGGCCTCACCGTCGGCCAACCTCAGGACCGCCTCGTCGAGGCCCTGGGTCACCAGGAAGTCCTCGAGCGCCCGCTCGTCCTTGAGATACTGCTCGGACTTGCCGCGCGTCACCTTATAGAGCGGCGGCTGGGCGATGTAGATGTGCCCGCGCTCGATCAGCGCCGGCATCTGCCGGAAGAAGAAGGTCAGCAGCAGCGTACGGATATGAGCGCCGTCGACGTCGGCGTCGGTCATGATGATGATCTTGTGATAGCGGAGCTTGTTCGGATCGAACTCGTCGGTACCGATCGACGTGCCAAGCGCGGTGATCAGCGTACCGATTTCGGCCGACGACAACATCTTGTCGAAGCGCGCCCGCTCCACGTTGAGGATCTTGCCCCTGAGAGGCAGAACCGCCTGGAACTCTCTGTTCCGGCCCTGCTTGGCCGAGCCACCGGCCGAATCACCCTCGACGAGGAACAGTTCGGTGTTCGCGGGATCGCGGTCCTGGCATTCGGCGAGCTTGCCGGGGAGGGACGCCATGTCGAGGGCGCCCTTGCGGCGGGTCAGCTCGCGAGCCTTGCGCGCCGCCTCGCGGGCAGCTGCGGCTTCGACCACCTTGCCGACCACCGTGCGCGCCTCGGCCGGATGCTCCTCGAACCAGGTCGAGAAGGCTTCGTTGAGAGCGCCTTCGACGACCGGGCGCACTTCCGAGGACACCAGCTTGTCCTTGGTCTGGCTGGAGAACTTTGGATCGGGCACCTTCACCGACAAGACGCAGGTCAGACCTTCGCGGCAATCGTCACCGGTCAGCGTCACCTTCTCGCGCTTGGAGATGCCGGCGCTCTCGGCGTAGCTGGTCACTTGGCGGGTCAGCGCGGCGCGGAAGCCGGCAAGGTGGGTGCCGCCGTCGCGCTGGGGAATGTTGTTGGTGAAGCAGAGCACGTTCTCGTGGTAGCTGTCGTTCCACCAGAGCGCGACCTCGACGGTAATGCCGTCCTTGTCGGTCGAGACCAGGATCGGCTTGGCTATCGCCGGCTTCCTCGATCGGTCGAGGTAACGCACGAAGGCTTCAAGGCCGCCTTCGTAATGCAGTTCCTCGATGCGCGGCTCGACGCCGCGATTGTCCTCAAGGAGGATGCGCACACCGGAGTTCAGGAAAGCCAGCTCGCGCAGGCGACGCTCCAGCGTGGCGAAATCGAAGTCGGTGACCCCCTTGAAGGTCTCGTGGCTCGGCATG
>CAXXNH010000058.1:0-40250 GCA_963665435.2 uncultured Pleomorphomonas sp. | reverse complement strand
GAAGTGATCGATGTAGCGATCGACGGCCTCGCGGAAGTCGGCCTCGCGACCATAGCGGCGGCGGACCTCGTCGAAGGTCTGCTGGCCCTGCAGCGTGTAGACGCGTCGCGTGAACACGTTGTTGTCGCCGCGCCGGTAGCGATCCCAGAGATCGGCGTAGGACTCGGGGTCGATCGACCGGGCGATGTCCGAGGTCAGCGAGCCCAGGCCATCGAGCGGGTTGCCGCTCTTGTTGCGGTCGGACGACGGCAGGCGCGGCGAGGGGGTGTCCTCGTCGTTGACGCGACGCAGCAGGTCGGAGATCCAGCCGCTCGGCCGTTCGCCACGCTCATCGGCGGCCGGCTGACGGGGCGCCGGTTCCTGACGCCGCTCGGCGACGGCCGGGCGAGGCGGCTGGTTGGCCGGCTGGCGGCTGAAGGCGCGCGGCTCGGACGGCTGCGACGACTTCTGGACCGGCAGGCTGCGGGGCGCTAGGGCTGAAGCCTGGGCACGAACCGGCGCTTCGGCCATGGCTTCGCCGGGCAGCTGGCGCGAAACGATCTCGGAGAGTTCGTTCAGGGCGCGGATCTGCTCGCTGACCACGCGGCGCATGGCGGCGGCGTGCTGGCTGGTTTCTTCCGGCAGATCGAGAACGCCGCGGCTGATGTCCTCGCGGATCTGCTCCAGCTCCCGGCCGACGGCGCGGGTGGCCTTGCGCATTTCCTCGGTGGCGCCGGCGAAGCGGTCCACCGCCGAACCGATGGAGGCGTTGATCTCGGAGATCAGCTCGCCGCGCACCCGCTCGATGGTTTCCTTCGTCTTGTGGCCTTCCTCTTCGGCGCTGACCGACAGCTGTTCGAGCTGCTGGGTGACGCCGTTCATGGCCGTTTCGGCGTTGCGGGCCAACTGGTAGCCCACGTCGCGGGCGCGGCGCTCGGCATTGGACAGCGTGTCCTGGATCTGGACGGCGATGGACTGCAGGCTTTCGGACATCGTCTCGCTGCGTTCCTGCAGCGTGGCGACCACGCCGTCGAGCGCCGAGAGGCGATCGCCGATGACATCCTGGAGCGTGCCGCCAACCGACGACAGGGCACGGGCCGACGACTGCAGATCGCCGGTCTGCTCGGAGAGCGAGGAGGCGATGGCGCCGATGTCGGAGAGCACGGTGCGCGACACCTCGCGCAGCACCTCGGCCGTCTCGGCGACGGTGGTGCTGGAGGCGTTGGTATCGGCGACGACGCGCTCGAGCGATAGGCGAAGGTCGCCGGTCTGCTGCTCGAGGCCGCGTTCGATGCGGGCAAGGTTGCCAGCCGCCTGATCGACGAGCGAACGGAGGCCGCGATTGGCGTCGTCCACCTGCTCCAGCACGGCGACGACGTCGGTCTTGACGCGCGTCGTGGTGTCGTCGAGCGACTGCAGGACGTCGCGGCCCTGTTCGTCGAAAGTGGCCATCAGCGACAGGGTGGCCTGCTTCAGCGCCTCGGCGGCGTCGTTGCCACGCTGCGTGATGGCGCGGCTGACGCCCTCGCCACCCTGGGCCAGCGCTGCGAGCACGTCGCCCGCGGCGTTGCGGACCATGCCGGCCACTTCCTCGCCACGGCTGCCGACGGCCTCGTCGAGGGCGCGGGTGCCGGACAGGAAGGCGTTGGCGAGATCGCCTCCACGGCCGTCGACCAGCTCGGCCAGCTCGGCCATGCGGCGGCTGACGAGGTCGACCACCTTCTCGGAGCGGCTGTCCAGGGCGTTGGCGGCGGCCTCGGTGCGGGCATCGAGCACCGCTTGGAGATCGCGCGTCGCGTCGGCGAGACGCTCGGTGGCGCTGGCGATGGCTGCTGCCAGAAGCTCGTTCGACCGCTCGGTCTCGCCGGCGATGCGGCTGGTGACCGCTTCCGCCGAACCGATGAGGTTGGAACGGGCGCGGGCGGTCTCTTCCGACAGGCGGTCGGTGACTTCGTCGATGGCACCGATCAGGCCGGCACGTGCCCGCTCGCTTTCCGCCGCCATGCGGCCGGTGACGTCGTCGACCGAACCGATGATGGTGTCGCGAACGCGCTCGCTTTCACCGGCGAGGCGCCCCTCGACGGCGGTGATGGCCTCGTAGACGTTCTCGCGGGCCTTCTGGCTTTCGGTGGAGAGAACGTCGGACAGCGTGCTGATGAGCTCGTTGAGCGTGCCATGGGTCTCGTCCCGCAGGCTGGCGAGACGGTCCTCGGCGCCGGCCAGCGACTGGCTGACGGCGATCGAGGTGTTCTCGCCTTCGCTGGCGAGGCGCGAGGCGGCGCCATCGATGGCGGAGACGACGACGGCGCGAACCTGCTCGCTCTCGCCGGCGAGGCGCTCGGACATGCCTTCCAGCACACCGGCGACCACATCGCGAGCTCGGACCGAGCCGGTCTCCATCTCCTGGGCAATGGCGTTCATGGCCTCGGTGACGATCTCCTTGGCCCGGTCGGCTTCGATGCGCAGCTTGTCGGTTGCCGCTTCCACGGATCCGGTGAGATCCTCGCGGACGCGGGCGCTTTCCTTCTGCAGCACGGACGCGGCATTGATGAGCGCGCGGGCCAGCTCCTCGCGAGCCGTTTCGGTCTGGCTGCCGAGCATGTCGACGATGGAGGCGAGGCGCTGGGTCAGCGACACCTCCAGCGAGTTGGCGCGGCTGTCGAGCGTCTCGGCGACCTCGAACACCTTGGAACCGAGCGACACGTTGATCTCGGCCACCTTGTCGGCCAGGGTCTCGGTGAACTCTTCGGTCTTGCGCTGCAGCGACCGACCGACGGCGTCGAGGCGGCCTTCGATGGCGTCGACCATCTCCGACTGGCCGGCCGAGAAGGCCTGGGCCAGGTCGCGGGTGCGGGCCATCAGCGTTTCGGTGATCTGACGGGCACGACCATCAAGGGCGTGGTCGATCAGTTCGATGCGGTTGTCGAGAGTGCCGGTCAGCGAATCCGCTTTGTCGGCGAAGGTGCGGGTAGCATCCTCGAGGCGCTTGCCCACGCTGCCGTCGAAGGCGGCGAGCTGGCCTTCCAGCGCGGCGCCGAAGCTGCCGGCGCGGCCTTCCAGCGAGGCGAGAACCGCCTGGGTGCGGCCGTCGAGCGTTTCGACCAGAGCGCCGGAGCGCTTGTCGAACTCGGAGCCGAGGCGCTCGACGCGCTCGTCGATGAGGCCCGTGATGGCGCCGGACCGACCGCTGAGCGTGGCCTCGAGGACGTTGGTACCTTCGGCGAGGGCGTTCTGGATGGTGAGGGTGCGCTCGGCCAGCGCCGCTTCGATGCGGGCGATCTGCTCTTCGAGCGAACCGTCGAGCATCGAGGTGCGGCTGACGAGGCTTTCCACCAGCTCGGCGGCACGACCGTTGATGATCTCGTCGAGCACGCGGATGCGTTCGGCGAAGCTGACCGACATGCTGTCCGACCGGTCGTCGAGCAGGTTGGCGATCTGGCTGCCGGCGGCAAGGATGGTCTCGGCAACGCGTTCGCCACGGGCGTTGACGGCGCGGGCGATCTCGGCGCCGATGGTCGACAGGCGCTCGGAGAACAGGCTGCCGCTGTCGGCGAGCAGGGTCTCTACCGACAGCGTGGCGCCATCGATGATGCCGCGGATCGACGTGGTGCGGTCGTCCATGATGCGGGCGACTTCCTGGCCGCTGGCCGCGATGCGGTCGGCAAGGTCGACGCCGTTGACGTTGATCGCCGTGTGCACGGCCTCACCGGTAACGGCGAGCTTGTTGACGAGGTCGGTGCCACGCTCGGTGATCGTCGAGGTGATCAGGGTGCCGGTCTGGTCGAGGCGGTCGGTGATTTCGCTGCCGCGGATCGACAGGTCCAGCAACACGCCCTCGGACGTGGAGCGAAGTGTCTCGTTGATGGTCTCGATCTTCTCGACCATCGCCTTGGAGGCTTCGTCCGTGGAGCGGGCGACCTGCTCGCTGACGGCGAAGGCGCGCTGGGAGATGTCCTCGGCGAAGGTCTGGCCGGAACGGGCCAGGGTCTCGTCGATCTCCTTGGTCCGCAGCGTGAGGTTCTCCTCGAGAGCGGCGACCGTGGTGTCGATCGAGAAGATGATGGCGTCGCTGCGATCGCGAAGCAGCGTCTCGAGCGAACCGGTGCGGCTCTCCAGGGTGGAGGCGATTTCCTGCGACCGCTCGGTCAGCACCTTGTCGAGATTGTCGGTGCGGGTGAGCAGCTGCGTCTCCATGATGGACGTCGACGTGGCGACGGTCGAGACGAGTTCGTTGACGCGGTGCCCGATGGTGCGGTCGAAGTTGGCCGACTGCTCGGAGAGCGTGGCGCCGAACAGCTCGGCGCGCGTCGACAGCGTCTCGGCCAGCTCGCTGGTGCGACCGGAAATCGTCTGGTCGATCAGCTGGGTCTTGTCGGTCAGCTCGGCGCTGAGTTCGCCGGTGCGGGCCTCGATGGTGCTGGCCAGCTGGGCCGAACGCAGTGCGAGCGTGCTCTCCAGGGCATCGCTCTTCTCGGCGAGCGCGGTGGAGAACTCGGCGGTGCGGCTCTCCAGCGTGGCGCCGATCTCCTCGGCCTTCTCGCCGAGCGTCTTGCCGAGCTCGAAGGTCCGGACCGACAGGGTCGACGACAGCTCGTCGGAACGGGCGGAGATGGTGGAGACGATTTCCTCGGTGCGGGCCGACAGGGTGAAGGCGATGTCGGCGGTGCGGTCGGTGAGGGTCGACGACAGCTCTTCCGAGCGGGCGGTCAGCGTGGAAACCAGTTCCTCGGTGCGCGAGGCCAGCGTGAAGGCCAGTTCGCCGGTGCCGTCGCTGAGGGCGGACGACAGGTCGGCGGCGCGGGTGGCGATGGTCGAGGCAAGCTCGTCGGACCGCTTGGCCAGCTCGCTGCCGAGTTGCTCGGTTTCCTTGCCGATGGCGGCGGTGAGACGGCCGCCTTCCTCGGTGATGGTGCGGGTCAGCGTCTCGCTGCGGGTGGCGATCGCTTCGTTGATGGCGGTGCCGGTCTCGGCAAGGCCGCTGATCAGGCTTTCGCGCTCGTTGCCGAGCGTCGACAGGAAGTCGGCGCCGCGCTTGGCTACGGTCTCGGTCACCGAATTGCCGGCCGCCTCGAAGGCCAGCGCCAGTTCCTCGGCCTTGGAGCCGAAGGTGCGCGTGACGTTGCGGCCGGTTTCGTCGATGCGGTTGGTGAGGAGGTCGCCGGCGGTGCGCAGCTCCTCGGAGAGGTTCTGGTGAGCGCCGGAGATGGCGGTGCGCGCCTTCTCGGCATTGGCGATCACGCTCTCGCGCTGGCTGACCAGTTCCTCGACCAGGCTGCGGATGCGCATCTCGTTCTCTGCGTAGGACCGCTCAAGCGAGGACACCTCGTTGTGGACCAGTACTTCAAGCTCGCTGGCGCGGGCGAGGGCCCGTTCGATACCGTCGCCCATGGCGGCGACTTCGCGTCGGATGGCCTGGCCGACGGTGACGACGTTCTCCTTGGCGGAGAGCTCGGGCTCGGCCAGCTTGACGGCCACTTCGGTGAGCGAGCGGGCGGCAAGCCTCAGGTCCTGGGCGCGCCAGACCATCGTTGCGATGGCAAAGAAGAGCAAGACCGGAGCGACGATGCCGCCGGCCAGAGCGAAACCGTCGGGACGGGAGAACAGGGCGGCGGGGTCGGCCAGCACCGAGAAGTCGCCAAAGGCGACACGCGCCACGTAGAAGCCGCCGGCAACCCAGACGACGGACGCGAAGAGGGCGACCCAGAAGGGCATGGACGACGGCTGGCGCTGCATCTGATAGAGCAGCGTCGCAACGGATCGGCGATCGTCATTGGCCGGGGCGCGTCCGGGGCGCGCAGAGGCGCGCGGCATATCGGAGGGCTCGGAAACAGACTGGCGAGAAGCGGCGTCGGAACCGTCGGAGAAGGTATCCTGGTCGGGCGATCTCGGCTCATCGGCCGAAACGCCGAAGTCGATCTTCAGGGCTTCCTCGACGGCGGAGACAGCAGCCTCCCCCGGATCCGATGCCTTGGTGCTTTTTACCATGGTACCCTCATGTCCGCATACTTGAAGCCGGACGGTACCGGAAGCGTACTCCCGGTTGCCGTCCCGGTCGAACCATGCCCACGCCCGGCCTAGGCGAGCGGCATGAACTCGGGCCTTCCCGACCGCCATGTGCCCGTAGAGGAGACAGCAATGGCTACGCCGGCCGAGGAATGCCTAATAAAACGTAATGGCACAACAGGCCCTTCCGAACAAGGAAAGCTCCCCCTGCGACCCGTATTGTTAACAAGCCGCTAATAGGCGTCGAACATTGTTATTCATCTTCTGGTTGTTATTTCCGGACCCGAGGGCGGAGGTTCAAGGGGCCGACGATCCCTCGCCGTTGGCGCGCATGCCGGCATCCAAAGTGGCGAAGATGCCGGGCAGACACAGTCAAGACGCTAGGCCATCGAGTTGAATATTGGCTTAAAACATATGGTTACCGTGTGGCTCGCCAGCTGCCGCGACCTTGGTCGCCGCGCCCGCAAAGGGTGTTTGCGCTGTTGCTGCATGGGCGGGCCAAGGTTCACAGCGGCAACAGGCTTGGATTGTATCCGTCGAATTAACCATATCTTCAGAATTCCGGCCGCTCCTCGAAGCTTGCGAGCCAACTTCAACTCCGGCTCGACGCCCGTGCGAAGGCGCGGACGGCCCTCCGGAGGGGACAACGAGGCGACAGCGATGAACGACGATGAGCCGATGAATGCCTCTCCCATCGACCTGCGGCACCTCGCCGAGCAGACCTTCGGCAATGCCGAGCTCGAGGCCGAGGTCCTGCGCCTGTTCCTGAAGCAAAGTCGCGACTGCCTGGATCGGCTCTCGGCGACGCCCGACGCCGGCATCGCGCATCTGTTGCTCGGCTCGGCGCGCGGCATTGGGGCGAGGGCGGTGGCCGAGGCTGCTTCGGCGCTCGAAACCGCCTTGCTGCGCGGCTTCGACGGAGGCGCCGATCTCGTTCGGTTGAGGGAGGCGGTTGCCGCCGCCACCGCGTTTGTCGAGGCGCGCCTCGGCGGTAGGGGTTGACGGCGGCCAACTCTTCTATATGTGCAGATACCAATGGACCGAACTCCATATCCGAGTTCATGCGGGCGCTGCCGCTCGGTCGGATGTCGAGTTTGAATACGTCGTTGAAACAGTAACTTGCCGATGGTTCCGCGCGCTTTGCGCTTCGCGCTCCGCTTTCGTCGGACGGATGCGAGTGTCGAGGCCGGGCCGTTGGTCAGAGGGGCGGCGCCCCGCAGCCACAGGTTTCCATGCCCAAGATCACCTATATTTCCCATGAAGGCGACCGCTACGAAGTGGAGGCCGAGGTCGGCACCACTGTGATGGAGAACGCCGTCAAGAATCTCGTTCCCGGCATCGAGGCCGAGTGCGGCGGCGCTTGCTCCTGTGCCACCTGTCATGTCTATGTCGACGAGGCCTGGGTGGCCGCCACCGGCGAGCCCGAGCCGATGGAGGAGGACATGCTCGACTTCGCCGCCGACCCCAAGCCGACCTCGCGCCTCTCATGCCAGATCAAGGTGAAGGACGATCTCGACGGGTTGGTGGTTCGCATTCCAGCGCGGCAGGCCTGAATGACGCCGAAGGGCGCCGTTATCCTTAATTCCTAGTTTAGATTGCTTCCAACAGGCCGCCGGCATTAAAGATGAGCCTACCGACGGACTTTGCCGTCGTGTTGTCGCCGCAGCGTGGCCGGACTGGTGCCGGCATGCCGGCAGCGGATTGGAGCGTCGCCATGCGCATGAAAGCACTGGACGGCTGGAGAGGAGTGGGCGCGCTCGCCGTCTGTTTCATCCACCTGCAGCTCAACGGCTACCTGACTTCGGCGCCGTCGCTCGACTCCTGGATCCTGGCGGTCGACTTCTTCTTCGTTCTCTCCGGCTTCGTCATGGCCCGCGTCTATGCCGACGATCTGGTCGATGGCAATCGGGTCGCGATCTTCGTGGTTCGGCGCCTCGGTCGCCTCTGGCCACTGCACCTCTTCATGCTGGGGTTGTTCATCGCCGTCGAACTGGCGAAGCTGGCTCTCCAGCGCGAGACGGGCTTCTCGCCCGAGCACGCCGCCTTTACTGGCCCCCGCAATCCCGACGACATCTTGCCGATCGCGCTGTTCCTGCAGACGGCCCGCCTCGGGCCGGAACTGACCTGGAACTTCCCGAGCTGGAGCATTTCGGCCGAAGTCTGGGCCTATGCCGTCTTCGCGCTGGTCGCCCTGCGCACAGCCGGGTTCTCCGGCCGACGGGTGATCGCCGCCGCCGCCATCGCGGTCGCCGCCTGGCTGATCCTCTTCGTCGATGTCACCGGTCGCGGCATGCTCAGCACGGACGTGTTCGGCATCGTCCGCTGCCTGCTCGGCTTCTTCTCGGGCGTCGTTGCCGAGTGGCTGCACCGGCGGGGGGCGTTCGCGACCCTTGCCGACGGCAAGGCCGAAATCCCCGCTGCGCTGGCTGCGATCGTCTTGCTCTGGGTCGCCGCCTCGTATCCGGTCGCGCACTATGCCGGGCCGCTTGTTTTCTTCGTCCTCGTCTTCGCACACGCAAGCGATCTCGGCCCGTTGTCGCGGCTGATGGCGACCATGCCGATGCAATGGCTTGGCCGTCTGTCCTACTCGATCTACCTGACCCACCTGTTCTTGGTCGCCTATATCGTGCCGCGCCTGTCGCTTACGGTCGGCCAGTTCCTGCCGGACCACGTCGCGCTGCGCGAGGCGGCGGTGGCAGCGATCTACATTTCCTGGGTCCTGGCGTTGTCCGCAGTCACGTGGCGGTTCATCGAGTTGCCGGGCAGCGCCTCGCGGCGAGGATCGCCGCCCGTATCGGCAAGTCTCAGACATTGAGCAGCAAGTACTCGCGTTCCCAGCTTGAGATGACGCGGTTGTAAAGCCTGAGCTCGAGCTGCTTGACGTCGATGTAGGCCTCGACGAAGCGGGAGCCCAGCACCGTCTTCAGCCGCTCGCACTCGCCAAGCTCGATCAGCGCGTCGGACAGGTGGACGGGCAGCGTGACGCCGAGCGTCTTGGCATCGACGGTGACCACTTCATCCGGCTCGATCTTGTCCTCAAGCCCGATCAGGCCGCAGGCCAGCGTCGTCGCCATGGCGATGTAGGGATTGCTGTCGGCGCCGATCACCCGGTTTTCGACGCGGCGGGATTCCGGTCCCGAATCCGGCACACGCAGGCCGCAGGTGCGATTGTCGCGGCCCCAGTGGACATTGATCGGCGCATCGCTTTCGAGCCGGATGCGGCGGTAGCTGTTCACGTTGGGGCAGAACAGGCTCATCGACTTCGGAACGTAGCGCTGCAGGCCGCCGATATAGTGGCCCAGCTTCTCGGTGTCCGTACCGTCTGGATTGGAGAAGATGTTGCCGCCGTCGTCGACGCGCACCACCGACTGGTGGATGTGGGTGGCCGATCCCGGCATTTCCTGGTGCGGCATAGCCATGAAGGTGGCCACCATGCCGAACTTGCGGGCAGCGAGGCGGGCGGTTCGCTTGAACAGGAAGGTCTGGTCGGCGAGCTCGATCGGATCGCCGTGGCGGAAGTTCATTTCGAGCTGCGCGGGGCCGGCCTCGTGCGCCATGGTGGCGATCTCGATGCGCGAGGCCTCGCAATAGTCGTACATCTGGTTGACGACGTGGTCGTAGTCGTTGGCGTGCTCGATGCCATAGGCCTGGCTGCCGCTCTCCTTGCGGCCGGAAAGGCCGATCGGAACTTCCAGCGGCAAGTCCGGGTCGTCGTTCTGGCCGGTGAGATAGAACTCCACCTCCGGCGCCACCACCGGCCGTATGCCGCGAGCGGCGTAGAGCTCCACTACGTGACGCAAGACAGAGCGCGGTGCGAAGTCGACGAGGCGACCGTCGGCGAAGTGGCAATCGCAGATCACCTGCGCCGTCGGTTCGTCGTACCAGGGCACGAGGCGCAGCGTCGTGAGATCGGGGAGGCAGCGGATGTCGCGGTCGAGCGGATTGACGATCTTGCTTTCGACGGCGCTGTCGCCGGTCACCGCCTGGAAGAACACGAACTCCGGCAACCGCACGCCGGCGTCGATGATGCGGATGAAATCCTCGCGCGGCACGATCTTGCCGCGCATGATGCCGTTCATGTCCGGGATGATGCACTCGACCTCGGTGATGCGACGGTCGCGGAGCCAGTGAATGGAGTCGGCCTGGTTGGAAAATCTTGGCGCGACGTCTGAAGAGGTGGGCATGAAGCGATCCTCGGCGACCTGACCGATCGGATTCGCGGGCCTCGCGGGGCAGCGGATCGTCGAGGCCGCGTCTGCGGCCCGGAATCAGGTTAGAATGATTAGACATTACGCCAAGTCCGGCGAGATGGGAGCCCCGGAGGCCGCCAATGCCACGCCTTTTTCTTCTCCGACACGCCAAGTCGCCGCCGGCCGTTTCCGGGCAGAAGGATTTCGATCGGCCGCTCGCCGCGCGGGGCAGGGCGGCGGCGTCGGCGGTTGGCCGCCATATGGCCGACGAGGGATACCTGCCAGATCTCGTGCTCTGCTCGCCGTCGGCCCGGACGCGGGAGACGCTCGAGGAGGTGATGCCGTTTCTGCCGGAGCAGCTCGCCGTCGATTTTGTGCGTAACCTCTACGAGGCCTCGCTCGGCGCCATGCTCAAGGCGGTCACCACTCATGCCGGCACGTCCGAAAACCTTCTGGTGGTCGGGCATAATCCATCGATACACCGCTTGGCATCGACACTGCCGGGGGAGGGCGATCCCGCTTCTCTGGCAAGGCTTTCCGGGAAGTTTCCCACCGCCTCGCTTGTCGTGATCGAGTTCTCTGGCGCATGGGGCGACCTCGGCCCCGGGGAGGGGCGGCTGATCTCCTTCGTGACGCCGGCCGATCTTGGCGGGCCCGACGGCGACTGATACTCGTTCCGTTTGATCTGGACTCATCCAGCTCAAACGGGTTTCGGCCTGACCGGCCGGCGCCTGGTCGGGCGCTTCCGTTTCCGTCAGCTTCCGCCCGGAGGGTCGAAACCTGACGGAAGCGGTATAAGCCATTGTTCTCGCGCGGGCCGTGCCTACATAGAGGCGCGGCGCCTTCCGCGCCGGACGAGGTTCGACGAAGTCGTGAGCTTCACCACGCTGTCCGACGAAGCGCGCATAGCGCTCGACAATATGGCCGATTTCGCCTGGAGCCTCGGTTCGCCGTCGCTGAGGCTCGGCGTCACCGGCCTGTCCCGCGCCGGCAAGACCGTGTTCATCACGGCGCTGATCCACAATCTGATCCACGGCGGGCGACTGCCGATGTTCGAGCCATGGCGGTCGGGCCGCCTTCTCGGCGCCGACATCCGGCCGCAGCTCCACCCCGACGTCCCGACGTTCGACTACCGTGGCCATGTGCGCAAGCTGACCGACGCTCGCATCTGGCCGGACTCGACCCGCCAGATTTCCGAGCTGCGCCTCACCATAGCCTATGAGAGCGCCACCTTTCTCGGCCGGTCTCTGGGGCGAGGCAAGCTCGACCTGGACATCGTCGACTACCCCGGCGAGTGGCTGCTGGATCTGCCCCTTCTTTCAAAGACCTACAGGGAGTTCTGCGCCGAGACCCTGGAGCGGGCGCGCGAGCCGCGGCGCACCGCCATCGCCGCCGACTGGCTCATCCACACGTCGGGCATCGATCCCATGGGGCCGGCAGACGACGAGGCCGCCGGGCGCTTGCACGATCTGTTCTCGACCTATCTCGGCGCCGCGCGTGGTGGCAGCCTGTCGCTGTCCATGGTGCCGCCCGGCCGCTTCCTGATGCCGGGCGATCTCGCGGGCTCGCCGGCGCTGACCTTCGCGCCGCTGGAGCTGCCGGAGACGGGGGACGCGCCACGCGACAGCCTCTGGGAGCTGATGGAGAGCCGGTTCGAGGCCTACAAGGATGTGGTCGTCCGGCCGTTCTTCCGGACGCATTTCGCCCGCCTCGACCGACAGGTGGTGCTTGTCGACGTGCTGGCGGCGCTGAATGGCGGCCGCGAGGCGCTGATCGATCTCGAAGTGGCGCTCGGCGAGATCCTCGCCTGTTTCCGGCCGGGGCATTCCTCCTGGCTGGGGCAGGCGTTGACCCGCCGCATCGACCGCATCCTGTTCGCTGCCACCAAGGCCGACCACCTGCACCACGCCAGCCACGACCGCCTGGAGCTGATCCTGCGGCGCCTCACCGACAGGGCGATCGCCCGCGCCTCGTTCTCCGGCGCCGAAGTGGACGTGAAGGCGCTTGCCGCCGTGCGGGCGACGCGCGAGGCGACGGTGCGGCGCAACGGCGAGAGCCTGCCCTGCATTCTCGGCGTGCCGCAGGAGGGCGAGCTTCTCGACGACCATCTCTATGACGGCAAGGAAGAAATCGCTCTGTTCCCAGGCGATCTTCCGGATAACCCACAAGCGCTGTTCCGTGAACCGGAAGCCGACGAGCCGGTGGTCGATGCCCTGCGCTTCCTGCGTTTCCGGCCACCGCCGGTGGAGGTGACGGCCGAGGGCGTCAGCCTGTCGCTGCCGCACATCCGTCTCGACCGCGCCCTCGATTTCCTGATTGGAGACCGCCTGGCATGACGCGCCGTCCCACCGCCTTCGATCTTGGGGCTGACGACGTCAGCCACGTTCGCCCCGGCGAGACGCCCCCGTCGGACGCCGCGAGCGTCATCGTCGAGGAAGTGGCGGAAGCGGAGGACCTGCCAGTTCCTCTGCCTCCCGCTCGCCGACGCTTTGCCTGGTCGCGGCTGTTTTTCGGCGCCGTGGCCGGCATCCTGTCGCTGGCCATCGGTCTCTGGCTCGACCAGTTGGTGCGCGAGCTGTTCGCCCGCGAAGACTGGCTCGGCTGGCTGGCGATCAGCCTGATCGCGCTGGCGCTGCTCGCGGTGGCGGCCATAGCCGCCCGGGAAATCGCCGGCCTCATCTGGTTGCGGCGGATCGACCGCATGCGACGGCGCGCCGACCTTGCCGCCGCCCGCGACGACCGGCCGGAAGCCGAAGCGGTGGTGGGCGACCTGATGGCGCTCTATGCGGATCGGCCCGATCTTGCGCCCGGCCGCAGGGCCACCGAAGCGCGCGTCGACGACGTGATCGACGGTCGTGACCGACTGGTGCTGGCCGAGGCGGATCTGCTCGCCCCGCTGGATGCGGCCGCCCGCCGATTGGTGTCGGATGCCGCCGCCCGTGTGTCGGTGGTGACGGCGGTGTCGCCGCGCGCCGCCATCGACGTCATCTTCGTGGTGGTGGCAACCCTTGGCCTGATCCGCCGGCTTGCGGCGCTCTATGGCGGTCGCCCCGGCTTCATGGGGCTGGCGCGGCTGACCCGGCTTGTCCTGACCCACCTCGCGGTGACCGGTTCGATCGCCGTCGGCGACGGGCTTGCCCAGCAACTGATCGGCCACGGCCTTGCCGCCAAGCTGTCGGCGCGCCTTGGCGAAGGGGTGATCAACGGTCTGCTGACCGCCCGCGTCGGCGTCGCCGCCATCGACGTCTGCCGCCCCCTGCCGTTCCTTGAACGGCGGCGTCCCCAGATCTCGGAGATCATGGCCGGTATTCGCGCGGCGGGTGTCAAATAGTGCCGGGTGGTCGGTTCGGCCCGGCAGGATTTGCCCGGTAAGACGAACCTTGCCGGTGCGTTAACTTCTTGTTCACCAAGCCTAAGCGCCTGTTTCCTGAAAACAAACGGAAAAACTTGTGGGCTCGGTTTGGCACGTCCGTTGCCCTTAGGTCTGTAGCGGCCATTCGTCCGGCCGACCGCTTTGCAGATCGTAAGGAAAACGAGCATGGGTATCCTGACCGCAATGAACTCGGCCGTCGGCGGCCTCGGAGCGCAGTCCTTCGCCCTCGAAAATATCTCGGGCAACATCGCCAACTCCTCGACAACCGGCTTCAAGCGCAAGGATACGAGTTTCGGCGACCTTGTGCGTGCCAACACGACCAACGCCGCCCGCGTCACGTCCGGTGGCGTCACGGCGAGGTCGCGCTCCACCATCACGCTCGACGGCGACGTTCAGGGGTCGAAGGTCGATACCCACATGGCGATCAACGGCACCGGTTTCTTCTGCGTGTCGGCCGATCCTCTCGATGGCAGCCTTGGCGCCCGCTATACCCGCGCCGGCGACTTCGAGCAGTACTACGACTCGCGCAACGGCCAGACCTATCTTCGCAACGGCTCCGGCTACTCCCTGATGGGGCAAAGCATCGATCCGACCACCGGCAAGCCGGTTGGCGACAAGACGGTCATCACCATCGACAAGACCTCGCAGAGCGCCAAGGCGACCGAGAAAATCACCTACAAGCTGAACCTGCCGACGGAGCCGTCGACGACATCCAAGGCCCTGGTCTATCCGAGTGCGTCGGTGGCGGCCATCGCGGGCGGTACGGTGGAGAAGTCCGAACTGACCACCTTCATGGACAACTCGATCGCCGGCGGTTCGAGGACCATCTACGATGCGCAGGGCACACCGTCGATCGTGCAGCTCCGCTGGGTGAAGCTCACCGAGTCCGATACGGGCCGCAGCGAGTGGGGCCTCTTCTACCGCACCGACGAAAATCCCACCAACCCGACCGACCCCGCCTGGCAGCAGATCAAGACGACGGCCACGCAGGATACGACGTCCACGCCGAACAGCGCTCTCGCCAGCGGCGCCTTCTTCTTCGACGACAAGGGCATTCAACAGGACGACACGTCGTCCATCAATCTCGGTACGATCTCCATCGAGGGCAAGAGTTTCTCCGGCATCACCATGGACCTCGCCGCCACCGAGTTCGCCGACAAGAACGGGCAGGCGACCACCAACCAGCTGACTCAGGACGGTTACGCCACCGGCGAGTTCGAGGGCGTGTCGATCGACGATAACAGCGGCGTCATGAGCTACAACTACTCGAACGGCCAGACCGTCAAGAAGTGGGGAATTCCAATCGTCGCCTTCAACGGTGCGAGCTATCTGAAGGCCGAGGACGGCGGCGCCTACACCGAGACGATCCAGAGCGGTGGTCCGATCGACATCAACGGCGCCATCTCGAGCTCGGCGCTCGAGGCGTCCAACGTCGACATCTCCGAGGAGTTCACCAAGCTGATCGTCTCCCAGCAGGCGTTCTCGGCCAACTCCAAGGTCATCACCACGGCCAACCAGATGATGACCGACATCCTGCAGATCATCCGCTGATGCGTCTTCCGGCCGCCGCGCGCCCCGCGTGACGGCCACCTCCCCAATCCGCTACGACTGTCGATTGCGAGACGGATATGGCTGTATCGAGTGCCCTTTCCACGGCTTTGTCCGGCATCAGGACGACCCAGCAACAGCTGGGCGTGACGTCGGCCAATATCGCCAACGCCAAGAGTACGGGCTACAGCCGCCAGTCGATGTCGTCGACGGCGCAGGTCGCGGGCTCGAAGGTCTATGGCGTCGAGGCCAACAAGGTCACGCGCGAGATCAACCTTCTCGTGCAGAAGCAGTGGCGGGTGTCCACCGCCAACTCGGCCTATGCCGATACCCGCGTCACCGCTCTGTCGGCGCTCGACAACTACTGGGGCGCGCCCAACAGTTCCAGCTCGCTGAGCTCGGTCTTCAGCGACTTCACGACCACGCTTCAGAAACTGGCGACCACGCCCGGCGACACTGCGATCCAGGGCAGCGCGGTTTCCGCCTCGCAGAACCTCGTCAACCGCCTCAACCAGCTGTCGGGCGACGTGCAGTCGCTGCGCCAGGAGGCGGAGTCCAATATCGCCGACGCCGTCAACCGGGTGAACTCGCTGCTGCAGACGATCTCGCAGCTCGACAAGCAGATCGTTGCCGTCGGCGCCGGTGGCACGAACAGCACCGCCGGCTTGCAGGACAAGCGGGATGCCGCCATCGACGAGTTGTCCGAGTACATGGACATCCGTGTCAGCGACCAGATTGGCGGGGCCGTTTCCATTGCATTGACGGACGGAACCCAGCTCTACGACGACGAGCCGGTGACGCTGAACTTCGACCAGCAGGGCGTGGTCGATGCGTCGCGCGCCTACTCCCCCGATGACAGCAAGCGTTCGCTTGGCACCGTCACCATCACTGACGGTCCCGGCGCCGGCATCGATCTGTTCAAGAGTGGGTCGATCCGCTCGGGCAAGATAGCCGCCTACAAGGAACTGCGCGACGAGACGCTGGTCGACGCGCAGGCCCAGCTCGACACCATCGCCGCGACGCTGTCGAAGGCCACCTCGACGCGCCAGGCCTCCGGCACTGCCGTGAGTGGCGCCGGCACGGCCGGCTATACGATGGATGTTTCGGGCCTCACCGAGGGAAACACCCTCAAGGTCGACTATGTCGATGCATCCGGCACCAGCAAGTCGATCACCTTTGTCGCCTATAACGGGGGTACGGCTCCCGACGGGTCCTTCACGCCCGACCCCAACGACACCGTCGTCGGCCTTGACCTCTCGAGCGGCACCGATATAGGCGCCCAGATCGCAGCAGCGCTCAACACCGCGACCGGCGGCACCGATTTCTCAGGCATCGCGACGCCAGCGCCGCCGAGCGCCCCGACGTCGGTCACCATCAATGCGACCACGGTGCCGGCCAGCCACGGCAGCATCAGTAGCATCAGCGGCGAGATCTCGTCTCCCACTGAACAGTCGGGTTACCAGGAGTTTCCGCTGTTCCTCGACGGTTCCACGGGCAAGCCCTACACCGGCCTGACCAACGGCACCGACACGATCACCGGCCTTGCCGCCCGCATTTCGGTCAATCCCAAGGTGGTGGCCGATCCGTCGCTGACGGTGAAATACAGCGGCAGTACGCTTTCGGGCGACGGTACGCGGCCGCAGGCCATTCTCGATGCGCTCGACAGCCGCGTCTACTCCTACTCTTCCTCGATCGGCATCGGTTCGGCCTCCACGCCGTTCAAAGGCACGTTCGAGGGCCTGCTGTCGCAGGTCGTCAACACCCAGGGCTCCATCGTCGAGGACGCCAAGAATGTCGCCGACGGCCAGAAGGTCGTCACCTCCAACCTCAAGGAACGCTACGACAACAGCCGCGCGGTCGATCTCGACACCGAGCTGATGTCGCTCATCCAGCTTCAGAACTCCTATTCGGCCAATGCCCGGGTGCTCACCGTGGCGCAGGAGCTGATGGACGTTCTGATGAACACGTTCAAGTAGGGCACAGCGGCCGAACGCCGCCTGAACACGGGTAGGATGCCATGTCGTCGATCAACAACGTGCTCGTCAGTCCCAACATGTCGCTCCTGTCGACCATGCGGGAGCAGCTCGAGGACATGCAGCGGCAGCTTGCCACCGGGCAGAAGGCCGCGACCTACGGTACGCTTGGCACCGGGCGCACCCAGTCGATCACCTTCCGCTCGAAGATTTCCGAGATCGATGGCTACCTGCAGAATACCGACGTTCTGAACATGCGCATCTCGCTGCTCGACAAGGCGATGAACCGCCTGGAGGACATCCCCAGCGAGGCGTCGGCCGCCATCGATCCCAACACCTACAACATCGATTCCACAGGCACCACCACGGGACAGAAGGGCGCCAAGATCGCCCTCAACGAGGTGATCGGCCTTTTGAACTCGGAGGCCGACGGCCGCTACCTGATGTCGGGCAAGACCACGGACACCAAGCCGGTGGTCAACATGAACGACATGCTCTACGGCACCGGCAGCAAATACGGCCTGCAGAAGGTGGTCGCGGAGCGCTACACGGCCGACCTCGGCACCGGTGGGCTCGGTCGCCTCGACCTCGACAATCCCGTGGCGACCCCGGATACCGTGACGATCACCCGTCAGGGCACGCCGCCTTCGGCCGAATTTGGCTACAAGATTGCCTCCGCGTCGGCCTCGACGACCGATACGTCCCACATCGCGGTAACGCCGACCACCGGCCTGGACAGCGCCGGCAAGACCGTCAACACCGCCTATGGCGTTCAGTTCGGCGCCAATCTTCAGGCCGGCGACAGCGTGTCGCTGGAGCTCGAGAATCCCGACGGCACCAAGTCGACGGTGAAGTTGACGGCGACACTGACCTCTCCCCCCGGCGAGGGGCAGTTCACCATCGCCCAGACGGCCGGCACGCCGCCGACGGTCGACCCAGATGCGACCGCGGCCAACTTCAAGGATCGTCTCGAGAACAGCCTCAAGATCGAGGCGAAGACCACCTTCCAGGCGGCCTCGATGATGCGGGCGTCGGAGACCTTCTTCGACACGGCCGGAGGCGGCAAGCCGCAGCGGGTCGATGTCGTCGATCCCACCGACAACAGCCAGCTTGCCACCGCTACGGGGCTGCGCGATGGCACGGACACCGACACGGTCGAATGGTACACCGGCTACAATGCGACGATCGATCCCAGCGACAGCAGCACCTCGCCGCGCAACGACGTGATCGCGCGGGTCGACAGCAACATCGACGTCGGCTACGGCGTTCGGGCCAACGAGTCCGCCTATGCCGAAATGGTGCGCTCGCTCGCCGTCATGACCATTGCCGAGTTCGATCCGAAGGCGGGCACGCTGGGCGACCCCAACGCGACGACCGATGCCGAACGGGATCAGAACCTCAAGGTCGAGAAGTCGCGCTACACGGCGCTGGCCTCGCGCGTCGATGGTGTTCTGGCCTTCGCCGACGGCAGCCAGAAGCCGACCGACATCCATACCGAGATCGCCGTGTCCGGCAATGTCGCCAAAAACGCGGCAGAGCGGCAGACCAACTCCAAGACGACGCTTCAGGTGATGCTGAACGGTGTCGAAGGCATCAACAAGGAAGAGCTGACGGCGCAGATCCTGACGCTGCAGACGCGCATGGACGCGAGCTACACCACGTCGATGCTGCTCAATAACCTCAGCCTGCTCAACTACATGAAATAGGCGAGGGCGCTTGTCGAACGACAAAGCCGCCGATCAGGTTGTCGTGGCCTGGTCGGCGGCTTGTTTTTGGTGGCGACATCGAAGTGCGCTGTCGCCTTACTTCTCCTCGACGGCCATGGCGGCCGGCTTGAGGGCGGCGAAGATCTTCCTCTCGTGCTCGATCAGCGCACGTGCCTCCTTCAGCGCCTTATAGAGCTGGTCGGCGATGATGTGATTGCTGATCTTGGTCACGTAAGGGATCGTGCTCGGCGCGGCTTGCATGATGTCCTGAATGAGCGAGAAGTAGTTATCCTGGAACTTGGTGACCTCCTGCGACAAGTACATCAACTGCACCGCGAGATAGATCCGCTTGGCCGGCGTGTCGGCTGACTCGACAGTCAGGATGTCCTTCTCGCGCAGGATCGGGGCGTTGCCCTCGATGTAGAGGCGCGTGCGCTGTTCGTCGTTAGTGATCATCGACTCGCCGATGATGATGCGTTCGCCGGGCTTCAGTTCAACCTTGAGGGTCATCTCTTCGCAATCCTGTCAGGAGATCAGCTGAGTTTGCTGCCGAGCAGCCGGAGGATGCCGTCGTCGGCGGTCTGGGTGATCGAGAAGGAACTGATGGCAAGCTGCTGCTGGGTGTCGAGCGCCAGCATGATGGCCGCCTCCTCGTTCTTGTCGGAGGCACGCATTGATTCCGCGGTCGCGCCGAGTATGTCAGAAAAGCTGCCAACATATTCGGCGCGACTCTTCAGAAGCGTTAGCCCGATGCCGATGTTGGTGGCGTGCTTTTCGGCGGCGTGACGGGCGTCGGTGACGGTCTGCTGTGCATCCTCGGCGTCGGTGCGCTTCACCCAGGTGGAAGCCGTGGCCGTGGTCAGGTCAATGGTGGTCGAGGTTTTGTCGATGGCGAACGCGGCCGACGTGGAATCGATGGTTATGACACCGGCGGCATCCAGCGTGGCGCTGAGGCCCGACGCGGGAACGGTGAAAGTGCTGACGAGATCACCGACCGTCGTGGTGGCGCCGACCGTCAGCGACCCGACGACGGTGTTCCCTTGCCGGATCGAAATGACGTCGCCTTCCTTGTATTGACCCGTCGCCGTCAACAGATCGGCCCCGGTAGCAGGCGTCGCGCCAATCATCAGCGGGGCGCTCGTCGCGGACGGAGGCGAGCCGGCCGACGCAATTGTGTCGGCAGCGCGCGTCGTATCAACGGTCATCTTGTTCGCCGCTTCGACGTTCAGCACGCCATCGCTGCCGAGCGTGGCGCGCAGTCCCTTGTCAGGGAGAGAAAAAGCGGTGACCAGGTCGCCGGCGGTGGTGTCCGCCGTGATCTTCAGCGTGCTGATGATGGTGCCGGAGGCGTCCTTGACGGCGATCTCGTCGCCGATGGCGTAATCGGGAGACTCGACGAGCTTGCTGGTCGACTTCAGCGGCTTGGCGGGAGATCCGCCGTCGGTCAGCTTCGTCTCGTAGGTGGCAAGCTTGCCCTCGTCGAGCTTCTTGAGACCGAGTGAGTTAAGGAGATCGGTGAAGTCCACTGCTTCGATGGTGACCGACTCGTTCTGGTCGGTCGACAGGTACAGCGTCAGGTCGTTGCCGTCGCCGAGCAACAGGTTCTTGCCGCTATATGACGAATCTTTGGCGGTATCGACGATCTTGTCGAGGATGTCGTTGTATTCCTTAACCAAGTCGGCCCGCTCGAAGGCATTTTTGCTGGCGGCGGCCCTCGTCACAACGCCCTTAAGCGTGTTGATACTTTCGCTGATCGATGAGAGGCCGTTATCGGCGGCGTTGATGACGCCGAGCCCCTGATCCAAGCGTTCAAGATACTTGTCGAGCGCAGCGGCATGCAATGAAAGACTCTTGGCCGAAATATAGGTGCTGGGGTCGTCGAGCGCAGACTGAATCTTGATGCCGCTTGTCAGGCGCTGATTGGCGGCGGCGGACTCCTCACTCACCCAGTTCAGCGTCGCGACGGTGCTGCGCAACGATTTCGTCAGGGAAATGTCGACCATGCGCGTGTCTTTCGTGGATGCCTTGCAGGGGTGGCTCGTTGCATTTTGAGAATCATAACGTCCAATTCGTTAAAAATAGCTGTTCAGGGTGAGAAGAAAAGACGGGAACAGCCCGAAAAATCGGCCGAATCTTCAACTTCGTACCATTAACCTTTTATCTGGCCGACATGGCGCGGCGTCTACAACCAAAGTCTTGTTTATCCCGAATTCGGCAATCGAAGCGACATTTGAACCAATCCATTAACGGCTCGGCAACACCTCGGCGCTAGGGTCGGCGCACTTCCTCAGAAGGGGGAAGATGAGTTCACCCAAGGAATGGGATGTAAAAAATGTCTGATATCAACCTGACCAAGGCCGTCCGTCAGAACCTGCTCACGCTGCAGGGCACCGCCTCGATGATGGCGAAGACGCAGAACAAGCTGGCCACCGGCAACAAGGTCAACTCAGCCCTCGACAATCCTTCGAACTTCTTCACTGCCGCCTCGCTGAACTCTCGTGCCAGCGATCTTGGCAACCTGATGGATTCGATGGCGAGCGGCATCAAGACCATCGAAGCGGCCGACAACGGCCTTTCCTCGATCACCAAGACTCTCGAGTCGATGCAGTCGACCCTGCGTCAGGCTCGTCAGGACAAGTCGTTCGAGACGGCATCTTTTGGCCTGTCTCCGGCCAACGTCTCCCTCAACGGCAGCGACAAGCTGAAGATGATCGGCGGCGCCTTCGGTACCGACACCCCCGAGGTTGACCTGACCACGACGGGCAAGGGGCAGAAGGTCGTTTCCGACCAGAACTACACGGCTCCGGCCGCTGCCGCCAAGGCTAAGGCTGAGGGCAGCATTGATCTTGACGCTGCGACGGCCATCACCGGCGGTACACTTAAGATCAACTATGCCGGCAAGAGTGTTTCGGTCACGTTGTCGTCCATTGGTTCTGCCGCTGGCACGAACTCTTCGGATATCGCGTCGGAGATTCAGCAGGCTATCGCAGGAAGCGATCTTGCCGATAAGCTGCAGGCGAGCGATAACACGGCCGGAACGGGCGTCAAGATCGAGGCTATTGGCAACGACAACAGCGCGATCGACTTCACGGGATCGGATGCCGGTATTGCTGCCGCCTACTTTGGTACTGCAGCAACGGCTAGCGCCACCAACACGGCTGGTTCTTCGGGTAAGTATGAGTTCTCCGTCAATGGCACGGCGATTACCCTCGACTCGACCGACACCACACTGACGTCTGCCCTCAAGACCATCAACGACACGCTCGAGACGGCTGGCTCGAAGTTCAAGGCGGTCGCGAACGGCAGCAAGATCCAGATTCAGGGCGCCACCACCGATGCCGGTGCCCTGCAGATCACCGGAACCGATGCCGACCTGTTCTCGTCCACCGCCGACGTCACCAGCGTCGCCGGCACGCAGGACAGCGCGCTGACCCTGCTCAAGACCGTCGACACGCTCGTCGCCGAAATCAACAACGGCAGCGAGACCAAGGGACTGATCAAGGCTTCCAACGACAATGGCAAGCTGCGCATCCAGAACCTGTCGACCCAGGACCTGCAGGTTCAGGGCACCAACGACTCGGGTCAAATCACCGGTAGCAACAGCTCCAGCGCGACGATCGATGGCAACTCGGTTCGTTCGGGCCTCGCTGACCAGTTCAACGAACTTCGCGACCAGCTCGACAAGCTGGCTGACGACGCCTCGTTCAACGGTATCAACCTGCTGCGCGGCGACAAGCTGACGATCACGTTCAACGAGACCGGGACCTCGTCGATCGATATCCTGGCCAAGGATGGCAAGTCGGTCGACTCGACCGAACTCGGCGTGCCCACCACGCTGACCGCCAAGGACCTGGATGCCGATACCGACATCGACGCCACCCTGGCCAAGGTGAAGACGGCCCTCAACACGGTCCGTTCGCAGTCTTCGGCCTTCGGCTCGAACCTGTCCGTCGTCGAGAACCGTCAGGACTTCTCGAAGAACATGATCAACACCCTGCAGACGGGCGCCGGCAACCTGACGCTCGCCGACATGAACGAGGAAGCGGCCAACATGGTTGCGCTGCAGACCCGCCAGTCCCTGGCGACCTCCTCGCTCTCCATGGCCAACTCGGCCGACCAGAACGTGCTGCAGCTTCTCCGCTGACGCCAAGTCTGGCCGAATCATACGACAGAAGTTGGGGCGGGCCAGAAGGCCTGCCCCTTCTTTTTTGCGTCCACGCGTTTGACGCGTTGGCAAACGCTCCTTTCTGCTTTCTTAACGAGTTGTTTCGCTCCCTCAAGCGGGAAATCTCGCAGCGCTGACGTCCGTGTTGGTCGGATTGGCCTGCGATTGTACGAGAAGTTCAATAAAATCAACGTCGTTTTGGTCCGTCCTGATTCCGACGGGCGTCAGTCCATTTGGACTCGCCAGTTGCCGGGCAGGTGGGCGTGCTCCCGGCCTTGCCGGTTGGTGCCCTTTCGTTTTGCGCCGGTTAACAAGAGTTTATCGGAATTAATTCCCCTTCGTTGCAAAACGCGACTGAGAAACTTTTTGTTAACCATGTGGGGTGTTAACTCCCACGTGAAAGGCACCGCCGCGTCCTCCCCGCTTGGATGGTCGACGGTCAGGTCCGGTTCGTTTTCGGGGTGAAAGAAACCCGCCAGCCCCAAGGAAGTGGGATGCAGAAATGAGCGACATCAATCTGACCAAGGCAGTTCGCCAGAATCTTCTGTCTCTGCAAAACACTGCCAAGATGATGGCGACGACGCAGAACAGGTTGGCCACGGGCAACAAGGTCAACACGGCTCTCGACAACCCGACCAACTTCTTCACGGCGTCTTCGCTCAACTCGCGCGCCGGTGAGCTCGATGCTCTGCTCGACTCGATGAACAACGGCGTCAAGACGCTGGAAGCGGCGGATAACGGCCTGACCTCGATCACCAAGACGCTGGAGTCGATGCAGTCGACGCTGCGGCAGGCCCGCCAGGACAAGACCTTCGAGACGGCGTCCTATACCCTCTCGCCGGCGAATGTTTCACTGACCCCCGGTGCGGCAAAGCTGACCCTGGTCGGTGGTGCATTCGGGACGTCCACCCCGAGCATCGATCTGACCACGACGGCCTCCGGCCAGAAGGTGGTCTCGAATGTCGCATACACGGCGCCAGCCGCGACAGCTGACAAGGCAACGTTGAACAGTGCCGTCGATCTGACCAATGCCCGCGGCACGCCCATTACTGGTAACGGCGTATCCACGATTACGTACGAGGGCAAGTCGGTCTCCGTCACGCTTAGCGACTATGCGGCCAGCACGGATGCGACCGACGTCGTTACCACGATCAACCAGGCTATCGCCGGAAGCGATCTCAATGGAAAGCTGGAAGCCAAGTTAGTCGGTGGTACCCTGCAGTTGCAGGCCAAGGATACCGTGAACAGCGATATCACCACGACCGGCAACATCGCGAACTTCCTGACGGGTGGCGCGGCTGACGTGAGTGGCGCGTCCGGCAAGTACGAGTTCTCGGTGAATGGCGTCGCCATCACACTGGATTCCACAACCGGTTCCGACGTGACGACGGCGGTTGAGAACGTCAACAGCCAGCTCGCGACGGCTGGATCCAAGTTCAAGGCAGTTATCGGACCGGGTGCGACGCTCCAGATTCAGGGCGCAACGACCAATGCCGGCGCTCTGCAGGTGACCGGCGCCGACGCTGACATCTTCTCGGCGACGGCGGACGTCACCAGTGTTGCCGGTACGACGGATGCGGCGCTGGTCGTGATGAAGACGATCGATACGCTTGTTGCCGAGATCAACAACAATGCCGAGACCAAGGGCATCATCAAGGCTTCCAATGACGACGGCAAGCTGCGCATTCAGAACCTGTCGACTCAGGATCTCACCGTCCAGGGCACCGACGGTTCGGGCAAGGTGACCGGCGACTCCAGCGAGAGCTCCGTGGTGGACGGAAACTCGGTTCGGTCCGGGCTTGCCGACCAGTTCAACGTGTTGCGCGACCAGCTCGACAAGATGGCCGATGACGCTTCGTTCAACGGCGTCAACCTGTTGCGCGGCGACAAGCTGAAGATCACCTTCAATGAGACCGGCACCTCGTCGATCGACATTCAGGTGAAAGATGGAAAGTCAGTCGACTCGACCGAGCTTGGCCTGCCGACCACCATGGTCGCCAAGGACCTCGATACCGACAGCGGCGTCGACTCCCTGCTTGACGATGTGAAGGCTGCGATCACCCAGGTTCGCGCCCAGGCGTCGACCTTCGGTTCGAACCTGTCGGTCGTGGAGAACCGTCAGGACTTCACCAAGAAGATGATGAACACCCTGCAGGGTGGCGCCAGTAACCTGACACTGGCCGATATGAACGAAGAGGCGGCCAATATGGTGGCGCTGCAGACACGGCAGTCACTGGCGACGTCTTCGCTCTCCATGGCCAACCAGGCCGACCAAAACGTGCTACAGCTTCTCCGGTGAGGCCGACGGCCAAAAGGGTGTGCAGGAAACAAAAGGGCGGGCCGAAAGGCCCGCCGTTTTCTTTGGTGGGCTGGGGTAATGCTTACTCTGTATTCAGGTCTATGTATTTTTGGGGTTCATTAACTTCGTTTCACTGTCGATATCTGCGGAGAAACCAGTTGTTAACCGTGATGGGTGTCTAGTTGTGACGATGGAGGATGCGGCGCGAACCGGATCTCCTGATACCAACTCGCGACGAATGGTGCCGCCACTCAAGATGGCCTTCGGCATTTCATGGCGGGGTGGATTGATAACAAGCCCTGGCCGACAGGCCATCAGGCTCGAGAATACCGGGGAGTGTTTGTTCCATGAACGGTTACGGAGCGTCGGCGTACCAGCGGGTCCAGACGACATTGGGTCCGCGTCAGCTGGAAGCGCATTTGCTGCTGAAGGCGGCGGCTCAGTTGCAGTCGTTCAAGGACAACTGGTCTTATGACGAGAGCGCCGTTGCGGAAGCCCTGATGCTGAATCGCAAGCTCTGGACGATCCTCGGCACATCGGCGACCGACGACAGCAATCCGTTGCCGGATGCGATCAAGGAGAACATCGGCAACCTCACGGTGTTCGTGCTGAAGCGTACGCTGGAGATCATGGACGATCCGACGCCCGAGAAGCTTTCGGCTCTGATTTCCATCAATCGCTCTCTGGCTCAGGGGCTGCGCGGGCAGGCCGACGAGGAGTAGACTGCTCTTCTCCTCGGTCAGAACTGAAAAAGGCGCCCAGGAGGCGCCTTTTTCAGTTCTGGGGATTAATTTTGATTGTGGGGTCAGGCAAGCATGCTTGCCGTCGACGCCGTCGGTGCGCGGGTCGCGTCGGTCCAGGCGTTGATCATCGCCCTAAGGCGTAGACGACTTTCGTCGGGGATCTGGTTGACGACATCGCCCGTCGTATCGTCGATCTGACGATAGACGACAACGTCCGCTTCCTCGTCGCGGGTAACCGTCGACCGCAGATTTTGGGAATAGGGTGGGGACTGATTTGCGCTGCCGCGCGTGTCATTGCCGGCGCGGGTCGTCTCATCGGTCCTGGCGACAGCCGATCCGACCGGAAGGTCGGTGTTTGCCGCCTGTTCCGCCGCCGCCGGCGCTCTCGGCACCGGCGCGTTCATGCCGGGTATGACCGGTCTCACGCTGCCGATATCCATGACCTAAGTCCTTTCGCGCGAATCCCCTAGGGTTCGCCTGGAAAGGACGTTATCATCGAAAATTAAAGGCAGGGTTTAGGAAACAGGTAAAGTTTTATCGATCCGGCGTTTTTCCGCAGGTTTTCTGGATGGTCGAATTGTGTGGGAGAGTACGGCTGTCGCTCCTCCGGCCGGTTCAGATAAGGGCCCAAGTCTTAACAAAGAGCGAAAGAAGCGAGCCGTCCTCCATGGAAAGACTGACAATTCGCAACAACACGTAGTGACGGTGCCGTTCGCCGCCCGTGACTGCAAGGGATAATCCTGAGGACGCGGCGCCTGGACTGGCCTTGGCCAACGCTCGGGTTGTCAAAGGCTGCGGTTGATGGCGACGCCGCGCGCGCTTGCGGCGTAGGCGGCCTGAGGGTGACCACTACGGCAGTAGACCGGGGGCGTCTCGTTACGGCCAACCTCATTTGCCACGGTCCGCAGGATGTCCTCGGCGACGTCGCGGGCGGTATCGAGCACGGCGAGGTTGATCTGCACCTCGGACCGAAACAGCTCGTGGCGCTTGAGAAGCGCCGCCGTCTCGGCCGGCACATAGGCCTTGAGCGTTTCGATCTCGTCGCGGGCGGCGAGCATCAGCCGGGTATAGAGGGCGGCCTTCTCTTCCTTGTCCATGGCGAGCTCGCCGGCCTGCCGGAGCTTACCTTCCTTGACCAGCGCCGTCTCCTGGCGGAGCAATACGAGAAGGTCTTCCATGGCGATGCCGAGCTTCTCGACCAGCTTGCCTGCGATTTCATGGCTGGTGACGAGCTTCGGACGGGGTTCTTGCGCGAGGCTCATCCCAGGTGCCCTTCCTGTATCTTGATCAGTTGTGCGGCAATGCCATCGGCGACGCCGATGCCGCCCTTCTTGACGAAGTCCTTGGCGTATTCGTCGATCATCATGTCGCGCCAGGGTTCATTGGAGTTGTCCGACTTGCCGCTCAGCGGGTCGACAGAGACGTCCTTGAACATGGCCTTGAACGCATCGGCGACATAGACGGACTCGAAGTCGGCGGCGACCTCATGGGCCCTCTTGGCGACGGCGCTCTTGTCCATGCCCGAATAGGTCTTCGAGGCGAAGGCGGTTGCGACCGAGGAGAGACTGCTCGCTTCCATCACATTACCTCCACGTCGGCCTGCAGCGCGCCAGCTGCCTTGATTGCCTGAAGGATCGAGATGAGGTCGCGCGGGCCGAGGCCGAGCGCGTTGAGGCCATCGACGAGCTCCTGCAGCGTCACGCCGGTGCGCACGACGGCGAGCTGGTGCTCCTTGCCGTCGGCGACCTGGATCTGGGTGCGCGGCGTCACGGTGGTCTGTCCGTCCGACAGCGGCTCCGGCTGCGACACCTGCGGGTCCTCGGTGATCATCACGGTGAGGTTGCCCTGGGCGACGGCCACGGTCGACACGCGCACTTCCTGGCCCATGACGATGATGCCGGTTGCCTCGTCGACCACCACCTTGGCCGGCAGGTCCGGCTCGACGATCAGTTGCTCGACGTCGGTGAGAAGGTCGACGATGTTGCCCTTGAATTTCGGCGGCATCGACAGGCGAACCGTGGAAGGGTCGGTGGGTTCGGCAACGGGGGCGCCATAGAGATCGTTGATGGCGAGCGCGATGCGGCGCGAGGTGGTGAAGTCGGGGTTGCGCAGGGACAGGCGCACGGAGCCGAGGTCGGTGAGCTTGAAGGGCAGCTCGCGCTCGATGACGGCGCCGTTGCTGATGCGGCCCTGGGTCGGGACGCCGCGGGAAATCTTCGCTCCCTCACCCTGGATATCGAAACCGCCAACGGCGATCGCGCCTTGGCCAATGGCGTAGACTTCGCCGTCCGCGCCCATCAGAGGCGTGACGAGCAACTGCCCGCCCTGAAGGTTCTTGGCGTCGCCGAGCGCGCTGACGGTCACGTCGATGGCCGTGCCCTGCGCGGCGAAGGCCGGCAGCTTGGCCGTGACCATGACGGCGGCGGTGTTGGCGGTGCGCATGGTGGCGTCGCGCACGTTGACGCCGAGGCGTTCGAGCATCGCCTGCAAGCTCTGCTTGGTGAATGGCGAGTTGTTGAGGCTGTCACCCGTGCCTTGCAGGCCGACGACGAGGCCGTAGCCGATGAGCTGGTTCTCGCGAACGCCCTCGACATCGACGATGTCCTTGATGCGCGATGCGGCCATGGCTGCTTCAACGCCCATCAGAACAATCATAAGGGCGCCTAGTGCGCCGAGAATCCTAAACCGCATTGTCATCATCCCCGTGTTTCCCGACACGGCTTCCCAACGGGGAATTCGCAATCGCCGTGCCATGTTTCTTTTTGATGGGGCCTCCTCATAAAATATTGAAATAATTATATTATTTTCGCTCTCTCCTGCGTATTGGAAGTCTGCTCACGTTTTTGGGTCGGCATTTCTTGCCGGGTGAGTTGGGAAACGGTAACCTTGGTTGGTCGAAACTGCCGGGTCAGCCTCAAAGGACGATCGATGCGCATTCAGGGTCCGAACCGTCTCGGGGGAGTCTCCTCGGGATCGCCGACGAAGCGAACCGATGGATCGGGGTTCGCGCTGCCTTCGGAGACAGAAGGTGGAGCGCCGAAGACGGCTACCGCCACGGCGACCCATGCACTGGCCGGGCTCGATGCTCTCATCGCCCTGCAGGCCGTCGACGCCGACGCGCCTCGCAAGAAGCGGAAGGCCGTGAAGCGGGGGCGCGACCTCCTGGATCGGCTTGACGAAATCCGCATTGGACTGCTGTCGGGGCAGCTTTCGGGCGAGGCGATCGCCCGCATCCTCAACCTTCTCGACGAGACCGAAGCGACCGGCGATCCGCGTCTCGACGAGCTGATGGAGGACATCGCTCTCAGGGCCGAAGTGGAGCTTGCCAAGCTCGGCTATTTCCGGAGCTGACGCGCCGCGATGGTCTTCGCTGAGGTCTATATCGGCTTAATCGATTGATATGTATTGGTAAACGCCATTCCTACAAGGTTTGGTGATTTTATCGCATTTGCCGTTGTCGCGCCGAGGTCAGATAGCTATATTCCGCCCGCCTTCGTGGTGTGTGAGGACCGTCGATGTCGATTGAGCTTGCGGATGACTACCGGCCGTCCGACGACGAGCCGTTCATGAATGATCGCCAGCGCGAATACTTCAGGCGCAAACTGCTTCAGTGGAAGGAGGACATCCTGCGTGAGAGCAAGGAGACCCTCCAGAATCTTCAGAACGAGAACACCAACCTTCCCGACATTGCCGATCGTGCATCGTCGGAAACAGACAGGTCGATAGAGCTTCGGGCGCGCGACCGCCAGCGCAAGCTGATCTCCAAGATCGAGGCAGCCATCAAGCGGATCGAGGATGGCTCCTATGGCTATTGCGAAGAGACTGGCGAGCCGATCTCGCTGAAGCGTCTCGACGCTCGCCCGATCGCGACTCTGTCGATCGAGGCGCAGGAGCGTCACGAGCGACGCGAGAAAGTCTATCGCGACGAATGAAGGCCCTTGCCTTCAGTGGAACTGACGAAGGGGCGTCCTGGCGGATGCCCCTTTTTCGTTTGCGCGTCGCGTCGCGCGGTGGTCTTCGATTTTCGGATCGGATGGTGTTCCCCTGGGCGCGACCTCCGTGATGACTTGGGAAGGGAGGTCGCGCCACTTGGGGAAAGCCGGCCCGGATTTGGGAAGGGGCCGGCGGGATCGCCTCGGACCAGTTGGGGAGCGGTCCTTCGGCGATACGGCTCGCTTGGATGCTTGGGGAGCGCGAGCCGATTGGCGTGCCGTCAGAACGGCAGGAGGATGTCGAGGACCTGTTGGCCGGTGCGCGGCTGCTGCACGTCGGAGATCTGGCCACGGCCGCCGTAGGAAATGCGGGCCTCGGCGATCTTGGTGCTCTCGATGGTGTTGTCGGCGGCAATGTCCTCGGGGCGCACGACGCCGGCCACGACCAGTTCGCGGATCTCGTAGTTGACGCGCACCTCCTGGCGGCCCTCGATGACGAGGTTGCCGTTGGGCAGCAGTTGGGTCACCACGGCGGCGACATTGGTCGACAGGCTTTCCGACCGGTCGATCGTGCCGCTTCCCTTGTAGGACGAGGCGCCGGTCGTGGATGCGAGATCGCTGGCCGCCATGCCGGCGGGCAGGGCAATGGTGTCGATAGCCGTGCCGAGGGCGCCGCCGACGCCGGTCGAGTCGCTCGATGCGCGCGACCGTTCGGACGAATTGTCGAAAGCCGCCTTGTCCGAAATCGCCACCTTGACCGTCAGGATGTCGCCGACATTGCGGGCGCGCTGGTCCTTGAAGAAGGTGCGCGAGCCGGACTGCCACAGCGAGTTGGGGCTGTAGGCGACGGGCTGCACGGTGGGCATCGGCATCTGCACCGGCTTGTAGCCGGGTTGGGCGGTCGGGTTCTCGATGGCGGTCAGCTTGGGCGTTTGGCCGACTTGCGACAGGCGGTCCATGGTGCTGCCGCAGGCGGAGAGGCCGATGCCGAGGAGGGCGGTGGCGAGGATGGTGGGCAAGCGCATCTGATGATCCTCGGTTCTTGCTCAGTTCATTGCCGTCTTGAGGACGGTCGGGGAGCCGGATGTGGTCACGGCCACGATGCCGGCGCCGGTGACGACGCCCTGAATGGTGCGCTTGGACTGCTCGTTCAGCACCGAGACGATGTCTCCCTTGGCGCCGTCGGCGAGGGCACGGCCACGGGCGGAAAGGGTCAGACCGGGGCGCTTGTACTGGAGCGTGACGAGATCGCCCCGAAGGATGACGCGAGGCGGCTCCACGTCGGAGTTCGCGATCACCTCGCCGGCCCGGAGCGGCCGCCTGGCCGCCATGTCGACGATCTCGTCGGCGTCGATGACGGCGGAGCCCGGCACGCGACGCTTGTCGATGCGGGTGATCGTGACATCGGAAGCGCGAATGACGGTGCGGCGGTCGACCGGCCGGTTCAGGACGGGAACAGCCAGGGTCTCGATGGCACGGCCGGTCAACGTGACGGAGCGGCTGCCATCGCCGACGTCGACGGCAAATGTCGCATTGAAGCGGCCGGACGCCGATTGCAGGACGAAGTCGACAAGCGCGACGGGCGTCGAGGCGGTCGCGGCCGCGGCGATCGGGGTGACCGGCTCGTCGATGGTGACGTCGATGGTGTCGACGGCGGCGCCAAGCCGGGCGGCGGCAGCCTCTGCGACCTGGGCCTTGAGCGTGGCGTCATCAATCGTGACGGCGCGGCGGACGACGGTGACGCTGGCGAACGCGGGAAGGCGATCGACGACAAGGCCGGCGGCGGTGGCGGCCTTGATCGCCTCGCTGGCGGGCAGTGCGCCGGTGACGCCGAGTTCGGGTGCCCGGAAAGCGGCATGGCCTGCAAGGTTACCCGCACCTTCGAACAGATCGCCGAGCGTCACGATGGCGCCGTCGATCTCGACGCGGGGACGGAGTTCGGCCGCCGATGCCTGATGGGTGGCGATGAAGCCGGCCGCGAGCGTGGCGAGAGCGGCGGCGAGGGCGATCCGGAGGACGATGGCGCGCATCATGGTCTAGCCTCACTTGCCGAGGTTTGGATGTCGTCTGGGACATCTCGTCGGCGGCGGTGATGATGCGGGAGTTCATCTCGTAGGCCCGTTGAGCCGAGATGAGCGACGACAGCTCGTTCACCGCCTCGACGTTGGAGGATTCGAGATAGCTCTGGAGTAGCGTTCCGTAGCCGGCATCGCCGGGATTGCCGGTCTGGGCGGCACCGCTCGAGGCCGTTTCGAGGAACAGGTTGTCACCCATCGGCTCAAGGCCGTTCTTGTTGACGAAACGGGCCAGTTCGATCTGACCGAGCACCGTCGCGGTGGCGGCATTGCCGATCTTGGCCTGCACCTGTCCGGTGTTGGAAATGGTGAGGTCGCTGGCGTTCTGCGGCACGGTGATCGCAGGCTGCACGGTATAGCCGTCGGCGGTCACCAGCGTTCCGGTGGAATCGAGTTCGAAGGCGCCGTCGCGGGTATAGGCTGTGCGGCCGTCGGGCAGGTCGATCTGGAAAAAGCCCTCGCCACGGATGGCGATGTCCTTGTCGTTGCCAGTTGACTCGGGGTCGCCCTGCGTCATGTTGCGGGGCGTTGCGACCACGCGGACGCCCGAGCCGAGCTGCACGCCGGCCGGCACTTGGGTGCCGGCGTCCGACGTGGTGGAGCCCTGGCGGCGCAAGTTCTGGTAGAGCAGATCTTGGAAGTTGGCGCGCTGGCTCTTGTAGCCGGTGGTGCGCATGTTGGCGATGTTATTGGAGATGACCGAGACGTTGGTCTCCTGGGCCTTCATGCCGGTCGCGGCGATGGTCAGGGCTTTCATGTGCGGTCGTTCCCGGATTAGGCGTTGACGGAGCCGAGGCGCTCGATCGCCTTGGCACTGAGGTCGTTCTGCTGCTTCACCATGTTGGAGATGCGCTCGTAGGCGCGCTGGACATCCAGCATGGCGGTAAGTTCCTGAACGCCCGAGACGTTTGACTTCTCGAGGGCGCCCTGGCGGACGCGAACGCTGGCGGGCACCTGGGGCGCCGCGCTGGCCGAATAGAGGTTCTCGCCCTCTTTGGAGAGCACCGTGGTGTCGGGAAAGGAAGCGATGCGGAGGGTGCCCTTCAGGCCGGCGCTGGTGGAGATCGTTCCGTCGCGGGCGATGGCGATGTTGGTTTCCTCGTTGCCGAAGACGATCTCACCACCGTCGCCGAGAACGGGCTTGCCGTCGGCGGTAACCAAGCGACCGGTGTTGTCGATGGCGAAGTCGCCGGCGCGAGTGTAGCGCTCGCCGGCCGGTGTGTTGACGACGAAGAAGCTGTTGTCGGTTTCGATCGCCACGTCGAGATCATTGCCGGTCATTTCGACCGAGCCGGCCGAGAAGTCATGCACGGTGGCGAGCTCGCGGACGAAGCGATTGTCGCGATCGCGGCGAGGAAAAAGCGTTGCCGACGCCTTCGGCATCGTCGTTTCCTCGAAGTCGAGCGAAACGCGCTTGAAGCCGGCGGTGTCCATGTTGGCCACGTTGTTGGCGATGACGTCCAGCTTGCGCCGCAGCGCAACCTGACCCGACAGCGCCACCAGAGTTGCATTCTGCATGGCAAATCGTTCCCAAGTCCCAGTCGGGCGGCGTCACGCTCCCCAGCGTCGCTGCCCGAAACCTATATCGCAGGGAACGTGCCAACTCCGAGTTATAGACATTTCAATTGGTTACGTGGGTTGTGCCTCTGGTCGTGCGTGGCGTTTCTTGCCGACCAGCATGTGGAGGGCGGCAACTTTTGCCGGGCCGTTAACCAATTATCAACCAATCGTTAACTATCCTGAAGGCCAATGAAAGGGCTGTGGGCTCCGGCAAAGAATCGTTGTCGTTGGGAAGGGGCCGACCCATAGCTCTGAGGTGGACGCGTTCGGCTTCCATCGACTCCGGAGCAGGCGCCAAGGGCTATGGCCAAAACCCCGAAAGCAGACGGCGAACAGGAAGGCGGCGAGGCCGCTGGCGGCTCTTCGAAGAAGAAGCTGTTCATCATCGGTGGCGCGGCCGCGGCGGTGGTTCTGGTCGGTGGCGGCGCAGCCTTCTTTCTGATGGGCGGCACGCCGGCAACTCCGGCGGTGAGCGATGTTGCCGCCGTCGAGGCGGCGTCTCAGCCGCACGCCTACTACTATGACCTGCCGATGATGATCCTCAATCTGTCGACGGCCGACGAACGGCCGACCTTCGTCAAGATGGAGATCGCCCTCGAGGTCAGCGACGACAAGATGCTGGAGGTAATCAAGCCCAATCTGCCGCGCGTGCTCGATGCTTTCCAGACCTATATGCGCGAGCTCAGAGCCTCCGACCTGCAGGGCTCGGCCGGACTGTTTCGCCTGAAGGAAGAGCTGCAGCGGCGCGTCAACATCGCGGTCTATCCGGCCCGTGTCGACGACGTGCTCTTCAAGAACGTCATCGTGCAATAAGGATGTCGAGCATGGCAGACGACGACGATCTTTCCGCGGACTGGGGCGCGGCGCTGGCCGAGCAACGGGCGGATAGCGGCGACGACATGGACGACCTCGCAGCCGAGTGGGGCGCAGCGCTTGAAGAGCAGGGCGTCGAGAACGCCGACGCGGTGGCCGCCCAGTGGGCGGCGATGATCGATGACAACGACGCCGAGCTCGATGCGACGAGCCGCGGTGCCGATCGCGTGCTCAACCAGGAGGAAATCGACAACCTCCTCGGTTTCAATGTCGAGGATCACGTCTCCAACGACCAGAGCGGCATCCGCTCGCTGGTCAACTCGGCGCTCGTCTCCTACGAACGCCTGCCGATGCTGGAAATCGTCTTCGACCGCTTCGTGCGGGAAACGACGACGACGCTTCGCAACTTCACCTCCGACAACGTCGAAGTGTCGCTTGACGGTATCTCGTCGGTGCGTTTCGGCGACTACCTCAATTCCATTCCGCTGCCGGCCATCCTGGCCGTGGTCAAGGCCGAGCAGTGGGACAACTACGGCCTGATGACGGTCGATTCGTCGCTGATCTACTCGATCATCGACGTGCTGCTCGGCGGCGGCCGCGGCACCTCGGCGATCCGTGTGGAGGGGCGGCCCTACACGACGATCGAGATGAACCTCGTCCGCCGCATGATCGACCTGCTGCTCGCCGACTGCGAGAAGGCTTTCGCGCCGCTCACCCAGATCAACTTCACGCTGGAGCGTCTCGAGACCCAATCCGCGCTTCGCGCCGATCTCGCGGCCGGCCAATGCCTGTATCCTGATTCAGTTCCGCGTCGACATGGAAGATCGGGGCGGCATCGTCGAGATGCTGCTGCCCTACGCCACCATCGAGCCCATCCGCAACCTTCTGTTGCAGATGATCATGGGCGAGAAGTTCGGCCGCGACAACATTTGGGAAGGCCACCTCGCCACCGAGATTTATAACGCGGACATCGAGGTCGACGCCGTTCTGGTCGAAGAGGAACTGCCGCTCTCCATGGTCATGGACCTCGAGGTGGGCCAGACGCTGCTGTTCGGCGTGTCGCCGGAGGATCCGGTGGCGATCAAATGCGGCGATGTACATATCACCTCGGGCAATATCGGCCGGCTCGGCGACAAGGTATCAGTCAAGGTCAACAGGAATCTGAGGCGCCCGCGCATGACGCTGGCCGCTTTCGAGCGCGCGGTTCAGAAGGAGATGCAGAACACATGATTTCCGGCCTCAATCTCGGCGTGGCGATTGAGATCGTCGTTGCCATCCTCCTCGCGCTCACCATCGTCTACTGCGCCATTCTCAACCGTCGTCTGACGCGCCTCAGGGCCGATGAGGAAGTGCTGCGCGCAACGATCTCCGAGCTGATTACCGCAACCGAGATCGCCGAACGCGCGATCCTGGGTCTCAAGGCGACGGCCTCCGAATGCGAGCGGGCGTTGGGCGGGCGCATGCTGGCCGCCGAGACGCTGCTGGGCGACCTCGACCAGCGGCTGACCGCCGGCAACGAGATCGTGAAGCGCATCGGCGCCATCGTCGGCGCGGCGCGCAGCAGCACGGTTGCGCCGATGAGTGAAATCGAGGCTGAGCCGATGGTGCGCGAGAGCACGGCGCGCAATCTCAAGGCTGCGGCCGAAGCGGCGGCGGAACGGCTTTCGGCGCTGCGGCGCGGCAAGCGGGAGGCGGCTGCGTGAAGAAGATCCGCCTGCTCCCGCTGGTGCTGATCGCCGTCTCGGCATTGCTTGCCGTGAAGGTGCTCGGTTTCGTGATGGGGGTAGAGCCTTTCGCGGTCGGTCCCCGTGAGGCGGCTGCCTCCGGTGGCGAGGCGCCTGCGGGGCACGGCGAGGCGGCGGCGGAGACCGGCGGTGCGGCGGATACGTCGGCCGTCGATCGTCTGACGGCGCCGATCGATCTTGCAAACGAATACAATAAGCTGAAAGCGGAACAGGAAAAGGGCGGAGGACACGGCGCTGCCGCTGGCGGGCATGGCGAAGCGCCGGCGGCTGGACACGACGCCGCGCCGGCCGAAGGCGCCGCTCACGGCGAGGCCCCGGCAACCGATGCCGGGCACGGGGCGCCCGCAGATGCAGCGCCCGCCGAGGGCGGCCATGACGCAGCCCCTGCTGCCGACGCCGGGCACGCTGCTCCCGCCGAAGGTGGTCATGAAGCGGCGCCCGCCGCCGATGCCGGCCATGGCGCCCCGGCCGAAGGTGGACATGGCGCGCCGGCTGGGGACGGGCACGGCGCCAAGGCGCCAGCCGACGTCTACACCGAACGCCCCAAGGAATACTCGCCGTCGATCGGCTCGTCTGAGCGGGCCATTCTCGAAGGTCTCGCCGTGCGGCGGGATGAACTCGACAAGCGTGCGCACGATCTCGATCTCCGTGCCAAGTTGCTGGAGGCGACGGAACAGCGTCTCAATGAGCGACTGAACCAGCTTCAATCCATCGAGTCCCAGCTCGGTGTGGCGGGGGGAGGCGGGGCGCCAGCGGCGAATCCGGCTGCCTCTGGTTCGTCGACATCGGCCCCCTCTGGAGGTGCTCCGGCGTCGGGAGCCGCGCCCGGTGCGCCGTCCGCCGCCGGTGCGGCTCCTGCCGTGAACGAGCAACTGGCGGCGCTCGTTTCGCTCTATGAGGGGATGAAGCCGAAGGCAGCCGCCGCCGTGTTCGACAAGCTCGACACCGGCACTCTTCTGGAACTCGCGGCCCACATGAACCCGCGCAAGCTGTCGCCGATCATGGCAGCCATGGATCCGGAAAAGGCCAGTCGCATCACCGGCCTGATGGTCGGCGCCCAGCAGGCGCAGAAGCGCGTGGTCGTTCAGGTGGAGCAGGTGGCGCCGTCGCTTGGCTCCACGCCGCAAGGAGGCGGTGCTTCGCCGACGGACGCTTCCCAGCTGCCGCAAATCATGCCGGCGCCCTGAGCCCCGGCGGGCAAGGCATTTCCCCGATAATCCGGTCATTTTTGGGGTGGAAGTAACGGCAAATTAAGCGCATCGCTCCTAGACTTCCGAGAGTGCCGAAGTGTTTTGGCGCCATCGGGTGTGTTCATGCGTTTTGCCCGGTTGCTGTGTAAGGCTGCGTTGCGCGTTCGGTCATCGGCCCGTATTGCGGCCGTTTCCGTAGCCGTTTGCCTCGCGGCTTTCGGTGCGTCGGGCGTTGCCGTTGCCCAGCAGGCTGCCGAGCCGGTCAGGGTCGAGTTCCGGAACACGCCCAACTTCGGCCGCATGGTCCTGACCTTCCCGAACCTCAATCTTCTTCCGTCGCACAAGGTGACATCGGACAGCGGCGTACTGGTCATCCAGTTCGATCAGCCGGTTGTACTCAATGCCGAGGCGGCGGTGACCAGGCTCGCCGACTACGTGCTGATCGTGCGTACCGATCCCGATGGCCTCGGCGTGCGCATGGCGCTGGCCCGTTCGGTCAAGGTCAACGTGATGGAGGCGGGGCCGCAGCTGTTCGTCGATTTCCTGCCGGGGACCTGGAAGGGCGAGCCGCCGCGCCTGCCCGACGAGGTGGTGGCAGCCCTTGCGCGGAAGGCCGACGAGATGGCCAAGGCCGCTGCGGCTGCGCAACGGCTGATCGCTGAAACCGAAAAGCCGATCCGGGTCGACGTCGCGGCCGCGCGGGCTCCCACGTTCAGTCGCTTGAACTTCAAGTGGAATGTCCCGTTCGACGTGGACTTCCGGCGTACAGATCTCGGCGTTGATCTTCGTTTCAACCGGGTGGCGACGCCCGATCTCTCGATGATCCGCTCCGATCCGCCACCGTTCGTCAACGACATCACCGCGGAGCAGGGCGAGCAGGGGCTGGTCGTTCACATTCTCACCGACAGCGTCGCCGACGTCCGCGCCTACAAGGATGACGACAGCTATGTTGTCGACGTGCGCGGCCCGGACAATCCGGCCACGATGACGCCGCTCGATCGCGCGCTTCAGGCAGCCGTCTCGCCGTTGCCCGCCGTTCCGGCTGGCGCGACGCAAACGGTGAGTGCCGGTGGCCACGATGCCCCGGCGGCCGATCACGCCGCGCCGACGGCCGATCACGCTGTGCCGGCGACTGATCATGCTGCTCCGACGGCCGATCACGGGGTGCCTGCGACTTCGCATGAGGCGGTCGCACCCGTCGAGGGCGATGCGGCCCACGCCGTCGTCGATCACGCCGCCGTGGCGACCGATCATGCCATGCCGCCCCCTCAGGACGTTGCAACGCCGGCGCATGCCGAGGCATCGGCCGATCATGCCGCGCCCGCCGGAGATCATGCGGCGCCGGTCGTTTCTCACGAGGCCGTGCCCGTTCCCTCCGAGACGGTACCTCACGGAGCCGCCGCGACGGAGATCGTCGACGCCGGGCACGCGCAGCCCGAGGCAACGCCCGTCCGTCCGGTGGTCGTCACGCCGAGTGACAAGCCGAAAGAGGACATTGCCGAGTTGCCGGAGAACGCCGTGGCGCGGGCGCTGGTCGACGGGGTCATTCGCGTCGAGTCCGAGCGGGTCGGCCAAGCCGTCCACATCACCTTCCCCTACAAGAAGGAAGTGGGCGCCGCACTGTTCATGCGCGACAACACACTCTGGATGGTGTTCGACGACGCGGCACCCATCGACTCTGCCACGTTGCAGGATGCCTTCGTCGGTTTCGCCCGCAGCATCGAACCGACGACGTTGGACGGCACCCAACTGATCCGCATCGACATGACCGATCGCTTTGTGTCGACCATGAGCCCCGATGGCCCCAAGTGGGTGGTGACGATCGGGGAGCTGGTGACCGATCCGACGCGTCCCTTGTCCATCGGCCGGCAGGTCCGGCCGGACGGGTCGAAGTCGCTCGACATTCCCTTCGGGCCGGTTTCCCGCATCCACAAGCTCACCGATCCGCGCAGCGAGGATACGGTCATCGTCGTGACTGGCAAGGGCCAGGCGCGCGGGCTGGTCAAGTCGCATGCCTTTGCCGAACTGGATGCGCTCGCCTCCATTCACGGCCTCGCTTTCATTCCGAAGGTCGACGACCTCTCGGTGACCTCGGATGGCATCCTGGTGTCGATCGCCCGCCCTGGAGGGTTGGCTGTGTCGACCCTCGCCGAAGAGAAGAAGGCGACATTGTTCGATCTGCCGGCCGCACTCGGTTCTTCGGTCGCCCGCAAGGCGGCCGTCATCGATTTCGGCGAAGTCCGCAACGTCGATCCCGCCAACTACTGGCAGGTTCATCACAAGCTGATGACCGATGTTACCCAGGCGCGGGACCTACCCGAGCGCATCGACCGCTGGTACAAGGTGGCGACCTTCTCGTTGGCGTTGGGGTTGGGGCCGGAGACCACCGGCATTCTCGACCTCGTCGGCAAGCTGGCGCCGGAGGAGACCGTATCGAGCCGGATGGCCTCCCTGAGGGCGGGCGGCGAGTATTTCACCTATCGGCCCGAGCAGACGCTGAAGCTGCTGGATCGTCGCGAGTTTGCCGACAGCCCGGACGCAGCAGTCTGGAAGGCCATGGCGCTCAGCGATCTCGGGCGACATGAGGAGGCGGTGCCGGAGTTCGCCAAAGGCGATTCGGTGATCGGCAGCTTCCCACCCTCCATCCAGAGGCGCTATGCGCTGAGTCACATCGCTTCGGCCATCGATCTCAAGGACTACACCACGGCGCGCGATCTGCTGGCGCGCCTCGATCCGAACAGCCTCAACGCTAGCGAGCGGGCGCGTCTCGATCTGCTCAACGCTCTGGCGCGCGATGCGGCCGGCCATGCCATGGACGCCGTGACGCTCCTGTCGAACATCGTTCGGGAGGACAAGGGGCCGGTGGCCGCCGAGGCCACCTATCGTCTGGTCCAGCTGCAACGGCGGGAGGGACTGATCACCCTCGACCAGGCAATCGACCGCCTGGAGCAGCTGG
>CAXXNH010000057.1:0-9485 GCA_963665435.2 uncultured Pleomorphomonas sp. | reverse complement strand
GATCGCCTTCACGCTGACAAACCGTGGCAGCGGCAGACCCGAAGGCCCGCGCAAACCGGCCGACGCGGCCCCTGACTGCAGCACGACGACAAGCGCCACTGAGGCCGCGACGCAGACCGCGACAAAAGAAACTCGAAAGATCCGGCTCATGTCTCCTCGGGCAACTCCATGGTCAAGCGACAGGGCGCACGGGAGCTCCAGCCAAGACGGCGGAGCATGCGCTCGGCGACCATTCGAACTGGCCGGCGGACGCTTTTGCTAGCACGCGACGGCCGATCCTCCAACCTCGCGCATCGAGGTGCCGGAAGCCACCCGCCGGACCTTCCTGCGCGTCGCCCCGCTCAACATCGCCGTCTCGCCCTTTCCGGAACGAGGTCCAGGCCTCCGCCAGGATGGCAATCTATTTATCTGTTTTTATTATATGAATCCGTCATCCCGTGCAAAGGCGCCTCGGGCAGACCATCGCAATCGGCCCACATAGCGCGCCCCTCCCTCACAGGAACGCCGCCGCCACCGACAGCACCAGCACCGCCGCGAAGGTGACGTTCACCCATCGCCCCACCCTGGGGTTGGTCACGGCGCGGGCGAGCATCGACCCCGCCGCCAGCCACAGAACGTTGACGATCACCACCAGCGCGAGGAACAGCCCGCCCTTCAAGAGTTCGTCGGCCACCGGCCGGCCCGGCAGCAGCGTGAAGCGCGACACCACCGCCGCCACCGCCACATAGGCCTTGGGATTGGTGAGCGACAAGAGCACCCCCGGCAACACGCCGGGCGCCCGCCCCGGCGCTTCCATGCGGGAGATCGGCGGCGCCGTGGCGATCCGATAGGCAAGGTAGAGGAGGTAGGCGCTGGCCGCCACCGTCACCGCCGGCGCGATGCCGGGAAAGGACAGGATCGCCGCCCAGAGGCCCGAGCCCACCAGCGCCACCACGGCCACCATGCCGAGGTCGAGCCCGATCATGTAGGGCACGCCGCGCCGCGTGCCGAAGGCGCCCCCGATGGCCGTGAGGCTCATGGTGTTGGGCCCGGGGCTGCCGACCAGGGCGAGCGAGGTCAGAAGATAGAGCGGGGCGGCGTCCATGGAACCTCCGATCGCGTCTGACACTATCGATCCCCGACCTCTCGTCAACGGCGACGCCTTGCCCGCGCCCCTCCCCGTCGATCACGTTTGCAGGGCCGGGGGAACCCTCGGCGACGACCGAAGGTTTCGTTCCCTGTTGGAAGCCGGCGCGTCGCCGCTTCCGGGCTGAGAGGAGTTCGGCCGTGTCAAGTCGTCCCAGTATCCCGGTGGAAACGCTCCACCACATCGCCACCTTGTCCGAACAGATGTCGCAGCAGGCCCGGCGCTGCGATCTGTCCTTCGTCGCCTATCTCCTGTCCATGGCGAGCCAGGAAGCGCGCGGCGAACTGAAGAAGGCCGGCTTCCCCATCGAGGCCGGCCAGAGCGCCCGCGCAGGCAACGTCGTGCAGTAGCCGAGACGCGGGGCGGAGCGTCGCCCCGTCCCGCGCGCCGACCCTCAAGAAAACAATGGATTGGCGCCCGATGGCGAACCGGCTCCGCCGCGTCTTCCACTCAGCACAAATGTCAATCTCGCCAAGGCCGACACAGACTATCATTCATGGTGGAATCGCGTATATTTCAACGCATCCAATATTGAATCTGCTTCATCGGAGTAGACCTGCTTTTTTGGCAAATTTGCCATTATTGGTAATGTATCAGGAGTAGAATAGACGCTCGTCACGCGGAAACGGCAGGTCGAAATTGCTTCGCGAAATCGAACAGATGAAAGAGGCGTCCCGCTCGTCGGTTTCACCCCTTGAATTCATCATATTGGTTGTTGATGGATTTTTAGTCCTGTTCATCGCCGTCGCCACGCTGTCGGCGGCTTCGCGATTGAGCGACGCGGCGATCGAGCGGCAGCTCAAGATCCAGACCAACATCGCCGACGTGATGTCGGACGAGATCAACCACGCCTTCCAGGCCATGGACCTGGTGCTCGTCGGCATCTCGGACCACCTGAAGTCCAGGGACGTCAACGACCAGGTCTCGCTGATCGCCGAAACCACGAGCCAGTCCGCCTTCGAAACGCTGCGCGCGCGCATGTCCGGCCTCGCCTTCCTGGACGCGCTGACCATAACCGACGAGACCGGTCGCGTGCTGGCGTCGACGCGGAGATGGCCGGCGCCGGAGGCCTATTTCGGCGACCGCCCCTATTTCAAGGCGATGCAGAGCATGATCGGCCCACCGACCTATCTCAGCCAGCCGATCATCGGTCGCATCGCCGGCCGACCCAACCTGGTGCTGTCGCACCGCATGACCTCCGACGACGGCCACTTCCTCGGCGTCGTCAACGCGGCGTCCGACCAGGGCTACTTCGCCAACCGGCTGTCGCGCGTCGACGTCGGCGAGGGCAGTCTCATCGCCTTCATCCTCGAAGACGGCACCGTCCTGGCCCAGTCGCCGGCGCTCGTGCTGGACAAGGCCTCGGAGGCCAATCCGCCCAGGCACGAGGCAGACGCGCTGTTCGCCCTGCCCGCCACCGGCGGGCTCGTCCCGGCCGGCATCCTCGGCGATACCGAGCGCTACGCCACCATCCGCCGGCTCCCCAGCTACCCGGCGGCCATCGTCATCAGCGTCGCCGCCCGGACGGTCAACGAGGAGATCCGTCGCACGATCTTTCCGCTGGCGGTCGCCTCCATGCTGGTCTGCGCCGGCATCCTGCTCGTCACCGGGTTGTGGATCCGTCAGTTGCGGCACGATCGCAAGCAATCCGCCCTCCAGTATCGCCAGGCGCGCACCGACGTGATGACCGGCCTCGCCAACCGGCTGTATTTCGTCGAGTGGCTGGAAGCGCTCGACAGGGCCGGCAGCGTCTCGCCCTACGCGCTTTATTTCGCCGACCTCGATTATTTCAAGACCATCAACGACACCCTCGGCCACGACGTCGGCGACAAGCTGCTGGCGGCCCTCGCCGAGCGTCTCGTCGAGCATCTCGGCCCCACCGACCGCATCGCCCGCCTCGGCGGCGACGAGTTCGCCATCATCTGCATGGGCGTGATGGACGAGATCAACGCCCTCAGGATCGCCGAGATCATCGTCTCCGCCATCCGCAAACCGTTCCAGATCGAGGGCCACCAGCTCAACATCAGCACTTCCATCGGCATCTCGCTCTGCCCGCGCGACGGGCAAGACCTCGTCACCCTCCTGAAGTGCGCCGACCTCGCCCTGTTCAAGGCCAAGGCGGACGGGCGCGGCCTCACCCGCGTCTTCTCCGAGGAACTGGCGAGCGCCATGGAAACCCGGCGCGAGTTGCAGGCCGATCTCGAGGAGGCCTGGAAGCTCGGCCAGTTCTACCTCGCCTACCAGCCGATCTACGAGGCGGCCGGCCGCCGCCTCGCCGGCTTCGAGGCCCTGTTGCGCTGGAAGCATCCGACGCGCGGCATGGTGCCGCCCGACGTGTTCATTCCCGTCGCCGAGGAGACCGGGCTGATCAACCGCCTGGGCGCCTGGGTGCTGGAACGGGCCTGCGCCGAGGCCATGACCTGGCCCGCGCCGCTGTTCGTGTCGATCAACCTGTCGCCGGTGCAGTTCCGCGCCGGCGCCATCGAGGCGCAGGTCCATCGGGCGCTCAGGCTGTCCGGCCTGCCCAACGAGCGGCTGGAGCTGGAAATCACCGAGTCGACGCTGCTCCAGAAGGAGGGCGGCGTCGAGGCGACCCTCTGCAATCTCCGCAATGCGCGCATCAACATCGCGCTCGACGATTTCGGCACCGGCTACTCGTCCCTGCGCTACCTGATCGACTTCCAGATCGACCGCATCAAGGTCGACCGCTATTTCGTCGAAGGCGTCGCCGACAAGTCGTCCAGTCAGGCGATCATCCAGGCCATCCTGGCGCTCGCCTCCACCCTCGGCCTGCAATGCACCGCCGAGGGCATCGAAACCGAGGAACAGGCCGAAATCCTCGGCAACGGCGGCTGCAGCCACCTCCAAGGCTACCTCCTCGGCCGCCCCGTGACGCCCGAGCAAGCCCAAACCCTCGCCCTCGGCAGCGAGCGGCGCGTCGAGGCGGGGTGAGCGGGCGCTAGCACAAGTCCGCGGCCGATCTGGTGCGAGGACGACGACGAGATCGCGCGCGAGAAGCAGGCGAAGCACTGGAAGGGCGAGCGAAAGATCAAGGCGATCGAGGAGATGAAGCCGGGGGGAGATCTATATCGGCCGCGCGCCCTTTTCTGCCCGAGGTACACCTTGCATTCGCGCGCGAATTGCAAGAGGCCTTCGCAAGGACACATCTATATGGATGGGACAGTGGGACAAGCCGCTCGCGAAGCCCCAACGCGTCCTCACCGCCATTACGCGGAACACAACGCCCGCAAGCACTCGCAAGCGCTATCCGTTTGTATCCTATATATAAATTGTCATCCTTGCGCAGGCCGCGTGCATTCGCAAGCGAATGCACGGTGGACCTCAGGCCGGAAGAGGCGCGACGTCGATATAGCGCTCCCCTAATCCACGGTTGCCTCACCCGCGCCTTTCCACGAAGCTCAGCCCATGAAACCGGGCTGGGTCTACATCGTCACCGGCAGCTACAACTTCACGCAGCTGATCTGGTGCGAGGACGACGACGCCATCGCGCGCGAGAAGCAGGCAAAGCACTGGAAGTGCGAGCGGCATCTATAGGGTGCCCCGATCACCCCACGCTTGCCACCGCCCCTCGCGCGTGCCCCCGGATCGCCGTGGGTGGAAAGCCGAAGCGGCGGCGGAAGCGGATGGCGAAGCGGGAGGCGGATTCGTAGCCGACTTCCAGCGCCACGCGGTTGACGGAAAGATCGGTCGATTGCAGCAGCAGCATGCCCTGCGCCATGCGCACGTCGGCGATGAGGTCGCCCAGCGTGGTTCCCTCGGCGGCGAGCCGGCGGCGCAGCGTCGCCTCGCTGACGGCCAGACGATCGGCCACCTCCGCCGCCGTCCAGCGCGCATCGGCCGAGCCCTCGATCAGCCGCCGCACCCGCACGGCAAAGCTCGGGCTTTCCGCCGACGAGAAGCGAATGCCCAGAAGCGACAGCCAGACCAGAACCTCGGCGAGCCGATGCCGGGCCACCGCCTCGGGCACCCCGTCGGCGTCGCCGATCGCCTCGATGGCCCGGTCGAAGGCGGCGGAAAACGACGCGTCCAGCCGGCCGAACGCCGCCACGCCCTTCACCGTCGCCCCCTCGCCGCCGCGCTCGAAGGCGGCGATGATCGTGGGGTCCCACACCAGCCAGCGCGCGCCGTAGCGGCCGGCTTCGGAGAGGCGGTTGGTCACGTCGAAGGTCTGCCCGCCGGCCAGCGCCACGCCCTCGCCGCCCGCCACCCTCCACGCCCCGCCGGGCGCCTCCAGGGTCTTCGAGCCGTGATCGACCACGATCAGCGTGGGACGGTCGACGATGACGCGGCTGAACCGGAGGTCGCCGCCCTGGGCGACGGAGGCCGTGAAGCCGACGCCGGGGCGGCTGAGCAGCGCCTTGGCGTGGTCGCTCATGTCGCCCCCCGGCAAACGGCGCCGAGCTTGTTGCCATCGGGGTCGCGCACATAGGCGAGATACACCGGCCCGACCATCGGGTTGTGGCGGATGCCCGGCGGGTCCTCGATGGAGACGCCGCCATGGGCGACCGCCGCGTCGTGAAAGGCCCTGACGACGTCGGGCGAGCCACAGCGGAAGGCGATGGTGCCGCCGTTGGCCGGGCTCGCCGGACGATCGTCGATCGGCTGGCTGACGCAGAACGACCCGCCGTCATGCCGGTAGAACAGCCTGGCATGGCCGCTCGCCGCCACGTTGCGAACCGCCGCCCCCGCCCCCAGCGCGCCGAGCACCGCGTCGTAGAAACGCCTGGACCGCTCGATGTCGTTCGTCCCGACCACCACGTGATTGATCATGTTCCCGCTCCGAACTGCCGATGACGGAAACCTAGCACCGTTTACGGCCACTTACGGTGCGATATCGCTCGTCTTCGGTGCCGATCCGATCAGCAAGGAAGGGAAGCGCCGCGCCCGATCGACACTCGCATCTCTTTTGCCCCTTCGGACGCCTCGCGCCTCCACCACTTCCCCTCCACCATCACAAACCATTGAAATATCGAAAAGACCCCTCCTCCGGCCCATCCCTCGACGGCCGAGGGACGGCTCAAGTCTCCGCGCGAAACGGTGGGCAACACGTTGTATCCTCGAAATACACGCTGTACGCGAAGCGACAAAATGTCTCAAAAACTATTGCGAATCGAAAAATGTGAGGTACTATGAAGCACAAGAAAACAACGAAAGTCGTCACGGCGAAAATGCCGGAGGCAACTCACAGGGAGGAAGGCGTCATGGCCGACGTCACGCCGGAAGCGGAGGAATCCGTTTCCCTGATGACCCGGTTGTCGCAAGCGGATCTCAGCTCCGCCGAAAAGCGACTGATCGAGACGCTGTTCTCCCTGGCCGACTACGAACTTGCCACGCTGACCTCGTCGGCGCTGGCGGAACGGGCCGGTGCCTCCAGAGCGACGGTGGACCGGCTAGCCCGCAGGTTCGGTTATGCGGGCCAAAAGGAAATGAGACACGCTCTCCTGAGGGAGAGCCGCGCCATGCGGGCCGGCGTCGACGAGATTTCGACGCCGTCCCCCCAGATCGCGCTCGAGGATGGGCCGCTGGAGATCGCCTACAAGGTGTTCAACAACGCGTCCGTCCGAGCGCTGAAGTTTGCCGAATTGCTGGCCCAGACCGACGTGCTGCCGCGCCTCGTCGCGGCGATGCACGACGCGCGCTCGATCCAGCTTTTCGGCGCCGGCGCCTCGGCGGTGGTGGCCCTCGACATGCACCAGCGCCTGGTCCGGTTGGGGCTCAGGATCAACGTGGCTCAGGACGCCCATACCCAGATCGCCCAGGCGGCGCTGATGGGCGAAGGCGACCTGGCGGTGGCGATCTCGTTTTCGGGCATGACCCGGACCACGGTGGAAGCGGCGGCAACCGCCCGTTCGCGCGGCGCCAGCGTGGCGGCCATCCTGGCCAAGGCCCAGTCGCCGCTCGGCGACATCGCCGATCTCAAGGTTCTGACGCCCCCCGGCGTCGGGTTGTTCGGCACGGATGCGTCGATGACGCGCATCCTGCAGATGATGCTCAACGAAGTGCTCTTCCACTGCCTGGCAGTGAAGGACGTCGGCCTGCTCGAGAACGTTCAGCGGATCGACGCAGTGCTCAACAGCGAAAAGATCGGAGCCGGAGATTTCCGCCGCCGACATTTAGGGAGCGAGGACCGTGACCGACAGGAAGGACATCGAGAAACTTGAGGCGTCCGCGCGACGAATAAGGGCGCATATCCTCACGCAAATCAACGCGGCCGGTTCCGGCCACCCCGGCGGCAGCATGTCCTGCGTGGAGATCCTGGCAGCCCTGTTCTCCCACCGCGCCGGCGCCGGCGCCACCTGGTTCGGCCGCAACGCGCGGGACCACATCATCCTGTCCAAGGGGCACGCCGCCCCGGCCCTCTACGCCACCTTCGCCGAAGTGGGCATGATCCCCGAAGCCGAGCTCAAGACGCTCCGCCAGCTCGGCAGCCGCCTGCAAGGCCATCCCGACCGCACCCGCCTGCCGGAAGTGGAAATGTCCACCGGTTCGCTCGGCCAGGGCCTCTCGGTCAGCCTCGGCATCGCGCTGGCGCTCAAGCTGCGCAACGAACCCTTCTACTCCTACGCCGTCCTCGGCGACGGCGAGATCAACTCCGGACAGATCTGGGAAGCCATCGCCTACGCCGGCGCCAACAAGGTGAGCCGCCTCGTCGCCATTCTCGACGCCAACGGCATCCAGAACGACGGCCGCATCGAGGAGGTGCTGGAGCTGCGTCCCTACGCGCCGAAGCTCGAAGCCTTCGGCTGGGCGGTGCGCGAGTTCGACGGCCAGAACATGGCCGAGGTGGTCGACGCCGTCGACTGGGCCTCGTCGGATGCGCCGGGCGACAAGCCCCGCTTCCTGATCGCCCACACCACCAAGAGGGCGCGGGCGTTTCCTTCATGTCCGATCGGGCGGACTGGCACAGCCACACGATCAGCGACGAACAACTGAAGGCCGGTCTTGAGGAGGTCATGGGCTGATGGCTGCTACACCCACCAACGCGCCCGAGGGCTATGTGTCGCTTCGCGACGTCTTCGGCGACGCCATCATGGCGCTCGGCGCCCGCGACCCGCGCATCCTGATGCTGGATGCCGACCTCGCCAGTTCCACCCGGACGATGAAGTTCAAGAAGACCTATCCGGACCGCCACTACAACTTCGGCATCGCCGAGCAGAACATGGTCGGCGCCGCGGCGGGGTTCGCCATCTCCGGCTACATTCCCTTCGTCAACACCTTCGCCTCCTTCCTCACGCGCCGGGCCTGCGACCAGATCGCCGTCTCCGTCGCCTATCCCAATCTGAACGTGAAGTTCTTCGGCTTCCACGGCGGCATCAATCTCGGTGAGGACGGCGCCACGCAACAGGCGGTCGAGGATCTCGCCATCATGCAGGGCATCCCCGGCATCCGCTGCTACGCCCCGATCGACGGCAACGATCTCGCCCGCGTCATGAACGAGGTGGCCGATGTCGACGGCCCCACCTACGTCCGCCTGTCGCGCTTCCCCTCGCCGCTGGTCACCCCGACCGTCGCCTCGGACACCGAGCGTGCCGCCGCCTTCCGCGTGCTCACCGAGGGCAAGGATCTCCTGGTGTTCACCACCTCGACGCTGGCCGCCAAGGTGATCGAAGCGGCCAACGCCCTGAAAGCCGAGGGCATCGGCATCCGCGTTCTCGGCATCACCCGGCTGAAGCCGCTCGGCGAGGAAATCGCCGCCGAGGCGAAGGCCTTCGCCGGCAAGTCCATCGCCGTCGTCGAGGAACACTCGATCCACGGCGGCCTTGCCGACGGCCTGTCGGCGCTCCTGGACGGCGCTGGCATCGCCCACCGCATCGAACGCATCGGCGTGCCCGACCGCTTCGGCGAGTCCGGCCATCCCGACGCCCTGCTCGAAGCCTTCGGCCTGGCCGGAGCACCGCTCAGGGCGAGGCTGAAGGCGACAGCCAAGGGGTAAGGCAACGACCGAGGGGTGAGGGAGAAGCACCTCCCGGACTGTTGCTGAACCACTGTTCGCGTCAAGACGGCGGCCGATTGCGTTCGGCCGCCGAAGGAAAGGGGCTCACATCGCCTGAATGAAGAGATCGGCGCGCGGCCGGATAATCCGCGCATCCTTGGGAGGAACGACCATGAAAAAAGTGCTGGTATTGGGTGCGACGCTGTTGAGCGCCAGCATCCTGTCGAGTGCCGCCTTCGCGGCCGACAAGCAGGTGACCGTCTGGTCCTGGTTCATCCAGAGCACCATGCAGAAGTCGATCGACGCTTTCGAGAAGGCACACCCCGGCGTCAAGGTGACCTACACCTATTACAACTACTCGCCGGAATACATCACGGCCCTCAAGGCCGCCGCCGCCTCCGACAG
>CAXXNH010000056.1:0-170327 GCA_963665435.2 uncultured Pleomorphomonas sp. | reverse complement strand
TCACCCAGGCGACGACGCCGGATAAGCCAAGTTCGCCCAAGAAATCGTTGGTGCTGGCCTTGTCGATCGTTCTCGGCGGGATGATTGGTGTCGGCATCGCCGCCTTCCAAGAGTTTCGCGATCGCTTTTTCCGTACTGGCGACCAAGTTCGGGAAGAACTTGGCTTGGAGTTCCTTGGATGGTTCCGCTGGTCGGGGGCGAGTCCCAACGTAGTCGTAATGAAGACGCTGAGGGTCACAAGCGGATCATCCAGAAGGCATCGTCGATTTCGAACCACGTGATCGACCATCCGCTTTCCTCCTTCGCCGAGACCATGAGAAGCGCCAAGATCGCCGCTGATCTCGCCATCGGCGATCGCCAGCCCAAGGTGATCGGTGTGGTCTCGACGCTGCCGGGCGAGGGAAAGACAACCGTTTCGGCCAACTTTGCCGAGCTGTTAGCCAGTCAGGGCGCGCGGACGCTGCTGATCGACGCCGACCTGCGTAATCCCGGGCTGACCCGTGCCTTGGCGCGACACGCCGACGCCGGTTTGCTGGAAGCGGTATTGAACGGGAAGTCGCTTAAGGAGTTGGTGGTGGTCAATCCGACCAGCCGCCTTGCCTTCCTGCCGATGGTCAGCAAGCACAGCATTCCTCATTCATCGGAACTGCTGATGTCGCCGGCAATGGAGCAGCTGCTCAAGGCGGCCGGCGCCTCCTTCGACTACATTGTCGTCGATCTGCCGCCGATCAATCCGGTGGTCGATGCGCGTGCTTTTGCAGCGCGCGTCGACGCTTTCATCTTTGTCGTCGAATGGGGGCGTACGTCGCGCAAGGTCGCTCGAACCACCAGCCGGTCCGAACCTCAGATCTTCTCCAAGTGTCTTGGCGTGATCCTCAACAAGGCCGACCAGGAAAAGATTGAAGCTCTATCGTGCTTACGGATCGAGCGAGTACTACTATTCCCGTTATCAGGCCTACTATCGTGAAGAGCGATAAGGCAGGTAGTCACAACGTCTTTTCATATGCGATCGCACTTGGCAGTCTGGTCTTGGCGATGGCGTCGGCGCTCTACCTGTGGTCGACAATCCGCTATTCCGATTTCACCTATCTCGCGGACACGCTTGCCCCGCGGCGAGAAGGTCGGAGCCGACGCGCTCCGCAATTATTCCGCGCGTACTTCTTCGATCGTCGAAGCAGATGAGTGTCGAAGCGACGTGCTGTCGGCCGGTCTGTCGATCCTTCTCGCCGATCTGGACACCCGGAACCCAACCACCGATGCCGATGGCTGGATGGCAGCGCTCGTCCGAGCCGATCACTACGTCTCCCATGTCCTCGGCTGTCGACCGACCGACGGCGATGCCTGGGTCCGTCTTGCCATGGTTCGGCAAGCGCTGGGAACCGATGATGATGAACTGGCGAATCTGATGGAGCGTTCGGCCTGGTACGCGCCGGCTGAGCACGATACCGTGCTTGCCCGCTTCGAGGTCTGGCGCAAGGCTGACGAGACGACGCTCGTCCAGGCCAGTTCGGTTTTCGACCACGACCTTCTGACGGTGATGAACTACTTCTCGCCGAGAGACGCCATGTCGGTTCTGTCTGGGGGCGATTCTGTGTTCATGCGGAGGTTGGTCGCGGCGGCGGCGGCGCTGTCGGACGAGCGCTACCAAGCGCTTCGGAAAGCGGGACTGGCTGTGTTGCCGGCTCGCTCAGGCTCGTCGCCCGCTGACCGAAAGGACCGGCTCAAGCCGATGGCAGAACTTCCGCCTGTCCCTCAAACAGGCGCAGCACCGTGAGACGATTGGTAGCGTAAGCGCCGGTGTCGATGCCGATCCTGCCGTTGGCGAATACCGGGGCCCGTAACCGGTGTGTGACCGTGTACAACGGTAATCGGGAGGTCCGGGGCCGACCCTCGAGAAAGGGCTCACGCATCCACAGGAGATCCTCGTCCCGCTGCTCGTCGATCGGTCGACCGGGAACGATGCCCGCGTGAACAAGGAAAAAATCGCCGAGGCTGATCGACACCGGCAACGATTCCAGAAACTCGATGTGACGGGCAGGGACGGCGGACTGCACAGTCTCGATAAAGCGATCGATTCCGCCGCCATCAGTCAACATATACTTGGCGTCTATCCCATAGGAGAACAGCGTTTCCGCACCACCATAGTCAAGCCACTGCAGATGTCGACGCGGATCGCGTAGGAATGCGAGGAAAGCGTCGTCGTGGTTGCCGCAAAGCGAAATCCTTCTGAAACCTCCCTGTGGACGAGATAGAAAACGTTCGATTACCTGGGAGGATTGCCGTCCCCGATCGACGAGGTCTCCGAGAGCTACTAGGAGAACCGGCAGGTCGAAGCGCTGTGCGTCTATTTCGATCTTTTCCTCCGCCTCGACAAGCAAATCGAGGCATCCATGAAGATCGCCGACGATATAGACGAGTGGAGTGCTCGATGGATCAAAGACGAGCCGTTGGCGCCCAACTTGAGGCCGAGGTGTTGGTAAACTCGTGACCCATCGCCTGACCTTTGTCACTATGCCACTCGCACCCATCGAAAAGCTCTTTCGCCACGCCTTGCGTAGTTCTATTATTGATGATCAATATTGAAAATGACTGGCAGGCGCAATTGGGAGCATTGGCTGAGTTGTGAGTGCGTGCCGCTGCCAGGGGATTAGCCAGCGTGATATCATCAAGATGCCGGGCTTGACGCTCTCGTAGCGGCAAATTGACTCTTCCTCACGATGCTGGAAAATCCTAAGCGCTTTGCACTGGCAGCTATGTCCCAAACTGTAGGGTATTGTCAATTGGTGGTCGTATGATGCCGCGAAGGCAGTTTGGCTTTTTATTTTTCCTTTCTCACCTGCCGATCAGTCGCGAGCGGATTGGGCGGGTTCTTCTTCAAACATTATCAAGACGCTTTTGCTGTTTAGCTGGCGAGTGCCTCGGGTGTACTCGGCGCGTAGTCGATGACTTACGCTCACATGTGCCAGAGCTCCGCCGGCTGAAGACATGGTTAGGACATTTCCTGGACCGAGCCAGCGGAGCCCGCTCCCCCCGCGCAGGCTCGTTCAGGCGGATCGAGCGAGACGGTCGCCTCTTGAGCTGGCCCCAGGTCTCAAAGAGGCGGCGCACCATCGTGCTGATGGGAAGTGGCTTAGTAGCATTCGCCCTAGCCAGCGCGCTGAAGCTTGGATCCGACAATATCTATCCCGCCAGCAAGCTCTATTTACTGCCGACGGAGCCCGCAAGCACCCCGTCGGTGAAGCCGGAGCCGAGAGGGGAGTTGCCGGTGAAGGCGCGTGACCCTCTCTTCTACGTTCCCAGGGAACTGGTGACGGAGCTCACGGCCCCCGAGCCCGTTGCCAACGAAACTTTTCGTCGCGTCTTTCTGGCTAGCCCGGCTACGCTCTGCGCTGCACTCGGCCGCTATGGCATCAGTGGCGCCAAGATGCGCCACAATCCGGTGCTATCCGATCAGTGGAATTGTGATAGCGATCTCGTTGCCTTCGGCGCCCCCGCCGATGGGATGCTTCCATCGTCACTGTTTGTCTCGCTTCGCGGTCATCGGCCCGACAAGGTCGACTATATTCGCTTGAAGCTCAACCTCAACCAGCCGGCAACTGCCGAGGACGTAAAGCTTGCGGCGACGAATGCCCTCAAGGGATTGCATGGCATGCTAGGATGGAACCTGCCAGACGAGGTGGTGAACGCCATCGAGCAGACGAAGGACGCCAAAGCCTCGGTGTTCGGCGCCGACTACAACGTTTTCCGCGAATGGTCGGAAACGCCACGCCTCAATGTCATCATCAAGACCGAGGACTCGCCGTCGCTGCCGGCGACGGACGCCTTCGAGGGCGCGATCAGCACGCTCAGGCCTCAACCCGTGGCGCCGCGCAAACCTGGACCTGCCCGCTTGCCGCCGGTCGATTCCGAAGGAATCCTGATTACGGAAGATCCATCGGCACAACGCTGACGGATGCTGGGTGACCGTCTCGCGGATGAAAAAGAAGTCAGTTGCTCAAAGAGTGCCCAGAAACCGTCGCTTGACCCTCGTGTGCCGATTGGCAGGTTCCATGCAACGCTGTCGTCTGCCTGTATGTCATTGCCGGTTTTGTGCCTCGTCCACCCGTCGGCAGAACAATGTTAATCCTTTCTTTCGAAAATCAGGATGCGCCTTAACGTTGTCATGTTTTTGGCATGCAGTCTGCTTAAGAGCGAGTGCATCGTTAGGTTGTCGCATTTTGGCTCGCGAGCGTGCTTCGGGGTGAGCCTTTCGGGCTGGAAGCATGCGGCGGCGCAATTTCTTTCAACTTGGTGGAACGCTGGTTTCACCCGGACTGCGGTAGCGTGGAAAGATCCGGCGCCGCGATTGCTAAAAAAAGCCGACGGACAGCGAAGACAGCAATGGTCTGGTTGGTTGCAACGCTGCCGCAGTTCGTCAAGGAGTAGGCCTCGAGTGCCAGTCTACGCTGACGCTCGATGAGCGGCGTTATCGAACGTGGTTAGCCTGCGAAATTTTGTTGAAGCAGTTTGGATGATTTGAAGGCGGTTTGAAGCTTTTTCAAAACGCTCCCGAGTTATCGAGCAAGGTTATTTCATGAAGATCGTGATGATTGGTTCTGGCTACGTCGGCCTTGTATCGGGGACGTGCTTCGCCGATTTCGGCCATGACGTGGTGTGCATGGACAAGGCTGCGGAGAAGATCGAGGCGTTGGAGCGCGGCGAGATCCCGATCTATGAGCCCGGTCTCGATGCTTTGGTCGCCGCCAACGTCAAGGCGGGCCGGTTGACCTTCACGACCGACCTCGCCGGTCCGGTGGCCGACGCCGACGTGGTGTTCATCGCCGTCGGCACGCCGTCGCGGCGCGGCGATGGCCACGCCGATCTGTCCTATGTCTACGCAGCTGCCCGCGAGATCGCCGCGGCGGTCAAGGGCTTCACCGTGGTGGTCACCAAGTCGACCGTGCCGGTCGGCACCGGCGATGAGGTCGAGCGCATCATTCGCGAGACCAACCCGACCGCCGATGTCGCCGTCGTTTCCAATCCAGAGTTCCTGCGCGAGGGCGCCGCCATTGACGACTTCAAGCGGCCCGATCGCATCGTCATCGGCTACGAGGACGAGCGGGCCAAGGAAGTGATGACCGAGGTCTATCGGCCACTCTATCTCAACCAGGCGCCGCTCCTGTTCACCAAGCGTCGCACCTCCGAGCTGATCAAGTATGCCGGAAACGCCTTCCTGGCCATGAAGATCACCTTCATCAACGAGATCGCCGATCTCTGCGAGAAGGTGGGCGCCGATGTGCAGCAGGTGGCGCGCGGCATCGGACTCGACGGCCGCATCGGGGCGAAGTTCCTGCATGCCGGCCCCGGCTACGGTGGCTCGTGCTTCCCCAAGGATACGCTGGCGCTGGTCAAGACCGCCCAGGACTACGACAGCCCGATCCGCCTGATCGAGACCACCGTAGCAGTGAACGACACGCGCAAGCGGGCGATGGCGCGCAAGGTGGTACAGGCGGTGGGTGGCGACGTGCGCGGCAAGACGGTGGCCGTGCTCGGTCTCACCTTCAAGCCGATGACCGACGACATGCGCGACAGCCCGGCCATCTCCATCATCCAGGCCTTGCAGGACGCCGGCGCCAAGGTGCGCGGCTTCGACCCCGAGGGCATGGACAACGCCAGGAAGCTGATCGACGGCATCGCCTATGTCGGCAGCGCCTACGAGGCGGCGGAAGGGGCGGATGCGCTCTGCATCGTCACCGAGTGGAACGAGTTCCGGGCGCTCGACTTCCCGCGCCTCAAGGGGCTGATGAAGGCGCCGGTGCTGGTCGACCTCCGCAACATCTACCGTGCCGACGAGGTCGAGAAGCACGGCTTCAGCTACACCAGCGTCGGTCGCGGAACCACCGTTTGTCCTGAATAACTCAAAGTTTTATTTCACAGGAACTCCAATGTCTTCAGAAAAGAAAGTAGCGCTCATTACCGGTGTCACAGGTCAGGATGGCGCCTATCTGGCGCAATTGCTGCTCGACAAAGGTTACGTCGTTCACGGCATCAAACGCCGGTCATCGTCTTTCAACACTGGACGTATCGAAGGGATCTATCAGGATCCTCATGACTCGGATCCTCGCTTCTTCCTCCACTATGGCGATATGACGGATTCGACCAACCTGATCCGCATCGTCCAGGAGACCCAACCCGACGAGATCTACAACCTAGCCGCCCAGAGTCACGTCCGCGTGTCCTTTGATTCGCCGGAATACACCGCTCAGGCTGATGGTGTTGGCACGCTGCGCCTTCTTGAGGCCATTCGTATCCTCTCCCTGGAGAGAAAGACACGTTTCTACCAGGCGTCGACGTCCGAACTCTACGGTCTTGTTCAGGAAGTGCCGCAGCGTGAGACGACGCCTTTCTACCCTCGCAGTCCCTACGCCGCAGCCAAACTTTACGCTTACTGGATAGTCGTCAACTACCGCGAGGCCTATGGGTTGCACGCCTCGAATGGTATTCTCTTTAATCACGAGAGCCCCTTGCGCGGCGAGACCTTCGTCACCCGCAAAATCACCCGTGCCGCTGCCGCTATCCGGCTCGGCAAGCAGGACAAGCTCTACCTTGGTAATCTCAGTGCCAAACGCGACTGGGGCCACGCCCGAGAGTACGTGCGCGGCATGTGGCTGATGTTGCAACAGGATCAGCCTGATGACTATGTGTTGGCCACCGGCGAGACCACCGAGGTTCGCCAATTCGTAACCTGGGCTTTTGCCGACGTGGGGATCAATCTCGAATGGCAGGGAAAGGGAAGCGAGGAACGGGGCATCGATATGTTGACGGGCAAGGTGCTCATCGAGATCGACCCGCGCTATTTTCGTCCGACCGAGGTTGATCTCCTGATCGGCGATCCGACCAAGGCCCATGAGAAGCTTGACTGGTCCCACGAAACTTCGATCCGCGATCTTTGCCGCGAGATGGTCAATGAGGACCTCAAGGTTATGCAAACGGCAGTGGTGGCGAAGGATGCTTGATCGTCGACCCTCCGGCATCGCTCCTGGTTCATCTGACCGGCGGCGGCTTCTCGTTACCGGCGGCGGCGGCATGGTGGGGCGCAACGTAGTGGAACGCGCCGCCTTCGCGGATTGGACGATCGCGGCGCCGACGCATCGCGATCTGGATCTCACCGACTATGCGACGACGCTTGCCTACATGCGTGATTTCCGGCCCGACGTTGTGGTGCATGCGGCGGGGCGGGTCGGCGGTATCCAGGCCAACATGGCCCATCCGGTCGCGTTCCTGGCTGACAACGTCGACATGGGACGCAACGTCGTCCTCGCGGCCTATCGTTCCGGCGTCAAGAACCTGCTAAATCTTGGCAGCTCCTGTATGTATCCCCGCGAGGGCGAGAATCCGCTTCGTGAAGAGATGATATTGGCCGGCCCGCTGGAGCCCACCAACGAAGGCTACGCGATCGCCAAGATCTATACTCTTCGGCTCTGCGAATACCTCCGGCGGGAAGACGACGCGCTTCAGTATAAGACCTTCCTCCCGTGTAATCTCTACGGCCGTTATGACCACTTCGACAAGGCTCGTTCGCATCTCCTACCGTCAATCATCGTGAAGATACACGAGGCGATGACGACTGGGGCGAACACCGTCCAAATCTGGGGTGACGGGACGGCGCGACGAGAATTCATGTACGTCGGCGATCTGGCCGACGCCATCGCGGCGGCTCTCGGCGACTTCAAGGCGACCCCAGATCTGATGAACGTCGGGTTGGGGCACGACTACACGATCCTCGAATATTACGAAGCGGTTCGCGACGTGATCGGCTGGTCCGGGCGCTTCGTCTTCGACACGACGCGACCGACTGGAATGAAACGCAAGCTCGTCGACGTCACCCGCCAACGCCAATGGAACTGGTCGCCCAAGGTCTCGCTTCGAGAGGGAATCGCCAGGACGTACCGCTACTTCCTCGAGGAGATCGTTCGATGAGCTTCAAGTACCCTCTGGCGACGACGAGCTGGGACGAGCAGGAATATGCCGCAATTCAGAGCGTCGTCGACAGCGGCGTGTTCACGATGGGACCGCGGGTCGCCGAGTTCGAGCGTCGTTTCGCCGAATGGCAGGGCAGCCGTTGCGCGGTGATGGTCAATTCCGGTTCCTCGGCCAACCTCCTCATGACGGCCGCGCTGTTCTTCGTCGAAGACGAGGCGCGACGCCTGAAGCCCGGCGACGAAATCATCGTGCCGGCGGTCTCCTGGCCGACGACTTATTATCCGCTCGCTCAGTACGGATTGGTGCAGAAGTTCGTCGACATCGATCGTGAGACGTTGAACTACGACCTCGACGCGCTCGCCGATGCGGTGAGCGACAAGACACGCGCCATAATGATCGTCAACCTCCTCGGAAATCCCAACGACTTCACGGCGATCCGCAAGATCGTCGGTGATCGCGACATCATTCTTATCGAGGACAACTGCGAGTCGATGGGAGCTTCGTTCGAAGGGCGCAAGACAGGTTCCTTCGGCGTGATGGGTTCCTTCTCGACCTTCTTCTCTCACCACATCTCGACGATGGAAGGTGGGATTGTCGTGACCGACGACGAAGAACTCCATCACATCCTGCTTTGTCTGCGCTCGCATGGCTGGACCCGAAATCTGCCGAAGCACAACCGCATCACCGGTGTGAAATCGGACAACTTTTTCGAAGAATCGTTTCGCTTCGTCTTGCCGGGCTACAACGTGCGGCCGCTCGAAATGTCGGGCGCCATCGGCATCGAACAGGTGGCGAAGCTGCCGACCATCGTCGGCGAACGCCGCGCCAACGGCCTCTATCTGCAACAACGGCTCAGCGAGCATCCCCTCTTCACGATCCAGAAGGAAATCGGGGCGAGCAGCTGGTTCGGTTTCAGCATCGTGTTGCGTCAGGAGGCAGGCTTCGACCGACGTCGCCTCGTCGACTGGATGGTGGGACGCGGCTTCGAGATCCGATCGATCGTGGCCGGCAACTTCGCGCGCAACACGGTGCTTCGCCACATGCCGCACGAGCTGCACAGCGACCTCGTCAATGCCGACTACATTTCGAAAAACGGGCTGTTTTTCGGAAATCACCAGTATCCGATTCACGAAGCGATCGACGAACTCGCCGAACTGCGGCTCGATTGATTGGTGGCCCGGGCCCACCCGGGCCTCTACTCTGGCGCGAAAGGACGGCGAATGGTGGAGAACACGACGTCTTCGGGTGGACGGCTCGTCACGGCGGGGCCTGTTCTGGTGGTGGCCTCGCCCGGTGGACATTTCAGTCAAGCGGTGGTCATGACCGCCCGAGTGGCGAATCGCATCTTCATCAGCTATCCGCCTGCCGAATCCCACGTCACGAAAGACGGAGCGAAGGTGGACGTCCTGCGAGCCCACAACACCCGCTTCGGGGTCTGGGGCCATTTCCTCAACTTCTGGATCTTCCTGTCCTATTTCCTGAAGTTAAGACCGCGGGCGATCTTAAGCACCGGCGGACCGTTCTGTCTCACGGCGTTCGTCGTCGCGAAGCTCTTCGGTACGAAGAGCATCTATATCGACACGATTTCCCGCGTTGATGCGGTTTCGAACACATGTCGTCTGCTGGCGCGTCTAAAGCTTTCAGATGAGATATACACGCAGTGGCCTCATCTCGCAGATGAAAGTCGGAGGATTGGTTTCAATGGGTCGATCATTGATTTGCGTGACGGTGGGCACTCTGGACAAGCCGTTTGACCGCCTGCTCCGCCTCGTCGCCGCTGTTCGAATGGATGCGATCGATTGGAGCATACAATACGGGGTCGGCGATCGGCGCATTCTCGATGGCGTCGAAGCCTCCGGAGCCGAACTCCGCGACTTCGTGACCGACGGTGATCTCACGGCGATCATGAACAAGGCGAGCGTGATCGTTAGCCACGCCGGCGTCGGATCCATTCTGAAGGCGAACGGTCTGGGAAAGCCGCTGATCATCGTTCCGAGGCTCAGTAATTACGACGAGCACTTTGACGACCACCAGCGTCAGATCACGAACTATCTCCGCGGCCGGAGCGGCATCTACGTCGTGGACGATTCAGAACCCGGGTATTTCTACAGGCAGCTCCAACTCGCCCTGTCGACGCCCGACAATCCCGAACCGTTGCTGCGCCCAGAGAAGATCCAGGACTTCGTTTCGAGCCGGGTCGGGTAGAGACGCCGATTGGCGAGTTTGGAAGACACTGGAAGGAAAACCGCCTCGACGCTTCGGACCACCGCGAGGCGTCGACCCGAAGCGGGTAAATGAGACGCTCCGATGCGGTCGACGTCGTTCGTCGGCGGCCTCATCGGAGCCACCATCGTCCCAAGGACACTAGCACGGATCCCGATGAACAAGCCCAATCTGCGCCGAACCGCCTTCAAGTCGACGGCGTGGTTCTTTTTCGGCAACATAGGTCAGCAGACGATAAGTGTGTTGGTCTTCGTCTATCTCGCCCGTGTCGTCTCGCCGAAGGATTTCGGCGCGATGGCACTGGCGACGGCGCTCGTCGATTTCTTGAGCAACTTCGGACGACTTGGGCAAGTCGAGGCGTTGTTGAGGCGCCCGATGACCGAGACGCGCCTGTCGACGTCGTTCTGGATGCAGATCATGATTTCGGTAGGGCTCGGCGCCGTGATCGCCGCATCCAGTCCCCTGTTTGCGAACATCTACGCCGTCGATGCGCTGCAGAGCATATTACTGGCGATGGCACCGTTTCCGTTTCTGCTCATCGTCGGTCAAGTGCATGAATCGGAAGCTCGACGCCATTATCTCCACAAATACCTGGCGCTTCGCGCCATGTTGGCGACGTTCGCGAGCGGATTGGTGTCTTTCGGTCTCGCCTTCTACGGCGCCGGATACTGGGCGCTGGTCGCTCAAAGACTCGTGTTCGCGGCCACCTACTCTAGCGTCCTCATCGTCTCCTACCGCTGGAGGCCCCGATTCATCTTCGACCGATCCGAAGCACGCGAACTCTTCAAGACCGGCTTCGATGTCTCGATCGCATCGTTGCTCTTTATCGTTAACGTCCGCATTTTCGACCTCGTCGTCGGATATTTCGTCGGCACGACGCAACTCGGCTTCGTGAAGATTGCGTTCCGTCTCGGCGATCTGCTGCGGGAGGTAATACTCCAACCGGTGGTGCAGGTCTCCAATTCGGTCTTCTCCACCTATGCCGAAAATGCGAGCCAGCTGCGGGCGGCCGCGCTGAGATATCTCATGTTGCTGACGCTCGTCGGCTTTCCTATCTATGCCGTTCTCGCCCTGCTCGCGCGCGACGTCGTGCTGCTGTTAGTCGGCGAGAAGTGGCTGCCGTCGGCCGACATCCTCGCAATTCTCTGCCTGTCGGCGCCGACGATGGCCATGTCCCTGCTCTTCGGACCGATCATGGTCAACGCCGGAAAATCGCGCCGGGTGCGTTCCACCGCCGTGATTCAGATGTTGCTGACCTTCGCATTCGTCAGCGCAGCGGCACCCTTCGGTCTGGTCTCTGCGCTCGGCGCCGTCATCGCGGTCTCCTACGCCGCCTTCCTTCTGCAGCTGCTCTATCTGAAACACGATTTGAACATCGATCTCGCACCGTTTTCCCGATCGTCGGGCGTAGCGCTCCTCGCGTCTCTAGTGATGGCCGCAGGACTGTGGCTCAGCGAGAACGCGTTCGATGGCATGGCTCAGCTCCCGAAGCTCATCGCCGAAGCCCTAGTCTGCGCCGCCTTGTTCGTGCTTTCGATGTCGCTGCTCTCACTCTTGCCGATGTTTCGAGGCGCCGTGGCGGACAACGTGCAGTTCGTCCGTTCCGTGCTCGCGCGACGCGTCACAACTCGACCGAACCCGTCTCCGGAAGCCGACGGCTGATCTTCGTTGTCCCACCGGACCGCGGTAGGCAGCAGCATCGCGGAGCGCCCTCTGTCGGGGGCGTGCTCGAACCGCTCTCCTCGCGAGCCCGTGATCGGACCGACCCTCGGGTCGGACGCAGGGCCTGATGCATTTCAAATGGAGTTGCTCATGTCGGCTGAAGGCATTCTTTTCGTCTGCATGAACTATGCGCCCGAGTTGACTGGCTGCGGGAAATATACTGGCGATCTGGGGGCGGAGCTGGCGCGGCGGGAACAGGGCGTGACGGTGGTGACGACGCCGCCCCATTACCCCGGCTGGGCCGCGCAGGCGCCCTATTCCAACCGCTATCGGATCGAGCGGACGGGGGACGACGACGGTCGTGCGCTGCCCTCTGATCATGCGATCGAAAATGTCGGGTGTCTGGCGGGTCATCGCTCCCTTGTCGTTCGCGCTATCGGCGGCGCCGGTCATTCTCTGGCATGCGATCCGAAAACGGCCGACGACGATCCTTCTGGTGGAGCCGACCTTGTTAGCCGCGCCGATCACCTTGGTCGCCGCTAAACTCTGCGGTGCCGTGAGCGTGCTTTACGTGCAAGACCTGGAGGTCGATGCGGCCTTCGCGGTTGGGCATCTGAATTCCTATTCCTGGCTTCGCACCCTCGGCAAGAAGTTCGAAGCGATGTGTACGGCCGCCTTCGACAAGGTGATCGTCAGCGGGCAAAAGATGGCGGATAAGATTTCGGCGGAGCACGATTTCGGCCCGAATCTGGCGGTCATTCGGAATTGGGTCGAGACCTCGCTCTTTCGCAGCGGCGACGACCATTCGGAATACCGAGCCGAGCTGGGGCTGCCCTCGTCGGTCTTCGTCGCTCTCTACGCCGGCAACCTCGGAGCGAAGCAGGGGCTGGACGTGATCATCGAGGCGGCGAAGCGCCTGTCCGACGACGATCGAATTCTGTTCGTCATCGCCGGCGAGGGGCCGGAAAAGGTGAATCTGGAGAAGGCCGCCGCAGGCTTGAAGAACGTTGCCTTCCTGCCGCTCCAACCGGCCGAGCGGCTCGGCGATTTCCTGCGCATGTGCGATCTGCATCTCCTGCCGCAGCGGGCAAGCGTCGGCGACCTGCTGATGCCGTCCAAGTTGGGGGGAATGTTGGCGAGCGGCCGACCGATCATCGTGACGGCGACGCCAGAAATGGAACTCGGCGAGTTCACGAAGGACGTCGCCACCGTCATTCCTCCGGAGGACCCGGAAGCCTTCGCGCGCGCGGTCGAGCGCGTGGCATCGGGAGAAATCGTCAACCCGGTCGAGCGGCAGCTCGCCCTCGCCCGCGAACTCGATTCCAAAGTCGCCTTCGATCGTCTCGAGGCCTTCCTGTTCACTGAAGCGCGGACGACTTCGGACGCTCCAAACGACTGAACGCTCCGCGGCGGCGCCTTTCCGGCGAGGCAGTGACATCGTGACCGAGGCGTGCTGGGCGAGGCCGACCGACTTCGGCCGAACGCGAGCGGTGCGACGCGACGGTTTCCTGCGCCCGCCGAGCGGGGCAGGTGCGGAGACGCTTCCGATACGTCCCGCGCGCCCGCGAGAGACTTCCGATGAGGGGCGAGCGTCAGCGGACGGCGACACGGCTCTCTGTTCCCCTCGATGCGATTTGAACTGGAGCATTGCGGCGTGCGGATACATCTCTTCACGACGACCATCGTCGACGGGCGGCGCTCGGACGCTCTGTCTCGACTGATCCGATCTCTGACGGAGTTTCGCGAGGCGAACCCTGGGCAAGAGCTGAACCTTCACCTTCTGCTGCAGAAGGCCGACGACGCGGCGCTCGTCGGCTTGCCAGACTGGGTCGATGCTCGCATCATCGACACGAAGGTTTCGCTTTCGAAGGCACGCAACATCCTTCTGTCCGGCGCGGATGAATCCGTGTTCTCATCCTCCACGCTCGTCGCATTCCCGGACGACGATGCATGGTATCCGGAGGGACTGATTGAAGGCGTTCTGGCCCTTTTCGAAGACCCTGCGCTCGACTTCTTCTTCTGTCGTTACGCTGCGGCTCCTGAAAAGTGGACGCGCGGCCCGGTCACAATGGCCCGCTCGAAGGACGTGGCGCGCGGCGCTTCCTCCAATACGATCTTCCTGCGGGGCGGCGTCGTTGGACGGGTGGGCCGCTTCGACGAGGACCTCGGCGCCGGCGCCCGGTACAACGGCGGTGAAGACACCGACTATGCGTTGCGCTCGTATTCGGAGGCGCGGAAGACACTCGCCAGCCCAGGGCGACATGTCGGCCACCGCGACCCCGATCGGTCGTTGCGAGGTGTCTATTATGTCGGTGCACTCCGAGCGGTCGCAGCGCACGCCTTTCGACATCCCTCGGACCTAGGAATGCTTCTTCGGAAGATAGCAGTCGGCGCCTATTTCGTCGTGACCGGACACCTGTCGGCTGGTCGTTACCTACGCGACCTCTCGGGGTTGAGGCGACTGCTTTCCGGAGAGGTCCGAGATCGTCCGGCCAGCTCGCCCTAGGCCGTAGACTCATAAGCTGGGGCACCAGATCCTCGCTGCCACGAGTTTGAGGGCGGCCATGTAGTTCTCGGGCCGCTTGTCGTAGCGGGTGGCGATGCCTCGGAACTGTTTGATCCGGTTGAAGAACCGTTCCACGAGGTTGCGCTGTCGGTAAACCCAGCGCGAGAAAGCGAAGGTGCCTTTGCGGTTGGTCTTTGGCGGGATGTTGGCCCAGGCTTTTCGCTGGGCAGCCTTGGTGCGGCTGGCGTTGTTGTCGTAGCCCTTGTCGGCCAGCAGGATGTCACCTTCACCAAGGCCATCGATCAACGCGTCCGCCTCGATACAGTCAGCGACCTGGCCGCCGGTCAGGCGAAGGGTGACGGGACGGCCTTCGGCGTCGACAAGCGCGTGGATCTTGCTCGTGAGCCCGCCGCGGGAGCGTCCCATGCCACCATCGTCTCCATCCCCCTTTTTCCCGTGGCCGCGTGCTGGTGGACGCGAACACAGGTCGAGTCGATCATGACGATATCGCCGTCGTAAGCTTGGGAAACCGCTTCGAGAAGTCGATCCCAGACACCGGCCTTTCGCCAGCGGACGAAGCGATTGTAGCACGTGGTTGACGGGCCATAGCGTTCTGGAACTTCCGCCCAGGGGGAACCCGTTCTGAAGCGCCAGAGGATGCCGTTCAGCACGCGACGATCATCGACGCGAGGAACGCCACGAGGCTTATTCGGCAGCAGCGGCGAGATGATCGACCATTCATGGTCAGTGAGTTCGTAACGGCGGCGCGTCATCCAAGGCTCCCTCATGCGGAAGCCTTGAATCACGACAGCCCAAAACTGCCAAGCGGATTTATGAGTTTACCGCCTAACCGACCCGTCTCCATCGGACGTTCACGGGAAGGCGGAGGGCGGAACGGCCGCTTAGTCCCTTCGACGAGGCGGCGTCCCCCTCGACAGCGAATCGCCAGACACGGAAACGCCTCGATGACCTTCGAGGCTGCTGGTGCTCGTTTACCGCGACGGTGCATCTCAGATCACCTCCGAGGAGATGAGAAGCGTCGCAAAGCGACTGCTCGGATTGGAAGCTGCAAGACGCCGCGAGGTCGGGCCACCGGAGAGTACGCAGCGTCCAGACGACGTCCGTCGGCAAAGGAGGATGGAGTCATGACTCCGACGAGACGCGGCGTTCTGGCGGGAGGGCTCTTCGCGGCGGCGGTACCCCTGTCGAAATTCGGCGTCGCCGGCACCAAGGACGACACCGATCTCATTCAGAAGGCGGTCGATTCCGGCGAAGCCGTCTTCATCCCGCCGCTTCCTGGCGGCGAAGCCTACAACGTCCAGCAAATTAGACTTTCCAGCGAGTCGGTGCTCGTCGGTCACGGGCACGCGACCCGTCTGCGCTCGGTGCCCCGCGCGAACGTTCCGATGATCGTGCTTTCCAAACCGACGGACAGCCTGATCTACGTCGCCAATCTCGTCCTGATCGGCGACAAAGAGAACCAGACAAGTGACGCCCACCGCGGTATCCACATCGCAGGCAGCTACGATCGAAACGAGGTGAAAGGTGGAAGTTCTCTGCACTTCTATGATGTCCGAAATCAGTTCGCCGACCTCATCGTCACCGGTTTCAAAGGAGATGCGCTTCGAATAGAAGGGCGCGGAGAACAGATACTGACCGGAGTTCAGGCGCTCCACTGTGATGGCGATGGACTCGTTCTCGATTCCTACGACAACTCCATTTCGAACAGTTCTTTCGGAGGGATGGGAGGACACGGCGTCAAACTGACCAGTCGGGCGGCGAACAACCGGCTAACCAACGTGAAATCCTGGTATTCCGGAATGCGAAACCCGGAATCCGGAGACAATTTCCACTCCGAAGCAAGCTATTGCATCTTTTCCGCGTGTGAGAGCCAAGACGGATACGGCCACGGCTTCAATCTGAGGAATTTGTCTCACACCGTCCTGTCCGGTTGCCGTATCGAAAGCCCGGGCGATAGGAAGAATGTCAAGCCTGACCCGATCAACGGCCTGATCCTACATAGCGTTAAGTACTCCACATTTTCTCTGTCGGTTTACGAGCGCGATCTTGTCCCCCACATGTCGTACTCACTTTCTATTTCTGGGCAGACTGACTTCAACAATATTTCTCTCGTGGCGGAGCGGGCGACGAAGGGGCTTGTATTTGGGCCGATCGGGACGAACCATCTAGTCCTAAACGGGAAGATCGTCGAGAAGTAGTTTCATAGTCCGATGGAGTGCTCGGATCTTTCATAGGACTGACCTCACTTGCTTGTTGTGCGCGAACCCGCGGAATCATCGAATATGAATCTTGCCTGTCATCAGATGAGAAACGCCAGTCGCAGTTCGGCTGCAGCATACAATAGACGAAATTACCGCGAATTAGTAGAGAATTTTGGGTTTTTTTGTCTTTTATTTTTCACACCTATATACATTAGAAGCAGAGACATTTCTGATAAAAGTATTGATACTCAAATTATACTTAAATTGCTATTGTGGTCTTTAGTTTTATTGTTGCCATTGTTTCGGCTGAGGGTATTCATTAATGTATTTATTTCGCCTCAGCTCAGATTGTGGGTAATTGCTTTTCATTTGTTGTTTTTATCTGTGCTCTTTACCGATTTGCCGGTGTTGTCTCTTGGCTATGTGTTGGCGACAACGATGTGCTTCTGGTCGGCCGTCTATTTTGGGTTCACATTCAGAACCAAGAAAATAATGTCGATTACCAAGAATACTCTGCTACTGATCTGCGTATTGAGCGTGCTCTATCACTTGGCTGTATTCGGTGTTCCGATCTTGAGCTTCGGCGGCGACCCGGCGGGACGCATGAAGGGCATAGTTCAACACCCTCAGATGCTTGGGATGCTATGCGGTTACGGACTTATGCTGCTCACTCTGTCGCCGGAGCGGCTCAGCACAGTTCAAAAAATATCTAAATATATCGCTTGCTTCGTGTTTAGCGTGACGCTCGTCCTGTCGGGGAGCCGAACGCCAATTCTCGGGATGATAATCGTCTTGTCTATAAATTTCGCGCTACGAAGAAACGTATATATTGTAGCTTTCACGTTTTTTATTTTCGCAACAGTTTGTATAATTTTAGTAAATAATGTAGATATAACCTATTATTTTGGAGATATAGCGAGAAGTGGCGGTTCTGAAGAAATATTAACGCTTAACAATAGAACGAAAATATGGGGATACCTGCCGAGATTAATTATGGAGCGCCCGATTACGGGTTGGGGATTCGGAACTATCGCTCAATTTTTGCCAGAACATGCCTTTCGAATGGGGTTTATACCTGGGTTCTCTCCCCCAAATACGCAGAATGAATTTCTCGAACTAGCGCTAGGAGCGGGCATCCCGGCTGCGCTCTGCATTGTCTGGGCGTATACGCGGATCTTGTTTGCGACCGCGCGAAGAGGGGCGACGCTGCTTTTCGGGCTTATTATCTATCAAATCTTTCTTGGCACTACAGAGCCAATTCCTTTTAAAGACACTCCAGGCTTCGATTTGGTGATGATTGGTTTGATAAGTGGTATAGTGGCGCGTATTTCTTTGAGGCCTGCGTGCAAATCAACGAATTGTGAAGTGGTTCGGTTTGTTTGAATTGACGTGCTCTGACGTTGCCCCTTGTGCCTAGGCGGTAAACTCATAAATCCGCTTGGCAGTTTTGGGCTGTCGTGATTCAAGGCTTCCGCATGAGGGAGCCTTGGATGACGCGCCGCCGTTACGAACTCACTGACCATGAATGGTCGATCATCTCGCCGCTGCTGCCGAATAAGCCTCGTGGCGTTCCTCGCGTCGATGATCGTCGCGTGCTGAACGGCATCCTCTGGCGCTTCAGAACGGGTTCCCCCTGGGCGGAAGTTCCAGAACGCTATGGCCCGTCAACCACGTGCTACAATCGCTTCGTCCGCTGGCGAAAGGCCGGTGTCTGGGATCGACTTCTCGAAGCGGTTTCCCAAGCTTACGACGGCGATATCGTCATGATCGACTCGACCTGTGTTCGCGCCCACCAGCACGCGGCCACGGGAAAAAGGGGGATGGAGACGATGGTGGCATGGGACGCTCCCGCGGCGGGCTCACGAGCAAGATCCACGCGCTTGTCGACGCCGAAGGCCGTCCCGTCACCCTTCGCCTGACCGGCGGCCAGGTCGCTGACTGTATCGAGGCGGACGCGTTGATCGATGGCCTTGGTGAAGGTGACATCCTGCTGGCCGACAAGGGCTACGACAACAACGCCAGCCGCACCAAGGCTGCCCAGCGAAAAGCCTGGGCCAACATCCCGCCAAAGACCAACCGCAAAGGCACCTTCGCTTTCTCGCGCTGGGTTTACCGACAGCGCAACCTCGTGGAACGGTTCTTCAACCGGATCAAACAGTTCCGAGGCATCGCCACCCGCTACGACAAGCGGCCCGAGAACTACATGGCCGCCCTCAAACTCGTGGCAGCGAGGATCTGGTGCCCCAGCTTATGAGTCTACGGCCTAATCCGGTTTGAAGTTCGTTCTGGCCCATAGAGAGGACCAGGACATGAAGCGCAGTCGTTTCAGCGAAGAACAGATCATCGGGATCCTGAAGGAGCACGAGAGCGGCGTCCCGGTTGCCGAGCTGTGCCGCAAGCACGGTGTCAGTGACGCCAGCATCTACAAATGGAAAGCCAAGTACGGCGGCATGGAGGTCAGCGAGGCCAAGCGATTGAAGGCGCTTGAGGAGGAGAACGCCAAGCTGAAGCGGATGCTGGCCGACGCCATGCTGGACAATGTCGCCCTGAAGGATCTTCTGGGAAAGAAGTGGTAGCGCCCGCTGCCGAGCGGAAGGCTGTCGCTCACCTGATGGAGCATATCATGGGATGAGCGAACGGCGGGCGTGTAAAGCCATCGGCTGTTGCCGCATGACGATGAGATACCAGTCCACTCGACCCGATGATCGGGATCTCCGGGATCGCATGACTGCGCTTGCCCACGAGCGCCGTCGCTTCGGCTACCGACGTCTGCATGTGCTGCTGCGTCGGGAAGGCTACGAGGTCAACCACAAGAAGCTGTTCCGCCTTTACCGGGAGGAGAAGCTGACGGTGAGACGGCGTGGCGGCCGGAAGCGGGCGATCGGCACACGGGCGCCGGTGTTGTTGCCGCTGGCTCCCAACGAACGGTGGAGCCTCGACTTTATCTCCGATCAGTTCACTGACGGCCGGCGCTTTCGCATCCTCACGGTCGTCGATGACTGCACGCGGGAATGCCTGGCGCTATTGGCAGACACCTCACTGTCAGGTGTCCGTGTGGCTCGTGAGCTCGATCGGCTGATTGCCGAGCGCGACAAGCCGAAGATGATCATCTCCGACAACGGCACCGAGTTCACCAGCAACGCCATTCTCACATGGGCAGAGGGCGCTGGCGTCCAATGGCACTACATCGCCCCGGGCAAGCCTATGCAGAACGGCTTCATCGAGAGCTTCAACGGCCGCCTACGTGACGAGTTGCTCAACGAGACGCTGTTCTCCTCGCTGGCCCAGGCAAAGGCCGCACTGGCGAATTGGAGGACTGATTACAACACGTCGCGCCCGCATTCTCAGATCGGCTGGCTTACGCCAGCCGAGTTTGCGGCGACTTTCCCACCCCGTCGGGCTCTGGCGCTGCGCCAGACGAAAGGCTCCGCGCCGACGCCCGACATCACTGTCCGTCAGGACAAACCCAACGCCGGAAACGAACTCAGAACTGGATAATTCCTGGGGGCAACGTCATTTGAAATGCTGACAGGCGCGCAAATTCGCGCCGCCCGCGCGGCGCTCTCCGTTTCGGCAGAAGAACTTGCTGAGCGATGTTCCGTGAGTTTGCGAACCGTCCAGCGAATAGAATTGTCGGACGGTATTCCACAAGGGAGAATTTCAACGCTTGCCACTATTAAGGCAGCCCTAGAAAGCGCTGGTATCGAATTCGTAGGGACGCCTGACGATCGCCCGGGCATCCGTATCTCGACGAAACACAAAACCGACGAAACCTGATCGGTTGTCAGGATTTTCTTGGCCAAGGGCACGAGGGGTTAAGCTCATTCGCGAAAGTCAGTTGGATATCACGCTGTCTCACCAGATCCCGCGAAATCCCGGATAATCCCGTCTGATCCGGCCTCATCCCCGCCGTTATCGCACGTTTGATCATCTGCGTTATCAATCCGGACGTGCGAAATCACCTGTGACGGTATGTCCGAGCACGGCGGCTGTTGCCCGACGTAGGAGTGCGCGTCGGGGTCGATGCATGCCTGACGAAGCGCCTCGAATTCTATACCGCCCTTGATCCATGAGAAACGATTGCCGAACGCTGAGGCCACGTTGTCTAGATTGTGAGCGTCGCTCCCATGAAGGCAGGGCTTCAAGCAGCCATACCGGGCGCGGATTTCATTTGGTCCTAGGTCCTTTTGACCCAACCAGAATTCGCGCTGCGCCGGGCTTCCCGCGAAAATCACATGGGCGAAACTCTCGATCTCGCGCCGGAACGTCTGATCAGCCGCCTCCCGCATCGACGAAGACGTGCCGCTTGCGCCCCTTGATTTTCTCGCTGGCATCATAGTCGCGAACCCGTGTTGATGATCGACAGCACCATCGTCTGCGCCCATCATCAGGCAGTGAGAGGATAGTACCAGCTCTCATTTATCAGAACCGATTGGCCCATTCTCGCCTCCCGATTGACATGATGCGCCAAGGCTGACCGACGAGCTTGTTCCAGGCGTCACAGCAGTGGTCGAGAATATCGGCATAGCTTTGGAAGACGCGGTTTGAGAGTCAGTTGTCTCGGATGAACTGCCAGACGTTTTCCTGCGGATTGCGCTCAGGACATCTGGGCGGCAACGGCAGGAGAGTGATGTTGGCGGGGATGGGGAGTTTGGCGGTGGTGTGCCAACCGGCCTGATCGAGCAGCAACACGACGTGTGTGCCGGGGCCACAGCCCTGGATATTTCGACGAGGCGGAGGTTCATGGAGTCGGTATCGCAGCGCGGCATGACAAGAGCGGCTCCTTTGCCAGCCTTGGGCGCCGAAGGTCGGGTGCCGCGTTTGGCTCATCGGCGTGTGATCGTGTTCTTCTGTCCGACCCGTGCTTCATCTTGCCACCACAGCTCTATGGGCGTGCCGGTCTTGAGCATGTCCCGGATTGCGTTTCCGAGCAAACGGCGATGCCATCAGTGCTCGTCAGGCAGGGACCGATTGTTCCGACCGGAACAAGCATCGCGCCCGTGGAGCGAGCATCAAAACCCTGCCAACCCGGATCGCGAAAGTTAGTGTACCAGTAAAATGGCCTCGTGAGACATTCGGGCGTATCGACGGTAGGGAACGGGACCAAATCGGTCTCTGGAACAAGGCCTTAGCTGCTGACCACCGCAAGCCTTTGAACATGCGATGAGATTTGCCTTATGTGGTAAAAATCGAAAAACATCAATAAAATCAAATAATTATGGCGGAGAAGGAGGGATTCGAACCCTCGATAGGGTTGCCCCTATACACGCGTTCCAGGCGTGCGCCTTAAACCACTCGGCCACCTCTCCACACGGCCAGCGCACCGGCTCGTGGCCGCGCACTATAACGATGTTCGGTGCGAGCGCAAGAGGGTATGCGGCTCAATAGAAAACTCCGTCATTCCTGGCTGAGCGTTTGGGCTAATTAGCTGATTTCAAGAGGAATTCCGTCAGTGGCCGCTTGGCGGAAAACCGCGGCGAGCGCACGGTAAGACGTTGCCTGTGCATCATCGTGCGCTATCGTCGGCGAATCCCTGGGAGTCGATCAGGCCCACTGCCGGGAGGTTGGCGACTGCTCGCCGTCGATCGCCTGTCGCACGCTGTCGATGCGTCGCATCAGCTCGCCGGAAATGCGGGTCTGCAGGGCGTTGAGCACCGTCTCGGTCACGGCGCGACGGTCCGCCTTGCGCTCGACCAGTGCGGGGTCGCGCAACGGCCAGCGAAGCGTCGCGTATTCGGCGAGACGGGCGCAATCCGGTTCGGTCCAGGTGACGGTGGCCAGATCGACGACGATGTGAGGGCGAAGCCCGCCGGGTAGGGCGAAGATGGTCCACGACTTTGGCTCCAGCCCGTCAGTCGGGATGGCGCGCTGACTGAGCGCCTGCTCCGCTTCGGGCAGGAGGGCCGTTGCCGGCCGACTTCCGGCGCTGAAGGCGCGGATGCGCATGTCGCCACGCTGATTGAGCAGCGCTTCGGCCATCAGGCTGGTTGCACTGTTGGTTTCGCACAGAAACAGTACATCGACGGTCTGCATCCTGAACAAGCCCCTGCCGCTCGGAGGTGTCATCAACGCCATCGTTCCGTCTCTCTTCACCATGCTCCAGGGAAGCGCGCGCTCTCAGGGCGCGATCAGTCCCACACTCCTCTGCGCCGCGCCGATGGATTCTCCATGACGTTTGCGAGACAGGCCGATGACGCGCCTCTCGCAAAACTCAAATGCATAAAGCGCGCCACCCACTCGCCTTCCCCGGACAACCAACCTAGACCAAAGTCTAAGGTCTTCATCTTCAAGGCAGAATCGGCGTACCGCCAGTCGGACGTTGGCGAGGTATAGTCTCAAGGACGCGCCTTCAAGCCCGTCGAAGGGCGTAGCGCATGCGCGCTTGTCTTGATCGGGCGCCATCGTCGGCGACCAGCTGGCGCCGGTCTGCTGGCTTTGTGGGCAGCCAGCGGCAGCTATTCGATCAGGATGTCGGTGCTTCCAGAGAAGCAGTCGTTTCCACAACAGTGCTCATCGACGCGGCGCTTTTCACGGCGGCGTACTCGGCAAGGGCGGCGAGAGCCTGGGCAAAGACGGCGGCGAAGACGAGGCTGACGAGGAGTTTACGGGCGAACATTTCTTTGGCTTCCAGCAGCGCCGGAGAGCCCAGCGCCGATTGGGATATAAGCCGTCGGAAGCCGTCCTTATTGAGGTGGAAAAAGGACGGAAGCAGGTCGCAGGCAAGGTGTTGTGGCGGCAAGGCGCACAAAAAAGGCGGCACCGAATCACCTCGGGCCGCCTTTTTCATCGAAGGAGGGAAATGACCGTCAGATCTGCCGCTCGACCATCATCTTCTTAATCTCGGCAATCGCCTTGGCCGGGTTGAGCCCTTTCGGGCAGGTCTGGGCGCAGTTCATGATGGTGTGGCAGCGGTAGAGGCGGAACGGATCCTCGAGATTGTCGAGTCGCTCGCCGGTCGCCTCGTCGCGGCTGTCGATCAGCCAGCGGTAGGCCTGGAGCAGGATCGCCGGGCCGAGGTAGCGGTCGCCGTTCCACCAGTAACTCGGGCAGGACGTCGAGCAACAGGCGCAGAGAATGCACTCGTAGAGGCCGTCGAGTTTCTGGCGGTCGTCATGGCTCTGCAGCCACTCGGTCTCCGGCGTCGGCGACGAGGTGTGCAGCCAAGGCTCGATCGACTTGTGCTGGGCGTAGAAGTGGGTGAGGTCGGGCACCAGGTCCTTCACCACGTTCATGTGCGGCAGCGGATAGACCTTGATGGGGCCGGAAATCTCTTCCATGCCCTTGGTGCAGGCCAGCGTGTTCATGCCGTCGATGTTCATGGCGCAGGAGCCGCAGATGCCCTCGCGGCAGGAGCGGCGCAGCGCCAGCGTCGGATCGACCTTGTTCTTGATCCACAGGAGCGCGTCGAGCACCATCGGCCCGCAATCGTCGACATCGACGAAGAAGGTGTCGAGCCGCGGATTGCGCCCGTCTTCCGGGTCCCAGCGATAGATGCGGAACTCGCGGACGTGCGCCGCGCCCTCTGGCTTTGGCCAGACCTTGCCGGCCTTGATCTTCGAGTTCTTCGGCAGAGTCAGCTGAACCATGGAGTTGTCCTCGAACGCATTCGTTAGCCGATCGGATTGGCGGCATATGGTCTTGGCGGCCTTATCAGTACACGCGCGCCTTCGGCTGGATGTAGTCGATCTCGGAGGTCATCGTGTAGGCATGCACCGGCCTGTAATCGAGGGCGACGCTGCGCGCCTCGGCATCGATGGAAGCCAGCGTGTGCTTCATCCACTCACCGTCGTCGCGGTTGGGATAGTCCTCGCGGGCATGCGCGCCCCGGCTTTCCTTGCGGTTGGCAGCGCCTTCCATGGTGACCACGGCTTGCAGAATCAGGTTCTCGTATTCGAGCGCCTCGGTGAGATCGGTGTTCCAGATCAGCGAGCGGTCGGTGGTCTTGAGATCGTCTCCGGCCGCCCAGCAGTCGTGGATCAGCTTGACACCCTCCTCCAGCACTTCGCCGGTACGGAACACGGCGCAGTTGGACTGCATGGTCTTCTGCATCGACAGCCTGAGCTCAGCCGTCGGCGTCGAGCCGGAGGCATGGCGCACGCGGTCGAGCCGCTCCAGGGCATAGAGACCGGCGTCCTTGGGCAGGTCGGCGATGCGGGCGCCCTTGTCGATGGTCTCGGCGCAGCGGTGGCCGACGGCGCGGCCGAACACCACGAGGTCGATCAGTGAGTTGGAGCCGAGGCGGTTGGCGCCGTGCACCGACACGCAGGCGGCCTCACCGACGGCCATCAGGCCCGGCACGATCCGGTCGGGATCGCCATCGATCTTGGCCAGCACCTCGCCATGATAGTTCGTCGGGATGCCGCCCATGTTGTAGTGGACGGTCGGCAGCACCGGGATCGGCTCGCGCGTTACGTCGACGCCAGCGAAGATCTTGGCGCTTTCCGAGATGCCCGGCAGCCGCTCGGCCAGGATCGCCGGGTCAAGGTGGTCAAGGTGCAGGTAGATGTGATCCTTGAGCTTGCCGACGCCACGTCCCTCGCGGATCTCCATGGTCATGGAGCGGGAGACGACGTCGCGGCTGGCAAGATCCTTGGCCGACGGCGCATAACGCTCCATGAAGCGCTCGCCCTCGGAGTTGGTGAGATAGCCGCCTTCGCCGCGCGAGCCCTCGGTGATCAGGCAGCCGGCGCCGTAGATGCCCGTCGGGTGGAACTGAACGAACTCCATGTCCTGAAGGGAAAGGCCGGCGCGCAACACCATGGCGTTTCCGTCGCCGGTGCAGGTGTGGGCCGACGTGCAGGAGAAATAGGCGCGGCCGTAACCGCCGGTCGCCAGCACCGTCTTGTGGGCGCGGAAGCGGTGGATCGAACCGGTCTCCATGTCGAGCGCGACCACGCCACGGCATGCACCGTTCTCCATGATCAGGTCGATGGCGAAGTACTCGATGAAGAACTCGGCCGAATGCCGGAGCGCCTGGCCGTACATGGTGTGCAGCATGGCGTGGCCGGTGCGATCGGCGGCGGCGCAGGTGCGCTGGGCGATGCCTTCGCCGAAATTGGTCGTCATGCCGCCGAACGGCCGCTGGTAGATCTTGCCTTCCTCGGTACGGGAGAAGGGAACGCCCCAGTGCTCAAGCTCGTAGACGGCGGCCGGCGCGTTGCGCACCAGATACTCGATGGCGTCCTGATCGCCCAGCCAGTCCGACCCCTTGACGGTGTCGTACATGTGCCAGCGCCAGTCGTCCGGTCCCATGTTGCCAAGCGAGGCGGCAACGCCGCCCTGCGCGGCGACGGTGTGCGAGCGAGTGGGGAAGACCTTGGTGATGCAGGCGGTGGACAGACCGGCTTCCGAAGCGCCGACGACGGCCCGGAGGCCGGCGCCGCCGGCACCCACCACCACCACGTCGAAGGTGTGGTCGATGAACTGATAGGCGCGGCCGCCGACGTTGAAGGCGGTCTGCTTGCCGCCGGCATTCTCTGAGGCAACGGCCATGATCAGGCTCCGAAGGTGATCTTGATGAGCGCCACGGCCGAGGCAATGCCGACCAGCGCCGAGAAGAAGGAGTTGGCCATCAGCGCCAGCACGCGCAGCAGCGGCTGGTTGACGTAGTCCTCGATGATGACCTGCATGCCGATCTTCATGTGCCAGACGCTGACGCCCAGGAAGGCGAGCATCAGAACGGCGATGAAGGGGTTGCCGAGCGTTGCGATCACCGTGGGATAGTCGTCGCCTTGCAGCTTGACGAGCAGCACCACGTAGACGAGCGACAGAAGCAGGGCCGCGACACCGGTCACCCGCTGTTGCCAGAAGTGCGTCGTGCCTGACTTGCCCGAGCCGAAGCCGCGGGCCTGCTTCAGCGGTGTCTGGAAGCGGAAGGACTTGCTCATGGCGGCCTCAAGCGAAGAGGAGGGCGGCGATGGCGACGATGCCCGTCAGCACCACTCCGGCCGCGAGGTTGAACAGAGCCAGGCGGTCGGCCGTCTTCGGGTCAAAGCCGTAGCCCAGATCCCAGATGAAGTGTCGAACGCCGCCGATGGCATGATGGATCAGTGACCAGACGAGGCCCAGGAGGATCAGGCGGCCGATCCAGCTCTGATAGACGTTGTCGACGAGGGCGAACCACTCCGGTCCGCTCGCCGCCGCCACCAGCCAGACGGCGACGAATAGCGTGCCGACGTAAAGAAAGCCGCCGGTGATGCGGTGGACGATCGACATCGCCATGGTCAGGATGAAGCGAAAGACCTGCAGGTGCGGCGAGAGCGGGCGGGAAGCCGCCAGACGGGCGTCGGCCATCGGATGAAGTTCCCTCATGAGGCGGGAGACGAGCGCTCCCTTTGGCGCGATCACTTTACGTTGACGTTAACGTCAAATGATAGGAAAAAGCCTGAGTCGTAAGTACCTTCTCGGAGGTGGGCCGTCAAAGCCAAATCGCCGAGGCCCCGATGCAAAACGATACAGTTCCAGTCGGTCCCGGCGGTCGCGCGCCGGAATTTTCCGGAAAATACGGCAAAGCGGACAGACGCCAAGCCAAGCATCGATCGTGAAACGGCGAAACGGGCTACGTGTAAATACGACTAAATGCCTAAGCCTCTCAAGAGGCGCGGAAGCATCGTCCCGAGCTGTGGCGGCTCAGGCGGGCGGAGCGGAGGATGTCTCACCTAGGTCCAGCCAGTCGATGGCGGCCAGAAGCTCGGACCGGTAATCGCCGCCTTCCAGGCAGTGAGAGGCGTCCGGAAGCAGCCGGTAGAAAGGCGGCTTGGGTAGCCGTTTCACGAACTCGTCGACATTCTCCGGCGGCGCCACGATGTCTTTGCCTCCGGCAAACACCGCCACCGGCAGTTTCAGGAGGTCAATGGCGGTGAAGATATCGTGGCGAGGCCACTCGTCGAGCGCGCGGGGCACTTCGCGCCTGAGGTTGGCGATGCCGTTCGGGTGATACTTCTCGCGCGCTTCGATCTGGCGGACCCCGGACGTGAAGGGCGAGACGAGCAGCAGATGGGAGGTCTGGCTCGCATACTCTTGTGCGGCAAGGCGCGCGACCGAGTAAGCGCCCATGGAATGACCGCAGAGGGCAAGGCGGTTGCCACTCCACCCCACGGCGGCGGCGTTCACCATCGCCCAGTCGATGGTGCGCCGAACGTCTCGCACGTGGTTCTCCAGCAGAAAGTCGGCTTCGTTGCCGGCGCTGTCGTTCCAGGCCGAGGCGCAGCAGTTGGGGGAGACGACGACGTAGCCGCGCGCGCGATAGGCATCGATCAGCTTCTGCATGTGGGGTGCGCGGGCGGCGCCATTGCGACCATGGGCGGTGATGGCAAGGCGAGGGGATCGCCTGTCGCTCCGCCACAGCTCGATGCTCATGCGGGCATCTGGCGCGTCCGGATCGTCTGAGCCGCCGAGCGGGATGATGTCGGGCGTCATGCCACGGTGACCTTGTCGAGGTGGGGGCTCGAGAAGCCAAGGCGGCTAAGGCCGGCCAGCACCTCCGGCGCCGACATGAACAGCATCCAGAGAAGCGCCGAGCGGTGGTTCTCGATCATCACGACAATGGGGCCCTGGTCGATGGCGAGGTGGCTCGAGGCCACCCAGTTCCGCCCCGGCGAGAAGGCATCGACAAAGCCGCGCGGACCGAACAGCCGCCCATCCATGGCGGTGAGGAAGCCTCGCAGAGCCTCCATCGCTTCCCTGGGCACATAGGGAAACGAGGCGAGCGCCGCCGTCGGCGTGATCACGCCGGTGTCGTTGGTCGCGGAGTGGGCGTTATAGCCGTCGAAAGTGTCGGATGCGGTCAGCCCCCAGCAGTCCGGGCCGTAACCTGAAAATCCGCCGGGATTCGTCAGGCAGTGAGCGCGGTTGATGAGCGCGTGCGCGGTATTCTGGGTGACATAGTTGGCATAGGTGTCGGAGAGGCCGCGCGGATCGAGGCCCATGAAGGAATAGTGGGCGAAGAATAGCGGCCCACCGTAGTCGGGGCCGAGCGGCAAGGTCACGCCGCCATAGTTCCGGCCGTTCAGGAAGTCGCGGCCCTTGGCCCAGGATTGGTGGTAGGTCGAGGCGGGAACGTTGTGGGGTGGGCGCGGCGGCGGCCAGCACGTGGGTGATCAGGCACTCGTTCCAGCCGGTGATAGCGTGGTTCATGGCAAAGCCGTGGACGGGGCTCCAGTGCCAGAGCAGGGCGCCATCGGCTCTCATGTGGTGGCTCCATTCCACCTCGCGCCACAGCCGGTCGATGCGGGCCGCAACATCCGGCCGGGCCGGGATCAGCCACTGCCGTGCCGTCAGAAGACCGGCCATCAGGAAGGACGTTTCCACGAGATCGCCGCCGTCATCCTTCTCGCCGAATGGAATGACCTTGCCGGTCTCTCCATTCAGGAAATGCGGAAAGACGCCGTGGAACCGATCCGCCGTTTCGAGAAAGCCGACCATCCGGGCGATCCGCTCGATGACGTCGTCGCGGACGAGAAAGCCGCGCTCGGCCCCGGCAATCAGGGCCATGATGCCGAAGCCGGTGCCGCCGGTGGTGACGGTGTCGTTGGGCGAGTAGCCGAAGGCGTCGTTGTCGCGCTCGCGGGCTATGCCGCTCACTGGATGGCCGTAATCCCAGAAGTAGCTCAGCGTGGCTCGCTGCACGAGGTCCAGCAAGGCGTCGTCGCTCATGGCCGCGACGGTGGCCGGCGAGAAGTTCATGAGCGCTTTCCTTCGCGTCGCGGCTCGTTCCAGACGACGCGTACGGACTGGGTGGCTCGAGAGTTGGGGCCGACATGGATGTCGAACGCCCCGCTCTCCAGGCGTCGGCGGGTATCGGTGACCGTTTCCGCTACCGAGAAGTCGAGATCGGCGGCGGTTACGGTGAAACTGACGGTTTCGGTGGTGCGGGGCGCAAGCGCCAGCTTGCGGAAGGCCTTGAGCTCCTTCACCGGTCGACTGACGTTTGCCACGGGATCGCCAATGTAGAGCTGCACCGTTTCGAGGGTCGGGCGGTCGCCGAGGTTGGCGACGGTGACGGTCACTTCGAGGCGGTCCTCGCCTGTAAGCTCCGTCCGGTCGGCGCGCGGCGGGCCATAGGCCACCGTGCCGTAGCCGAGGCCGAAGCCGAAGGGGTAGAGGCCGTCATTCTGAGGCACATCGTCGGGCAGGTCGACATAGCCGGAGGTGAACTTCTGGAAGCGGCCCGGTGCAGGGCGGCCGGTAGGCCGGTGAGAATAGGTGATGGGCACCTGCCCGAGGCTGTAGGGGAAGGTCGCCGGCAAGCGGCCGGAGGGCTCGGCCTTGCCGAACAGTACGTCCGCAAGTCCGTGGCCGATCTCCGTCCCGCCGAACCAGGCGACGAGAAGCGCATCGGCAAGCAAGGCTTCCTCGGCGAGCACCAGCGGCCGTCCGGTCATGACGACGACGACGAGCGGCTTGCCGGTCGCCTTCAGGGCGCGGAGCAGCTTCTTCTGCGGTTCGGGGATCGAAAGGTCGCTGCGCGAGGAGGACTCGCCGGAATACTCGCGCGCCTCTCCGACGACGGCGATGGCAACATCGGCGCTCGACGCGGTGGCGACAGCCTCGGCGATCATCGCTTCGGGCGACCGGACGTCGATGACGACGGACAGGTCCTTCCAGTCATGGACATTGAGCCGGCTGGCGAGCCAGAGTTCGTCGACGATGTTGGCTCCTTTGGCGGTGAGCACGCTCACGGCGTTGCCCACGGCCTCGCGCAGTCCGTCGGCAATGGGGACGACTGTGGAGGGCGAAGCGGCCACGGCCCAGGTGCCGTTCATGTTGACGCGATCGAGCGCGAGGGGCCCGACAAGGGCGATGGTGCCGATCTTGCCGCTCTCCGGCGCCGGCAGGGGAAGGAGATTGCCCTCGTTCTTGAGGACGACCGTTGCGGCGGCCACCGCCTCGCGGGCGAGCTGCCGGTTGGGCGCGGTCAGGATGGGTTGCGCCGAGCGCCCCCAGTCGAGCCGATGGTAGGGATCGTCGAACAGGCCGAGCTTCAGCTTGGCTTCGAGCACGCGGCGGCAGGCGGCCGTTATCTCGGCCTCGGTGACGAGACCTTTTCTGACGCTGTCCTCAAGGGTCTCAAGGTAGGTTTCCGATACCATGTCCATGTCGACGCCGGCCGTGAGGCCGAGGCGGGCGGCGTCGGCTCGATCGGCGGCGACACCGTGGGCGATCAGTTCGAGGATTCCGGTGTAGTCGGCGACGACAAGGCCTTCAAAGCCGAGCTTCTCGCGAAACAGTTCGGTGATCACCGCATGGTTGGCGTGCATCGGCACGCCGTTCAGCGTGTTGAAGGAGGCCATGATCGAACCGGCGCCCGCCCGCATGCCGGCAACGAAGGGCGGCAGCACCACGTCGTGCAGCGTGGCCGGGGAGATATCGACGGCATCGTAGTCACGGCCGCCCATGCCGCCGCCATAGCCGCAGAAGTGCTTGAGGCAGGCCATCACCGCGTCGGGGCGGGACAGATCGTTGTCCTGGTAGCCCTCGACCATCGCCTCGGCGAAGCGGGAGGCAAGATAAGGATCTTCGCCGGGGCTTTCGGCGATCCGCCCCCAGCGCGGATCGCGACAGACGTCGATCATCGGTGAGTAGACCTGGTCGATGCCGATCGACGCTGCTTCCCGCGCGGCGACACGAGCGGTAGCGCGAACGAGATCCATGTCCCAACTGGCGGCAAGCGCCAGCGGCAGAGGGAATATGGTCTTCTGGCCGTGGATGACGTCCTCGGCGAACATCAGCGGGATCTTCAGGCGCGTTTCCTGTGCGATATCCTGGAAGACACGCACCGCCTCGGCCGACTTCACGCCGAAGATGCCACCGATGCGTCCAGTCTTGATCTTCTCGGCAACGTCGGTGTTGACGACGGTGCCGGTCAGGGTCTCTCCGCCGGGGGTGACGAGATTGAGCTGGCCGATCTTTTCCGCAAGGGTCATCCGGTCAAGCAGGCCGGTGATGAAATCCAAGTCCTTTGTCATATCCGGACGTCCGAGTTGGTCCCCGTTTCGGGGTCATGGGCGATGGCGCATCACAGACAGCATCGAGCGAAGACCGCCGCGCAGGTCGCGAACCGGTTCTGGCGCCGGTACGACCACCGGCTCAAGGCCGGCGCGTCCGTTTTCGATGTTCAGGATGGCGTGATAGAATGAGCGGCCGAGGCTGTCGGCGGGCGGCGTCTGCTCGTGCATCACCGACAGCACCGTCGCCTTGGGGCAGTACTGCCGGACAAGGCGGTGGAACTCCGTCCGTGCCTCGGGGTCGAGGGCCGCTGTCGCCTCGTCGAGGAAAAGCACGTCCGGCGTGTGCAGCAGGATGCGGGCGAGCACGACCTTCTGCTTTTGCCCGCCTGACAGCACGTCGTCCCAACGCCGGCCGCGATAGTAGGGGTTGCCCATCGAGGGGATGAATTCGCCGAGGCCTACCGCGCTCATGATGGCGGCCACCTCGAGATCGCGGTGCTCATGCTCGTCCTCGGGAATGGCGATCAACTGCTTGAGGCTGGCCTGAGGCAGGCGGGTGTCCTGGCAGGCATAGAGAGCCTTCATCCCTTCGGGCATGATCACCCGACCGCGCCCGTAGGGCCATAGACCATTGAGGGCCTTGATAAGGCAGGATTTCCCCGAACCCGACGGGCCGCGCACGAAGATCCACTGGCCCGGTTTGATCGACAGGCGCGCGACACGCAGGAAGGGCTGCGCTTCCTTGCCCGAGAACATCAGCTCAAGTCCCTGAACCGAAAGCCCCTTCTCCGGTGCCTGCTGCTCGTAACGGAACTCGGAAATGCCGGTCTCGCGATAGAAAGCCTGCGCATCCTGAACGCGCTCGATGGCATCGGCCAGTTCGACGACGCGATTGACGTTGGCGCGCAGGTTCGCGATGTCCGGCATCACCTGGATCACCCAGGAGCAGTCGCTGATCAGCTCGCTGGCCAGCTCCGAACCGGTAATATAGGTGCGAAAGGATATGCCGCCCTGCATGTAGGCCGGCAGGTTGGGCATATAGGCCACGACGCGTTGCGTGATATAGTTGTAGCTGCCATTGAACGCCAGGAAGATCGCCGAAACCTTGTTTTGCAGGCCCCAGGTACGATCGATTGCCTGATATTGCCGTCGATGGATCGAGGCCTGAACCCTTTCCCCGCGCGCGGCGGCGATCGGCAGGATCCGGCGGACCAGCATCGACAGTTCGGCGCGATAGCTGCCCTCGGCCCGAAGCATGGCCATGTTGAGCGCTTCGATGGCACGGCCGATCCGAAGGGCGACCGCCGTCGACAGTGGCACGTAGGTGACGGCCAAGGCGAACACCAAAACGGCGCTGGCATAGGTGCCCAGAAACTCGAGGCCCTTGATGGCGACCGAACTGGCCAGCAGAGTCTCGCCGACAAAATAGACCGACGTCACCACCGAGATGAGGCCCATCGCCATCCCGAGCGCGTTGCCGGTCATCGCCTTGATCGATTCCTGGATGCGCTGGTCGATATTGTCCGGCACGTTCGCCCCTTCGTCAGAGGCACCCATCACCAGAAGATGATAGTAAGGGCGGTGGTCGGAGAGCAGGGCCGCGTTGAACTGGCTGTCGAGCCACTGGCGCCATTTGCGGTGCAGCGTGGTGGAGAAATAGTGCCGGAAGCCAATGAACACCACGTACTTGAGCAGGGCCAGAGCGACCAGCGCGCCGGCCGTCGTCAGCACCTCGTCGATGGTCGGGGCGTCGGCGTCGTGAAAGGAGGCGATGGTGGCGATGAAAGAGCCGGACGCCTGGGCCAGCCAGACTCCGCTCTTGCTGGCCGCTGCCGACAGAAGCACGACGGCCAGTGTCAGCGCCCAAGCCTCTCGCCACCTGTCCGAGATCCAGTAGGCCCTGAGCAGCCCCCAGAAGCTGCGCATCGAGGAAACAGGGGTAGCCAGCGCATTCACTCCTAAGTCGCCCGCCAAGGTAGACCGGACCTCCGATGGTCGAAGCCTGCCTCTCAAACTTTAACGCCTCTTTAAGCCTATCGATGGGCGACTTCGCCAAAAGGGATTAAGGGTGGAAGCGTGGTGGTGGGCCGTCGCCGCGACCTTGACAAGCCCGTCGCGGCCTAAACTATTCGATCGATCCGTCTGTTTTGCGAGATGATATCCCATGAAGCTCTACCGTTTTCTGACTGGTCCCGACGATGCGTCCTTCTGTCACCGCGTGACCGACGCACTCAACAAGGGCTGGCAGCTCGCCGGTTCGCCGGCACTCACCTTCGACCCTGTGCAAGGACGAGTGATTTGTGGCCAGCCTGTGGTCAAGGACGTCGATGGCGTCGACTATACTCCCGACATCAAGCTCGGCGAGTGGTGAGATGAGTCTCGACAGCGTCAGGGCATTCTTCGCTGAGAACGCGCCCGATATCACCGTGATCGAGACCGAGGCCTCGTCGGCCACCGTTGCCGAGGCCGCCGCCGCCCACGGCGTCGACCCGGCCCAGATCGCCAAGACAATCTGCCTCAGGGTTGGCGAGCAGGCCATGTTGCTGGTGGCCGGGGGCATGTCCCGGCTCGACAATCGCAAGGCTCGGGAGGCTTTCGGGGGCAAGGCCCGGATGCTCGGCCTTGAGGAAGTCGTCGAGCTGACCGGTCATCCCATCGGCGGCGTGTGTCCCTTCGGCCTGAAAACGCCACTGCCGATCTATTGCGATCGGTCGCTCCAGCTCTTTGCCGAAGTGCTGCCGGCTGCTGGCGCAACCAACGCGGCGGTACGCATAGGGACGGCTCGTCTGGCCGAACTCGTCGGTGCCAACTGGGTTGATGTTTGCCAATGAAGGCGATGGGCTTGGCGGGTGCTGCCCGCAGCGCCTTTTTCGTTTAGCTCAAGCTTCCTGTGGCAACCTGTATAGCGGCGGCGATGTGCAACGCGACACGCCGCCGTTTGCGTTGTATTTTGGTCACCTTATTTTCAACGTACACTGTTTCTGTTAACCAATTTTTCACTCTATCGCTCCCGTGACGGCCTGTTCGTGTTACGAGACCCATTCGAAACGCACGCGTCACTTATGGGTCGGTGCTATGAAAATCGTTGAGCCGGGCTATCCGGGCGGCCGCGCAATCGAGGCCAGCCTTGCCGAAGACTTGCGCACTCTTGCGCGAGCTTTCTCGTCGCGCTGGCGGCTCATTGCGGCTGTCGTCTTCCTGTGTGTTTTCGCAGGATGTGCCTTCGTCTGGCTCTCCCCAAAGACCTATACGTCCACCGTCTCCATCTTCATCGATCCTCGGGAACGCGGTCTTGTCGATCTTCGCGTGGCGCCGACGGGCATGGGGTCGTCGTCGCAGGGCGCAGATGGAGCGCTGGTCGATAGCCAGATGACCATCCTCACCTCCCGCTCGGTTCTCGGTCAGTTGGTCGAGCGAGAACGACTCGATGTCGACCCGGCTTTCGTTTCAAGCTCGACCGGGCCGATCGGCGAGTTGAAGAGAGTGGTTGCGACATTGCTCTACGGAGGGGACCGGAGCCGTGTTGCCGAGGTCTCTCCCTTCGACAGGGCCCTTGCCGGCCTGCAGAAAGCCGTGGACGTCAAGCGCGTCGACAACACCTATGTTCTAAACGTTTCGGTGACCACCGGCTCGCCGACGCGGTCGGCCACGCTCGCGAATGCGCTCAGCGACATCTACCTCAGCAACGGCCAACGCGTCGTTGACGACAGCGCGCGCGAGTCGGCGGCCAGTCTGGAAGCTCGCCTTGCCGAACTCGGCAGGGTTACGGAAGAGTCCGAGCAGGCAGTCGAGACCTATCGGCGTCAGAATGGGCTGCTCGATACCAACGGTGTTCCGCTGGCCGAGCGGCAGGTGGGCGAACTGAGCAGCCAACTCGTCGGGGCTTCAGTCGCCGCGGAAGCGGCCAAGGCCGCTCTGGACGCTTTGCGCGAAAATGGAGCCAGCGCTTCAGTATCGGATTTGGCGAGCCAGATCCGCATGCAGATCAGCCAGGCCCGGGCGGAGGAAAGCATGCTTTCCGACACCTACGGTCCTCGGTACCCGAAGCTGATCCGGGCGCAGGAACATCGCAGGGCTCTCGAAAGGGCCCTCGACGCCGAAGTTGCTCGTGTACTCGCCAAGGCGGAGGCGGACTACCGTTCCGCCGCCGCGCAGCAGGCCGCTCTCAAGGATATGCTAGCCAAGGCGCAGGAAAGTCTCGCCCAGTCCAACGCAGCATCGGTGAAGCTCAGGGAACTCGAGCAGATCGCCGGTCAGAATCGCGCGCTTTTCGACAGTTTCTCCACCAAGGCCAAGCAGGCCCGCGAGCAGATTTCGCTGCCGGCTACGACGGCGCGCGTCATATCGCCAGCTCAACCTGCGACCAAGCCAACCGCCCCCAGGGCGTCGTTGATACTCGCTGTCAGCGCTTTTGTGGGCTGTGTTGCCGGATTCGGAGCGGCTTGGTTTCTGTATCTCATCATGGGTCCTCCGAAGCGACGCCGCACGGCTCCCCTCCAGTCGTTGCGAAAGCGACCTCTCGCCGCCGCCGAATAACCCGCCATCAACAAGGTCAAGACAGATAAATGCGCTCATCTTGTCAGAAGACGGTTCTCGTTACCGGAGGGGCTGGTTTCCTGGGCAGTCATCTTTGCGATCGCCTGCTCCGAGACGGACGCAAGGTTATCAGCCTCGATAACTTCCACACCGGCAGCCGTCTCAACCACCGCCATCAGGTATCGAATCCTGACTTCGAGCTGATCGAGGCAGATGTCGCCGATCGGCTTCCCGATTTGCGGGTCGACGAGATTTATCACCTCGCCTGCCCGGCTTCGCCGCCCCACTATCAGGAGAGCCCGGTCACCACGCTCAGGACCAACCTTCTGGGGACCTTCAACGTGCTGGATCTCGCCATGCGCACCGGGGCCAGGGTCCTGCTTGCCTCGACCAGCGAGGTCTATGGCGATCCGTTGGTTCACCCCCAGCGGGAGGACTACTGGGGCAACGTCAACTCCTTTGGCGAGCGCGCCTGCTACGACGAGGGCAAGCGGGCCGCCGAGGCCTTGTTCCACGCCCATGCGGCGGAGAAGGGCGTCGACACACGCATCGCCCGTATCTTCAACACCTACGGGCCCCGCATGCAGCCCGAGGACGGCCGGGTGGTCTCCAACTTCGTCGTCGAGGCGTTGCAGGGCCAGCCGATTACCATCTATGGCGACGGATCGCAGACGCGGTCCTTCTGCTACGTCGATGATCTGATCGAGGGGTTTGTGCGCCTGATGGAAAGTGACGTCCGGACACCGGTTAACCTCGGCAATCCCGGCGAGTTCAGCGTGACGGAGCTTGCCGCGATGGTGGTCGCGATGACCGGCTCGCAATCCTCGATCAGCCATCTGCCGCTGCCGTCCGACGATCCTCGTCGTCGACGCCCCGACATTTCCAAGGCCGAACGCCTGCTCGACTGGAGACCGACCGTCTCCCTGGAGGCCGGCCTTGGGCCGACCATCACCTATTTCCGCGAGATCGTGTCGGATCAATCCTCCGGCGATCGCTCCACCCCTCAGCGGGTTACCTGAATGTCGTTCACCCGCCGCTCCCTGCTTGCCGCTTGCGCGGGACTTCCGTTTGCCCCATCGGCGCTTGCGTCGGCGCAGACGGTTGGGCTGGGCGAGCTGGCCGCCCGGTCGGGTCGCTACTTCGGTTCGGCGGTAACGCGTGATGATGTCTCCGACGCAGGCCCTCATCTTCGCCTCTTCGATAGGGAGTGCTCGGTGTGGGTGCCGACGTGGCAGATGAAGTGGGGCGCGCTTGTGCCCACCCTGGGCGATGTGCCGGATTACCGCGCTTGCGATGCCATCGTCGCCAGTGCGGAGAAGCGCGGTAAACGGCTGCGAGGCCATGCGCTGATCTGGCACGAGCACTTGCCGGCAGGCGCCGAGCGTCTGTCGACGGCGGCCGACTGGCGACGCTTCGTTGCGCCGCATGTCACGGCAGTGGCAGGCCGCTATCGTGATGCGATCTTCGAGTGGGATGTGGTCAACGAAGCGATCGAGCCGTATGACGGCGGCGCGGATTTCATGCGACGCACTCCCTTCTACGCGATGCTCGGTTCGGATTATGTCGCCGAGGCGTTCCGTCTCGCGGCGGAGGCGGCGCCGTTGGCGCGGCTCTACCTCAACGACGATCATCTCTACTATGCCGAAGATTGGCAGGAGCGGCGTCGAACCGGCATGCTTGGCTTGCTTGAACGGTTGCTCAAGGCTGGCGTGCCCATCCATGGGCTCGGCATGCAGTGCCATCTCGACACGCGACTTCATTTTGATGACCGCGTTTTCCGCCGCTTTCTCAAACGGATCGAAGACCTTGGCCTGACGATCAGCATCACCGAGCTGGACGTTACCGAGGCGCCGAGCGCACGCGGTCGGTCGATCTCCAGGCGCCGCCTTCTCGCTGCCGCCGAGGCGGAGAAGGTGCTCTCCGTGGCCTTCGACAGCCCGGCCCTCGCAGGCGTGGTGACCTGGGGTCTGTCCGACGACGACAGCTGGCTCCGCAACCGTGGGCCCGACATGGTCGACAACCAGGGACTGCCCTACGACGACGCCTACAGATCGGCGCCACTGCGAGAGACGCTCGCCTCCCTCTTCGCTTCGACCCAGACCCGGCACCCGACATGACAGACCTTATCGACGACAAAACCGACCTCTCCGCGATTGCCCGTCCGGCGGCCGTCCAGTCCTGGATGAAGCGCATGTTCGACATCTTGGGCGCGGCGGGTGGCCTGATCCTGCTGGCGCCATTGCTGATGTTCGTCGCCGTTCTGATCCGCCTCGACAGTCCCGGTCCGGTCCTGTTTCCACAGGATCGCCATGGTCTTGGCGGGAAAATTTTCCGTATCTACAAGTTCCGGACAATGACGGCGACGGCCAGCCGCGAGACCTTCCGCCAAGCGACGGTAGGCGATGCGCGCATCACCCGCCTTGGCAACATTCTCCGCCGGACCAGCATCGACGAACTGCCGCAGCTCTTCAATGTCCTCAAGGGCGACATGTCGCTGATCGGCCCGCGCCCGCATCCGCTGGCGCTCGACGAGCAGTATCGCAAGACCATTCCCGGCTACATGACCCGCTACGCCGTCCGCCCAGGGATGAGCGGCCTGGCCCAGGTGACCGGCCATCGCGGGCCGACTCCGACGCACGAGTCCATGGTCGCCCGAGTCTTTCGGGATCTCCGCTACATCGAGGACTGGACCTTCGGCCTCGATCTTCGCATCCTCCTCGCGACAATCCTGCCCTGGTGGCCGTCATTGAAGCCGGAGGTGAGAGATGGCGGTTGAGCGCGGCGAAGCGCGTTTCGAGTTGATCATAGGCGTGCACGATCTCTCCGACGAGCCCGATGCTCGGGGCGACGAACTGCAGTCCTGGATGCCGTTCTCGAGGGCGGAGCCCCTGCTCGACACGCTTGTCGAGATGAACCGCAGGTCCGGGGTGCGGCTACGGGTCACGAGCGACGACGCATTTCGCTCGGATGTCGAGTTGCTGGCCCCCTGGCTCGTCAGGCATGGCATCGTCGGGGCCTTTTTCGTGCCGACGCGTTTTCTCGGTCGGCCCGGCCGCCTCTCTGCCGACGACCTCCACGCGCTCAATGCGCTCGGTATGGAAATCGGTGTTCACGGCGCCGGCCATCTGGACTGGACCGCGATATCCGAGCGGGAGTTCATCGACGATGTCAGTGAAGGGCGCGCTGCTCTGGAGGGGATCCTGGGGCGGCCGGTCGACATCGTGGCCCCGCCCTTCGGTCGCTTCGATGCCCGCATCCTCGATCGTCTGTTCGCCATGGGCTTTCGGGAGGTGCATACATGCCGGCCAGGCCTTGCCCTGGCCTCGGTGGCAATCAAGCCGCGCAACATGCTGAAGACGGGGAACGAGGCGGCGTTGCGCGCCGTGGCCGCCCGTCGGGGCAACTGGTCCGACGCGACCCGTTGTTGGTTGCGGCCCCTGTCGGTGCGTCTGAGAACCCTTGCCGGTGTGCCATGAAGCGCGCCGTTTTCATCTCCCTCGTCGATCAGGCCCTGAACAGCGCCTTCAACCTGCTGCTGAACCTCGCCTTCATCGCCTTTGCAACACCCGACGAGTTCGGCCGCTTCGCCTTTCTTCTGGCGGGCAGCTTCTTCGCCGCCTCGGCGCAGAATGCGCTCATCGTCATGCCGCTCAACTACCTTCTCCCCGGACGGGAGCAGGAAGAGGCGGACGCGGCCCTGTCGATGCTTACCTCGGCCAATCTGGCGCTGATTCTTCTGGTCGTGCCGGCAGGCCTCGGTCTCGCCGCCGTCATCGGTGCCGACTTTCCGCTGTCGCTGGCCGCAATCGCCTATTTCGGCACGCTGATGATCCGCGAGTATGTTCGCAATCTCATGGTGGTGAAGGGAAGCGTCCACCTCACGCTCATCTACGACGCGATCGCCCTGGCGGCGACGGTGGCCTTCGCCGTTGCGTTCTGGCAAGTCCTGCCGCCGGCCACGGCCACTCTCGCGGCCCTGTCTGCCGGGAACGGCCTGTCCTTTGTCTTCTGTCGTTTCAACCTCAAGGCCGATTTCCGGAGCATCTCGTCTCATCTCTCCGCCTACCGAACCGTCTGGAAGGATACGCGCTGGGCCTTGCAGGGGGCGCTTCAGAACGAGGTCATGTCACGCAGTCACGTCTTCCTCGTGGAGCGTATGCGCGACGCCGCCGCGCTCGGCATGCTCAATGCCGGCCGCGTTGGCGTGTCGCCATTGCTGCTCGTCGGAACGGCCTGGTGCCGCGTCGCCCGACCGCGCATGGTGGAGGAGCTGGCGAAGGGCCGCGTTACCTCGGTGATTAGGCTGCTTCGTTCCGGGATGGCGATCACGGCGGGGGCCGCGATCCTCTACGGCCTGTTTCTCTGGATGGCCTGGCCCTACATCGACGCCTACGCCTTCCGCGACCGCTACGGCGACATGGCCGGCAACCTCGTCTGCTGGTGGCTCTATGCTCTGGTCGTCGGCCAGACGTCGGTCATGGCGGCACTGATGGAGGCCCGCCGCAAGTTCCGCGCCCTTGCCATCGTCGGGTTCGTCGGCGCGGTGGTGGCGCCGCTCCTTGTCTTTGGGTTGTTGTCCGCCGGGCTCGACGCGTCCGTTGCCGCGCTTGGCCTTGCCGGCGTGGCGCTTCTGGAGTTCCTGATTTTCGGGGGGCTAACGATGCGCGACCTGCGATCGTCTGCCATCGGCCATGCCCGGAAAGGCGGTGTCTCGTGAGCGATACCGTCATCCATGGAGGTATCGGGCAAGGTTATCGTCGTCGGCTCGCCGCGCTGCTGCCGGCGATGGATCTCGCCTATCTCATGCTGGTGTGGCCGCTGGTTTATGCGCGCGGTTATGTGCCGGCCGACCTGTCTTCCGGCCCGGTTGCCGAGGCGCAGCCGGCGTTGCTCAACCGCCTTTTCTTTCCCGGCCTTGCTGCTCTCGCAGTGATCCTCTTGATCGCCGAGCGTCATCGGATCGGTCGTCTCCGGCTGCTGGGCTCCTGCCTGCTGATCGCCTTCTTCGGATATCTGGCGCTCACGTCCGCTTGGGCGCTCGTTCCCGCGACGGTTCTGACCCGGCTCTCGCTCTATGTTCTCTTGTTGATCAGCCTGATTCCGGCTGCTTTGCTTGTCGACCGCCTGGACGACATCCTGAGGCCGATGTTCTGGGTGACCGTGGCCGCTGTCGCCGTGAACGTCGCCTCGATCGCCGTCGTTCACACGACATCGATCGGCTTTCCCGGCATCTATACCCACAAGAACACCCTCGGCGCCAACGCCACCATCGCCGGGCTGTTCGCAATCTACGCCTTGACGCGCGCCGACCACCGTATCCGGGTGGCGGGCTTTCTGTGCCTGCCGGCGATCCTTGGTCTGCTGCTGATCAGCGAGTCCAAGACGTCGCTCGGCCTTCTGCTGCTGGTTCCTCCGGCGGCCCTTTTTGCCGTCGCGACGCGACGCCGTCTCCGGATCGCACTGCCGATCCTCATGGTCGTCCTGACCATCCCGGCGGCCTTCCTCGTGAGCGGCGGCGTGCCGGGCTTCGACTATCGAGACATATCGCGCGTGGTGAGTGGAGACCCGAGCTTCACCGGGCGAACGGATCTCTGGAAATTCTCGGCCTCCCAGATCGCGGAGCGGCCAATGACCGGTTGGGGGTTCCAGTCGTTCTGGGGTATAGGGCCGGCATCTCCGGCAACGAAGATGACCGACACCTTCATCGCTCGCGCCCCGCACTCCCACAACGGTTACATCGACATGGCGCTCGAAGGCGGACTGATCGCCGTCTCCCTGTTTCTCTCCATCATCCTGATGGTCGCATGGTGGATCGACCGCCTCGTTGACCGCGATGTCGGCGCGGGCTTTCTGATGACGTCATGTCTTCTCTACATGCTATGGCAAAACCTGTTCGAGACCGATTGGCTGCATGGCACGACCACGTCGAACGTGCTCCTGATGCTGATGATGGTCTCGGCGGTGGCGCTTCGTAACGGGAGGTCGCTGACTTGATCTCCGTTCTCATCGCCAGCATGGGGCGCCCATTCCTGTTGTCCACGCTGGAGAGCATCGCCAAGGCGCGCGTTCCCAAGGGCGAAACCGTCGAAGTGATCATCGCCGACGACACGCGCGACGGCGCGGTGGTCCGGCTTATTGCCGGTTGGAATACCGGTTTGCCGATTTGCGTCCTTCCCGTCGGGGCCGGCAACGTCTCGCGTGCCCGCAATGCCTGCCTGGCCGCGGCGGCGGGGGATTGGCTCATTTTCGTCGATGATGACGAGACGGTGGAGCCGGGGTGGCTCGAAGGCCATCTTTCTGCCGCCCGGGACTTTGCCGCCGATGCGGTGTTCGGGCCGGTCTTTCCGCGCTATCCCGAGGGAACGCCGGCCTGGTTCGTCGCTGCCGACCCGCTTTTCCAGGATTGGAAGTGGGACGAAGATGGTCGTCGGCATCCGAACGGTCGCACCGGCAACACGCTGATCCGGCGTTCGGCGCTCGGCGAGCTGCGCTTTGATCCCGCCTTCGGCCGTTCGGGCGGCGAGGATCATGATTTCTTCCTGCGTTTTGCCGCCAATGGGCACCGCATGGTGGTGACCAACCGGGCGCGCGCCTACGAGGAGATTCCCTCCGAGCGGGCAACGACGGCATATGCCCTTCGTCGCGCCGTCCGGGGCGGCCAGATCTATGCCGAGACACGCCTCAGACAAGGTAGTAGGGCCGCCGTGATCGCTTTCGCCCTCGATGCTATCCTCAAGGTCGCGATCGGCGCCGGTCTTTGGCTGGTGCTGCGGCCATTCGACCGGCCACGGGCATTCCGCTACGGAAAGCGTGTCGCCACCAACATCGGCAAGCTCAAGGGCGTCATCGGATCGCGACCGATGGCGGCATGGGGATGAGCGCTGAAGCAAGCAACGAGCTAACAATGGAAGGTAGTCGCCGGCCGACGATCCTGCATATTTCTTCCGACTATCTCGATCCCATCCGCCCCCCGCCGATCACCGACGCGGTGGTCCGGCTCGTCGATCGCATGACGGATCTTTCCCAGGTGGTCGTATCCCTGCAGCGTGTCGTCGATCCTCGCCGTGTGGAGTGGCGCGATTTTGGCGATTTCCAGGGACGGCGGCTAATCGTCTATCGTTATTTCGCGCCACCCTTCGGTATCGGCATGGCGGCTTGCCAGTTTGCCGTGGCTCGTCGCATCGGTCGTTTTCTGGCGGTGGAACGGATCCGGCCCGACGTCGTGCACACCCATCGATTCACGTTCGAAGGTATCGCCGGCTGGCTCCTTGCCCGCCGCTTCAAAGCCGCGCTTTTCTGTTCGATGCGTGGCGAGGTGGAGCGAAAGGTGTTTCGCTCCAAGCCGACATATCGCCCGCTGTTCCGCCGTATCGCCCGCGAAGCCGCCAGGATTTATCACGTGTCAGCCTGGTATCGCGAAGGCTTCGAACGCTATACCGGCGTCGATCGTCGAAAAACCGACCTGCTGCCCAACATTGTCTTCAATGCAACGACTGTGATCGAGTTGGCGACGCCGAGACCGGTCATCGTGTGCCCGATGTCGCTGCGGGCGATCGACAAGAAGGGGCTGCCGGAGTTGATAGCCGCCTTTGCGAGCGTTCGCGACCGACTTCCGGGCGTCCGGCTGGAGGTGATCGGCGAAGGTCCGGAGGAGGCGCAGGCTCGTGTGAAGGCCTTGATTGCGACCCAGGGTCTCGAAGGGCGAGCGGTGCTTCGTGACTTCATGCCGCATGATGCTTTGCTCGATTATCTCCGCGAAACGCTCGCCATGGCACTGCCTTCTCACCAGGAGACCTTCGGCATGGTCTATCTGGAGGCGCTGTTTGCGGGCACCCCCATCCTGCATACCTTGGGATCGGGCATCGATGGCTATCTTGACGGTCTCGATGTGGGAGTCGGTGTTCGTCCGGGCAACACGTCTGACATTGCCGCCGGCCTCGTGAAGCTTTTCGAGGACAACGCCGCTTATCGCGCCAGGATCGCCGCCTCTTCGGAGGTTCTCTACGAGCGTCTCGCCCCGGAGCGGACGATTGCCCGCTATCGGGCCGCAGTGGCTGAAGCGGTCAGGACAAGCCCGAGCGACGTCGCCTCAGGTAGATGAGGAAGACCTTCGGGCCGTCGACAAGATAGCGGCGCCAGAGACGGCGGGGCTCCGACAGGAGCCGATGCAACCATTCGAGGCCGAATTTCTGCCAGCTGTCAGGGGCGCGGGAAAGCGTGCCGCTCAGGAAATCGACAGCGGCGCCGACGCAGAGAATAACGCCACCCTTGTCTTGCCGCGCGGCCCTTACGTCGGCGGCGAACAGCTCCTGCTTGGGAAACGACAGACAGGCGAGCAGGATCTGCCAGTCGGCCTGCGCCGCGCTCGTGACGGCGTCGGCCCACTCCTTGGTGCCCGGTACCAGTCGAGCGGGCGTTTCGATCAGCTGGAAACGCCAATCCGGAAAGCGGGCGCTCATCGCGGCAGCCTGGCTCGCGGTCGGGCCAGCCATCGCGATGAGCAGGTCGCGATTGCCCGGCGCCGCCAGTACGTCGGCCACCCGATCGGTACCGGTTCGCGGCGTCAGGGCAAGGTCGCTCCAGCGGCCAAGACGTCCGAGCACCTTGCTGTCGCACAGAAACAGGTCGGCCGAGTGGTAGGTGGCGACGGTTTCAGGAGGCAACTGACGGTCGAGCGCCACGACATGATGGACATTCGGCGTCACCAGCATGGTCGTCCGCTCTCCGCGAGCGGCGGTGACGATCAGGCGGACGATGTCGTCGATCGGTCCGGTGCTGAATGCGAAGCCGAGGAAGTTCCGGACATCGGTCAAGGTCGATCCTCGCCGCAAAGGTGGTCGGCAAGCCGCACCGCAAGCGCGGCGATACTGAGCGTCGGATTGCATTGGCCCGACGTCGGGAAGACCGCCGAGCTCACGACGTAAAGGTTGTCGACGCCGAAGCAGCGCAGATTTTCGTCGACGACGCCATCTTGGGGGCTGGATGCCATGCGCGCCGTTCCGATCTGGTGCGTGCCATGGGCGGCAAGCGCCAGGATGGCGTCGACTGTCTCTTCGGGAGGCTGACGGTATTCGAGACGGCCGGTCCCCGTGCGCTCCAGCCATTGGGCCAGATGCTCGTGGGCGCGCCAGATGGCCTCGGCGTCGGCCCGGGCAAAGCGATAGTCGATCCTGAGCTTCGGCACGCCCAACCGGTCGAAGTCGTCGCCGAGCACCACTCGGCTGTCGGCCTGAGGGCTTTGTTCGGAATGGTAGGAGAGGCCGTAGCGCCGCGCCGCGTTGCGCACGAAGAAGCCCGGCATCGGCGGCTTGGCGATATAGCGCCGGTAGAGAAAGGTCGACAGGCTGAGGGCCGCGCGCGGCAGGTCGCGGACGATGTTGACGACATGAGGCCAGATGGCGAGGTCGTCGGGAATGTGCCTCTTGCGAATGGCTTCGGCGATGACCAGCCGACCGATCGGCTTCAGCGCAAAGGCAAAGCAGACCGCCGACAGGAGCCCGCTCTTGTGGCGGGGGTCGGCCACCGGCGGCACCACCGGCCAGAAGGATACGTTGGGAAGGTGATGGCTTCTCTGTTCCGAGTTCGCCGGAATCAACCGACGTCGGGCATAGGAGCCGTGCTCGTCGATATAGAAGTCATAGGCCACGTCGAGGGCATCGGAAGCGAAGGTGATGTCGGCCACTTCGCCGATCACATGCCCCATGTAGTATCGGCCGAGTGGTCCATCCGTACCGCCGAACAGCTCGGGATGCTTGCGCTGGAACACGAGCAGTTGGCGCGTGCTCTCGAGCCCGCCGGCGGCGAGCGCGACGGCTTTCACCGGCAGAGGGTGGCGTGTGCCGTCACGGTCGGCGACCGTCAGGCCAACGATACGCCCGTGCTCGTAGGTCATGTCGACGACCGTGGCGTTGAGGCGAACGTCGATCAAGTTGGACCGTTCGATCTCCTCCGCATGCGCCGTCTGAACGGCCGCGATACGAGAAAAGCGTTCGAGGCGCGTGTAGTCCACGGCTTCGTCGGCGATGTCGATGCCGGCGATCGGCGCCCGGAACACGTTGGCACCGGCCGAGAGATAGTCGACGGCCTTGTCGTAATAGGGAACGAGATCCGAGTATCCGATCGGCCAAGTCGAGTCGACGAGCCAGGGGCGAGGCTCGAAGTCGATGGGATCGAACGGCTGGCATCTGACGGCCCAGAGGTTGGACGTGCCGCCCAGTTGCCGGGAAACGGCGATCGACATGTCGTCGTGTCGCGCGGGATCGACGATGTCGGCGTCGGACAGCGATTGCTGCAAGCGATCGGCGTGCCTGGAGCCTGATTCCAGCACCAGCACCCGCTTGCCCCGGCGCGCCATTTCGAGCGCCAGCACGAGGCCCGCCGGGCCGGACCCGATGATGCAGATATCATGATCGGCGATTGGCGGCGTTTTCAGGGAGGCTGAGATCAAAGGTCGTTCCCTTCTTTCCTCAGAGCTATCGGCGGCGGTGTACGTGGCGTCAAGGGGCGGACAGAATTCTCTCGGCCAAGAGCGGTGCGCCCGCATCCGGTGGTTCGGCGGCATGCCGAATATTGTCGGCGAGATGGCCGGCGGAAAACATGGAGGAGAGCACCACGCCGTCGGGATTGACGGCAAAGGCCCTCCGCATGAGCAGCGCCGTGGCAATCTCCTCCGGTCGGCCCCGATAGCCGCTGGCTGAGGCCTCCGCGACAAGGTTGGGTCTTGTCTTTAGCCGGTTTATCATTCGGTATCGGGCGCCGCCGACCCCGAGCACCGAATGGGTGACAAGGCCCGCCGGTCGCGCGAGGGCGGCCCGTAGCACCGGCAGTTGCCGATTGTCCGGATCGTCCGCCAGCTGGAAGAAGGTGAAGATGGGCTCAGCCGCCGCCGGAAGCGCTGCGTCGAGAGACCCGGCCATCGATATGTGACGGGCCTGACCGCGCGCAACTATTCGCTCGAGGGCCCGGAGGACATCGTCGCGTTCGAGATCGGCCGGGTCGGGATCGTGCAAGGCAAAGACATCGAGGTGGTCGGTGTGAAGCCGCTTGAGCGACGCGGCAACCGACGCCTCGAGGAAATCGCCGTCAAGCGCGACGCGCTGGTTCCGTGTAGCCTTGATTGCCCGGAAACGTCGTGACAGGCCGCGCGCCACCGAAACCAGCGGGCGCCCGAGGTCGTAGGCGAGCCGCATCAGTCCGTTGTTCTTCGGTGGCACGAGGCCCGCCTTGGAGCAGAGGAACAGGTTGTCGCGATGAGCGGCGACGAAAGGCGCAAGGATGTCTTCCGCGCGCCCTGCGCCATAGGATGGCGCGACGTCATACCAGGTGACGCCCTGCTCGAAGGCCGCTTCCAGCATGCGCCGACCTCGTGACGGCGAGATGCGCGAGCCGAGCGAGGCGCACCCCATGCCGATCGGAGACGTCCTGATGTCCGTCCCCGGAATGACGATCGTTCGCATCGCACGCAATCTCCAATGAGGCCGCCACGGACCGTGCGACGGTCGGTCTGACACGTCAACCGATCCTTGAGGGCTCAGGTGGGTTTGGTAACCTTGCCCGTAGTGGCGTTGGCTTCGGCGAGGGGTTTCAGGCGAGAGCGGACAGCCACCTTGAGCCGCCACAGAAGATAGTAGACGCGACCCGCGACAGTCTTGGGAAAGAGTGCGTCGTAAAGCGCGACTTCCTCGCAGCCGAAACGGCGCTTGTAGTCCATGTCGCCGATGGAAAGGTCGAAGCAGTCATAACCGGCGGCTCGAAAATGCTCGATCGTGTCGGAAAACAGCTGCAGCCCGGGCGAGTAGGGTTTCCAGTCTCCCATCTTCGAGGCGGGCAGCGTTGCCACGACGCAGCGCCCCTGAAGGATTCCGAAGAGATAGGCAATGGGCTCGCCGTCAGCCGTGAGTTTGGAAAGCCAGCCTCGGCACGTTCCGCCTTCGCCTTTCAAAAGGCCGAAGTAGATGCCCGACCACTCCTCCTGCGTGAGTATGTCGACGCGCCCCTTCTCCTCGGTACTGGTCGCCCTCAGCTCCCTGAACGCAGCGATGTCGGCCTCTCCGATCTCGTCTCCAATCGCCAGGGAGAAGGCGCGCCGGTGCGCTTGGGCGAGCTTTTGTGTCCGTCGGCGGAGGTTGGCTCGAAAGTTGGCGGGACGAGCCGTGACGACCTCCTCCGCGCTGCGGCCTGCCAACTCGAGCTTCCAGGCGGAGAGCCGCAGGCGAGCCGCATTGGGCAGGCGAACACATGGGTTGGGGCCACCTTCGAACCGTTCGGGCATCCGATTGCAGTAGAGAAGGTCGACGCCGGGTATCGCCGCAAGCACGGCTTGGACAATGTCCGGGAGGTCCGCTTCCTCAAGCGAACTGTCGAAAATGGGTGCGCAGTAATCGATCGGCCGGGCTTCGGTCAGAAGCCAGCGCAGACCATGGCGGCGCGATCGCATCATCACGAAGAGCGCTACGGGACGGCCGTCGCGTGAGCGCACCAAAGCCACGACCGGGCTGCCCAGGTTTTTTGCGGCGAGTTGCCGAAGGACAAGGCGCGTGAAGCCATGGCTTTGAAAAGGGGTTGCATTGTGCTGACCGACGAGCGCCGACCACTCCGCCTCCAGATGATCGACCTTGTCGTGGACTTCGACGATCCATTTGCCTCCCGAGCGCGCCATTCCCACCTCTGCTTGTCCCTGACGGCGTCACTATAGCGCATACCGAGTCATCGGGAACGACAATGAAATCATTAACCAAGCGCACGCCGCCAAAGGCCAGCCAACGCATGGCCGCTCAGCGGAGCGGCATTTGAGAAAGTGGAGTCATGGGGCTGCAGTTTGCGTTTTCGCAACGTTCGGAGAGGCAGAGCTCATTAATATGAGCGTCAGAATCCACAAACGAGGCTGAAAAAATGAAAACTCTCCTCCTCGCAACTGCCGCTCTCGCCCTCGCGATCCTTCCGGCCACCGCAGCCGACGTTCAGGTGAAGATGCTGAACAAGGGCGCCAAGGGCATGATGGTCTTCGAGCCGGATCTCGTGAAGGTCGAGCCGGGCGACACGGTGACCTTTGTTGCCACCGATCCTGGGCATGACGCCCAGAGCGTACCGGGCATGTTGCCCGAGGGCGCGCAGCCCTTCGAGGGCAAGATCGGCAAGGACGTCACCGTGACGTTCACCCAGCCGGGTGTCTACGGCGTCAAGTGCAAGCCGCACTACGTCATGGGCATGGTTGGCGTCGTGGTCGTGGGCGATCCGACCCCCAATCTCGAGGCGGCCAAGGCGGCGAAGAACCCCGGCAAGGCCGGCAAGCTGTTCAAAGAACTGCTCGGCAGCCTCTGACATGACCGTCATAGCGGGATGTCGGCATCTCTTTTCAGGCGCCTTCCGGCCATTCTTCATGCTGGCGGCCCTATGGATGGCCGGATCGATCCTCGTGTGGGTGCCCCTCTATATGGGGCACGTCGAGCTGCCCACCGCCTTCGTCCCGCGTGACTGGCATATCCACGCCATGCTGTTCGGCGGCTTGCCGCCGATCATTGCCGGTTTCACTCTTACTGCCGTTCCAAGCTGGACGGGCCGGCCCAGCATCACCGGATGGCCGCTTGCCATCCTGGCTTCGGTCTGGCTCGCGGGGCGGATCATCATCTCGATGTCGGCCCTGATCGGACCGCTCGCCGCGGCTCTGATCGATCTCGCCTTTCCTCTCGCGCTTGCCGTCGTGCTTGGCCGCGAGGTGATATTGGCGCGGAACTGGCGCAATCTGCGCGTCGTTGGTCTCATTCTCCTCCTGGCTTTGGCCGATGCCGGCTTTCATGCCGAAGCGGCGCTCCACGGCCTTGCCGACGTCTCCATCCGGGCCGCGCTGTCAGCGGTGCTGATGCTGATCCTGCTGATGGGCGGGCGCATCACTCCAGCCTTTACCCGCAACTGGCTGAAGGCGCGTGGCGAAACCAAGCTGCCCGCACCCTTTGACGGCATTGACGCCGCTGCAATGGGCGTTTCCGGGCTTGCCTTCGTGGCGTGGACGATCGTTCCGGATTGGTCGGGTACGGCCCTCGCGCTTGGGCTTGCCGGGCTGATGACGGCCGCAAGACTGACGCGCTGGAGAGGGCTCGCCACACGACGCGAACCGCTGTTGCTGGTGCTGCATGTCGCGATCGCCTCGATCGCTGTTGGCTTCGTCGTTGAAGCACTGGCCATCCTTTGGCCGGTAGTCATCGACCCTGCCGCCGCTCTACATCTTTGGACGGCCGGCAGCGTTGGGCTGACCGTGCTCGGCGTGATGACGCGCGTGAGCCGAGGCCACACCGGCCGGCCGCTTGCCGCCGGCAAGCTGGAGGTGACGATCTACGCCTTGGTATTGGCCGGAGCGCTGCTGCGCATGGCGGCGCCCTACGCGGATGCGGCCTATTACCACCTCATCGGCTGCGCCGGGGCGTTATGGGCGGCCGCCTTTCTGGCCTTCGCCATCGGTTACGCCCGCATCCTCGCCGGGCCGCGAGCCGACAAAGCCTTGTGATCTACATCAATCGAATTTGTGCCAGCGCAACGAAGGTCCATGCCGTCCCATGAAAACATGATGGCATAGTTCATGTTCGCGCGATTCCGTGGAGGGGCGAGATGAGACCGACGGATACAGCGACGCCCTGGCTTGTCAGGTTTATAGCGGCCTTCTGCTTGGCGATTGCCCTGGCGCTCTTGGCCACGCCTTCCCGAGCGGCCAGCCTCCCCGACTTCCTTGGCAAGGTGCCCCCTTCCGACCTGGTCCCCGGGGCGGATGCCTATGGGCCTGTCCGCAGCGACATGCCGGTCGTACCTGCCCTCAAGGCCGGTGAGCGCATCGGCTGGGTGTTTCTCAATACCGACTTCGTGCCGGCAACCGGTTATTCCGGCAAACCGATCCATATTCTCGTCGGTGTGGACGACCGGGCGGTGATCACCGGCGTCCGCCTCGTCAAGCATTCGGAGCCCATCGTCCTAGTCGGCATTCCCGAGGCCAAGATCACTGCGGTAATCGAGAAATACACCGGTCTCGATCTGAAGCGCGAGGCCGACGGCCCCGCCCACGACCTCGATATCGTGTCGGGCGCCACCGTGACGATCATGGTGATCGACGATTCGATCCGCCGGTCCGGGCTGAAGGCTGCTCGCGCGCTCAGCCTAGAAGGCTTCGCGGCGACCAGCACGGGCCCAGCCGCCGACCTGAAGACGGTCGATCGCAGCAAGGACGCGGTGAGCGACTGGACGACGCTGACCGGCGACGGATCGATACGCCGGTTCAGCATGTCGGTCGCCGAGATCAACGCTGCCTTCGAAAAGCAGGGTGACCCTCGTGCTGCATCCCACCGCGAGGCGGGCGCCGACACCGACCCTTACATCGATGTCTACGTCGGGCTGGCCAGTCAGCCGTCGATCGGCCGCACTCTCCTTGGGGATGCCGCCTATGCCAACCTGACGCGCCGGCTCGGCGACGATGGAGAGGCGATCTTCGTGGCAAGCACGGGAAACTGGTCCTTCAAGGGGTCCGGCTACGTGCGTGGCGGCATCTTCGACCGCATCACGCTCTTGCAAGGTGAGACCACCATTCGTTTTCGCGACAAGGACCATCTGCGCGTCGTCCGCATGGCGCCGTCCGATGCGCCGACCTTCACCGAGATGGATCTCTTCATCATTCCCAAGGGGACCGGGTTCGACCCGGCGGCCCCCTGGAGGCTGCAACTGCTGGTCTCGCGAGCCGTCGGCGCCATCGACAAGCTGTTCCTGACCTACGACGTCGATTACACGCTGCCGCCCAGCTATCTCGTTGTTCAGCCGAAACCGGCTCCCACCGTTTCCGCGCCAGCCGCGATGCCCGCAGCGGAGGTCGACGAGATGCCGGCCCGCGACCGTCTGTGGCTCCGCATCTGGGAAGCAAAGCGTACCGAGGTTGCCATTCTCGTCGCCGCGTTGGCAGCTTTGACCGGTATCTTCTTCTTCCAGACCTTTGCGACGAAGAACGAGCGGGTGTTCCGGATCATCCGGCTCAGCTATCTCGCCTTCACGCTGGTCTTCATCGGCTGGTACGCCAACGCCCAGCTCTCGGTCGTCAACCTGCTCGCCGTCCTGTCGGCGCTGGTCAGCGACTTCCGTTGGGAAACCTTCCTGATGGATCCGCTGATCTTCATCCTGTGGTTCGCGGTGGCGACGGCGCTGCTGTTCTGGGCCCGGGGCGCCTATTGCGGCTGGCTGTGTCCGTTCGGCGCCCTGCAGGAGTGGTCGAACCAGATCGCGCGCTGGCTGCGCATACCGCAGATACGTTTGCCCTGGGGGCTGCACGAACGTCTCTGGCCGATCAAGTACATGATCTTCCTGGGGCTTCTCGGCATCTCCTTCTATTCGCTCGACATGGCCGAGCATTATGCCGAGGTCGAGCCGTTCAAAACTGCGATCATCCTGAAGTTCGATCGCCCCTGGCCTTATGTGCTGTTCGCGCTGGCCATGCTCGCGCCGGGCCTGTTCATCGAGCGCTTCTATTGCCGCTACGTCTGTCCGCTTGGCGGCGGCCTCGCCATCCCGGCCCGGCTGCACATGTTTCGCTGGCTGAAGCGCTACCGCGAGTGCGGCAATCCCTGCCAGACCTGCGCCCACGATTGTCCGGTGCAGGCGATCCACCCGACGGGTGAGATCAACCCCAACGAATGCGTCTCCTGCCTGCACTGCCAGGTGCTCTACCGCAGCACGACCCGCTGCCCGGTGGTGGTTGGCAAACTGCGCAAGCGGGAGCGCTTCGAACGCCAGAACGGTCTCGCCCAGACGGGGGCAGCGGCATCCGGAGGCAACGCTGCCGTCCGGAGCGAAGTGGGCGGTTCGGCACAAGCCTGAAAAAAGAAAATCGAGGAGAGCGATATGACTGAAGAGACGCATAATCTGTCCCGCCGGTCGCTTTTGGGCGGCACGGCCAAGACGGCGGTGTTCGCCGGCGTGGCGGCATCGGCCGTCGGTGGCCTGATGGCCACCGGCAGCACCAAGGCGGCGGAGTCGACGAACAAGGTCGAGGTGAAGCCCGGCGAACTCGATGAGTACTACGGCTTCTGGTCGTCCGGTCAGACTGGCGAACTGCGCATCCTCGGCGTGCCGTCGATGCGCGAGCTGATGCGCGTGCCGGTGTTCAACCGTTGCTCGGCCACCGGTTGGGGCATGACCAACGAAAGCATGAAGGTTCTGACCGAGGGGCTGCTGCCGGAGACCAAGGAGTTCCTGGCCAAGCGCGGGTTGAAGACCTACCAGAACGGCGACCTGCATCACCCGCACATGTCCTACACCGAAGGCACGTATGACGGCCGCTACCTGTTCATGAACGACAAGGCCAACACGCGGATCGCCCGCGTGCGCTGCGACGTGATGCGCTGTGACAAGATCCTCGAGATTCCCAACGCGTCCGACATCCACGGCATGCGACCGCAGAAGTACCCCCGCACGGGCTACATCTTCGCCAATGGCGAACACGAGGCGCCGCTGGTCAACGACGGCACGATCCTCGACGATCCCAAGCAGTATGTGAACATCTTCACCGCCGTCGACGGCGACAAGATGGAGGTCGCCTGGCAGGTGATCGTGTCGGGCAACCTCGACAACACCAACACCGACTACAAGGGCAACTACGCCTTCTCCACCTCCTATAACTCGGAAATGGGCGTCAACCTCGCCGAGATGACCGCCAACGAGACCGACCATGTCGTCATCTTCGACATCAAGGCGATCGAGGCTGGCGTTGCCGCCGGCGACTATCAGGAGCTGAACGGCGCCAAGGTACTCGACGGGCGCAAGGGCAAGAACTCCAAGTACACCCGCTACGTGCCGATCCCCAACAGCCCGCACGGCGTCAACGCCTCGCCGGACGGCAAGTACATCATGATCAACGGCAAGCTGTCGCCGACGGTCTCGATCATCGACGTCGACAAGGTCGCGCCGCTGTTCGAGGAAAATGCCGATCCGCGCTCCTGCGTCGTCGGCGAGCCGGAACTGGGTCTCGGTCCGCTCCATACCGCCTTCGACAACCGTGGCCATGCCTACACGACGCTGTTCCTCGACAGCCAGATGGTGAAGTGGGACATCGAAAAGGCCATTCGCGCCTACAACGGCGAGAAGGTCGACCCGATCGTGCAGAAGATCGACGTCGCCTATCAGCCGGGCCACAACTCGACCTCCATGGGCGAAACCAAGGATGCCGACGGAAAGTGGCTGGTGTCGATGAACAAGTTCTCCAAGGACCGTTATCTCAACGTCGGTCCGCTGAAGCCGGAGAACGAGCAGCTCATCGATATCTCCGGCGACGAGATGAAGCTGGTGCACGACAGCCCGACCTTTGCCGAGCCGCACGACAGCATCCTGGTGCGCGCCGACATCGTCAACCCGCTGGCGGTGTGGAAGCGCGACGATCCGTTCTTCGCCGACGCCGTCGCGCAGGCCAAGGCCGATGGCGTCGACCTTGAAGGCGACAGCACGGTGATCCGCGATGGCAACAAGGTGCGCGTCTACATGACGTCGGTGGCGCCGGCCTTCGGTCTCGAAAGCTTCGAGGTGACCGAGGGCGACGAAGTCACCGTCTACGTCACGAACCTCGATGACGTGGAGGACCTCACCCACGGCTTCACCATCTCCAACTATGGCGTTGCCATGGAAGTGGCCCCGCAGGCGACCGCGTCGGTGACGTTCACCGCCGACCGGCCGGGCGTGCATTGGTTCTACTGCCAGTGGTTCTGCCACGCGCTCCACATGGAGATGCGCGGCCGCATGCTGGTGAAGCCCAAGTCGGCCTGAGGTTTGTTCATGAAGGCGCTCCACCTCCTTGCTGCGGTTGTTCTTTGTTGCGCCGGCCACGCCGGTGCGGCCGAGGTCGCCGTGAGCCCTGGGGTGGGCGCACTTCGTGAAGCCATCCGAACCGCCGCGCCGGGGGATGTCCTCCGGCTCGGCAACACCCGATATGATGGCCCTGTCGTCATAGATAAGCCGCTGACGCTGATCGGTGATCGTGACAGCCGTATCGTCGGCAACGGCGAAGGAACGGTCGTCTCGGTAGAAGCCGATGATGTGACCCTGAAGGGGCTCTATGTCACCGGCTCGGGTCGCAAGCTCGACAAGCTGGACAGCGGCATAGCGCTGGCCAAGGGAACGCGCCGCGCTCTGGTCGAGGGCAACCGCATCGTCTTGAATCTGATCGGCGTCGACGTTCAGGGCGCCATCGACGCCACGGTGCGCGGCAATACCATCGTCGGTCGCACCGATCTCCACCGTGCCGAGATGGGCTCCGGCATCTATGTCTGGAACTCGCCCGGTCTTCTCGTCGAACACAACGACATCCGTCGCGGCCGCGATGGTATCTTCGTGTCGACGTCGATGAAGGCGCACTATCGCTTCAACCGCATGCAGGAACTGCGCTTTGCCTTCCATTCGATGTATGCCAACGACATTGTGCTCGAGAACAATCTGTCGCGCGGCAATGCCCTGGGCTTTGCCTTCATGTTCTCGCGCAACGTGACGGCGACCGACAACCTGTCGGTAGGAGACGCGACCCACGGTCTGTTCCTGAACTCGGTGAACGGCTCGGTTCTTCTTCACAACGAAGTCCGCGATGGCGGCGAGAAATGCCTCTTCGTCTATGGCGCCGTACGCAATCGCTTCGAGGGCAACCGCCTGGAGGGATGCGACATCGGCATCCATCTGACCGGTGGCGCTTCGGAGAACGTGTTGACGGGCAACGCCTTCATCGGCAATCGCACCCAGGTAAAATACGTCGGCACCCGTTGGCTGGAGTGGAGTGGCGTCTCGGAGACAGCTGCTCCGAAGGGCAAGACGCGCGGCAACTACTGGTCCGATCACGTGGCTTTCGATCTCGACGGTGACGGTATGGCCGACAGCCCCTATCGCCCCAACGATACCGTGGACCTGTTGATATGGGGGCAGCCGATGGCGCGGCTGCTTCTCGGAGCGCCGGCCGTGCAACTGATCCGCTGGGCGCAATCGCGCTTTCCCGGTCTGTTGCCCGGTGGCGCCATCGACAGCCACCCCCTGATGTCGCCCGAAGGCGCCGGGCCGCGCCCGCTCGCCACCCCATTCACTGTCGGCTTTGTTCCCGCCGGGGAGAATTGACATGACGGATGCCGCCATTCTCTCGGTCGAGGATCTGACCATCCGCTTCGGCGCCGTGACGGCGGTCGATGGTGTCAGTCTCGCGGTCGCCCCAGGCGAGCGGGTCGCGCTGCTCGGCCACAATGGCGCGGGCAAGTCGACCTTGTTCAAGACCGTTCTCGGTTTCCTGAAGCCGGCCACGGGCCGTCTGTCCATCGGCGGCGTCGCTCCCGGCTCGGACGCGGCACGCCGCGCTGTCAGCTACCTGCCCGAGCAGGTGGTGTTCCCGAAGGCTTTGACCGGTGCCGAGGTCCTCACCCATTTCGCCCGCCTTAAGGGCGTGGCGCCAAGAGCGGCGCTGCCGCTTCTCGAGACGGTCGGGATTGCCGATGCGGCCGGCCGGGCTGTTGGAACCTATTCCAAGGGCATGCGCCAGCGCCTCGGCCTTGCGCAAGCGCTGATCGGCACGCCGCGTCTGTTGCTACTGGATGAGCCGACCTCCGGCCTCGATCCCGTTTCGCGGCGCGAGTTCTACGACGTGCTGGAGGCCTCGGCGCGCGCCGGCACGGCGGTGCTTCTGTCCTCACATTCGCTGTCCGAAATCGAGAACCGCATCGATCGCATCGCCATCCTGGCCAAGGGGCGCTTGCGCGCCGAGGGCGCGCTGGCCGACCTGTCTCGCCGGGCCGGCTTGCCGATCCGCATTCGCGTCGAAGCGGCGGAGGGCCGGGTCGAGGCCGTGCATGCTCATCTCGGCGGCGAGCGCGTCAACGGCCGATCGGTGGTCGTCACCTGCCGCGCCGAGGACAAGGTGGGCGCACTGGCGCGCCTCGCCGAGCTCGGCTCCGATGTCGCCGATATCGACATCGCCCTGCCTGATCTTGACGACGTCTACCGTCACTACTCCGGCGTAACCGCCCAGGGAGCCCACCAATGATCGGTCTCGACCGCATGGCGGCGGTGGCCGCAACCGAGTTCCGTCTCGCCTTCCGCAATCGTTGGGTCCTGCTGGCAACGCTGGCCTTCACGCTGTTCGCGCTGGCTCTGGCCTTCCTCGGCTCGGGGCCTAGCGGTGCCCTGAAGGCCGACGCGCTGACCCTGACGGCGGCGAGCCTGTCGACGCTTACCGTCTACCTGGTGCCGCTGATGGCGCTGCTCATCTCCTATGACAGCATTGCCGGCGAGATCGAGCGAGGCACCCTGGCTTTGGTCCTGGCGACCCCGCTGAAGCGACGCGAACTGGTCCTGGCGAAGTTCTGTGGCTATCTCGCCGTTCTGACGCTGGCCATCGCTGTCGGCTACGGCATAGCCGGTGCGGTGATTGCCGGGGTTCATGGCGCAACTGACGCTGGCCTTCTCACCTGGGGGCGGCTCGTCGCCACTGCCGTGTTGCTGGGCGCCGTCTTTATCGCCTTGGGCATGGCCCTTTCGGGCCTGACGCGTCAGGCCGGCACCGCTGCCGCACTCGCCATCGGCGCCTGGTTGATCCTGGTTGTGCTTTATGACCTCGCCTTGCTTGGCGCCGTCATCGTCGACCAAGGGGGCGTCTTCACCAAGACGGTATTCCCGGCGCTCGTGCTCGCCAATCCGGGCGATGCCTTCCGTCTCTACAATCTGGCGCTGATCGAGGCGAATGCTCCCGTCGCCGGCCTCGATGGCCTTGCTCGAACCCTTCCGTTCCCCGTTTCCAGTGCGCTCGTCGTGCTCGCCCTGTGGCTTCTCGCAGGCCTTGCCGCCGCCTGGGCCCTTACCCGGAGAATCCGTCCATGATCAATCGCATCCTCTCCGCCCTGGTGCTCTCCGCCGCTCTGGCCCTGCCGCTCGCCGCCTGCAAGGAGGAAGCGGCGGTCAAGCCCGCTGCCATCGCCATGACCGACGAGGCGCTCGGCTACTATTGCCAGATGTACCTCGCCGACCACGGCGGCCCCAAGGCCCAGATCCACGAGAAGGGGCAGGAGCAGCCGCTCTGGTTCTCGCAAGTGAGCGACGCCGTCACCTATCTGCGCGGCGGCGAGAAGCGCGGCGATGTCGCCGCCGTCTACGTCTCCGACATGGAAAAGGCGCCGAGCTGGGGCGAGCCCGGTCGCGACAACTGGATCGACGCCGACGCGGCGGTGTTCGTCATCGGCAGCCGCCAGGCCGGCGCCATGGGCATGCCCGAGGCGATCCCCTTCGGCAGCCAGAAGGCGGCCGACGAGTTCGTGGCACGCGAGGGCGGCGCGATCGTCAAGCTCGCGGATATCCCGGACAATTATATCGGGCCGGCGAACGCCAACCCGTCCGATCACTCCGACATGCAGATGTGAGGCTCGTCATGGCAGATTTCCTCGCCCGCCCGGTCGGCCGGCGCCGCTTCATCCGCATTGGCGCGACGCTCGCCGCGATGGCGGTGGTTCCCTCAGCCCTTGCGGTGGCGCCTGTGCGCCATTGGTCCGGCAATGCCCTCGGCGCTCACGCTTCGATCGAGCTTGTTGGGGCCGATGCGACCCTCGCAGCGGCGACCTTCGCCGCGGTCGAGCAGGAAGTCGCCCGCCTCGAGGGGCTTTTCAGCCTCTATCGCCCCGATAGCGCTCTGTCCCGCCTCAATGCCATCGGCCATCTCGAAACGCCGGAAGCCGACTTCCTCCGCCTCCTCGGGTTGGCGCGTAGCGTATACAGGGAGACAGGCGGCCTGTTTGATCCCACGGTGCAGCCGCTCTTTGCCGCCTATGCCGCGCATTACGCTGGCGGGCGGAGCGACGCGCTGCCCACGGCGGAACTTGCCGAGCGGCTGGCGCTCGTCGGCTTCGCCCAAGTGGCTTTCGATGAGAACGTGGTGCGCTTCTCTCGTTCCGGCATGGCAATGACGTTGAATGGCATTGCCCAGGGTTACGTTACCGATCGCGTGGCGGATCTTCTGAAGGCACGCGGTTTCGACAACGTGCTGCTCGACATCGGCGAGATCAGGGCGCTCGGCGGCGGTAGCGACGGCACCGGCTGGAAGGTCGGCCTGGCCGCCGGTCCGGATGGCGAAGCGTTGTCGGCCTCGCTACGTCTCAGGGATCGTGCGGTCGCCACCTCGATGATGGCGGGCACCGTTCTCGACGCACCGGGGCGCGTCGGACATATCCTGCATCCCAGGAAGGGTGCAGTGCCCTCGGCCTTCTCGTCGGTCAGCATGGTGGCCGCCGAGGCCGCACTGGCCGACGCCCTGTCGACGGCGGCCGTGCTGATGACGCCGGACGAACTGTCCCGGTTCGACCATCCCGGCGTCGAGATTCATGCGACGCCGGTCTGACGTTTCGGTAACCTCAGGCGGCAGGTGCCACCGGACCGCCGCAACGGAGGTCGGTGTCGGCAACGTCCTGTCGGCCGTAGACCTTGAACATCGCAAAGACGTTCTGCATCTCGGCGCTGTCGAGGATCACCGGCGTTCCCACGGCAAGCGTGCGCCAATACTGGGCGGCGATGGTCTCTACCTCGACCAGCAGCGAGTAGGCCTTCTTGAGGCTTGAGCCGAGCACGATCAGGCCGTGGTTGGCGAGCAGGCACGCGAGGCGGCCTTCCAACGCCGTCAGGGCATGGTCGGACAGCGCCTGCGAACCGAAGGTGGCATACTCGGCACAGCGGATGTTCTCGCCGCCGGCCGCGGCCACCATGTAGTGGACGGCGGGAATGTCGCGGCGCAGGCAGGAGATCACCGTCGAGAACATGGAGTGTGTGTGGATTATCGTATCTATGTCCGACCGGCGAAGCAGGATGTCCCGGTGGAAGCGCCATTCGCTGGTCGGCCGGCAGGGACCGTAGTAGGTCCCGTCGAAGGTCATCTCGACAATCTGCTCTTCCGTCATGTCGGAATACGGGATTCCGGTTGGCGTCACCAGAAAGCGATCCTTGCCGACGCGGACGCTGACGTTGCCAGAGGTACCCTGGTTGACGCCCGAGGCGTTCATTTCGCGACACGTGTTGATGATCTCTGTCCGAAGGGCGAGATAAGAGAGGGCGGAAGGGCTGGCAGGCATTCTAGGGTCCTCGGTGAGGGGCGGCGGGTGCGTTCGACACGCAAGACGGGCAATGGCACTTGGCGCGGTTGAGTGCTTATGTTAACTCAGATTGTCAATTGTCGATCCGGGGTTAGCGCTTCGGGCGATTGGATTGGGAAGATCATGGCACTACGCTCTAGGACGAAGGACAAGGCAGACCGGTCGGGGGCGGCCGAGGGGGACAGTCGGACACCGCTGCCGCGGCCGGGGGAATACCTCACCGATCCGCTTCTCTGGGCGTCCTGGCTTTATCATCACGACGAGATGACCCAGAGCCAGATCGCCGACCTGATGGGGGTCTCGCGGGCGACGGTGGTGAACTACCTGCAGCAGGCGCGCGATCTGCACTACGTCAAGGTGGTGGTGCGCCCGGAGCTTCTGAACTCGATCGACCTTGCCCAGCAGCTCAAGCAGGCCTTTGGCCTGACCGAATGCATGGTCATTCCCTTCGACGGTGGCGTGCGGCCGCCGAGCGAGCGCATCGGCCGAGCCGGTGCTCAATACCTCGACCAGATCTTGATGAACGGCGACGTTCTCGGTGTCGCCTGGGGGCGCACGGTGCTGTCGCTGGCCGAGAACCTGCCCGAGAAGGCGATGCCGGATAGCTGCGTCGTGCAAGTCATCGGCAGCCAGCGCTCGGCCTATGACGGCTTCACGGCCGAGGAGTGCGTCGCCTTCATTGCCCGCCGGCTGCACGCCCGGTCCATCAACCTGCATGCTCCGGCGGCTCTGTCCAACGCGGCCCTGCGCGATGCGCTGATGCGCGAGCCGACGATCCAGGAGCAGTTCGCCCGTATCCGCTCCTGCAACAAGCTGTTGTTCGGCGTCTGTACCGTGAAGGCCAACAGTCTGGTGTTCGCTTCCGGCCTGATCTCCGTCGACGAGAGCAAATACTACATCGCCAACGGTGCCGTGGGCGTCATCGCCGGCCGCTTCTACGACATCGACGGCAACTGGTTGCGCGGCACCATGGACGACCGGATGATCGGCATGACCCTCGAGGACGTCCGCAGCGTGCCGACCCGTATCGCCGCCGCCGGCGGTCCGGACAAGACCGACGCCATTCTCGGTGCGCTGCGCGGCGGTTATGTCACCGCCCTGATCACCGACGAGCCGACGGCCCGCAATATCCTCGGACGGCTCTAGATCGTCACGAGGAGCGGACTGTTTTCTGCTTGAGAAGAATGAAAGACGCGCCGGCCGGGGGGCGCCGGCGCGCGCCCCTGCGCCGACACGGAGATCCGATGCGGGGCAGGGGCGGTTTGTCATGTGGTCTTCTGCTCCGGGTAGAGCTTGAGGAGGCCTTCGCGGCTGGCGTCGGCAACGCCGCGCTCGGTGATGAGGCCGGTGACGAGACGGGCGGGCGTTACGTCGAAGCCGAAGTTGAGCGCGGGGCTTCCCTTGGGCAGGATGTCTACCGTTTCGAGCCGACCATCGGCGGTGCGGCCGGTGATGTGGCTGAGTTCGCGGGCGTCGCGCTCTTCGATCGGGATTTCGCGCACGCCGTCTTCGAGCGTCCAGTCGATGGTGGTGAACGGCAGGCCGACATAGAAGGGGACGCCGTTGTCGTGGGCGGCAAGCGCCTTCAGGTAGGTGCCGATCTTGTTGCAGACGTCGCCGGTTGCCGTCGTACGGTCGGTGCCGACGATCGCCATGTCGACGAGGCCGTGCTGCATCAGGTGCCCGCCCTGATTGTCGGCGATGACGGTGTGATCGACGCCGTGCTGGCCGAGCTCGAAGGCGGTGAGGCTTGCGCCCTGATTGCGCGGGCGCGTTTCGTCGACCCAGACATGGATGGGAATGCCCGCCTCGAAGGCCATGTAGATGGGGGCGAGCGCTGTACCCCAGTCGATGCAGGCCAGCCAGCCGGCGTTGCAATGGGTGAGGACGTTGAAGCGCGGCGGCTTGCCTCTCTTCTCCCAGAGATCCCGGATGATGGAAAGGCCATGCCGGCCGATCGCCTTGCAGGTCTCGACGTCCTCGTCGCAGATCTCGGCGGCGCGGCGATAGGCTAGGCCCATGCGCTCGGATGGGGCAACCTTGAGGAGACGACCCTTGAGGTCATCGAGCCCCCAGCGGAGATTGACGGCCGTCGGCCGGGTGGCAAGCAGCGCCGCATAGGCCCGCTCGAGATTCTCGTCGGAGGAATCCTCGCGCATGGCCAGCGCCAGGCCATAGGCGCCGGTGGCGCCGATCAGCGGAGCGCCACGCACCACCATGTCGCGGATGGCGGTTGCCGCCTCCTGCCAGGAGCGAAGGGTCCGCGTCTTGACCTCGAAGGGAAGCTTGGTCTGGTCGATGATCTCGACGCCCCAGCTGTCCTCCGCGACCCAGATCGTCCGCATGGATTTGCCGTAGATTTTCATGAAAGCCTCCGGTTGCCGCCGCGCGCCTCGGTGCGCCGGACGGTCCGCTTGTGGCGGGCGGCGCTGGGCCGCCCTATGGTCAGTCGGATGCGGCCGGATGGCCGTCAGTCTGTGGCGTCGGCGGCTACCACGGCGGCGGCCACTGCGTCGATACTGGCAAAGCGCGCCCGGTTGACGACGAGCTCCCGGCCGAGCCGCAATGCCCGCCGTTCCCCGATCGCCCTCAGGTCCTTGTCGGGGATGCTTTCGAAGTCGGCGACATGGGCGAGGCCAAGGATGCGGCGGATCATCTTGCAGCCGGCAAAGCCCAGCGTGTCCTCGAACAGCGCGCGCATGTAGCGGGCCTGTTCCTCGGCCAGAGCCGCGCGGCTCGCCGCGTCGGTGAACAGCTCGGCGGTGAAGGCGTCGCCTTTGCCCTCCGTCGACCACAGCTCGACGAAGCGAGCCGAGAACAGCGTCCAGACGTCGGTGATCTGTTTCAGGATCCAGGCGCGGTAAGCGTCGCGCCCCCCCTTCTTCTCTTCGTGGCCGATCTGGCTGAGGTAGGCGAGGATGAGGTTGCCGATGAGGGCACCGACGTCGAAGCCCATCGGTCCGAAGAAGGCGAATTCGGGATCGATGATGCGGACGTCGGTACTGGTCGCCATGATCGAGCCGGAGTGCAGGTCGCCGTGAACCAACGCCTCGGCATGGCTCAGGAACTTGAGCTTCATGGCCTGTGCGGCTGCCTTGAGCGGGCCGTCCGTGCGGATTTCGAGGGCGATGTCGTCAAGCTGGGGCGACGTCCAGTGATTGAGTTTGGCCGCCCTGTAGGGGTCAGTGAACACGAGGTCCTCGGTGATCCGGCAAAGCTCGGTGTTGGCGCAGAACACCGCCATCTGCTTCTTCTTCTCGGCTGCCGGCAGGTAAAGGTCCGACGTCTTGAACAGCGATTGCGCCATGAACTCGGACAGCGTCGCCGCGAAGCGCGGAAACTCCACGCCGTCGATCAGCCCCTTGCGCATGATGATGTGCGGGGTGAGGAACTCCATGACGACCAGCGCCTGCATGGCGTCGAACAGCACGACCTTGGGCACGAGGCCGGGGGCTGCGGCATTTTCGGTGATCAGGGCCTGGGTCTCGAAGAAGGATCGGTCGAGCGGCAGCGGCCAGGAGTCACCGACGAGGCGGACATAGGGAAGGGCCTGCTTGACGATCAGCGCTCCCTTGGGGCCGCGCACGATGAACACCAGATTGAGGTTGCCGTCGCCAACCTCGGTGACCTTCCAGTCCGACGAGGTGCCACCGAGGATGGGCGCCGCTTCCGAAAAACCTGCGAGATAGGGCGCCAGCGTGCTTTCGGTCATTGGCCGGTAATCGGCGCCGCCTGTGCGGGCGCTCCGAACGTCTGTCATGGGGTCTTCTCCATCCCTCGCTACATGGGCCTCCGCCACGACAGTCTGTCGCTCCTCATGCTGGCAGAGGTTGCCGGTGGTGGAAGTTGTTCCGCTTTTCGTCATTTGTCAAGATCGATTGACAATTGACATTTGAGTGGCTAGGTTGCCGCCATCGGGTCTGGAGGAGGCCCTCTGCCAAACATCCGTGGAGGCGGTTTTCGGCATGACAGAACCTGGGAGGGAGGTGATCCGCATCCGTGGGCTGAACAAGCGTTTCGGCAGCACGCACGCGGTCATCGACGTCGATCTCGATATTCGGCGCGGCGAAGTGCTGGCGCTTATGGGCGCCAACGGCGCCGGCAAGTCGACGCTGATCAAGATTCTCTGCGGCGTGCATCCCGCCGATTCCGGAACCATGGAGATCGACGGCGAACCGGTGAACTTCCGTTCGCCGCTTGAGGCTTGCGCCGCCGGCATCCACACGGTTCACCAGATCATCAATGACGGTGTCGTTCAGCAGCTTACGGTGGCCGAGAACCTGGCACTGGATGAGATCTGCCGCCCGGAAGGGCCGATGCTGCTCAGCCGAACCGCCATCACGGCGCGAGCGCGCGAGATCCAGGCGATCCTGGGGCTCGACCTGCCGCTCGGTAGGGCCATGAGCGAGCTCGGGCAGGCCGAACGCCAGCTCGTGGCCATCGCGCGCGCCCTGTCTCACGATCCCAAGGTGTTGATTCTCGACGAGCCGACCTCGTCGCTGTCGGAGGCGGAAGCCGCCCGCCTGTTTGCGCTGATCGAGGACCTGCGGGCGCGCGGGGTCGCGATCATCTACATCAGTCACCGCATGTCCGACATCCGTCGCCTCGCCGACCGGGCCGTCGTGATGCGGGACGGTCGCACTCGCGCCGAGTTCCCAAAGCCGCTCGACTTCGACGGCATCGTCCATGCGATGGTTGGCCACCGCGTCAGCGAGGGTACCCGCGCCGCCGTCTCCGGCGGGCGCACCGTGGTCGAAATTCGCGACTTCGCCCTCACGCCGACGTCGGCCCCCTTCGACCTCGACCTTCACGAGGGCGAAGTCGTGGTGCTCACCGGCCTGATCGGCGCCGGCAAGACGGAACTTGCCGAATGCCTGTTCGGCACCGCCGCTCCGCACGCCGGATCGGTGACGATCGACGGCAAGCCCTTGCGCGCCGCTTCGCCACAACACGCCATCGCTCAGGGCGTGTTCATGGCGCATGAGGATCGAGGCAACTCTTCGTTGGTCTCCGAGTTCTCGGTGCTTCACAACATGACGCTGCCGTTTCTCAGGCATTTCTCCAAGCTGTCACTGGTCGTCCCGGATCAGGAGCGGCGAGCAGCCACGGGCCAGGTCGGCGACCTCGCCATCAAATGCCCGTCCATCGACGTGCCGATCGGCTCTCTGTCTGGCGGCAACCAGCAAAAGGTGGTTCTCGGGCGCTGGTTGATCCGGCCCTGCCGGTTGCTGATCCTCGACGAGCCATTCCAGGGCGTCGACATCGGGGCGCGGCAGGACATCGGACGACGGTTGCGCGAAACCGCCGCCGGACGGGCGACCCTGGTCATCTGCGCCGATCTCGAGGAGGCGACCGAGATCGCCGACCGTATCGTCGTGATGCGCGACTTCTCGGTGGTCGGTGGCCACTCCATCGACGGGCTGTCGCTCGATGCCCTGGTCGCGGAGATCAGCGGCGCTGGCGCCCACGCAACCTTCGCCTGACGCTTCGCAAGACAAAAGGCTTTTCATCATGAGCACCCAGTCTCCCAATCCGGCCGCGCCGGCCGCAGCCGCGCAACCCGACGCCGCGAAGTCCGCCTTCACCGTCAAGGACTTCGTCATCAAGTTCGGTCTTCTGATCATTCTCGCGGTGATGATCATCGTCTTCTGGCGTCTCGAGCCGGCCTTCGCCAACGCCCGCAACATGTTCTCCATTCTGCAGGCCGTGTCGGTTACCGCGCTTCTGGCGCTCGGCGTGACTGTCACGCTGGCCATCGCCGGCTTCGATCTCTCGATCGGCTCCACGGCGGCCATGTCGCTGATGGCGTCGAGCTATGTGATGGTGATTCTGAACCAGGGGACGCTTCTGGCCGTCATCGTCTGCCTGCTTCTCGGCGCCTTCATCGGCTTTCTCAACGGCGTACTGATCGTCAAGGGGCGTATTCCCGACCTGCTGGCGACGCTTGGCATGATGTTCCTGCTGCTCGGCCTGCAGCTGATTCCGACCGGCGGTCGCTCGATCGCCAAGGGCATGACCCTGTCGGACGGCTCGGCGGCGACAGGCAGCTTCTCCCAGACCTTCCTGGCGCTCGGCCGCTATCGCCTGTTCGACCTTGTGCCGCTGCCGGTGGTCATCATGGCGGTGGCCGCCGTCATCCTCTGGGTGTTCATGGAGCGCTCGCGCTACGGCCGCGTGCTCTATGCCATCGGCGGCAACGAGAAGGCCACACGCCTCGCCGGCGCGCCGGTCGAGCGCTACAAGATCGTCGCCTACATGATCTCCGGCCTGTTCGCTTCGATCGGCGGCATTCTGCTCGCCGCCCGCGTCGGTCGCGGCGACGTCACCTCGGGCTCGTCGCTGCTGCTCGACTCGGTGGCCGCCGCGCTGATCGGTTACGCGGTGCTCGGCGCCAAGAAGCCGAACGTATTCGGCACGGCGATCGGCGCCCTGTTCGTCGGTACGCTGCTCAACGGCCTGACGATGCTCAATGCTCCCTACTATGCGCAGGATTTCGTCAAGGGTCTCGTCCTTGTCTTCGCCCTGCTCTTCACCTTCGGCTTCGCGTCCTCGCAGCGTCGCTGAGCCGGCTTCGGCCCAAATGGAAAACGCGAGGTAGGCCGTGGCGCGCGGAGGAGGCGCGCACCGGCGACGACAATGGAAACGTCATTTGAGGAGTGAGAAAATGACTATCGACAGAAGGACATTTCTTGCCGGCCTTGCCACCGCCACGGTGGCCGGCGGCCTGCCGCTCCGTGCCGCCTTCGCCGAAGGCATCGCCGGTGCTCCGGGCATCGTCGGCGAGCGCAAGATCAAGATCGCACTGGTGCGCTATCTCTCCACCGGCGACTTCTTCCAGTTCTACCTTGCCGGCGTGACTCGCCAGGCCGAAGCGCTCGGCTTCGATCTGCACGTGCTCGACTCCCGCCAGGACGCCGCGCTTCAGGCCGAGATGCTGCAGCAGGCGATGAACCTCGGTGTCGACGGCATCATCCTGCAGCACGGTCTGACCGAAACGCTGAAGGATCCGGCGGCCCAGGCGGTGGAGGAAGGCTTCAAGGTCGTCGCCTTCGACGTCAACTGCGAGAATCCCGCCATCCCGCAGATCGAGCAGAACGATCGCGAGCTGGCCCGCCTCGCCCTCGAGCAGGCGATCGCCGACAATGGCGAGAGCTTCAAGGCTGGTTACGTCTATGTGCCCGGCATTGCGCCGCTCGATCGTCGTGACGAGACGTGGCAGGCCTTCAAGAAGAAGTATCCCGGCATCCAGGAAGTGGCCCATTGGGGCACGATGAACAACCCGATCGCCAACTCGGTCGCCGACCAGACGGCGGCGGTGCTGCGCGCCAATCCGGACATCACCGTCATCTTCGCGCCTTACGACGAGTTCGCCAAGGGTGCCAAGACGGCCGTCGACGAAGCCGGCCTCAGCGAGCAGATCAAGATCTACTCGGCCGATATTTCGACGCCGGACATCTCGGCCATGGTCGAGGACAAGAGCGCCTGGGCGGCCACGGCCGCGACGTCGTCGGCTGTCGTCGGCGAAGTCTGCGTGCGCACGCTGGCCCTGCAACTTGCCGGCGTCGAAACCGGTGCGCAGGTGGTGGTCCCGCCGACGCTGATCACCCGGCAGATGCTTCTTGAGAAGGGTATCAAGAACATGGACGACCTCGCGAACAAGCTGCCGCAGTTCTCCAAGGCCGACGTGTCGATGGCACCCTGGATCGCCGAGCCGAAGCGCTGACCTGAGCCATTCGGATCGACGAGCGTTCAAAAGAACCGGACCGCTCCTCCACCGGGTTGCCGATCAAGGCGTTCCCGGTTCTGAAAGCCGGCATCCCCTGGGGTGCCGGCTTTTTCGTGCGTTCTGACGCGGGCGGCGGTGGCGTCACTGCGTGTCCTGGTCGACGAAACTCCCATCCATCGGAAAGGGGCTCATACCTGTCGAACTGATCTGACCGGCACTTTTCTCCGAACGTCCTCTTGCCGAAACCGGTTTCGGTACTGAAGCTTCGATTCCAGGGAGGATACGGACGTGCTTGTCACCGATAGCGAGCCGGAGGAGCGGCGGGCGCCAAGAGCCCGGATAACCGACGTTGCGCAGGCGCTTGGTTTGAACAAGGCGACCGTGTCGCGCGCGCTCAACGGCTACCCCGACATATCCGAGAGCACGCGAGCTCGCGTTCGCCACAAGGCGGCGGAGCTTGGCTACAGCCCGCTCAGCCATGCCCAGGCGATCCGTACGGGCCGCGCCCGCTCGCTCGGCATCGTCCTGCAGGTCGGGGATCAGGATGGCCAGCGTCCTTTCGTCGCAGATTTTCTCGCTGGCCTGTCTTCGGCGGCCAGTGCCGAGAACTGGACCTTGACCGTTGCCACCGCCACCACCGAAGAGGACATGCTCGCAACCATGGGGCGCCTCATCGACGAGCGGAAGGCGGATGGTTTCGTGCTGCCGCGCACCAAGGTCGCCGACGAGCGCATTCGCATGTTGCGCCGCCTTTCCATCCCCTTCGTCCTGTTCGGCCGGACCGGCGATCCGGAGAGCTGCGCCTACTTCGACATTCTCGGAGAGGATGCCATGGCGCTCGCCGTTCGCCATTTGCACGGCCTCGGCCACAGGCGCATCGGCTATATCGGCGGTGGCGACGGCTTCTACTATTCCGCCGTCCGCAGCTCTGGCTATCGAACCGGCATCGAGTCGGTCGGCCTCCCATTCGATCCTGCCATTGTCGGTGGCGGCGCCTACACGGTCGATGCCGGAATGCGCGAAGCGGGGCGGCTGTTGGCTGCCGATGAACCGCCCACCGCCATCCTCTGCGCGACCGACATGTGCGCCCTCGGTGTGTGCCGGCGGGCAACGGCCCTGGGGCTCAGGGTTGGCGGAGATCTTTCGGTGATCGGCTACGACGGCGTTCCCGAGGGCGCGTGGTCGACGCCGCCGCTCGCCACTTTCGAGGTCGACAGCCGCGTCGCAGGTCTGCGCCTCGCCAATCTCCTGATTCGCCGAATTCGCGGCGAGAACCCGGCCGACCTGAGGGAGACCGCTCACGCGCGCTTCCTCGATCGCGGCTCCGCCGCGCGGCCGATGATGAGTTCGGCCGAATTACGCGAGCATGTGGCGCGCGCGACCGGCCGATAGAGACCACCCGAGCCGGTCGCCTGGGAGAGGGGCGTTTGCCGGCAGGGGAGGGTCGCATGACCGTCGAAAGACGGACGAGAAGGGAGGATGAGATGTCCCGAGTTTCGAGAATTGCCAAACGGTTGATGGTCTGCACCGCATTGGGGATGCTTGTCGCACCCGCCTATGCCGCCGATCTCCGGCTCTGGACCACGGAGGAGCAGCCCGAGCGTCTTGCCAAGCAGCAGGAGATCGCCGCCGCCTTCGAGAAGGAGACCGGCACCAGTGTCGACGTCATTCCGGTGACCGAGAGCGACCTGGGAACGCGCGCCACCGCCGCCTATGCGGCAGGCGATCTGCCGGACGTGATCTATCACACGCTTCAATATGCGCTGCCCTGGGCCGAAGCCGGAATTCTCGACACGGAAGCGGCGACGGACGTCATCGAGCAACTCGGCAAGGACACGTTCGCACCCGGTGCCCTAGCAATGGCCGCGCAGGGAGATGGCTGGGCGTCGGTGCCCGTCGATGGCTGGACGCAGATGATCGTCTATCGCAAGGACCTGTTCGATGCCGCAGGGCTTCAGGCGCCATCCACCTACGCCAATGTGGTGGCGGCCATCGACAAGCTGTCCAAGCCGCCGGAACTCTACGGCTTCGTCGCCGCCACCAAGATCGACGACAACTACATGAGCCAGATGTTGGAGCACATCTTCCTCGCCAATGGCGTGTCACCGGTGGGCAAGGATGGATTTGCACCGTTCGACGAAGCCAAGACGGTGGAGGTGCTGGAGTTCTACGCGAAGCTCGCGGAAGCCTCGCCCCCGGGCGAACTCTACTGGCAGCAATCGCGCGAGCTCTATTTTGCCGGCAAAGCGGCGATGATCATCTGGTCGCCGTTCATCCTCGACGAGATGGCCGGCTTGCGCGACGCCGCGCCGGTCACCATCAACAAGGACCCGACGACCACCGAGCTCGCCAAGAAGACCGGTATCGTCACGAAGCTTTCCGGTCCCTCCAACCCCGAGGGAGCCGCTTGGGCCGATATTCGCTACTTCGGCATCACGACCGACGCCGATACGGCGGCGGCCGAGGCTTTCGTGAAATACTCGATGGACCAGGGCTACACCGCCACATTGTCGATGGCGCCCGAAGGCAAGTTCCCGGTCCGCCGGGGGACGGCCGACGATCCGGAGAAGTTCGAGAAGGCCTGGGCGGAGTTGCCCGTCGGTGTCGATCGCAAGATGCCGCTCGGCGACGTCTATTCGGCGGATGTGATCAAGGAAGTGACCGGCGGTCTCGACGTGGCCGAGCGCTGGGGCGTCAAGGAGGGGCAGCTGTCGCTGGCCTCCAAGATGAACAACAGCCGCGAGATCAACCGGATCGTCCGCGAGTATCTCGACGGCGCCCGCGATGCCAAGGCGACAGTGGCGCTTCTCAATACCGAGCTCGCCAAGATCAAGTGACGAAAAGCGAGGACCGGGTGACCGTGCCCGGCCCGCGAACCAGCATCCGGGCGCCAAGCGCGCCCGGATATGCCGGAGTATTGACCCATGACTGCCATCTCCCCGCCCAGGGGGAACGGCCCGCTGGCCCGTCGCGAAGCCCGCCTCGCCTGGTCCATGCTGCTGCCGACCATCTCGATCGTCTCGCTGGTGGTCCTGCTGCCGCTCCTCGCCGTGTTCTGGATTTCGGTGAAGCCGGTCACGCTGTCCGATCTCCGTCCCCCGGCGCCGATCGTCCGGGAGGATCTTCGTGGGCGTCCCGCCGCGGCTGGCGATGTCGCGGATATCCGCTACCGTTTGCGCAACTCGAGCCAATCCAAGGAAATACGCGACGTCGTTCTGAGCGACGTTCTGCCGGATGGCCTCGAGGTGCGTACTCTCGATCCCCGGTGCGAGCTCGATGGACGCCAGCTGACCTGCCGGCTGGGGACCTGGCAGGGTGGCTTCCGGGACGAACTGCGTATCCCGGTCACCGTGGGCGCGTCCTACCTTGACGGCGGAGACATCGAGGCCAGCCCGCCCGTCATCGACGGCAGCGCCGAGAACGTCCTGACAAATCTCACCTTCACCGTCGCCAACTTCGCCAGCATCTTCGACGGTGGCGAGTTCTGGACGGCGTTCGTCATAACGCTCGTCTACACGGTTGCCGGCACCGCCGGCGCCATGGTGCTGGGACTTTTCGCGGCCCTTCTGCTGAACAAGAGCTTCCGGGGGCAGGGCGTTCTGCGTGGGCTCTACCTGTTTCCCTATGTTGCCCCGGTCATTGCCGTCGCCTTCACCTGGGTCATCCTGCTCGACCCGTTCTCGGGCTCGATCAACACGCTGATGGTGCGCATGGGCGTGACGACCGAGACGATCAACTTCTTCGGCCAGAAGCCGCTGGCGCTGATCATGGTGATCGTCTTCGAGGCCTGGCGTTATTTCCCGCTGTCCTTCCTGTTCATTCTCGCCCGCTTGCAGTCGATCGACAGCGACATGTACGAGGCGGCCGACATGGACGGCGCATCGCCGTTCCAGAAGTTCTGGTATCTCAGCCTGCCGCAGCTCATGGGCATTCTGTCGGTGCTGTTCCTGCTGCGCTTCATCTGGACGTTCAACAAGTTCGACGACATCTTCCTGCTCACCGGCGGCAACGCTGGAACGCGGACGCTGACGGTCGACGTTTACCAGCAGGCCTTTGCCGTATCCAACATCGGCGCGGGCGCCGCCGTGGCGGTCGTGGTGTTCCTCTGTCTGGTCGTCTTCTCGGCGCTGTTCTTTCGCTTCGTCAGCCGGGAGGAAGGACTATGAGACAGCTTCGGTCGGGATACTTTGCCGGCGCGGTCCTCGGCGCCCTGTGGTCCATCATCGCCGCGTGGACGGTAGCGGTGGGGGTGAGCCTCTCCACCGGGAGCCCTGCCGTTCCGGTCGCCGCCGGCTGTCTGGCGATCGGCATCGTCGCCGGTTTGGGCGCCGCCCATCAGCTGCGTTTCGCCACCGTGATCGCGCTGGCTCTTGCGTCGGCTCTCGCCGCCGTCATCGCCGGAGTTGGTCCGCTCGCTGCGGCTGAGGGCGACGGCTCGACGAATGTGATTCTGGCAAGCAGCTTCGTTCTCGCGGTCGCCATCGCCGGCCCGGTCGCCGCCTTCATGACCGGCCTGCCGGGAGGCGTTCTGACACGGCACGAACTTGAAGCGGCGATCATTCGCTTCCTCACCGGCTTCGGCTACCTGTTCTTCACGGCGATCGTGGTCATTCCCTTCTACGTGATGGTGATGACGAGCCTGAAGAGCCAGCAGGAGCTGCTGCTCAACCCCCTCGACTTCACCGTCGACCTGTCCAAGGGGTGGGACCTGCTCCGAGGGTATGGCGAGCTGTTCACCCGCTACCACTTCGGCACCTACATGTGGACGTCCTTCTACGTCTCGGTGGTGACGGTGCTGGTCACGCTGCTGTTTTCGGTGCCCGGCGCCTATGCGGTGGCACGCTTGCGGTTCCGGGGGCGCACGGCCTTTTCGCGCGGCATCCTGCTCATCTACATGGTGCCCATGATCGTGCTGGCGCTGCCGATCTACATCGCCTTTTCCGTCACCGGGCTGCGCAACTCCGTTCCGGGCCTGCTGCTGATCTATCCGGTGACCACCATCCCGGTCGCGCTCTACATGCTGCAAGGCTACTTCCGTGGCCTGCCGGCCGAGGTGGAGGAAGCCGGGCTGATGGACGGTCTCAGCCGCATGCAGGTGATTGCCAAGATTACCCTGCCGCTCTCGCTGCCGGCGCTGGCGTCGGTGTCGCTCTACGTCTTCATGATCGCCTGGAACGAGTTCCTGCTTGCCTTCATGCTCCTCGACGACCCCGCGATCTTCACGCTGACGCGCGCGGTCACCAGCCTCAACTCCTCCGAAGTGCCAAGGCAGTACCTGATGGCCGGCGCGGTGGTCGCCACCGTGCCGATCATGGTGCTGTTCCTCGGCCTCGAAAAATTCATGACCAAGGGCCTGACGGCCGGAAGCGTCAAGGGATGACCATGGACTACGAAGACCTCGACCGACGTGCGCGCGACATCCTGCGCGGCAACGACCGTGGCGGATACACCCTGCCTACCGACGGCCTCTATCCCTACCAGTGGAACTGGGACAGCGCGTTTGCCGCCTGGGGATTCGCCGAGTTCGACCTGCCCAGGGCCTGGACCGAGCTCGAAACGCTGTTCTCCGGCCAATGGCCGAACGGCATGGTGCCGCACATCCTGTTTCATCGCCCCAACGCCGGCTACTTCCCCGGCCCTGACGTCTGGGGTGCCGAGGGAATGGGCCCCATCCTCTCCTCCGGTATCAGCCAGCCGCCGGTCGCGGCGACATTCGTAAGGGCGATCTTCGAGAAGGATCCAACCCTCGGCGAGCCTCACGCGCGCGCGCTCTTTCCCAAGCTGCTCGCCTGGCATCGCTGGTTCCGCGACTGGCGCACCGAGGCGGGCGCGGTGGTGGTGACGCATCCGTGGGAGGCTGGCCGGGACAACGCCCCCGATTGGGACGGAGCCATGGCGGCGATCGATCCGGTCGGGGTCGGCGAATACAAGCGCCGCGACACCAGCCATGTCGATCCGGCGATGCGACCGACCAAGTACGATTACGACCGCTACATCTGGCTCGTGCAGCTCGGCCGCCGATTGCACTGGGACGAGGCGGCGATGCGGGCCGAAAATCCCTTCCGCGTCGCCGACCCGGCCATGACCTTCATACTGATGCGCGCCAACCGCGACCTTGTCGCTCTCGGCCGCGCCCTGGGCGAGGACGTCGGCGAGATCGAGATCTGGATCGGCGAGCTTGAGGCCGGTGCGGCCGGACTGTGGAACGAGGAGATCGGGGCCTACGACAGCTTTGATACGCGTGCGCGGAAGTTTTCCGGCTGCGTCACATGCGCCTCCTTCCTCAGCTGGTACGGCGGCATGGATGACGAGCGCATGCTGTCGCAGATCGAACGCGTCTGGTCCGCCAAGCGTTACGCCGTGCCGAGCCTCGATCCCGCCCATCCCCAGTTCAACTCGAAGCGCTACTGGCGCGGTCCGGTTTGGGCCGTTCTGAACACGCTGATCGGCCTTGGCCTCGAAAGCTGCGAGCGGAGGGATCACGCGGCGCGCCTGCGCGAAACCACCCGCGCCCTGATCGGCGAGCATGGGTTCGCGGAGTATTTCGACCCGATCGACGGCAGTCCGGCGGGGGGCGGCACCTTCACCTGGACCGCTGCCGTCTGGCTGGCCTGGGCGTCGCCATCGGCAGGAGGTGAATGATGGGCAGGATCGAGCTTCAGCACGTCGAGAAGTGGTTTGGCGACCTGCAGGTCATCAAGGGCATCGATCTTGCCATCGAAGACGGCGAGTTCGTCGTTTTCGTCGGCCCTTCGGGTTGCGGAAAGTCCACCCTGCTGCGGATGATCGGCGGCCTTGAGGAAACCTCGCGCGGCAGCCTTTTGATCGACGGTCGTGATGTGACCGCCGACCCGCCCGCCAAGCGCGGACTGACCATGGTGTTTCAGTCCTATGCCCTCTATCCGCACATGACCGTGCGCGAGAACATGGGCTTCTCGCTCAAGACTGCCGGGCGTCCGAAGGCGGAGATCGAGGCCAAGGTGGCGGAGGCCGCCCGCATCCTCAAGCTGGAATCCTACCTGGACCGCCGGCCAAAGGCGCTCTCGGGTGGCCAGAGGCAGCGCGTCGCCATCGGCCGGTCGATCGTGCGCGATCCCACGGCCTTTCTGTTCGACGAGCCGCTTTCCAACCTGGACGCGGCCTTGCGGGTGGAGATGCGCTACGAGATCACCAAGCTGCACCGCAGCCTGAAGCGCACCATGATCTACGTCACCCACGACCAGACGGAAGCGATGACGCTCGCCGATCGCATCGTGGTGCTGGAATACGGCCGCATCGCCCAGGTGGGGACGCCGCGCGAACTCTACGAGGCGCCGAACAATCTCTTCGTCGCCCAGTTCATCGGCAGCCCGAAGATGAACGTGATCCCCTGCCGTGCCGAGAGCGGGCGCTACGAACTTGCCGGCGGCCGAGGCGGAGACTTTGCGGGCGCGCGTCCGGCCACGCAGCTTGGCATTCGCCCCGAGCATATCGTCCTGGGTGAGGCAGGCAACGGCGTCTGCGATGGCCTCGTCGACGTGATCGAGTATCTTGGCGCGGATACCTTCGTGATCATCGACGCAGGCCCGCTCGGGCAGATGACTTGCCGCGTCGCAGGGGATACGACGGCAAGGCTAGGCGAGCGTGTCGGTCTGGCCTTCGAGGGGCCGGTGCACTTCTTCGACGAGGCCGGTCTGGCAGTTTCGCACGAGTAGGCCTTGGCCTTCGGCGATCCATGGTGAGCGGTGCGGTTCAAGGACCGCCCGCGATGATCTTGCATTTCCACTTCATTCTGTTGCTTCTTGGGCTGGAGGCCTCTCCGCCAACGCAAAGTCGTGTGCGGATGCGGTTGGGACTTGCGAATGATTCCTATTCATATAGGATAGGGGGGTATCCTATCATGCACACCAAAACGAACAAGAAACCCTTGCTTGCCCGTGTCAGGCGCATCGCCGGACAGATAGCCGCCATCGAAAAAGCGCTGGAGGACGAGGCGGAGTGCGCCGTCGTTCTGCACCAGGTGGCGGGCGTTCGCGGCGCTGTGCTGGGGCTGATGGACGAGTTGATCGAGGGGCACCTTCACGAACATGTCGCCCGCCCGGGGATCGACGATTCCACGCGTTCGGCAGCGGCCGACGAACTGATGGACGTTATTCGCCGCTATGGAAAATGAGGCAGTGGAATGCAGCGGTCTGAAGTTGGCGGAGTCGTCCACGATCACGTCTTTCTCGGCCGCGATCATGATCGCAACACCCGCCGGGTCCTCTGGGTCGTTCTGCTGACTCTGGCAATGATGGTCGGCGAAATCGTCGCCGGTCTCATGTTCAACTCCATGGCGCTGCTTGCCGATGGGTTTCACATGGCCACGCACGCCGGTGCGCTGACAGTGGCGGCCGTCGCCTATTTCCTGGCGCGCCGATACGCGGGAGAGCGGCGGTTTACGTTCGGAACCGGCAAGATCGGCGACCTCGCGGGCTTCGCGTCGGCTCTGGTTCTCGGCCTGGTCGCGCTCGGCATCGCCGTCGAGTCCGTCCTTCGCTTCCTCAGCCCGCAACCGGTGGCCTTTTCAGAAGCGACGGCCATTGCCGTGCTGGGCCTCCTGGTCAATCTTCTGAGCGCCGTTCTGCTTGGTCCCGACCACCATCATCACCATGACACCCATGACCATGTCGAACATGGCCACGACAACAACCTGCGCTCCGCCTACGTGCACGTGCTGGCGGACGCCTTGACGTCGGTGCTTGCCATCGCCGCGCTTCTTGGTGGACGTTTCCTGGGGTGGGTGTGGCTGGACCCGGTCATGGGGCTCGTCGGTGCTGTCGTCATCGCGGTCTGGTCGTGGTCGCTGATGCGGGCGGCCTCATCGGTTTTGCTCGACATGACAGATCCGCATGTCGAGGACGAAATTCGCGGGCTGGTCGAAGAGAAGGCGGGGGCTCAGGTCGTCGACCTTCACCTCTGGCGCGTCGGTCCCGCCGGCCATGCCGCCATCGTGTCGGTGGTGGGTGACGACGCGGACGACGTTCGCCGCCGCCTCCAGCCCGTGCACGAGGTGGTCCATCTGACCGTGGAGACAAGATAGGCCCTGTCCCATCTGCCCTGAGGCGCTGCTCCTCTGATATCATTGCCTCTCCGGCGGCCCCGCCGCGAGGAGAGAAGGGCCATGAACTTCCTTAGGTTTCTGTTCCGGCGGCATCTCTGGCCGACGGTTGTCCTGGCTGCTGGGCTGGTCGCCCTGGTCTGGTTCGGTGGCCGCTTCGTGTCGGAAGTGCTGTATTTCGCCGATCCCGCCCACCGAGAGCAGCAACTTGCCGGCTGGATGTCGCCACGTTACGTCGCAAAGTCGTGGGAGTTGCCGCCAGACGTCGTGGCGAACATCATGCAGCTCGCGCCCGGTCATCGGCACACCACCCTGGATCAGGTAGCCGCGAGCCAGAACGTCACAATCGAAGAGCTGCAGAAGCGTGTGGAGGCCGCCAAGGCGGCGCTGGAGACGGAGCGGGGCAACGGACGCCAAGGTGAGTTGCCGGCCGGCGGGCAGACGAATGACTGACACGCTGCTGGCGCTGGTGCCGACCTATGGAAGCTGGCTGGTTCTGGTTGCCCTACTTCTATCCTGCCTTGCGTTGCCCGTGCCTTCGTCCATTCTGGTCATGACCGCGGGCGGTTTCGCCGCGTCGGGCGACCTTGTGCTCTGGCAGGTCCAGGCCATGGCCCTCGCCGGCTTCGTTGTCGGCGATCAGATTGCCTATGTGCTGGCCCGGACCGGCGGTCGGTCCCTGATTGCCCGCCTCCGGTGCCGCCCTGGCGCCGATCGCCTGTTTTGTCGCGCGCAGATGCTACTCGACCGACACGGGTTGCTGGCTGTCTTTCTCAGCCGCACCATTTTCAGTCCGCTCGGTCCCTACCTGGGCTACCTCTCCGGCTCTCTCGGCCTGCCGTGGCTTTCGTTCACGCTGCCCGCGGTCGCCGGCGCTCTCTGCTGGTGCGCGGGCTACAGCCTGCTCGGCTATGCCTTCGCAACGCAGATCGCCGACATCGCCTTGATGATCGGCAACGCCATGGGCTTCCTTCTCGGAGGCCTCCTGGTCGCCGCCACCGCCTGGTATCTGTGGCGCAGCTGGCGTGCCGAGACGGCGAACGACGCCGATCAGCCGCCCGCCGCGTAGAGGTGGGCGTAGCCACCGCCGCGCTTCAGAAGGTCGTCGTGGCTGCCCTGTTCGGCAATGCCGTCGGTGTCGACCACGACGATGCGGTCGGCATTGCGGATGGTGCTGAGCCGATGGGCGATGACCAGAGAGGTGCGGCCCTTGGCAAGCTCGGCCAGCGATGCCTGGATTTCACGCTCGGTCGCGGTATCGAGCGCGGACGTCGCCTCGTCGAGGATCAGGATCGGCGGGTCCTTCAGGAACATGCGGGCGATGGCAATGCGCTGCTTCTGGCCGCCGGACAGCTTGACGCCGCGTTCGCCGACGATGGTGTCGAGCCCTTCCGGGAGCTCGGCCAGCAGGCTGCCGAGCTGGGCGCGCTCGGCGGCGGCCGCGATTTCGCTCTCCGTGGCGTCCAGCCGACCGTAGGCGATGTTCTCGCGAATGGTGCCGCCGAACAGGAACACGTCCTGCTGCACGATACCGATCTGTCGTCTCAGCGAGGCAACGGTCATGTCCCTGATATCGATGCCATCGATGGAGATGGCGCCCTCCGTTACCTCGTAGAAGCGGGGCAGCAACGAGCAGAGGGTCGTCTTGCCGACACCCGACGGGCCGACGAAGGCGATCGTCTCGCCAGCGGTGATATCGAGGTTGATGCCGGAGAACAGTGGCCGGTCGCCACCATAGCCGAAGCTCACGTTCGAGAAGCGGACGTCGCCTTTGAAGGCCGGGGCGGCGGTGGCGCTCGGGCGATCGGCAATGTCCGGCTCGGTGCCCAGGAACTCGAGATAGCGGCGGAAGCCGGCGATGCCCTTCGGATAGGTTTCGATCACCGCGTTGATCTTCTCGACCGGCCGGAAGAACACGCCGACCAAGAGCAGGAAGCCGACGAAGCCACCCGCGGTGAGGTCGCCCGTCAAAACCAGATGGCTGCCGGCGATCAGTACGACGAGCTGAACGAGGCGCATCGACAAGAAGGATAGCGCGTTGGTGGCGGCCATCAGCTTGTAGGCGGCGAGCTTGGTGGTCCGATAGGCCGAGTTGTCGACGGCGAATAGCCGGCGCTCGTGGTCTTCGTTGGCGAAGGCCTGCACCACGCGCATGCCGCCGACGTTCTCTTCGATACGCACGTTGAAGCCTGCGACGCGCCCGTAGAGCTGATGCCAGTTCTCGGTCATGCGGCCGCCGTAGCGGGCGGTGATGAAAGCGACCGCCGGTACGATGGCGGCGGTGATCAGCGCCAGCTTGGCGTTGACCGACAGCATCAGGAGGAAGGCGCCGATGAAGGTCATGACGGCGATGAACAGGTCTTCCGGGCCGTGATGGGCGATCTCGCCGATCTCCTCGAGGTCCTTCGTCAGCCGGGCGACCAGATGGCCGGATTTCTGGTTGTCGAAATAGCGGAAGGAAAGCTTCTGCAAATGGTCGAAGCTGCGGCGCCTCAGCTCGGTTTCGATGTTGATGCCGAGCATGTGGCCGAAATAGACGACAATCGCATTGAGGCCGGCGCTGAGAAGATAGATCACCAGCAAAGCCAGCGCGGCGACGACGATCAATGTCCAGTTGGAGGACGGCAGCAATTCGTCGATGTAGATCTTGACCGCGAAGGGAAAGCCGAGTTCCAGCAAGCCGGCAACGACCGCGCAACAGAAGTCGAGCAGAAACAGCGCGCGGTAGGGGCGGTAATAGGAAAAGAAGGTTTTAAGCATGGGGCGGACAATGCCCCATCCGCCCCCCGCGCGAAAGGCCCGACGGCATACCACGCCAACAGCGGCAGCGAACCGTGTCGCTGCCGCATCGGTTTTGGCAACCGCTCGCAGGTGAGGCTTACGCGGCGTCGAGCTCGGCCATCTCGGCAGAGGTGAGTCTCAGGCCGGCGGCGGCTACGTTCTCTTCGAGATGTGTGACGCTCGATGTGCCTGGGATCGGCAGCATCACGGGGCTGCGTGCGAGCAGCCAGGCGAGCGCCACCTGTCCGGCGGTGGCGCCATGCGCTTTGGCGACGCGGTCGACGAGGCCACCCGGTTGGGCGAGCTTGCCGGACGCCAGCGGGAACCAGGGAATGAATCCGATGCCGTTCGCCTCGCAGTGGGCAAGGACGTCCTGACTGGCGCGGTCGGTAAGGTTGTAGCGGTTCTGCACGGTGGCGACGGGGAACACCTTCCGCGCCGCCTCGATCTCGGCCACCGAGACCTCCGAAAGGCCGGCCTGGGCAATGATGCCCTCGTCGATGAGCCGACGCACTGCGCCAAACTGCTCGTCGCGCGGTACCTTCGGATCGATGCGGTGCAACTGCCAGAGGTCGATCCGCTCGATGCCCAGCTTGGCAAGGCTCTTCTTGGCCTGCTCGATCAGATAGTCTGGCCGGCCGTTGGGCGTCCATTGGTCGGGGCCGCCACGCGTGAGTCCGCCCTTGGTGGCGATCAGCAGGCCCTTGTAGGGATGAAGCGCTTCGCGGATCAGCTCCTCGGAAACGTCCGGGCCGTAGCTGTCGGCGGTATCGATGAAGTTGACGCCGATCTCCGGCAGACGTTTCAGCGTGGCGAGCGCCGCATCGCGGTTGGCGGGCGGTCCCCAGATGCCTTTGCCGGTGACGCGCATGGCGCCGAAGCCGAGGCGATTGACCGTGAGGTCGCCGATCTTGAATTGCCCGGACAGGCCGGCATCGATGGTGCTCATCCTCTTGTCCTTTCGCAATCTGGATTGCGCGGCGGCGAGCCACATGCCCCGCCGCCGGCCAAAGGCGGTCAGGGAACGATGTAGCCAGCGGCGGTGAACAGCCGGTACCACTCCTCGCGCGACAACGTCACACCGGCGCCGGCAACGCATTCCTTGACGCGATCGGTGCGTGTCGTGCCCAGCACCACCTGCATCTTCGCCGGATGGCGGGTGATCCAGGCAACCGCGATGCCGGTCGGCGTCACGCCATGGGCGGCGGCGATCTCATCGAGAGTGTCGTTGAGGGCGGCGCAGTTCTCGCGGTCGCCGATGAACGGTCCGTCGAAGAAGCCCCGCTGGAACGGCGACCACGCCTGCAGCGTCATGCCTTCCTTGCGCGAATAGTCGAGGAGGCCGAGGTTGCGGTCGACCGACTGCTCGAGGCCGGCCATGTTGATGGCGACGCCCTGGGCGATCAGCGGCGCGTGGGTGATGGAGAGCTGTACCTGGTTGACGAGAAGCGGCTGCTTCACCGCCGTCTTCAACAGCTCGATCTGGCCGGGCGTCTGGTTGGAGACGCCGAAGTTGCGCACCTTGCCGGACGCCTGCAGCTTGTCGAAGGCCGACGCGACCTCTTCCGGCTCGACCAGCGCATCGGGGCGATGCAGGAGCAGCACGTCGAGATAGTCGGTCTTGAGTGCCTTCAGCGATCCGTCGACGGCTTCGAGGAGGTGCGCTTCGGAGAAGTCGAAGAAGCCCTTGCGGATGCCGGCCTTGCTCTGGATGACGATCTTCTCGCGCTGGGCCGGCGTCAGGTTCATCGCCTCGCCGAAGCGCTTCTCGCAAAGATGCAGCTCGCCGCCATAGATGTCGGCGTGGTCGATCATGTTGATGCCCGCCTCGATGGCGGTGTTGACCAGGGTCCGGATCTCGGCATCGCTCATTTTGGCGATGCGCATCAGGCCGAGGATGACGGAGGAGACCGAAAGGTCGCTTTTGGGAATCTGGTAGGTCTGCATGGTTTGCCTTCGCCTTGGTGCCCACGTCGTCGTGCCTCAGCGGCGATCGAACGAGCGGAAGAAAGGAACGCCGCGGACGATGCGCCACCATCGACCATCCGTCCAACAGATTACGGAGATGCCATTGATCTCTGTTGGGGATGGCGAGGGGCCGAGATCAGGTCAAGCGGCCTCTGGTCCCGATCGTGGCACGGTCAGTATTCCTTCTCGAAGTAGACGCCGACCTTAGATTGCTCCTGCGTCGCTTCAGCCCTGGCCTTGACGTCGTCGGTGATGTCGAGATTGACCGACACGCCGCTCCGTCCGCCTTCACCGGCCGTGACGCCGAGATAGACCCGTTCGGTGACATAGCGGCCTGCCGTTACCGCCGCATTGCCTTCGGCATCGGTGTTCACGTCGAGATCGTCGAGGCCGACGCTGGCGCGCAGGCGGTCGACAATGCCATTGCCATCGCCGCCGCCGGCGAGCTGGGTCACCGCCTCGGCCAACTGGGCGATCTGCAAGGCCGAAAGATCCGAGACCGAGCGCTTGAACAGGAAGCGAGCAAGGATCTCGTCCTGCGGCAGTTCCGGCGACGAAGAGAGGACGATGCTGGGGTTGTCGGCATAGCCCTCAACGGTCGCCGTCACGGAAATCGATTCCGACGTCGTGGTCGCCGACAGGGACAGATAGGGATTGAGGTCGCCCTGAAGCGTCACGGTGCCTTCGGTGAGATCGATCCGTTGGCCGATCACCTGAACCCGGCCGCGGATCAGCGTGAATTTGCCCACCGGCTGCACGTTGTCGAGCGTGCCGCGTACCGTCAGCTGGCCACCAAGCTCGGCATCGATGCCGCGACCGCGCACGAACAACTGGCGCGGTGCGTTGACGGCAACGTCGAGGCCGACGGAGAGGCCTCCCTCCGAACGCGCCCGGTTGCCGCCGGCAGCCTGACTGATACGCTTCAGCGTGGCATTCACGTCGGCGGGCGTGTTCTTGTGCCGAACCTCGATCAACGTCGGCGCCCCGCCGCCACCTTCGGGAACCGTGATCTCGGCGCGGGCGATATCCACCTTGCCGGTGACCATGAGGCCGTTGGCCACGGAACCGCCAACCGCGAGAGATGCATTGAGATCGGAGGTCACGATCCGACCGTCGGTGACCCGGGCCCTGGCTGCCGTGATGCGAACGTCGACCGGCATTCCGCCCGACAGGCCGAGGCTACCTTCTGCCGAAAGACGGCCACCGCCCTTGATGGCGCCGGTCGCCTTCTCGATGCGGACGCTGTCGCCGGAGAGCTGGAGCGCCACGTCGATGGCGTCGAGCCGCATGGTGGTCAGCGGATCGGCGACCGAAGCGCCGCTCACGGTCACACGCCCGGAAAAGTCGGGTGAGGCGAGGCTTCCGGTCGCCTTTACGGCTGCATCGGCCGTCCCGGTCAGCCGCGTGCCGCGTGTGGCGACGAAGGATTGCGCCAGCGAGAGGGGCAGGTTGGCCCGAATGTCAACCGCGAGACCTTCGCCCGAAAGCGGAATGACACCCGCCGCCTCGGCTCCGAAGCCGGTCGGACCGGTCAGCTTCGCCGAGGAGAGAGTCACTCGGTTGCCCTCCAGCCGGCCCGAAGCCGTGGCCGCGAAGTTCCCAAGGCCGGCCTCGGCCAACTGTGGCGCGGTGATGCCAGCCGTCTTGATTGCGAAGGACGTGGCCCGGCCGTCGCTCTTTGCCGTGCCGTCGATGCTGGCGACGCTCGCCGCTGGCGAGCTGAAACCCTTTGCCGCGAACCGACCGTCGATCTTGGGTGCGCCCAGCAAGTCGATGATGGTCGCTTCGGCGTCGGCAGAGGCGATGCGGTTGCCGGCGACGGCGAGTCCCGCTGCTTTGAGGTTGGCTTTGGCGGTTTGCTGTCCGTCCCGTGGCGCAAGGGCGATCTCGGCGTCCAGCCGGCCCGCAAGGTCGTTGAGAACGAGCGGCCCAAGGGCCGAAAGGTCGGGCGACCGAACGGCGAGTTGGCCGGTCATCAGTCCGCCTTCGCTGAGCGCGACATTTCCGGTGATCCGGCTATCGGCGACCGCGAGCACCAGATCGCGAAGGTCGTTGCCGTCCGCAGTGTGAGACAGGCCGGCGGTCAGCGACAGAGGCTTGCCTTTCAGCTTGCCCGTTCCACTCAATTTCCCGTCGAAAGTCTCGCCGTCGAGCTTGCCGACAAGATCGACGCCCAGATTGTCGAGCGCGTTGCCGGCCAGCGTGAGACGATCGGAGGAAAGCCGCGCCGTCAGATCGAGCGGCCCGCCGCTGCCGCGCGCCGACAGCATCAATCCGGCCGCCCCCTTGGCTTTCGGTTCGACGCGGCCAACGTCCGGCAGCGTCAGCGTTGCCGTGACATCGGTACTCTCGAGGGCATGGTTGCCATCGGCGGTCAGCGTCAGCGCCGGGTTGGCGATCCTGACATTCTGAAGCTTGAGTCCAGAGGTGTCGCGCGCAATCCGGCCGGTCAGCTTGGTGGCGCCGGATAGAAGGCTGTCCAGTTGGGAGATATCGGTTGAAAGTGCGTCCGCCTCTCCGTCGAGCGTCAGGTCGAACGCTCCGGTCGTGGGAACGAGAGTTCCGTTGGCTGCCAACTCGACGCGACCGTCAAGCGACCGGCCGGCCAACGCCGAGAAGGGCGCGAGCGAAGGAGCCAGAAGTGTCTGCTGCCCTTCGATGCGGCCATCCTCCACCTTGCCTGCGAAGGATGCTTCGGCGGTGGGCGTCGCCAGCTTCAGGGCGTCGATGATCAGAGGGACGCCGGCTGCCCAGCGACCGGAGCCGGAGAAGGAGAGCTCGCCCCCCACAGCCGCGCCGACGGCGACGTCGGTGAAGCTGAGACCGCTCGAACCACCGCTGAGCGTGAAGTCGATCTGGCGTTTCTCGGCATCTGCAAGATCGGTCGCGGCACCGCGACCGCTGATCTCCAGGGCTCCGGCGCCAAAGCTGGGCGTCGACAAGCCCTTCGCGGCTAGCTCCAGGTTCCAGGCGCCCCCATGTCCGAAGGAAAAGCGCAGCCTTCCCTCGCCGAGGCGTGTGGTGGCGCCCGCGCCGCCGAGCGGCAGGGCGCCGTCCTTGCTCGCGAGGCGACCGTCGATGTCGATGGCCGTCGGGAAGTGGTCGGCGGCAAGCGCTGCCGAGCCCTGCAATGACAGTACCGGAGCGGCAAGCGCTAGCTTGTCGATGGTGATCGGTCCGGCATCGTCGACGCGGCCCGATAGGTCGAGCGTCGAGCGGCCGGCCAGATAGAGCGCGTAATCGGGCTGCGCCAGGGCCGAGAGATCGCCGCTGAGCGCCGAGCCGAAGCGGTAGCCATCGCCGTCGCGGGCGATGGTGGTGCGGCCCGCAAGCCGGTTGACCCCATCGGTGGCCAAGGTCAAGTCGGCGGCAAAGTCGTCAAGCGGGCCTGCGCCTTTCAGCGTCAAGCCAACCGACGGCTTGCCCGGCAGGTTCAGGAGGGTCGCCATGACGCCATCCGCCGGCTCGTCGGCCTTGAAGTCGATATCGAGCACCTTAGTCTCGGCGGCATAGGCCGCCTTGAGTGATAGTTCGCCGGGTTTGCTGTCTGTTCGGCTGACAGCAAGGTTGGCGTCGAGAGAGCCGTTGGCAAGGCTGCCGGACGCGGCGACCGAAAGCTGGGCCTCCTCTCCGAGCACCGGTGCACCGAGAACGACACTGGGGGCGGAGAGGCGTCCGAGTTTGACCGACACCGGCAGCTCCGGCAGGGCGAACCCGTCGCTCGCCGCCGGATCGACGGTCTCGGCGGGGAGCGGCTTGCGGACGACCTCGATCTTCTCGGCTTCCAGGCTGTCGACGTCGAGGGTGCCGCGCAGCAGCGCCAACCGACTCCAGACGAGGTGAACGCCTTCGATCCGGAGCCAGGCTCCTTCGCGATCGGACACCGTGATCGAGGCGAGGCGGACGTCCGACGACAACGCGCCGTCTATGGCGCCGAGATCGATCTTGCGGTCGGGTGTCGAGATCTTCTCTTCGACGAAGCGGACGAAGGCGCTCTTTTCGGCGCTGTCATCCTCTTGCGCTCCGGCGAGCGTCAGGGCCAGCGGACCGATGGCCAGAACGGAGAGGGCGAGGAGGGCGACTCTGATCTTCATGTGCACCTCCTCAGAAGCTCTGGCCGAGGCCGATGTAGAGGCCGAAGGTGGAGTCGCCCGGCTTGGGATCAAGCGGCAACGCCACGTCGAGTCGCACCGGTCCGAGACCGGTATAGTAGCGGACGCCAGCGCCGGCTGCGAACCGCAGTCCCTCGGAAAAATCGGGGTAGCTCGACGCGAACGCGTTGCCCGCATCGACGAAGCCGACCACGCCGAAGCTGTCGGTGACCTTGGCGCGCAACTCGACCGAGCCCTCGAGGTGAGACAAGCCGCCCGTCACCGATCCGTTTTCCTTCGGGCCAAGGCTGCGATAGGCGTAGCCTCGCACAGACGATCCGCCGCCTGCGTAATAGAGGCGCCCATTGGGCATTTCGTCGATTGGCGCACCCAGGATCGAGCCGGCGGCGAGTCGCCCGGCGATCACGAAGCGACCCTCGCGGTCGACGGGCCAATAGGAGGCGACGGAGGCGTCGGCGATGACGCCGGCATTGCTGAAGTTGGCCTCGTAGAATGGCTCGAGGCTTGCCTTGGCGTTGAAGCCATCGTGCGGATCGGTCTTGTCGTCGCGGCTGTCGTAGGTGAGGCCGAGCGGAAGGCCGGTGAACAGGAACTTGTCGGTGCCCTGGGAGTCCTCGTCGCGCGAGGCGGTGACGCCGAGGCCCACCGAGGCGGAGAGCTGCTCGGTGATGGCATGGCTCAGCCCCACCTTCGCCGTGATCGCCGTCTCGGTGTAGGTGTCGGGCGTTTCCCGCTTCGCACCAAGCTCGGCGTTGAGATCGGTGAACGGAGTGATGACGCCCGGACGGGTGAAGGTTGCCGACAGGTCGTAGTTGAAATCCTTGGGGTCGACGCCGGCGATGCCGTTCACCGCGCCGGACAGCCTGAGGGACTCGGCATGACCCCAGAGGTTGCGGTGCTGCCAGTAGGCTTCGAGGCCTGCACCGTCTTCCGTGGCGTAGCTGACGCCGCCGCCGAACACCCGGAGCGGCCGCTCGGCGACATTGAGGGTGAGCGGCAACTCGCCGTTTGGGCCGAGCGCCTTGGCTTCCTCGATGCGCTGGCTGGAGAATACCTGCAGCCGCCGGAGGTTTTTCTGGCCGCGTTCGATGGCGGCGGGGTCGTAAGGCGTGCCGGGGTCGATGCCGGTCATCCAGGCCGTGTACTCGGGGTTCATGCGGTTGGCGCCGGTGACCGCCAGTGGCCCGAAGGTGGCGGCAGGACCTGGATCGACCGTAATCGCCACATCGAGTGTCGACGTATCGTGCTGGGCGATGGTGTCGCGTTTGACGATACTGGCGAGCGGATGACCGCGGCGGCGCCAAGCATCGATCAGCAGCTTCTCCGACCCGGTCACGGCGCCAGCCCGCGCCGGCTTGCCGGCGGCAAACCCGATCTCCGTCGGCGTCGACTTCTTGAAGTCGGCGTCTTCAGGACCAAGCGGGGGGGCGCCGGTGATCTCTACCTTGCCGAAGCGGAAGAGCGGTCCCGGTGTCACGCGCATCGCGACCTTCACGGGTTGCGGCAAGGTCGCATCCGGGGCAATGGAATCGGGGTCGCGACCGTCGATCGTGATCTCGATGGCGCCACCATAATGCCCCGCCCTGTAGAGGGCGGCGGTGATCCGCCCATACTCGGCATTGACGCGACTGAGGAAGGCGGCCGTCGAGGGCGGTGGCGTTTCGTCGCGGCCGGACCAGAGAGCCGAGGCGGCGAGAACTGCTGTGTGCAAATCGTCGTCAGCGCCGACCGTATCGATCGCAACGGTGTAGCGCTGGGCGTCGGGCGAAATGTCCGGGTCGGGTTCCGCTTCGAAAAAGCGATGGCCGAAAAGCTCGAAGGCGATGGCTTCGCCTGACAACAGGGGAACGGAAAGCAGCGCCGCGGTCATGGCCACAAGGCGGGCGGTCGTCGGGGGTAACGTCTTCCCTTTGGCCCGCATGAAACGCCCCTTCCAACTCACACAACGGACGATGGCCGGCTTGGTTCCGGCGCCTCGTTCGAGAGGATTAGAATAAATTGGGGTTACCGAACAGGAAAGATGACAATCCCCGCAACTCTTTCTGCCCGCCGCTACGACGAAAAGCGGCCCGCGAGGGGGATCGCGGGCCGAGTTGCCTCTTGGAGTTCGGAGGAGAGGTCAGCGGATGCGTGATCCGCTTTCGTTGAATATGTAGCGACGATCCGGCGGGCAGCCGAGTGTGATGGTGTCGCCGGAGCGGACGTCCGGTCCGTCCCGGTATTCGACGATCAGTGGCTGGCCGTCGGTCAGTTGGCAGTAGAGATAGCGCGTGCCGCCGAGGTACTCGAGCACGTCGACGTGCGCCTCGATGCCGTCGACAGCGCCGACGATCAGGTGCTCCGGCCTCAGACCGAAGGTTACCTTGTCGCCCGGCGTCAACCCGGCGCCGACGATGGTCGCCTCCTCGGTCCGGCCGGCAAGCTCCACCTTGCGGTCGCCCTGCCAGACGGCGTCGAGGAGGTTCATGCGGGGCGAGCCGATGAAGCCGGCAACGAAGGCATTGTCGGGGTCCTCGTAGACCGTGCGGGGCGATCCTGCCTGTTCCACCCGCCCATCGCGCAGCACGACGATCACGTCGGCGAGCGTCATCGCCTCGGTCTGGTCGTGCGTCACGTAGATCATGGTGTTGCCGAGCTCGCGGTGCAGCCGGGCGATCTCGACGCGCATGGAGACACGCAACTCGGCATCGAGGTTGCTCAGCGGTTCGTCGAACAGGAACACCTCCGGCTGGCGCACGATGGCCCGACCGATGGCGACGCGTTGCCGCTGGCCGCCAGAAAGCTGGCCGGGACGGCGGTCGAGAAGCTGTTCGATCTTCAGGATGGCGGCGGCTCCCGCGACCCGCTCGTCGATCACCGTCTTGTCGGTGCGCTGCATCTTGAGCCCGAAGGCAAGGTTGTCGCGCACCGTCATGTGCGGGTAGAGCGCGTAGCTCTGGAACACCATGGCGATGCCGCGCTGCGACGGATCGACGTCGGTAACGTCTCGACCCTTGATGGCGATCTCGCCGTCTGTCACCTCCTCGAGGCCGGCGATCATGCGCAAGAGGGTCGACTTGCCGCAGCCAGACGGCCCGACGAACACCACGAAAGCGCCGTCGGGGATCGAGAGGTCGACGCCGTGGATGACCTCCATCGAGCCATAGCTCTTGCGCACCTCGGTCAGTTGAACGCCTGTGTCGGCCATGGTCGTCACGCTCCGGTCTTCTTCGGGCCGCCGCGCATCCAGACGAGCATCTCGCCGGGCTCGCGGTTGTCCCAGAGGTGGTAGGGCACGAAGCGTGCCTTGGCGGGCTCCGTCGCGGGGGGCGCCTCGCGGTAGAGCGAGGCGTCGAACCCGGTACTGACGTCGCGCGTCGCTTCGATATCGAGCGCAACGGCGCCACCCAGCGCTTCCATAACGCTCTCGCTGGCACGAGCCGGATCGCCGGTGACGGTGAGGGCATTGAGGCCTTCGCCGTTGTCGACGCCCTCGGCGCAGTAGACCAGCGGCCCGCGCATCAGCGTGAAACGGCCGGTATCCTGGCGAACGCGCGGATCGGCCCAGAGGGCGCGCGGGATCAGCGGTAGTTCGAGGTCGATGACTTCGCTGCCTGTCCACTCGTGTTCGATGCGCGCGTAGCCGTCCACCATGACCGAGTCGAGGTCGACCGCTCCTCCGTCGATCGACAGCTTGGCGCCCTTGGCCCAACCGGGTATCCGCATGGAGATGGCGAACCGGGTCGGCCTTTCCACCTTCAGGGACAGGCGCACCGCGCCATGCCACGGATAGCGCGTGGCTTGGCTGAGTTCGACCTTGGTGCCGGCCACTTCGGCCTTCACCGAGCTCTCGCCGTAGAGATGCACGGCAATCTCGTCCTTGGCGACGGCGTACATGTAGGAGCCGACCGAGGCGACGAGACGGGCGATGTTGGGCGGGCAGCACGGGCAACGATGCCACACCCAGCGGTGATGCTTGCCGGCGCTCTCGAGGGGGTTCTCGTAGAAAAAGGTCTTGCCGTCGAGCGACAGACCTGAGAGCGAGCCGTTGTAGAGCGCGATTTCCATGATGTCGGCAAAGCGCCGGTTGGGACCGCGGCCGAGCATCCGGTTCGCCCAGAACACGAGACCGACCGAGGCGCATGTCTCGGCATAGGCACTTTCGTTGGGCAGATCGTAGTAGTCGGTGAACCCCTCGTTGGCCGCCGCCGGCCCAATGCCGCCGGTGACGTACATTTGCTTGGTGACGAGATCGTCCCAGAGAGTCTCGAGGGCGCTGGTCAGCGTGTCGTCACTGTACTCGGTGGCGATATCGGCCATGCCCGAATAGAGATACATGGCACGTACGGCGTGCCCGACGACCTTGGTCTGCTCGCGTACCGGCTGGTGCGACTGGTTGTAATGGTAGGATCCGAAGACGAAGTTCTTGGGATCGCGACCATCGCGCTGGGCCTCGATGTCGAAATAGTGCGGCTCGGTTCCCCGCTCGTCGATGAAATACTTGGAAAGGTCCATGTACTTCTGCTCGCCGGTGACGCGGGCGAGCTTGACCAGCGCCAGCTCGATCTCTTCATGTCCGCAGTAGCCGGCGATCTGGTTCGGGCCGTGACCGAACTTGTCGATGATGTGGTCGACGTAGCGGCACATGATGTCCATCAGCTTGCGCTTGCCGGTGGCCTGATAGTAGGCGACGGCGCCCTCGATCAGGTGTCCGGCGCAATAGAGTTCGTGCGTGTCGCGGAGGTTGGTCCATTCGCGGCCCGGCACGACGCGCAGGTACCAGGAGTTGAGGTAGCCATCTTCCCGTTGCAGCTTGCCGTAGAGATCGACGATGGCGTCGACGCGAGCCTCTAGCTTCGGGTTGGGCTTGCGATAGAGCGAATAGGCGACTGTCTCGATCGACTTGCCGAGATCGCTGTCCCAGAACATCTGCGTCGATACCATGGCCTTGTGCTCGGTGGCCGGCACGGTCGGGCTCATCGAGTGGTAGGGAATGACGACGCCCGGGCTCGGCTGGTCGACGTCGATCGCCTTCAGCATGCCGGCCTGGACGCAGCGATCCAGCAAGGTTTCGGCCGTCGCGTTGCAAACGGCATCCTGACGGGCGCCGAACAGGCCGCCGAGCACGACGGACGGCACGGGGACGGGGCGGAACTGACGGTCTCTCTTGGTCTTGGTCATGATCTGATTTCCAATGAGGGGAAATGTCACTTCACGGCGCCGGCCATCAGGCCGCGCATGTAGTAGCGTTGCAGAAGCAGGAAGACGAACAGGCAGGGCACGCTCATCACGGTGACGCCGGCTTGGACCGCGCCCCAGTCGATGGCGCCGAGCCGGCCGGCGCGCACCGCCGAGATCAGGATCGGCAGTGTGAACTTGCTGTTGTCCGACAGGAGCACGAGGGCGGCGAGGAACTCGTTCCAGGAGTTGAGGAAGGCGAAGATCGCCACGGTGACGATGCCCGGCAGCACCAGCGGCAGCAGCACGCGGACGAGCAGCTTGAGGTCGCGGGCGCCGTCGATGCGGGCGGCTTCCTCGATCTCTTTGGGTACGGCGTCGAAGGCGTTGCGCATCATGAACACCGAGAAGGGGAGCTGAAGCGTCACGTAGACCAGCGTCAGGCCGATCAGCGAGTTGTTGAGGCCCAGTTTGGCGAGGATGATGAACAGCGGTGTCAGGATCGACTGGAAGGGGATCATCAACGTCGCGATGATCAGCACGAACAGGGCGTTCTTGAACATGAAGCGGTAGCGCGAGAAGCCGTAGCCGGCGAGCAGGCTAACGATCACCGTCAACACGGCCGTGCCTATCGCTACCGCCGCCGAGTTCAGCGTGTGCTGCCAGACGCCGGCACCGAAACTGTCGAGGCTGCGATAGGCGTCGAGGCTGAAGCCGTTGGTCGGCCATGGTGGGATCGGCGGTAGCCGCGCTTCCGTGCCGTGGCGGAACGATGAGAGGATGGTGATGACGAACGGCGCCAGGAAGAACACGGCGAGCAGGATGCCGGTTCCATGGTAGCTGCCAGCGCCAAACAGGGCGCGCCGCGCGCGGATTTCTTTCTTGGTGGTCACGCCCGCTCCTCCCCGACACGCAGCAGCCAGAGCTGGAAGATGCTGATCAGCACCAGGATGACCAAGAGCGCGAGCGACATGGCCGCGCCGTAGCCAAGGTTGAAAGAGACGAAGGACTGATTGAAGATGTAGTAGACCACCGAGATCATCTTGTTCTGCGGTCCGCCGGCCGTCATGATGTAGAACTGGTCGAAAGCGAGGATCGAACCGGTCACTGACAGGATCAGCGACAACGCCATGGTCTTTCGCATAAGGGGCAGCGTCACATAGAAGAAGCGCTTCCAGCGGTTGGCGCCGTCGATACGCGCCGCCTCTCCGAGCTCGGTCGGAATGGCTTGCAGGCCGGTGAGCAGGATGATCATTGTGAAGCCGGCCACCTTCCAGACCACCATCAGGCAGACGATGAAGAAGGCGCTGTCGAAGCTGGCGAAGAAGTTGGTCTTGAGGTCGACGATCCCGAGCCAGGCGAGAAGCGGGTTGAGAAAACCGCTGTCGACATTGGCGAACCACACCCAAAGCAGGGATGCCGAGGCGAGGCCCACCACCACCGGCATGAAGATCGCTGTCCGGTAGACGCCGACCATCTTCCGTTGCCGCTCGACGAAGATGGCGAGCGGGAAGGCGAGGGCGAAGATCGCGATGGTGATGATCACCGTGTAGTAGGCCGTGAAGCCCAGCGCCGAATAGAAACGCGTGTCGGAGAACATCCGGATGTAGTTGCCGAGCCCGATGAACCTTGGCGTGCCAAGCAACGGCCACTTGTGGAGGCTCATCCAGAAGGTGAACAGCACCGGAAGGATGAAGAAGACAATCACCAGCGCCATGGCGGGCGCGATGTAAAGAAGTCCCTTCCATTGCGATCGACGTTTGGGACGCCGCTTGACGGAAGGTGTTGGGACGCTGTCGGCAAAGGTCATTGCTGCCGCTCTTCTGGTCATTCGCCAGCAGGGTTCACAACCATGCCTTTTGGCGAATGAGTGGTATTGGGGAGTGGAAACGTCGACCCTCGGGGGACGATGTCGCTTCGAGAGGCCGGCCGGAAGGCAGTCTTCCGGCCGACAGGTCGCAAGATGCCCTTACTGGGCGTTGTCGATGATGCTCTGCATCTCTTCCTGGGCAGTGGCGAAGGCGGCGTCGACGTCGTCACCGAAGATGGCGGCGTTGGTGAACGAGGCCCACGGACCATTGGCGCTGTTGATCAGGTCGTTGAACTGCAGCGTGTAAGGCGTCTTGGCGACGGCGATGGCATCGACGCCGACCTGCATGCGCGGATCGAGATCCTTCAGCACCTCGGCGGCGATATCCGAACGGGTCGGCAGGCTGCCGTATTTCGCCATCACCTTCTGTCCTTCGAGCGAATAGGCGTATTCGAGGAAGTTCTTGGCGATGTCGGCGCGCGGCGAACCCTTGGTGATGACGAAGTTGTCACCGCCGGCGAAGGACGACGTCTTGCCGTCGACGCTCGGGATCAACGACACGCCGAAATGGATGTCCGGATGCTCGGTAACGAGTGTGCCGATGGCGAAGGCGCCGAGATTTTGCTGGCCGATCTTGCCATTGGTGATCGACAGGAAGTTGGTGCCGGTATCCGAGGCGGCACCCGGCGGCACCACGTCCGCCTTGACCATCTCGCGGTAATAGTCGACCGCCTTGCGCATCTGGGGCGTGTCGAGCGTCGCCGTCTTGCCGTCCTCCGACAGGATGTCCGCGCCGGCGCCCCATGTGAGCGGCATGAAGGTGAAGATCATGCAGCCGCCGCAGCCGCCGCCGGAGAAGTAGAAGCCGTAGGTGTCGTCACCGAGGGCCCTGATCTTCTTGGCATTCTCGGAGATCTCTTCCCAGGTGGTCGGGGCCTTGTCCGGATCGAGCCCGGCCTTCTTGTAAAGGTCCTTGTTCCAGGCGAACACCGAGGTTTCGACCGACAGCGGCAGGCCATAGATCTTGTCCTCATAGGTGCCAAGCTTGACGTGGCTTGGCGACAGCGAGGAGAAATAGGGAAGGGCTTTGGCCCAGTCGGTCAGATCCTCGAGCTGGTCGGCGGCTGCGAAGGCCGGATTGTAGATCAGGTCGAGGGACAGGGCGTCGGGCGCCTGCCCGCCGGCGATGGCCGTGGCATACTTCTGCACCAGCTCGGAGAAGGGGACCTCCGTCATCTGGATCTTGTCGTCGTGGCTGGCGTTGTAGGCCTCGACCAGCTTGGTGAACGAGGCGCCGATACCGCTGCGAACCCACATCTGAAGCGTTTCGGCCTGCGCCGCGCCAGCGGCGAAACAGAACGTGACGAGGCTGGCCGCGGCCAGCAGCTTGTTGACTCTCATTGCTCTCTCCTCCTAAGCGGGGTCCTCTACCCGCGAAAATCAGGTTCCAGCCAGGGCTTCCGCGCCCCGGCATGATTGGCGCACCACCAGTGAGCAGGGCAGCTTGCGAATGCCCGACTGCACCTCGCGGCCTTCCGACATGGCCAGGATGAGTCGACCGGCTTCCCGGCCGAGTGTCCTGAGGTTCATGTCCACCGTCGTCAGCGGCGGCCGCGTCTGGGCCGCCACGATTTCCCAGTTGTCGAAGCCGACCACGGCCACGTCTTCCGGCACCCTGACGCCACGCTCGCGCAGCCCGTCGACGACGCCGCGTGCGATCTGGTCGTTGCCGCAGAAGATGCCGTCCGGCTTCTCTCCGCCGCGCTCCCAGAGTTGCGCCACCGCCTCATGTCCCCAGGCTTCCGCCCAAATGCCGTGCAACACCTCCGGCGGCCCGTCGATCGCGGTACGATAGGCATCGGCGCGTTCTCGCACCGATTGGAAAGTCTTGGGGCCGGTCACGTGAACGATCCGCCGACAACCGGCGTCGATCAGGCACCGGGCGGCAAGCCGGGCTCCTTGTTCATCGTCGGACCGGAGCGTCACGCCATCGGTTGCTCCCTTGGTGAAGGCGTAGACCACCGGTACCGGAAGACCAGATAGGTCGACGGGCAGTTGCCGGTCGAGGCGCTTGCCCGACGCGATGATCCCGTCGACACTTTTGTCGAGCATGGCATCGACATGGACGCGTGCCCGTTCCGGATCGTCCTCTATGGCGCACAGAAAGACCGACACGCCGTGTCCCACCAACTCCTCGGATATGCCGGCCATCACCGGCAGGGTGAAACGACCGTAGGTGTCGTTGGTCAGAAGGCCGATGGTGAAGCTGCGCTTGGTGATCAGCCCCCGCGCCAGCGCGTTTGGTCGGAAGCCGACCTCCAGCGCCACCTTCTTCACCCGCTCCCGCGTCTCGGGGCTCATCCGGCCACTGTCGTTGAGCGCCTTGGAAGCGGTCGAGATCGACACGTTCGCCAGCGCCGCCACGGTGTGGATCGTGACCCGTCCGCGTTTGCCTCCGGTGGCGCTCAGTTTCTCCTCCCCTTGTTCGTTGGCGATGAAAAAACCTTTTCTCTTAGAGCAAGTCAATATGAGAAAACATTTTTCCAAACGCGCACGGTCAGATGGTGCTGGGTTTGCCAGCTGTGTTGCCATGTCCTTGGCAATACAGGTTTTCACTCATTATTTTTTGAACCACCCCAAAGGAGTCGAGGCTGGGAGGAGAGGGGGGCTAGACTAAAAGCTGATAACCGACATCTGCTTCAGGCGCCTCGTCCGGCATGACGTCCGACGCGAAACGGCGGGGCTGATCCTTTGGACCGCCCCGCCGCATGATTGAAAGCCTGCCTGCGTCGTTCGTCAGGCGAGAAGATGGTCGACCGCTTTGCACCAGCCGGCGAGGTGCGCTTCGCGAGCCTCGGCGGGCATAATCGGTGCAAACAGCGTCTGCCCTTCGTCGCTGTCCTTCATCGCAAGTCCAAGGCCATGGAAAGCCACCGAAGCGGCTCCGAGAGCGCTCACCTCGGGGAACTTGCCGCGACGGAGCGGTCTGTCGAGAATGTCGGCCTGGAACTGCATCAGGAAGTCGTTGCGCGAAGCGCCGCCATCGACGGACAGAGCGGAAAGCGGCGCGCCGATGTCGGCCTCCATGGCCGCGAACACGTCACCGACCTGGAAAGCCACCGCCTCGACGGCGGCGCGGGCCAGATGCGCAGGCTGGGTGCCCAGAGCGAGACCGGAAATCTCCCCGCGGACGTCGTTGCGCCAATGCGGCGCCCCGAGCCCGACCAGCGCCGGGATGAAGGTGACGCCGTTGCTGGACGGCACCGTCATGGCGAGGTCGGCAATTGCGGCGGCATCCTTGAGCCCCAGGAGCGACGCCATGAAGGCGACCGTCTGGCCGGAGACCGAGATGTTGCCCTCAAGGGCGTGCCACACCCGGTCGCCGAGGCTCCAGGCTATGGTGCCGGACAGGCCGTGGCGTGAGCGAACGCGCTTCGGCACCAACGACATCAGCGACGTGCCAGTGCCGTAAGTCGCCTTGACGGTGCCCGGTTCGCGCACGCCATGGCCGAACAGCGCAGCGTGGGAATCGCCCATCATGCCGTGGACGGGAATGCCGGCCGGAAGGGCTGTCATATCGGCCGACGTTTCGCCAAAGCGGCTGTCGGAGGATTTTACGTCGGCCAGCATGGCCTTCGGCACGCCGAACAGCTCGCAGAGCTCGTCGCTCCAGACAAGCTTCTCCGTGTCGAAGAGCTGGGTGCGACTGGCATTGGAATGGTCGGTCGCATGAACGGCGCCGCCGGTAAAGTTCCACAGCAGCCAGCTGTCGATGGTGCCCGCGCGGATAGCGCCTGTCGCCGCGCGAGCGCGGCCGTCGGGAATGCGGTCGAGTATCCAGCCGATCTTGCTGGCAGGGAACAGCGGGTTGATGCCGAGGCCGGTACGGGCCTCGACGAAGTCGCCGTGGCCGGCGGTAATCAACGCCTCGCATGTCGACGCGGTGCGACGGCACTGCCAGATGATGCAAGGTGCAAGCGGCTTACCCGTACTGGCATCCCAGACCACGATGGACTCGCGCTGATTGGAAACGGAGACGGCAACCACGTCTCTCGCTCGAGAATGGACGGCCAGTTCGTCGACCACTGCCTTGACCGCTACCCATATGGCGTCGGCCGATTGCTCGGCCCAGCCGGGCTGCGGATAATCGACGGTCATCGGCCGGGACGCGGAGGCGATCACCGCTCCCGACCTGTCGACGAGCAGCGCCTTGGTGTTGGTGGTTCCCTGGTCGATGGCCAGGACGAGAGCGTTGTCCATCGTCACCCCTTGCGGCTGATCGCCTTTCGCGCCGCCGCGGCGATACCGGCCGCGGTGAGGCCGAAATGATCGAACAGGAAATCGACGGTACCCGTGGGCACGAAGCCGGGGAAGCCGACCATCTCCATGGGGACGGGGCGGCGAAGCGCGAGCGTCTCGGCCACGGCGCCGCCCAGGCCGCCGCGAACGCTGGCTTCCTCGACCGTGACGACGGCACCGGTTCCGGCGGCATCGACGATCGCCTCGATATCGAGCGGGTTCATCCACGCCATGTTGACCACGCGGGCCGACACGCCGCCGTCCGCCAGCACCTCGGCCGCCCGAAGCGCCTTGTGCAGCATGACGCCGTTGGCGAGGATGGCGACGTCGGTACCCTCACGCATCACTTCCGCCTTGCCCGGTTCGATGTGATCGACCTTATGCTCGAGCGCCGGCACCGGATAGCGGCTGACGCGGATGAACACCGGGCCTTCGTAGGCTGCCGCGAAGCGAATGGCCTGTTCGGTTTCCCAAGGGTCGGACGGCACGATGGTGATCAGGTTGGCAAGCGGCCTCAGCCAGGCGAGATCCTCGATCGAATGATGGGTGGGGCCGAGTTCGCCATAGCCGATGCCGGGCGACTGGCCGCACAGCTTGACGTTGGTGTTGGAGTAGGCGACGTCGGCCTTCACCTGCTCGAGCGCCCGCCCCGTCAGGAAGCAGGAGGCGCAGGAGACGAAGGGAATGCGCCCGCCGTTGGCAAGGCCGGCGCCGACGCCGACCATGTTCTGCTCGGCGATACCGACGTTGACGAGCCGCTCGGGCCAGCGCTTCTTGAAGCCGCCGAGCTTGGAGGAGCCGACGCTGTCGTTGACGACGGCGACCACCCGGTCGTCGGCCTCGGCCAGCGCTTCCAGCGTCTTCGAAAAGGCGTCGCGGCAGTCGTGGAGGCCTTCGTTGGTTTTGGTGGCGGCCGACATCAGATGAGCTCCTTCATCGCCTGGGCGAACTGTTCGTCGGTGGGGACGCCGTGGTGCCAGGAGACGTTGTCTTCCATGAAGGACACGCCCTTGCCCTTTATGGTGTTGGCAATGACGCAGAGCGGTTTGTCTCGGCTCGCGGGATCGGCGCCGAGCACGTCGAGCAGGGCGGCGTGGTCGTGGCCGTCGATCATCTCGACATGGAAGCCGAAGGCCCGCCACTTGTCATCGAGCGGGTCGAGGCCGTTGGTGGCCTCGGTGCGGTCGCCCTGCTGCAGGCGGTTGCGGTCGACGATGACGGTGAGCCGGTTGAGCTTGCGGTGGCCGGCGGCCATGGCCGCTTCCCAGTTGGAGCCTTCCTGCAGTTCGCCGTCACCGGTGAGCACGAAGGTGCGGTAGTCCTTGGCGGTGAGCTTGCCGGCGATGGCAATGCCGACGGCGACCGGCAGGCCGTGCCCGAGCGGGCCGGTATTGGTTTCGATGCCCGGCAGATAGTTGCGGTTGGGGTGGCCGTTCAGCTTTGAAAGCGGCTGCATGTAGGTCTTGAGTTGGGCTTCCGGAAAGAAGCCCGCCTGGGCCAGCACCGAGTAGAAGGCGCCGGTGCAATGCCCCTTGCTCATGATGAAACGGTCGCGGTCCGGATGACGCGGCTCGTTGGGGTCGTAGCGCATGACGCCGAAGTAGAGCGTCGCCAGAATGTCGGCCGCCGAGAAGTCGCCGCCGGGATGGCCGAGCCGAGCCTCGTGGACCATCGTGAAGGCACTACGACGGATGTTGAGTGCCTTGGCGCGGACCATGTCGATCCTGTCGGCGCCGGAAACCGGCGCCGAGGCGGTTGAAAGGGACATGTCGTGTTCTCCGGGTTGCGGCCGACTGGCCGTCAACAGAAAGCCTTGAGGCCGAGCGTCGGCGCGACCTCGCCGTTGTGATGGTAGATGGGCAACTTCATGTAGCGGCTGACCGCTTCCTCGACGACGCCCGCCACCTGGCCACGCACCATGGCGACGTGATGCTCGAAGCCGTTCTGCGTCACCACCTTCAGAAGCTGCCGCAGCTTCTCGACCTGGATCACGGCGATGCCGCCGTCCATGCCATAGGGGTCGTCGGTGAACCGGCCGTCGCCGACATAGGCCTTGATGGTGGCGTTGAGGTCGTCGGAGGAAAAGCGCAGGAAACTCATCGGCCCCGCCTTCACCTTGCCCTTGACGGCGCCGAAGCACTTGTCGCGGCCGATGGTCTCGCCGAGCACGTCGAGCTCTCCGATGTTGGGCGTGTCGCCGAAGAAGCTCTTTGGATAGTTGCCGCAGTGGGTGCCGACGCACTTGTCGGGGTCGTAGCCGTAGTTGTTGTTCCAGTCGAGGATAGCGGCCGGCTGGCCGGCGGCGAGCGTCAGCGCATACATCGACAGCGTACCGAGCACGTCCACTTCGCAGGCGCTCGGCATCAGCTTTTCGCCCATCATGCTCATGGAGAGGCAGGTAGCGCAGCCATAATTGTCCTGCAGCGACCGCCAGCACTGAATCGCCGAGGCGTCGCAGTCGTTCTCGCCCATCCATTCGTCGATGGCGATGCCCCACTTGGCCTGCTTCAGAACCTGCTCGGGACGGATATGGGCGTCGATCTTGCCGTAGCTGCCGATGGCCGCGAGCTTGTCCTTGACGCTGGCGGCGTTGTCGTCGATCGCCTTGGCGCGGCCGATGATCTCCGAGAGGTCGACCGGCACTATGGTGACGCCGATCGCCTGGAGCAGTTTCTCGGAATAGCGCATGGTCTGGAATGGCGCCGTACGGGCACCGATAGCGCCGATGCGGGCGTGGCTGAGGCCACGGACCGTACGACAAACGCGGGAGAAGCTATCCAGGTCGCGGCCGAACTCATCGCCGTCGAGGTCGGAGGTGTGGCTGGTCGTTTCGGTGAAGGGGACACCGTAGTTGTAGAAATTGTTGGCGACGGAGATCTTGCCGCAGAAGGCGTCGCGGCGGCTCTTGACGTCCACCTTGTCGAACTCGTCGTTGCAGGCCTGCAGGAGGATCGGGACACCGAGGCTGGCGGCCATCACCATTTCGATGATGGCGATCTCGTCGCCGAAGTTGGCAAGCGAAATGACGAGGCCGTCGATCTCGCCTTTGTGGGCGGCGAAGAAGCGACCATAGAGCTTGGCGTCATCGCGCGTCTGAACGGCGCCGTTCACGGTGGCGTCTACCGGGGGCATCAGCGTGCGGATGCCGAGGCGGGCCGCCTGTGCCTCCAGATCGTTGCGCGCCTTGATGCAGGGGGCACCGTTGAAGAACTGGCGGCTGCCAACCACCAGGCCGAGGGTCACTTCGCGCTTGAACTTGTCCGTCATTCCATCCTCCCGTCGGCGACGTTGGCGCCGACACGAATTCAATTTTCGATTTTTATCGCTTTCTTTCGTTTGATGATGTTTTTTAGGGGGCGTTTTGTCAATAGTGTTTTTGCCGCCCTGGGGCTTGGCGCAACGTCAGTGCGGCGCTTGACCTGCCTGAGCGGCAAAAAGTCTTGGCCGTCAGTTGGAAATCGGGGCTATAAGGATCGCAAGAAAGCGAAGGTTTCCATGGTGACAGAAGCATCGAATGGTCGCGGGGCGGACGTGGGCGCGGCCGGCAAACGCGGCGGAGCCGCGGCGGAATCGCCTGCCTTCACTGGGCTTCTGGCCGAGCCGCGTCGCATGAAGATTCTCGAATGGCTTCAGGAGGAAGGCAGCGCCCGCGTGCGCGAGCTGTCGCAAGCCTTCAAGGTATCGGAAGCCACTATCAGACAGGATCTGGAGCGGCTCGAGCAGGATGGGCATATCCTGCGCGAGCATGGCGGCGCCTATCTGAAGACCGTGCAGCAGCAGGTCGGCACAATGTCGCTGCAGCACATCGAGAACATGGACCGTAAGCGGAAGATCGGCGCCAAGGCGGCGTCGCTGGTGAAGAACAACGAGACGATCATTCTCGATGCCGGCTCCACCACCACCGAGATCGCCCAACGTCTGACGACCCGCGAAAACCTGACGGTCATCACCAACGCGCTCAACATCGCCATCATTCTTGGCGCCGTACCCGGCTATGCCGTGCATATGCCGGGCGGCCAGTTCAAGGCCCCGACATTGTCGCTCTCGGGCGACAAATCGGTCGAGTATTTCCGCAACATCTTCGCTTCGAAGCTGTTTCTCGCGACGGCCGGCGTATCGATCGACGCCGGGCTCACCTATCCCAGCTTTGCCGATCTTCAGCTCAAGGAAGCGATGATCAAGGCTGCCGCTCACGTCTATCTCGTGGCCGACTCGTCCAAGATCAATCGCACGTCTTTTACGCGGCTCGGCAATCTCGACGTGATCCATTCCTTCGTGACCGACGATGGCATCGCCGATAGCGACGCCAAGGAGTTCGAGCGCCGCGGCATCGAATTGATCGTCGCCAACTGAAGTCGCTCTCCAGCTGGCTGGCCTGTCACGGGGGCAGCGTCAGTCTCGCCTGGGCTTTGCGGTGCGTCCGCCACGATGGTGTCGGCGGTCTCCGTATCGTGTCGAGGTGCGCCTGCTCGCCAGTGGCGAATTTCGATTGGTTTGCTACCTTTCGAATATTATCGACTTTTGTCCAATAGTCTTCGATTTCGTGATTGCTGGTGATGCAGCGGGCCGATCGCCGATCAGCCTGACAGCTCTGTCATGAGCGGAGTCCCGGAAAACAGCGAGAAGTTCCGTCCGACTTACGCCATGCCACCTAATGGCGGTCTGTGGGAACGAATGATCCGTTGACAAACGATAGAAAACGAAAATAATCGAAACATGAGGTTCGGGACGGAGGTCCCCGCGACCCTAGGGAGGATGAGCATGCCAGATCATGCTGCGTCGCGTTGGCCTTTTGCCGACGCGGCCAACAACCAGTCGTTCGCCGCTTCTGGCGGCCGGGGCGGCTTAGTGCTTTCAAGGCGTCTCATCGTTGCCGGCGTGCTGGCGGCTGCATTGGCCGGCTGCAAGATCCTGCCGATCCAGAGCGAAAGCGACGCGGCCCAGCAGAAGTTCAATGGCGCCGACTACGTGACCAAGCTTTGGGATGGCGAGGTCGTTCCGGTGGTTCGCGGCAAGGCGTTCCCGATAGAGGCGGTGATTTCGGCCATCGAAGGTGGCCTCGACAAGGCAGGCCAGGAATACGGCCATCGTCCCGCGGAGGAGGGCAGTCCCTGGAGCTTCGTCGTCAAGGGCACGGCGGTGATCAAGGAAAAGAACACCGCCTCGCGCGCCGGCACCGTGTTGATCGACGTTGCGACCGCGAAGGGACCGGTGCCGGTCACCATCCAGATCGGCCCGGTGATCAAGGGTAACTCGTTGCGCGACGCCATGCCTTTCATCAACTTCCAGAATTTCACCAATCAGCTTGAGTTTGCCGAGGTTGGCCGTGCCTTCAATGGCCGCGTCGCCGCCGATCTCAAATCGGTCGTCGATGGGCTGGCTCCTGGTCAGACGATCGCCTACTCCGGCACCTTCTCGCTCAACTCTGCCACCGACAAGATACTGCTGACTCCGGTTCTGATCGGCCCCACGGGAGGCGGAGAATGAGCGCGCTGGAGCGGTCCGACGCGCCGGCGATCATCCTGCGCGCCGAAAAGATGACCCGCGTCTTCCCCGGAACCGTCGCCTTGGAGGACGTTGACTTCGACGTTTACGAAGGCTCGGTGAACGTGCTGATCGGCGAGAACGGGGCCGGCAAGTCGACGCTGATGCGCATCCTAGCCGGCGTTGATCAGGCCACCTCCGGCCGCATCGTCATGGGTGGCGAGGAGGTGCGGTTCTCCTCCGTGCTCGACGCGGCGAAGAAGGGCATCGGCATCGTCTTCCAGGAACTCAATCTCTGCCCCAACCTTAGCGTCACCGAGAATATCTTCCTTGGCCGCGACATGACCAAGGGCGGCGTCCACATCGACATGCCGCGCCAACGCGAGAGGGCGAAGGAACTGCTCGCCCGCCTCGAGCACAACATCGATCCCGACACCCTGGTCGATGACCTTCGGATCGGCGAGCAGCAGATCGTGGAGATCGCCAAGGCACTGGCCGACGACGCCCGCGTCCTGATCATGGACGAGCCGACGTCGGCGCTGTCGGCATCCGAGGTGGAGGTGCTGTTTCGTGTCATCGCCGAGCTGAAGAAGTCGGGCGTTGCCATCATCTACATCTCGCACCGTCTCGAGGAGCTCGTCCGTATCGGCGACTACTTCACCGTGCTGCGCGACGGGCATTTCCAGGCAAGCGCCCCAAAGGGCGAGGCGACCATTCCCTGGATCATCCGCCAGATGCTCGGCACATCCGAGTTTGCCAAGCGCCTGCAACGCGAGGTGAAGGTCGGCGAACCGGTGCTCTCGGTTCGGAACCTGAAGCTGCCGCGCGTGGGCGGCGGTTATCTCGTCGACGACGTCAGCGTCGACTTCCGGGCCGGCGAGATCGTCGGAATCTACGGTCTCTTGGGCGCCGGTCGCTCCGAGCTTTTCGAAAGCCTGTTCGGCCTCAGGGCCGACGCGCGCGGCGAAGTCACCATCGGAGGCCGGGCGATCAATCAGTTTCCGGTATCCAAGCGCATTGCCGCCGGCCTGTTCCTGGTTCCGGAGGATCGGCAGCGCGACGGGCTGGTGCAGAACCTCACCGTCGGAAAGAACCTGTCGCTCGCCAGTCTCGCCAAGGTCACGAAGCTCTTCACCGTGCAAAACGGCGCCGAACGCAAGGCGATCGACGCCCTGTTTCGCGCGCTGCGCATCAAGGCGCCGTCGCCTGAAACGCCCATCACGTCTCTGTCCGGCGGCAACCAGCAGAAGGTGGTCATCGGCAAGAGCCTGATGACCGAGCCAAGGGTGCTCCTCCTGGACGAGCCCACCCGGGGCATCGATATCGGCGCCAAGGAAGAGGTGTTCCGAACCATGCGCGAACTGGCCGATCAAGGCCTCGCGGTGGTCTTCGCCACCTCAGACCTCAAGGAGGTTCACGCGGTGTCCGACCGCGTACTGGTGATGTCGCAGGGGCGGATCACCGCCGACCTCCCCGACCACGAGGCGACCGACGAGGTCATCGTTCGCGCGTCCACCAAGGGGCACGCCGCACCCGCTCACGACCACCCGGTTCAGGATCAGTGACCATGACCAACACAGTTGCAACACCGGCGGCCGAAGCGCCCAAGGGACAGTCCACGCTGCTCCTTCTGCTCCTGAAGCTCAGGACCTTCATCGCGTTGATCGCCGTCGTCGTTTTCTTCAGTCTGATGGCGCCCAACTTCGTCAGCGTCGCCAATGCGGTGATCGTTTCCAAGCACGTGGCGATCAATGCCTTCCTGGCCATCGGCATGACCTTCGTGATCCTGACCGGCGGCATCGATCTCTCGGTTGGCGCCATCGTTGGCCTGGTTGGCATGGTCGCCGGCGCGCTGGTTCTCTACGGCATTCCGCTCGAGATGTTCGGCGTGGTGATCTATCCCAATGTCTGGGAGGTGATCGGCATCGCGCTCCTGGTCGGTACTTTCGTCGGCTTGGTCAATGGCCTCCTGATCACCCGAATGCAGGTGGCCCCGTTCATCGCCACGCTCGGCATGCTCTACGTTGCCCGCGGTACGGCGTTGCTGATGTCGGGCGGCTCCACCTTCCCGAACCTGATCGGTAAACCGGAGTTCGGCAATCAGGGCTTCCCGGCATTGGGAGCCGGCACCATCCTCGGCATTCCCCTGTCGATCTGGCTCCTGCTGGTCGTGGCCTGTATCGCCGCCTACATCGCCACCAAGACGCCCTTCGGTCGTCAGATTTATGCCGTCGGCGGCAACGAGCGCGCCGCCACGCTGAGCGGCGTCGGCGTCAACCGCGTCAAGCTCGCCGTCTACATGATCTCGGGCTTTTGCGCTGCCATTGCCGGCCTCGTGGTCGCTTCGCAGCTTGTGGCGTCGCATCCGGCGTCCGGCGAGACCTTCGAGATGAATGCCATCGCGGCGGCCGTGCTCGGCGGCACCTCGTTGTCGGGCGGTCGCGGCACCATCGGCGGCACCATTGTCGGCGCCTTCGTCATTGGCGTGCTCTCCGATGGCCTCGTCATGATGGGCGTCTCGGAGTTCTGGCAGATGGTCATCAAGGGCGTCGTCATTGTCGGCGCGGTCATCCTCGACCAGATGCAACGCCGAATCGCCCGCAACGCCCGGCTTGGCTGAGACCCGGCTGAGATTTCGACGCCGACCGAAATCCCGGCCGGCGTCAACGACAGCGGCCGTCGACACCCGACGTGAACCGCGACCCGCTGAGAGGTGTGCGGCGGGCTTTAGTGGAGGAGAAAGACATGTCGCTTCGCAAGACCCTGAAGACGGTTTCCCTCGGCCTGCTGGCCGGTATCGCCCTGACCGCCTCGGCACTGGCCGCCGACGGCAAGTTGATCGTCATCATCACCCCCAGCCACGACAACCCCTTCTTCAAGCAGGAAGCGGTGGGCGCCCAGGCCAAGGCCAAGGAGCTCGGCTACGAGGCGGCGATCTACAGCCACGACGACGACGCCAACAAGCAGAACGACCTGATCGACTCGGCCATCGCCCAGAAGGCCGCCGCGATCATCCTCGACAACGCCGGCGCCGACGCCACCGTTGCCGCCGTGCAGAAGGCCAAGGACGCTGGCGTGCCGTCGTTCCTGATCGACCGCGAGATCAACGCCAACGGCATCGCCGTCGCCCAGATCGTCTCCAACAACTATCAGGGCGCCACCCTGGTCGCCGAAAGCTTCGTCGAAGCCATGGGCGAGAAGGGCAACTTCGTCGAGTTGGTCGGCAAGGAGTCCGACACCAACGCGGGCGTACGTTCCAAGGGCTTTCATGACGTGATCGACCAGTATCCCGACATGAAGATGGTTGCCCAGCAGAGCGCCAACTGGAGCCAGACCGAGGCCTTCTCAAAGATGGAATCGATCCTCCAGGCCAACCCGGACATCCAGGGCGTGATCTCCGGCAACGACACCATGGCCATGGGCGCCATGGCCGCTCTCGAGGCCGCTGGCCGAAAGGACGTTCTGGTCGCCGGCTTCGACGGCTCCAACGACGTTCGCGATGCCATCATCGCCGGCAAGATCCATGCGACCGGCCTGCAGCCGGCCTTCCGTCAGGCACAGTATGCCGTCGAACTGGCCGACAAGTACCTGAAGGAAGGCTCCACCGGTCAGCCGGAGAAGATCTCCATGGACTGCGTGCTGATCACCAAGGAAAACGCCGCCAAGCTCGACAACTTCGCGCTCAAGGACTGATCCCCGAACGAATGAAATGCGCCTCGGCGGGTTTCCGCCGAGGCCTCCCGAGGGCAAGACCGAAACAGGCAGGCGCCGAGCAGCGCCTGCCTGTTTTGCGTTGGTCATCCGGCAAGGATGGACGGCGAGACCGGGCTCAAGCGAAATCGGGCGTCAGCACCGCGTTCTTCAGCGCGATCGAGTAGGGATGCTGCGGATTGTCCAGCACCGCCCTGGCATTGCCTCGCTCCACCACCTCGCCCTTCTTCATGATGATGATGCGGTCCGAGATGTAGTAGGCGGTGGCGAGATCGTGGGTGATGTAGATGATCGACAGTCCCAGTCGGTCGCGTAGCGCTCCGAACAGGTTGACGATCGACATCCTGAGCGAGGCGTCGACCATCGACACCGGCTCATCGGCCACCAGAAGGCGCGGGTCGGGGATCAGCGCTCTTGCGATGGCCGTTCTCTGCAACTGGCCGCCGGAAAGCTCATGCGGGAAGCGGCCGCGTACCTCGGCCAGCGTGAGCCCCACTTCGACCAGCGCCCGGTCGACGCGGGCCTCGATCTCGGAGCGTGTCGGTCTGCCTTTCGTCGACATGAAGTTGGCGGCGGTCGCGAAGAGGTAGCGGTCGACCCGCTTCAGGGGATTGAAGGCCTCGAAGGGGTTTTGCAGTACCGGCTGCACCTTGGCCATGAAGGCGCGCCGCTCGGCCCGGCTGAGGATGCTGGCGACGTCGACGCCGTCGAATAACACACGTCCACGCGTCGGCAACTGCTGGCCCAACACCATGGCGGCGAGCGTCGACTTGCCGGATCCCGACTCGCCGACCACCGAAAGAATTTCCGGCCGTTCGGCTTCGATTTGCAGGGAAATGTCCTTCACCGCCTCAACGGAGCGGCGCGACAGCAGACCGCCTTGCAGGAACGTCTTGCTGACGTGGTCGATGTCGAGGATGAGGCTCATGATGTCGCTCCCGACACGGCAAAGCAAGCAACGCGATGGCGTGGCGTAAGGTTAGTCATCGCCGGCACCTCCCTGGAACAGATGTCCATGGCCAGCGGGCAGCGCGGATGGAAGCGGCAGCCGGACGGCGGATCGGCAAGGCTCGGTGGCCGGCCGGACAGCGATGCCCGTCGTGTCGTGTCGCCGATTTTCGGCAGCGAGGCGACCAGATGCTGGGTGTAGGGGTGGCGAGCCCCCCGAAACAACGTCGGTGTGTCGGCTTCCTCGACGAGGCGTCCGGCGTAGACGATGCCGACGCGGTCCGACACCGTGGCGTGCACGCTCATGTCGTGGGTGACGAACAGGAAGGACGAGCCGAGATCGCGCTGAATGTCGCGCAACATGGTGAGAACATCGCGCTGGACGATGACGTCAAGCGCCGTCGTCGGCTCGTCTGCAACGATGAACTCCGGCGTGCAGACAGTGGCGAGCGCGATGGTGGTGCGCTGGCGCATGCCGCCGGACAACTGATGCGGATAGCTGTCGAGCACGCCCGGGTCTAGATCGAGCTTCTTGAGATGATTACGAACCTTGTCCCAGAAGGCGGTGCGGCCGAGGCCCATGTGGTTGAAGGCGAAGTCGTAGAAGGAATGCCTGATCCGGCGCACCGGATTCAGCACGTTCATCGACCCTTGCATGATGTAGGACAGATGCCGCCAGCGGATGGCCTGCAACTCGTCCGGTCTCAGGCTGTAGACGTCATGGGCCTTTCCGCCGAAGTTGAAGCGGACGTTGCCGCCGACCACGTGCAGCGGTGGCCGGATGGCGCCGACGATGGTCTTGATCAGCGACGTCTTCCCTGATGAAGATTCGCCGGCGACGCCGTAGATCTCGCCCTTGGCGACGGTGAGGCTGATGTCGTCCACCGCGCGGATGTCGCGGTCGATGCCGAATGCCTTGGTTGTGTAGTAGGCCTTCAGCCTGTCGACGACCAGCATCGGCTCGACCGCAGTGTCGGAGGCGTGGAGAAGCGATTCGGTCTGCATCGGCTCAGTTCCCCATCCGGTTCAGGCGGCTGCGAGGATCGATGTACTCGTTCATCGACATGGACAGCAGGAACAGGCCGATAAACAGGATCACGATGGCGGCCACGGGCGCGGCCACCCACCACCAGATGCCCGAGATCAGGGCGGAGTGGGAGTTGGCCCAATAGATCATCTGGCCCATGGTCGGAGTGTCGACGTCGGTGAAGCCGAGCACCGAAAGGGTGATCTCCATGCCGATCGACCAGATCATGTTGTTCATGGTGGTCGCGAAGACGATCGGCATCACGTAGGGCAAATGCTCCTCGACGAGGATCTTGCGCATGCTCATGCCCGAATAGACGCTCTGCGTCGTGAAGGGGCGCGTTCTGAGACTCATGGCGATCGATCGGATCAGTCGGGCATCGTAGGACCAGCCGAGAGCCGACAGGATCAGAACCAGCATCAGCCAGTTCATGTCGTCCTTCAGCACGAAGTAGAACAGAACCAGGATCGGAAACTGCGGGATCACCATGATGGAGTCGTTGATCGCCATCAGGATCCGGTCGACGCGGCCACCGGCGTAGCCGGCGGAGAGCCCGACCACGAGCGACAGGATGCGCGACAGGAAGGCCACCGCGACGCCGAAGCCAAACGTGTTTCTGAGCCCGATCATCAGCTGCCAGAACGTGTCCTGACCGCGTGAGGTTGTTCCTAGCCAGAACTCGGCGTCCGGCGGCAGATCCGGCGGCACGACGTAGATTTCCGATGCCGGATAGGGCGAGAAGAAGGAAAGGATGACGGCAGCGATCAGCAGCAGCAGGATCAACAGGCCGATGGCAAACTCGATGTTGTAGCGGATGAGGTCGCGAATGATCGTGAACATGGCCATCACTCCGCCTTGATGCGTGGGTCGAGCAGCGGGCTGAGGATGTCGATCAGAAACACCGCGATCGCGACGCCTATGATCGAGAGCGAGGCGAGGCCAAGCACGAGGCTGTAGTCGCCCGCGTGCACCGCATCGATCAGCAGCGTTCCGATGCCGGGGTAGCCGAACACGATCTCGGTGATCACCGTGCCGTTGAAGATGGCGCCGAGCGACATGGCGAGGCCGGTGAGCTGCGGGACGATGGCATTGCGCACCACATAGGAGCGCAGGATGCGGGTCGAGCCGACGCCGCCGAGTTCGGCAAAAGTCACGTAATCCTCGGTGACGATGTTGGATGTCAGCGCCCGCATGCCCGTGAGCCACGAGCCGGCACCCACCAGGACCAGCGCCATGGCCGGCAGGATGGAGTGACGGATGATGTCGAGCACGAGAGTGAACGACAGGGTGAGATCGGCATTCATCTCGTAGCCGCCGGTAATCGGCAGCACCGGCCAGACGAAGCCGAACAGGATCAGCAGGATGAAGGCGAGAATGTAGTAGGGGATCGGCTGCAGGCCGATCAGGCCGAGGCTGATGATCTTCAGCAGCCGGCTCTTGCGATAGTAGCCGGCGAGCGCCCCCAGGGTGTTGCCTATGGTGAAAGAGATCAGCGTCGCCGATATCATCAGCCCGACCGTCCATGGCAGCGCGCGGAAGATGATCTGCGACACCGGAGTCGGGAAGGCTGACAGCGAGGGGCCGAGGTCGCCGCGAATGAGGCGGGACCAGAAGGAGACATACTGCTCGAAGACGTTGCCTTGCAGCCCGTAGAGCTCGGTCAGCGTCTTTCGCATCAGCTCGATCGCTTCCGGATCGGACTTGCCGAAGTTGGTAATGGTGGAAATCGACTCGGCGACGGGATCGACCGGGGTCATGTGGGTAATGAAGAAGGTCGCGGAAATACCGAGAAAGACGACCAGCACCAACTGGCCGAACCGGCGCGCGACGAAAACCAGGTAAGCTGCCACGGGATCCCTAGCTCCGCTTTCAGTGCCGGCGCTGCCGGCGATCCGTTCGAGGTAATCCGCGCGGGCTGGAGCCCGCGCGGATCGTCAAGAAGGGAAGGCACGCCCCGGAGGAGATGGGCGTGCCCGCCGCCGTCAGGGCTGCGTCGGCCGGAGCTTGACCATCATGAGGCGCGAGTTGCCCCAGTTCGGAACCGGATCGGTGTAGGGATCATCCGGGAAGGTCGGGTAGCCCGTCCAGTAGGTGGTGTCCATCGAGGCGAACACGTTGTAGGACATCATCGGAATGGTGGGCATTTCCTTCACCACCAGCTTCAGATAGTCCATGCCGTAGTCCACGCCCTTGGGATCGTCAAAGCTGATCCCGCGGATGCCCTCGATGATCTTGTCGAGTTCCGGGCTCGACCAGCGCTGCCAGTTGCGCGCCGGCTGGACCTCTCCAGGCTTGGCCACGAAGCTGGAGTGCCAGCTGTCCAGGAAGAACGACATGTCGGCGTCGCCACCCCAGGTCTCGACGCTCCAGGCAATGGCGGCATCGAAGTCGCCGGCCTGCATTGGCTGCCAGGGGTTGGTCGTCGGCAACGCTTTCGCGTCGATGCCGAACTGTTTCCACTGCTGGGTGATCAGCGTGCCTGCGCGGGTGAACACCGAACGCGAGTCACCTTCGACGGTCAGGCGAATCCGGAAGGGCTGGCCGTCCGGCTGCAGCCATTGATTGCCGGACTTCTTGAAGCCGGCTCTTTCAAGCAACTCGCCGGCCGCCTTCGGATTGGGCTTCCACCACCCGTAGCCGAACTGGTTGTCGATCGCCGTCTGATCGGTCGGGATCTGGTCCTTGAACTTCGGCTGCTTGCGCAGCATGTCGGCGATCTGCGAGGGGATCGTCGGATCATAGGGCTTGATCTTGCTCTTGCCCGTGTCGAGTTCGAAGTTCTTCAGCCACTCCTGCATCGGTGCCTGATAGGTCGGCATCGCGACGCCGGTTGGAGGCACACCGATGGCCGACAGGGTTGCCGCGCCGCGGTAGCTTGCGAGGTCGATGGCCTTGATGTCCATCAGCAGGGCAAGGGCCCAGCGAACGTCGGCGTTGTCGAATGGCGCCTTCTGCGTGTTGAAGATCACGGCCGGCAGGGTCGGATCGGGATGCGCATAGGGGAAGCCCTTGAACCAGGTGGCCAGCGACTTCGACTGCTCGACCAACGTGAACATGCCTTCCGGCGTGTTGTCGTGGATGATGTCGAGTTCGTGCTTCAGCTGGGCAATGGTCTTCTTGTCCGGCGGGCCACCGTCCACATAGGCGGCGTATTTCGGACCAGGCTCGCCGATGAGGCCGAGCGGCGTCCGCTGCCAGTCCTCACGCTTCTCCCAGATGTACCACTTGCCCTGCGGGTCGTAGTTCTTGAGCTTGTAGGCGCTGATCGAGATCGGGTTGGCGAAGTCGAACTTCAGCGGGTCCTCAACCTTCTCGAACACATGCTTGGGCATGATCCAGATGGCGTTCCAGCGCACCGTGAACAGGGCATGGAAGCGAGAGTTCGGCTTCTTCAGCTTGAAGACGACGGTGTAGGGATCGGTGGCCTTGATGCTGTCGACGCTGACGGCGAGAAGCGGGCTCCACACCATGCCCGGATGGTCGATCTGGGTCTGCACGGTGTAGACGACGTCATCGGCGGTGAACTCGACGCCATCGCTCCAGTACATGCCCTTGCGCAGCTTCACCGTCATCTCGGAGAAGTCGGCGTTGTAGATCGGCTTTTCGGCAGCCAGCGAGTTGTACCACGGACCGTCGATGCCCTGATCGGGGTCGATGTACCAGAGGGTATCCATGGTCAGCTGCTGCAGGCCGGTCGATAGGCCGCCGCCGCCGTTCACCCAGATGTTGAACCAGCCGGGGTTCTTGACGGTACCCTCCGGGTTCTCGATGATCACGGTCTCCTTGCGCGGCAGGTTGGATATATCCTGCGCCTGAGCCGTGCTGGCCAGAACCGCGAGTGCGGCGCCGGCAAGGAACGTTCTCCAAAGTTTCATGCGGTAAGTCCTCCCTCAACAATGCCCACGTTGCACGGTGCGTCGCCAAAGCGGCGAACCGCGTCCTCCAGACCAGCGGGATTTGGTCCTCCTTCTGCTCGCCGCCGGGCACGCGGCCGCGTCGGCATGAAATCGGAACCGGCCGCCGTTCCTCCGAATGCGGCCGGTAGGTTCAAACCGATAGACGGATGACGTTGTAGGACAGCGGCGGCAGCTTGCTGCGGAGCGCGCCATCCTCGACGAGCGTCCCCCCAACCGTTTTCGGCACAACATTGTCCGGGTTGGCGGCCGAGTTGACGGCCTTCAGGTCGGGATGGGTCATCTGGATGTGCTCGACGACTCGCGCCGCCGGGAAGCCATGGAGCGCGGAGGTGAAATCGAGCGTTTCGGTGAGGTGACGGTTCACCACGAAGAAAGTCAGGGCGTCGCCCTCGTTCGCACGGACCACCGACACGTCGAGATAGGGGATGTCGTTTCCGACGTCCGCAGTGTAGGTCGGCCCGTCGACGATGGTGCGCAGCGAGGTGCCTCGTCCGTAGAGGGACGCGAACAGGAAGGGATAGTAGATCGTCTGCTTCCAGGCCGGCCCGCCGGTTTCCGTCATGATCGGGGCGATGACGTTCACCAACTGGGCGATGCAGGCGATCTTCACGCGATCGGCGCGACGAATGAACGTGTTGAGCACGCTTCCGACCTGCAGCACGTCCTCGAAATTGTAGATGTCCTCCAGAAGATGGGGGGCGTCGGGCCAATCGTCTCCCTCAAGGATCTTCTTGTCTTGCTCGTTGCTGTGATACCAAACGTTCCACTCGTCGAATGAAATGGTGACGTTCTTCTTGGAGCGCTTCTTCGCCTTGATGTAGTCGATGACGCCGGAGACCGACTGGATATACCTGTCGAGCGTCTCGGTTTGGGCGAGGTAATTCAGCGTGTTGTTCTCTTTGTTGGCAAAATACATGTGCAAAGAGAGGTGGTCGACCGTGTCATAGGTGTGATCGAGAACGGTCGCCTCCCAATCCGGGAAGGTCGGCATGTTGGAGCTGGAGGAGCCGCAAACCACCAGTTCCACCGATTTGTCGAACAGGCGCATCGCCTTGGCGGTCTCGTTGGCGAGCTTGCCATACTCGTCGGCCGACTTGTGGCCGACCTGCCAAGGGCCGTCCATCTCGTTGCCGATGCACCAGAGCTTGACGTTGTGCGGGTCTTTCCAGCCGTGCTGCCGACGCAGGTCGCTCCAGTAGGACCCACCCGGATGGTTGCAGTACTCGATGAAGTTGCGGGCCGCGTCGAGGCCGCGTGAGCCGAGATTGACGGCCAGCATCGGCTTGGTGCCGGCCTTCTTGCACCAGTCGACGAACTCGTTGACGCCGATATGGTTGTTGTCGCGAGTGCGCCAGGCAAGGTCGAGGCGGGTGGGGCGGCTTTCCCTCGGACCGACGCCGTCTTCCCAGTTGTAGGCCGAAACGAAGTTGCCTCCCGGATATCGCACATAAGGCGTCCTGATGGCGCGCACGAGGTCCAGCACATCGCCCCGGAAGCCGTCGGCATCGGCCGTCGGATGCCCTGGCTCGTAGATGCCGGTGTAGATGGCGCGCCCCAAGTGCTCCAGGAAGGAGCTGTAGACACGGTCGTCGACCTGGGAAATCGTGAAATCCCGGTGGATGGTCACATTCGCTTTCACGTCGGCCCTCATACCCGCTGTAGTTTATATTATGTTTTATGATACATAACGGGTAGTATGTTTCGGACCTGGAGGGTTGTCAATTGGCCTATGGCTGCTCGCGACCAAAGGCTGAAGCTGGCTCCAAAAGGCAACAGGGGCGTGTAATTTGTAGGTATGAGAAAGAATCTATAAGTTATGTCAGCGGGCCGCGGCCCGTGTTCCGCGCCGGTCTTTCGAAAAATTAATAAATATGAAGGTGGAGAAACCTATTTCTCGGATCTATACAGGCGCATGACGATGTCCTGGTCGTAATTTCCAAAGCCGCGACCGAATATATTTATGCCGCCCGGATGCTTTGCCTCGTCGGAAATGCCAATCCGCATGCGGATGGAATGGTGGTTGTCGAGATCGAGGTCGGCCAATTTTACATCGGAAATCCTGATACCGTCGATGAACGTCCCGCGTTCCGAGATCGTCCAGGTCTTGAGCTTGCCGTATTGGGACCCCTCGAGCTTCCACCAGCGCGGTGTGTACACGCCGCGCTTGTCGCCATAGTCGCCGGGCGATGTCCACGTACCGACCAGGGTGTTGTTGACCCAGAGCGTGATGTCGGACGGCCAGTCGGCGTTGGTGCCAGGCACTTCCGACGACAGTTCCATCGAGAACTCGACGGCACTGATCTCCTCATTCAAGACTTTGGCATTGTTCGGAAATTTATACTCGACATAGCCTCGGCCGAACCAGATCAGCCCAGCCTGCATGCGGTTGGGGTCGAGAAAGAAATTCGGCACGTCGAGCAGGCCGATGACGCCGTCGTTCGAACAGAGACCGCAAGGTGCACGCACGTCGCAGCTGGTGTAAAGGCCGATCGGCATCGACACCTCGATCGTCTCGTCACGTGGCAGTTCGCCTGGATCATCAAACCTGATAACGATCTCGTCGTAGCGCGCCGAGCAGATCTTCTGGTGTCCCTTCTTGGCCTTTACCGTCTTGGTGTCGATCAGCTCCGCTTCCTCGAGCGCTTGCACCGACATGGCGACGGTCGACTGCGGCAATGACAGCTCGGCACTGATTTCATTGACATTCATCGGCCCTTTGCCATGCAGGAGGCGCAGGATGTCGAGCCGGGTCGGCGAGGCTATCCCCTTGAGCGTGGCGTGGCTGTCGGCGGCGTGCAGCGTAAGGAAGTTTCTGTTCAAGGGGAGTACTCGGAAGCAGGGTCTGTCATTTCATATCATCAATCTTGATAGAGTCCATTGTAAATCACCGCGTGCGATGGTCCGTTGGTCGCGGTCCGGTCGGGCGGCAAGTTCCTCCGGCTGGTGGCGCGACTACGGATCGACAGGATAGGCTGGGTCCGCTAGAGGACCCCTCGGTCAGGCTGAGCCGGTCCGGTCGGCGAATACTCCGGGTCGGCTGAGGGTTGCCGAGAGAGAGCGCCCACTGAGGCGCGGCTTGCGCCTTGGCGTTGCGGGAGAAAGACATGCCCTATCGGATGATCGCCCTCGATCTCGACGGCACACTCCTCGATCCGGAAGGGCGCATCCGTCCGAGCACGATCGCCGCGCTTGGGGCCTCCAAGAGGCAAGGGCTTGAGGTGGTGTTGGTCACTGGCCGCCATCACTCGGTGACCCGCCCTTATTTTGAGGAGCTGAGGCTCTCCGGGCCGGCCATCTGCTGCAACGGCACCTATGTCTACGATTTTCCAACCGAGCGCGTGGTGAGTGGCGAGCCATTCGATCTCGCCGACGCGCGCCGCCTCGTCGCATCCTGCCGCCAGCACCACGTCGATATGCTGGTCTATCTGGACGACGTCATGCTTTACGAGGTGCCGACGCCGCATCTTCAAAAGCTCGGCGCCTGGATCGACGGTCTGTCGACCCGCCCAAAGCCGGAGCTGCGACGGATTGAGTCGGTGGAAGCGGTGCTCGATGCCGCCCCCAACGTCTGGAAGTTCGTGGTCACCCACTCGGATGCCGACCGACTGGCCAACTGGTATGCGGAAGCCGAGGCCATGCCGGCTTACGGCATCGAGTACTCCTGGCACGACCGCATCGATGTGATGCCGGCAGGACGCAGCAAGGGCAGCCGTCTGGTCTCCTGGGCCGCCGAGCGAGGGATCGGTGCGGACGACATCGTCGCCTTTGGCGACAATTTCAACGACCTGGGCATGCTGACCGGTGTCGGTCTCGGCATAGCCATGGGAAACGCCCCTGACGGGGTCAAGGAGCAGGCGGCCGAGGTCATCGGCGCCAACGATACCGACGCCATCGCCCGACGTATCGAAAGTCTTCTTCGCGCCTGAGTGGATGCATCGGCGTTGGGCATGCCTGCCTATTGACCATCCTTTGGTGGGTGGTTACCACTTTCCTTTCAGAAACAATGCCTCCCGTTGCCGGCCGCGGTTTGGCCTACGCCGTGTTGGTCGAATGGTGCGTGCGTTCGCGCGCTATCATCGGTCGGGGGCATGGTATGAAGGCGATGGCTCTGCGGCTCCTTGCTGGCGAGGCCGGGCGACCAAAGGTGGAGAAACCACCGGTATATGAAAAGGGGAATACTGAGATGAGCATGCCAATCCTGGGAAAGCATCTGAGGTATCTGTCGGCGGGCGCCGCGGTGGCCGTCTTTTTTACGTTGAGCGGCCCGTCCTTTGCCGTCACACCCGCTGATACGCTGGTCGAGGGCTTCGCCATCGACGACATCATCAGTCTCGATCCCGGCGAAGCTTTCGAGCTTTCCACCGCCGAAGTCACCGGCAACTCCTATTCTCTGCTCGTCCGGCTCGATCTGGACGACACGACCCAGGTCAAGGACGATATTGCCGCCAGCTGGGCGGTTTCCGATGACGGCCTCACCTACACATTCAAGCTGAAGCCCGACCTGAAGTTTGCTTCCGGCAACCCGATCACTGCCGATGACGTCGTCTTTTCGGCCGAGCGGCTGATCAAGATGGACAAGAGCCCGGCCTTCCTGTTCGGACAGTTCGGCTTCACGGGTGACAACGTGACCGAGAAGGTCAAGGCGGTCGATCCGCTCACCGTCAGCTTCACCGTCGACAAGCCCTATGCCACGTCCTTCGTGCTCAATGTCCTGACCTCGACCGCCGGCGCGGTGCTCGACAAGAAGCTGGTCATGGAACACGCCAAGGCGGTGACGCCGTCCGACGAATACAAGTGGGATACCGATTTCGGCAACGACTGGCTCAAGACCAACTCGGCCGGTTCCGGACCGTTCAAGGTCGTCACCTGGAAGGCCAACGAAGCCGTCGTCCTCGAGCGCAACGACGAGTATTTCGGCGAGCCTGCCAAGCTCAAGCGGGTGATCTACCGCCACATGAAGGAAAGCGCCGGCCAGCGCCTTGCGCTTGAGAACGGCGATATCGACGTCGCCCGCAACCTCGAGCCGGGTGACTTCGAAGCGGCCACCGCCAATCCCGATCTCGATACGACTTCGGCCCCGAAGGGCACCGTCTACTACATCTCCCTCAATCAGAAGAACCCCAACCTCTCCAAGCCCGAGGTCATCGAGGCTTTCAAGTATCTGGTCAACTACGATGCCATTGGCGCCACCCTGATCAAGGGAATCGGCGAGATCCACCAGTCCTTCCTGCCGAAAGGGCAACTGGGCTCCATAGACGACAAGCCCTACACCTTCGATGTTGCCAAGGCCAAGGATCTGCTCGCCAAGGCCGGCCTCGCCGATGGCTTCACCGTCACCATGGACACCCGCAACACGCAGCCGGTCACCGGTATTGCCGAGAACTTCCAGCAGACCCTGGCGCAGGCCGGCGTCAAGCTGGAAATCATCCCCGGTGACGGCAAGCAGACCCTCACCAAGTATCGTGCCCGCCAGCATGACATGTATATCGGCCAGTGGGGCTCGGACTATTTCGATCCCAACTCCAATGCCGAGACCTTCACGGCCAACCCGGATAACTCGGACGAAGGCAAGGTGAAGACGCTCGCCTGGCGCAATGCCTGGGATCCCAAGGAGCTCGACGCCGAAACCAAGGCGGCTCTGCTCGAAAAGGATGCGGCCAAGCGTGCCGCCATGTACGAGGACCTGCAGCGCAAGGTGCTCGAGAGCGGGCCGTTCGTCGTGATCTATCAGCAGATCGAGGTTGCCGCCTACTCATCCAAGATGAAGGGCTTCAGGCTCGGTCCCTCCTACGACACGAACTTGGTCGCTCCCATCTCCAAGGAATGATTGCGGGCTCCGCTTCCCTCGGGAGGCGGAGCTTCTTCCATCCTTGCAAGTGAGGAGCGGTCCAACTCGTGTTTCATTCGAGCGCCAAGCGAACCGTGGGCCTACGGCGCGCCCGCGGCATCATGGTCAACATCGGCCGGTTCGCCGTCATGTTGGCGACCACCTATCTGGGCCTGCTTGCAGTCACCTTCTTCATCGGCCGTGTCGTTCCCATCGATCCGGTGCTGGCGATCGTCGGCGATCGTGCTCCGGCGTCGGTCGTCGAGCGCGTCCGGGAGGAGATGGGTTTCAATCTGCCGCTCTGGCGTCAGTTCGTCCTCTACCTACAGCAGGCCCTGACTGGTGATTTCGGCACGTCGGTCCTGACCACCAATCCGGTGATGGAAGACATCATCCGGGTGTTTCCGGCGACGCTTGAACTTGCCACGGTCGGTACGCTGATCGGCGCGGGGCTCGGCGTGCCGCTCGGCGTCGTCGCCGCCGTCCGGCGCGGTTCGATCGCCGACCAGATCGTCCGCATCGTCGGACTCATCGGTTACTCCGTGCCGATCTTCTGGTTGGGGCTGCTGTCGCTTCTGCTGTTCTATGCCAAGCTGAAATGGGTCGCCTATCCCGGTCGCCTCGACGTGGCCTATGAATACACCTTCGTTCCGATCACCGGCCTCTACCTCTTCGATGCCGCGTGGACGCGGCAATGGGACGTCCTTTGGGATGCCTTTCGCCACATCATCCTTCCCGGCTCGCTTCTTGGCTACTTCTCTCTCGCCTACATCAGCCGCATGACGCGCTCCTTCATGCTGAACGAGCTTGGCCAGGAGTATATCGTCGCCGCGCGCGCCAAAGGGCTCAGCGAGCGTCGGATCGTCTGGTTCCACGCGCTCCGCAATGCCGCCGTGCCGCTCGTTACCGTCATCGCCTTGTCCTATGCCGGCCTGCTCGAGGGATCGGTCCTGACCGAGACGGTATTCTCCTGGCCGGGCATCGGCCTCTACATCACCAACTCCTTGCAGAATGCCGACATGAACGCCGTGCTCGGTGGCACCATCGTCATCGGTTCGGTGTTCATCACCATCAACATGCTGTCCGACCTGCTCTATCGGCTGCTCGATCCGAGGACTCGCGCAAGATGACCGATCCCTCGTCACCGGCGCCCTCGACGGCGTCGAATGAAAGCTGGCGCGAGTGGCTGCTCACTGCCGAACCGCATTCCCGCAATCAGGCAAGGCTCGGCCGCGCCTACGTCACGTGGCGGCGCTTTTCAGAAAATCGTCTCGCCGTCGCCGGTCTTCTGATCATCTTCGCCTTGGTGCTGGTCGCCATCTTCGCCGATCTATTGGCGCCGCACTCGGCGACCATCGGCGACTTGGCCGGCGCCCGCCTGCTGCCGCCGGGCTCGCCCGGCTTCCTGCTCGGCACCGACGACCAGGGCCGCGACATCCTGTCCCGCCTTCTCGTCGGATCGCGGATCACGCTCGCCGTGGTGGCGCTGGTCGCCATCATCGCTGCGCCGGTCGGATTGCTGATCGGCACCGTCTCCGGCTTCGCCGGTGGCTATGTCGACGCGGTACTGATGCGCATCACCGACATTTTCCTGGCCTTCCCGAAGCTGATCCTGGCGCTGGCCTTCGTGGCCGCTCTCGGGCCGGGTATCGAGAACGCCGTCATCGCCATCGCGTTGACGTCCTGGCCGCCGTATGCCCGCCTCGCTCGCGCCGAAACGCTGGGCGTCCGAAACTCCGACTACATCGCCGCCGTCCATCTGATGGGGGCCTCGCCAACCCGCATCGTCATCCGGCACATCATGCCGATGTGTCTTTCCTCGCTGATCGTTCGCGTTACGCTCGATATGGCGGGCATCATCCTGACGGCGGCTGGCCTGGGTTTCCTGGGACTTGGCGCCCAGCCGCCTCTGCCGGAGTGGGGCACGATGATCGCATCGGGCCGCCGTTTTATCCTCGACCAGTGGTGGGTAGCGACCATGCCCGGCATCGCCATTCTGATCGTCAGCCTCGGCTTCAATCTGCTCGGCGACGGATTACGCGACGCACTCGATCCACGGGGGGCTGGCCGATGACGCCGCTGCTCACCGTCCAAAACCTGTCGGTCACCTATCCGACACGCACCGGCGTCGTCGAGGCGGTGCGCGGCCTGTCCTTCGAGCTCGGGCGGGAGAGGCTCGGCATCGTCGGCGAGAGCGGCTCGGGCAAGTCGCAGACCGGTCGCGCCATCATGGGCCTGACACCTCCTCCCGGTATTGTTCGCGCTGACGCGCTATCCTTCTCCGGCATCGATCTTCTGAAGGCCGGATCATCCACCTGGCGCGAGATGCGCGGCAGTCGCATGGCGATGATCCTGCAGGACCCCAAGTTCTCGCTCAACCCGGTGATGACCATCGGCCGCCAGATCACCGAAACGCTGCGCCACCACGAGAATGTCTCCAAGCGCGAAGCCCGGCGCCGGGCCCTCGAAATGCTGGAGGCGGTGCAGATCGAAGATCCGGAGCGGGTTTTCGCCCTCTACCCGCACGAGGTGTCGGGTGGCATGGGCCAGCGGGCGATGATCGCCATGATGCTGGTCTGTGGCCCCGAACTGCTGATTGCCGACGAGCCGACCTCGGCGCTCGACGTCACCGTGCAGCTCGAAGTGCTGGGCATTCTCGATCGTCTGGTGCGGGACAAGGGCATGGGGCTCGTCTTCATCAGCCACGATCTCCGTTTGGTCTCTTCCTTCTGCGATCGGGTGCTGGTGATGTATGCCGGCCGGATCGTCGAGGAACTGGCGACCGCCGATCTTGCCGGCGCCAAGCATCCCTACACGCGCGGTCTGCTCGACTGCACGCCGAAGATCGGCGAGAGCCGGCATCCCTTGCCAGTGCTCGAACGACAGAAGGAGTGGGCGGCGTGACCATCCGCATCGAAAACCTGTCGGTGACCTTCGACGGCTTTCAGGCGCTGAAGTCGGTGAGCGTCGCCGTCGGCAAGGGCGAGTCCTTCGGTCTTGTTGGCGAGAGCGGATCGGGCAAGTCGACGTTGTTGCGCGCTGTCGCCGGCCTTGCGCCGGTCAGCGCCGGCGCCATCGAGGTGAACGGCGAGGCACTGTCGGGCAGTCGGCGCAGTCGCGCCTTCCGCCGCGCGGTGCAGATGGTGTTCCAGGATCCCTACGCGTCGCTGCATCCGCGTCAGACCGTCGATCGGCAACTTTTGGAGCCACTCGCCATTCATGGCATCGGCGACGGCGAACGGCGGATCCTGAAGGCGCTCGACGAGGTTGGCCTCGGTTCGTCCTTCCGCTTCCGCTATCCACACCAGCTGTCCGGCGGCCAGCGGCAACGCGTCGCCATCGCTCGCGCCCTGATCGTCGAACCGGAAATCCTGTTGCTCGACGAGCCCACCTCGGCGCTCGACGCCTCGGTGCAGGCCGAGGTGCTGAACCTGTTGGAAGACGTGCGGAGCCGCCATGGCCTCACCTACATCATGGTCAGTCATGATCTCGGGGTGGTCACCCATATGTGCAGCCGCCTTGCCGTCATGAAGAGCGGTGAGGTGGTGGAAGCGCTCGCTGCAGCCGACCTTGCCGGTGGCAGGATGGTGTCCGACTACACCAGGCGGCTGATGGTGGCGAGCAAGGGCTTTACGCGCGAGACGGAGCCGGGCTAGAGTTTTCCGGTGAACTCGGGTTCGCCGGGAAAACTCTATCTCCTTGTTAAGACGCAGTTCCGGACGCAAAACCGGTACCCACTTTTGCTGGAACTGCTCTAGTCCCACGCTTTCTTTACCGGCGGCGGGCGAGGATTTACCAATGGCGAGTCGCCGATTGGAGTTCTTCCTCGTGGAAACCGACCTCTACCTGCCCGTCAAGCGCCATCTCGAAAGCCTGGGCCTCACGGTCAAGGGCGAGGTGAAGGGCTGCGACCTGGTCGGCCTGTCGGATGGCGAGCCCGAGTTGGTGGTGATCGGTGAACTCAAGCGCGCCTTCACTCTGGAACTGGTGTTGCAGGCGGTGGACCGAACGGCGGCGGCCGACGAGGTGTGGCTCGCGATCGGTGCCTCCAAGCGCGGCCGTGGCCGTGAGGGCGATCCGCGTGTCAGGAAGCTGTGCCGTTTCCTCGGCTTCGGCCTGATCGCGGTTACTCCGACCGGCCTGATCGAGGTGATCGTCGAGCCGGCCCCCTGGAAGCCTCGTCGCGACGGCCGTCGTCGTTCACGCATCGTCGAGGAGTTTCGCCGACGCAGGGGCGATCCGATACCCGGGGGCTCGACGCGGCTGCCGCAGATGACGGCCTACCGTCAGCAGGCTCTTGCCGTCGCCCGCGCCCTGCGCGATGGCCCTCTCAGGCCCCGCGATCTCAAGCTGATCGCTCCCGACGCGGCGAAAATCCTCCAGGCCGATGTCTATGGGTGGTTCGAGCGGGTCGAGCGCGGCGTTTACCGCCTGACCGACAATGGCGGTGCGGCGCTCGTCACGTGGGCGGCCTACCTGCCGGCCGAGGAGCCGGCGGCCGCTTAGCTCACGGCAATGTGTGACGTTCAAGCTTCGGGCTCATATGGCGATTCCCCAAGGCGATGCCATATTTCCCTGACCCGTCGGTGCATCGGAGCGATCTGCCTCAATGAATCCCTACTACGATCCCGCCAAGACCCACCACACGCCAGATGGCTTTCGCGACCCGGACGTGGAAACCGGCCGGGCCACCCTGCGCGATATCTGGAAGTGGAAACGGGAGGCACGGCGAGAGGGTAAGCCGCATCCGCCGGGAAGCCCGACGCCCAGGGTGCCCCCGGATCTCGCTCGTATCGCTGGCACTGAAACTTCAGCCACCTTCATCGGCCACTCAACCGTGTTGCTCCGCATCGGCGGTCTCACGGTGATGACCGATCCCGTTTTCAGCAAGCGCGCATCGCCTTTCAGTTTTCTCGGTCCGAAGCGGTTCGTCCCGCCGGGCATCGCGCTCGACGATCTGCCTGCGATCGATGTCGTGCTCATTTCTCACGGCCACTACGATCACCTCGACCGATCCTCGGTGCGTCACATCAACCGACGCTTCGAGGGGCGGACGCTGTTCGTCGTTCCGCTCGGCGTTGGTGCCTTGCTGCGGCGTTGGGGCATCACCAACGTCGTCGAGCTGGATTGGTGGGAGAGCCACACCTATCGCGGCCTCGAGATGATGTTGACGCCGGCTCGCCATTGGTCTGCGCGCAGTTTCAACGACCGGAACCGCATGCTGTGGGGCGCCTTCGTCATCTTCGCCGATGGCTTCTCCTGCTATTTCGCGGGCGATAGCGGCTATGGCGCGCATTTCGGCGAGACGCGTCTGCGCCTGAAGCCGCGCGAGCGGGGCGGCGTGCTGTTCGATCTCGCGCTGATGCCGATCGGCGCCTACGAGCCGCGTCGCATCATGAAGGAGCACCACATGAATCCCGAGGAGGCGGTGCTCGCCCATCGGGACATTGGGGCGAGGCGGAGCATCGCCATCCATTGGGGCTGCTTCCAGCTCACCGACGAGGCGCTTGACGAACCGCCGGTACGGCTTGCCAAGGCGCGCGCCGAGGCAGGCCTGGCCGATGATGACTTCGTCGCCCTGCCGGTGGGTGGCTCGTGGTGGCGGCCGTCGGTCTGATCAATCGCCGATGACCGTCCCAAGCCGATTGAGCCGCGCGGGCAGAAGGCCAATGGTCTCTGCCGTCGCGTTGGCGAAGGCGAAGCGCAGATAGTCGTCCTGTCCGGGCCCAAAATAGCTGCCGGGCACGGTGACGATCCCGGCCTGTCGGGCAAGCTCTTCCGCGACGCGGGCCGATGGTACGTCGGCAAAGGGATGGCGGACGAACGCGAAGTATGCGCCGACGGCGCCGATCTCCCAGCCGTCAGCCTTGGCGATGGTGGCTCTCAGCGCGTTGGCGCGATGGGTGATCTCGGCCCTGTTCGTCTCACGCCATGCACCAAGCCTGGGCAGCGCCTCGGCCACCGCTATCTGGCCGACGCGCGGGGCGCAGATCTGCAGGTTGTCCATGATCTTGGCGATCTCGGCCACGACGGTAGGGCTGGCCGTCACTGCGCCCAGCCTGTAGCCGGGAACGCAGAAGCTCTTCGAGAAGGAATAGAGCGAGATGAGCCCGTCGCCCCAGCCGGCGCGCAGGAAGAGCTCGTGTGGCCGCCTCGCCTCGGCGGGCAGGAAATCTCGATAGGTCTCGTCCAGGATCAGCCAGATGCCGCGCCGGCGGCAGAGCTCCAGGATGTCGGCGAGAAGGGCTGGCGAATAGACGGCGCCGGTCGGGTTATTGGGCGAGACGATGGCGAAGGCCCTGACGTCGGGCGCGATCGCTTTGTCGAGCGCGTCGAGGTCCGGCAGGAAGCCGCCCTCCGCCGGGCAGTCGACGAGACCGATGCCGATGCCGAACATGCGCAACGATGTCTCGTGGTTGAAGTAGAACGGGTTGGACAGAAGCACGCGACTGCCCGGCTCTGCGACGGCCAGTGCGGCGCAGATGAAGGCCTGGTTGCAGCCGGCGGTGATGTGGATGTTGTCGGCCGCGAGTGCCGCGCCGTAGAGGGCGCTCTGGTCGGCCGCGAGCGCGTCGCGCAGGGCGCGGTCACCTTCGATCGGTCCATAGGCGGCTGTCGATGGATTGGCGGCGGCGGCTCTCAGGAGGGCAATCAGCTCGGGGTGCGGCGGATAGCCCGGCACGGCCTGGGACAGATCGACCGTCGGGCCAAGGCTGCCGTCATAGGCGCGCGCCCATGCCTGAACGGAGGGGATGGGCGGCGGAGCGAGATCGGCAACGAGCGGATTGAGACGCGGCATGTCCGTGGATCCTGTGGCGGCGCGAGGTTCAGGGGGCGGGCGATGAGTTGGTGGTCCGGCGCTGAGACGACCGAGGCGACAGCCTGGGTTCGGGCAGGGCGCCGGCATCGAGCGTTGCGAACATCCAGTCGACGAAAGCCTTGACGATCGGGGCGGATCGCATCTCGTTGCGGCAGGCGATGAAGAAGCTGTCGTTGGCTGCGACGGACAGGTCGAACGGCACCACGAGGTCGCCGTCGGCGACCAGTCGGGCGGCGGTGATGGTGTCGCCCACCGCGACGCCCTGTCCGTGCACGGCTGCCTCGGTGGACAGGCGCGCATCGCCGAGGAAGTGCTGCCGGCCGCGCGGCAGGTCGGTCGCGTCGGCTGCGCTCAGCCATGTCGTCCATTCGTCGCCACGGTCGCCGTGCAGAAGGCTGTGGTGGCGAAGATCCCGTACGGACCGCAAGGGTCGGCTGGCGATCAGGCTGGGCGAGACCACCGGAAACAGGCGAAGCGGGCTCCAAAGCCGGTTCCAGCAACCCTCGACGCTGCCTCGCCCGTAAAGGATGACGAGGTCGACTTCCGGATCGCCGACGCGTGCCGGGTCGTTGCCGGCCGAAAGGTTCAGCGTGATGCCGGGGTAGGCGTCGGTGAAGTCGTGAAGGCGTGGCAACAGCCAGAAGGACAACAGGCCGGCAACGCACATGATGGTCAGCGTGCCGCTTGCCTCGGGGCGTTGCAGGCGCGCCGTCGCCGCCGCGATGTCGCCGAAGGCCTGGGCAACGGCGGGCAGCAGCAGGGCGCCCTGCGCGGTCAGCCGCATGCGGCGGCTGCCACGCTCGAATAGCGACGACCCCAACGCTTCCTCAAGTGCCCTGATCTGGTGGCTGACGGCCCCATGGGTGACGCCAAGCTCGCGTGCGGCCGCCGACACCGAGCCACGGCGGGCCGTTGCCTCGAAGGCGCGCAGCGAGTTGAGCGGCGGCAGTCGGCTGGGAATTCCCTGGTCGCCCATCGGATCCGTCTGTGAGAAAAATTCACACGCATGGATAAATCAATGTGAATTGCATTTCAAATGGATTTGCCTTTTGATTGGGCAAACGAGGGCGGTCAGCGCTCCGGGGAGCAGTTCATCAGGTGCGCCAGAGCGATCGCCGGCACACCGGCAGCCGTCACGACTGCGGTAAACCGCCGTGTGACGTGTCGAGGAGTCGATCATCTATGGTTTGGGATGCCGAGCGGCTCAAGGCGCTGCTGGAGAGATATACCGGCAAGCCGGGTGAAACCTACGACCCCCGTTATGCTCGAGTCGCGGCGCGTATTTTCAACGGCAACACCCGGGCTGCTCCCTTTGCGGGCATGCCTACTTTGCTGTCGGCCGCCGCTCGCTCCATCGATTGGAGCGCGCCTGATTTCGGAGATCTCGATGTTGCCCTTCTCGGCATGCCGATGGATCTCGGCGTCACCAATCGCCCCGGTTCGCGCTTCGGACCGCGCGCTCTCAGGGCCATCGAACGCATAGGGCCCTACAACGAGGTGCTCGACACGGCGCCCATCCACGACATTTCCGTCGCAGACATCGGTGACGTGCCGTTTCGTGGTCGCTTTCGCCTGGAAGAAAGTCACGCGGATATCGAGCGGACGGTTGCGGCTGTTGTCGCGGCCGGCGTGCTGCCGCTGTCGGTCGGAGGCGATCACTCGATCACCCATCCCATCCTCAGGGCGGTCGGCGCTCAAGGTCCGGTCGGCCTTGTCCACATTGACGCTCATTCCGACACCGGTGCCCCGTTCGATGACACCAAGTTCCATCACGGCGGCCCGTTCCGCAACGCCGTACTCGATGGCGTGCTCGATCCCACCCGCACCATCCAGATCGGCATCCGTGGCTCGTCGGAGTATCTGTGGGAGTTCTCGCGCGACAGCGGCATGACGGTGATCGACGCCAAGGATATCTCTCAACTCGGCATTTCTGCCATCGTCGAGAAGGCGCGGCAGGTGGTGGGCGATGGCCCGACCTATCTCTCCTTCGACATCGACAGCCTCGATCCGGCTTTCGCGCCCGGCACCGGTACGCCGGAAGTTGGTGGCCTCACCAGTCGCGAGGCCCTGGCGCTCGTCAGAGGGCTCAAGGGGCTGAATCTCGTCGGCGGCGACGTGGTCGAGGTCGCCCCGCAATATGATGCGACCAGCAACACCGCTCAGGTCGGCGCGCAGATGCTGTTCGAGATCTTGAGTCTGATGGTGTTCAGCCCGGCGCTGAAAAAGAGTAAATAAGTCTTAACGAGGGGAACCGGCGCCTTTGTCTTGCGCGAAGAAAGCCGGACGAAAAGGGGACCAAACAAATGACCAAGCTCACAGACATCAAAGTCAGTCGTCGTGCTCTGCTCGCGGCCGGTGCCACCGGCGCCGCCGTGCTCGCCATGCCGAACGTGCTCCGCGCCCAGGATCGGTCGCTCAAGGTCGGCGCCTATGGCGGTTACTTCAAGGATTCTTTCGACAAGAACGTCTTTCCCGAGTTCACCAAGGCGACTGGTATCGCCGTGGAGTCGGTGGCCGAACCGACGGGCGAGGCCTGGCTCGTCCAGCTGCAGCAGGCGGCGAACGCCGGCCAGGCGCCGGCCGACGTATCGATGATCTCGCAGACCTCGATGCTGAAGGGGCAGGCAACGGAGCTGTGGGCGCCGCTCGACGCCGCCAAGATCAAGAATCTCGACGCCCTGATCCCGGCTTTCGTCAACAAGTATCCCGACGGCCGCATTGCCGGCATCGGCGCCGTGGCCTGGTATGTGACGCTGGTCTCCAACACTGACGTCTACAAGGAAGCGCCGACGTCCTGGGCCTATCTGTGGGACGCCTCCAACGCCGACAAGCTCGGTCTTATGGCGCTGGTTTCCAACTCCTTCCTGCTGGAAGTCACGGCCAAGACCTTCTTCGGCGGCACCAACGCGCTCGACACCGAGGAGGGGATCCTCAAGGCGTTCGACAAGCTTGCCGAGCTGAAGGGCAATGTGCGCCTGTGGTATCGCGACGAGGCGCAGTTCGAACAGGCGCTGAAGTCGGGCGAGATTCCGATGGGCCAGTACTATCATGACGTGACCGGCCTTGCGATCGCCGACGGCTTCCCCGTGCGCTCCACCTTCCCCAAGGAAGGCGGCATCCTCGATTCCGGCTGCTGGGCGCTCTCCAAGGCGTCGAAGAAGGTCGAGGAGGCCCACCTCTTCATCGACTTCATGAGCCAGCCGTCGATCCAGGCGCTGGTGACGCGCAAGGTGGGCACCGCGCCGACCGTCAAGCGCTCGCTCACCGACCTGACGGATGCCGAGTTCGCCGCCGCGTCGTCGGAAATCGATCCGATCATTCCGCGCTATGACATGCAGGTGGAAAAGGCCGATTGGCTGAACGAGAAGTGGACCGAGCTGATCGTCGGCTGATCCGACCCGATATCTCCGGCGTCCCGCCCGTCCGCGGGGCGCCTCTTTTCCCGCCAGCTTGGAAACCTTCATGTCGGGTCTGGTCCTCAAGGGTGTCAGCCGGGAGTTCGGCCCGGTCAAGGCCGTGAACGATGTCGACCTCGAAGTGCCCAACGGGCGCTTTGTGTGTCTGCTTGGACCATCGGGATGCGGCAAGACGACGTTGCTCCGGATGATCGCCGGCCTCGACGTGCCGACCGCCGGCTCCATTTCGATCGACGGCGAGGACATCACCCGCCTGCCCACCCACAAGCGTAACCTCGGCATGGTGTTCCAGTCCTTGGCGCTGTTTCCTCACCTGACCGTCGGGGGCAACATCGCCTATGCGCTCAGGATTCGGGGACTCTCTAGGGAGGAACAGGCTCATCGCGTCGAAGAGCTTCTGGCTCTCGTCCACTTGCCGGGCTACGCCGACCGCGCCGTTTCCAAGCTCTCGGGCGGTCAGCGTCAGCGCGTCGCCATAGCTCGAGCGCTCGCCGTCAGTCCGCGCCTGTTCCTGCTCGACGAGCCGCTGTCGGCGCTCGATGCCAAGCTTCGGGAGGCGATGCAGGTCGAGTTGCGCCAGTTGCAGCAGCAACTCGGCATCACCACCATCGTCGTCACCCACGACCAGCGAGAGGCGATGACGATGGCCGACACGGTGATCGTCATGCAGGGCGGCGAAATCCGCCAGGCGGCGTCGCCGGTGGAGATCTACCGCAAGCCGGCCGACACATTCGTCGCCGATTTCATCGGTTCCACCAACCTGATCGATATCGCGCGCGATGGTGACCATGTCACGCTGCTCGGTCGCCAGACCTCTGTCGCCATGCCTTACGGCGTCTCCAAGGCGACGCTGTCGGTCCGTCCGGAGGATGTCGAGCTGACCGCACCGACCGAGGATCTGCCGGAGGCAAAAATCACCTTCGTCCGCGATCTCGGTGGCGCCATCGAGTTCTTCCTCGATGCCGGCGGCACGCAGGTGATCGCCGTCACCAGCCCGCGCGCCCGTCCGGAGGTCGCCATAGGCGATCGGGTCGGCCTCCGCCTCGATCCTGCTCGTTCCGTGGTGCTCACCCGATGAGGCGCGAACCGGCCCGTGGGCTTGTCCAGCACCTGCCGGTGATCTTTCCCGGCCTGATGCTGACGGTCTTCTTCATCGTGCCTTTCGGCACCATGGTCATGGTGAGCTTTTTCCGACGCCAGCAGGGCGGCTTCTACGTGCCGGATTTCGTGCTGGCCAACTACGCCCGGTTCCTGACGCCATTCTTCGGTAACGTCCTCGTTTTCTCGCTCTATCTCGCCATTGCCGTGGCGGTGGTGTCTCTGATTGTCGCCGTACCCTTCACCTACTTGATCGCCCGTTCTCGGCGGCAGACGCAGGTGATCTGGCTGGTGGCACTCCTCTCGATCTTGTCGCTGTCGGAAGTGATCATCGGTTTCGCCTGGTCCACGCTCCTGTCGCGCACCGCCGGCATCACCAACCTTCTGGTCCGCGTCGGTCTGATGGACGCGCCCAAGGCGTTGGTGCCGGGCTTTGGCGCCGTCCTGACGGGCATGGTCTATCAGGCGATGCCCTATGCGGTGCTGGTGCTCTACCCCTCCATGGTCCGGCTCGATCCGACCCTGACCGAGGCGGCGCGCACGCTGGGCGCGTCGCCGCTCAAGGCCTTCTTCACCGTGGTGCTGCCCGCGCTCCGTACGACGCTGATCGCAACACTGATCATGGCCTTCATCTTCGCGCTCGGCTCCTACCTTCTGCCGCAGATCCTGGGACGGCCGAGCCACTGGACGCTGTCGGTGTTGATCACCGACCAGGCGCTCTATCAGTCCAACATGCCGTTCGCGGCGGCCATGGCGGTCTTCCTGGTGCTGGTTTCGCTGGCGCTTGTCACCCTGACGATGTTCGTCGGCAAGAAGCTGGAGGCCTGAGATGGAGCGCTTCCTCTCCCGGCTTTATCTCGCACTGGTCGGCATCTTTCTCGCCGCGCCGATCGTCGTCGTCACCGGCGTCTCGTTCAACGAAAAGCAGAACCTCGCATTCCCGCCGCAAGGCTTCTCATTTCACTGGTTCGCCGAGATCTTCGTCAATCCCGAGTGGTTTCGCGCGCTCGTGGCCTCTGTGCTGCTCGCCATCACCTCCGCCGCGCTCGCCGTCGCCATCGCCCTGCCGCTCGCCTGGTTTCTGTGGCGGCGCGTGGCGCCCTGGGCGCAGGTGTTTCAGCTTCTCGGCGTCGCCCCCTTCACGCTGCCGCCGGTAATCACCGCGCTGGGTTTCCTCACCTTCTGGGCCACGTCCGGCTTCTACGGTCAGCCGTGGACGGCGGTGATCGCCCACGCCATTTTCTTCGTGACGCTGCCTCTGGTCACGTTGACGCTTGGTTTCTCGTCCATCGATCGCTCGCTGACCGAGGCGGCCGCCACCATGGGCGCCGACGATCGCACGGTGTTCCGCACCGTCGTGTTGCCGCTGATCCTGCCTTATGTGATCTCGGGCTACGCCTTCGCCTTCGTGCTTTCGCTCAACGAATACATCGTCGCCTACATGACCATCGGCTTCGTGCAGGAGACGCTGCCGATCAAGGTGTTCAATGCGCTTCGCTACGGCTACACGCCCACCATGGCGGCGGTGTCCGTGCTGTTCGTCGCGGTGACGGCGGCGGTGTTCGGCCTAATCGCCCGTTTCGGCGACCTGCCGAAGCTGATGGGTGCCATGTCCTCCAAGGATTGACCCTCCGGCTTGTCCTAAATGACCTTGCCGGGGTTGAGGAGGCCATGGGGGTCGACTGCCGCCTTGAGGTTCTTCATCAATGCGATCTCGGCGTGGGATCGGCTATGACCGAGCCAGTCGCGTTTCAGCGCGCCGATGCCGTGCTCGGCCGATACCGAGCCTGAGAACTCTCGCGTCACGCCGTAGACCACGCTTTCCATTGCATGATGTCCGGCCGGGCCGGGTTCGGGCACCGACGCCATGACATGGATATTTCCGTCGGCGGCGTGACCGAAGAACACCGCCCGGCTCGTCGGCAGTTCCCGCGCCAAGGCAGAACGGCAAGCGTCTACGAAACGGCCGACCTCTCCGGGAGGCAGACCGACGTCGAAGCTCTCGTGGTCGCCCAGCACCGGCTCGATCTCAGCCGAAGCGTCGCGAATCGCCCAGAAGGCCTCCATGTCGGATAGCGACTGCGCCAACATGGCGTCTTCGACGAGGCCTGCCTCATAGATGCCTTCCAGGAAGGCTTCGAATGCGGCGCCGTCGCGCATGGCGTCGCGGCCATGTCCTTCGACCAGCAGGTAGAGGCCATGCCCTTCGGCGAAAGGATCGCGGCGGCCGGGCACGTTTGTGGTCACCATGGTCCAGTAGTCGGGCCACATCACCTCGAAAGCAGACAGCATCGGGCCGAGCTCGGCCCGGGCGCTGGCGAGAATGTCGGAGGCGGCCTCAAAATCGCGAACGGCGATCAGCGCCAGGCCGGTCCAGCGGGGCAAGGGCTGAAGCGAAAACACGGCCCGCGTCACCACGCCGAGCAGTCCCTCCGATCCGACGAACAGCTGCTTCAGGTCGGGTCCGGCGTTGTTCTTCAGCATCTTGTTCAGCGAGCCGATCACCGTACCGTCGGCGAGCACCGCTTCGAGCCCCAGCACTGAGGCGCGCGTCATGCCGTAACGCAACACCCGATTGCCACCGGCGTTGGTCGACACGATACCCCCGGCCGTTGCCGTGCCACGTGCGCCGAAATCGACAGGAAACAGCAAGCCTTCGGCCTCGGCGGCTTTCTGCATGACCTCCAGCGGCGTGCCGGCCCTGGCCGTGAGCGTCATGGCCCGGCCATCGATCTCCTCGATGCCGGTCATTCGCTCGAGCGAAAGCGCGAGCGAGCCTGTGGCCGGGGTCGCCCCGCCGCAGAGGCCTGTCAGTCCACCTTGCACGGTGACGGCGAGGCGGTGACGGGAGGCGATGACGAGCGCAGCCGACACCTCATCGGTTGACGCGGGCCTGAGGACTGCGAGCGGAGGCTGTGGTGGCAGCACGGAGGAGTCGGCATGGTTGCGGGCAGGGATATCATCGCCTGCGAGAAATCCTGACGGCCCGAGTGCCGCCCGCAATTCCGAAAATGCCTCTGCCTCGTCATGCCCGATCATCGCGTCGCCCCGCTCCATGTCTGCGACCGGCATAGCATGCCGGCCGGTGAGCGGGACAGGGTGACGGGCCCTCCGTACTTTGGTTCAGGAGTAGACGCGCACGAGATGGTTTTCGCGGTGCTCGATCAGGTGACCGCCGAGCCGGGCCGTGTCGGCGACGAGGCCCAGATCCTTGAGCTCCTCCTCGCTCCACCGCTCGTGCAGGTGAGGCACGGCGTCGAGTAGCGAACGGGTGTAGGGGTGCTGCGGATCGCCGAAAACGCGGTCGGTCGCCCCCATCTCCACGATGACACCTTTCTGAAGAATGATGATCCGGTCGGAGATGTAGTTGCCCAGCGCGAGGTCGTGGGTGACGAAGATGATCGACAGCCCCTGACGCTTGAGATCGCCGAGCAGGTTGAGCACGTCGATGCGGGTCGAGGCGTCGAGCATCGAAATGATCTCGTCGGCGACGAGCAGCCGAATGTCGAGCACCAGCGCCCGCGCGATCAACAGGCGCTGCAGCTGGCCACCGCTCATCTGGTGGGGGAACTTGTCGAGGGCGGCAACTTCCAGGCCGACGGCGTTGAGCGCACTCGTCAGCCGCTCTTCCCAGGTCGCTAGATCAAGATCGGACAGGAACTCGCGGCGGATGGTGCGGAAGACGCGGCCGACCTTGAAAATCGGGTTGAACGAGCTGAAGGGATCCTGGAACACGCCCTGGACGCGGCGATAATAGCTCTTCAGGCTGGCGCCCTTCAGCGTCGAGACATCCTCGCCATCGAAGGTGATACGCCCCTCGCTCACCGATGTGAGGCGAAGGATCATACGGCCGACGGTCGTCTTGCCGGAACCGCTCTCGCCAATCAGCGAAACCACCTCGCCGGGCTTCACCTCGAAGTCGACGTCGTGGATCACCCGCTTCTTCTTGCCGCCAAAGGCGCCGGAGCGGAACACCTTGGATACGTTCTCAACCTTGAGCATGGGGGTCCGCCTTCCAGCAAGCGACCTGATGGTCGGGAGCGATCTCGATGAAGGGGGGCTCTTCGGCACACTTGTCGAAGGCCAGCGGGCAGCGGTCGCGGAAACGACAGCCCGTCGGCGGCGAGAGCAGGGACGGCGGCCGTCCCTTGATGCCCGGCAGCCGCTTCTCCTCGAAACGGATGCCGACTTCGGGCAGCGAGCCGAGCAGCAGGCGCGTATAGGGGTGCGCCGGCGCATCGACGATGGTGCGCGTCGGCGCCTTCTCGGCCAGTTTGCCGGCATACATGATCATGATGCTGTCGGCGACCTGGGCAAGGATGGCCAAGTCGTGGGTGACCACGATCATCGACTTGACGTAGCCACGGTCGCGAAACTCGACCAGCGCGCCTGCCACCTTCTTCTGAGAGGCGACGTCGAGGGCCGAGGTCACTTCGTCGGCAATGAGCAGCGACGGGTCGAGCAAGGTCGAGAGGACCATGACGACGCGCTGCTTCATGCCGCCCGAGAGCTCGATCGGGTACATGCCGAGCACGTCGGGCGTGAGACCGAGAATGGCGAGGCGCCGTTCGAGCTCGGGCCGGAGCGTCGCTCCCTTGAGGCCGCGCGCTTCCAGGAGCTCGTCGATCATCCGGCCGATGCGGCGCGTCGGGTTGAGCGCGCTCATGGCATATTGCGGAACGATGGACACTTCGCTGAAGCGGTAGGGGTTCATCGCCTTGTCGTCGGCGATCGGCAGCACCTTCTCGTCGAGCGTCACTTGTCCGCCGACATACTGCATGCGTTCTTCAAGGCGGATCAGCGCCTTGCCGAGCGTCGACTTGCCGCAGCCGGACTCGCCGGCCAGTCCCATGATCTCGCCGTCGGCGACGGAGAAGCTGACGCCGTCGAGGGCTTTGACGGCGCCGGCGAGCGTCCGGTAGTGGATCTTGAGGTCGGATACCGCCAGCATGTCAGAGCGCCCTCAGCTTGGGATTGAACACCTCGTCGAGGCCGACGTTCATGACGTAGAGCGAGCCGACGATGGCGGTGATGGCAAGGCCCGGCGGCACGAACCACCACCACATGCCGAGCTGCAACGCGGCATTCATCACCGAGTAGTTCATCATCAGGCCGAGCGAGATCGAGTCGGTCGGTCCCAGCCCGATGAAGTCCAGCGTCGCGGCGGTGAGGATGGCGCCGCCGAACAGCAGGATGAAGGTCATCACCAGATAGGAGCTCATGTTCGGCGCGATCTCGCCGAAGATGATGCGGAACGTGCTCTCGCCGTTGAGCCGGGCCATGCCGACGAAGTCGCGCGAGGTCAGCGAGAAGGTCTGGGCGCGGATGGCGCGCGCTGCCCATGGCCAGGACGTCAGGCCGATGAACATCGCTTCCGTGCCGAGGCCGCGCACGCTGAGATAGGCGGCGACCACCAGAAGGACTGCGAAAGTGGGAATGACCAGCACGACGTTGGTCAGCATGTTCAGCACTTCGTCGATGATGCCGCCACGGTAGCCGGCGAAGAAGCCGACCAGCATGCCGATCACCGCCGCGGTGATGCCACCGAGCGCGCCGACGATGAAGCTGGAACGCAAGCCGTGGACGAACTGCGAGAACACGTCCTGACCGAACAGCGTGGTGCCGAACCAGAAGTCGGCCGAGGGCGGCAGGCCTGGGGGGGCATCGAAGGTCATGGGCTCGTGGGTTGCGAGCATCGGACCGAAGATCGCGCCCAGGAGGAAGACGATGAAGACGACCGCGCCGATCACCAGCTTGGTGTTGCGAGAGGCAAAATAGAAAACCTCGCTGCGGACGTTTTTGGAGGCGGGAGCCGTCGCAGATGAACCGGTGGTGCTCGTCATGCGGCATCTCCTTGCAGGCCGACGCGGGTGCGCGGGTCGACGATCACGTAGACGACGTCGACGATCAGGTTGGCGAGCAGCACACCGACGATGATGAACAGGAACACGCCCTGGATCACGAAGTAGTCCTGGTTCTGGATGCCGGAGAGCACCAGCCAGCCAAGGCCGGGGTAGGAGAAGACGATTTCGGTCACCAGCGCGCCGCCGACCACTGCGCCAAGTTGCAGCGCAAGACCGGTGATCTGGGGCAGCATGGCGTTGCGGAAGGCGTACTTGCGGACGAGCCGGTGCGGCGCGCCCAGCGCCATCAGGTAGTTGGCGTAGTCGCTTTCGAGCTCGTAGATGATCATGTTGCGCATGCCGATCGCCCATCCGCCGAGCGCCACCATGAACAGCGAGGCAAATGGCAGGACCCAGTGGTAGACGAGGCTTCCGAAGAACAGCCAGGACCATTCGGCCTTGACCGATTGGTCATAGCCGAAGGCCAGGGGGAACCAGCCGAGCGTGGAACCGAGCACCCAGGCGAGCAGGATGCCGAGCCACATGTAGGGCGTCGCGGTAAGAAGATAGCCGAGCGGCAGTACGCTGTTGTCGAGCAGCTTGCGCCGCGCCGCCAGGGCGCCGACGACGTTGCCGACATACCAGGACAACAGGATCGACGGCAGAAGCAAGCCCAGAGTGTAGGGCAGCGCGCGGCCGATCAGTGTTGTCACCGGAGTCGGAAACAGCATGATCGAGCGGCCGAGATCGCCATTCAGCAGCGCCCACCAGAAGTTGATGTACTGCTGCCAGAGCGGCTGATCGAGGTTGAAGGCCGCCATGAAATAGGAGGTCAGCGCCGCGTTGGCATCCGGCATGAGGGCGATGCGCGATACGAGCGCGTCGACGGGATTGCCCGGCATGAAGCGGGGGATGGCCCAGTCGATGGTCACCGCGACGATGAACGTCAGGAGATAGATGAATAGCTTCCGGGCGAGGTAGCGCAGCACGGTCGGGGCTCCGGAAAGGGAACAAAGATCCACCGGCCGGACCCGGACGGCGACGTTGGTCGTCGTCCGGGCTCTGCGCGAGCGAGTCGTTCGTTCGTTCGGGCGGAGACGTCCCGGCGGCGTTGGCCGCCGGGACGGGGAAGCGGCGACTTACTCGCCGGCCGGCTCGAGATGAGTGATGGTGTCGATGCCGGTCATTTGCAGCCAGCCGCGCCACGAGATCGGGATGTACTGGCGATCGGTGCCGTCGGCAGGCCAGTTCTTCCAGGTCGAGGTGCTCATCTGCGCCCAGGCGCCATTGTACCAGAGCGGAATCATCGGCAGCTGGTCCATGAAGTTGACCTGAAGCTTGGCCGTGATTTCCTTCATCTTGTCGATGTCGGTACGCGGCGTCTTGGCGAGCTGCACCGTGAGGTCCCAGGATTCCTTGTCCTCGAAGCGCGCAAAGTTGTAGTTGGTCTGCGAGCTCAGGATGGGCAACTGGTAGAGGTAGCGGTAGTAGGTATAGGGCGTATCGCTGAGCGGCTGCGAGTTCTCGATCATCAGATCGAAATTGCCCGTGTTGCGCTGCGACTGGTAGGTGTTGAAGTCGGGATACTTCGGCGTGATCTTGATGCCGACCGCCTTGGCGTCGGCCGAGATCATTTGCACGGCCTGCATCCAGTCCGACCAACCCGAGGGAACCTCGATCTTGAGGTCGATCGGCTCGCCCTTCGGCGTCTGGTAGAAGCCGTCGGCGCCCTTCTTGTAGCCGGCCTTGTCGAGAATCTCGGCCGCCATCTTAGGATCGTAGCTGAAGCCGTGCTTCTTCACCGCTTCCTTGTCGATATACTTGTCCCACGCCGGAAGCAGGCCGGTCGGGCTGGCGGGCAACACGACGTTGCCGTAGTCGACCTTGGCGATCTGATCGGTGTTGATGGAGAACGCCAGGGCACGGCGGAAGGCGGCGTCGTCAAGCGGGGCCTTCTTGGTGTTCGGCAGGAGCCACGACGTGACGGCCGGCAGCATGTAGGGCGGCTTGTCGTAGTAGGTGTGCAGGCCATAGCCGCCGCTGATCAGCGTCGCCACGCCCGGCAGGAAGTTGTTGTTGAGGTCCTGCTTGCCGGAGAGCAGCAGTCCGAGCGCCACGTTGTTCGACGAGTTGACGAGGTCGATGATGTACTTGGGCTTCGGATCGGGCGAGATGCCGGCCTTGGACGCCCACCAGCCGTCCGGCGTCTTGGTCCAGACGACGCGGGTCGTCGGATCGTAGCCGGCCTTGTCGAACACGTAGGGACCGGTGCCGATCGGTTCATCCGGCGTCCAGGACGTGATCTCGGTTTCGTTGGCGTGATCCTTCCACTGGGAAGGCTTCATCATCGGGATGTTCCAGAGGGCGTTCTGCCAGGCCTGGTAGTTCGGCGTGCCGTCGAAGGTCACCGTCACCGTGTTGCCGGACGCCTCGACACTCTTGATGCTCTTGTAGAGGTCGGTCCACCAGATGGTCGGCAGCTTGCCGAGATCGATGTTCCACTTCACGTCGTCGGCGGTGAAGTCGTCGCCATCGCTCCACTTGATGCCGGAGCGGACGGTCAGCTTGAAGACGGTCGGGCTTTCCCACTCGCCCTTTTCGGCCAGCCAGTCGATATACTTGTCGGCGATCGGATCATACCGGAACAGCGTCTCATTGACGAGCCCGATCAAGCCGTTGGCGAAATTGCCGAAATATGGGTTGAAGCCGACAATGTTGCCCCACTGCGCGCCGCTCATGTAGAGCGTCTCGTTGCGCGGATATTCGCCCGATTGCGCCAGGGCCGAGCCGGCCACCGTCGCCATCAGGGCCGCGGCCGATACGACCGTGAAGGTGCGGCGATTGATACCAAACGACATCTCGATCCTCCCTTTCCTCCTGCGGCGATAGCTTCCCCGCCGCGAACAAACGCTTCCCGGACGGCCTGCGCCGTAGGGTTGCACACCATTCGAGAGAGTCATGGGCAAGTGACGGTCAGGAAAAGGGAATTACCCAAACGATCCGACCGTACGGCCGATGACGGAACAGCGGCGACTGTTGGCTCCTCTCGTTCCACCCATCAGCAAGTCGCTGAAATATTGCGAAAATTTCCTCTGAAATTCGCGATATCTCTGCTGGTGACCTGCCGGCGCGCCTTCCGCGGTTGCCCGCAGCATTCTTTCCTGTAACGTTACAGTAGCCTTACCCAAAGGCGCAACAATACGCAAGCCTCTGTTCTGTTCCTCGCCCAAAGGATGTAGGGTGACCGATTGGGAGGGGCAGCGCCGTCGGCAACGACCGGGGGATTTGCGCTGATTGGCAACATGGTATCGCACGACGAGACGCGCTCGGAAGACGCGCCCGCTCAGCCGGCTGCTCGGCCGACGCTCAAGACCATCGCCCGGCTGGCAGGCCTCGGCGTGACGACGGTATCGCGCGCCCTTCATGACGCGCCCGACATTGGCGAGGAAACCAAGGCGCGCGTCCGTCAACTGGCCGAAAGTCTGGGCTACCAGCCGAACCGGGCCGGTGTCCGTCTCCGCACCGGGCGCAGTCACGTCATCGCGCTCGTTTTGGCCACGGAGGCCGAGGAGCTGGGTATCAACTCGCAGCTCATCTACGGCATTTCCGAAGCTCTGTCGGCCTCGGCCTACCAGCTGGTCGTCATGTTGCACGATCCCGCCGCCGATCCGCTGGGACCGATCCGCGACATCGTCGAGGCCGGCGCGGCCGATGGCATTCTGTTCGCCCGCATAGAGCCCAACGATGCGCGCGTTCGCTTTCTGACCGAGCGCGGAGTGCCGTTCGCGACGCATGGCCGCACCGACATGGGAATCGTGCATCCCTATTTCGACTTCGACAACGAGGCCTATGCCGAAAGAGCCGTTCGGCGCCTCGCCAGTCTCGGCCGTCGCCGTCTGGCACTGGTCGGACCACCCCCGGGTCTGTCCTATGCGCGCCACATGACCTCCGGCTTCTGTCGCGGCGTCGCGGCCTTGAACCTCGAAAGAGTATCGGTTGGAGGCATCGATACCGACAGTCCCCACGAGCGCATCCAGGATGAAATACATCGTCTGATGCGGCGCGCCGACCGTCCGGATGGTTTCGTCAGCGGAGGCGCCGTGGCGGCCCTGTCGGTGACCGCCGGAGCCGAGGCGGCCGGTCTCGTTCTCGGTCGCGATTTCGACGTGGTGGTGAAAGAGTCCTCCGACCTGTTCCGGAAGTTCCGGCCGGCCATCGAAACCGCGCGGGAAGATTTTCGAACCGCCGGGCGGTGGCTTGCCCAAGCGATTGTCAGCCGCATCGAGGGGACCGCCGACGTTGATATCCATTTCCTGGACGTGCCCAGGATCGAGGTCTCAGAGACCACGCAGGAGAGAGTTGCCGCCACCGTCGTTCTATGATGACCGCCCACCAGATACGGCAAAGCGCCCGATCCGGTCAGGGAAATCGAGCGCTCGGCGTCGGCCGGGGTGGTCGGCCGGGGTTCGTTGGCCCATGAAGGGCCGTGGGCTCAGCAGCCGAAGGCGTGCTGGCGGTAGAGACCGCGTGCTGCGTGGCGCGTCCGGGTCTCGAGATCGTAGCGATCGGCGGCGGTGATGTAGACGAGTTCGCGCTCGGCGGCGGCAGGAGCGCGGAAGGTCTTTGCGAGGTGCTTCAAGGTGCCGAACATGATCTTGGTCCTTTCCCGTTCCGGGCGTCTCCCGGAACCCGTTTCCGTTCTTTTCTTTGCACCCCGAATATAGCCCCGCGCGCCTCTCTCTCCAATGGGCCGAAGCCGCCGCAACGAGTCGTATTTTCTTTGGGTATGCTTCAGTTTTCCTGAGAAAAGCCTTCCAGCACGATCTTGCCGCGCGCTCGGCCGCTCTCGATGATCGCATGGGCGCGGCGGAGGTTGTCGGCGTTGATCGGCCGCAGCACTTCGGTGAGCGTCGTACGGAGCCGACCCGCGTCGACGAGTCGGGCGATCTCGGTAAGCAGCTTCCCCTGTTCGCCCATGTCAGGCGTCTCGAACAGTGAACGGGTGAACATCAGCTCCCAATGCACCGACACCGTCTTGCGCTTGAACCCGATGATGTCGAGGCTGTCCGGATCGTCGATCAATCCGAAGCGTCCCTGCGGCGCGATGAGCTTCGCGATCTCTCCGAGATGGCGATGCGTTTCGGTGGTCGAGAAGACAAAAGCCGGCGCGCCGATTCCGAGTGAGGCTACCTCGTCTGCGAGTGGGCGCGAATGATCGACGACATGATGGGCGCCAAGCTCGCGTACCCAGGCCGCCGTTTCTGGGCGCGATGCCGTGGCGATGATGGTGAGGTCGGTGAGCGTGCGGGCAAGCTGGATGGCGATGGAGCCGACGCCGCCTGCTCCTCCGACGATCAGAATTGCCTCGGCGGCGCCGGGAACGGCGCGCCGCACGTCGAGCCGATCGAACAGCATCTCCCAGGCGGTGATGGCGGTGAGCGGCAACGCTGCCGCCTCGGCGTCGGTGAGCGATCTCGGCTTGCGACCGACGAGGCGCTCGTCGACGAGATGCAGCTGACTGTTGGCGCCAGGACGGGCGATCGAACCGGCGTACCAGACCTCATCGCCGGGTTGAAAGCTGGTCGCCTCATTCCCCACGGCGACGACCCGGCCCACCGCATCCCAGCCGAGCACCTTGAAGGTGCCGGGCGCGGGCGGGGCGCTCTTGCGTACCTTGGTATCGACGGGATTGACCGCGATGGCGACAACTTCGATCAGGAGATCCCGACCCGTTGCGACGGGTGTCGGCAGGTCGACGTCAAGGAGCGAATCCGGGAGGTCGATGGCGCCGGCTTGGCGATAGGCGACGGCTTTCATCATGAACTTCCTCTTCTGTTGATATGCGCAGAAGATGTCCTTACAGACGAGACATGCCAATACGCACAACAAACGCAGGTACTGTAGAAAAGGATAGTGTCATGGCCAAGGTCCGGCATTCCCGCTTTGACTGTGTGCCGGGGTGTTCGGTTGAAGCGACCGTCGGTCTCATCGACGGCAAATGGAAGTCGGTGATCCTCTTTCATCTTCTGGCGAGGACGCTGCGCTTCGGCGAGTTGAGCCGAATTCTCGTCCTGGTGTCGCCGCGCATGCTGACCAATCAGCTGCGCGAACTGGAAGAAGACGGGCTGGTGGTGCGCACCGTCTATCCGCAGGTGCCCCCGAAGGTGGAATACTCTTTGTCACCGCTCGGTCGTTCGATGGAGCCTGTGCTGATGGCCCTGAAGACCTGGGGCGACGCAAATATCAGCCGGTTCGGCAAACCGAAGGGACTGGATCCCCGCGAAAAACAAAACCCACCAGCACCGACCGGCCAGGCGGCCGGCGGGCACCAGTGGGCAAGATACGATCCTGAGCCGATCGAATAAGATCGGCTCAGGGCTTCGTCAGGCCCGTTTCGGACCGCGATCGAGCAACGCGTAGAGCAGGATGGCGCCGAAGGTCGCGGTGCCGATGCCACCCAGCGTGAAGCCGCCGATGTTGAGCGTGAGATCGCCGGCGCCGGCGATAACCGCCGCCGCCGTGGTGATCAGGTTCTTGGTTTCGGAGAAATCGACCTTGTTCTCCACCCAGATCCGGCCGGCAGTCGCGGTGATCAGGCCGAAGATGACGATGGAAAGACCGCCGATCACCGGGCCGGGGATGGTGCCGATCAGAGCACCGAACTTGGGCGAGAAGCCAAGCAGGATGGCAATCGCCGCAGCAACGACAAAGATCAGCGTCGAGTAGATCTTGGTCACTGCCATCACGCCCATGTTCTCGGCGTAGGTGGTAACGCCGGTGCCGCCGAAGGAGCCCGAAAGCATGGTGGCGAGGCCGTCACCAAGGAAGGCCCGACCGACGTAGCGGTCGAGGCTGCGACCGGTCATGGCGCCGATTGCCTTGATGTGCCCGAGATTCTCGGCAACCAGAATGATCGCCACGGGCGCGATCAGGGCCATGGCGCTCGTCGAGAAGGTCGGGGCGGTGAACGTCGGCAGGCCGAACCAGGGGGCGGCGTCGAGCTTGTCGAAGTCGATGGGCGCATCGCCGAAGGAGGCAGCTCCCAGCCAGTATACGGCATAGCCGATGAGGCCGCCGATCAGCACCGGAATGCGGCGCAGCATGCCCGGCGCATAGACGGCGGCGGCGCCGACGGCGACGATGGTGATCAGACCGACCGTCCGGTCGAATCCGGTTGCCGATATGCCCTTCACGGCGATTGGCGCCAGGTTGAGCCCGATGGCGGCGACGATGGCGCCGGTGACGACCGGCGGCATCAGCTTCTCGATCCACTGATAGCCGATCTTGATGACGATCAGGCCGATCAGCGCGTAGAGCGCGCCGGCCGCGATGATGCCGCCTAGCGCCACGCCGATGTTGACGTTGGCGCCGGTGCCGGCATAGCCGGAGGCAGCCATCACCACGGCGATGAAGGCAAAGCTCGATCCGAGGTAGGATGGGACGCGGCCACCGACGATAAGGAAGAATATCAACGTGCCGATGCCAGAAAACAGCACGGCGACGTTGGGGTCGAAGCCCATGATGATCGGTGCCAGCACCGTCGAGCCGAACATGGCGACGACGTGCTGGAAGCCGGCGATCAGGGTCTGCGGCCAGGGCAGGCGCTCTTCAGGCGCGACGCGATCGGCGGTGGTCAGCTTCCAGCGCGGAAACCAGCCTTCGGTTGGGCTTGTTGTCATGATTGTCTCGTCTGTTGTCCCCGGTCCGTCCCCCCGTGGGCGGCCGCATGGGAAAGGCGAGATGGTCACTATCCCCAACACCTGCGCAGGCGAAAGACCAGCCTTCTACTAGCATGTCGGACGGTTAGGCGCGTGACGCGCTGATTTTTATGACGAAAACGAACATTTTGACCATATGGTCAGATTTCAACCCATTGACAATCCACAGAAAAATCAACCTTGCCGGCGCCCGAACGACACCATTTCCCGGGACGAAACGCCTTGACAGTCGTCATGGCTTGTCGGCAGGTGAAGCCGTGCAAGGTGTTTCGGCGGCATTCGGCCGCCGGGATGAAACGGGAACGGGGAAGGATCGCGATCCGAAACCCCGGCCGCCCCCGCGACTGTGCGCGGTGAGCCTCCGTCCAGAAAGCCACTGGGATCATCCCGGGAAGGCGGACAGCAGGCAGCGATCCGCGAGCCAGGAGACCGGCCTTGCACAAACACTTGGACTCCGTCGGGTGAGACGGAAAAAGGAGACCGACATGCATATCGAACCCGGCCTGGTGGCCGATGGTAAACTGTGGCTCAGCTATCTCACGGCGGCGGGCACCGCAGGCTACGGCCTGAAGCTTGCCTGGAACATGGCGAAGGAGACCGGCGTTCTCTCGCTTGGCCTGCGCTCCGTGGCCACGGCCGCGCTCGTCTTTTCCTTCTTCGAGGTATTGCCGCACTATCCGGTTGGCGTCTCCGAGGTGCATCTCATTCTCGGATCGACACTGTTCCTGCTGTTCGGCGCGGCTCCAGCCGCCATCGGTCTTGCCTTGGGCCTTCTGATTCAGGGGCTGTTCTTCGCCCAGTTCGATCTGCCGCAATACGGCATGAACGTCACCACTCTTCTGGTGCCGCTTTTTGGCCTTTCGGCCCTCGCCAGCCGCGTCATCGCGCCGGCGACGCCCTATGTCGAACTGAAGTATCGGCAGGCGCTGGCCCTTTCCACCGCTTATCAGGCGGGTATCGTCGCCTGGGTCGGCTTCTGGGCCTTCTATGGTCAGGGCTTCACCGTCGACAACTTCGCTGCCATCAGTTCGTTCGGCGGCGCCTACATGCTGGTGATCATCGTCGAGCCCCTGGTCGATCTGGCTGTGCTGGCCGGCGCCAAGCTCCTTCATGGCCTGCGTGGTAGTTTCCTGGTCGAGCGTCGCCTCTACGACGCCGCCTGACGTCTCATCTTCGAAAGCCCCATTTCCCGCGCCGTTCCGGACCTCCGGAGCGGCGCGGTTTGCTTTTCCGTGAGCTTGCCGCGGCGGCCGCATACTTCGTGCGGCGTCATGTCGGCATGCCGACGGTGCGCCTCGCCATTGCCGGTCGACCTCCGGTGGTCTTGACAGTGGAGAACCTTTCCGCATAACGTCGTAAACGTTTACGGGAACGAGCAGGCAGGGAGGAAAGTCCTGTCCGAGCCGAGGTCTACGAACGTCATTGCCATGCTTGTGGGCATGGATGGCGGACGGTGTGCCTTGCTCTTTTGAGACTTGGACGATCTGCCGAACCGTCGCCCGCCCTATCGGTCTCTTCGGTAATCCTTGAGCCAAGACCGGTCGGCCAACTGTGGAGGAGTAGGGAGCATGAAGACATCGGCAATCCTGGGGGCGGCGCTCTACGCCGGCGCCGCGGCACTCGGCATGGCGGCGCATGCTGCCGACCCCGTCACCATCACCATCTGGTGTCAGGACGACGAGCGCCAGCCGGGCCTCAACCTTGCCAAGGAGTTCGGCGAGAAGAACCCTGACATCAAGGTCGTCTACCGACAGATCCATTTCGATGACGTGACGTCAGAGGCCATGCGCGCCTATTCCACCGGCCAGGCGCCGGATATCATCGCCATCGACAATCCCGAGCATGCGCTGTTTGCCTCGCATGGCGTCTTTCTCGATCTCACCGATCGCATTGCCAAGTCCGACGTGATCCACAAGGAAGACTATTTCCCCGGTCCGCTCGCTTCCGTCACCTGGGACGGCAAGATCTACGGCGTTCCCAAGGCCACCAACACCATCGCCCTCTACTATAACGCCGACATGTTCAAGGCGAAGGGGCTCGACCCGGACAAGCCGCCGCAGACCTGGGACGAGATGGTCGACGCTGCGCGCAAGCTCAACGATCCCGACAAGAACGTCTATGGCATCGCCTTCTCGGCCAAGGCTTCGGAGGAGGGAACTTTCCAGTTCCTGCCGTGGGCCCAGATGACCGGCGGCGGCTTCGACAAGATCAACACCGATGGCGCCGTCCGCGCGCTCACCATCTGGAAGACGCTGCTCGATGAGAAGCTGGCTTCGCCCGATACGCTGACACGCGGTCAGTGGGATTCCACCGGTACCTTCAACTCGGGGAACGCCGCCATGGTGATCTCCGGGCCGTGGGAACTCAACCGCATGTCGCAGGAAGCCAAGTTCGACTGGCGTGTGACGCTCATGCCTGTGCCGGAAGTTGGCGCGCCGCGCTCGTCGGCCATGGGCGATTTCAACTGGGCGATTTTCAAGAACTCCAAGCATCCGGACGCGGCCTTCAAGGCGCTCGAATACTTCGTGTCGCAAGATCCGCGCGTCTTCCCGGACTGGGGGCAGCTCGCCGCTCGCGCCAACATCGAGATCCCCCCGACCGGCGACGCCAAGAAGGATGCCGCCGTCAAGGTGTTCATGGAGCAGCTGAAATACGCCCAGCCCCGTGGTCCGCATCCCGATTGGATGAAGATCTCCAAGGCCATCCAGGACGCGATCCAGTCGGCGCTCACCGGTCAGGCGACGCCCAAGGACGCGCTCGACCAGGCCGCCGCCACCATCCAGGGCATCCTGGACTGAGTGGATTGAAGATTGCGCTTCGGCTTCGGCCGAAGCGCTCCTTTGTCTAGACCGCATTGCCCGGCAAGGGCGATGCTCCGCGCAGGCGAACGGGCCAGGCGCGGATGCGGGGAGGACCGATGCGACGCCTCTATTCAAGCCTCGTCGATGGCCGGGGATTCGATCTCTGCCTGATCGGCATCCCGCTCGCCTTTCTCATCGTGCTCTCCGGCGTGCCGCTCATCTACAACGTGGTCATGAGCTTCCAGGCCGTGGACATGTTCAGCCTGGGCAGCTTCATCCGTCCCTGGGTCGGCTTTGAAAACTACCGTCAGCTGATCGCCCAGCCCGAGTTCTGGCCGATCATGGGCCATACGGCGACCTTCCTGGCCGCCTCCATCGCCGGCCAGTTCCTGCTCGGCTTCGCGCTCGCCCTGTTCTTCTGGACGAATTTCCCCGGCGCCTCGTGGCTGCGTGGCCTTTTCCTGGTGTCCTGGGTGATGCCGGGCCTCGTGGTCGGTGCCGTCTGGAACTGGCTGCTGTCGGGCGACTTCGGCGTCTTCAACTTCGTGCTGCGCGAGCTTCACGTCATTTCCGGCAACGTCTTCTGGCGCTCCGACCCAGCCTTCTCTCTGTGGAGCGTCATCATCGCCAACATTTGGCTCGGCGCCTCCTTCAACATGATTCTGCTGTCGGTTGGTCTGTCGTCCATCCCTGGCGATCTCTACGAAGCGGCGGAGCTCGACGGCGCCGGTGCTCTCACCCGGTTCTGGACCATCACGCTGCCGATGATGCGCTCGACCATCGGCGCGCTAATCTCGCTTGGCCTGATCTTCACGTTGCAGCAGTTCGATCTGTTCGCCGCCATCACCGCCGGCGGTCCGAGCAACTCGTCCAATGTCGCGCAATACTGGGCCTGGGACCTGTCGTTCAAACAGTACGACTTTGCCAAGGGGGCGGCCATTTCGGTGATCATGATCGTCGTCGTGATGCTCGCGTCCGTCTATTACGTCCGGTCGACCCGTCACGAGGTGAGAGGATGAGCGAGACCTACAGGAACCGGCTGCTGCTCGTCATCGCGCTGCTGCTCGCCGCCATCTATCTCTTTCCGCTCTACTGGATGTACATCACCGCGCTGAAGACCGGCTCGGAGATGTTCGCGACACCGCCGTCCTTCTGGCCCGACGATCCCCAATGGTCGATCTTCCCCTTCGTCTTCCAACTGAAGGGCATGGGCCGGTTCTTGTGGAACTCGGTGGTGATCGCGTCGGGATCGGTGGCGTTGATTGCCATGCTCGGCACCGGCGCCGCCTATGTGCTCGCTCGCTATCGCAACGTCTGGGTCGATGTCGGTCTGTTCCTGGTGCTGATGCTGCAGGTGCTGCCGGCCTCGTTGATGATCACGCCGATCTTCGTGCTGTTCACGCTGACCGGCATCCTCGACTATCCCCGGACGGCGGTAATCCTGGCGATCGCCGCCAAGAGCATGCCCTTCTTCATCGTGCTGGTTCGCGCCACCTTCATGAGCGTTCCGATGGAGCTCGAGGAGGCGGCGCTCGTTGACGGCAACTCGCGCGTCGGCGCCTTCTGGTCGATCGTGCTGCCACTCGCCCGCAACGGCATCCTCGTTTCCGCCATCCTGATCTTCATGCAGGCCTTCGGCGAGTTCGTCTACTCGAAGTCTCTGATTCAGGAGATCGAGCTGCAGCCGAGCTCGGTCGGCCTCAATGCTTTCATGGGCCCGAACACCAACGAATGGAACCGGATCATGGCCTTCGCCTCGATCTATGTGACCCCCATTCTGGCGACCTTCGTGCTGCTGCAGCGGCGCATCGTCTCTGGCCTGACCTCCGGAGCCCTGAAATGACCACGCAGATCGAATTTTCCGGCGTCAACAAGCACTACGGCGCCTACCATGCGCTGAAGGACATCAACCTCTCGATCGACAAGGGCAGCTTCGTCGCGCTGGTCGGCCCGTCCGGCTGCGGCAAGTCGACGCTGCTGCGCTCGCTGGCCGGCCTCGAGAAGATCACCGGTGGCGACATCTCGATCGCCGGCGAGGTGGTGACGATGCTGCCGCCGCGCAAGCGCGACGTTGCCATGGTGTTTCAGTCCTACGCCCTCTATCCGCACATGACGGTTGAGGAGAACCTCACCTATTCCCTGCGGGTTCACGGCGTCTCCAAGGCGGAACGCAAAAAGGCCGCCGCCGAGGTGGCGGCGACGACGGGTCTTTCCGAGCTTCTTCATCGCTATCCGCGCGAGCTTTCTGGCGGCCAGCGCCAGCGCGTCGCCATGAGCCGAGCGATCATCCGCAACCCCAAGGCCTTCCTGTTCGACGAGCCGTTGTCCAACCTCGATGCCGCCCTGCGCGTCCACATGCGCAAGGAGATCCGCGCTCTGCATGATCGGCTCGGCGCCACGTCGGTCTATGTGACGCACGATCAGATCGAGGCCATGACCATGGCTGACCATGTCGTGGTGTTGCGGGCCGGCATCATCGAGCAGCAAGGGCGGCCGCTCGATCTATATGATAAGCCGGCAAACAAATTCGTTGCCGGGTTTATCGGGTCTCCCGCCATGAACTTCCTGCCGGCGACTGTGGCAGACGGTGAGGGCGTGAGCCTAGACCTGGGCGGCGGGCCTGTTCGGCTGCCCACTCCGGTTGCCGCGCCGGTGGGTGCCGAGGTTCTGATCGGCATTCGGCCCGAGCATCTTGCGTTGACCGCGCCGGGTGAGGGGCGTTTCGACGTACCCGTCGCCTTCACCGAATCCACCGGCTCGACGACCTTCGTCTCAACGGCGACGACGCCGGAGTTGATGGTGGTCGAAACCGGCCGTCGGGTGGTCGCAAGCGGTGACCGGGTGGGAGTCTCGTTCGCCGATGCCGCCATCCACGTTTTCGATGCGAAGACGGAGAAGCGTCTCTGAAAAGCAGTTCGCTTCAAGTTTCCCAAGAGAAAACCCCGGAAGCGTCGCTTCCGGGGTTTTTGCTTCGGATCGCCGCCATGAAGGGCTTAGCCATCAGGCCGGAGGGAGGGTGATCCGAAGCGGGCCGGCGGCGCGGAGGGAAACGCCACCGGAACGCTGCTCGAAGTCGTCGCTGCCCTCGACGGCGGCGACATGCCGGATGCTGACGAGGCGAAGCGCATAGGCCTGGTCTCGGTCGGGCGTCGCGGTAATCACGTTGCCGTCGCGGCGCACCGCGAGCGTCAGTGCCGGCGCTCCACTGCGGTAATCGGGCACCGTTGCGATGGCACTGGCGCCGTCGGCGAGCTCGTAGAGGGCAAAGGTGACGCCATCGGTGTAGTCATAGTCCGGCCGTTGGTCGTTGCTACCGAAGGCTATCAGGCTACCCGGCCGCACGTAGAGCGGTAGGCTCATGACACCATGCGTCTCGCGCCGCCAGACTGGACCCTCCACGACTTCGCCGGTGAGAAGCTGCGTCCATCGCCCGGCCGGCAAGTAGACGGACACCTCACCGTCCTTGTCGAAAACCGGAGCGACGAGCAGCGAGGAACCCAGCATGAACTGCCGGTCGAGAGTCTCGACGCCCGGATCGTCGGGAAACTCCAGCAGCATGGCCCTGAGCACCGGCACGCCGGTTTCCGATGCCTCGACGGCGGCACCGTAGAGATAGGGCATCAGCGAGCACTTGAGGCGCGCAAAGTCCCTGAGCACGGCCTCGGCTTCCTGGTCAAAGAGCCAGGGCACCCGGTAGGACTTGGAACCGTGCAGGCGGCTGTGGCTGGAGAGAAGGCCGAAGGCGCACCAGCGCTTGTAGACGTCTGCCTCGGCGGTGTTCTCGAAGCCGCCGATGTCGTGGCTCCAGAAGCCGAAGCCGGAAAGGCCGAGCGACAGACCGCCGCGCAATGTCTCGGCCATGGCCAGATAGTCGGAATAGCAATCGCCCCCCCAGTGCACGGGAAAGCGCTGGCCACCGACGGTGGCCGACCGGGCAAACAGCACGCTTTCGCCGCAGGCTTCAACAAGCGCGTCGTGAACCACCTTGTTGTAGAGGAACGGATAGTAGTTGTGCATCTTCTGCGGGTCCGACCCGTCGTGCCAGACAACATCGGTCGGAATGCGTTCGCCGAAATCCGTCTTGAAGGCGTCGACGCCCATGGCGGCGAGACGCTTCAGGTGACCGGCATACCAGGCGGCGGCCTCGGGATTGGTGAAGTCGACGATGCCCTGTCCGGCTTGCCAGAGATCCCACTGCCAGACGCTGCCATCGGGTCGCTTCAGGAGATAGCCCTTCTCAGCCGCTTCGTCGAACAGCTTCGATGCCTGGGCGATATAGGGATTGATCCAGAGACAGATCTTCAGCCCCTTTTCCCGAAGGCGGTCCAGCATGCCCTGGGGGTCGGGGAACACTTCGGGATCCCATTCGAAATCGCACCAGTGGACGCCGCGCATCCAGAAGCAGTCGAAGTGAAAGACATGCAGCGGTATGTCGCGCTGGAACATGCCGTCGACGAAGGAGTTGACGGTGCCCTCGTCATAGTCGGTGGTAAAGGAGGTGGTCAGCCACAGGCCGAAGGACCAGGCCGGCGGCAGGGCCGGTCGGCCGGTCAGCCGCGTGTAACGTTCAAGCACCGCCTTCGGCGTCGGGCCGTCGATCAGGTAATACTCGAGCGCTTCGCCTTCGACGGCGAACTGCACCTTCGACACCTTCTCCGAAGCGACTTCGAAACCGACCCGGCCTGGATCGTTGACCAGCACGCCCCAGCCTCGGTTGGTGAGGAAGAACGGGATGTTCTTGTAGGCCTGCGTGGTGGACGTGCCACCGTCCTCGTTCCAGATGTCGACGCTCTGGCCATTCTTGACGAAAGGAGAGAAGCGCTCGCCAAGCCCGTAGACCAGCGTGCCGACCTCAAGGTCGAGGCGCTCGAACACATGCGGTGGCTCGCCACCGATGCTGGCATGGCCGGTTTCCCGAAAACCGGTGCCGGTCAGCCGCTTGCCGCCGCGTGTCGCCTCGGTGCGCCATTCGCCATCCTTGGACACGGTGAGCGTGAGGTTTCCGGACGTGAAGGAGAGGGCAGCCTCGTCATCGGAGATCGTTGGCCGAAATGCATCGTCGGGAAACAACTCGAATGCCGGACCGCGCCTGGCAGTTCCCTTGTGATGCTCGATGCGGACGCCGATGACGCCTTCCATCGGCGCGCTCAGGGTCAGCGTCAGCGTCGGCGCGTTGATCTGGTCGGCGCGACCGCGACCACGTACGGCAAGAGCAATGATCTCGGCCTTGCGAGCGTCCGTCCGCACCGCATGAACATGATGCGGGTTGACGATGCTCATACCTGCCGGCAGCAGCCAGTTGCCGTCGCTGAACTTCATTGTCTTCCTCCCCGGCGCTCCGCCAACTAGGGGGGAGCCACACGTCCGCCGCTCGTCGCCAAGACCTTCGTGGGGCTTGCGATTCCACGGCCTTCCTCTATTCCGTAAACGTTTACGACGATAACTGTGGCGACGCCTCCTGTCAAAGGGCTTTTGTATCGGGGAGTTGCCGCCGGTCTGGAGCGGCGCCCGGGGGAACATGCCGAGCCGAGCTGGGTGTTCGGCTATTGATCGCCTGCCGGAATTCTGGTGAAAGTCGGCCTGGCAGTTGGTCGACCCCTCCGGAACGGGCTTCGGCGCTGGACGCGGAGGATGAGGGATTGGGCATCAAGGAGCTGGCGCGCCGCCTCAACATTTCCATCGGAACCGTTTCCCGGGCGCTCAACGGGCATCCGGAGGTCAATGCCGAAACGCGCAAGCGCGTGCTGGAGGCAGCGGCGGCGCTTGGCTATGCGCCGAACCAGGCCGGACGCAGCCTCCGGCAGGGAACGCTCAACGTCGTGGCGCTGCTGCTTTCCACCGATCTGACATCGAAGACCGACACCATGTTTTTCATGGAGCTGTCGCGCGGCATTCAGGACCAGTTCGCCGAGCACGGTCTCGACCTTGTCATCCACCTCAACAAGCCTGATCTCGACATGCTCGACCGCGTGAAGCGCATCGTCGAGCGTCAACAGGCGGATGCTCTCATCCTTGCCGAGACACGTGACAACGACCCACGCCTCGATTACCTCGCCGGGCGGAGTTTTCCGTTCGCCACCATGGGACGGTCGTGGTCCGGCGGCACCCATCCCTGGATGGACCTCGATTTCGATTTTGCCATGCGCGCCGCCATAGACCGTCTCGCCGGCTTTGGCCATCGTCGCGTGGCGCTGGTCACCGGCGACCCCGGTTATCGTCTCGACACCATGCTGCAAGACGCTTACCGGCGTGAGCTTACTGGTCATGGCCTGACGATCGACGAGGCGCTGATGATCAAGACCGATACCCACGAGGAAGGCGGCTACAAGGCGATGACCGACTTCCTCGCCATGGCTTCTCCCCCGACGGCGGTGATCTTTCCTCACTACCGGGCCGTGGTGGGCGCTTATGCCTGCCTTTCGGAATCCGGCTTGCAGCCGGGCCGCGACGTGGCGATCCTCAGTTGCTCGGCCGATACGACCATCGCCCAGTTCATGGCGCCGCCGCTCACCTGCTTCCGGCTCGATCTGTTTGGGCTCGGGCGGCGCCTTGCCCAGGCGTTGCTCGCTTCCATGCCGCGCTTCGCGGACAGCTACGGCGGCACTCTCGTCCAGGAGATCTGGCCGTGGGAACTGATCGGCCGCGACAGTGATGCTTTCAGCCTCGTCTGAAGGCATGGGGCGCCACTGGGTTCCGGGCGGCGACGGACCGGCGTAGATCTGGACGACGGCCCCATTTCGATTCGCCGTCTTCCGGAGACCATCATGCGCAAGGAAAGCCAGTCCTTTCCGCCCTATCCGACGGAGCCATCCGGACGCGACGAAACCGTCGAGGTGAAGGTCGATGCGTCTGGCGGCAACCGGATATTCGAGCTGACCACCACCGCGACGCGGCGCGACAACCCCAATCGCCACAGACGGATTGAGGAACGAACAGGCGGGCCACGGATCGAAACCGGTTCGCCGCTGTTCGACGCACTTTTCGCCCAGGCGGTCGACGATGCCCGGCTCAACGCCGTTTCGTCCATTCGCGACGGAGCCTATCGCCATGGCGAGCCCATCCCCTGCGAGTGCTACCAGACCGGCGAGAAGTGGACTTACGTCTGGACCCGCGACGTGTCCTACGCCGCCCATCTCGGGCTTGCGATCCTCGATCCCGAGCGAGCGGCAACTACCCTTCTCTACAAGGTAAGCCCATTTCGTGAGGGATATGTCCCTCCCGAGGAGCTTCCGGCGAATAGCTTGCAGATCGTCCAGGACACAGGTTCGGGCGGCAGTTGGCCCGTCAGCACCGACCGCGTCTCCTGGGCCTTTGGGGCCGAGGCGCTGCTCGCGACCTTGCATGGCGACGCCCGCGCCGCCTTTGCCGACGTCGCGTTCCGGGCTCTGTCCGGAACAGTGGCGGCCGATCGTCTCGCAGCCTTCGATCCGAGCGATGGCCTCTATCGCGGCGAGCAATCCTTCCTCGACTGGCGCGACCAGACCTACGCGCCATGGGTGATCGACGATCTCACGGCCATCGCGACGTCCAAGGCGCTCTCCACCAACCTGTGCCATTACAAGGCCCTTGGTCTCATTGCCCGCCTCGCCGTCGAACGGGGCGACAACGCGGACACTGCGCGCTATGCCGGCTGGGCCGGCGATCTTCGCGCTGCCATCGATCGTGGCTTCTGGCTGGAGGAAAAGGGCCTCTACGCCTCGATCACCACGCCGGACAATCCAGCCCGGCCGGTCGAGAAGTTCGACATGCTGGGCCTGTCTTTGGCCATCTTGACTGGCGTCGCCGGTCGCGATCGGGCCCGGCGCATTCTGGCGTCCTATCCGCACGCGCCTTTCGGAGTTCCCGTCTACTACCCGGCTCAGCCTGATGTCTTCTGCTACCACAACCGCGCCATATGGCCGTTCGTCACTGCCTACGAACTGCTGGCGGCCGCCGAAGCGGAGGCGGTCGCCACATTCGATCATGCCTTTGACTCGCTGATCCGCGCTGCCGCGCTCAATCTCGACAATGTGGAGAATCAGGAGTGGCTGACCGGGCGCACCTGGTTCGACGACGGGCCGCGCATTTCCTCGGCGCGTCAGCTCTGGTCGGTCGGTGGCTATCTCGGCATGGTGACGACGGCGATCTTCGGCTATCGGCCGGAGGTGGGCGGCTTCCATCTCAAGCCTTTCCTCACCGCGCATACCCGCGATCGGCTTGGCGGCGGCAAGGCAGAGCTTCGCGACCTCCACCATCACGGTCGACGCGTCGGCCTCGTGCTCAACCTGCCGCCGCGCGCCACCACGCAAGGGCACTATGCCCTGCGCGAGGTGCGCCTCAACGGAGCACCAGTCACGGGCTTCATCGCCGACGCCCAGTTGCGGGACGACAACCGCATCGAACTGTTCTTCGGCGATCTTGTTGCCGATGACGCCGATCTTTCCTTCATTCCCATGGTCGATGTCGCCACCCACGACGACCCCAGGGCCTTTTCGCCGCGCGAGCCGGTGATCACCGATCTCGTCATTGAGAATGGACGGGTGCGGCTCAACTTCGAAGGCCAGCTTCCGCGCTCTGGCCGGAGTGACGGGCTGCTTTTTACCGTGCTACGGGATGGCGAAGTGGCGGCGAGCGATCTTCCCGGCACCGTCTGGCATGATCCCGTGCCGCTTCGGGCCGGTGTCCGTCGCGCCTATCGTGTCGTCTCGCGCTTCGCCGAAAGCGGCAATGCCTCGCATCCGTCGCTGGAAGCGGTGATCGAGGCTGGCGCCGTTCTGACCGTCGGCATCGACAGCCCCAACGTGGAGCGACGGAGCGACCGGCTGATCTTCAGCGAGGTTGTGGTTCAAGAGGCGGGCGATTACCGGCTGGCGCTTCTTTACCGGAACCACAGCTTTCACATCCAGACCGGCGTTACCAACGCCGTCAAGCGTGTGAGCGTTTTCCGTGATGACGGGCGACAAGTTGGATCGGGGGTCGTGCAGATGCCTCACATGACGCCGGTCAACCCGCTTCGTCGCTCGACGACGCTGCCTCTGCGCCTTGAGGCGGGAAGTTATCGTGTGGAGATCGCCGATTTCTTCAACATGAGCTGCCTTTCGGCAAATGGCACCTACATCAGCCCCGGTGGCATGGCGGGCCTGCGGAATGCAGCCGATATCCGCGCTCTCGATCTGGTCCGGATCGGTTGATTCCAGACGCGAACTTGCTGATTATACAGCCGGAAGTGATGCCCTTGCGATTGGATCCGTTTGAGTGCCCAAATTTGTGCCCTGCGATAACTTGACAAAAATTTGGGCACTGATAGGGCTTTCAGAACACAATCAAGAAGCCAGAGGGGATCTCCATGAACAGGGACTTTCGTCTTTCCCGCCGTGCCGTGCTGGCGTCGGGCCTTGCGCTCGGCGTCGGTGGCCTTGTTCTGCCGGTTCGGGCCGCCATGCCACTGAAGGTGGCTGGCATTCATGCCTCGCCGGTCGAAAATGCCTGGAACTCCTGCCTGCACAAGGCCCTGCAGGATGCCGCTGCCGAGGGGGCCATCGAGTACACCTTCTCCGAAGGCGTTTCGGGCACCGACTACCCGCGCGCCATGCGCGAGTATGCCGAGGCCGGCAACAAGCTGATCATTGGTGAGGCCTATGCCGTGGAGAAAGAGGCGCGTCAGGTGGCCGCCGACTATCCCGAGACGGCTTTCGTGCTCGGCTCGTCGGGGGCTACCGCCGGTGACAACTTCGGTGTTTTCGGCACCTGGAACCATGACGGCGCCTATCTCGCCGGCATGCTAGCTGGCAAGATGACCAAGACCAACGTCGTCGGTTCGGTCGGCGCCATGCCGATCCCCGAGGTCAACATGCTGATCAATGCCTTTGCGGCCGGCGTCAAGGCGGTCAACCCGGAGGCGAAGCACCTCGTCACCTTCATCGGTACCTTCTTCGATCCGCCAAAGGCCCGCGAGGCCGGCCTTGCCCAGATTGATGCCGGTGCCGACATCCTGTTCGGTGAGCGCATCGGCACTGCCGACGCCGCCAAGGAGCGCGGCATCAAGGCGGTCGGTTCGCTGATCGATTATACGCCGCGCTATCCCGACACCGTCTTCGCCAACGCCCTCTGGGGCTTCCGGCCGATCCTCAACGCTGCCGTGGCCGATGCCGCCGCCGGCAAGCCCGTCGGCAAGGACTACACCGCCTTCGGCCTGATGAAGGAAGGCGGCAGCGATATCGCCTATGCCAAGGGCGTCGCGCCGGTCGATGCCGAGGCGGCGATGGAAGAGGTGAGGGCAAAGATCAAGTCCGGCGCCTTCGAGGTGCCGCGCGACACCGCCGAGCCGAAGTAAGTCGCCTCATGAAGGACGATGCAACGGCACTGGCCGAGGCGATCCGAAACGGTCGCCTTACTGCCGGCGAGGCCATGGCAGCTTCGCTCGCCGCTGCCGCGTCGCATGCCGATCTCGGCGCTCTCTGTCATGTCGACGTCGAACTGGCGGAACGGGAGGCGAGCGCCGCCGAGGCGGAACGTCGCGACGATCCCGACCGGTTTGCCGCACGTCCATTCTGTGGCGTGCCGACGCTAGCCAAGGATCTCGGCGGTCCTTTTGCCGGCCTGCCGGTCGTCGCCGGCTCGCGGTTGTTTTCTCGCGATCGGCCCGACGCCCCCGATTCCGATCTCGCGCGTCGCTTCCGGGACGCTGGCCTGTTGCCTTTCGGACTGACAACCGCACCGGAGTTCGGCTTGGCGTTGGCGAGCGAGCCGGCAATCGGTCCGCTCGCCCGCAATCCGCTCGACCCGGCCCGTACGCCCGGAGGCTCGTCGGGTGGGGCGGCGGCGGCCGTGGCCGCCGGCATCGTCGCCATCGCTCATGCCACCGACGCTGGCGGATCCATCCGTGTGCCGGCCGCCTGCTGCGGTCTGGTCGGGCTTAAGCCGAGCCGGGGCGTCATGCCGGCGGGGCCTGCGTTCGGCAATCATCTGGGTGGAATCGCCTCGGAACTCTGCGTGTCGCGCAGCGTGCGCGACAGTGCCGTCTTGCTTGGCGCGGTCAGCGGCCGGACGCGTGGTCCCTTCGCCGACGTCGCTCTGGCAAAGTCGAAGAACGGGGCGCTCAGAGTCGGCATCCTTTGCGAAACGGGGCAAGAGCTGCCGACGACGCCCGAACGCTCCGCCGCCATCGAAGCGGCCGGTCAGTTTCTGGAGACCTGCGGCCACAGGCTCGTGCCGGTCGCTTGGTCGGACGTCGACGCCATGGCGAAGGCGTCGGCCGCGCTGTTCTACGATCTCGTCTCCACCAATCTCGCAACGCTCTCGGAGACGCCTGGCATCGATATCTCGCTTGCCGAACTCGTTACCCAGGCCTTCGCCAAGCGGGGCAGGACTCTTTCCGCCACGGATCTTTGGCGCTCGCAGACATCAGGCGTTCTGGTGTCGCGCAATCTTTGGCGCCTGTTCGATCGGGTGGACGTTCTGCTGACGCCAATGCTCAGCTCCTCGCCGCCGCCGATCGGGTCGTCGCCGTTCGACCATGACGATACCGACCTTCACCTCAATCGCATGGTATCTCTGGCGCCGCTTGCCACGCTCGCCAACATCTCCGGTTTCCCGGCACTGACGCTGCCCTTCGGTGCAGATAGCGACGGGTTGCCGCTCCCCGTGCAGATGTTTGCCCCGCTCGGCGCGGATCTTCAGCTTCTTGCACTCGCGGCGACACTCGAAGCGGATGGCCGCTGGCAGCACCGCTTCCCCGTTGCAGGACTGCCGTCATGACCGAAAACGTGCTCGAGATCGAGGGTGTCAGCAAGAGCTTCGGCGACAACAAGGCAAACGACGCTATCTCGATGACGCTGGCGCGGGGAGAAATCGTCGCGCTTCTCGGGGAGAACGGCGCGGGCAAGACGACGCTCATGAGCATCCTGTTCGGCCACTATACGCCCGACGAGGGGCGCATCCGCGTCGCGGGAGCCGATCTGCCTCCTGGTCGACCGCGTGCCGCCATCCACGCCGGCATCGGCATGGTGCATCAGCATTTCTCGCTGGCACCCAACCTCACCGTGCTGGAGAACGTCATGACGGGCACGGAGAAGCTTTGGTCGCTCCGCTCGGAATCAGGGCGGGCGAGGGCAAAGCTGAAGGCGCTTGCCGAACGCTTCGGCCTTGTCGTCGATCCCGATGCTCGACTCGGCGATCTGTCGGTCGGCGAGCAGCAGCGCGTCGAGATCCTGAAGGCGCTTTACAACGATGCGCGTATCCTGATCCTCGACGAGCCGACGGCGGTGCTGACCAACCTTGAAGCGGAGACGCTGTTCTCCACGCTGAAGGAGATGGCGCGCCAGGGCCTGTCTCTGATCTTCATCTCGCACAAGCTCGACGAGGTCATGGCGGCGGCCGATCGCGTCGTCGTGTTGCGGGGCGGCAAGGTGGTGGCCGAGCGTCGCGCTGCCGAGACCTCGAAGGCGGAGTTGGCCGAGTTGATGGTCGGTCACAGGGTGGCGCGGCCCGTGCGCGAGGCGCATGAGCGTGGCGCGCCGGTGCTGGAAGCGGCCGCCGTATCTGTTTGCATCGACGGTGTCGATCGCCTGAAGGAGGTGAGCTTCCGGCTGCATGCGGGAGAGGTGCTGGGCATTATCGGCGTTTCGGGCAACGGCCAGGCCGCGCTCGCCAGCCTGTTGTCTGGCACACGCGCGCGCAGTGCGGGCGACATCCTTCTTTACGGGGAAGCCATCGGCAATCTCTCCGTTGCAGATACCGTTGCCTCCGGCATCGGGCGCATTCCCGAGGACCGGACGCGCGAAGGGGCGATCGGCGAAATGGCGGTCTGGGAGAACGCCGTGCTGGAACGCATCGACGAGCCGCGCTTCTCCCGCCGAGGGTTTGTCGACAGGAGGGCGGCCATCGCCTTCGCCGAGACCATCGTCCGCGATTTCGATGTGCGCGGCGGCGGAGCCCGCACGCGTACCCGCCTCCTGTCGGGCGGCAACATGCAGAAACTGATACTCGGCCGAAACCTTGCCGAGCGGCCGCGCATCCTGATCGCCGCCCAGCCGGCGCGTGGACTTGACGAGGGAGCGGTTGCCGCCGTCCATGCCCGAATTCTCGAAGCCAGAAAGGCCGGAACCGCCGTGTTGCTCATTTCGGAAGATCTGGATGAGGTGATCGGTCTCGCCGACCGGATCCAGGCCATCGTCGGTGGCCGCCTCTCGCCACCGGTGTCGGCGGACGAGGTGGATGCGCGGGCGCTTGGTCTGATGATGGCCGGCGCCTGGAAGAAAGAGGCGGCCTGATGCGCTTTGAACGCCGCGAGCATCGCCCGCTTGCCCTGATCGTCCTGACGCCGCTTCTCGCTGTCGCCGCTGCCTTGGCTCTCTCCGGTCTGCTGATCGCTGCCGCTGGCGCACCGGTTCTTGAGGCCTATTGGCGCATCCTCGTCGGCGCCTTCGGCTCGCGCCTGTCCGCCACCGAAACGCTGACGCGAGCCACGCCGCTGATGCTGACCGGCCTTGCTGCTGCCGTCGCCTTCCGCGCCCGTGTCTGGAATATTGGTGGCGAGGGGCAGTTCTACTTCGGCGCCATTGCCACGGCCGCCGTCGGGTCTCAGTTGCTGGCCGGCGCGCCAGGCTACCTGTCCATCCCGCTGCTCCTGCTGAGTGGAGCCGTTGCCGGGATGGTCCTCCTGATCGTTCCGCTTTGGCTGAGGCTCAGGTTCTCCGTCGACGAAGTGGTGACCAGCCTGCTTCTCAATTTTGTCGCCGTGCTCGTCGTCTCGATGCTGATCGACGGGCCGTTGAAGGATCCGCTTGCCTTTGGCTGGCCGCAAAGCCAGTCGGTCGCCGACGCGGCCGTGCTGCCGAAGCTGGTGGCGAGATCGCGTCTGCACTGGGGCTTCGCCATTGCCCTCGTCCTCGCCTTCGTCGTCCACTTCGTGCAGAGCCGTACTGTGTTCGGGCTAAAGTCCCGTGCGGCCGGCTTGAGCCCCGAGGGCGCCGTCTTCGCCGGGGTGCCGCTGGCCCGAACTCTCCTCCTGGTCGCCTGCCTTTCCGGCGGTCTTGCCGGCCTTGCCGGCGCCGTCGAAGTCCTGGGCGTCAAGGGCTACGTCACGACCGATCTGTCGCCCGGCTTCGGCTATTCCGGCATCGTCGTCGCCATGCTGGCCGGTCTCCATCCGCTCGGGGTGGTGCTGGCGGCGTTGTTCACGGCCACCATGTTCGTTGGCGCCGACGGAATGAGCCGCGCGCTGAAAATCCCGAGCTACATCGCCGACGTTACCGTGGCCCTGTCGCTGATCACCATGCTGGTGGCGGTGTTCTTCGCCCAATACAGGATTCGCCGATGAGTATCGTCCTCGACATCATCGCCTCGTCCGGTCTCTGGGCCGCCGTGCTGCGGATCGCCACGCCGCTGATCTTCGGCACGTTGGGGGCGCTGCTTTGCGAACGGGCGGGTGTGCTCAACCTCGGCATCGAGGGCATCATGACCTTTGGCGCCATGGTCGGCTGGCTCGCCGTTTATCATGGCGCCGATCTCTGGACGGGCTTGTTGGTCGCCGCGCTGGCTGGTGCCGTGTTCGGCCTGCTCCATGCGTCTCTGACCGTGACGCTTGGTCTTTCCCAGCATGTCTCCGGCCTGGGCGTCACGTTGTTTGCCTCTAGCTTGAGCTATTATCTCTTCCGGCTGATCGTGCCGTTGTCCGGCAGCCCGCCGACGATCGAGCCCTTCGCACCGGTGAATGTTCCGGTTCTCGCCGACCTTCCGTTCATAGCGGCCGTCCTGTCGGCGCAGACGCCGCCGACCTATCTTGCCCTTCTGCTTGCGCTCCTGCTCGCCTATGTCGTCTTCCGCACCCCTTTGGGGCTCGCCATCCGCATGACAGGTGAGAATCCGCATGCTGCCGAAGCGCAGGGCGTCAATCCGATGGCCGTGCGCTATGGGGCGGTAATCGTCGGTTCGGCGCTGATGGCCGTCGGCGGCGCCTTCCTGACGCTCTCGGCGTTCAACAGCTTTTTCCCGACCATGATCCAGGGGCGCGGCTGGATCTGCATCGCCCTTGTCGTCTTCGCGTCCTGGAGGCCTGGACGCGCCTTGTTTGGTGCGCTGCTGTTCGCCTTCTTCGATGCGTTTCAGCTGCGCTTGCAGACTGCGGTCGATGGCGTTCCTTATCAGGTGTTCCTGATGACGCCTTATATCCTGTCGATCGTGGCGCTCTGTGTCATGGCGCGGCGTGCCCGCGTCCCGCAGGCGCTGATGCAGCCCTACCGGCGTGGCGAGCGCTGACAGGCTCAAGCGTAGTGGTGCAAGGAAATCGTTCGATTGGGCAGAAGGTAGGTCCAGGCCAGGGCACAGAACAGGCTCCCACGCCACTTGCCCTTTCGAAACTGGGGGTAGCTGGTGAAGCTGTAGCTAGAGTTCAGACGGCCCGTGCGGGACAGCCAGTCATCGAAATCGTTGAGGATCAGCCCGCGCGCCACGTCTCGGTCACCCTTGGCCAGGCCAAGCGCCACGGTGGCTATTTCGTCTAGGCCATCCGATAGCGGCTGAGCGGTCTGCATACGGGTGAGGCTGACGTCGATTCTAGCGACGAGTTCCCGGGGAAAAATCATCGGACTCTCCTTTCGCAGGGCCAGCCTACATTTGCGGAAATAGCACGTTTCTGAGCTATGACAACGTGGACATTCGACCGATTCGACCAAAGCGGCGACTTCGGTAAGCGAAAGGTTGCCGGCCTGGTCAGAACTTCCCACCCCAGAAGTGCTTTCGACGCGGAGGGCCGGACTGACTTCCTCGCGAAGACCCTGGTCAACCCACAAACAAAAAAGGGCGCGGCAAACGCCACGCCCGTAACCGAACCGGGATCTGAAATTCAGAAACTGCCGCTGTCGCGAAGGGAATGCTCGACACGCAGGATGCGCCGGGTCAGTCCGAACGACAGTGCCAGGCCCGGGACGGCCATGACGCCGACGAAGATCAGAAATGGCGTCTCGCCGAGGCCAAGCATGCTGCCGATCGCCCAGGCAAAGGCAACGATGGATGCCAGCATCTCCGAGACGATCAGCAAGGTCGCACCGACGGCGGATATGACGGCGTCAGTCTTGGTGTAGCGGATTTCGTGGGGCAGCTCGTCGGTCTTGGCCAGCATGGAGTAGCGTCCTGGGTGCAGCCGCTTCGCGGCGCTTTCGTCGGCGCGCATCAAGGGCCAGCGACGGTCCCCTGTCAAGTGCGGAAGGCTGCAAACCGACAGTCGTCTGGAGCCGTGAGGCACGAAAGCTGGACGCCCGTCGACGAGTGAGGTGAAGAAAGCGGCCGGCGGGAGAACCCGCCGGCCGCCAACATCTACGACAGAAACGAAGGTTACTCGTCCTTCGGTTCGGCCTTTTCTTCCTGCTTGATTTCCTGGCCGGTGGCCTGGTCGACCACCTTCATCGACAGGCGAACCTTGCCGCGCTCGTCGAAGCCCATCAGCTTGACCCACACCTTGTCGCCTTCCTTGACGACGTCCTTGACGTTCTGGACGCGCTGCGGAGCGAGCTGGGAGACGTGGACGAGGCCGTCGCGGGTGCCGAAGAAGTTGACGAAGGCGCCGAAGTCGACGCACTTCACGACGGTGCCCTCATAGATGGCGCCGACTTCCGGCTCGGCAGCGATGCCCTTCACCCAGTTCATGGCGGCCTGGATCGCCTTGAGGTCGGACGAGGCGAACTTGACGGTGCCGTCGTCCTGGATGTCGATCTTGGCGCCGGTCTTCTCCACGATCTCGCGGATGACCTTGCCGCCCGAACCGATCACTTCACGGATCTTGTCGGGATTGATCTTCATCACTTCGATGCGCGGAGCATGCTCGCCGATCGAGGAGCGGGCGCCGGTCAGCGCCTTGGACATCTCGCCGAGGATATGCTCGCGCCCACCCTTGGCCTGGCCCAGGGCGACCTTCATGATCTCCTCGGTGATGCCGGTGATCTTGATGTCCATCTGCAGCGAGGTGATGCCGGCGGCCGTACCGGCCACCTTGAAGTCCATGTCGCCAAGGTGATCCTCGTCGCCGAGGATGTCGGACAGCACGGCGAAGCGGTCACCTTCCTTGATCAGGCCCATGGCGATGCCGGCGGTCGGCGCCTTCAGGGGCACGCCAGCGTCCATGAGGGCCAGCGAGGAACCGCAGACGGTAGCCATCGACGACGAGCCGTTGGATTCGGTGATCTCCGACACCAGACGGATGGTGTAGGGGAACTCGTGATGCGCCGGCAGCTCCGGATGGATGGCGCGCCAGGCAAGCTTGCCATGGCCGATTTCGCGACGGCCGGGCGAACCCATGCGGCCGGTCTCACCGACCGAGAAGGGCGGGAAGTTGTAGTGGAGCAGGAAGCGTTCCTTGCGGGTGCCTTCCAGCGTTTCGATGAACTGCTCGTCCTCGCCGGTGCCGAGGGTGGCAACCACGAGGGCCTGCGTCTCGCCACGGGTGAACAGGGCCGAGCCATGGGCACGCGGCAGCACGCCCACCTGGGCGACGATCGGGCGCACGGTCTGGAGATCGCGGCCGTCGATGCGGGTGCCGGTGTCGAGGATGTTCCAGCGGACGATCTTGGCCTGCAGGTCATGGAAGACGTTCGAGACCGTCTCCTTGTCGAAGCGCGGCTCGGCCCCTTCCGGGAACAGGTCGGCCATCACCTTGGCGCGGGCGGCGTCCACGGCGGCGTAGCGCTCCTGCTTGGCGGTGATCTTGTAGGCAGCGCGGAGATCCTGCTCCGCGATGGCCAGCACGGCCTGCTCGACTTCGGACACGTCCTTGGCGACGAACTCGCGCGGCTCCTTGGCGGCGCGCTCGGCGAGACGGATGATGGCGTCGATCACCGGCTGGAAGCCACGATGACCGAACATCACGGCGCCGAGCATGGTGTCTTCGTCCAGCTCCTGAGCTTCCGACTCAACCATCAGCACGGCGTCGCCCGTACCGGCGACGACGAGGTCGAGCTTGCTCTCGGCCATCTTGTCGACCGGCGGGTTCAGAACGTAGGCGCCTTCGATCAGGCCGACGCGGGCTGCGCCGACCGGCCCCATGAAGGGCACGCCGGAGATGGTCAGAGCGGCCGAGGCGGCGACCATGGCGAGGATATCGGGCGCGTTCTCCATGTCATGGCTGAGAACGGTGATGATCACCTGGGTGTCGCACTTGTAGCCATCGGGGAACAGCGGGCGGATCGGGCGGTCGATCAGGCGGGAGATCAGCGTCTCGTGCTCGGCCGGACGGCCTTCGCGCTTGAAGTAGCCGCCGGGGATCTTGCCGGCCGCGAAGGCCTTTTCCTGGTAGTTGACGGTCAGCGGGAAGAAGTCCTGGCCGGGCTTCGGCTCCTTGGCCGACACCACGGTGGCGAGGACCGACGTTTCGCCAAGCGTCGCGAGCACCGCGCCATCGGCCTGGCGGGCGATACGGCCCGTCTCGAGGGTCAGCTTCTGGCCGGCCCAGTCGATTTCGACTTTCTGAATATCGAACATGCGTTTGTTCCGTTCTTGTCTGGTCCGGCGCGCGGCCCACGGGCAAGACGACGAGACGCTCCTCTCGGATCGAGGCGAGCGTCTGGCAATCCTGCCCCAGGGTGCGGAACACGCCGGAGCGGCGCTCGCCCCGGCGGGGCGACGGCGCCTGTCGTTCTTGCCCGCTTCTGCGGGCGGACCCACGCCCTCGTCTCAGGGCGGCGGGAAACCGGAGCCGCCTCGGAAGGCCGAAGCGGCGAAGGGGAAGGGCGGCGGACCGCCCTCCCGAAAAACCGTCAGCGGCGCAGGCCGAGGCGGCTGATCAGCGCGGCGTAGCGCGACACGTCCTTGCGCTTCAGGTAGTCCAGAAGCTGACGACGCTGGCTCACGAGCTTCAGGAGGCCGCGGCGGGAGTGGTTGTCCTTGGCGTGGCTCTTGAAGTGCTCGGTGAGGTTGGAGATGCGCTCCGACAGGATCGCGACCTGGACTTCCGGCGAGCCGGTGTCGCCCTCGAGGGTGGCGTATTCCTTGATGAGAGCGGCCTTGCGCTCGGCAGTGATCGACATCGGTGACTCCTTGTCGTTGGATAACAAAAATGGCCCGGCCGGGATGTCGTCCAGCCGGGTCGGCGCAACCTGTATGATCAGGTTGCGGTCTCTCTACAGGAAAATGCGGTTGAAAGCCAGTGGCAATGCGGAGCCGGAAAAGCGCCATCCTCCCTGTCAATCGGGCAGAATGAGCCTCACGGGCTTCAGCTCGCCGTGCTCAACCTTGGCGATTGCCATCAACCGGCCGCGCTCGAACACGCCGACGGCATCCTCTTCGATCGGCGCGTCGCGACCGCGCAGCAGGACCGGGTTGCCGTTCCTCAGCCGCACCGCCTGATCGGCGGTAAACGTCGAGCTGAGGGCAGCTCGGCGAGGGCAGCTTCGATCGGCGTCAAGAGCGACAAGGCATCGCCGTCGGCTTCCAGCGCTGCCTGCAGCGCGTCGATGGTCACCATGTCCGTCTCGCCGAACGGGCCGACAACAAGCCGCCTGAGTTCGATCACGTGGCCCGCCGATCCAAGACGCCGCCCCATGTCGCGGGCGATGGCGCGCACATAGGTGCCTTTGCCGCACTCGGCTTCGAAGACGGCAGTGTCCGCGTCGGGGCAATCGACGAGGTCGAGCCGGTGAACCGTCACCGGTCGCGCTTGCAGCTCGACGGTCTCGCCGGCCCGGGCGAGATCATAGGCCCGCTCGCCGTCGACCTTGATCGCAGAGAAGGCGGGAGGGGTCTGAAGGATCTCTCCCCTCGAACTCGTCGAGCACGGCGTCGATGTCCTCGGCCGTCGGCCTGTGATCGGAGGCGCGGACCACCTCGCCCTCGGCATCGTCGGTCGATGTCTCCGCCCCCCAGCGCACGGTGAAGCGGTAGAGCTTGTCGCCATCCATCACGTAGGGCACCGTCTTGGTCGCCTCGCCCAGCGCGATCGGCAGCATGCCGGAGGCGAGCGGGTCGAGCGTGCCGGCGTGCCCCGCCTTCGGCGTGCCGAAGATGCGCCTCATGGCGCCGACCGCCTGCGTCGAGGTCATGCCATAGGGCTTGTCGAGCACCACCCAGCCGTGGACCGTGCCTTTTTTCTTGCGTGCCATACCTGGTTCCTGCGTTCGCCGGCCGGGGATGGAACCTGGCGCGGCGGAAAAGACGGCGGACGTTTCGTCCGGAAGGCGCGCTCCTACACCGGGGGGCTGGGGAAGGCAAGGCCAGAAGATTGCGGCGATGCGGTGGGCGTGAAATGGTGCCGTCGCCGTCACAGGCGATTCTTCAGGAGCTCATATGTCATTCGGCGTCTTCGCAGCCGTCCTTGCCGCTGCCCTTGTGCATGCCGGCTGGAATGTTTCTGATCAAGGGCGCGACTGACAAACTCGCCATGACGGTTTCCGTGGCCATCGGTGCCGCCCTCGTCTCCGCGCTCGTCCTGCCGTTCCAACCCATGCCCGCGCCGAAAAGCTGGCCATTCCTCGGCGCGTCGGTGCTGCTCCAGAGCGTCTATTTCCTGTTGATCGCCCGCGCCTATCGCGTCGTCGACATGAGCCTCGCCTATCCCCTGATGCGCGGCGCGGCGCCGCTCGTCGTGGCCCTGGTGGGCGCAACGGTCTTCGGCGAAACGCTGAGGGTGGGACAGTGGATGGCGATCGGCTTGATTTCGGCCGGCATCGGCGCGCTTGCCCTCGGCGCGTTTCGGCAGCCGTTGGCTACCGCCGGAGCCGCCACGGCGCTCTGCAACGCAATGGTCATCGCCGCCTACACGTTGGTGGACGCCAGTGGCGCGCGCCTCTCGGGCGCGCCGGTCCGCCTATGCCTTGCTGCTGGCCACTCTGACCGGTGTCGTTACCGCCGGCGTGGTCTTCGCCGGGCGCCCCCCGGCCGCGACTCGGGTGTGCGAACGCTTGGCCTCGGACTTGTCGGAGGGGCGGCAACCACCGCTTTCCTATGGGGTTGCCTTGTGGGCCATGACGCGGGCGACCGTCGCCCCCTGTTGCTGCGCTTCGCGAGACGTCGATCATCTTTGCGCTTGCGCTGTCGCGGCTGGTGTTCGGCGAGAGCATCGGCGGGCGGCGGGTCGCCGCCGCCCTGCTGGTGATGGCAGGTGTTGCCGGCCTTCGGCTGTTCTGACCTTAGCCCGCTCGGTCGCGCGCGGCGACGAATGCCGCTTCGTCGGCCTGGGCCTTCCGGAAGGCGGGGGCGGGCTTGTGTCACCCCGCTCGATATAGGCGGCGACTTCGGGTGTTCTTTCGAAGATTCCGAAGTTGGTGACCCAGAATAGCGCCGATCCCCACAGCGCGTCGGCTGCCGAGAACCGCTCGCCGAGCCAGAAGGGCGACGCGCGCCCGACATGCTCGTTGACGATGGCGACAACGGTTTCGTAGTCGGCGTAGGGAGAACTTACGCGCGAGATCGGCGGCCGCTTCATGGCGTGATCGACCAGCGCCGGTTCGAAGCTGGAACCGTAGAACACCATCCAGCGCAAGTAGGCGCCGCGGCGAGGATCATCCAGGCCGGGCGCCAGTCCTGCCTCGGCGAACAGGTCCCCGAGATAGAGCGCGATGGCGGCCTGTTCCGTCACCACGACCCTCCGATGGCTGATGGCTGGCACCTTGCCCATCGGGTTGACGGCAACATAGTCCGGCTGGAGGTTGTCGCCGGCCCGGATGTCCATGATGTGGAGATCGTAGGGTACGCCAAGCTCTTCCAGAAGAACCAGCGTTCCGAACGCGCGGGTCTGTGGCGCGTAGTGAAACGTGAGGCGATCGTCGGTCATAAGCTCCCTCCTGCGGCCGCGTGGGCGGCGCGTCGGTAGAAGCTTCGACTCGGGACCTGTCAGGACCTGTCAGCTGCGCTGCTGACGGGATTTGTCAGTGGTCTGTGTCCGTACCGCCCTTGCTGGCGTCGTCTTGGGGCTGTTCGTCCCCATCAAGGTCACGCGCCACATCGGGCGAATGCAACAGCGCCTCGATATGATCGGTCTCGTCGAAACGGTCGTCGTAGCGGAAGACGAGCTCGGGTGCGAACTTGAGATTGATCCGACGCGCCACCTGGCCGCGCAGCCAGCGCGCGTGGCGGGACATCGACTTTTCCGCCTGTTTCGGATCGCCGCCGCCAAGCGGGCGTGATGTAGACGGTGGCGTTTGCGAAGGTCCGGGCCTCACGCGCACCTCGGGTACGGTGATCATCATCCGGATCACTTCGTCGTCCATCAACTCGCCGCGCGCCAGGATCTCGGCAAGTGCGTGACGAACAGTTCGCCCACGCGAAGCTGCCGTTGAGAGGGGGCTCGGGCCTGCCCCTGGCCTTGTCCGTGCTGGACCATGATAGGAAACCTCGGTTGGCGTCGCTCGCTCGGATTGACGCCCGATCATAGGGATGTGCGTGGACCCGAGGCCATAGGGGAATTAGGTCCACGACGGTGTGTTTCAGTTCGTGCCGGCCAACCCTCGGAGCGTCCTGGCGAATCCATCCATGTCGGCTCTGTCGGCAAAGGCCGAAAGCGGCAGGATGATCGTCGGCTGGCGATCGGCGACAACGAAGACATGGCCCGCGTCGGCCTCAGACACGGGCGCCCGGATTGACAGTGGTATCGATCCGGACATTGCCGATCGTGCCCCCGAGCCGGCTGTCGGCTTGGTCAATCTGTGCGGCCCCCGTCGGATGACGTCGCGCTGCGCGGGATCTCTCGACCTTCAGGGTGAAGCGCGACAGCTGCCACGCCGCCAGTCCGGCAATTCCGAAGCTGGCAAACCATATCGGCCACTCGGCGTCTCGGGTCAGCCAGGACACGATGATCAGCGGCGGCAATGCGAAGGCGTAGCCGAGAAGCGAGCGCCAACCACGATCCGCCGGCTTCAGAAGCGCTTCCAGTGCAACCGCGTCGGCTTCCGTCGTCGTGAAGACGAAACGGCGCGATGTCGACGTGGGGAAGAATGTTCGGCGGCGTCGGTCATGTCTTACCGTCGAGAGAGCGTCCCCGGCGTCCCTGAGAACGCCGGGGGGAGCATTACAGCGTACGGGCGATCTCTTCGACGCGGAAGCACTCGATGACGTCGCCGGCCCGCATGTCCTGGTAGGCCTCGAAGTTCATGCCGCATTCCTGGCCGGCATGCACTTCCTTGACTTCGTCCTTGAAGCGCTTGAGCGTCCCAAGCTTGCCCTCGTGGATAACCACGTTGTCGCGGATGAGGCGAACCGAAGCGCCACGCTCCACCATGCCCTCGCTGACGCGGCAACCTGCGACCTTGCCGACCTTGGAGATGTTGAACACCTCCAGGATCTCGGCATTGCCGAGGAAGTTTCGCGCCGTTCGGGCGTGAGCATGCCGCTCATCGCAGCCTTCACGTCGTCGACGAGGTTGTAGATGATGTTGTAGTAGCGGATCTCGATGCCGTCGCGGTCAGCCGCATCGCGCGCCTGCTTGTTGGCGCGAACGGTTGAAGCCGATGATCGCCGCGTCGGACGCGGAGGCCAGCGTGACGTCGGACCTCGGTGACGCCGCCGACGCCGCCATGAATGACGCGCGCCGCAACTTCCTCGTTGCCGAGCTTCTCGAGCGAGGCGACGATGGCTTCGAGAGAGCCCTGCACGTCGGTCTTGACGACCAGCGGGAACTCCTTCTTGCCAGCTGTCTGAAGCTTGCTCATCATCTGCTCGAGCGAGCCGCGCGAGCCGGAGGCGCGCTTGGCGACGTTCTCGCGCTTCTGGCGGATGCGATACTCGGTGATCTCGCGGGCCGCGGGCCTCGTTTTCGACCACCGCCACGCGGTCGCCGGCATCGGGCGTGCCCTGGAAACCGAGAACCTCGACCGGCATGGCCGGGCCGGCGTTGTTGACGTTGGCGCCATGGTCGTCGAGGAGCGCGCGGACGCGACCCCATTCCGAACCGGCCACGATGATATCGCCGACCTTGAGCGTGCCGCGATCGACCAGAACGGTGGCAACCGGGCCACGTCCCTTGTCGAGCTTGGCCTCGATGACGATGCCTTCGGCGGCGCGATCGGGATTGGCCTTGAGTCAAGCACTTCGGACTGCAGCAGGATGACTTCGAGCAGCTTGTCGAGGTTGGTCTTGGCCTTGGCCGAGACTTCCACTTCAAGCGTGTCGCCGCCCATCGACTCCACCTGCACTTCGTGCGCAGCAGTTCGGTGCGCACTCGCTCGGGGTTGGCTTCGGGCTTGTCGATCTTGTTGAGGCGACGATGAGCGGAACGCCGGCCGCCTTGGCGTGGCTGATCGCCTCGATCGTCTGCGGCATGACGCCGTCGTCCGCGGCCACTACCAGATGACGATGTCGGTCACCTTGGCGCCACGGGCACGCATCGCAGAGAAGGCGGCGTGGCCCGGGGTGTCGATGAAGGTGATCTTCTGACCGTTCTGCTCGACCTGATAGGCGCCGATGTGCTGGGTGATGCCACCGGCTTCGCCGGCCACCACGTTGGCGTGGCGCAGCGCATCGAGCAGCGAGTCTTGCCGTGGTCGACGTGGCCCTATGATGGTGACCACCGGCGGACGCGGCTGCGTATCCGCAGCGTCGTCGGGCACATCGAACAGGCCTTCTTCGACGTCGGCTTCGGAGACGCGCTCACCGTATGGCCCATCTCGGTGGCGATCAGCTCGGCGGTGTCGCCGTCGATCACGTCGTTGATTTTCAG
>CAXXNH010000055.1:0-9126 GCA_963665435.2 uncultured Pleomorphomonas sp. | reverse complement strand
CGGCGGCGGGCGTTGAGGCCGCCGCCGGACTTTCCTCATCGATTGTCAGGCTGGGCGCGTACAAGCTCCAGCCCGCGCTGGGTGATGCGGTAGGGCTTGCTGTTCTTCGAGGCGATCGCCCGCTTGTTCTTCAATTTGCGGAACATGACGAGATTGAACTCGGTGTAGAGCCAGCCGTCGCGGCTGAAACAGGAGAGCTCTTCGATGTCGCCGCGATCGTCGCGGACGATCTCGATGCGTCCGCCCTGGGCGAGCAGGTGCAGAATGCGCTGCTCGGCGCGTGAAATATCCATGGGTCTGAAGTCCGGAAGTGGCGCCACTTGGGCGCACCAAAGCGTTCCGGAAGCTGGGAGCCTCCGGGGCGACATTTGGATCGGCCCGCATTGCCGGCACCATGCCGGGCGGGCCTTCACCGGGATTCAGACAGACGTGACATCCACGCTCCTGTTGCGATGGACCGATCCTGCCGGTCGCACCTGCGGCGGTCAACCACCGCAAGCGTCCACCTTGTCCGCATTCCGCCGATTGTGGCTCCACGGTCACGATGCCGTCGCTTTTGACGAGCACCCAAGGGGCGACTTCCGGGGGCGAGAGAGACTTTCATCTTATCCCCGCGACAATGGTCGAAACGGCGCCCGGCAAATGGCGCCTGAAGATAGCTTGCGGTAAGCTTCGGATGACCAATGTGATTCCGGAGCGAGGTCCCTCGCCGGGCACACCGGCAGCAGAACATGGAGAGACGGGAATCCGAGCATGCGCCACACGACTTTGAAGCAGCTGCGATTCCTGTCGGCGGTCATCAAGACCGGCACCGTCACCGCCGCCTCCTCCGCCATGAACGTCACGCCGCCGGCCATCACCGCCCAGGTGAAGGCTCTGGAAGACCTCGTCGGCATGCCGCTGCTCGAACGCGTCGGCGACCGCTTCATCGCCACATCGGCCGGCCGGGAGATCGCCACCACGCTCGACCGCATCGAGGCGCTACTCAACGAGTGCTCCGGCGCCCTCGCCGAGATGCGCGAGGCGGGATCGGGCCGGGTTGCCGTCGGCGTCGTTTCCACCGCCCGCTACTTTGCGCCGACCGTGCTCGCCGCCTTCCGCAAGGAGCGGCCAAAGGTCGATATCGACTTCATCGTCGGCAACCGCGACGAGACCATCCAGCGCCTGCGGAACTATGAGGTCGACCTCGCCGTGATGGGCCGGCCGCCGGTCGAGTTCGAGGTCGAGGCCAAGCCCATAGGCAAGCACCCGCAGGTGATGATCTGCGCGCCCGACCATCCGCTGGCCCATGAGCGCAACATCCCCATCGAAGCCCTGATGGGCGAGACCTTCCTGGTGCGCGAGGTCAACTCCGGCACGCGCAATTCCTTTGGCCAACTGATCAGCCAGCACGACGGCGGGCGAGATATTCGCGAGTTCGAGATGGGCTCCAACGAGACCATCAAGCAGGCGGTGATGGCCGGCCTCGGCATCTCTTTCATCTCTTCGCACACCATAGCGGCCGAGGTCGAGGCCGGTCGCCTCGTCATCATGGACGTGGTTGGCCTGCCGCTCATGAAGACCTGGAACGTCGTCCGCCGCACCGACAAGCGAATGCTGCCCTCGGCCGAGGCGATGTACAGCTTCTGGGTCGAGCATGGCGGCGACTACCTGCCGAAGATCACCGGTCACGTCGAGTGACGCCATCGCGGCCGCTCGGGACAGCAACGTGGAGACTTCCATGACCGCCACGCCTCGCCCGTTCCGGGTGGTCGAGAGCCTGTGCGCCACCGGCAAGGAGTCGGAGGCGAAGAAGGAAGATCGCCTGGTCGTCACCGAAGACTTCGCCGCCGTCATCGACGGCGCCACATCTTCCGGCCCGATCGACGGACGGCCCGGCGGCATCGTTGCCGCCGAGGCGGTGGAACAAGCGGTCAGGGAGCTGGCGCCGGATGCCACGGCCCGCGATTTCGTCGATCGCGCCACGGCCGCCATCGCCCTGGCAATCGGCGACTGGCCGGATGAGACGATCATGCGCCCGTCGGCAGTGGCCGCCGTCTGGTCGCGGGCACGCGGCGAAATCTGGCGGGTGGGCGACTGTCACGTCCGCATCGACGATCGGGACTATCACGGCGGCAAGGAGATCGACCGCATCGGCTACGAATTCCGCTGCGCGGTTATCCGGGCGCGCCTCAGGCTGGGTCTTACCAGCCTCGACGCCGAACGCAGGGTGCCGACGATGGAGCAGCCCTTCCGGCCGCTGGTCCTTGCCCAGCACGCCTTTCTCAACCTCGACAGCGACGATCCCCTCGCCTATGGCGGCCTTGCCGGCACCTTCGTGCCCGACCGTTTCGTCGAGGTCTTCGAGGCGGCCGACGCCCGCGAGATCGTGCTCGCCTCCGACGGCTTCCTGTCGCCGTCCGCAACGCTCGCGGAGGGCCTCTCGGAGATCGCCCGCATCAGGGAGACCGATCCGCTGATGGTGGAACGGGTCATGGGGTCGCGCCCCTTCATGCCGGGCCGCGACTATTTCGACGATACGACCTATCTGCGGATCGCCCTCGGCTGATCCCGACTACTGCGCGGCGGCGCGCTCGTCGTCCAGCCAACGCGCCTCGTAGGCGGCCAGCATGTCCCACGTCGCCTCGTGGTCGGGCAGACGGTTGTCGACGCCCGTCACCTTTCGGCCGACGGTAATGCCGAATCCGCCAAGATCGCGCGCCATGAAGAAACCCGGCTCGTCGGGAACGTCGTCGCCCGCATGAACCGGCACCCGCCCCTTGAACGGCTTGTGCTCCATCAGGAAGGCGATGCCGGAGCCCTTGTTGGCGCCCCGAGGCACTACGTCGACCGACACGCGGCCGGGGATCACTCCCACGTGGCCGCCGGAATGGCGTTCCGCCAGAGCCGCCGCCTCAAGCGCGAGCGGATCGCCCTCGTTGTAGACGATGGCCAGCGCGCCGATCTTCCACTGGATGTCCATGGTGGGATAGGTCTTGGCCACCACCTCGGCGATCTCTTCGAGCGCCTTGCGCTCCTCCGGTGTCTGCACCGGCGTGAATCGACGTCCGTCGGCAAAGCGACGGTCAGCGCCTTGCAGCGCCGCGACGGGCAGCTTCAGCGGTGCGAACATCGGATCGACCGTTTCCACCGAACGGCCGCTGACGATGGCGAGCGCGCCACCCAGGAGGTCGTAAAGCCGGTCGATCAGGGCGATGCGATCGGCGGCGATGCCACGCTCGCGATCGGCGTAGGTTGGCCCGATCAGCGTTCCGTCGACATCGAGGAACAGGGCAAGGCGGTCGGGCGCGGGCAGACGGGCGGCAAGGTCGAGCGGATCGGTGAAGGACATGGGCCTGCTATGGTGGGCGAAAGGGAAAGTCACTCAGACGAAAGTATCGTCCGCAACACTCCTAAGCCCTACAGCCAACGCCGTCCGCCGACAATGCCTTGGCGGCTGAATCGATATGAAAGTCGACGATTACGCCAAAAACCGGCCATCAGACCTCGAAATCGTAGACGAGAACCCCCTCCAGACCGCCCTCGGCGGCCGCAACGATCCTGTCGCCAACCTTCACGTGCTCGGGGTGGACGAGGTAGGCATCGCGCGCCGCCTCGTCGGTGAAGGTGACGACGAAGCCGTGCTGGAAGCCATGGCCGAGGCCTTCCGGCGAGACATTCGGACCGGCCTTGAAATCGACCATGCCGGGAATGAACGACTTCAGCGCCGCCACGGCGCCATAGAGCTTCAGGACGTCGGCCGACGAAGCGGCGGCCGGCATCTTCATGAATACGCAATGCAGGATCATTCGAACTCCTCCCTCACCGGCCAGCGCGGCCGGTCAGACCTTACTCTTCCACCGGCGGCGGCGTACGGCCGCGCAACGGTCGTTCCTCGATGCGGGACAACAGAGCCAGCGACAGCAGTTGCGCCGCCGCGGCCGCGAAGAACAGCGCCCTGAAGGCGGCCACCGCACCCTCCCGGGCTGCCGGCGCCAGCGCGCCCTCGCTAATATGATCGCCGATGCCGGCGCTGCCAATGATGGCGCCCAGCACGGCGATGGCGACGACCGAGCCCAACGAACGCACGAAGGTGTAGGCGCCCGTGGCCGTACCGAGGTCGCTCGGGTTGGCGGCATTCTGCACCATGACGGTGCCGACCGGGAACAGAGTGCCCTGACCAAAGGCGGTCAGCGCCGCCAGCGCCTCGATCACCCAGAAGGAAACGTCACCGGCGAGCAAGCCGACCAGCGCCAGCGACACCATCGACAGCGCGCTGCCAATCATCGGCAGCCGCTTGTAGTGTCCGCCCTTGCGCAACAGGCGCGCCGAGATGCTGGAGCCGGCGACCGACCCCAACATCGGCCCGAGCAGTGCCAGACCGGCCGCCGAGGCGCCAAAGCCATCGATCAGCTGCAGGTAGACCGGATAATAGACCGAGAAGCCGAACATGCCGGCCGCCGCCAGGAAAGAGGTGGCCGAGGTCAGCGAGATCACCCGATCGCCGAAGATGCGCGGCGGCAAGAGAGGCTCGTCGGGCTGGAACTGATACCAGGCGAACAGCGCGAAGATGGCCGCCGACAGCGCCAGCATGCCGAGGATGAGCGGCGAACTCCAGGAATAGGCGTGCCCGCCAAGCGTCAGCGGCAACAGGAACAACAGCGTCGCCGCCATGATCATCAGCGCGCCGAGGACATCCAGCCGATGGTCGCGGCGGATCTCAGGCAGACGGGACAGCGGCTTCATCGACAGGCTGATGGCCACGACGCCGAGCGGCAGGTTCAGCCAGAAGATCGCCGACCAGTGGACATACTCGGCCAGAAGGCCACCCAGCACCGGACCGGCAATGCTCGATGTCGCCCAGACGGCGGAAATGTAGACCATGTACTTGCCGCGTTCGCGCGGCGGCGCCACGTCGCCGATGATGGTCTGCACGAGGGCCATCAGCCCACCGCCGCCGAGGCCTTGCAGCGCGCGACCGACGATCAGCACCGCCATCGTCGGCGCCAACGCCGAGATGAGCGAGCCAGCCACAAAGATGCCGACGCCGGCGTAGAGCACGGGCCGCCGCCCCTTGAGATCGGCGAGCTTGCCATAGAGCGGCGTCACCGCCGTCGCCGTCAGGAAATAGGCCGACACGATCCACGACACCCATTCGCCGCCGCCGAGCGAGGCGCCCATCACCGGTAGCGCCGGGGTGACGATGGTCTGGTCGAGCGCGGCCAGGAACATGCACAGAAGAGCGGTGACGACGATCTTGGTCTTGTCGTCCTCGGTGAGAATCGACTGGTCGGGCGTGTGCGTCATGGTCTGGTCCGGCAGATTGCGGGGCGCACCCTATCCGCTGTCCAACGCGAAAGCCAGCGACCGCGTTCCGGTCACTCTCGTTGCTTCATGAAGGAAGCCTTCCGTTCACCGTCCGAGCCTCTATACTTCGCCCAATGAACCCGGAACCAGCCGCGATGACAGCCGCCCCTCCCCGCACCGTCGATCTCAACGCCGACCTCGGCGAAGGCTTCGGCGCCTATCGCATCGGGGACGACACCGCGCTGCTCGGCGTGGTCACGTCCGCCAACGTTGCCTGTGGCCTGCACGCCGGCGACCCCGAAATCATGGCCGAGACCTTCCGCCTGGCCAAGGCGGGCGGCGTCACGGTGGGCGCCCACCCCGGCTTTCCCGACCTCTGGGGCTTCGGCCGGCGCGTCCTGCCTTATTCGGCCGGCGAAATCGAGCGCCTCGTCGCCTATCAGATCGGCGCGGCGGCGGCGCTGTCGGCCTTGGCAGGCCACCCGATCGCCTATGTGAAGCTGCATGGCGCGCTCGCCAACCTCGCCGTCGCCAACGCCGACATCGCCGCCGCCAGCGTCAGGGCGATCAAGGGCGTCGACGCCTCGCTCGCCTGCCTCGCCATCGCCCATGGCAAGCAGGAGCTGGCCGCCCGCGACGCCGGCCTCCGCACCTTCTCCGAAGTCTTCGCCGATCGCGGCTACCAGGACGACGGCAGCCTGATGCCGCGCGACCGCCCCGGCGCCTTCGTCCACGACCCAGCCGAAGCGGTGGAACGGGCCTGCCGCATGGTGGCATCCGGCGAGATCGTCTCGGTGGGCGGCAAGGCGCTGCCGACCTCGGTCGATTCCATCTGCGTCCATGGCGACAGCCCGACCGCATTGGTAACGGCGCGGCTGCTCGCCGAACGCCTCGCCGCCGAGGGCGTCGCGCTCGCCCCCTTCGTGAGCAAGTCCTGATGAACGACGCGCTTCTCGACCGCCTCGTCGCGCTCCTCAACGATTCTGGCCTGCGGGAGATCGAGTACGAGGAAGGTGACATTCACATCCGCCTCGTCAAGGATGGCGATGGCAGCGTCCGGTCGCAAGCGCCGAGCAGGCCCGTCTCCACCGCCGTGCCGGAGGCTGTCGCCTCCAGCGATCACGCCATCGTCGCCGGCCTCACCGGCACCTTCTATCGGGCCGCCTCGCCCGACGCCCCGCCCTTCGTCGAAATCGGCGACCGTGTCGAGGAAGGGCAGACCGTCGGTCTGCTCGAAGCGATGAAGATGCTGAACCCTATCGAGGCCGACCGCGCCGGCCGCATCACCCACATTCTCGCCGACAACGGCGCGCTGGTGACACGCGGCGCGCCGCTCGTCCGCCTTGCTCCGGACGATGCGTCATGACCTTCGAGGAGATCGAAGCCGTCGTCCGCCGTCTCGATGACAAGGGCATCGCCACCGCCGACATCCGCGTCGGCCCGGCGCGGTTGAGATTGCGCTTTGTCACCGAGGAGAAACCCGAACCGGCTCCGATAGAGCCGCCGGCACCCCTCATCGCCGCTCCCTCGCCCGGCCGCTTCCGTCCCAGGCATCCACTGGAGGCCGCGCCGCGCTTTGCCGAGGGCGACCGGCTGCGAAAGGGCGAGGTGATTGCCTATGTCGAGGCCAACGGCCTGTTGTTGCCGGCGGTCGCCGCCGCCGACCTGACGCTCGGCCCTGCCCTGATGGAGGACGGAGAGGCCGTCGGCTGGGGAACCCCGCTCTACGAGACGCGATAGAGCGACGCAGTCGCGCGCAGCCGGTCGAGCCAATCGGCGACCTCGCGCTGCGCCGCCAGCGCCTCGTCCCTGCCAACCACCGCGAAACGCAGTTCGTCGCCCGGCATCGCCTGCCCGAGCCACCAGAGATCGGCCTCGATCACCGTCGCGATCTTGGGGTAGCCACCGCAAGTATTGGCTTCGGCAAGCTGAACGATCGGCCGCCCGGCCGGTGGCACCTGTACCGTGCCCGGCACGATGCCATGAGACAGGAGCTCGCGCCGCCGCTCGCGCATGAGTTCCGATCCGTCGAGCCGGCATCCCTGGCGGTCCGCCTCGGCGGTGACGCGCCAGTCCACCGACACGAAGCGCTGATGGGCTTCCTCAGAGAAATCGGACCACTCGGCGGCTGGCAGCACGCGCAACGATCGGTCGGCATCGCTCCGCCCCGGCGGTGGCGGCGCGCCGATGCCGCCATCGGGCAGCTTTCCCCGAGCGGCCGGCCCCAAAGGCAACCGGTCGCCGCGCTTCAGCCCCCTGCCCTCATGGCCGCCATAACCGCTCTTGAGTTCGGTCGCCCTGGCCCCGAGCAACAGCGGCACATCGACGCCGCCACCGATGGCGACATAGACGCGGGCACCGACCGTCGGCGGATCGATCGTCAGTTCGTCCCCCTCTTTGACCGCGATGGCCCACCAGGGCGGCAGGCGGCGACCGGATAGCCGCGTTTCGGCGATGCCCCCGGCAACGGCCACCGTGGTCGCCGACGCAAAGCGCAGCCGGAAGGGAAAGGCGGCCACCTCGATCGCGGCTGCATCCGCGTCATTTCCGAGCAGCGCGTTGGCTGCATCGAGCGCTTGAATGTCCATGGCGCCGGAACGGGAGACGCCGCTCGACAAGAGGCCGCGTCGCCCGCGATCCTGCACCGTGTTCAGCGCGCCAGACGACAGGATCTCGATCACGGCTCCACCCCCGCGACGGTGAAGCGCACCGTGTCGCCCGGCCTCAGCGTCGCCGGTGCGGCACGATGCGGATCGAACAGAACGAAGTCGGTATGGCCGAGGATATGCCAGCCCGACGGCGCGGTGATCGGCATGATGCCGGCCTGACCGCCGCCAACGATGACCGCCCCCTTCGGCACGCCCTGGCGCGGCACCGCCCGGCGCGGCGTCGCCAAGGACGGAACGAGGCCGGAGAGATAGGGAAAGCCGGGCATGGCGCCGATCGCCGCCACTCGATAGACGGCGGCGGCGTGGCGCTCCACCACCTCTTCGACGGAAAGATCGAGGTCGGCTGCAAAGGCCGCAAGATCCCCTCCGCCATAGGAGACCGCGATCTCGTGCGACCGCCCCTCCCCGCTGGCGGCGGTTGAGGCGCGCCAGCCATCGGCAAGGCGGCGTCCGATCTCCTCGGCATCGATCGCCAGCGGATCGAAGACGACCATCAGGTTGTTCATGCCGGGCACGACGTCATCGATTCCGTCGACTGCCGCGAAGCTCTCGGCCAGCGCAAGAAGCCGGGCCTGCCGCGCTTCCTCGAACGCGCCGTCGCCGGCAACGTCGAGAAGAAGCGCGCCGAGTCCGGCGTCGGATATGGTGAAATGATCGCTCACCGAGCCCCCTTTGATCGACGGCAATTATCCGTGGCCAATGCCTGCCGCGCAAGGGAGCCACGCGGCAATGCGGTTGGTCGATGCTCGCCGGAAGTCTATACTCGTAGACCGATAGCCGGCCGCCAGACGCCGGCAAACACCAAGGACCGCCTGATGACTCCTGAGACCCAAGCCCGCCTCGCCGCCCTGCGCGAGCGGATGGTCGCGACCGAAACCGGCCTCGTCGCCGTTGCCCCGGGCTCGCACATGCAATGGCTGCTCGGCTTCACGCCTGCCTCCGACGAGCGCCCCTGCCTGCTCCTGGTCTCGCCGGGCGGCACCGCCTTCCTGATGCCGGCCCTCAACGCCGACGACGTGCGCCAGAACACCGACATCGACTTCTACCGCTGGTCCGACGAAATGGGGCCGCATGTCGCGCTCTGCCAGGCGCTGGCCGCCATCGGAGCCAATGCCACCGACCGGGTCGCCCTCGACGAGACCATGCGCGCCGACTTCGCCCTGCTCGTGCT
>CAXXNH010000054.1:0-22540 GCA_963665435.2 uncultured Pleomorphomonas sp. | reverse complement strand
ATCGCGGCTTTCATTGGGGGGCGGGCGTCGTTATAGTCGGTCAAGCCCCGGTGCCCATGGTATCGGGGCTTTCCGTGCGGGGGCTGCTGTTGGTGGCGCGGCGCGGAAAGGTCTGAAACTTGAACGACGGGACCTTTTCAATGGCGAACGTAGTGGTGGTCGGCTCCCAGTGGGGAGACGAGGGCAAGGGCAAGATCGTCGACTGGCTGTCCGAGCGGGCCGATGTGGTCGTCCGCTTCCAGGGCGGTCACAACGCCGGCCACACCCTGGTGATCGACGGCGTTTCCTACAAGCTGTCGCTGCTGCCCTCGGGCGTCGCCCGGCCGGGAAAGCTCTCCGTCATCGGCAACGGCGTCGTCGTCGATCCGCGCGCCTTCGTCAATGAAGTGACGCGCATCCGCGAGCAGGGCGTCAAGATCAGCCCGGACAACCTGCGTATCGCCGAGAACGCCACGCTGATCCTGTCGATCCACCAGGAACTCGACGAACTGCGCGAAAACGCGGCTTCCCCCACCACCCGCATTGGCACGACCAAGCGCGGCATCGGTCCCGCCTATGAGGACAAGGTCGGCCGCAGGGCCATCCGCCTGGTGGACCTTGCCCATCCCGAGACGTTGGCCAATCGAATCGAGCGTCTGCTGTCCCACCACAATCCCCTGCGCCGGGGGCTTGGCCAACCGGAGATCGCGCCCGAGACCATCCGCGACGAGCTGATGGCGGTGGCCGATTTCATCCTGCCCTACATGGATGTCACCTGGCGTTTGCTCGACGAGAAGCGCAAGGCCGGCTCCCGCATCCTGTTCGAGGGCGCGCAGGGCGCCTTGCTCGACAACGACCACGGCACCTATCCCTTCGTCACCGGCTCCAACACCATGGCCGGTCAGGCCGCCGCCGGTTCCGGCGTGGGGCCGGGCGCGCTTGACTATGTGCTCGGCATCACCAAGGCCTACACGACGCGCGTCGGCTCCGGTCCGTTCCCGACCGAACTGTTCGACGAGGTCGGCGACTTCCTTGGCGAACGCGGCCGCGAGTTCGGCACCGTGACAGGCCGCAAGCGTCGCTGCGGCTGGTTCGATGCCGTGCTGGTGCGCCAGACGGTGGTTGCCTCGGGCATCAACGGCATCGCGCTGACCAAGCTCGACGTGCTCGACGGTCTCGACGAGATCAAGGTGTGCATCGGCTACGAGATCGACGGGCGCACGCTCGACTACCTGCCTGCCAACCAGGAAGAGCAGGCGCGGGTGAAGCCCATCTACGAGACCATGGAAGGCTGGAAGGAATCGACGGCCGGAGCCCGCTCCTGGGCCGAGCTTCCGGCGCAGGCGATCAAGTATGTGCGCCATATCGAGGAGTTGATTGGCGCGCCGGTGGCCATGCTGTCGACCAGTCCCGATCGTCTCGACACGATTCTTGTGCGTGATCCGTTTCAGGATTAAGTGATTCATCACGTTTTGCCGGCCTTCCCGCCGCAAAAAAGCCCGGCGGCCATCGCAAGGCTGGCCACCGGGTGTCCTATCGAAACAGCGTTCCGCCCTGCGGCGGAGCGCCAAGCCGAGAGATGCGGTACATGGCCGACTACTATCCCGTATTGAAGCGCGCCATTTCCTCGCTGCCGTCGGGGTCCGGCGAGGCGCGGCGGGCCGTGTACGAGAAGGCTCGTGTCGCCCTTCTTCGCCAGCTCAGCTCCTATAATCCGCCGCTGTCGCCGACCGACATCGCCGATCAGCGCGTCGCGCTCGAAGACTGCATTCGCCGCGTCGAGGCCGAGGTTGCCGGCGTTGCCGAGGATGCCCCTCCCAGCGCCGACGCCCATACGCCGGCGCCGATCGTCCCGCCGGCCCCCGCCGCGCCCGAGCCCGCCGCTCCAAAGACGGAACCGGCCCGAGAGGCATCTCCCCGGGTGGAGGCCGAGCCACGTTCCGACGCCAAGCACGAAGAGTCGGCGTTGCCACGCCGGAGCGGGCTGGCTTCGCTCTCCGCGCCGGAGATGAACCCCTTCCATCACATCGAGCCGTTGCAGCCTCGCGGCACGCCCGCCCGTGCTGCTCCCCAGGACCGGACTCAGGATCGGGCTCCCGTCAGCCTGCCGACCGAGCGCCCGCGCCTGCCGAACGCCCGGTTGCCCGACGAGCATGGCGAGCCGCGCATCGGGGTCGGCGTCAGCGCGCTGTCGCGCACCCTCAAGCAGGCCGACTCGCTCGGCGAAGCCTCGTCCACCGCCGTGCGCGCTGCGCGCCATGCCATGAACGAGGTTGACGAGATCGACGAACCGACGGCGGGCGAACGCGTCGAGCCGGATCTCGGCAGTGCCCGCCCGACCGGTTCGCGCCAGGATTCCACCGTTGGCGGTGTGGGTGACAAACTTGGGGCCGAACGGCCGCAGGCGCAGCGCGAGACGGCCACCTTGCCATGGCCCGATGACGGGGCCAACGGTGCTCGACGTGTTCGCAAAGTGCTGTTCGGCGTCCTGGCCGTGGCGCTGGTGGTGCTCTTTGCCACGCTCGGCTATACGTTCCGTGGGCCGTTGGCGAGTATGTTTGCCGGCCAGCCGCAGACCCAGACGAGCGCCGAGGCGCCTAGCGGCGATGGCTTGGAGCCGAAGATACTCGACCGGCTGCCGGCCGAAGGCGAGGCGCCCGCGGCGCCGGTCGCCCCCGACGCTGTGGCCGTCCAGACGGAAGAGGTCCCCGCGCCTGCCGTTGTCGACCCCGATCTGCCGCCGCCGCCCGGTACCGAGACGGCCACGGCTCCGGCTGCGCCGGCCGATGTCGCATCGTCTTCCGATGCGGGGGCGGCGATTTCGGCTCCGGCTGCTTCGGCAAGCCCATCCGCGTCCGCTCCGGCGGGCGAAGCGATCGGCGTTGCCCAGAAGGCCATTCTTTACGAAGAGCCTATCCCCGGCTCGCCCGGCACCAAGCTCGATGGCTCGGTGGTCTGGTCCTTCGTCAACGAGCCGGCCCTGCCCGGTGACAAGCCGGTGCCGCAGATCCGTGGTGACATTCAGGTGCCCGAACTCAATCTCAAGGTGCGCCTGTCGATCCATAAGAACGACGATCAGGCGTTGCCGGCGAGCCATATCGTCGAACTGTCCTTCGACGTGCCACCCTCGTTTGCCGGCAAGTTCATCGATGCGGCGCCGGGCATGATCGCCAAGCAGACCGAGGAGGCGCGTGGCGACACCATCGCCGGTGCCGTCGCCAAGGTGTCCGACAGCTTGTTCTGGCTGGCGCTGTCCGGTTTGGAGCAGGACGTCGCACGCAATATCCAGCTGCTGAAGGATCGGCCGTGGATCGACATTCCGATCCGCTATGGCAATCGCCGCCGGGCCATTCTGACGTTCGAGAAAGGCGCCCCCGGCGAGAAGGTGTTCGCCGAGGCCTTTGCCGCCTGGGGGGAGTGAGGGCCTGCCGTTACTGCGGGCTCGATAGCTTCATCAGGACGAGGCCGGCGAGAATCAGCGCCGCGGCGAGGAGCCGCGTCGCCGTCATCGCTTCGCCCAGCACGGCGACGCCCACCGCGAAGCTGCCGACGGCGCCGATGCCGGTCCATACCGTATAGGCGGTGCCGAGCGGCAGCGACTTCATGGCGACGGCGAGCAGGCCGAAGCTCATTAGCATGGCGATGATGGTGACGATGCTGGCGCCGATCTGGGTGAAGCCGGCCGACAGTTTCATGCCGTAGGCCCAGACGACTTCCAGAAGACCGGCGATGAGAAGATAGACCCAGGCCATGGCGGCCCTCCTTTCGGTTGGGCCGGGCCGTCCCGGACTTGGAACTCACCCGCAGGGGGGGAGAGAGGGCGTTGCCTCGAGGGCAAAATGGGTCGACGGCCGACACGCGTCAAGCGGTGGACGCCGTCACTTCGACAGGAGCACGGCCCGACCGATCAGCTTGCCGGACGGCAGGTGATGGATCTCGATCACCTTGCCCTCGGGGCCGTCGATGGTCAGCGACAGGCGGTCGCCATCGACGTCGGTGGCGACGACGGTGCCGGGTGTCGCCACCTCGACCAGGGTCTGGAACGGTGCGCCGGTCGGCGAGGCGTTCTCGCCGCTCTTGGCGACGCGAAAGGCGATGGCGACGAAGACGGCGATCAGCCCGATGCCGAGCGTGCCGGCGGCGATCAGCATCATGGTCTTGAGGCGGGCCTGCACCCGGGCGATGGCCGGATCGAGCGGCGCCTCGCGTTCGTCGTCGGTCGGGCCTGCCATGATGCTTTCCTTCAGCGCGGATTTCTGCGATAGGCGGCATTTAGCGAATTCGGCGCGGTTTGTCGACGCGCCGCCCGGAGCAAGCGGCGATCTTCCGGATCACCGTTTGCCGGTCGATTGTTTTCATGCATCCGCTGGTCCGAAAAGTCTCTCCACTTTTCGGTCGGATGCGAAGAGGTGGCGATGGCGGACGAGGACTATATCGGCTCGGAAGACGAAGCCGGCGAGGCGCGAGCGGCCACCATCGAGGCGGCTGCGAAGGCACGGCTCGACAAGCTGGTCGCCGAAGCTTTCCCCGACATCAGCCGGTCGCGCCTCAAGGCGCTGATCGAGGCGGGCGCCGTGGCCGTCGACGGTGTCGTCGTCACCGACGCCGCCCGGAAGGTGTCCGGCAGCCTCTCGCTCACCGTTCTGGTGCCGCCGCCCGAGGATGCAGAGCCGCAGGGCGAGGACATTCCGCTCGACGTCGTCTACGAGGACGACGACCTGATCGTCATCGACAAGCAGGCCGGCCTCGTGGTGCATCCGGCGGCCGGAAACTGGACGGGAACGCTGGTCAACGCCCTGATCGCCCATTGCGGCGACAGCCTGTCCGGCATCGGCGGCGTCCGCCGGCCGGGCATCGTTCACCGGCTGGACAAGGACACCACCGGTCTGATGGTGGTGGCCAAGACCGATCGGGCCCATGCCGGCCTTGCCGCGCAGTTCGCCGATCACGGCCGCACCGGCCCGCTGGAACGTGGCTATCTGGCGCTCGTCTGGGGCAGTCCCGAACCGTTCCGGGGCACCATCGAGGCGTCGCTCGGCCGATCGTCGTCCGACCGGACCAGGATGGCCCTCGTCAAGGGCGTGGGCGGCAAGGAAGCCATCACGCATTACGAGGTGGTGGAGCGGTTTCCGGCCGAATCGGGGCGGGGCGCCGTCGCCGCGCTGGTCGAGTGCCATCTCGAAACGGGACGGACGCATCAGATCCGCGTGCATCTGACCGCCGCCGGCCATCCGCTGGTGGGCGACGGGGTCTATGGCTCCCATTTCCAGACCAAGGCGAACCGCCTTCCCGATGCGCCGGCCACGGTCGTCCGGGCCTTCCCGCGTCAGGCGTTGCACGCTTTCCTGATCGCCTTCGAGCATCCGGTGACCGGCGAGCTCCTGCGCTTTACCAGCGAGTTGCCGCCCGACATGTCCGATCTCGTGGCGGCGTTTCGGGAACTTTAGGCTTTTTCAGCAGTTTCCCCATGAAATTGCCGGGATTGTTCTTATATTCGGCTTTCTGCGCGCTTGCCGTGCAAGGCGCCGAGGGGATGCCGTGTCCGTCCGGGAGCGGTACCGTGAACGTAAGGGGGTGCTCGATGGCCCGATCCACATTGCCGATGATCGCCGCGGGAGAAGGCGGTCTCAGCCGCTATCTCGACGAGATTCGTCGCTTTCCGATGCTTGAGCCGCAGGAAGAATACATGCTGGCCAAGCGCTATGCGGATTACGGCGACCGCGACGCCGCCCAAAAGCTCGTTACCTCGCATCTGCGCCTGGTTGCCAAGATTGCCATGGGCTATCGCGGCTATGGGCTGCCGATCGGCGAAGTCATTTCCGAGGGCAACGTTGGCCTGATGCAGGCGGTCAAGCGCTTCGAGCCCGACAAGGGCTTCCGACTCGCGACCTATGCCATGTGGTGGATCAAGGCGGCAATCCAGGAGTACATCCTGCGCTCGTGGTCGCTGGTCAAGATGGGCACGACGGCCAACCAGAAGCGGCTGTTCTTCAACCTGCGCAAGGCCAAGAGCCAGCTTCAGGCGCTGGGTGACGGCGACCTCAAGCCCGATCAGGTGGAGGCAATCGCCACCAAGCTCGGCGTGACCGAGGAAGACGTGGTTTCCATGAACCGGCGCCTGTCCGGCGACGCCTCGCTCAACTCGCCCTTGCGCTCGGACAGCGAGAGCGGCGAGTGGCAGGACTGGCTGGTCGACGATCGCGACAGCCAGGAAACGGTGATGGCCGAGACGGAAGAGCTCGACCAGCGCCGCGCCATGCTGAAGCGGGCCCTTGGCGTGCTCAACGAGCGCGAGCGTCGCATCTTCGAGGCGCGCCGGCTCGCCGAGGATCCGATGACGCTGGAGGACCTTTCCACCGAGTTCGGCGTCAGTCGCGAGCGCGTCAGGCAGATCGAGGTGCGCGCTTTTGAGAAGGTGCAGGAGGCGGTCAAGGCCCAGGCCCGTGAGCAAGTCCCGGCCGTTGTCGACGCCGGTTGACGGAAAGCGGTCGGAAGCGGCGCGAAAAGCGCTCCCACTCTTCCTCGACGCTTGTTCGCGCCGAGCCTTTGCGCTATAGAGGCGCCCGACCGGGCCATGCGGTGGACCGGAGACGAGCCGCTCGAGTTTTCTCGGGGCGGCTCGTTCCTCTGATGAGCCGCCGTGTGGCCGATATCCGACACCGGGCGCCCCGATAAGGCCGGCGCCACTGATTGCGCCTCTCGGGCGCCCGAAAGGACCGAAAAGATGAAGCAGGGCATTCATCCCGACTATCACGAGATCAAGGTCGTCATGACCGACGGTACCGAGTTCGTCACCCGTTCGTGCTACGGCGCCAAGGATGCGAAGCTCAACCTCGACATCGACCCGAAGGTGCATCCGGCCTGGACCGGCGGTCAGCAGCAGCTGATGGACCGCGGTGGCCGTCTGTCGCGCTTCAACTCCAAGTTCGGTGGTCTGTTCACTGCCAAGTAAGGCTGAACGATACGACGAACATGAAAAGCCCCGGCGAGTGCTACTCGCCGGGGTTTTTGTTTGGAGATGGGGAGCCTCGCCAGCAAGTCGTCCGATCCGTCGGCGCCTCCCCGCACCGACGGATCGAGGACGATCAGCTGTCGGCGCGGCGAGCGCCGAAGGCGCTGGCGAGGCGATCGAGATCGCGGGCAACGAGGTTGGCGGCCGGCTCGGCGGCGACGTCGTAGATGGCCTTGTCCATGTGGACGATGCGGCCATGCAGGCGATCGGTGCGCTCGATGATCGAGCGGAGTGTCTCGGGCAACTCGTTCCACAGCGGGCCGGACATGACCGGCGGCTGGAAGTCGAGGCGCACCTTGTTCTTTTCTGTGCGGGCCTGCTCGGGCGACATCTCGCCTTCGTTGACCGCGCGCTGCATCAGAAGCCATGAGGCGATCTGCATCAGGCGCGTGGTGAGGCGCATCGACTCGGTGGAGTAGGACAGCGTTGCGGCGCGGCTGAGCGTACGGCTCTCGGTGCGGCCATCGCCGTCGAGATAGGCGGCCGTCTCCTCGACGAGCGCCATGCCCTCGCGGAACAGCTCACGGAACAGTTCCGAATTGAGCGCGCGCGCACCAAAGGCGATCGCTTCCGTTCCGAAATGGGACTTGCCGGTAAAATCACTCATCACGCCACCTCTGCACCAGACGCTCGGACAATTGGCCCGGCCGGCTTCGCGCCCATCAGTTGGACCGCGAGAGCGCCGTAGCAAAGGAAAAGCTGACGTCTGTCGCCGCTCTTCCCCGCAATCCCCAAAAGGGAGATCAGAATCCCCTTCCGGAACAGTTGTCCGACTTTGCGATGAAGGTCGCAACCGGCATGCCAGGAATGGCAGGGCCCGGCCTGAACGTGAATGAAAGGTTAACGCAAAGCGTGGGGAGAGTCTCGACAAATCCCGAGGCGCCGGAGAACCGGCCCCAAAAGCGGGGGGCGTGCAGGATGCGTGGAAGAGCGCGGCGGGGATCGCCGAACAAAAAAAAAGGCCGCCAAGGGCGGCCCTTAATAAGTTGAACAGGGAGGCGTCAAAAGAGTGACAGGAGCCACTCGTGATCCAACCATACGGATCGAATTCTTGATAAACGAAACTGGTAAACAGGTCCTTACCAATGAATATTTTTCGATGGATTCCGTTAGCCATCCGCTTCAGAACTTGAACAGCGAGTCGGCGGCGCTACGAACGTCGTCCTTGAGACGCAAGGTCTCCTCGATCCGGGCGATCTCCTCGTGCAGGAGGCCGATCCGGGCGCGGAGTTCGGCCACCGAGAGGCGCGACAGATCCTGGCCGACGACATGAGCGGGCGGCGGCATTTGGGGCCGATCGTCATCGATGGTCATCTGAACCCTCCTTGTTATGGCTGAGGGAAGTGAAGGCTGGCCCGGTCGACGTGTCAAGTTGGCTCAGAGTGGATAGGTTTGCCTGAAAGAGATTCCCGGCCGGCGATTCGTCGCCTGCTCGTATGGGAAGGGAGCCTGCGATGACAAATCTGCCGTCCGACATGCTGGCGATCGAGATTTCCCGCCCCGGCGGGCCGGAGGTGTTGAGGCCGACGCGACGGCCCGTGCCGACCCTGCCGGCCGATGGCGTGCTGATCGCCGTCGAGGCGGCCGGCGTCAACCGGCCCGACGCATTGCAGCGGCAAGGCGTTTATCCGCCGCCGCCCGGCGCGTCCGATATCCCGGGCCTCGAGGTGGCGGGCACCGTCGTGGCGGTCGGCGCCGACGCGCTCGGTGTGTCCGTCGGCGCCAAGGTGACGGCCCTGGTGACCGGCGGTGGCTATGCTCAATACTGCGTGGCTCCGGCCGGGAACTGTCTGCCCTGGCCGGACGGTTTCGACGCGGTGCGGTCGGCTGCCTTGCCGGAGACCTTTTTCACCGTCTGGTCCAATGTGTTCGACCGGGGGCGCCTCGGGGGCGGCGAGAGCTTTCTCGTCCATGGCGGCACGTCCGGCATCGGGACGACGGCGATCCAGCTCGCCCGCGCCTTCGGAGCGCGTGCCTTCGCGACGGCCGGCAGCGCCGAGAAATGCGAGGCCTGCCGCCGTCTTGGCGCGGAGGTTGCAGTCAACTATCGCGACGAGGACTTCGTCACCGTGCTGAAGGCGGCGACGGAGGGACGGGGCGTCGACGTCATTCTCGACATGGTGGGCGGCGATTATGTCGATCGCAACTATGAGCTGGCTGCCGTCGACGGTCGCATCGTGCAGATTGCCTTCCTCGGCGGGGCCAAGGCGTCGGCCAACTTCGCCAAGCTGATGCAGAAGCGGCTCGTCCATACGGGATCGACGCTGAGGGCGCGCGAGCCCGCTTTCAAGGCGGGGATCGCGGCCTCGCTTCGCGACAAGGTCTGGCCGCTGCTTGGGGCCGGCAGCGTGGCGCCGGTGATCGATCAGGTGTTGCCCGCCGAGCAGGCGGCGGAAGCGCATGCCCGTCTCGAAGACGATCATATCGGCAAGATCGTGCTGACCTTTGGCTGAAGCCCGGTTTTTCGGCTTGTTGCGATTGCAGAACAGGGGAGCGATCTGTATATAGGGAGCATTCCCCAGTCATCGTGATACGAGACGGAGGGCCGCTGGCGAGAGCCGGTGGACCAGCGAAGAGGATTTATCGATGTCGACCCCGTTGATGCCCAAGGCTACCGCCGTTTGGCTGGTCGAGAATACGGCTCTGTCGTTCGACCAGATCGCCGCCTTCTGCAAGCTGCACGCCCTCGAGGTCAAGGCCATCGCCGACGGCGAGGCGGCCCAAGGCATCAAGGGTCTCGATCCGATCCTGACCGGTCAGCTCAGCCGTGACGATATCGAGAGGGCCGAGAAGGATGGCTCGATCCGTCTGAAGCTGCTCGACCCCAAGGTTCGCGTGCCCGAGGCCAAGCGCCGCGGCCCGCGCTACACGCCGGTTTCCCGCCGTCAGGATCGGCCGAACGCCATCCTCTGGCTGGTGCGCAACCACCCCGAGCTCAAGGACGCGCAGATCATGCGTCTGGTCGGCACGACCAAGACGACGATCGCCCAGATCCGCGACCGGACCCACTGGAACTCCGCCAACCTGACGCCGGCCGATCCGGTGACCCTTGGTCTCTGCTCGCAGATCGAGCTGGACATGGAAGTCGAGAAGGCGGGCAAGGTGTCGCCGGAAAAGGTGCTGACGCAGACGCTGCTGCCGGTGGAAGAGACGACGTCTCCCGACGCGCTCACCGGTTTCCGCGCCCCGTCGCGCGACGACGAGGAGGAGCTCGACGCCGAGGCGGTGTTCGCCAAGCTCAACGCCCTCTCCAGCCCGAAGTCCGACGAGGACGAAGACCTCTAGAGCATTCGCCGACCAAATTGAAACATTTGGTCGTCCAGCGAATGCTCCAGATTCATTTGCTGGAGCAGCCGCTCTTCGATCAGGTTGATTCAACCTGATCGGCGGGTGCTCTAGGTCATTTCGGGATGACGGCGCGGCCACCTCGATGGTGGCCTCGCGCACAGGCACAAGGCTCCGGATTTCCGGGGCCTTTTTTCTTTCGATCGCCGGGCGGTGGCGGCGTCTCTTTTCGTTTTCCGTCACTGTTTTGCGCCGCCCGTCACTAGGCGCGTTGGCGGGGCGACCTTATGACTTGGGCAGGTCCGTTCGCTCGCAAGAAGGCGCGGATCCGCCGCGCCGGTCTCGGGAGGAAACCGGAGGGGCGCCGGCGGCCTGTTTGCCTTCTTCACGAAGAGTCGGGTCGGACTGTCCGGTTCAGGGAGGGGCAGATGAGAAGCAGGGCACTGCTGGCGATCGTCGGCGCGGTGATCATGCTGGTCGGCGGATTGCTGGCCTATTTCACGCAGACGTCGGGCGGCATTCGCATCGAGGATGTGCGGTTTGTCGGCGAGAAGGGCAACACCATGAGTGCCCTCGTCTACATTCCGCCGACGGCCACGGAGGAACATCCGGCGCCGGGCATCCTGGCCGTACACGGCTATTTCAACTCGCGCGAGGCGCAGAGCGGCTTCGCCATCGAGTTTGCCCGGCGCGGCTATGTCGTCGTGGCCCTCGACCAGGCCGGCCATGGCTACAGCGATCCCCCGGCGTTCGGCTACAGTTTCGGCGGGCCGGACGGCCTGCGCTATCTGCGCAGCCTGCCTTTCGTCGACAAGGACAACATCGGCCTCGAAGGGCACTCCATGGGAGGGTGGACGGTTCTCGCGGCGGCGGCGGAGATGCCCGATGCCTACAAGGCCGTCGTGCTCGAGGGCTCGTCGACCGGCGCGCCGTTCGCCAAGGAGGGCGATCCGACTTGGCCGCGCAATCTCGCGGTCGTCTTCTCCAAGTACGACGAGTTCTCGGCCCTCATGTGGGGCAGCCCCAAGCCCACGGCGCTTGGGACGACGCCCAAGATCCAGGCGGTGTTCGGCGTACAGGAGCCGATCGAGGTCGGCAAGATCTATGGCGACATCGCCCAGGGTACGGCGCGTGTCCTCCAGCAGCCGGCCGTGACCCATCCGGGCGATCACATCAGCCACGAGGCGATCGGCTGCGCGATCGACTGGTTCGGCAAGACGCTGGTCGGCGGCGCGGCGCTGCCCACGGACGATCAGATCTGGTTCCACAAGGAGATCGGAACCGGCCTGGCGTTGGTGGGCTTCGTGGTGTTGCTGCTCGGCGTGTTCGACCTTCTGCTCGGCCTGCCGATCTTTGCGTCCCTTCGCTTGGAGAATCCGGCTGCCGCGGTCGCCGAGCCCCAGTCGGGCAAGCGGACCATGGCAGCCTTCTGGATGACCGTGCTGATCCCGCCGCTGACCTACTACCCGGCTTTCATGCTCGGCGAGGTCATCCTGCCGGCGTCTGCGGTGTTTCGGCAGACGTTTACCAGCCAGGTCATGACCTGGGCGATCATCAACCTGATCATTACCCTGGTCCTGTTGCGCTGGGCTCCCAGGTCTTTCGAGCGCCGGGGCGTCATCCTTCCGTCTCTGCTCATCGCCGTCGTCGTCGCCGCCATCGGCTACGCGGCCGTCTGGCTGACCGACGCGGCGTTCAAGATCGACCTGCGGTTCTGGTTCTTTGCCCTGAAGCTGCCCAGCGTGGCCCAGTTCAAGGCGTTCCTTCTCTACCTTCTGCCGTTCACGGCCTTCTTTGTCGTGTCCTTGCACATGTTGCACCGCAACTTCAGCTCGCCGGGCATGCCGGCGGCGCGTCACTATGCCCTGACGGTCCTGGCGCTCGTTCTGGGCTTTGCCTTCCTCGAAGCCATCCAGTACGGGCATCTCTGGCTGACCGGCGAGCTGATCAACCCGATCGCCTCCAATCCGCCGCTGATGCCGCTGTCGACGATCATCGGCCTGAACTTCCTTCCCGTCTTCACCGCCGTGGGGTTCATCTCGACCTTCACCTGGCGGCGGACGGGGTCGTCGCTGCCAGGCGCGTTGATCTGTGGCCTGCTGGTGACCTGGTACCTGACGGTGGGGACGGCGACGCACTTCGCCTGAACCCACTGGCGTCGATCTCAAGCCGGCGGGGCAACTCGCCGGCTTTTTGCGTCTTCACGCGCCTCTGCCCGGAAATGCTCTAGACGTTCGTCTGATAAGGGGCGGTTCGCAATCAAGATAGGATGGCGCGGCGTGCCACGCCGATGGCACGAACGAACGTGGATCGAAACCGTCGCATGGGAGCCGAGGTCAAATGTCATCGCGGATGATCGTGTCGACGACCGATGTTGCTCAGGACGACAGGTTCTCCTACTTCCGGGAAAAGGTTGCTGCCTGTTTCGATGGGCTTGAACTGGTGGAGCCCAAGGGCGAGACGCTGGACGCCCGGTTCGATACGATCGACATCGGCGACATCCAGGTCTGTCGGATCACCGGTTCCGAGCATGAAGTGCGGCGCTCCAGGTCGGCCTTGCGCAGTTCGCCCGGCGACAGGGTCAGCGTGAACTACTGCGACGGCGGCGACTACTTCCTGAGCGACGCGCTGGGAAGCGGGGACATTCGATACGGGGCGCTGCGCATCATCGACAACGCCAGCGAGTTCGAGTTGCGCCTGCCGAGGGGAGAACGGGGTGTTCTCCATTGTTTCCAGATTCCGCGCATGGCGTTCGGCGATGATGTGTCGTTCCGCGAAATCAACTCGATCCTGTGCGACTCCCGCCTTGGCTCCCTGATCTCCGAACAGTATCGCGTGCTGGTCAAGGCCCTGCGGCTCGACAACGCCGCCGCTGCCCATGCGGCGGCCAATGCGACAAAGGCGATGCTTCTGTCGCTGGGGGAGGCCTCCGACATGGACGGTCGGAGGCGCGAGCCGAATGTCGGCATCGCCTCGTTGAAGAGCTACGTTCTGAGCCGCCTGTCGGAGCCGGGGCTGAGCATCGAAGCGGTGGCGGGTGCCTTCCGCTGTTCGGAGCGCACCGTGCAGAACCGCTTTGCCGCCGAGGGCGAGACGTTTTCATCCTGGCTGCTGTCGCAGCGTCTGGCGCGCGCGGAGGAGTATTTGCTGGCGCCGGCCCACGCGCTGCGAAGCATCGAATGGATCGGCTTCTCGTGCGGTTTCGTCGCTACGGCGCACTTCCATCGTGCGTTCAAGGAGCGCTTCGGCATGACACCCGGCACATTTCGCGAGCGCGGCTGCTCGAATGGAGAAGGCGGGGGTGACTTCGCATCGGCGCAAGCTGATCGGCGTGGGATCAACCCTCATGGAGCCTGTTGAGGCCGTCCGGCTTTATGCGGATCCGGGGCTCTTCTCAGGCACGCGCAAGTGAGACCTTGGTCGATAGCGCAACAATCGGAAACACATACGGTCATCATGTGCAATTATACACAATAATTATCTGCATAAGCGCAATTTATAAACATGGCCGGACGCCTTGAACTCTGCGGCCATCGACTTCATATCAAAATTGTGACACGATGAATATGTTGAGGCTTAGCCCACAGCAAGGAGGCCCGAATGTCTGTTCAGTCGCACATTGCAGAGCTTGAACGCCGTCACGCTGCCCTCGAGCGCGAGCTCGACGAGGCCAACCAGCACCCAAGCATGGACGGTACGACATTGCGCGAGTTGAAGCGGCAAAAGCTGGCCCTGAAGGACGAGATCGTAAAGCTTTCGTCCGATACCCAGGTCCTCCACTAAGGACACTGCTGTTCGGAATCCACTGATCCGGCAAACGCCACGGCCTCTGGTCCGTGGCGTTTTGTTTTGGGGCCTTGTCGATCAGGCGGCGATCGGGTCCTGGCCTGGTTCGACTATCGGCTTGGGGGCGACCTTGGCCTTGCTGGCCTTGCCCAGATAGTCGAGGAAATAGGCAAGCCCGGCCTGGGCGAGGATGCCGAGGGCGATGAAGACGATCTGGCCAACGGTTCCCAGCTTGGCTGCAAACATCGCCACCTGGCCGACCACCGACAGCGCCGTTCCGAGCCAGAACACCGGCAGGGAGTTTCTGCCGATGCGCGAGAGAACGCCATCCGGCGACAGGCGGCCGAGCCACCCCATGACCAGTCGGCTATGGCCGATGACATAGGCCAGCGACAGGATGTGCAGAAGGCGCGGCAGCGCCACCCAGGGCTTCTCGTTGACCTGGAAATTGTGCGGCAGCCAGCTGACGCTCGGGATGGTGCCGTAGAGATTGTAGCGGTGATAGATGCAGGTGGCGATCAGATAGGCGAGCGCGCCCCACCAGAGCGGCCGGTAGTAGGGAACGGGCGTTTGGCCGCGCAACACGCGCACGCCGACGAAGAAGCCGATACCGAAGATGAGCTGCCAGGTGATGGGGTTGAAGAACCAGCCGCCGCGGCCCGGATAGGCCGGCATGTTGAGCCCGAACACATGGGCAGCGGCATAGACGGCGAACGACGTGAAGAGCATGGCGCCGAGGCCGAAGAAACGAGCCACAACCATCAGGACTGGCAGGAAGATCAGAAGGCAGACATAGAGCGGCAGGATGTTGTGATAGCCGATCTGCTGCGTCATCAGCGGAATGCCGATGAGGGCCTTGGTCGGCTGGGCGAAGATAGTGTCGATGTTGAGGGGAATATCGAGGATCGGCATGCCCCATTGCTGGAGCCCGAAGCAGAAGATGCCGAGGCCGACCATCAGCGAGGCGAGTTGGGCGACGTAGAGAACGACCACGCGCTTGGCGATCTTGGCGAGCGGCAGGGCGATGGCGCCGGCGGCGAAGCGGGGAAAGTAGGCGAATGCCGAGGCGACGCCGGCCAGCAGGACGAAGGCTTCGGCCGAGTCGGACAGGCCGAAGTTCTTGTGCGTGAAGGGCTCAAGCACATTGCCGGGAATGTGGTTGATGAAAATGGATAGGAGCGCCAGGGCGCGCAGGATGTCGATGCGATGATCCCGCTTGCCGAGCGGCTTGATGTTCATTCCATTCTCCCGTCTCGGTCCGCCCCGTGGGCCTTCCGCGTGTTCATGTCTCGAAAAGGCTAGACGCCGACCTCGGCAAAGGCGCGGCAGAACTGTGGCCATGCGCCTAAACGCATCAGAGGCCCAAGAGATGCATCCCGCCGTCGTAAATCAGCTTCAGACCGACGGCGAACACCGAGATCGTCAGGATTCGGTAGAACAGCCGCTCGTCGATCCGCTTGACGAGCTTCACGCCGACATAGGTGGAGCCGACGGTCAGCGGGGCCAGAATGGCCGACATCAGCAGGTTCTCGGCGGTAAACTGGCCGAGCATGGCGTAAGGGATCACCTTCATCATGTTGAGCGCGCCGAAGAAGATGGCAGCCGTGCCGGCGAACAGGGTGGGGCTGAGCCGCATCGGCTGAACGTAGGTCTGGAAAGGCGGCCCGCCCGCGTGCGCGACGAAGGAGGTGTAGCCGGTCAGCGTACCCCAGACGAAGGCGCCGAGCGTCGACTTCTGGGTTGGCGGCGGCAAGCCAGCGGCGCTACCGCTGGCAACCTTTCGCGCGTGCGCCCGCTCCAGCATGAAGATGCGGGCGACGAAAGCGATGGCGAGGCCGCCGACCACGAGGCGGAGGGCATCGTCGGAAACGTAACTGGCGGTCGCCCAGCCGAGGGCAGTGCCGAGGATCGCCGGGAGCATCAGATGCCGAACCAGGTCGATGCTGAAATGCTGCCGGTAGGACCACATGGCGACGACGTCGGAAATGAGGAGAATCGGCAGCATCAGGCCTGCGGCGCGGACCGGCGAGACGACGAGGGCGAGGATGGGCACCGCCGCAAGACCGAAGGCGGCGCCAAGTCCGCCTTTCGACAGACCGGTGAGCACTACGGCCGGAATGGCGGCGAGGTAGAAGAGAGGATCGTCGATCATCGCATCGTCACCTGTCCCGGCGCTGTGGGCGACGGGGTTGCGCGGCGGTTGCCGGCTTGCATCTGTTTGGACACCACACGTCGTCATCCACCGCATGAGACGGTGGCCGGGCCTGCCGGTCGGACACGGAAGGGTCTCCGGGGAAGGATTCTCGTCGCCCGCGCGCCGCTCTCTCTGGCTGTCGCGAGAAACCGACATTGCTTAGGCACATTCGGCGAAAGGCGGCAAGATGGAGAAAGCGCGGGGGCGACTGCATTCCCCGGAAAAGCGGGGTCGTCGGCCTGAGGCGGCTAAGCTCCCGGCCGCCTGGGAGGCGGGGCGCCGAGGCGGTCGCCCCGGTCGTGGAACCGTTTCGCAAAGACGGGGGCTTTTCCGCCGAGGACCATGAAAAGGCAATGGCGATCTGCTAGACTGTCGCGAAAGCTGGCGCTCGGCTGCCGGCGGGGACGAGGCGAAGGGTTTGCTGGATGACGGGGCAGGAAGAAGCCAATGAACAGGTGCAGCTCGAACTGGCGCAGCTTCGCCAGGAGCACCGGGACCTCGATGCGGCCATCGATGCGATGGTGTCGCTTGGCTCGGCCGATTCCATCCAGATCCAGCGCCTCAAGAAGCGCAAGCTGGTGTTGAAGGATCGCATCAAGCAGCTCGAGGACCAGCAGGTTCCCGACATCATCGCCTGAGCCGCGATGACGGCGGCGCCGTCGGGCGAAGGTCTTGGCGAGCTGGTACGGCTGCATGAGAATCGCGCCGAAGGCTTGCCTTCGCCCGGTATTTCCCCTACCGCCTTGGGCGACGCCGCGAGCCGGGGATTTTCCAGAGATGACCGATAAGCCGCCTGTCGCCATCATCATGGGCAGCCAGTCCGACTGGGCCACCATGAAACACGCCGCCGATACGCTGGATGCGCTCGGCGTGCCGCACAAGGCGATGATCGTATCCGCCCACCGCACTCCCGATCGCATGGTCGCCTTTGCCAAGGGCGCGCGCGCCGATGGCTACAAGGTGATCATCGCCGGAGCCGGCGGCGCCGCCCACCTCCCCGGCATGGTGGCCGCGCTGACGCCGTTGCCGGTGCTGGGCGTTCCCGTCGAGAGCCACGCGCTCAAGGGACAGGATAGCCTTCTTTCCATCGTCCAGATGCCCGGTGGCGTTCCCGTGGGAACGCTGGCCATTGGCAAGGCCGGCGCCATCAACGCGGCCTTGCTCGCTACTTCCGTGCTGGCGCTGTCGGACAAGGCCTTGGCCGACCGGCTCGACGCGTTCCGTGCCCGCCAGACGGCGGCTGTCGCCGAGGAGCCCGTCGATGGCGCCTGAGATGCTTCCCCCCGGTTCGGTAATCGGCATGCTTGGCGGCGGCCAGCTCGGCCGCATGATGGCGCTTGCCGCGGCTCGGCTCGGGCTTTCGGTTCATGTCTATTGCCCCGATCCCGAGAGTCCGGCCTTCGAGGTGTCGAAGGCCCATACCGTTGCCGCCTACGACGATGAGACGGCGCTTGCCGCCTTCGCCGGGCGCTGCGACGTCGTCACCTACGAATTCGAGAACGTGCCGGCCCGCGCCGCCGAGGTGATCGCCGGCAAGACATTGCTTCGGCCCGGTGCGCTGGCGCTCGCTACCTCGCAGGACCGGCTCGTCGAGAAGACGTTCCTTCGGGGGGCTGGGGCCGAGGTGGCCGCCTTTGCCCCCATCGACGGCGTTGATGATGTCGACGCGGCGATCTCCGTCACCGGACTGCCAGCCATCGTCAAGACCCGTCGCTTCGGCTACGACGGCAAAGGGCAGCGCAAGGGGGACAGTCGCGAGGCGCTTGTCGCGGCGGTGGCCGAGCTCGGCGGCGGCGACCTCATTCTCGAGGCACTCGTGCCCTTCGCCATGGAGGTCTCGGCGATCGTGGTGCGGGGCGCCGATGGCAAGTCGGCCGTCTACGATATCGGCGAGAATTCGCACGCCAATCATATCCTGAAGGAAACGCGGGTGCCGGCACGGGTGAGCCCCGAGACCGCAGACGCGGCCGTGGCGCTTGGTCGCCGCATCGCCGATGCACTCGACTATGTCGGCGTGCTCGGCGTCGAGCTGTTCGTGGTCCGCGATGCCAGGGGCGAGCGGCTCGTCGTCAATGAGATCGCACCGCGCGTTCACAACTCGGGCCACTGGACGGAAGACGGCGCGGTGACCTCGCAGTTCGAGAATCACGTGCGGGCGATTGCCGGCTGGCCGATCGGCTCGGTCGAGACCGTCGCGCCGACGGTGATGGAAAACTTGATCGGCGCCGATGCGGATGCCTGGGCCGCCATCACGACCGATCCCAGGGCGAGGCTTCATCTCTACGGCAAGGCGGAAAGCCGCCCCGGACGCAAGATGGGGCACGTCAACCGGGTGGGATGACGTCAGCCGATCTCAGGCCACGCAGGTAGTGATCCGTCGGGTCGTTTCCACCTCGAAATCGTCGAAGCGGATGTGGCCGCCCGGCTCCACGGTCAGTACCGTGTTGGGGGCGACGGCTGTCCACTGATCGTGGGCGGCGTCGATCGGCTCCGACACCACGGTGATGCCGTCGTCGCCGTGCCGCCAGTAGAGGCTGGGCGGGCGGTCGTCGGAGGAGTAGCGGAAGGCATGGAGCCTCTCGCCGTCGGACAGGGCGGCGGTAAGGCGCAACGGTTCGTCCACGCCTGCATCGATCATCGCCCGGCGCGTCTCGGCGAGCACCGAGCGCATGGCGCCGATGGGGTCGATATCGAGATCATCGGCGTCGAGCAGCAGGAAAAGCACTTCGGAGTCGGTGGACCCACGGCGCTCGCGATAGCGGGTATCGGACAGCCTCGCCTCCAGACGGCGACGAATGCGGTCCCAGCCGCCGACCTGCCCGTTGTGCATGAACATCCAGCGGCCGCTGGCGAACGGGTGGCAGTTGACGCGAGTTGTCGGCGTGCCGGTGGACGCGCGCACGTGGGCGAAGAACATCGATGATGAAATCTGATGCGTCAGGCTCTTCAGATTGTCGTCATTCCAGGCAGGCATGGCGTCGCGGAACAGCCCCGGCTCTCTCCATGCGCCGTACCAGCCAAGGCCGAAACCGTCGCCGTTGGTGGCGGCAAGGCATTCGGTGGCCGACTGGCTCTGGTGAATGAGCGAATGGCAGGGTTTGGAGACCAGGGTATCCAGGAAAATCGGACGACCGGAATAGGCGAGCCAGCGGCACATGACAGGGGCGACCTCGACGCGGACGCATCAGTTGAACGAGTCAGTTTCTCTGACCCGATTTCTCACTCGCAAGACTCATGCCGACCATCTTGGCAAAATTGCGTTAACCATGGCCTACCGGACTCGGGAAGCGTAGCGGGTGTGGCTTTGCGGCTGCGTGCGATTGCGCCGATCGGGGCAGCGTCGCATTTTCCGGCTTATCCGGCCCTATCTCCTGTGGACAGGCCTCCGGCGATTTGCTAGAGAACCTCCACTCTTGCGGCGCCCTGGCGTGCCGCGGCGGAAATTTGTCGTTTCCGCGAGATTGGTTTCATCATGTCGCCTGAGACGCGAAGCCGCGGGTGTGACCGCCCCGGCAAGATGGGTTTCACGGTGACCGACCACGGGAAGAACAGGCGTGCAGGTACTCGTTCGCGACAACAACGTCGACCAGGCTCTCAAGGCGCTGAAGAAGAAGATGCAGCGCGAAGGCATTTTCCGCGAGATGAAGCTGCGCGGCCACTACGAGAAGCCGTCGGAGAAGAAGGCTCGCGAAAAGGCCGAGGCCGTTCGCCGTTCGCGCAAGCTGGCTCGCAAGCGGGCTCAGCGCGAAGGCCTGATCTCGGTCAAGGGTCGCACCCACTAATACACGGGCTCCGTCGCCCGATGCTGTTTGTCGAAGTCGAGGGACGGTCACGCGAGTCGACCGTCTCTTTTGTTTTGTCCGGCGCAAACGGATCGGTAGGGTGCCGAAATGGCGTCCATCGGTCTCGTGGTGCGGACAAAGGTGCCGCGTAAGGGTGCTCGCCGGTCCAATGTGTCCGGTATTGCCTGAAAGGGATGGATTGATGCGGTTGATTGCGACGTCTTCGGCTCTTCGCGGCCTTGCGGGCGCTGTTGCCCTGGGTCTTCTGGCTTCCGCCTGTACGACGTCCGGTCCGACGAACGAGCCGAGCTGGGTGGTCGACCCCAACGCCGGGTCGACGGCCAACATCAGCTCTCTCTCGACGGCTATCCAGCGCGAACCGCAGAACCCGGTGAACTACAACGTCCGCGGATCGGCCTATGGTCAGGCCGGGCAGTTCCAGGCGGCGCTTGCCGACTTCACCACCGCGATCCAGCTCAACCCCGGATTCTATCAGGCCTACAACAACCGAGCCCTGATTTATCGCCAGCTGAACCAGCCGCAGGCGGCGCTTGCCGACTACAATCAGGCGATTGCGCTCAACGCCGACTATCAGCCGGCCTATCTCGGTCGAGGCACGCTCTATCGCCAGTCCGGCCAGCTCGATTTTGCAATGGCAGACTTCGATCGGGCGGTAACGCTCAACACCTCGGACGCCAAGGCCTATTACAACAGGGCCTTGGTCTTCCAGAGCCGCGGCAACCACATTCGCGCCATGGCCGACCTAGATGCGGCGATCGCTCTCGATGCCAACTCCTCCGAACCCTACAATGCGCGCGGTCTCAGCCGCCTTCAGGTCGGCAAGGACAAGGAAGCGCTGCAGGACTTCGCGGCGGCCGTCAACCGCAACAAGCAGTCGGCCGAATTCTGGACCAACCTCGGCATCGCCCAGATCCGCACCGGCGACGCTCAGCGCGGCCGCGACTCGATCAATCGGGCGCTGGTGCTGAAGCCTGGCTACGGCCCGGCTCGCGATGCGCTCCGGACCACGGCAGCCCAAAGCTGATATCGGCTCCCTCCTTTCGAAGAATGTGAACGGCCGCCTGTCTGGGCGGCCGTTTTGCGTTGGCGTTCGACATAGAGCGCTGACTGAATCAGATCGGCGCTCTAGGCTTTTGTTTGCAACGCATCATCTTTTCGATCCTCGTTTCACTCCGGTCGGATGATGCTCTAAAAGAGAAGGCGCCGGGACGATCTGCCCCGGCGCCTTCTCTCATTCGTCTTTCTCTGTGACCGATGCTCAGGCCGTCGGCTGCGGCGTGGCGCCGTCGGGCTCCTCGCCCTTCGGGCGCGGCTTGGTCGTGGGCACCGCCGAGCCACGGGGCGGCGTGGTGTCATCGAAGGCGTCGCGGACCGGCGGGTGGCCGTTCATGATGCCGCGCAGCTCGTCGCCGGTCAGCGTCTCGAACTCCAGGAGCGCTTCGGCGATGGCGACGAACTTGTCGTGGTTCTCGCTGATGATGCGGCGGGCGTTCGTCTCGCCTTCCTCGATGTAGCGGCGGACCTCCTCGTCGATCAGCTTGGCGGTCTCGTCGGCCATGTTGGTCGACTGGCTGACCGAGTGACCGAGGAAGACTTCCTGCTCGTTCGGCCGATAGCGGACGCGGCCGAGCTTCTCGCTCATGCCCCATTCCATCACCATGGAGCGGGCGAGGCCGGTGGCCATCTGGATATCGCCAGCGGCGCCGGTGGTGACCTTTTCAGGGCCAAAGGTGAGGATCTCAGCCTCGCGACCGCCGAACAGCATGGTCAGACGGGCAAGCGCCTTCTCGTAGGTCCAGTTGTAGCGATCGCTTTCGGGCAGCGTCATCACCATGCCGAGCGAACGTCCACGCGGTATGATGGTGGCCTTGTGGATCGGGTCGATGGTCTTGTCGAGCATCAGCGCGATGATGGCGTGACCGGCCTCGTGATAGGCGGTGTTCCGCTTCTCTTCGGGCGTCATGGCCAGCGACTTGCGCTCGGCGCCCATCATCACCTTGTCCTTGGCGTCCTCGAACTCGCCCATCGTGACGATGCGCTTGTTGCGGCGTGCGGCCAGCAGGGCGGCCTCGTTGACGAGGTTCATGAGATCGGCGCCGGAGAAGCCGGGCGTGCCGCGCGCCAGCACCTTGAGGTCGACGTCGGGCGCCATCGGCACCTTGCGTGCGTGAACCTTCAGGATCTTCTCGCGACCGTTGACGTCGGGGTTCGGCACGGTGATCTGGCGATCGAAACGGCCGGGTCGCAGCAGGGCGGGGTCGAGCACGTCCGGGCGGTTGGTTGCGGCGATGATGATGACGCCTTCGTTCTGCTCGAAGCCGTCCATCTCCACCAGCAACTGGTTCAGCGTCTGCTCGCGCTCGTCGTTGCCGCCGCCGAGGCCGGCGCCGCGATGGCGACCGACCGCGTCGATCTCGTCAATGAAGATGATGCACGGGGCGTTCTTCTTGGCCTGTTCGAACATGTCGCGGACGCGGGACG
>CAXXNH010000053.1:0-71241 GCA_963665435.2 uncultured Pleomorphomonas sp. | reverse complement strand
GGCCGTGGTGACGCCCGGTACCTCGCGCAGGGCATCCTCGACGCCAAGCTTGATCCGCTCCTCGTCGAGTTCGCGTTCCTTGGCGTCGAGATAGTCCTGGGCGCGCGCCTGGATTTCCTCGGCCGTCTCTTCATCGAAGCCTTCGATGGCGGCGATCTCGTCGCGCTCGACGAGCGTGAGCTCTTCGACCGTGGAGAAGCCCTCGGTGGCAAGCAGCTGGCCGACCACCTCGTCGACGTTGAGGGCGGTCATGAACAGCTCGGTGCGTTCGTTGAACTCCTTCTGGCGCCGCTCGCTCTCTTCCTGCTCGGTCAGGATGTCGATGGCCCAACCGGTCAGCTGGCTGGCGAGGCGCACGTTCTGGCCACGACGGCCGATGGCCAGCGACAACTGGTCGTCCGGCACCACCACTTCGATGCGCTCGGCATCCTCGTCGAGCACCACCTTGGCCACTTCGGCGGGCTGAAGCGCGTTGACGATGAAGGTGGCCGGATCGGGCGACCAGGGAATGATGTCGATCTTCTCGCCCTGCAGTTCCTGCACCACGGCCTGAACGCGGCTGCCGCGCATGCCGACGCAGGCGCCAACCGGGTCGATCGACGAATCCTTGGAGATGACGGCGATCTTGGCGCGCGAGCCAGGATCGCGGGCGACCGACTTCACCTCGATGATGCCGTCATAGATCTCGGGGACTTCGGAAGCGAACAGCTTGGCCATGAACAGCGGATGGGTGCGCGACAGGAACACCTGCGGACCGCGCTGCTCGCGGCGCACATCGTGGATGATGGCGCGAATGCGATCGCCGTAACGGAAGCTCTCGCGGGGGATCAGCTCGTCGCGGCGGCAGATCGCCTCGCCACGGCCGAGGTCGACGATGACGTTGCCATATTCGACGCGCTTGACGACGCCGTTGACCACCTCGCCCGTCCGGTCCTTGAACTCGTCGAACTGGCGGTCGCGCTCGGCCTCGCGGACTTTCTGCACGATGACCTGCTTGGCGGACTGGGCGGCGATGCGGCCGAAGTCGATCGGCGGAAGCGGCTCGGAGATGAAGTCGCCGACAAGCGCGGCCGGGTTGCGGCGCTGCGCTTCGACAAGATCGACCTCGGTCGAGAAGTTCTCGACATTCTCCACCACCTGAAGAAGACGCTGCAGCTTGATCTCGCCGGTGCGCGGATTGATCTCGGCGCGGACGTCGGTCTCGGAACCGTAGCGCGAGCGGGCGGCCTTCTGAATGGCATCTTCCATCGCCGCGATGACGATCTGCCGGTCGATCGACTTCTCGCGAGCCACCGCGTCGGCAATCTGCAAGAGTTCCAAACGGTTCGCACTGACGGCCATTATCTTCGTCTCCTGCCCTCGATGGGGTTCCTAATCCGTCCTTCGGGGGTGCCCCCGGGCTTTCTTAAGGCGGAAAGACCGCCCTTGTTCTCAGCTCTTGCCCGCTTTGAGCGCCTCACGGATCAACGCTTCGTTCAAGACGAGGCGCGCTTCCGACACGGTGTCGAGCGGGAATTCGATTTCCTTGGTACCATCCTCAAGCGCCTGCAAGAGGCGCATGCCGCCCTTGTCGTCCTTGACGCCGGTGAGCCAGCCACGGAAGCGCTTGCGTCCCATCAGGGGAACGGCGAGCTCCAGCTTGGTCTCGAAACCCGCCCAACGGACGAAGTCCGACCGACGCACCAGGATGCGGTCCATGCCTGGCGAGGACATTTCCAGGCTATAGGCCTTGCCGATCGGATCGTCGACGTCGAGCAGGGGGGAGATCACGTTGCTTGCCGCCTCGCAATCCTCGACGCTCATGGTGCCGTCAATCTTCTCGGCGAAGATCTGCAGCGTCACGCCGTTGAGACCCGTCATGCGCACGCGGACAAGCCGATAGCCAAGATCGACAAGAGCCGGTTCCACGATGGCGGCAACCCGCGCCTCGACGCCGGTCTCGGTCACGAGACGCGGTTCGTCGAGCGTCGTCTCGACACTCTGACCGCCAAGTGGCGGAAGGGGAGGCTGGTCCTCGGACGTCATCGGTCGGCGTTATCCTTCGCGGCGCGCCATCGCGGGCAATAAAAAAGAGCGGGACCTTTCGGACCCACTCCCAACCCGCTTTATGAAGCGCATCAGAACTGATGCAACCCATATAGGCCGCTTTTGCGCGGAAATCAATGGGCCGCCCACACCAACCGGAGGTTCGACCGGATGTGTTCGGGAACCCGTTGCGGGATGGGCGGCTACCATTAGGAGCATCGCTTGCCTTTCAGGGGCTTCGCGGCTGTCGCCGGAACGTCAGATAGGCCGACCCTCTTCCCTCGCGCCGCGCCTTGGCCTCGTAGCGGGTCCCGGGCCAACCCTGCCAGGGCTGGCGCCAGTCGTCCGGCGCCGAAGCCGTCCAAGCGAAATCGGGATTGGCGCGGACGTGGCGAAGCGTCCAGTCGACGTAGGTGTCGATATCCGAGGCGAACCAGAACTCGCCCCCGCACTTCAGTACGCGCGCGAAACGGGCCACGGTATCGGGGCCGACGAACCGCCGCTTCCAGTGACGTTTTTTCGGCCAGGGGTCGGGGTAGAGCAGAAGCACGCGGTCGAGCGAGGCCTCGGGCAACCAGTCGAGAACCTTGACGCCATCTTCGCCGCTGAGGCGAATGTTGGCGATCTCCCCGGCGGCGATCCGGCCTAACGCCTTGGTCATGCCGTTGATGAACGGCTCGACACCGATGAAGCCAACGTCGGGACGTTCGAGCGACCGATGGATCAGATGCTCGCCGCCACCAAAGCCGATCTCCATGCGTATTTCGCTTGGCGCATGGGGAAAAAGCTCCTCGAGGCTTTGGGGTACGGGGGCTGCAAGATCGAGCGAGAGTCTCGGGAGATCCGCCTCGAGGCGTTCGGCCTGCCCCTTCCGCAGAGTCTTGCCCTTTCGGCGGCCAAAAAAGGCGCTCTCGCGTGGCTCTCCGGGGCGGTGCTCCGGTTTGTGGTCGTCGTCGCTCATCAATGCCCGTTGCATGCAGAACTCGGACGGTCCGGCCGCCCGGCAATGAAAAACCCCGGCAGCTGAGCTGCCGGGGCGGTGTCTAGCGTATTTCCGCGCTTCAGGCGAGGGCCGACTTCAAGGCGTCGACGAGGTCGAGCGCCTCCCAGGAGAAGCCGCCGTCCGCCTCGGCCGCCCGACCGAAGTGGCCGTAAGCGGCGGTCCGGGCATAGATCGGCTTGTTGAGGCCGAGCCGCTCGCGAATGCCGCGCGGCGACAGGCGGACGAAGTCGCGGTCGCCGAGCACTTTCTCGATACGGGCCGGATCGACGTTGCCAGTGTCGTGAAGGTCGACATAGATCGACAGCGGGTCGCTGACGCCAATGGCGTAGCTGAGCTGGATCGTGGCGCGATCGGAGAGGCCGGCGGCGACGATGTTCTTGGCCAGCCAACGGGCGGCATAGGCCGCCGAGCGATCGACCTTGGTCGGGTCCTTGCCGGAGAAGGCACCGCCACCGTGCGGCGCCGCGCCGCCGTAGGTGTCGACGATGATCTTGCGGCCGGTGAGGCCGGCGTCGCCATCAGGACCGCCGATCACGAACTTGCCGGTCGGGTTGACGTGCCAGATGGTCTTTTCGTCCACCCAGCCGGCCGGCAGTGCTGCGATGATGTAGGGCTCGACGATGCGGCGCACGTCGACCGACGTGAGGCCGTCGGCGTGCTGGGTGGAAAGAACGATCTGGGGCGCACGAACTGCCTTGCCGCCCTCGTAGGCAACAGTCACCTGGCTCTTGGCATCCGGGCCAAGCAGCGGCTCCTTGCCGGACTTGCGAACCCCAGCGAGGTCGCGAAGGATCTTGTGGGCATAGTAGATCGGCGCCGGCATCAGCTCCGGCGTTTCGCGGCAGGCGTAGCCGAACATGATGCCTTGGTCGCCCGCGCCTTCGTCCTTGTCGGCCGCCGCGTCGACGCCCTGGGCGATGTCGGACGACTGCTCGTGCAACAGGATTTCGATCTCGGCGGTTTCCCAGTGGAAGCCGTCCTGTTCGTAACCGATGTCGCGGATGGCCTCGCGCGTCAGCTTCTCGATCAGCGCGTTGTCGACGGACTGGGGACCACGCGTTTCGCCGGCGATGACGACACGGTTGGTGGTCGCCAAGGTCTCGGCCGCCACGCGCGCCTGCGGTTCGGCGGCAAGGAAAGCGTCGACGATGGTATCGGAGATGCGGTCGCAGACTTTGTCGGGATGACCTTCCGAGACGGACTCGGAGGTGAAGAGGTAGTTCTGGCGTGACATAGGGTTGACCCCTCAAAGAAGACGTCGACACGGTCGACGGAAGACTAGTCTGCCGCGGGCTTGGTCCGTCGCGGCGCTTTCTTTTCGCAAGCCTTCAGAAAAAGCGCAAGCTCGGGCGGTTTGCTCGCGCGCGTTTGGGTGGCAGCGTGCGTTCAGTGCCACGGCCTGCGAGGACAGGCGCTTTGAACAAGAGACACGAGCACGCCCGTTTTCCGTGAAGCAGGCGTGTCCGGAAAGCAAAACGGATTGTCTCGACCTGCGTCGAGACAATCCGTCATGGTTTGAATCTCAGTGGCTCAGGCGTCGCCGTCTTCGGCAGCCAGAGTCTGCACGAGATCAACGATGCGCCGACGAACGCGGGCGTCCTTGATGCGCACGAAGGACTTGTTGAGCGAGAGGCCCTCGGTCGACGACAGGAAGTCGACGACATAGGAATGGCTCGGGGTTTCAGCGAAACCGGCAGCCTCTTCCGGTGTGCCCGGGGCGTCCTCGAAGAAGAACGACACTGGAACCTTGAGGACCGTCGCAATGTGTTGAAGGCGGCTGGCACCGACCCGATTGGTACCCTTTTCGTATTTCTGGATCTGCTGGAAAGTGATTCCGAGTGCTTCACCCAGTTTTTCTTGGCTCATGCCGAGCATCATGCGGCGAAGCCTTACGCGGCTACCGACGTGCACATCAATTGGATTGGGGGACTTTTTGCTGGCCATGTTGGTCTCGTCTGCGGATTTTCCCGCGGTTATCGATGAGGCTCGCAAGGCGCGGTCTTTATTTTTTGTCTTGCGGCCCATTCTTGGCAAACGAACCACAAAGGGATCGTTGCGCGCTGAGATTGTTGTCTCTGAACGAGAAGTTGTCAACTGCCGGATCTACCGTTTCGCTTCCCGTGAAGTGATAACAAGATGAAAAAGACGCTAAAGATCAAGAGAAAAGCCGACCCACTTCGTTGAAAGTAAGAATTGGGGTGTTCTGACGGAACGAAACCGTCGAGCACGCCTTCTTCGCCGAGTGGTAGACTTGAAACCAACCTGCCATAGGCATCGATGATTGCGGATACGCCGGTATTCGCGGCGCGAACCATCGGTATGCCTTCCTCGATAGTACGCAAACGGGCGGCGTCGAGGTGTTGGTAGGGGCCGGCACTGTGGCCGAACCAACCGTCATTGGTGATGTTGACGAAGTAATCGGGATGGCCGCCTTCCGGTAGTACCTCGCCAGGAAAGATCGCTTCGTAGCAGATTAGCACCGAGAAGGATGGATGGCCGGCAAGCGCGATGAGGTTGCGTCGGGGGCCGGGCGAGAAACCGCCGATCCCGCGAAACAGCTCGTCGACGCCCAATCGGCGGACCAACGACCCGAGGGGCATATATTCGCCGAAGGGAACGAGGTGCACCTTGTCGTAGGCGGCGCGGATGGCGCCGGTGTCGTCGATGGCGAACAGCGAGTTGTAGTAGCGGCGCCCCCCCTCGGCCACATCGTCGGCCGGCTCGATGCGGGGCGCACCTGTGAGAAGGATCGTTCCCGGCGACAGCAGGTCGGCGATGCGGGCGAGCGCCTCTGGCTCCTCGGTCAGGAAAAAGGGCAGCGCCGTTTCCGGCCAAATGATCTCGGAAAACGACATGGCGCCCAACGTTTCGGGATCGGTTCGCCGGTCGGAGAGCGTCGTCAGCTTGTCGAGAGCCTCCTGTCTTTTGTCAGGGGACCATTTGACGGCTTGGTCGATGTTCGGTTGCACGATGCGAATGCGGGCGTTGGCAATCACCGCCTCGCCGGTCGGCGCCGCGCCCGAAAGCCTGTAGACGCCCCAACCGACATCGGCCACCGCGAGAGCTAGCACCGATGCGACGGTCAGCCGCCTCAACCAGGGTTGTCTTCCTCGCTCGTCGGCAAGGAGAGCGGGCGCGGCGAACACGGCGATGCCGGCGAATGCCAGCCCATAGACGCCGACCACGCTAGCCGCTTGCGCGGTGAGGTCGGTGAAGGCCACCGCCTGCCCGAACAGGTTCCAGGGAAAGCCGGTCAATACGTGCCCGCGCAGCCATTCGGAGGCGCCAAGCCCGAAGGCGAGTGCGAAAATGCGCGTCGGGCCATCGCTCCAAAGGAGACGGGCCACGAAAGTGCCAAGGGCCGTGAAGAGTGCGAGGCCCGCGGCAAGTCCGACGACGGCGACGGGCATCAGCGGGATCAACGCCGATCGCCCTTCGGCGAAGAAGGCAACTCCTATCCAGTGGAGACCGGCGAGGAAATATCCGAAGCCGAACCACCATCCGGTGACGGCGGCGGGGCCCAGTCGGCGAACCCCGCGTGGTCCCGCCACAATGGCCCCGTCAATCAGGATCACCAACGCAGGCAGCGTCAGGAACAGGATCGGCGCGGCATGCACTGGCGCCTGGGCAAGTGCCGAAAGCGCGCCGACCGAGAGGGCGGCAAAACGTCGCGGCCACCCCCAGAGGAGCAGGAGCCGATGGGCAAAGGTATCAAACATCGCGCCTCTTCCCTCGCCGGCGAATCGGTCGTTCCGTTCGAAGCAATAGCCGGTCGCCGTCGGAGAGGGAATGGCTCGGTGATTGCCGAAAGTCGCTTTGGCGACTTCCGGCAACGTTCAAAACGCGAGGGTTGGCTTGATGGAAGATGCAGTGAGCGGAGGCGGGGAAGTCCGTCAGCCCCCGACCTCTGAGGATTCGACCGTCTCCGCCGGCTCGTTGGGGCGCGCGAAGAGGCGCACCGTCTTGATGCGGCGGGGGTCGGCGTCGAGCACTTCCACTTCCCATCCGGGCAGATCGTCGGAGATGATCACTTCGCCGCGGACCGGAATCCGGCCGAGAGCGGCGAACAGGAGGCCGCCGAGCGTGTCGACGTCCTCGTCGTAGTCGGCAAAGGAGAAGCTCGGCCCGATTGTCGCCCTGACATCGTCGAGATCGGCGCGGGCGTCCGCGAGATAGACGCCATCCTGCACCGTCTTGACCAGAGGACCATCCTCGTCGTCGTGTTCGTCATCGATCTCGCCGACGATGGTTTCCACGATGTCCTCGATGGAAACGATGCCGTCGGTGCCGCCGTACTCGTCGATGACCAGCGCCATCTGGATGTGCGTCGCCTGCATTTTCTGCAGGAGATCGGTGGCCGGCATGGACGGCGGCACGAACAATACGGCGCGCACGAGCTTCGCCGCTTCGAGCGTGATGTCGAGGTCGACCTTGCCGACATCCAGCCGGCCTTCGTCCTCCTCGGCGGTCGCATCGATCCGCGCCTTGCCGGTGATGTGGGTGATGAGGTCCTTGATGTGGACCATGCCGATGGCGTCGTCGAGCGTCTCTCGATAGACCGGCATGCGCGAATGGCCGGAAGCCTCGAACAGTCCGAGCAGCTCGGCCAGCGTGGTGTCGGCATCGACGGCGGCAATGTCCGCCCTTGGAACCAGCACGTCGGCGACGCGCGTTTCCCTGAGGCGAAGGATGTTTCGGATCAGCGTCCGCTCCTCGGGCGAGAAGGCGGCATCGAGCGCGTCCTCCTGGCTGAGGGCTTCTTCGAGATTCTGCCGGAGCGTTGCCGACGTCTTGAAGCCGAAGGCCTCGCGCAGCCGCGCCAGCCAGCTTGACCCGGCACCTGTTCCACCCTCGGCCGAGACGCCCGCTTGGGCCGTCGCGGTCATACTCTGACTGCCTGTACTATGACTGTCGCTGTCGCTCATTGTCCTTCTTCCGCGCCGCCCGCCGGCCCTCCCGGCCGCTGGCGGACGCCCCGATAATGCCGTCCCTCAGCGGCCGGCGCCGCCCATCGGCGCGTCGGCATAGGGGTTGGCGATGCGGAGCCGGGCTAGGATGGCCGTTTCAAGGCCTTCCATCTCCTCGGCTTCGTCGTCGTTCATGTGATCATACCCGACGAGATGCAGGAATCCATGCACGATCATGTGCAGAAAATGATCACGGAACGAAATGCCTTCTTCAGCCGCCTCGCGTGCAACCGTCTCGTACGCCACGACAACATCGCCGAGGAGCGGTCCGTAGGCCTCCGCTTCCGGGTCGTCCTGCGGGAAGGACAGTACGTTGGTCGGCTTGTCCAGACCTCGATGGTCGCGATTGAGCACACGGATCGCCGCGTCCTCGGTGAGCAGCAAGGACAGCTCGGCGTCGTCGGCAATCTCGGCGTCGGCCGCCGCCGCCGCCATGGCGACGGCGGTTTCGACATCGGAGCGCCAATCCTCGGCCTCGCCCCACAGCGGGCTCTCGGCAAGAATGTCGACGGCGATCACGCTCATGCCTTCTCCCCACGGGAGGCGAGCCGCTCCCGGCTGTCATCATCATAAGCCTTGACGATGCGCGCCACCAGTTCATGGCGGACCACATCCTCGTGGCTGAAACGAACCTGGATGACACCGGGCGTGTCGGTAAGAATGCGGCTTGCCTCGACCAGACCGGAAACCTGTCCTGCCGGCAGGTCGATCTGACTGGGGTCCCCGGTGACGATCATCTTCGAGCCGTCGCCGAGGCGCGTGAGGAACATCTTCATCTGCATCGATGTCGTGTTCTGCGCCTCGTCGAGGATGACGGCGGCATTGGCCAGAGTCCGTCCGCGCATGAAGGCAAGCGGCGCAATCTCGATGGCGCCCGAGGTGAGGGCGCGCTCGACCCGCTCCGGCGGCATCATGTCATAGAGAGCATCGTAGAGTGGGCGGAGGTAAGGATCGATCTTCTCGCGCATGTCGCCCGGCAGGAAGCCAAGCCGTTCGCCGGCCTCCACCGCAGGGCGCGACAGAACGAGACGCGCCACCTCGCCACGCTCGAGCAGCGCCGCCGCGTGAGCCACCGCCAGGTAGGTCTTGCCGGTGCCGGCCGGGCCGAGACCGAACACCAGGGTCGAGCGATCCATGGCACGGATATAGGCGTCCTGCGCCGGATTGCGGGCGATGACGGTCTTGCGGCGAGTGGAAATGGCGGCGAGCTGGAGCCGGGAGCTGGCGTCCATCGTCGGCAGCGGCAGTTGGTCGCCGACCGCCAGCGCCATGCGGACCGCGCCCTCGACATCGGCAGAGGTGATGGTCTGGCCTGCCTGAAGGCGGCCGTAGAGCGCCTCGAGCACGTCGCGGGCGCGGCTGGCCGCTTCGTGCGATCCCCGGATCGTCACCTGATTGCCACGCGCCGTGGCGTCGACGCCGAGTTTCTGCTCGATCAAGGCCAGATGCTGGTCGAACTGACCGTAGAGCGGGCCGATCAGCCGGTTATCCTCAAAGACCAGCACCAGATGGGTGAGGTCGGACGCATAGGTCATGGCGTTCCCCGGATAAGTCGCGACAGTCGCGACGGCATGGTCGATGCGTGTCCCGACGGCCTCATGCCGACCGTCGGGTTGGCACGGGCTCGCCTTCGAGCCGGCCGATCAGACTGTGTCCGCCGGTCGCCTCGATGGTCACATCGGCAATCTCGCCAATGAGCGACGACGGTGCCATGACAGCAACCGGCTGCAGGTAGGGCGATCGTCCGACGATCTGGCCGGGAAGGCGCCCGGTCTTCTCGAACAGCACCGGCAACGTCCGCCCGACAAGGCGCTCGGCAAAGGCCTTCTGTTGCTCTTCGAGCAAAGCCTGCAACCGATGCAGGCGCTCGCTCTTCACCGCTTCCGGAACCTGATCGGCAAGGCCTGCCGCCGGCGTGCCAGGGCGCGGCGAATACTTGAACGAGAAGCAGGCGGCGTAGTCGATGGTGCGGACGATCTCCATGGTCGCGGCGAAGTCTTCCTCGGTCTCGCCCGGGAAGCCGACGATGAAATCGCCCGAGATCGCCATGTCCGGTCGCGCCGACCGGATTCGCTCGATGAGGGCGACATATTCGGCGGCGGTGTGGCGGCGGTTCATGGCCGCGAGAATGCGGTCAGAACCCGACTGCACGGGGAGATGCAGATAGGGCATCAGCTTGGAGTTGCCGCCGTGGGCGGCGATCAGTTCGTCATCGAGGTCGCGCGGGTGGCTTGTGGTGTAGCGGATGCGGGCAAGGCGCGGAAGTTCCGAAAGGCGCGCAAGCAGACCTGCCAAGCCAACGGTCCGGCCCTCGTCATCGATCCCATGATAGGCATTGACGTTCTGGCCGAGGAGAGTGATTTCGCGCACCCCGGCCGCCACCAGGGTTTTCGCCTCTTCGACAATTCTCTCCACCGGGCGCGAGGCCTCCGAGCCGCGCGTATAGGGCACGACGCAGAAGGTGCAGAACTTGTCGCAACCTTCCTGCACAGTGAGGAAGGCTGTCACCCCGCGCGAGCGAACCGCTGCCTCGGACGGCGCGGCGAGGTGGTCAAACTTGTCCTCGGACGGAAACTCGGTCTCCACCACCTTCGGACGGGCCGGCGCCTTGCCTTCGGTGGCAGCCGGCCGTTCGCCGGCGCGGACCCGCTCGATCAGCTCCGGCAGGCGATGATAGGTCTGCGGGCCGAAGACCATGTCGACCACGGGTGCGCGGGCGATGATTTCCTCGCCTTCCGCCTGGGCGACGCAGCCGGCGACCGCAACGAGGGTTTCCCGGCCCTCGACGGCCCGCTCGGCCTTCAGGACGCGCAGACGTCCAAGCTCGGAATAGACCTTTTCCGAGGCCTTCTCGCGGATGTGGCAGGTGTTCAGGATGACGAGGTCGGCATTCTCGGGGCTGTCGGCGGTGACATATCCGAGCGGCGCCAGCGTATCCGACATGCGGTCGCTGTCGTAGACGTTCATCTGGCAGCCGTAGGTCTTGATGAAGACAGACTTCTTATCCGTCACCGTTGCTCGCTTTCCCTCGTGGGGGACGGTCGATCGGAACCGCCCCGTCAAAGATAACGGCATCTAGTGCATTTTGGGGAGCGGCGAAAGGCGGTTTTCCAACAAATTCGCGCGTTCTTCGGTCAGCGAGGCTTTCTTGCAGCTGGAACGATTAGCTGCCGGCTCACCCCACGCGCCGGCTTGATCGCCTGCGTTCGAGCCTTACAAAGAAGGCGAACGGATAGTCATCATTCCCGGGAACTCGCTCATGCCGATCTACGAACTCGACGGAATCGCCCCCGAATTGCCCGCAGACGGCGACTACTGGGTCGCCCCCGACGCCCATGTGATCGGCCGGGTAAAACTTGGCTCCGAGGTCGGCGTCTGGTTCGGGGCGGTGATCCGCGGCGACAACGAGCCGATCGTCGTCGGCGCGCGAACCAACATCCAGGAGGGAGCGACCTTGCACACCGATCCCGGCTTTCCGCTGACCATCGGCGAGGGCTGTACCATCGGCCATCAGGCGATCGTCCATTCCTGCACGTTGGGCGACAACGTGCTGGTCGGTATGGGGGCCACCATCCTGAACGGAGCGAAGATCGGCGCCAACAGTCTGGTCGGCGCCAACGCGCTCGTCACGGAAGGCAAGGAGTTTCCGGAAGGGTCGCTGATCGTCGGCGCGCCGGCGCGGGCCGTGCGGACGCTCGATGATGCGGCCATCGAAAAGCTGCGGCGGTCGGCGGAAAACTACGCCGCCAACTTCAAGCGTTTCAAGGCGGGCTGCCGCAAGATCGCCGACTGAGCCGTCCCGACGCTTCGGTCAGGTATGCGCCGTCTCTGTCGCCTCCGGCGAGAAGGTCGCGGTGAGGTAGGGAGCGATGCCATGAAGCGGCAGTTGCCGCTCCACGGCTCCGATCTCGAATGCGGCGCGCGGCATGCCGTAGACCACCGATGTTGCCTCGTTCTGGCCGATGGTGCGACCGCCGCCGAGTCGGATATCGAGAAGGCCCGAGGCGCCGTCGCGCCCCATGCCGGTCATGATGATGCCGAGACTGTTGATCGGGCAGATTCGGGCCATCGAACGGAAAAGCACGTCGACCGAGGGGGCGTGCCCGGACACGCGCTCCTCGCCGCCGAGGCGGCAGGTGAGGTTGGGGCCGGCATGCCCCAGCTCGAACTGCCGTCCGCCCGGTCCCAAGTAGACCGTGCCGGGCCGCAAAGTCTCGCCGTCTTCGGCTTCCTTCACGCGCAAGGCGCAGAGGCCGTCGAGCCGACTGGCGAACGAAGCGGTGAACTGGCCGGGCATATGCTGGACGATCAGGATCGGTGGCATTTGGGCCGGCAGATCGGTCAGCACGGCGCGAATGGCCTCGACGCCACCGGTCGAAGCGCCGATGCCGATCACCGTGCCGGTGCGTGAGCAACCGACCGGCGGTGGCTGCGCGGCGAAGCGAGGCGGCGTTTTCTCCGGCGAGGCACGGTGAGCACCGACGTTGGCCGCCGCCGCGACCCGGATCTTGTCGATGAGCTCGGCGGCGATCCTGTCGAGATCGGAGGCCTTGCTGGGTTTGCCGACGACGTCGACGGCGCCGATCTCGAGGGCGCGGAGGGTGCTGAAGGCGCCGGCCTGGGTCAGCGTCGACACCATCACCACCGGCATCGGGCGCAAAGCCATCAGCTTTTCGAGAAAGGAGATGCCGTTCATGCCGGGCATCTCGATGTCGAGCGTCAACACATCCGGATTGAGGCGCTTGATCGCCTCACGCGCTGCGAACGGATCGGCGGCCGTGCCGACGACTTCGATCCCCGGCTCGCGCCCGAGGACGCTGGCCAGCATGTCCCGCATCAGGGCGCTATCGTCGACGATCAGCACACGGATGGGTTTTCCAGGCATGATAATACCTCAGAAGAGATCGACCTCGCCCTCGACCTTTGTTCTGGCGAGACGGTCTTTGAAAGAATGCTCCTCGTCGACGAAGTCGGGGTGTGTGGCGGTACCTAGCAGAAGCCTGTGCACGACTCCGGTCGAAGGATTGTAGTGGATGCGGCGGCCGTAGCAGCCCCCCAGATCGGCGGAGGCGATCACGAGTCCTTCGGCATTGAGATAGTCGAGCACGAAGGACACGTTCGACGAACCGATCAGTGTCAAGCCATCGGTGAGATCGGCGCCGCCGAACAGTTTGATCTCGAGGTTCCGGCGTTCGCAGCCAGACTTGAGCACCTCGTTGATCAGCACCTCCATGGCGTAGTTGCCGTAACGTAGCGCGGCGCTGGCGCCGTTCCAGAAGCCGGAGTCGCTTTCGGGCAGCATGAAGTGGTTGAGGCCGCCGAATCCTGTTGCCGGGTTGCGAATGCAGGCGGCGACGCAGGAGCCAAGGACGGTGACGATCATTTCGTCGGTGCGCGCAGTCACATAGGCCTCTCCCGGCAACACGCGCACGGCCTTCATGCCCCGCCGCCAGTCGTATGCGCGCGGAGCGGGCTGCCGGCTTGGGGCGACGTCCTCCTGCAGGCGGGTATTGGGTTTCGGTTGACCGGCGAAGGACATCGCTCAGGTACCCTTCTGGTATATGGTTGGACCGCGCAGGCGGAAAACCGTCTTCTGGTCGAGAATGGTCTCGGAATGGCCGATGTAGAGCCAACCACCGGGTGCCAGAAGGTCGGCAAAGCGCTGCACCAGCCGGGCCTTGGTCGGGTTGTCGAAATAGATCATGACGTTGCGGCAGAAGATGGCGTCAAACGGCCCTTTCATCGGCCACGTATCGAGAAGGTTGAGCTGCTTGAATGCGATGAGCTGCCTGAGCTCGGGGCGCACCTGCCAGTCGCCGCCGCTGAGGGCGTTGAAATGGCGATAGCGCCGGCCCTTGCCGAGTTCGGCGACCGACTGTCCTCCGTAGCGGCCGGCCGAACCACGCGCCACCACCGAGCTGTCGATGTCGGTCGCCAGGATTCGGGTGTCGCACTTCACCCGCGACGAAGCCGTTTCGCGATAGGTCATGGCGATCGAGTAGGGTTCTTCGCCCGTCGAACAGCCGGCGGACCAGATTCGAAGGCGTGTCCGACCGTTGCTTCCGTCGGTGGACAGGTCGGAAAGCAGGTTCTCCGCAAGATGGTCGAAGTGGTGCTTCTCGCGGAAGAACCGGGTGAGATTGGTGGTGAGGGCGTTGATGAGATACTCGATCTCGTCTTCGCCCTCGGGACTTGAGTAATATTCGCAGTACTCGGCGAAGGCCGAAAATCCGAGTTCCCTCAAGCGCCGCGTCAATCGCGAGTAGACCATGTTGATCTTGTGATCAGGCAGGGTAATGCCCGTTCGGCCATGAATGAAGGCAGAAAGCCGGCGGTACTCCTTCAGCGTGAAGGGAAACTCGCGATGTTCCGGGGACGTACTGAGTGCTGCCATGTTTACTCCGGTTGGATTGGGACGCGGCTATGCCACGTCCCGTTTTTCGGCGTTCTCAGAACTCCTTCCAATCGGCATCGCTCTCGAAGGCCGCGTGCAGCTCGGACTGCAGACGCTGTGCGGTGCGTCCACCTGCCGCCGCCACCTTCTTGGGCTGGGCGGGACGTGGCGCGGTCCTGGCCGCCGGTCTCGCCTCGCGCCGCTCCTCGACGGCTGTCCTGGCCGAGCGGGTGAACTCGGCGAGATGGAAGGCCGACATGCGACCGTGCATGGCTTCGGCCTGCTCCTGCAGCATTCGCGTTGCCGAGGCATTTTCCTCGACCAACGCAGAGTTCTGCTGGGTCATCTCATCCATCTGGGTGACGGCCTTGTTGATTTCTTCCACACCGGCCGACTGTTCGCGGCTCGCCGCCGCGATGTCGGAGACGATGTCCGCCACCTTCTTGATCGATCCGACGATTTCGTTCAGTGCCGTACCGGCGTCGTTGACCAGCTTGACGCCGTCCTTCACCTGGGCGCCGCTTTCGACGATCAGTGCCTTGATATCCTTCGCGGCGCCGGACGAGCGCTGAGCCAGTGAACGGACTTCCGAGGCAACCACCGCGAAGCCCTTGCCGGCATCTCCCGCTCGTGCAGCCTCGACGGCTGCGTTGAGGGCCAGGAGATTGGTCTGGAAGGCGATCTCGTCGATGACCGAGATGATGTCGGAGATCTTCTGCGACGAGGTCTCGATGCGGCTCATGGCGTCGACCGCCTTGCCAACGACGTCGCCGCCGTCGGTCGCCGTGCCGCGCGCCGAGGCAGCCAGCTGGTTGGCCTGCTGGGCATTGTCGGCGTTCTGCTTGACGGTGGCCGCCATCTCTTCCATGGAAGCAGCCGTTTCCTCGAGGTTCGAAGCCTGCTGCTCGGTCCGCTGAGAGAGGTCGGTGGTGCCCGAGGAAATCTCGGCGACGGCGTTGGAGATCGTGGTGGCAGCCTCCATCATGTCGGCGACGACGGTCGACATGGTGTCGAGCAGCGTGTTGATCCCCTCGCAGAGGCTGGCGATTTCGCCGGTCTTTCCGTCGAGCGGTACGCGACGGGTCAGGTCATTGCCACGCGCCGCCTCGATCACTTCCTTGGACTCGCGGACTGCGGCCTGAAGAGCTTCGGCGGAACGCACCTGCTCGGTGACGTCGGTGGCATACTTAACCACCTTGAACGGCTTGCCGTTCAAGTCGAGTATGGGGTTGTAGGAAGCCTGGATCCAAATCTCCCGCCCCCCCTTGCCGATGCGCTTGTACTGGTTGGTGTCGTGTTCACCACGGCCGAGTTTTTCCCAGAACATCCGGTAATCGACCGACGCGCGATAGGCAGGATCGACGAAGATGGAGTGATGCTGTCCCTTGATCTCGGCCAGCGTGTAGCCGAGCGTATTGAGGAAGTTCTCGTTGGCATCGAGCACCTTGCCGTCAAGCGAGAACTCGATGATGCCTTGCGCCTTGGAAATGGCGGCGATCTGTCCTTCGAAGTCCGCCGACTGCAAGCGCTGGGCGGTGACGTCGGTCGCGATCTGGACGATCTTGAACGGCTTTCCGTCGAGGCCGAGGATTGGATTGAACGACACTTCGAGCCAGACTTCCCGACCACCCTTGGCGAGGCGCTTGTACTGGCCGGTGACGTGCTCGCCGCGCTGCAATCCCTCCCACATCAGTTTGTATTCGGCACTCTCACGAGCCGCGGCGTCGGCGAACATCGCCGCCGGCTTGCCGCGGATCTCGTCACTCGTATAGCCGAAGATCCGGCAGAAGATCTCGTTGGCGTCGATGACGGTGCCGTCGAGCGACAGTTCCAGCACCGACTGCGACAGGCGGATGGCGTCGGCCTGTCCCTTGTAGTTGGCGGTGAGTTCGGCAACCTGTTTGCCGTTCTCGCGGAATATCGAAACGGCGCCAGCGATCGTGCCGATCTCGTCCTTGCGATCGGTCCCGTCCACTTCGAACTCATAGTCGCCATCGGTGATGCGACGCATGTAGGTGATCATGCGCCCCACGCCGCGCGTGATCTGCAAGGAGAAGAAGATGCTGGCGGCCAGCGCAACCACAACGGCGGCAAGAACCACGGCAAGCGTGGTGAACAGGCTGCCGCGCAGTCCGGCGGCATGGTCGTCAAGCATGGCCGTGAGTGTGCTCGCACCACCGTGCCAAAGAGCCTGGCTCGCCTTCGCCTGGGCGCTGGTGGCGTCCATAAAGCCGGAGATGTTCACGCTTTGCGGTGTTACAGCCGTCTCAAAGGCGGTCGCGACCGCTTCCGCTTCGCTTACGAAGCGCGGAGCAATATCGTCGAAAGCGCTGATCTGCCCGCCAAGACCCTCGACGCGACCATCGGTGTTATAGGACTGGGCGACCTTCAGCGCGGCGGTGGCCCCGTCGGAAGCCTCCTTGAAAAGTGCGATCTGCGACTTCAGCAGGCCGAGATCCGCGACCGATACGGACGAGGATCGCGACATCTCGCGGATCTTGCCGGTGATCGCCACGCGGTACCACAGAACGCGCGGAATGCGGCTCATCAGGGCCTGGCCGAGATAGTTGTGATCGACCTCGGTGTCGACGGCGATGCCCGACCCATTGGCGATGGCCGCCATGAGATCGAGGCCCGTGTTGACCGACTGGGTCAACCGTGCGTCGAACGGAGCGTGGCTACGCGGCCAGTCGTAACTGGCCAGAACGTTCGTGAAGGCCTTGGACGCCTCCTCTATGCCGAACGCGACGTCATTTGCGCTGCCAAGGCCCGGCAGATCGGGGATGCTGGGCAGCACCGTGGCCGGAGTGGCCGCGTCGTCCAGCGCCGAGACGGCGAGTCCGCGGATCGATTCCCAGACGGCGATCGCGTAGGTGACGCCGTTGGCTTCCTTTCTGGCGGTGGCTACGCCCTCCTCGCTCTTGCTGACGTAGAGCCAGCCGAGGATGAGGATCGGCAGGCTCATCAGCGCGACGATCAGGCCGATCTTGGTGCGAAGTTTCAGCGAGGTGAGTGACATGATGTCAGTTCCTGGAGAGGCCGTTCAGGCGGCGATGGCGGCGTTGGCCGGGCCATGATTGGCGAAAAGGTTTTCGAGGCTGAGGAGCACGACCATGCCGTCGCCGATCGGAATGATGCCGGCGAGGAAGGCGTTGTCGATCGGCTGGTCGACGTCGGGCACAGGCCGTATGTCGGCGGCATTGACGGTCAGGATGTCCGACACCGCATCGACCAGCATACCGAGGAGACGGCCGCCGATCGCCACGATGATCACAACATGGCTGCGGGTGGCCGTGGTAAGGCCAAGTCCGAAGCGGCAGCGAAGATCGAAGATCGGCACGATCGTGCCGCGAAGGTTGAGGACACCAAGCATGTAGTCTTGCTGGTTCGGCAGGACGGTTGTCTCGGTCCACCCCTTGATTTCGCGAACGGCCATGATGTCGATGGCGAACTCGTCGTCACCGACGCGGAAGGATATGAATTGTCGCGCTTGCGCTGCGGCGGCGTCCGGACCGGAGTTGGGAATGTCTTGCGGTTCTGCCATGGAGAAGTCTCCGTGAGGTCAGGCGTTTGCTGCGACCGGCAGCCGTGTCGCTTCGGCGATACGGACGGACCGATCGTATAGGCGGGTGAGTTCTTCGATATCGACGATGAGTGCGACGCGTCCGTTGCCGAGAATGGTGGCGCCGGAAATGCCCGGAACCGGGTCGTAGTTGTCTTGCAACGACTTGATCACCACCTGCTGCTGGCCGATGAGCTCGTCGACGACCACGCCGAGCTTGCTGCCGTTGGCGAGTTCGATCAGCACGACAAGGCCCTGACACGGATCGGCGACGGCCTCGCTGACACCGAACACGCGAGCGAGGTGGATCAGGCGGACGAACTCGCCGCGAATGGAGACGACCTCGCCACCACCCGGGACGACACGGATCTGCCCGCGTCCGGGACGGAAGGATTCGACGATAGAAGTGAGCGGCAGGATGTACTTCTCCCAGCCGACGGCCACGACCATGCCATCGAGGACGGCGAGGGTCAGGGGGATCACCAGCGTGAAGCGGGTCCCCTTGCCGGGCGTCGACATCACCTGGACGCGACCGCCAAGCGCCTGGACATTGCGGCGGACGACATCCATGCCGACGCCCCGGCCCGACACGTCGGTGACGGCGGCAGCCGTCGAGAAGCCAGGCGAGAAGATCAGCTCGTCGATTTCTTCGGCGGAAAGCTTGGCGCTTGCCGGCACGATGCCCTTGTCTATCGCTTTGGCAAGCAGTCGGTCCCGGTCGAGTCCTGCGCCATCGTCCTCGACGTGGATCAGGATGTTGGATCCCGCGTGCTGGGCCGACAGACGGATGACCCCTCCGGCTGGCTTGCCGGCGGCAAGGCGCGTGGCGGCGTCTTCGATGCCATGGTCCACGGCGTTGCGGATCATGTGGGTGAGCGGATCGGCGAGTTCCTCGATGACCGTCTTGTCGACTTCGGTCTGCTCGCCGGACATCTCGAGCCGCACGTCCTTGCCCGTTTTGTGTCCCACGTCGCGAACAAGGCGCGGCATGCGAGAGAACACCGACTTCACGGGCTGCATGCGAATGGCCATCACGCACTCCTGCAGCTCCCGCGTCAGGCCGGCCAGATGCTCGAAGCCCTGAAGGGCGCTCGGATCGTCCTGCTTGCGGCTTTCGATGAACTGCTGGGCCAGCATCGCCTGCGCGATGACCAGTTCGCCCACCATGTTGACGAGGCGATCGACGCGATAGAGGTCGACGCGGATCGAGGAGATCGAACCGGTCTTGCCGGCGGTCTTGGTGTCGGAGGACTTGGTCTCGGACGGCTTGCTTTCGGAAGGCGCGTCCGTGGCCTCGGCCGGTGCGACCTCTTGGAGCGGGGGAGGGGCGGCAACCTCCGGCTCGGTGGGGGCGGTGGCGATGTCTTCGATGACGAGTTCGCACTCATCGTCGACGAACTCGAACACTTCGGCGATGTCGGCCGGCGAACTGCTGGAGCGCAGCGTCATCGTCCAGCCGAGGTAGGAGTCCTCGGGGCTGAACGCTTCGAATGGTGGCAGTCGGGCGAGGTCGCAATCGATCGCGAGCGAACCGAGCGTCTTCAGTTCGCGGATCAGATAGAGCGGTTCGTTGGCATGACGGAACAGCTCGGCGTTGGGCCGGAAGACGATACGATAGGTTCTGTCCTCCGATGCGGTTTGCGTGGGGACGCACGTGGCTGCCGACGGAGCGGCGACGAGTCGCGGCTCGCCATCCAGCAATGCGCTGAGCTCTTCTGCGACGTCCGCGCCGAAATCGTCGGCCGGGGTCTCCCCCTGGCGCGCGAGATCGACGAGAGCGGAGAAGACGTCGGCGGCTGCGACGAGGGCGGTGAGGGTACGTTCGTCGAGCTCGGCCTTGCCATCGCGGAGCCGGTCGAGCAGCGCCTCGAAACGGTGCGCGAAACCGACCAGTACAGTGTAGCCGAAGGCGCCTGCGCCGGCCTTCACCGAATGGACAGCGCGGAAGATGGCGTTGAGTCCCTCGATGTCGCTGGAATAGGCAACGAGCGCCCCGAGGCGCTCCTCGAGGTCGGCAAGCAGTTCCGTGCATTCTTCGAAGAACGTTCTGCGGAACTGTGCGAGTTCGTCAGAACCAAAGCTTGGAGTCGACATATCGGCCGTCCAAATGGTCAGGCGGGGCAAACCTTGTTGACGACGGAAAGCAGCTTCTCCGGCGCGAAGGGCTTGACGATCCAGCCCGTGGCCCCGGCTGCCTTGCCGCTGGCCTTCCTGTCGTCGCCGGACTCCGTCGTGAGGATCAGAATCGGCGTCGAGGCATGACTCCCACCGGCACGCACGCGCTTGACCAGCGTCACGCCGTCCATGTTAGGCATGTTGATGTCGGTGATGATCAGGTCGACGCGGGTGCTGGCGAGAACGCCGAGGGCCTTCACTCCGTCTTCGGCTTCCAAAACTTCGAAGCCAGCGCCCCGCAGAGTGTAGGAAACCATGTCGCGCATGGTCCTGGAATCGTCAACCGTCAGAATCTTTCTCGGCATTTAGTGGGCTCCGGGCGTCGAGTTCAGCGATAAGGCCGAGGTCGGCATAGGCTTCGCGAAAGGTTGGCGTGATATTCACGATCGCGAGCCGGCCGCCGTTCATTTCGAGCGCGCGGGCGGTTGCAACAAGAAGCTGGACGGCCTGAGTTCCGAGGCGTTCGACAGCCGCGGCATTCAGGGTCAGGTCGGTAGTCTCGGAGACGAGGGGCTCGATCTGCGCATGAAGTTCGCGGACCGCCGAGGCGTCGAGCACCGCAGCCAGGTCGTAAGAAATCTTGCGTTGTTCGAGCGAAGGCAACTTGGAATCCCTACAATCTGCAGGCGTTACTGGGTACACCCGTCCGTGGACCTGATGCATGGCAGTACACGCATGGATTGGTTACCGAAAACTGAAGTGGATTCCGCTTGCCTTTTGTAATTTGGCTCGGTTGGAAATTAAGGATACTAGTTTCTACGAGTCTTCCTTGTCATTTGTTGAATCATACGTTTTCCCCCTGAAGGTGTTGTCGTTGATCAATGCTGGGGGGAAGCCGGCGAGGCGTCTGGGAAGGTTGCTTTAGTAGATTCTTGAAATGAATCACAATTTCAGGTTTTGTCTCTTTACAGTGACAAGAGGCCAAGACTCGCCTACCGATATTGAACCTTTTGACGCAACCACAGATAGAATTGGTAATATAAGTATTTTAACTGATACGACGGCGGGCGCTTTTTTGTTCGCAAATATCAGGGAGCGATCGAATCAACCGTCATTGCCGGGTGCTGGGGCTTCCGGAACGGCTGGAGGCATGACAAAAAGATCCGGCGCGTGCTTCGGGCAGCGCGGCCGCCGCTCCGGATGAGAAGCTGAAATGGTCCCGCTTGAGTTTCTTCTTGTTGCATTGCTGGCCCTCGTGTTCGAAGCGGCGATCGGCTATCCGGATCTTGTCTTCCGATGGATCGGACATCCCGTTACCTGGATGGGATCGCTGATCAGCTTCCTCGACCGTACGCTCAATCGAGATGACCTCGACGACGATCGCCGCCGGCTGAATGGCGTTTTCGCCGCTATCGTCAACGTGGCCGTCAGTGCCCTTGTTGCCGCGGCAGTCGGATCGCTCGCCGGTCTCGCTGGCCCGATCGCCGGACCTTGTGTTGCCGCCGTAGTCGGCTCGACGTTGTTGGCCGCCCGCAGCTTGCACGTTCATGTCGCCGCCGTGGCTGACGCCATGCGTCAAGGGGGCCTAGAGGCGGGGCGCCTTGCCGTCGGGCGGATCGTCGGACGCAATCCGGCGCATCTCGACGCCGCTGGAGTGTGCCGGGCTGCCATTGAAAGCCTTGCCGAAAGCTTTTCGGACGGCGTGACGGCGCCTCTGTTCTGGATGGCCGTTCTGGGTCTGCCGGGAGCGGCCGCCTACAAGGCGATCAACACCGCCGACTCGATGATCGGTCACAAGACGTCGCGCCATATCGCCTTCGGCTGGGCATCGGCAAGGCTCGACGACCTCGTCAATCTGCCGGCCTCCCGCATCACCGCCTGGGCAATCGTGGCGGCGGCGCTTGCCGACGACGGCGCTTCGGCGGCAGCGGCCGTTCGAGCGATCGATCGGGATGCCCATCGCCACAAGTCGCCCAACGCCGGTTGGCCCGAGGCGGCGATGGCGGGCGCCCTCGGCCTGCGCCTCAACGGCCCCAAGGTCTACGGCGACACGCGAGTTGAGGATGCCTGGATGGGCGATGGCCGCGCGGAGGTCAACGCCTACGATATCGACCGCGCGCTGAGGCTTTATCGCCGAGCTCTGTTGCTGATCTTCGCCCTGCTGGGGCTTGTCTGGCTCGGCCTCATCATCCTGGCCTTCGGCTGAGATCGAGAAGAGCGTCGGCGTCGAGGTGGGTGGCAAGATGATCTGCCAGCCCATCGAGCGATCGGTCGATTTCCGCCTCGTAGGCAAGCGCCGACGGGCTGGCGCCAATCCAGCGGAGCAATCGTTCCCGCTGCCGATCGTCGGCGAACAGGCCGTGACAATAGGTTCCGACCACATTGCCGTCCGGTGAGTTCGCCCCCTCGTCGCTGCCGTCCGAGAGGAGAGCGAATGGCCTGGAGCGATCCGGGCCGACGGTCGCACCGACATGCATTTCATAGCCGGAGAACGGCGTGTCGTCGGGCATCGACCTTCCACTCACCGGCTGAAGGCGCTTGTCGCCGGTCATTGTGGTCTCGACATCCAGCAGGCCGAGGCCGTCGATGGCGCCGAGATCGCTCTCGATTCGCCCCGGATCGAGCAGTTTCCGTCCGAGCATCTGGTAGCCGCCGCAGAGACCAAGCACCTTGCCGCCTTGCCGGGCATGGGCGCGAATGTCGATGTCCCAGCCTTGCGACTTGAGTTCGAGAAGGTCGGGGATGGTTGCCTTGGAGCCAGGCAGAAGCACGAGGTCGGCGCTTGGCAGTGGCCGGCCGGATTCGGCGAGGATCACGTCGACCCCCGGCTCCTGCCGCAGCGGGTCAAGGTCGTCGAAGTTGGCGATGCGCGGTAGCACAGGCACGACAATGCGCTTGCGATTTCCGCCGTGGCCAGCCTCGTGGCGGCTTCTCAGCCCCAGGGCATCCTCGGCGGGCAATCGGTTGGCTTGCGCGAAATAAGGGACCACACCGAAGGAGCGCCATCCCGTACGCTGCGTGATCAGGGTCAGGCCGGCATCGAACAGCGAGACGTCACCGCGAAACCGATTGATGAGATAGCCGGCAACAAGCGCCGCATCCTCGTCCGCCATCACCGCCTTGGTGCCGACAAGACTGGCGATGACCCCGCCCCTGTCGATGTCTCCGATCAGCACGACGGGGGTGTGGGTGGCCCGCGCAAAGCCCATGTTGGCAATGTCGCCGGCTCTGAGGTTGACTTCCGCCGGCGATCCTGCCCCCTCGACCAGCACGAGGTCGGCATCCGCCGACAAGCGCGTGAAGCTGTCGAGCACGGCGGGCATCAGGTCGGGCTTCATCGCCTGATAATCACGGGCCCGCGCGTTGCCGACGACACGCCCCTGCACCACCACCTGCGAACCGATCTCCGACTGCGGCTTCAGAAGCACCGGGTTCATGTGAACGGATGGCGGGATGCCGGCGGCGCGAGCCTGCAGTGCTTGCGCCCGGCCGATCTCGCCGCCGTCGGCTGTCACCGCTGCGTTGTTCGACATGTTCTGCGGCTTGAAGGGCCGGACCTTGAGGCCGCGTCGTGCGTAGAGACGGCAAAGGCCGGCGACGATCAGCGATTTGCCGACGTCCGAGCCCGTGCCCTGAAACATCAGCCGACTGACCATCAGTACTCGATCCCCAGCTGCGCCTTCACGCCGGCTGCGAAGTGATGCTTTGTCGCGACCATCTCGGTAACGCAGTCGGCCACCTCGATCAGCTCGGCCTTGGCGTTGCGACCGGTGACGACGACGGTAAGGTCGGGCCGTCGCGCCTTGAGCGCCTCCACCACGTCGAGAAGCGGCAGGTGCTCGTAGCGGAGCGCGATGTTCAACTCGTCGAGGACGAGCAGGCGAACGCCCGGATCGTCCATCAAGGCGGTCGCCTTGGCCCAGGCGGCCTGCGCGGCGGCGACGTCGCGCGCCCTGTCCTGCGTTTCCCAGGTAAAGCCTTCACCGAGCGTGTGCCAGGATACGCCCGGAAAGCCCTCAAGCACGCGCCGCTCGCCACTGTCCCAGCCGCCCTTGCCGAACTGCACCACGCCAACCTTCCAGCCATGGCCAAGAGCGCGGACCACCAGTCCGAAGGCAGCGGTCGACTTGCCTTTGCCCGGGCCGGTGTTGACGATCAGCAATCCTTTTTCGGTGATGGTCTTCGAGGCCACCTCCGCGTCCTGCACTGCCTTGCGCTTCGCCATCTTCAGCCGATGGCGTTCGGCATCCGGGTCAGTCATCAATGCGCCTCGTCCCAGTTCTGGGCGGCGCGGGCATCGACGACCAGCGGGACGTCGAGCTTTACGACGGGCTCGGCGGCGCCTTCCATGACGGAACGAACCACAGGGATGGTCGCCTCGACTTCCTCATCCGGGACTTCGAAGATCAGTTCGTCGTGGACCTGCAGCAGCATCAGCGCTGAAAGACCGGCCTTGATGAGCTCGGCCTCCATGCGCGCCATGGCGCGACGGATGATATCGGCGGCCGATCCCTGGATCGGCGCGTTGATGGCGGCGCGTTCCATGAAGGCGCGCATCGAGGCATTGGGCGAGCTGATCTCTGGATAATGCGCTTTGCGGCCGAAGATGGTGGTGACGTAGCCATTCTCTCGCGCCTGTCGCTTGGTCGCCTCCATGTAGTCGCGAATGCCCGGGAAGCGCTGGAAGTAGCGCTTGATATAGTCGCTTGCCTCCTCGCGCGGGATGGACAGCTGGTTGGCGAGTCCGAAGGCCGAGATTCCGTAGATGATGCCGAAGTTGATCGCCTTGGCCCGGCGGCGGATCATCGGGTCCATGCCCTCGACCGGTACGCCGAACATTTCCGAGGCCGTCATGGCATGGATGTCGATCCCCTCGGCGAAGGCGTTTCTCAGCGCTGGAATGTTGGCGACATGGGCCAGAACGCGGAGTTCGATCTGGCTGTAGTCGGCCGATACCAGCTTGCGTCCGGCCGGAGCGACGAAGGCACGGCGGATCTTGCGGCCCTCCTCGGTCCTCACCGGGATGTTCTGGAGGTTGGGCTCCGACGAGGCGAGACGTCCGGTGGTGGTGGAGGCCAGCGAATAGCTGGTGTGGACGCGCTTGGTCTCGGGGTGAATGTAGCCGGGCAACGCGTCGGTGTAGGTCGACTTCAGCTTGGAGAGCTGCCGCCAGTCGAGGATGCGGCGCGGCAGTTCGTGTCCCTCGGAGGCGAGGTCCTCAAGCACGTCGGCTCCTGTCGCCCAGGCGCCGGTCTTGGTCTTCTTGGCGCCGGAAAGCCCCAGCTTGCCGAACAGGATGTCACCGATCTGCTTGGGCGAGCCGATGTTGAAGGTTTCGCCGGCTACCTCGAAGATACCGGCCTCCATGGCGGCCATCGACTGTGCGAAATCGCCTGATAGCCGCGACAGGATCTGCCGATCGACGGATACGCCGCGCATTTCCATGCGGGCGATGACGTCGATGAGCGGTCGTTCGGCCGTCTCGTAGAGAGCGGTCATGCCTTCCGCCGCGAGACGGGGCTTCAAAACGTGCCAGAGGCGAAGCGTGATGTCGGCATCCTCGGCCGCGTATTGCGTGGCGCGGTCGAGCGGAACCCGGTCGAAGGTAATCATCGACTTGCCGGATCCGCAGACGTCCTTGAAGGCGATCGGCGTGTGTCCGAGCAGCACGTTCGACAACTCGTCCATGCCGTGCCCCATGCGGCCGGCGTCGAGCGCATAGGACATCAGCATGGTGTCGTCGCAAGGTGCGACTGTGATCCCGAGGCGCTTCAGGATCACCCAGTCATACTTGGCGTTCTGCCCGATTTTCAGAACCGACGGATCCTCGAGAAGCGGTTTCAGAACTCGGATGAAGTCGCCAATGGCAATCTGGCCGGCGATCAGGCCGCCGCCGAGCAGGTCGCCTGCGCCGGAAACGTGAGCGAGCGGGATGTAGCAGGCCCGGCCCGGCGTCACTGCCAGCGATGCGCCGACGATCTCGACTTGCATGGGATCGAGGCCCGACGTTTCCGTATCGAAAGCGACGCGCCCGACTTCATAGGCCTCCGCGACCCAGGCTTCCAGACGGGCGATATCGGTGACCGTCTCATAGCGCGAATAGTCGACCGGGATGGCCTGCATCAGGGCCGCCGCCTCGGCGGCGCGGCCCGACGGCGAAAACTGCTGCGTGACGGGGAGCTTCTCGCCGCTCTCCGCGCCTTGGTGGCCTGGTGCGGGTGTGGCCGCGGAATCCTTGTCGGTCGCAGCTCCGGCACGTTCTTCCGTGGACGAGGCCTCGCCTTCGGGCGGCCAGTGCGTTACCGGCACCACGGCAGGCGTCACCTTGGATGGCTCGACACCGGTCGCCTCGGACACGCGACGAATGATGGTCGAGAACTCCATCGCCTTGGCATAGGCGATCAGGCGCTCGCCGACGATCGGCCGAACGCCGAGCGTGTCGATCGGTTGCTCCAAAGGCACATCGCATTTCAGCGTCACGAGGCGGTGGGAAATGCGCGCCTGCTCGGCGAAGGCAATCAGGTTCTCGCGCCGCTTCTGCTGCTTGATACCGGTCGCGGCGGCCAGCAGTGCTTCGAGGTTGCCATACTCGAGGATGAGCTGCGCCGCCGTCTTGAGGCCGATGCCGGGTACGCCGGGCACGTTGTCGACCGAGTCGCCGGCAAGCGACTGCACCTCGATTACCTTGTCAGGTGGAACGCCGAACTTTTCGATCACTTCGGGAACGCCGATTCGCCGGTCCTTCATCGTATCGAGCAGCATGACGCGCTCGCCAACCAGCTGCATCAGATCCTTGTCCGACGAGACGATGGTCACGTCGGCGCCAGCCGCTGCCGCTTCCGCCGCATAGGTGGCAATCAGGTCGTCGGCTTCGTAGCCGAGCTGTTCGACGCAAGGCACGTTGAAGGCACGGACGGCTTCGCGGATCAGCCCGAACTGAGGTCTGAGGTCAGCCGGCGGTTCGGGGCGTTGTGCCTTGTAGAGCGGATAGATCTCGTTGCGGAAGGTCACCGAGGAGGCGTCGAAGATCACTGCGAGATGCGTCGGCCTGACGCCCACCGCGGTCTGCTCGGTTTCCCTCAGGAGCCGCCACAACATGTTGCAGAAGCCGGAGACCGCACCAATCGGTACGCCGTCCGATTTGCGCGTCAGTGGCGGCAGCGCATGATAGGCGCGGAAAATGTAGCCCGATCCGTCGATCAGGAACACATGGTCGCCGGCGCGGACCGGACGCGAGGTGGGGCTCGAAGGGGATTCTGCATTCGACATGGTCGGACTATGCCCGCCCGCCCTTAGGAAGTGAAGACACGCCGTCGCTGCCCGTTGCCACTGCTGACGCTTTCCGGCCGATGTCCACCAGAGCCTGCGCCCGAAGGACCCGATTTCGGCCCGACGACGATAGTCCAGGCCTACTCACGGGGGGCTAGAGGCAGTTGTGCCACAACCTCGAATCCCTACCAGACCATCGGCGGGGATGACACCTCGGCATGGCCGGTCATCATGGTTGGCGATTCGCGGGTTGGGGGCAGCCATGAAGAGTAGCGGCGGCCGGTATTTTGAGGACTTCGGGGTCGGCCAAGTCTTCCGTCATGCCAGCCCTCGTACAGTGACCGACGGGGACGTCGCCTTCTACCGGGCTCTCACAGGCAACCGCTTCGCCCTGCAATCGTCGGACGACTTCGCCCACGCGGTCGGTCATCCGATGGCTCCGATCGACGACCTGCTGATCTTCAACATCGTGCTCGCCCAATCGGTGCCCGATGTCGGTCTCAATGCGGTTGCCAATCTCGGGTACGCCGGCTGTCGTTTTCTTGCGCCGGTCTATCCCGGCGAAACGATCTCCGCCGTGACCGAGGTGATCGGTCTGCGCGATACTGGGGGTCGGACTGGCGTCGTCTACCTGAGGACCACCGGCCACAAGGACGGCGGTGTCGAGGTGATCGACTTTGCTCGTTGGCAGACGGTGCGCAAGACCGAGGAGGGGGTGCAGCCCTTTTCCGAGCAGCTGGTGCCGCCCTTGCCAGCGGCAGTGCCCGCCGATGCACTGGGCGCTCGCCTGCCGGTCCTCGACCTTTCCGCCTGGGACAGCGGCCTGTCCGGCAGTCGTTTCCGCTGGAGCGACTATGAGCTCGGCGAACGCATCGACCATGTCGACGGCGCTCTCGTGGACGAAGGAACGACCATGATGGCGGCCCGCTTCTTCGGCAATCCTGCCAGACAGCATCCGTTGCCGTTTTCCGACGAGCGTTCGCGTGGCCGTTGGCTGGTGGCGGGCGGTCTCGTCATGTCAATTGGCCGGGCGCTGATGTTCAACGGCCTCGGCAATGCCGTTCATGTCGCGGCCATCAACGCCGGCCGCTATGTCGGCCCGGTGTTCACCGGCTCGACCATCCATGCCTGGTCGACCATTGTTGGCAAGGAGCTGATCGACGGCCGCGATGATCTCGGAGCGCTGCGTGTTCGTCTGGTCGGTACGCGCGACCAACCGGCCGCTGATTTTCCCGACCGTGACGAGAGCGGCGCCTACCTGCCTTCGGTCGTGCTCGATCTCGATCTTTGGCTGCTGATGCCGCGCTGACGTCGTCCCGGGCTCCTGTCAGCCCCTGAGTTCCGCGGCAAGCAGGCGGCGAACGGCCTTCTCCACCTCGAGGGAGACCTTCTTGCGGTCGGTGTCACGGTCGAAACGGATCGGTTCGCCGAAGACGATGCTCACATCGAAGTCGGAGGCCGCGAGCAGGTCCTTGGCATGCGGCACAAGGTCCTGATCCCCAACCCATGATACGACCGAGCGCCCGGACCGACCGAGTGGCAGGCCCAGCATGTGCGTGTAGGCGATGGCGACGGGCTGTACGAACACCGCTTCGACGCCGGCGTCGTTCAGGGCGGCGCGAGCGGCGCCGAACAACGACGAGCGGAAGGGCAGGACCTGGTTGCCGTCGGACGTGGTGCCTTCGGGAAACAGAACGATGGCATCGCCCTCGGCCAGACGGCGGCCGATGCTGTCCGCCTGGTCGGCAGTGGCGCCACGTCGGGCCCGATCGATGAACACCGAGTGTTGCAGTCGGGCGAAAAAGCCGATCAACGGCCAGGTGCCCACTTCACGCTTGGCCACGAAAGACAGCGGCATCACCGCGCTATAGGCGGAAATGTCGATCCAGGATGCGTGGTTCGCAGCGATAAGCAACGGCCTCTCTGAGGCGGGGCGTCCGCGCACATGCAGCCTGATGCCGAGCGTCCATAACGCCAGCCGATGGAAGAGCATCTGAAGCTGACCGGCAAGGCGCAGGCGCCAGCTTCGGGCCGGGATGTAGAGAATGACGAGAATGAAAGCGGCCACGGCAAACAGCGGCAGCGTCAACGCCGCCCTTACGTGGCCTTGTTTCACGCCTTGTCCTCCGTGCCGGCCTCGTCGATCGGCACGCCATAGAGCTCAAGCCGGTGGTCGATCAGCTTGTAGCCAAGCTTGCGGGCGACCTCGCGCTGCAACGCCTCGATCTCGTCGCTGTGGAACTCGACCACGGCGCCGGTACGGAAATCGATCAGATGGTCGTGGTGCTCGTCGGGCAGAGGCTCGTAGCGCGAGCGGCCGTCACGGAAGTCGAGCCGGGCGATCATGCCGGCATCGTCGAACAGCTTGACGGTGCGATAAACCGTGGAGATCGAAATGTTGTTGTCGATCGCCGAGGCGCGCCGATAAACTTCTTCGACATCGGGATGATCGACGGCCTGCTCAAGCACGCGCGCGATGATTCGCCGCTGCTCGGTCATGCGCATGCCGCGCGCCGCACAGGCTTCTTCCAAAGAGAGCGGAGTGGTTTCCTCGGTCATCGCGGGTACCCTCGAACTGTCTGACCGCCGTCGCCGGCCAAATATGGGTTATTTGAGATCGGCTCGCATGACAAGGGCGTTCGCGGTGCCGCCGGCATAGTAGTTGGCACGGCGGCCGACCTCTCGGAACCCGAGGCGCCTATAAAGAGCGAGCGCCGGGCCATTGCTCTCATCCACCTCAAGGAACAGTGACGCGACGCGCATGAAGTAGAGGCGGCGGATCGTTTCGTCCATCATCAGGCGTCCGACACCACGGCCGCGCCGCGCGGGGGAAACGGCAACGGTCAGGATTTCGGCCTCATCCGCGGCAGCCCGCGACATGACGAATCCGATCGGTCGGCGGGTAAACGGCGTCCGCCCCTCGCGAGCCACGATCGTGGTCACCGTGGGGTCGGCGATCAGGGCCTCCATCTCGGTGGCCGGCCAGCCGTGGCGGAACGCATGGGCATGCAAGGTTGCGAGGTCGTCGGCGTCGGAGATGCGACCGGGCTCGCAGATCGGACGAGGCGCAGAAAACAGGCGCAACAGGTCGCAAGGCGTCATGGCGTCGGAGTTGGTGCAAGAAGGCCGGGCACGGGCGGCTGCGGCTTGGCGTCGGGCGCCCTGAGATAGAGCGGGCGGGGCAGGGCGGCGGCTGGATCCGCGACGCTTCCGAGCCGGGCAAGAGCCAACGGGCTCGTCGCGGTCATTGCGTCGACAGGCGGTACGCGCAAGCCGGAAATCGCCGCCTGATGGGCAAGGATCGCCGAGCCCGAGCCGGCGATCACGGTGGCGCTGGCACCCAGGCGATCCAGCACGCGCTCCGCGTCGGCGGCAAAGGGAGGCTCCAGCACCTCGCCCTTTGGGTCGTAAAGGGCGGCGTAGATCTCACCGCGCCGGGCGTCGACGGCGGCGAGTATGGGGCCGTCAGCCATTTCTTCGAGCGACGCGGCAATGAGGCGAAGCGCGTCGATGCCCACCACCGGAACACCGAGCGCCAGGCCGAGGCCGCGACCCGCCGCCACGGCGATGCGAATGCCGGTGAAGCTGCCAGGGCCGACGTTGACGGCGATGCGCCCGACGCTTTCGATGTCGACGCCGGCCGCCGTCAGGACTTCGTCGATCAGCGGGAACAGCCGTTCGGCATGGCCGCGCGAGATCGCCTCGGCACGCACGGTTTCCTTCCCGTCGCCCGAAAGAGCGACGGCAACCCGGTCGTTGGCTGTATCGAGCGCGAGCGTCAGCATCGGCCCCCTTTATCCCGACCTGCCGCCGCTGTCGAGCAGCCATGCCGCGTCGTCCACGTTAGCGCTCGCCAAACGATGCGCAGGGCTTGCGCCGTCGGGCTGGTACGGCCAGATTAGTCCTGACGAGAAAGGAGTTGCGGTATCGTGGTGATGACAGGTGGACAGGGGGGCTTGCGGGAACTCGACGCGCGATCGCGCGACATTTTCCGTCGCATCGTCGAGGCTTATCTCGACACTGGCGACCCCGTGGGCAGCCGCAACATATCGCGCCTTCTGGCCGCGCCGCTATCGCCCGCATCGGTCCGCAACGTCATGTCCGATCTGGAGGCGGCGGGCCTTCTCTACGCACCGCATACGTCCGCCGGCAGGTTGCCGACCGAACTTGGCTTGCGCTTCTTCGTCGATGCCATGCTGGAGATCGGCGACCTCACCGAGGGCGATCGGTCGGCGATCGAAGGTCGTCTCAAGGCATCGGGTATCGGCAAGAGCATCGAGGATGTGTTGACGGAGGCGTCGCAGACGCTGTCCGGCCTGACGCGCGGCGCCGGCGTGGTCTTGACCCAAAAGGCCGATCCACGGCTTCGCCACATCGAGTTCGTGCGCATCGAGCCGACGCGCGGCATCGTCGTGCTGGTGGGCGACAACGGCACCGTCGAAAATCGACTGATCGATCTGCCCCCCGACCTGCCGGCGTCCGCCCTGCAGGAGGCGGCAAACTATCTCAACGCCCGCATCCGTGGCCGCACGCTTAGCGAGACGCGTGCCGAGGTCGAGCGTCAGCGCGCCGCGCGCAAGCTCGAACTGGACACCTTGACCGCCCGCCTCGTCGATGCCGGTCTGGCGTCCTGGTCCGGTGCCGATGGCAGCCGACCCCAGACGCTGATCGTACGCGGGCGCGCCAATCTGCTGGACGATGTCCGGGCCGCCGAGGATCTGGAACGCATTCGGGCGCTTTTCGACGAGCTTGAGAGCTCCGAAGACCTGATCGAGCTGCTCGGCCTCGCCGATGCCGGCGAGGGCGTGCGCATCTTCATCGGCTCGGAGAACAAGCTGTTTGGCCTGTCGGGCTCATCGCTCGTGGTGTCGCCCTATCGCGATACCGAAGCGCGGGTGATCGGCGTCGTCGGCGTCATCGGTCCGACCCGGCTCAATTATGCGCGCGTCGTCCCCATGGTCGACTACACCGCCCGCGTGGTCGGCCGCATCCTGGGCTGACCGATTGGAACGCTCAGTCCGTTGGAAACTCGTCGAACTGCGGCAGCGTGTCGCAGATATCGAACCAGGGCGCCTTTGAGCCGACAAAGATATGCGCGGTCGGACGGATCGAGGGCGGATCAATCAAGGTGCCAAACGTGACGTGCAGATAGGCCCCATCGCGGACCTGCGAGTAGAGTAACGAGCCGCAGAACTTGCAATGAGCATCGTAACTGCCTTCGCCGAAACGCATGACGTCGCTTACGCCACGCGCCACGGTCAGTCGCTCGGTCCGGATACCTGCGAAGGGCTTGAAGGCGGCGCCTGTGGCCCGGCGGCAGTTCGAGCAATGGCAGTTCAGCGCATACTCGAATGCGTCGTCCACCTCATAGCCTACCCGGCGACAAAGGCATTCGCCCCGCAGGCGGTTCGTTCCCTGTTTCATTGGATCTCGTTCCCGTTCGTGAGGGGTGGATATCCTTCTCGTTTTCAAGGCCAAGCGGGGGATCTCCGGCGAGGAGGACTGACATTGCGGCTCCACAGCAGCATACTTGCAGGTCGGGGCGCGGGGAAAGCAGAGCCAAGGGTTGATTTTCCCGCCCGGAACCCTCAAATCCGGGGCACGTTTGGCGGCAGCAGTCGCTTTGAAACAGCATGAGGACAAGATGGCAGACGAGACAGCACAGACTCCCGAACCGGCCGCTCCTGAACTGGACCCGGTGGTCGACCAGGGACTCCAGCGTATCGCCGCCCTCGAGAAGGAGGCGGGCGATCTCAAGGATCAACTCCTCCGAACCCTCGCCGACATGGAAAACCTCCGTCGCCGGACCGAGCGCGAGATCGCCGATGCTCGCACCTACGCGGTGACCAACTTTGCCCGCGACATCGTGGGTGCCGCCGACAACCTGACGCGGGCCATCGTCGCGGTCGACACAGAAGCGCGCGCCACCGGGGGCGAAGCGCTGATCTCTCTGGTCGAAGGTGTCGAGCTGACCGAGCGCGAACTGATGAAAGCGCTCGAGAAGCATGGCGTCAGCCGCGTCGATCCGGCCGGCGAGAAGTTCGACCCCAACTTCCATCAGGCAATGTTCGAGGTGCCCGATCCCAGCGTGCCGAGCGGCACCGTGGTGCAGGTGATGCAGGTCGGCTTCAAGATTGGTGAGCGCGTGCTGCGGCCGGCCCTCGTCGGCGTCGGCCGTGGCGGCCCGAAGATGGCGCCTGCCGAAGAGGACGCCGCCCAGCCGGAAGCGCCGGTCGAGAGCGGCCACAAGGTCGACAAGACGGTGTGAGCTGACGCCGGTTGACGTAAAAGGAAAGGGCGTCCGAGTGGGCGCCCTTTTTCTTTTCTAAAGGCTGTTGTTCGACTTCGAGTGGCTCTGTACGCGCTTTCCCTTAAAAGGGGCTGGCATTTGTGGGCCATCGCGTCTAGCTTCGACCCAGGCCCCAGGAGGGGAAAGTCGCCCTCGGGCGGCAGTGTCGGAACGGCCTCGCTCGATTGCGAGGGACATTGCCAGCCCGGCGGCAGGCGCCTCCCAATGAGGTGCGCCCGTTCCGCGATCTCTCAGTCGTCCATCTTCAGCGCGGCGATGAAGGCTTCCTGCGGAATCTCCACCTTGCCGAACTGGCGAAGCCGCTTCTTGCCTTCCTTCTGCTTGTCCAGAAGCTTGCGCTTGCGCGTCACGTCGCCGCCATAGCACTTGGCCAGGACGTCCTTCCTGAGCGCCCGGATGGTCTCGCGAGCGATGATCTTGCCGCCGATCGCCGCCTGGATCGGGATCTGGAACATGTGCTGCGGAATGAGATCCTTCAGCTTCTCGCACATGGCGCGGCCGCGCCGGTCCGCCTGGCTGCGGTGAACGAGCACCGAGAGTGCATCCACCGGTTCGGCGTTGACGAGGATCTGCATCTTGACCAGATCGCCCTCGCGATAGTCGCTGAGGTGGTAGTCGAACGACGCGTATCCCTTGGAGATCGACTTCAGCCGGTCGTAGAAGTCGAACACCACTTCGTTGAGCGGCAGGTCGTATTGCACGATGGCGCGGCTGCCGACGTAGGAGAGGTCCACCTGGATGCCGCGACGGTCCTGGCAGAGCTTCAGGATGGCGCCGAGATAGTCATCTGGCGTCATGATCGAAGCACGGATCCAGGGCTCGGCGATCTCCGTGATGCGCGTCACCTCCGGCATGTCGGCCGGGTTGTGCAGCTCGATCTCCGTGCCATCGGTGAGCTTCATCTTGTAGATGACCGACGGGGCCGTGGCGATCAGATCGAGATTGAACTCTCGCTCGAGACGCTCCTGAATGATCTCGAGGTGCAACAGGCCGAGGAAGCCACAGCGGAAGCCGAAGCCGAGGGCAGCCGAGGTTTCCATCTCGAAGGAGAAGCTGGCGTCGTTGAGGCGCAGCTTGCCGACGGCGGCGCGCAAGTCCTCGAAATCGGCGGCGTCGACTGGGAACAGGCCGCAGAACACCACGGGCTGCGCCGGACGGAAACCGGGTAGCGGCTCGGCGGTCTGCCGGCGCTCGTCGGTGATGGTGTCGCCGACGGCGGTGTCGGCCACTTCCTTGATCGAAGCGGTGATGACGCCGACTTCGCCGGTTGTGAGCTTGTCGCAGAGCTGAAGCTTGGGCGTCATGTAGCCGACGCGTTCCACCTCGTAGACGGCGCCGGTGCGCATCATCTTGACCTTCATGCCCTTCCGGAGCTCGCCGTCGATGATGCGAACGAGCACCATGACGCCGAGATAGGCATCGTACCAGCTGTCGACCAGCATCGCCTTGAGCGGCGCGTCCGGATCGCCCTTGGGCGGAGGCAGGCGCTTGACGATCGCCTCCAGCACGCCCTCGATGTTGAGCCCTGTCTTCGCCGAGATCTCCACCGAGTCTGAGGCATCGAGTCCGATCACGTCCTCGATCTGGCTCTTGACGCGCTCGGGTTCGGCGGCGGGCAGGTCGACCTTGTTGAGGATCGGCACGATCTCGTGGTTGTTGTCGATCGCCTGATAAACGTTGGCCAGCGTCTGCGCCTCGACGCCCTGGCTGGCGTCGACCACGAGCAGGGACCCCTCGCAGGCGGCAAGCGATCGGCTGACTTCGTAGGCGAAGTCCACGTGGCCTGGCGTGTCCATCAGGTTGAGCGTGTAGGTCTCGCCGTCCTCCGCCTTGTAGGCAAGGCGAACGGTCTGGGCCTTGATGGTGATGCCGCGCTCGCGCTCGATATCCATCGAGTCGAGAATCTGTTCCTTCATGTCGCGCTGCGCGACGGTACCCGTCGTCTGGATCAGGCGATCGGCGAGCGTCGACTTGCCATGATCGATGTGAGCGATGATGGCGAAGTTGCGAATATGGGTGAGCGGCTTTGTCGTCATGGCCGGCTAGATATCATTACCCCGCCCAACCGCCAAGCACCTGACACCCGGCCGGAGCAAGGTTTTCCGAGCCATCGCCCAGTCCGGCACCCCGCAGACGCGACTTATGTCTTGAACGTGATAAGTGTTTTTCTGAGCGGTGCCGGCCCCGACCTTCGTTTATCAATGAGAAATGGTCGCTTTTTGAGGCGGCGAGAACATCCTTTGCAAAGGATGCGGACCAGGGAAGGCGGGGAAAGACGTGGTGAAGGATCTGTCGAACAAGTTTGCCGCCTTGTCGCTTGCCGTCACCGACGCGACGCTTTCCGGAGACGCCACTCTGGCGCCAACGGCCGTTGCCGCCCTGATCACAGCTGCCAACAACCCACCGGCCAGTATTGGCGAGATGGCCGCCATCGTCGGTCTTACCCATTCGGCGACCGTCCGTCTCATCGATCGGCTGGAAGCCGATGGCTTGCTGCATCGCTGCCGCCGCGTCGGGCGCGAGGTGTTGGTGGAGATCACGCCTGCCGGACGACGTCGGGCGGATGGGTTGCAGGATCATCGCCTTGCCGAGAGCAAGGGGTTCCTCACTTGCCTTTCTCCGGAGGAGCGCGACGTCCTTGGCCAGCTTGTCGACCGGATGCTGCGCGCCCATGCCACGCGTGGACGCGATCAGCGCCGCCTATGCCGGATGTGTGCACGAGCCAACTGCACGTGCTGCTTCGAGACGGACGATCTCAAGACCAAGAACGTGTCGTCGGACGGCTCAGCTTCTATCGACGAGATCTGATCGCCGGCCGTGTTATGCCAGCCCGGTCTTGCGGTAGGTCCAGACGCGGGCCGGCGGCAAGTTTCGTACGATCCAGCCGCTGGTCCCGAGGGTCCAGCGCCCCGCCTCGGCGGGAACCGGCGGCACAAGAGCGTAGGAGAACTGAATGAACGGTCTCCCAGGTTCGAGGACCGCCATCGCCTCGTTGAGCAGTTGGCGGCGCCGAAGCGGGGGTTGCGTGAACAGGGGCAGCGACGAGACGACGGCTGCCACCTTCTCTACGCCGGCGCGCCGCAGCGTCTCGCCGAACTGATAGGCATCGCCCACCGTTACGCCGATGCCCGGAAAGCGGCCTCGGATATGCTCGGCGAAATCCGGGTTGTACTCTATGGCAAGCAGGCGTTCGGGGGCGACGCCGCGCTGGAGGAGGGCGGTGGTAACCGCGCCGGTGCCCGGTCCCAGTTCGACCACCGTTCCCTCCCAGGAAGGGTCGACGGCGCCGGCCATGGCGCGGGCAAGCCATCGACCCGAAGGACTGACCGCACCGGTTGTGAGCGGTTTTGCAGCCCAGCTCTTCAAGAACTTGAGATCGTCCGAATACTGGCAACGTACGCGCTTTGCCTCGGCGATGGCTTCATCCCGCCAACGGTGCACGAACATGCTCTACTCCCAAGTTCGGCTTGCAGACGTGCGGGCCGCAACTCCAACGCCCCATGTCAGGGTTTCTACAGTGACGTCAACCGCCAAGGTTGTCAAAGAAATCGCGCACCCGGGCAAAGAAGCCGGCCGACTCGGGATTGTTCTCGCCCGAAGACTCGCGTTCGAACTCCTCAAGCAGCTCGCGTTGACGGCGTGTGAGGCGTTGCGGCGTCTCGACGGTGACATTGATGTACATGTCGCCGACATCGCGCGAACGCAGCACCGGCATGCCCTTCGACTTGAGACGGAACTGCTTGCCGGTCTGGGTTCCCTCGGGCACGCGAACCTTGGTCTTGCCGCCTTCGATCGTGGGAACTTCGAACTCGCCGCCCAGCGCCGCCGTTGTCATGGAGATCGGCACGCGGCAATGGAGATCGGCACCGTCGCGCTGGAAGAAGGCGTGCGGCCGGAGCGAGATGAAGATGTAGAGATCACCGGCAGGGCCGCCCCTCAGGCCGGCTTCGCCTTCGCCGGATAGACGGATGCGCGTACCATCCTCGATGCCGGCCGGAATATTGACCGAGAGAGTCCGTTCCTGCGTGGTGCGCCCTGTCCCCGAGCAGGCGTCGCAGGGGTTGGCAATGGTCTCGCCGCGCCCCTGGCAGGTGGGACATGTGCGCTCGATGGTAAAGAAGCCTTGGCTCGCCCTCACCTTGCCGCTGCCGCCGCAGGTGCGGCAGGTCTGGGGGCTGGTGCCGGGCTTGGCGCCGGTGCCGGAACACTTGACGCAAGTGATCGACGTGGGGACGTGAATTTCGACGGTTTTGCCGCCGAAAGCCTCTTCCAGCGTGACGTCGAGGTTGTAGCGCAGATCCGCGCCACGCTCGCGGCCGTTCGGTCGGCTACGCCGGCCGCCGCTCATGAACTCGCCGAATATGTCGTCGAAAATATCGGCCATCGAGGCGCCAAAGCCGGGATCGGCGCCGCGCCCCCCCATGCCGTTCTCGAAAGCTGCGTGGCCGAATCGGTCGTAGGCGGCCTTCTTCTGAGGGTCCTTCAGAACCTCATAGGCCTCGTTGGCCTCCTTGAAACGGACCTCTGCGGTAGCGTCACCCGGGTTCTTGTCCGGGTGCAACTGCATGGCGAGCTTTCGAAAGGCGCTCTTCAGCGTCTTCTCGTCGACGTCACGGGGAACGCCGAGCACGTCGTAATAATCGCGTTTGGCCATCGTTTGTCCCGAGGTGGGAGATACCAGGGCGGCGTCTCCCGCCCTCTCTCAACAGGAAACGGCTCCCCGGTTACTCGACCGGAGAGCCGGAGGCGCATGAAGCCCGGCGTCAGCCGTTCTTCTTGTCGTCCTTGACCTCTTCGAAGTCGGCGTCGAGGACGTCATCGCCCTCGGTGCTCGGCTTCTCCTCGGCGCCGCCCTGCGCGGCGTACATGGCCTCGCCGAGCTTCATGGCCGCCTGGGCGAGGGCATTGGTCTTGGCCTTGATATCCTCGGCATCGTCGGAATCGATCACCGCCTTGAGGTCGGCGATTGCGCTTTCGATGGTCGACTTGTCCGAGGCCGAGACCTTGTCGCCGAAGTCGGCAAGCGACTTCTCGGTCGAATGCACCAGAGCCTCGGCGTGGTTGCGTGCCTCGACCGCCTCGCGGCGCGCCTTGTCGGCGGCGGCATTGGCCTCGGCGTCCTTCACCATCTTGTCGATGTCGGAATCCGAAAGTCCACCCGACGCCTGAATGCGGATCTGCTGCTCCTTGCCGGTGCCCTTGTCCTTGGCGGACACCTGCACGATGCCGTTGGCGTCGATGTCGAAGGTCACCTCGATCTGCGGCACGCCGCGCGGCGCCGGCGGCAGGCCGACGAGGTCGAACTGGCCGAGCATCTTGTTGTCGGCCGCCATCTCGCGTTCACCCTGGAAAACACGAATGGTCACCGCACTCTGGCTGTCCTCGGCGGTCGAGAATACCTGGCTCTTCTTGGTGGGGATGGTGGTGTTGCGGTCGATGAGGCGGGTAAACACGCCACCCAGCGTCTCGATGCCGAGCGACAGCGGCGTCACGTCGAGCAGGAGGACGTCCTTGACCTCGCCGGCGAGGACGCCGGCCTGGATGGCGGCGCCGATGGCGACCACCTCATCCGGGTTGACGCCCTTGTGCGGCTCGCGGCCGAAGAACTGCTTGACGGTCTCCTGCACCTTCGGCATGCGCGTCATGCCGCCAACGAGCACCACCTCGTCGATCTGACCGGCGCTCAGGCCGGCATCCTTGAGGGCCGCCTTGCAAGGCTCGACGGTCTTCTGGACGAGATCGTCGACCAGAGCTTCGAACTTGGCGCGGGTGAGCTTCAGCGTCAGGTGCTTGGGGCCCTTGGCGTCGGCGGTGATGAACGGCAGGTTGATTTCCGTCTGGGCCGAGGAGGACAGCTCGATCTTGGCCTTTTCTGCAGCTTCCTTCAGACGCTGCAGGGCCAGCTTGTCGCCGCGCAGGTCGATGCCCTGCTCCTTCTTGAACTCGTCGGCCAGATAGTTGACGAGCCGCATGTCGAAGTCTTCGCCACCGAGGAAGGTGTCGCCGTTGGTGGACTTCACCTCGAACACGCCGTCGCCGATCTCGAGGATCGAGATATCGAACGTACCGCCGCCGAGGTCGTAGACGGCGATGGTCTTGGAGTGGTCGGACTTGTCGAGACCATAGGCGAGGGCGGCGGCCGTCGGCTCGTTGATGATGCGCAGCACTTCAAGGCCGGCGATCTTGCCGGCGTCCTTGGTGGCCTGACGCTGGGCATCGTTGAAATAGGCGGGAACCGTGATGACGGCCTGCGTCACACTGGTTCCGAGATAGGCCTCGGCCGTTTCCTTCATCTTGGCCAGCGTCATGGCCGAGATCTGCGAGGGCGAATACTTCTTGCCTTCGGAATTCACCCAGGCGTCGCCATTGTCACCCTTGACGATGGCGTAGGGGACGAGGTCCTTGTCCTTGGCCACCATCGGATCCTCGAACCGGCGGCCGATCAGGCGCTTCACCGCGAAGATGGTGTTCTCGGGGTTGGTGACCGCCTGCCGCTTGGCCGGCTGGCCGACCAGTCGCTCTCCACCGTCGGCGAATGCGACGATAGACGGCGTGGTACGCGCGCCTTCAGAGTTCTCGATCACCTTGGCATTCTTGCCGTCCATGATGGCGACGCAGGAATTGGTCGTCCCGAGATCGATGCCGATAACCTTGCCCATTTCGTCACTCCGTTCAGGCAGACCGTCCGAACCCCCTTCCGAGGCATTCGGCTAGACGCCGGATTCCCGGCCGGTCCCCGTTTCTTACCTTGAATGCTGACCGGGGAAGTCCCCGAATTCGGGCGGTATATAGGTTGCCGGCGAAGGCGGCGCAAGAAGCTGGATGCTGTCTGGAGGGCGGTTGCTGCGAGAAAACCCGCCAAACCTAACCCGCCATTAAGCCGGGAGCTCCTAGGGTTCCGCCGCCGACGGGGGGATTTGCATGCGTAAGATCTCGCGCCTCACCATGGAGGAGATTCGAAGCGATCGATTGGTCTACGCGCTGATCGGCCTCTATCTCATTCTCGCAAACACCATTCTGGTGCCGGCGGGTCACGTCTTTGCGAACCTATATGTCGATTATCTCTTCAGTTTGCTGGTCCTCGATATCGTGGCATTGCCAGCGCTTGTCCTGATTGGACTGTCGCTCAGGTCCATTGTCGCCAATCCTCGCCATCCTGCAGCCTGGCTCCGAACGTGTCTCGACCCGCGACGTATAGCTCGCATCCTGGCAGGATTCGCGTTGCTGCTGGCGTTGGTTCCTTTCATGGCAACGTTTACCGCCATGAAATCCTTTATTGGTCTGGAGGGGTTTCCTGCTGACGTTTTCCTTGCCGACTTCGATCGTTGGTTGCATTTCGGAACTGATCCCGCAGTTCTGCTTCACGGGCTCATCGACTATCCTCATACGTGGCGGATATTTGCCTTCTTTTATGGTCCGGGCTGGATGCTCTGGGTCAATGGTTTCGTCTTTTGGATGGCGGTGGCCCCATCCAAGCCGAACATAAGGCGGCGTTTTTTCGTATCGTACATTTTTGCCTGGGTGGTGCTCGGCAACCTGGTGGCATGGCTGGCAATGAGTGCTGGGCCGGCGTTCTTCGCTCAGGTGACCGGCGATGCCGATCGTTTCGCTTCCACGCTCGCCGCCGTGAGCGCCAACACGCTGCCAAATGGCACCGGAATACGCGACGTGCAGCTGTATCTTTGGGATCTCTATGTCTCCAAAACGTCCGGCTTCGGCATGGGAATCTCGGCTTTTCCCAGCTTGCACGTGGCCATGGTAACGCTCTGCTCCCTTGTTGCTTTGAGGGGCGGTCGTCCGCTGGGTATAGCCGGCTTATTGATCGTTCTTCTCATTGAAGCCGGATCCATTTTGTTCGGCTGGCACTATGCGATTGACGGCTACTTCTCCATCGCCGTCATGGCTGTCCTCTGGCGAGCGCTCCGCCATGTTCGCGCTTTTGGCCTCGATGACAGAGATATGGCGGGCTCTTCCTTGCAGCCCAGTGCGCCTGGCAAGCTGGCCTGACCCTCCTTGTCTCGTTTCGTTGGTGTCTATTACCGAAATGTCACGAGACCGTCGGTGAAATGTCACTATCCTCGCTGCAAGGATGTGATGGTGGCTATGCATCTTGGCGGAGGGCTCACGATGTTCGGACTTACTGGCACTTTCCCGGCAACGGAAGCGAGACCCAACCTGAGCGGCGAGACTGCTACGCTCGGTCGTATGGCCGCGCTTGAAGTGCGGCTCGCCCGGTCTGCCGGCGAGGTTCGCGCCGCTCAGGCGCTTCGCTACCGCGTCTTCTATGGGGAAATGCAGGCAACCGCCGATCCGCGCACGCTTCTCCGCCGTCGCGATGCCGATGCGTTCGACCGTTACTGCGATCATCTGCTGGTTCTCGATCACGACGATGTCGAAATCCGCCCCTTCCGTCGGGCTCGGCCGCGCATCGTCGGTACCTACAGGCTCCTTCGCCAGAAGGTGGCCGAGCGTCATCGCGGCTTCTACACCGCCGGAGAGTTTTCCATCGAGCCGCTCCTTGCCCGCCACGCCGGCCTGGAGTTTCTCGAGCTCGGTCGTTCCTGCGTCATGAAACCCTATCGCAGCAAGCGCACCGTCGAGCTGTTGTGGCAGGGGATCTGGGCTTACGTGTTGAACAACGGCATCGATGCCATGATCGGCTGCGCCTCGTTCGAGGGTACCGATCCCAACGCTCTCGCCTTGCCGCTTTCCTTCCTGCACCACCACGCCTCGGCCGACACAGACTGGCTGGTCGAGGCGCGTCCCGAGCGGGCCGTATCCATGAACCGGCTGCCGATCGAGGCGGTGGACATGCGCGCGGCGCTTGCCGGAATGCCGCCGCTCATCAAGGGCTACCTTCGCCTTGGCGCGATGGTCGGTCGCGGTGCCGTCGTCGACCGCCCCTTCGGCACCACCGACGTGATGATCGTGCTGCCGGTCGAGCGCATCTCCGAGCGCTATGTCCGTTACTATGGCGCCGACGCCAGCCGCTACGCTGCCTGATCCTTGCCGGTCTTGAACACGAAGCGCGAGTAGCCGACAAAATTCATGACCATGCCGACGCAGGTGCCGGCCGCGACTGCCAGCACTGGCCGGAGGTCCGTCATGACTGTCATGGCGGCGGCAAAGACCAGATAGTTGGCGATGATCGAGACAAGTGAGACCGCCAGATAGCGAGCTCGGCGGCCGGGAACATGCGCCCGCCGCTCCTTCCAGGTGAGGTTGCGATTGATTGCGTAGGTGACGGCAATGGCCATGGCCACCGCGAAGACGCGGCCGAGATAGGGGCTGACGCCAAAGGCGACCAGTGCTTCGGTCAAGCCGGCGTCGACGACAAAGCCGCTGAGGCCTGCTACGGCGAACCCACCGAACCGCCTGATGACCGGAGGCATCTCAGCTGGCCGTGCGTCGACCAAGGCGATCGCTCAAGCGATGCAAGAGGCCGCGAAGCTCTTCGAGATTTGCCGTCGTTTCCGCCTCGGCCGGCTCCTCCGTCGGCCGGAGCGAGGGGATTGACAGATAGAGGATGCGCTTCTGCTCGACGCGCGAGCGAGCGAGGCTGTCGAGCACCAGGCCGGCGGTTGCCAGAAGCGCTGCGAGAATCATCAGACCCGTCGAAAGAACGGCTGTCGGCAGGCGAGGAACCAGGCCGGTCTCGACATAGGTCGCGAAGACCGGCAGGGCGAGAATGACAGAGGCGAGTGCGAAAAGACTTGAAAGCGCACCGAAGAACAGGCTCGGCCGCGTCTCCTTCACCAGCATGGCGAACATCACGAGAATGCGGAACCCGTCGCGGAATGTCCGTAGCTTGGACGGTGCTCCTTCGACCCGGCGCCCGTAGTCGAGAGGCAACTCCACGGTGGGGATGTGGAGCTGGCCGGCATGCACCGCCATTTCCGTTTCGATCTCGAAGCCGTGCGATACGGCGGGAAAGCTCTTGACGAAACGCCGCGTGAAAGCGCGATAGCCGGAGAACACGTCGCTGAAGTCAGGGCCGAACAGGCGGCGATAGAGGCCATTGAATATACGGTTGCCGAAGGCGTGTCCGGAGCGGCCGGCGTCGACGGTGACGTTGCGGCGGACTCCGACGGCCATGTCGGCCCTCTCGGTGATCAGGGCTCGGACGAGATCGACGGCGTCGAGGGGGGCATAGGTGCCATCGCCATCGGCCATGACGTAGACGTCGGCGTCGATGTCGGCGAACATGCGGCGGACCACGTGTCCCTTGCCCTGCCGACCCTCGCGGACGACCTCGGCACCAGCGACCCGCGCCTCGATGGCGGTTCGGTCCGAGGAGTTGTTATCGAAGACGAAGATGCGCGCTTCCGGCAGTGCGGCTCGAAAGCCACGAACGACGGCTCCGATCGTCATTCCTTCGTTGTAGCAGGGAAGCACCACCGCGATATCGAGGCCCGGGAAGGCGGCGGTGGAGTCGGTTGCGCTCTCGCTAGCGGTCATGGTGCCATCCGGAGGATGCGGACCGCGACAGGCGGTGCGCCGCCTTTACCTTTTATCCATCGTGTTAAGGCAAAGCTAACGACGCTTCGCATGTGCCGGGCTTTCCTGCGTTCTGTCGTCGGCTTTGGTCAATGAATTCCAAACAAGGCACCTTTGGCGCCGCACCCGTTCTCTTCGGTTTCGTCCTGCGCGCTCGGTTGGTCTTCGCTGTCGCGTTGGGGCTATTCGTCGTGGGACTCGTCGCGGTCAATCGGCTCGCTGACCTCGGCCCCGCTTGGGACGATCCCGACTCCATGATACGACTGGTGGAAGTGCGTGATTTTCTTGGCGGTCAGAGCTGGTTCGATCTGACGCAATATCGGCTCGATCCACCCGGTGGGGTGCTGATGCACTGGTCGCGTCTCGTCGACTTGCCGATTGCCGCCATTGTTCTCGTTGCAACCCCTTTTGCCGGCAGTGCCGGGGCCGAACTCTTTGCCGCCACGGTCTGGCCGGTTCTGCTGGTGATTCCCTTCGCCTTCGCGCTCGCCTCTGTCGCCGGCCGTTTCGGCGGCGAGACCGCCCGTCTCGTCACGCTCCTGATGATCTTCCTGTCGCCACAGGTGAAGAGCGTGTTCGCACCCGGTGCCCTCGACCATCACAACGTTCAGGCGGTACTGCTCGCCTGCGTTCTGATGGGGCTGGTCCGCGCCGATCAGGCGCGCCGCTGGCCGATCACCGCCGGTGCCGCGGCGGTCGTCAGCCTCGCCGTCGGGATGGAGACGTTGCCCGCCATCCTGCTGGCCATTCTCGGCCTCGCCATCGCCTGGACCGTCAATGCCGATCGCTGGCGGCATGGCCTGATGCTGTTTGCCGGTGCGTTGGTCGTTGGCACTCTTCTGACAGCTGCCGCGACGATACCTCCGTCGCGCTGGCTGGTGCCGGCCTGTGATGCGCTATCCTTTGCCTACCTGATGCCGGTGGTCATCGGCGGTGGAGCGGTGATTGCGCTGGCGGCCTTGCTTCGCGGCCACGGCGATGGTGTTCCGGGTCTCCTGATGCGTGGCGGAGCGTTGGTCGCTGTCGCTTCGCTCCTGGTGGCTGTGGCCGCCGTTCTGTTCCCGACCTGTCTTGCCGGTCCCTACGGCGATATCGATCCGGCCATTCGGCCGATCTGGCTGGACCATATTGACGAGGCGCAAGGCTTTCTGTCGACGATCGAGAACCGGCCCGGGCTGGTGATGCCGGCATACTTCGCCCCGTTCGCCGCTCTCGCCCTGGGGGCGAGGGCGCTTCGCCGCATGCCGTCCGCCGACCGGCCGGCTTTCGTCATCGTGCTGTCCATTCTCGGCGGCTCGATCCTGCTCGGCGCGATACAGCTGCGCGCGCTCGTTGGCGCTCAGGTGGTCGCTTCGGCAGCCGTTGGCGTCGTCGTGGCCCTGGCCATCAAGGCAACGGCCGGGCGTGACGATGCGCGCGCGGTAGCCCAGCGCTGGAGTTGGCTCGCTGCCGTCCCGGTTTTGTGGATGCTTCTCGTCACGGCGGTCGATCGCCTGTCCGGCCAGCCGGACACAGAAGCGGTCAATGTTGCGACCATGACCGATTGCCGCGCCTTCTTTGGCGACGTGCTCGGCTCGCGCGCGCCAGGTCTCGTCGTGGCCACATCGAACTTCGGGGCCTTCCTGCTCAAGGCGACCCCGCATGCCGTGCTGGCGGCGCCCTATCATCGTGGCGCCCACGGCATCCTGGCTGTCGATGCCGTCTTTACGGGCGCCGATCCCGAGGCCGCTTTCCGGGCCACTGGCGCTACCTATCTTGCGGCCTGTACCGGCGACCCCGAGCTGAACCAGATGGCCGAGCGCGCGCCGAACGGACTTGCAGCACGCCTGATCGATGGCGTAAGGCCCCCTTGGCTTGCCGAGGTCGCCTCTGGGCCGGCCGGGATGATCTTTTCGGCAAGGCCGTCCGGGCTCGACGTTACCGGTTCGCTGCCGATGTTGAGGCTTCGCCCATCGATCCGCGATTGACGGGGGCTTCTGACTTGGACTGGGCCCTCCTATGCAGCTCCGTTTTGCGGCTTGGTTAATCTCCGGTTAATCGACTGGGGCGCAGCATGGTCCGTCAACGAAGCCGGATTAGCCCATGTTTTCTCGTCTCGCCGCACTCGTCTTTCTAGCCACCGTCCTGCCGGCCGCTGCTGAGACGCCGGCCAAGCAGTTGTTCGGTGCCGTCGAGAATCCGGCGCCGCTTGCCGCCCGCTCCATCGGGTCCTATTCGCGCGGTTGTCTCGCTGGTGCGGCGCTCTTGCCGGTCAATGGCCCGACCTGGCAGGTCATGCGCCTGTCGCGCAATCGCAACTGGGGCAATCCCGTTCTGGTCGGTTTCCTCGAACACCTCGCGTCCAAGGCGCCTGCAGTCGGCTGGAACGGTCTCCTCGTCGGCGACCTGTCGCAACCGCGCGGCGGCCCGATGTCGTCGGGCCATGCCAGCCACCAGATCGGGCTCGACGCCGACATCTGGCTGACGCCGATGCCGAAGCGCGAACTCACCTACGACGAGAGGGAGCGGGTGAGCGCTGTGTCGATGCTTGCTCCCGACAAGCTGACCGTCGATCCCAAGAAGTTCTCACAGCGCCAGTTCAACATCATTCGCCTGGCGGCAAAGCAGCCGGAGGTGGAGCGCATCTTCGTCAACCGGGCCATCAAGAAGGCGCTCTGCGAAGGCGCTGGCAGTGACCGCGCATGGCTGTCCAAGGTCCGGCCCTGGTGGGGGCATGACTTCCATTTCCACGTTCGGATGGCCTGTCCGGCCAACTCGCCGACGTGCAAGTCCCAGGCCGCTCCACCGTCCGGGGACGGTTGTGGCGCGGAGCTTCAGAGTTGGTACGCGCCACCCCCAAAGCCGACGAAGCCGTCAAAGCCCAAGCCGCCGCGCCCCGAAATCACCCTGAAGGATCTTCCCCCGGAGTGCTCGCAGGTTCTGGTCGCAAAATGACAAAGGGCCGCGTCCAGCGCGGCCCTTGCCATGTTTTCCGTCAGCCTTGCGCTTATCCGCGCAGCGCGGCGCCTGTCGCCTTCTGGACGGCGGCGACGATCGCCTTTGACACCTTCTCGATGTCTTCGTCGGTCAGCGTGCGATCGCTCGGCATCAGGGTCACGGCGATGGCCACCGACTTCTGTCCGGTCGCAACGTGTTCGCCCTTGTAAATGTCGAACACGTCGACGTTGCCGATCAGCTTCTTGTCGGCGCCCTGCACCGCCTTGACGATCTTGGCCACCTCGACCCCCTCGTCGACGACGAAGGCGAAGTCGCGGCTAACCGGCATGAAGGCCGACAGGGCGAGTGCCGGTTTGCCGCGGCCGGCCTTGGCCTTGGCCACCGGAATGCGGTCGAGGATTACCTCGGCGGCAACGATCGGTCCTTCAGCGTCAAGTGCCTCGATGACGGCCGGATGCAGCTCGCCGAAGTGGGCGAGCACGGTCTGCGGTCCGAGCTGGATGCTGCCCGAGCGACCCGGATGGAACCAGCTCGGCGCGGAGCGGACGATCTGGACGCGCGAGACGTCGACGCCAAGGGCATCGAGCAGCGCCAGCGCATCGGCCTTGGCATCGAAGACGCTCACGGCGGCGGCCGAGCCGTTCCAGTGACGACCGGCGCCGGAAAAGCCGGCGCTGCCTTCGCGCACGGCGGTCGCCGCGACGCTCTGGTCCTGAGGACGGTCCCCGGCAAACACCTGACCGACCTCGAACAGGGCGAGGTCGGCAAGGCCCCGATCGGCGTTCCGCTTGACCGCCGCGACCAGGCCGGGGATCAGGCTCGGCCGCATGTCGCTCATGTCGGCGGAGATCGGGTTGGCGAGCTCAAGCTCGGGTGCGCCGCCGCCGAACAGCACGGCGATGGGCTTGGCCAGGAACGACCAGGTCACGGCTTCGACGAGGCCGCGTGCCGCCAGCGTCCGCTTGGCGCGTCGGGTGCGGATCTGCAGCGGCGCGAGCACCTTCTGGGAGACAGAAGAGATGCGCGACAGTGCCGTTGCCTTCACCTGGTCAAGACCGACGATGCGCACCACCTCCTCGACGAGGTCGGCCTTGCCGTGCACGTCCGGTCGCCAGGACGGAACGGCAACGGAGCGGCGGCTGCCGGTCCCGCTCGTCGAGAAGCCGAGCTTTTCGAGCGTGCCGGTGATGGTTTCGGCCGGGAGTTCGAGACCGGACAGGCGCTTCACCTCGGAGAGGGGGAAGTCGACGACCTTGTTGAGAAGCGGCTCCTTGCCGGCCACGACCACTTCCGAAGCTTCGCCACCACAGAGGTCGAGCACCATCTGCGTCGCGAGTTCGAGGCCGGCGACGACGAAGCCGGGATCGATGCCGCGCTCGAAGCGGAAGCGAGCGTCGGAGTTGAGACCCAGCCGACGACCAGTCCGGGCCGTACGCCCGGCGTCGAAGAAGGCGCTTTCGATGAAGACGGACGTGGTGGCCTCTGTCGAACCGGTGGTTTCGCCACCCATCACGCCGCCGAGGCCGAGCACCGCCGCATCGTCGGCGATGACGCACATGTTCTCGTCGACCGCGTAAGTCTTGCCGTCGAGAGCCAGCAGGCTTTCGCCGGACTTGCCCAGACGGGCACAGATGGTGCCGGTCAGCTTGTCGGCATCATAGACATGCAGCGGCCGACCTCTGTCGAAGGTGATGTAGTTGGTGATGTCGACCAGCGCGGAAATCGGCCGCAGCCCGATTGCCTTGAGGCGATCCTGAAGCCACTTCGGCGATGGACCGTTCTTGAGGCCGCGCACTACGCGGCCGGCGAATACCGGACAGGGCGTGTCGTCGCCATCGAACGTCAGCGCGATCGGCACCGGCGAGGGAAACGTGCCCGGAACTGGTGCCAGCGGATCTGGCTTCAGCTTGCCGAGGCCGCGCGCGGCAAGATCGCGAGCGATGCCGCGAACGCCGAGGCAGTCGGGCCGGTTGGGCGTGATGGAAATGTCGATCATCGGGTCGGAACCGCCACGATAGTCGGCGAACGAGACACCAATCGGAGCATCTTCGGGCAACTCGATGATGCCGTTGTGCTCGTCGGAGAGACCGAGTTCGCGCTCCGAGCACATCATGCCCCGGCTCTCGACGCCGCGAATGGTCCCGACCTCGAGCATGTCGCCGGTTGCCGGAATGACGACGCCGGGCAGGGCGAACACGCCCTTGAGGCCGGCGCGCGCATTGGGGGCGCCGCAAACCACCTGTACCGGCCCCTTGCCGGCATCGACCGACAGAAGCTTCAGCTTGTCGGCGTTGGGGTGCTTGTCGGCCGTAACGATCTTGGCGACGACGAAAGGCTTGAGCGGCGCCGAAGGATCGGAAACCTCCTCCACCTCAAGGCCCACCATGGTGAGCGCCTCGACGACCTCGTCGAGCGAGGCATCGGTATCGAGATGGTCTTTCAGCCAGCTGAGGGTGAACTTCATTTTGGCAAATCCGTTATCGGAAACTTTGAATGGCTCGGCTCGTGGAGCGGTGGGAAGACGCAGCGGCTAGGGCCGCGGACATCACCCCGTCAGCCCGCCGTAGAGGCTCGGCAGGTCGAGCGGTCGGAAGCCATAGTGCTTCAGCCAGCGGGCGTCGGCGTCGAAGAAGGCGCGCAGATCGGGCATGCCGTATTTCAGCATGGCGATGCGATCGATGCCCATGCCGAAGGCAAAGCCCTGGTAGACGTCGGGATCGAGGCCGGCGGAGCGGATGACGTTCGGGTGCACCATGCCGCAGCCGAGAATTTCCAGCCAGTCGTCGCCTTCGCCGATGCGGATCTCCGAGCCAGAGCGGCGGCAGCCGACATCGACTTCCATCGACGGCTCGGTGAACGGGAAGAAGGACGGACGAAAGCGGGTCTTGACCTCTTCTACCTCGAAGAACGCCTTCAGGAACTCTTCCAGCACCCACTTGAGATGGCCGAAGTGGGTCGTCTCGTCGATGACGAGCCCTTCCACCTGGTGGAACATCGGCGTGTGGGTCGCGTCGCTGTCGCAGCGATAGGTACGGCCGGGGGCGATGATGCGGATCGGCGGCTTCTGCGTCTCCATGGTGCGCACCTGCACCGGCGAGGTGTGCGTCCTGAGCAGCAGTCGTGAACCATCTTCCTTCGGCTTCAGGAAGAAGGTGTCGTGCATCTCGCGCGCGGGGTGGTCCGGCGGGAAGTTGAGCGCGGTGAAGTTATAGTGGTCGGTCTCGATGTCTGGCCCCTCGGCGACGGCAAATCCCATGTCGGTGAAGATGGCGGTGATCTCGTCGATCACCTGGCTCACCGGATGGATGCGCCCTTCGGCGAGCGGTCCGGTGCGAACCGGCAGCGAGATGTCCACGGTCTCGCGGGTGAGGCGGGCGTCGAGCGCGGTGGCTTTCAGCACGGCCTTGCGGTCGGCGATGGCAAGGGCCGCCCGGTCCTTCAGGGCGTTGATCGCCGCGCCGCGGGTCCGCCGCTCGTCCGGGCTCATGGCGCCGAGCGTCTTGAGCAACGCCGATACCGATCCCTGCTTGCCGAGGGTGGCGACGCGCACGCCCTCCAGGGCGGTTTCGTCGCTGGCGGCGTGAATGTCGTCGAGAATGGTGGCTTCGAGCTGTTCGATATCGGTCATGACGGATGTCCTGGCGGATCTGATGGCAGGCTTCTAGCCGGTCTCACCGGCGAAAGCATCCCGGAAACGAAAAGAGCGGCGCACCGATCGGCGCGCCGCTCTCGCAATGTCGGGGCGGCCGATCAGCGATCGGCCCCGCGCTGTCACCAATTAGGCGGCAGCCTGGGCCTTCTCGACGATGGCCTTAAACGATGCCGGCTCGCTGATGGCGAGGTCGGACAGCACCTTGCGGTCGATGGCGATCCCGGCCTTGGCCAGGAGGTCGATGAAGCGAGCGTAGGTCAGCTCGCCACCCGTGACATCGCGAACGGCGGCGTTGATGCGCTGGATCCACAGAGCGCGGAAGTTGCGCTTCTTGGCCCGGCGGTCACGCGTCGCATACTGCATCGCGCGATCGACAGCCGCCTTGGCGGTCTTGATGGTATTCTTGCGACGGCCCCGGTAGCCCTTAGCGGCTTCCAAAACCTTCTTGTGCTTGGCATGGGACGTTACGCCCCGCTTGACGCGCGCCATAATTCAGTCTCCTCGATAGTGAGTGCCGTTTGATCGCGCGGGATCAGGCGTAGGGCAGGAAGTTCTTCTTGATGATGATTTCATCCGGCTTCGAGAGCACCGTGGTGCCGCGAGCCTTGCGGATGAACTTGGTGGTCCGCTTGATCATGCCATGGCGCTTGCCGGCCTGAGCGGACTTGATGTGGCCACTGGCCGTCACCTTGAAGCGCTTCTTGGCGCCCGACTTCGTCTTCATCTTGGGCATTTTGCTCGTTTCCGAGTGTTTGGAGATCCCTTGCGGGCTCTCGCTGACCTTGTCTTTCCGGAAGACCCACGGCCATCGCGGAGATCCCGCGGCGGCCAAGACGGTCTGTCCAGGGTTGAGCTTCCACGGTCGCCACGGCATGCCCTTGGACACGACATAGCCGTCTCCACGCCGGGCGACCTGAAGTGGCTGGGCTTCTAGACCAAAAGACCGGCCGATGCAAGGCGGATTCGCCTTTTGCGCCGGATAGCCGGCACAGGGAAACTCGCGCTGCCGCGACATGCGGCTCCAAAAGAAAAAGCCCCGGCACGGATGAACCGGCCGGGGCCTTTTCAAAAGGGATGTCGCTCTCAGCGCGGGGCGAGCAGCATGACCATCTGGCGGCCTTCGAGGCGCGGCTCGCTCTCGACCTTGGCAACGCTTACGGTCTCTTCCTTCACCTGCTGAAGCAGCTTGAAGCCAAGATCCTGGTGGGCCATTTCACGGCCACGGAAACGCAGTGTCACCTTGACCTTGTCGCCCTCTTCGAAGAAGCGCAGCATGCTCTTCATCTTCACGGTATAGTCGTTCGTGTCGATGTTGGGTCTGAGCTTGACTTCCTTGATCTCGACGATCTTCTGATTCTTGCGGGCTTCCGACGCCTTCTTCTGGGCTTCGAACTTGTACTTGCCGAAGTCCAGGATCTTGCAGACGGGAGGCGTCGAATTCGGGGAAATCTCGACGAGGTCGAGACCGGCCTCGACGGCGGCGGTCAAGGCATCGGCGATCGCGACAACGCCGAGGTTGTCACCGTCCTCGCCGATCAGCTGGACCTGAGGGACCCGGATTTCGCGATTGATGCGCGGACCTTCCTTGACGGGGGCGGTGGCTCGGAACGGGCGACGAATGGCTGTCAACTCCTCTGAAGTTCATGAAACCAGTCACCCTTCGGGATATGTCGACGCCCGACCATGTCAAGGACCTTGATCGTCGAACCGATCGCACCTTTGAAACAGGGGCGCCACCCATGGATGACCGGCTGTCCTCACGGCGAACCGCTTCTTGCTACGAAACGCGGACTCGCAAACTGGACAACGGCCTGAAAATCGTTGGAGAGTGCGAAAAAGTCAAGGTCGCACACGCCAATCGGCGGGGAAATGGGCTAAAGAAGCGGCATATTGTCTTGAACGGCGGCAAAGACAGGACGACAGACGCAAGGAGCGAAGAGAGATGGCGGACCGGCCGATCAGTGTCACCATGCCGGACGACGGCCGGATCATTCGCGGTCTTGTCGGTGAGGGCGACGGCCCGACGATCGTTTGGCTCGGCGGTTTCCGGTCCGACATGACAGGCGCCAAGGCCGAGGCGATCGCGGCCTGGGGGAAAGACCACGGCCGCAAGGTGGTTCGCTTCGACTATTCGGGTCACGGCGGCTCGGATGGTGCCTTCGAGGACGGTCGGATCGGTCGTTGGTTCCAAGAAGCCAAGGCGGTGATCGCTGCCGAGGCAGATCCGGAGTTCATGCTCGTCGGCTCGTCCATGGGCGGCTGGATGGCGTTGTTGCTCGCCAAGGAGCGCCCCGCCGGACTGAAGGGCGTTGTCCTCGTCGCGCCGGCTCCCGATTTCACCGAGAAGCTGTTCTATCCGGCGCTGCCCCAAGAGGCGCGCGCCCGCATCGACGCCGGTGAGGCCGTCGAAATTCCGGGCGAGTACGGTAGTCCGGCCTACAGGCTCGCCGCCGATTTCTTCCGCGATGGCGCCAGACACAACCTTCTCGATGCGCCGCTTCGCCTTGGCGTGCCGGTCATCATCATCCAGGGCATGGTCGACACCTCGGTGCCGCACGCCCATGCGCGGCGCATCGTCGACCGCCTCGTCGACGACGACGTGGTTCTGACGCTGGTGAAAGACGGCGACCATCGGCTGTCGCGACCGTCCGACATTGCGCTCCTCCTCGAGGCCGTTGGTCGCGTAACCGAAGAGTGACGCGGAAATCCGCGCCAATACGCGTTTTTTCCAGCGTGATCCCGAGGGTTTTTTGCGACTAAAGGATTACCACGCGGCTCTCGCGTGATAGAAGGCCGCCATGGCAACGGTGTTCTCCCCTGAACCGCGAGGTCGAACATGTCGGACATGAAGCTCGTTGTGGTTGGCGCTGGCGGACGCATGGGGCGTACGTTGGTGCGCATCATCTCCGAGACGGCGGGGGTTGCGGTGCACGCGGCCATCGAGCGGGAGGGTAGTCCGCTGGTTGGCCAGGATGCCGGTACGCTGGCTGGCGTCGGAGAGATCGGGGTTCCCCTCACGACGGACGCGCTTGCGGCGGTGGTCGGAGCCGAAGGCATCATCGACTTCACGATCCCGGCCTCAACCATCGAGTTCGCCGAACTGGCCGCCCAGGCGCGCATCGTCCATATCATCGGCACCACCGGCTGCTCGGCCGATGACGAAGCGAAGATCGACGCCGCAGCCCGCCATGCGACGGTGGTCAAGTCCGGCAACATGAGCGTCGGCGTCAACCTGCTGGCCGTACTGGTCGAGCGGGCTGCCCGGACTCTCGGGCCGGACTTCGATATCGAGGTCCTCGAGATGCATCATCGCCACAAGGTGGACGCACCCTCTGGCACCGCTCTTCTGCTCGGCGAGGCGGCTGCGCGCGGGCGCAACATCAAGCTCGACGATTATGCCGTTCGCTCCCGCGATGGTTACACCGGTCCGCGTCCGCAAGGCGCCATCGGCTTTGCCACGCTACGCGGTGGCTCTGTCGTCGGAGAGCATACCGTCTATCTCGCGGGCGCCGGCGAGCGGCTGGAACTGAGGCACGTCGCTGAAGATCGGGCGCAGTTTGCCAAGGGGGCGGTTCGAGCCGCACTCTGGGCGCGTGGCCGAAAGCCCGGCCGCTACGACATGGCCGACGTGCTCGGCCTGAAGGATTGACCAATCCCGTCCTCGCGTCCTTGGGGAGGCGTGGCCGGCTGCAGAAAGATCCGGGACCGACGGTCGGTTCCGGCCCCTAATGAAGCGATCAACTGGAGAAAAGCCCATGAGCCGCATTCTGGTCCTCGTCCGCCACGGCCAGTCCGAGTGGAACCTGCTCAACCTGTTCACCGGCTGGAAGGATCCCGACCTCACCGCCCAGGGCGTCAAGGAAGCCACCGCTGCCGGTACTCGCCTCAAGGCGCTCGGCTACAAGTATGACATCGCCTATACGTCGGCCCTGACGCGCGCCCAGCACACGCTGCGCCTGATCCTCGGTGAAGTCGGCCAGTCCGACCTCGAGACCATTCGCGATCAGGCTCTCAACGAGCGCGACTACGGTGAGCTGACCGGCCTCAACAAGGACGACGCTCGCGCCAAGTGGGGCGAGGAGCAGGTGCACATTTGGCGCCGTTCGTTCGATGTTCCGCCTCCGGGCGGTGAGAGCCTCAAGAACACCGCCGAGCGTACGCTGCCCTATTTCAACGCCGAGATCCTGCCGCGCGTCCTGAAGGGCGAGAACGTTCTGGTCGCCGCCCACGGCAACTCGCTGCGCTCGATCATCATGGACCTTGAGAAGCTCTCCGGCGACGAGATCGTCGCTCGCGAGCTGAACACCGGAGAGCCGATCGTCTACGAGCTCAACGAAGACGGCTCGATCAAGTCCAAGAAGGTGTTGGCGGCCTGATTGTCGCCCCTTTGAGAAAACCAAGCGCCGCGATGGCTTCCATCGCGGCGCTTTCTGTTTCTGACGGACGGTGGGGCGCTCAGCCTCTCTCGACCTCGGCGCCACCGAGCCGGCGGGCGAGGCCGGTTTCCCAGCCGAGAATGGCCTTCTTGCGCGTCAGGCCCCAATGGTAGCCGCAGAGGTCGCCTTCGCGGCCAAGCACGCGGTGGCAAGGTACGACGAAGGACAGCGGGTTTCGCCCAACAGCCGAACCGACGGCGCGCGCCGCTTTCGGGTTGCCGATGTGTCGGGCAATGTCGGAATAGGTCGTTGCCTTGCCGAGCGGAATTCGCAGCAGCGTCTCCCACACGCGAACTTCGAAATCGGAGCCGATGAATACCAGCCGGATCGGCCGATCCTGCGACCACACCGTCGGGTCGAACACCTGTCGGGCGTAGGGCGCGGTCACCACCTCGTCCTGAACGTAGCTGGCGGCCGGCCAGCGGGCCGACATGTCGCGGAAGGCTTTCTGCTCCTCGCCGGGGTCGGCGAAGGCTATGCCGGCGAGCCCTCGGTCGGTGGCCATGACCAATGCCGTTCCGAAGGGTGAAGAGTGGAAGCCGTAGGCGATGGTAACGCCGGCTCCGCGTGCCTTATAAGCCCCTGGGCTCATCGCCTCATGCGTGACGAAGAGGTCATGCAGTCGCCCCGGGCCGGACAGGCCGACCTCATAGGCGGTGTCGAGGATCGACGAGGACTGGTCGAGCATCCGCCGCGCCTCGTCGAGCGTCAGCGCCTGGACGAAGGCCTTCGGCGTTAGGCCCGCCCAACGAGTGAAAAGGCGATGCAGATGGCCAGCATCCGTGCCGACGGCGGCGGCGATCGTCTCGAGTTCCGGCTGGTCGCGCCAGCGCTCGGAAATGAAACGAATGGTGTCGCGCACGAGAACATAATCGCTGTGCTCGCGATCAAGGGATACCTCGCCCGCCATGCGCAGCCCCTCGTGCAGCCAGCTCGCCGACATCGGCGGGCGAGTGAGGTTATCGGTCAGCGTAATGGCGTCCATCGCGTCCTCCATCAAGGGTGCGATGCAAAGTTAGGGAAGGCCGGGCGGTCCAACCACCCGATTTTCGCACACGAGAAGAAAAAGAGCAAAAAAGCGATATCGGCAGCCGAAAAGCGATGCTGCTGACGCCGTCTTGCGTCAAATCCGGCTATAGAAGACGGCATTCGCGCCTGCCCGGAGTATAGCCCGTGCCGAGAAAGCCTACCGTCGCGTCCGATGAGACCGACAAGCCCATTCCGCCGACCAGGCCCATGAGCTCGGTGGAAATCGAAGAGCTGTTCGCCACCTTCCAGGCGGCCAATCCCGAACCCCGGGGCGAACTTCACGCCGTCAACCCCTACACGCTGCTGGTCGCGGTGACGCTGTCCGCCCAGACCACCGATGCCGGCGTCAACAAGGCGACTCGGCCGCTTTTCGAGACGGTCGATACCCCTGCGAAGATGCTGGAGCTCGGCGAAGAGCGCCTTCGGGAAGCCATCAGGACCATCGGCCTCTATCGCAACAAGGCGAAGAATGTCATCGCGTTGTCCGAGATCCTGGTGCGAGAGCATGGCGGCGAAGTGCCGCGCGACCGTGCCGCGCTCGAGGCTCTGCCGGGTGTCGGGCGCAAGACGGCCAATGTCGTCCTCAACATCGCCTTCGGTGCGCCCACCATCGCCGTGGATACGCATGTTTTCCGCGTTTCGAATCGGCTGGGGCTCGCTCCGGGGCGGACGCCGATCGAGGTCGAACTCGGCCTCGAGAAGGTCGTGCCGGAAGCCTATCTCCTGCATGCCCACCATTGGCTGATCTTGCATGGTCGCTACGTCTGCAAGGCCCGGCGGCCCGAGTGCGAACGGTGCATCGTCGCCGATCTCTGCCGAAGCCCGGAAAAGCGCCTGCCGATGATGTGACCTCTCGGGACGTTCGAAATGCAAAGCCCCGCCGTTGCCGGCGGGGCTGAGTCTTGACCGATCCGAAGGGGATCAGACGATGCGGGCGTAGTCGTCGAACGCCAGGCGCGGCAGGCGCGGGAACAGCGACGACTTGTCGCCATAGCCAAGATTGACGACCAGGAAGGTCTTGATGCGGCTGTCGGGGAAGAAGGCGGCGTCGATGGCGGCGGCGTCGAATCCGGCCATCGGGCCGACGTCGAGACCCAGCGCCCGCGCGGCCGTGGTCAGGTAGCCAACCTGCAACGAGGCGGAGCGAAGAGCCGAGAACTGCAGCCGCTCGTCCGGCGAGCCGGCGTACCAGGAGCGGGCATCGACGTGCGGGAAGGTTTTGGGCAGGTTCTCGTAGAAATCGAGATCGTAGCCGGCAATGACGGACACCGGTGCGGTCTTCGTCTTGGCCTGGTTGCCGGGCGCCATGGCGGCCAGCAGCTTTTCCTTGGCCTCCGGCGACTTCACGAAGACGAAGCGGCCGGGCAGGGTGTTGGCTTCGGTGGGACCGAGACTGGTGAGTTCGGCCAGCGTCTTCAGCGTTTCGTCGGCAACCGGCTTGTCGAGGAAGCCGTTGTAGGAACGGCCATCGCGGAAAAGACGATCGAGCGTTTCGTCGGCAAGGAGAGCGGACATTGGAAAGCCTTTCGGGAGAGAGAAGCGAAGTCGCTCCCGATCTAGGTTCCTCCTGCTGCCCTGAATAGTGAGCGATCGGCTGACTGATTGTTCGATAAGAGTGACCGATCAGGCGAATCCGCCGATAATTGCATCGCGATCACGGCCGGATCACAGCATATTGATCACCGTCCGGATCGCATGCTCACTCAAATGGAACCGCCGCCGGCATAGCCGGCGGCGGTTCCAAGCTGAAACACGTCGTGCGATCAGGCGACAGCGCGAACCTCGCGCACGTCCGGGAGGAAGTGCCGCAGGAGGTTCTGAATGCCGTTCCTGAGCGTCGCCGTGGACGACGGGCAACCGGCGCAGGCGCCGCGCATGTTGAGATAGACGATGCCGTCCTTGTAGGCGCGGAAGGTGATATCGCCACCGTCCGCCGCAACGGCCGGCCGCACGCGCGTGTCGAGCAGCTCCTTGATCGACGAGACCGTCTCGGCGTCGGCCGGATCGAAATCCTCGGCGCCGGCCGTCGTCTCTGTGGTCGTCAGGATCGGCGCGCCCGACATGAAATGTTCCATGATGACGCCGAGCACCGCCGGCTTCAGGTGCGCCCAATCCTCGTCACGGCTGGTCACCGTAATGAAGTCAGCGCCGAAGAACACACCGGTCACGCCGGCGATTTCGTAAAGGGCGGCGGCGAGCGGAGAGACCACCGCCTCCTCGGGGGTCAGGAACTCTCGCGGGCTGCCTTCGAGGACGACCCGCCCGGGCAGGAACTTGAGCGTTGCCGGATTGGGTGTGGACTCGGTCTGAATGAACATCTTCTGGGCTCCTCAGGCTCGCCTGATTGGAACAAGTCTAAACTTGATCTTTAGAGGATAGTTCCGACTTTGCAAATGAACAATCGGTGAACCTGCGGACATAAAACGATCAGACAGGTCAGGCGACGGCGGCGATATCGTCGTCGCTCATGTCTCCGGGCACGATGGTTACCGGAATGGGAAACGGTGGTCCCGAGCGAGCGCCGATCGAGGTGACCAGCGGCCCCGGCCCCTCGCTGCCGATCCCGGACGCCAGAACCAGGATGGCGATGTCGCGATCCTCTTCGATGAGGCGATGGATCGCCTCGGCCGCCAAACCTTCACGAATGACGAGCTCGGCCTCGATGTCGGCGGCAAAGGCGTGCACGCGTTCCGCGGTGGCGGCAAGGCGCTGGCGTGCCTCGTCCATCGCCTCGGCCCGCATCATCTCCTCGACGCCGCGCCAGTGCTGGAAGTCGCCCGGCGGAATGACGTAGAGCAGCACAAGGCCTCCGGCCGTATGTCGTGCTCGCGTTGCCGCGTAGACCAGCGCCCGGTCGCACTCGGGCGTGTCGTCGATGACGCACAGGAACTTGCGGCGGTGGCCCTCTTCTCGGGCAAGGCGGCGTGAAACCATGATGACAAATTAGCAGAAGGCCGGCGGCGGACAAGCCGCGCCGGCCTTCACGTTTTCGATCATTGTCCGCTTCAACGCTTTTTGCGGCTCTGGATGAAGCCGACGATGTCCCGCACGTCGTCCATCACCTTGCCGGCAATCGCTCCGGCTCGCTCGGAACCATCGGCGAGGACCGCATCGATATGGTCTGGCTCGGCCATCAGCGCCTTCATCTTGTCGTTGATCGGCGACAGGACGGAAACGGCGAGATCGGCCAGCGCCGGCTTGAAAGCCGAGAACTGCGATCCACCATGATCCTTCAGAACCGCTTCCCTCGTCGTCCCGGCCAATGCCGCGTAGATGGTGACGAGATTGTCGGCGTCCGGCCGTTCCTTGAGGCCTTCGACCTCCGACGGCAGCGGTTCCGGGTCGGTGCGGGCCTTGCGGATCTTCTGCGCAATGGCATCGCTGTCGTCGGTCAGGTTGATGCGGGAGTAGTCCGACGGGTCGGACTTCGACATCTTCTTCGTGCCGTCGCGCAGCGACATGACGCGCGGCGCCGGCCCCTGCGTCAGGGGTTCGGGCAGCGGGAAATAGCCCTCTTCCGCGTTGTGGCCATTGGCGACGATCGAGGCCGAGAAGTCGTTGTTGAACTTCGTGGCGATGTCGCGCGTCAGCTCAAGGTGCTGCTTCTGGTCTTCGCCGACCGGAACGTGCGTCGCGCGGTAGACGAGGATATCGGCCGCCATCAGGCTCGGATAGGCGAACAGCCCCGCCGACACGTTCTCGCGATCCTTGCCGGCCTTCTCCTTGAACTGCGTCATGCGGTTGAGCCATCCCATGCGGGCAACGCAGTTGAACACCCAGGCGAGCTCGGCATGCTCGGGCACCTGGCTCTGATTGAAGACGATATGCGTCTTCGGATCGATGCCGGCGGCGAGGAAGGCGGCGGTCACTTCGCGGATCTGGCGGCGGAGCTCGAAGGGGTCCTGCCAGACGGTGATGGCGTGCTCGTCGACGACGCAATAGATGCAGTCGTGGGTCGCCTGCATTTCAACGAAGCGTTTGACGGCGCCGAGATAGTTGCCGAGATGAAGATTGCCGGTCGGTTGCACGCCGGAGAAGACGAGAGGCTTGAAGGGCATCGGTTTGGACCCGAGGATAGAGTGATACGCGCTCCGGTGGTGAGACCGGGCGGAGCGGACTTATGAACCCGCAAGGCGGCGATCGCAAGGCGCCAGAAGCTGCCCGGCGGACAAATGCTGCGGTTCACCTCTGGATGCGGCCGGAAGCACCGCGAACGGCGATGCGCTCAGCCGGTCTTGCCGCGAGAGGCAATCGCCCTGGCGTAACGGCGGACATCGACGGCGCCGGTCAGAATGATCGCCAACCCGTAGACGACCATCCCGAAGAGGCAGAGGCCGAGAAGCCACAGGATCTGGATCAGCCCGCGACCGCTGTGGAGATGCGTGTCGACAAGGCCTTCGCCAAGAAGCAATGCCGCCCCCATCACCAGGCTGGCGGCGGCGAGTAGCGCGAGACGACGGAAGAGCAGGGCATCGGCCCGGAAGTGACCTCGCCGGTGGAGCTCGATGACCAGCATCAGCGCATTGACCCAGGCGGCGAGGGAGGTCGCCGCGGCAATCCCGACGTGGCCGATGAAAGGGAACAGCGCCAGCGACGCCGCCACATTGACGGCCACGGAAATCCCGCCCTGGATTGTCGGCGTACGGGTATCCTCGCGGGCGTAGAAAGACGGTTGGAACACCTTGATGGCGACGAAGGCCGGAAGGCCGGCGGCGAAGGCGATCAGCGCGTCGGCGGTCGCAACGGTATCGGCGGCGGTAAAGGCGCCGCGCTCGAACAGTACGCGCATGATGGAGTAGGGAATGGCGCAGAGCGCGACGGTGGCCGGCAACGTCAGCGCCATGGCGAACTCCAGTGCCCGGTTCTGGGTATGGAAGATGCTTTCGGCGTTTTCCGTTCGAACGCGGCGGGTGAGGTCCGGAAGGAGCACGACGCCGATGGCGACCCCGATCACCCCGAGCGGCAGTTGATAGATGCGGTCGGCGAAATAGAGCCAGGACACCGCGCTCGCCTGCATCGAGGCGATGATGGTGCCGACCACGATGTTGATCTGGGTGATGCCGCCGGAGATCACACCAGGAATTCCGAGCTTTACGAAGCGGCGGACATTGTCATTGTAGCGCGGACGCTTGAGCGACACCGGAAAGCCGATCCACCATAGCGAACCGCCGACAGCGATCAGTTGGGCGAAACCGGAGATGCAGACGGCCCAGGAGAGCGCGTAGGCGGCCTCCGGCGTACCGGCCCAGTTCTCCCACCAGATGAGAACGAGGGCGGCGACCAGGACGACATTGAGCAGCGACGGCGCGAAAGCGGCGACCGCGAAGCGCCCGAAGGATTGCAGCATGCCCGCCGCCATGGCGGTCAGCGACATGCAGGCGAGATAGGGGAACATAACCCGCGTCATGAACTCGGCAGCGGAGAACTTCTGCGGGTCGTCGATGAAGCCCGGCGCCAGTATGCCGACGAGCCATGGCGCTCCGATTTCGGCCAGTGCCGTGACGACGACCAGGGCCAGCAGGAAGACGGCAAGGATGTCTTCGGCCAGCGCGCGCGCCGACGCCTTGCCACCCTCCGTGAGCGCGCGGGCGAACAGCGGCACGAAGGCGGAGGAGAAGGCGCCTTCGGCGAACAGGCGGCGGAACAGATTGGGCAGGCGGAAGGCCACGAAGAAGGCGTCGGCGATCGGGCCAGAGCCCAGCATGTTCGCCATGAACACGTCGCGGACGAAGCCGAGCACCCGCGAGGACAACGTGGCGCCGCCCACGGTCACGAAGTTTTTGACGAGACTCATGGCCGGTCGCCTTCCTCAGGCCGCCTTCTTGGGCGGATGCGGCTCTTCGCCGGCCACGGCTGCCAGGATACGCCGGCGGATCGCAGCCTGTTTGGCGCCGGACTGGATTTTCAGTTTGGTGAGGTCGGTGACGTAGAACACGTCGACCACCCGTTCGCCGAATGTGGCGATGTGCGCCGAGGCGATGTTGAGATTGAGATCGCTCATCGCCGTCGTGACGTCGTAGAGAAGGCCCGGCCGGTCGAGGCAGGACACCTCGAGGACCGACAGGTGTTCCGACAGCGCGTTGTCGAACTTGATTTCGGTCGGCACACGGAACGCCTTGGTCGTCTTGCGCTGCCCGACGCGGCGGGCAACGATCTCGGGCAGTCTTTCGCGCCCCTCGAGCGTTGCTTCGATCATCTTCAGAACGCGGTCGGCGCGGCGGAACTCGTCGGCGTCGTCGGGGAATTCGCGGTTGATCAGGATAGTATCGAGGGCGAGACCGTCGGTGGTGGTGTAGATCTGGGCATCGGCGATGTTGACGCCAGCCGCCGCGCAAGCGCCGGTGATGGTCGACAGAAGGCGCGGATGGTCGGGCGCCACCACCACTAGCTCGGTGATCGCCTCGAACTTCTTGGTGGAATAGGCGGTGGCAAGTCGCCGACCGGTGCCCTCCATCGATTTCAGAAGGCGGGCGTGCATCACCTTCTCGGGCAGGTCGACGCGCAGCCAGTAGGGCGCGAAATGGCGACGGCCATAGTCGGAAAGCTCCGCCTCGCTCCAGTCGGTCAGCTCGGCGGCAAGTTCCGCCTTGGCGGCGGCGACGCGCTGGTCGCGCGACAGCTTGGAATGGCCGCCGAGGAGATAGGGCTCGGTCTCGTAGTAGAGCGTCCTGAGGAGTTGCCCTTTCCAGCCGTTCCATACGCCCGGACCCACGGCCTTGATGTCGGCAATCGTCAGCATGAGCAGCATGCGAAGCCGCTCCACCGTTTGCACCACGGCCGCGAAGTCGCGAATGGTCTGGCGGTCTGACAGGTCGCGCGACTGTGCGATGATCGACATCACCAGATGATTTTCCACCAGCCAGGCGAGCTGGTCGGTCTCTGCCGGCGAGAAGCCGAAGCGCGGTCCGAGGCGGCGTGCGATCTTGGCGCCGGCGATCGAATGATCCTCGACCCGCCCCTTGGCGATGTCGTGCAGGAACAGGGCGAGATAGAGCACGTTGCGGTTGGCGACGGCCGGAAACAGCTCCGTGGCGAGCGGATGGTCGCCCTGCTCTTCGCCACGCTCGATCTGGGCAAGAAGGCCGATGGCCCGGAGCGTGTGCTCGTCCACGGTGTAGTGATGATACATGTTGAACTGCATCATCGCCACGACGCGGCCGAACTCGTTGACGAAGCGGCCGAGTACGCCGGTCTCGTTCATCGCCCTGAGCACCGCCTCGGCATGCCGCTTCGACGCCAGCACGTCGAGGAAGATGCGATTGGCCTCCTCATTTTCGCGCAAGGCGCTATCGATGAGGCGCAGCGAGCGGGTGATCAGCTTCAGCGCATCCGGATGAAAATCGAGATCCTTCCGGGCGGCAACGGCGAAGATACGGAGAAGGTTGACCGGATCGCGCTCGAACACGCTCTCGTCGAGCACCGACAGACGGTCATTGTCGATAATGAACTGGGGTGTGCCCGGCAGCGATTTCTTGCGTCGCCGGAAAGTGTGGCGCAGCACCCGGTCGAGCATCGGCTTTGGCTTGGCGTGCATCTCCTCGAGGGCCGCGCAGAAGATGCGCGTGAGATCGCCGACATCCTTGGCCACAAGAAAGTAGTGCTTCATGAAGCGCTCGACCGGCTCGAGGCCCGGATGGAGCTGATACCCCAGAAGCTCGGCAATCTCTCGCTGGTTCTCGAAGCCGAGCCGGTCGTCGGCCCTGTTGGTGACGAAGTGGAGATTGCACCGCACCGCCCAAAGGAACTCCTCGCACTTGTGGAAGCGATTGAGTTCCTTGCGTGAGAACACGCCGTGCTTGACGAGTTCGTCGGCCGTCGAGGCGCGGTAGAAGTACTTGGCGATCCAGAACAGCGTATGGAGGTCGCGAAGGCCGCCCTTGCCGTCCTTGACATTGGGCTCGACGAGATAGCGCGAAGTGCCGGCCCGCCGGTGCCGCTCGTCTCGTTCGGCCAGCTTGGCCTGAATGAACTCGGGCCCGCTCCCCTTGATCACCTCGTTGTCGAAGCGGGTGATCATCTCGGCATAGAGATCCTTGTCGCCGAGAATCCAGCGCGCCTCGAGTAGCGCCGTGCGGATGGTCATGTCGGCGCGACCTAGCTTGATGCAGTCTTCGACGCGGCGGGTCGAGTGACCGACCTTGAAGCCGATGTCCCAGAGAAAATAGAGGATGTGTTCGAGGATCTTGTCGGCGAGAGGCTGCGACTTCGGCGGCAGCAGAAACAGAAGGTCGACGTCCGACGAGGGAGCCAGCGTGGCGCGGCCGTAGCCGCCGACGGCGACGATGGCGATCTTCTCGTCACGCCCTTCCGGGAAAACGCGGGTCACCGTGTGCTCGTAGATCACGTTGATCAGCGAATCCACCAAGGCCGAAAGCCGGCGGGCGCAGGCAACGCCATCGCGATCGCGGCTGAGAATGTCGCGGGCCGCCGCCCGTCCATCCTGATTGGCGCGCTTCAGCGCGGCGAGCAGCTCAGGGCGCGGATCGGTACCGGCGGCTGCCGCCCGATCGGCGATGACGTCCATTTCCGCGCCGAGCGCCGTCTCGTCGATCAAGATGGCGGTTTCCGGAAGCTTGGTCATCGGCGGCATTCACCTTCAGACGAGGGAGGCGCGGCAGCTTGGTGTGAATACGCAGCCGGTAACAAGATCGAATAGTCGGCGAATACCGAACAATCAACCATGTGCGTGTCCGATTCCCGCTCTGAGGGCCTTCAACCGGTAAATGGCCTCGAGCGCCTCTCGCGGGCTGAGTTCGTCGGGCGCCAACGCGTCGATCGCCGCGAGCAGTTCCGCTTCCGCCGGGTCGGGCGCGGCCTCGGCCTGTGCCGACGGGGCGGGATGACGGGCGAGGGAGAACAGCGGCAAGTCGTCCAGCATCGACGCGGCGTTGTTTCCGCCGGATTTCTCTAGCTCGGCAAGCACCGAGCGTGCCCGCTCGATCACCGGACGAGGCAAACCGGCAAGCTTGGCGACCTGAATGCCATAGGAACGGTCTGCCGAGCCTGGCACGATTTCGTGCAGGAACACCACGTCGCCGCGCCATTCCTTCACTTTGACGGTAGCATTGACGACGCGCGGCAGGCGCTCCGAAAGCGCCGTCAGCTCGTGGTAGTGCGTCGCGAACAGCGTCCGGCAACGATTGGCTTCGTGCAGATGCTCGATGGTCGCCCAGGCGATGGAAAGGCCGTCGTAGGTGGCGGTGCCTCGGCCGATCTCGTCGAGAATGACGAAGGAGCGCGGTCCTGCCTGATTGAGAATGGCCGCCGTCTCGATCATCTCCACCATGAACGTGGAACGGCCGCGCGCCAGATCGTCGGCGGCGCCGACACGCGAGAACAGCCGATCGACGGCGCCGATATGCGCCGATCGGGCCGGCACGAAGGAGCCGATCTGGGCCAGCACCGCGATCAGCGCGTTCTGCCTGAGAAAGGTCGACTTACCGGCCATGTTGGGGCCGGTGACCAGCCAGAGCTTGCCGGCGGCCTCGCCACCGACATCGCAGCCGTTGGCGACGAACGAGCCGCCATCCTCGCGCAGCATCTGCTCGACCACAGGATGGCGGCCACCATCGATTCGGAAAGTGAGGCTGTCGTCGACACGGGGCCTGACATAGCCTTCGGCGGCAGCGAGCTCGGCGAGCGCCGTGGCGACGTCGAGCGCGGCCAGCATGTCGGCGGCTCGCTTGATGGCAGTTCCGGCTTCGATGGTCATCCGGGCAAGTTCGCCGAAGACGGAGAGCTCGACGGCCAAGGCTCTCTCCGCCGCCGAGGCGATGCGCCCCTCGAGTTCGGACAGTTCGGTGGTCGAGAAGCGCATCGCGCCGGCCAGGGTCTGCCGATGAATGAACAACCGGTTGAGCGGCTCGCTCGTCATGGCCTGGGCGTAACTCGGCGCCACCTCGATGAAATAACCGAGCACGCCGTTGTGGCGCACCTTCAAGGACTTGATGCCGCTCGTCTCGGCATAGGTCTGCTGCAGGGCGGCGATCACCTGCCGGCTTTCGTCGCGCAGGGCGCGCGCCTCGTCGAGGTCGGCACGGAAGCCCGGCCGCACGAAACCGCCGTCGCGTTTGAGGAGAGGCAGTTCGTCGTCGAGCGCCTGGGTCAGTCGTTCCGCGAGGTCGCTCGGCGCAGCTTCTAGGCCGCGGGCGATGTGGTCGATTTCCGATCCGGCGCGGCCGGCGTTGCGAAGATCGCCAGCCAGTTGGGCGGCGGCGGCCAGTCCGCCGGCAATGGCGGCGAGATCGCGGGGACCGCCGCGGTCGAGACTGACGCGAGTAAGGGCGCGCGCCATGTCTGGCACGCCGGCCAGATCTCGGCGAAGCCTGGCCCGGAGCGTCGTCTCCGAGAGAAAGAAATCGACCGCGTCGAGGCGGTCGCGGATGGCGTCGGGATCGGCGAGCGGCGCGGCGAGACGATCGGCGAGAAGGCGGGCGCCGGCGCCCGACACCGTGCGGTCGATGGCGTGAAGCAGCGAACCGCGTCGCTCGCCGGATAGCGTGCGCGACAGTTCGAGGTTGGCTCGGCTGGCGGCATCGATGGCCAAAGCGCCGCCCAGGCTTTCGCGGGCCGGCGGATCGAGCGGCGGCCGGCTGCCGACCTGCGTCTTGTCGACATAGGCGACGATGGCGGCGGCGGCGGTCAGCTCCAACCGGGAGAAGCTGCCGAACGCATCGAGCGAGGCGACGGAGAAGAAGTCGGCGAGCCTGTGTTCAGCAGTCGCCGCGTCGAAAAAGGCGCGCGGCAGCGGCACCACGGCGTGGCTTGCGGCCTTGAAGATCCGGCGTAGTTCGTCGTCGTCGAAAAGACCGTCGGCAGCCAGGAGCTCGCGCGGTTCGATGCGGGCAAGCAGCGCCGGCAGGGCCGCGGCGCTGGTCTCGGCAAGGCGGAAGATACCCGTCGACATATCGGCCCAGGCGACCGCGAAACCGTCTGCCAGGCTCTCGGTTCCCTTCTGGCGGGCGACGGCGGCGAGATAGTTGGACCGGCGCGCGTCGAGAAGGTTGTCCTCGGTCAGGGTGCCGGGCGTGACGAGCCGGACGACGTCACGCCGGACGACGGACTTCGATCCGCGCTTCTTGGCTTCCGCCGGGTCCTCCATCTGCTCGCAGACGGCAACGCGGTGACCGAGGGCGATGAGGCGTTGGAGATAGTCGTCGGCGGCATGCACCGGCACGCCGCAAAGCGGAATGTCCTCGCCGCGATACTTGCCGCGCTTGGTCAGCGTGATGCCGAGAGCCCGGGATGCTACTTCGGCATCCTCGAAGAACATCTCGTAGAAATCGCCCATCCTATAGAACAGGAGGCAGTCGGGATTGGCCGCCTTGATCTCGATGAACTGCGCCATGGCGGGCGTTGCGCCATCGGCGGTCCGGTCGTCTGGAAGGGCTTGAACGTCGGTCATGGGGGCGGAAGCTAACAAAGCCCGCGACGCTTTTCACCCGGCAAATGACCGACGGTTCAGGTTATCCAGCCCGTCATTCCGGCACGGGCGACGGCCGCGTCAGCACGCCCTCGCCGTAGTTGGCCTTGTCGCGGTTGCGATGGGAGCCGAGGCCCTCCGAGTCGAGATATGTCCAGATATCCTCCGCCGTCTCGGCGAAATGGACCAGCCCGATGTCCTCCCGATTGATCATGCCGTAGTCGGCCAGCGCGTCGAAGTTGATGACCTTGTGCCAGTACTCGCCATCCACCAGCACGACGGGGATGCGGGTACCCTTGTGGGTCTGGGTCAGCGTCAAGAGTTCGAACAACTCGTCGAAGGTGCCGAAGCCGCCGGGGAAAACTACCAACGCGTTGGCACGCATGGCCAAATGCATCTTGCGCATGGCGAAGTAGTGGAACCGGAAGGTGAGCTGCGGCGTCGTATACGCATTGGGCTCCTGCTCGTGGGGCAGGGTGATGTTGAAGCCGATGGTCGGTGCGCCGGCGTCGCGGGCGCCGCGATTTGCCGCCTCCATGATGCCGGGGCCTCCACCGGTGGCGATGACGTTGTCAAAGAAGCCGTCGGTGCGGTTGACCGCGCCGCCGCGCTCGGAGGCAATGCGACCGAACTCGCGCGAGGTGTTGTACCAGCGATTATGCAGGGGATCGCCGTTTTCATGAACGCGGGCCGAGCCGAAAACCACGAGCGTCGAACGGATGCCCCAGGCCTTCAGCGTTTGCTCGGCCTTCGAGTACTCGAGCATGAAACGGACGCCGCGCATCGAGTCCGAAAGAAGAAATTCGTCGTCGATGGCTGGCAGGACGAAGGCCTTGGAGGTCTTCTGGGCGGTGTTGTCGGCGATGTCGGTCATGGGGTCAGTCCAGGATTTCCGGCCAGAAGCGGCAAGTGGGAGGATAGGGAGCGGCATCTTAAGGAACGCTGAAACACGGCCGCACTGTGGCACGAAGGCGTCTAGGGGAGCCCGCCGTCCGCGTGGGGACCGGTAGTAGGGGATATAATCATTCCCGAATCAATCCGTTCGCTTCATGGAAGGGCGCTTGAACCGACGGCGGCAGCTGGAGCTTAAACTGGACGAAGACCTGACGATCGAAGAGGACCGCCATTCCCAGGTGCCGGACGCCGCCGCGTCCTCCCGCCTCGATGCCGCGCGCCTGCTGCTTGCGCAGGGGAACTGGGCTGAAGGCTTTATCGATTTCGAGCATCGGGCTTTTGCGTCCCCCTCCGATCGGCCACGATGGAACGGCGCACGCTTGCCGGCGGCCCGTCTGGTCGTGCTCGCCGAGAACGACGAATGCGACACGCTTGCCTTTGCTCGCTTTCTACCCGAGCTCGCCGCTCGCGTACTCTCTCTGGCGCTTGCCGTGCCAGCCGAACAGATCGAGCGGCTCATGCCTTTCGCCGGAGCCTTTGGCGGGGTGCCGTTCGTCGATCAGGCCAAGTTGCCGCCCCACGATTTCGTTCTGCCGCTGGCGTCCGCGCCGATGGTGCTTGGCCTGTCACCGGATGAGGTGCCACCGCCTCGTCTTGCTGGGCGGACGCGACGGAATGGAGGGGCGATTGGCCTGGCTTTGGCATCTTCGCCCTGGAGCTCCAGCGCCGGGGCGGTTCCGGAGGGCATCGTCGTGGCGCTTCGTCAGGCTTTTCCGGACAAACGACTGGTGGCGCTCGATCCTAAAGCCGCCTTGCAATTGGGCGACAACGCTGTCGTCGCCGATCCCGACAGGCTTGCCGACCTGGAGCTCGTTGTTGCCACCGACGGTCCGGTGGCCCACGCCGCCGGCGTCGTCGGCGCACCGCTCTGGCTGCTGCTCGATGATGCTCCCCACTGGATGTGGGGGCGTCACGGGCTCTTCAGTCGATGGTATCCCACCGCGCGCCTCTTTCGCGCCGATGGCCCGGGGTTGCGGGGCGTGGCCGATCAGCTCGCGGGGGAAGCCAGGGCGCTTGCCGGTCCAGGTCTTTCCAAGCATCGCTTCCCTTGATCGTCTAGCCGCCGCGGCAGAAGGCGTCGAGGGTGAATCGGCGGCTCGCGCCGCCCTGCCGTTTGCCGCCCGTTTGGCAGCGCTCGAGCCCGCTGCCCCTGCCTCATGGGCGCGGCTTGTCGGACTGTTGCTCCGCCTTGGCGACATGGACGACGTCGATCGGGTGTTGGGCACCGGCCTGTCCGTCGGACCGCGCCATGCGCCCCTGCTGCTGTTTGCCGCGCGTCGCGATCTGGAGCGGGGCAAACCCACCGTGGCTCTCCAGCGGGCCGAGCTGGCATTGGGCGTCGACCCCCACCTCGACGGATGCGTTGACGACCCGCGCTGCCGCCTTCGTGGAGCTTGGCGAGCTCGCCAAGGCGGAGTTCGCGTTTCGCCAGGCAGTGCAGACGGCACCACGCCGGGCCAGCCTTCTGGTTGCCTGGGGGGAAATGCTGAGAAAGCTAGGAGACGTTCGCGGCGCTTCCAGAGCGTTTGAACGGGCCGTCATCCTTGGCGATGACGCCGACGCCCGTCTCGGTCTCGGGCGGCTCGCGGACGCCGCCGGGGAACCCGGGTTGGCCCTGCATTTTCTGGGGTCTGCCTTGGCTCGCGATGACAGCCATACCGAGGCGGCAATGGAGTTTGCGCGCATTCTTGCCGCCGCCGGCCGTGTTGGCGAGGCCATCGGTGTTCTACGTCGCCTCATCGTTCGTCGATCGTCGCCTCCAGCTCGCGCCTTCCTTGGAGAGTTGCTCCTGGCGTCGGGAGACTTTGCTGCCGGTCTTGCCGAGTTCGAATGGCGCAACGGCGAGGCCCCACACCCTTCCGGAGGCGACCGATCTCGTCGACAGGAGCGTCGTTCTCGTTGCCGAAGGCGATGTCGGGGTGTTGCTTCGCTTTCTTCGGTTCGTCCCGATGCTCAAGGCGTGCGGCGCTGCCAGTGTTCGTATTGCAGGGGCAAACGAGTTGGCGCCGGTGATGGCTGCTGTCGATGGCCTGGATGGAGTGGGAGAGCCGGAAGAGGGCGACCTGATCCTGCCGATGATGAGTGTGCCGGCTCTGCTTGGGCTCACCGTCGACGACCTGTCGGTTTCGCACGCGTATGTCACGGTCGACCCGGTGGCCGTCACGAATGCGGCCCGCGCATTCGCCCATCTCGACGGCTTTCGTGTCGGTTTCGCGCTTGACGGCCTGGGTGCCGCCGATGCCGCAACCCTTGCCACCATCTCCGGTGCCGCGTTCGTTGCCCTCGACGCGGGAGCGGCAGCGCGCTTCCACACGGCATGGCCGCTTGCCGCCGATCAGGTCGGCCTCGACAGAGTTGCCGCCGCACTGCCCAATCTCGACGTGGTGGTGGCCATGTCGTCTAGCCCGATTGCCGCTTTGGCTGGCGCCATGGGACGGCCCACCTTCGTCCTCGGGCCGGACCGCGATGATTGGCTCTGGTTGGAGAAGGACGGGCGGACGCCCTGGTTCGCGGCCACTCGCCTCTTTCGTCGGCATCCCGGCGACGAAAAGGGCGCTTCGCTTTCCCGACTGGCCGCCGCACTAACCTCTTTCGCTTCCGGCGACCGAGCCACTCCGTTTCGTGCCGATCCGCTACCCGTCGTCACGACCTCTCCCGAAAGCGAGATT
>CAXXNH010000052.1:0-51038 GCA_963665435.2 uncultured Pleomorphomonas sp. | reverse complement strand
ACGATCCCCCGTCGTGACGCCGGTTTCCGGATGAATGCCGGTCGCGCCCCATGAAGAACAGATCGGCGCGGATGCGCGAGATCGCCCTCGGCGGACGTCGCCCCCACCGCGACGACGGAATGCTTGAACAGCCTGCCGCCGATGAGTTCGACCTCCACATGGGGATGGCGGACGAGTTCCACCGCGATGCTCGGGCTGTGGGTCACGACGACCGCCTTGAGATCCTGGGAAAGATGGCGCGCCAGCTGTACGTTCGGTCGTGCCGCCGTCGAGAAAGACGACCTGTCCGGGCTGGATCATTCGGCGGCGGCCTGTTCCAAGCCGCGCCTTCACCGACGAGCCGACTTGTTCGCGCGCGGCAAAATCGGCAACCGCCGACGAGGCCGGCAGGGCTCCGCCATGCACGCGCTGCAGCAGCCCCTCGCCGGCAAGTTCGCGCAGATCGCGGCGGATCGTATCCTCGGATACGCCCAAGCTTCTGGCTGAAATCCTTGGCCACGAGACGACCTTCCTGCCTCAACACCTGCTGGATCAAGGCCTTGCGTTCCGACGTGAGCATGGATTCCCCATTTGCACGAAATTTCTTGACTCTGCACGATATTGCACGAAACTAGAGACAGGTCCAGAGTTCCCGGAATGGCAAGGATACGATCTTGAGCATAGCCGATCGCGTTCGCGTGGAAGACGTCACCGTCCTCTCCGATGACTGGTACATCCTGAAGAAGACGACCTTTTCCTTCCGGCGCAGCGACGGAAGCTGGCAGCGCCAATCGCGCGAGACCTATGATCGGGGAAACGGCGCGACGATCCTGCTCTACCGATCCAAGCCGCCGCACCGTGATCCTGACCCGACAGTTTCGCTATCCGGCCTTCGTCAACGGCCATGATGACCTGCTGATCGAGGCGCCGGCCGGCCTTCTCGACAATGCCGGCGCCCGAGGTTTCGCATCCGCGCCGAGACGGAGGAGGAAACGGGATTTCGCGTGCGCGACGTCCGCCCGATCTTCGACGCCTTCATGAGCCCCGGCTCGGTCACGGAGCGACTGCATTTCTTCGTCGGCCGGTACGAACCCGGCGACAGGATCTCAGCTGGCGGCGGCAACGAGATCGAGGGCGAGGATATCGCCGTTCTCGAAATCGGCATCGACGAGGCGCTGGCGATGATCGGATCGGGCGCCATCCGCGATGGCAAGACGATCATGCTGCTGCAATACGCCGCTCTCCATCTTTTCCCCCAACCGACCCCGACAAGGCAACCATCGCATGCTGATCCTGATCGGCCGGCCCCTACCGCTCCGGAACCGGAGACGATCCCCAGAAGATGGCCGACAATCTCCGTCGCCTGGAGCAAGCATCCTGGCCGCTGTTCGAGGCCGGACACGTTCCGATGATCGGCGAATGGGTGGCCCTACCCGTCTGGGCGGGCGGCCGGCGGAACAACGCTCGGCGACGCGCCTCTACGACCGGATCTTCTATCCGGCCGCCGAGCGCCTGTTGTCGATGTGCGACGCGGTTCTCCGCCTGCCGGGAGACTCCAACGGGGCGGACAATGACGTTCGCATGGCCAGGGAACGGGGCCTGCCGGTCTTACCATCGACTGGAAGACGTGCCGGGAATCCTCGATCGAACCCCGCTCGCTCAGCCGTTAGGCCGGCGATGCTCGCCACGCGTTGCGCGCGCGAGCCAGAGATTTCGACGATGCGCGGCCCATCGTCCAGCAACCCCAGGTCGTCCTGCCGCAGGCATGCTCTTGAGCCGACGATCCACCTTGGCGCGCAAAGTCGTGTGCTCGATCGGCACCGTGATCTCATCCGGCCAAAGCAACGGCACGAAGACGACCACATCGAGCGTTGCGAGCGCCCTGCCGATGCCGGCTGAGCAGGCGCCCCTGCGGCAGCCACTCGAACCCCTCGTCCGTGCTGACCACGTCCAGATAGGTAAGGAAGTCGAGCGGGCACCGATCGAAGATCACGTCATCGCCGGTTATCCCTTCGAGAATCAGCGTGCAGCTCTGTCCGAGTTGCTCCTCGAGATCGGCGGTGGTCGGTCCATCGGCGAATGGCATGCCATCCTGGGCCAGCAACCAGTAGGGCTCAGGAACGCTCTCATAATGCTCATAGGGCCGACACGAAATCGTCGATCAGCGTCGTCTTGCCGCAACCGTGCGTGCCCGTTACCGCGATGCGCATCGACGCTCTCCCCAGACGTCCAGCATAAGGCGTCACGGCCTTAACGGCAACGACAGCCATCGTCGAATGGCAGCCCCTCATCCCCCTGCCTTGACGTTTGCCACGGATTGGTCTCACACAGGCTTGGTCGGGCGAAGCGCCAAGGACTGTCCACACCAGGATCCTCCGTGCCCAACCGTTTTCCAGAATTCCGCCCGCATCGAAGCGGCAACAGATGAATCTATCCGTCGCGCCGCCGACCTCATCCGGCAGGGCGATCTCGTCGCCTTTCCGACCGAAACCGTCTACGGCCTCGGCGCGGACGCCACGCGCGGGCAAGCCGTGGCCTCCATTTACGAAGCCAAAGGGCCCGCCCGACCTTCAATCCGCTGATCGCTCACGTCGACAGCATCGCCATGGCCGAAACACTGGTCGTGTTCGATCCGCTGTCACGGCGACTGGCCGAAGCGTTCTGGCCGGGGCCATTGACGCTGGTCCTGCCGTCCCGGCCGGATTGTCCGGTATCCTCGCTGGCCACGGCCGGGCTCGACACGCTCGCCGTGCGCATGCCGGCGCACCGGGTGGCGCTCGATCTGATCCGCGCCGCCGGCGTGCCGATCGTGGCGCCAAGCGCCAACACGTCCGGCCACGTCAGCCCGACCTCCGCCGCTCACGTCTACGGCGACCTCTCCCGCCGCGTACCGCTGATCCTAGATGGCGGTCGCACCGAGGTGGGACTCGAGTCGACCATTCTTCAAGTCCGCGACGACATTCCCTATCTCCTGCGGCCGGGCGGTCTCGCCCGCGAGGAGATCGAGGCCACGGCCGGTGTTCCCGTCGTCCGCTCGGAAGGCGATCCATCCGCAGCCCCGGTCGCACCCGGCATGCTCGCCTCCCATTACGCGCCACATGCCCGCGTTCGCCTTGATGCACGCCGCGTCGAACCCAACGAAGCACTGCTCGCCTTCGGCGGGACGCCCGTGCGCGGCGTCGCAGACGCAAAGCGCGTCTTCAATCTCAGCCCGACGGGTAGCTTGCGAGAGGCGGCTGCCAACCTGTTTGACATGTTGCGCCGGGCCGACGGCCAGGATATCGCCGGGATAGCCGTGGCGCCGATCCCCACTCACGGGCTGGGCGAGGCGATCCGCGATCGGCTGACGCGCGCGGCGGCACCACGCTAAACCTTCCTGCTACTTGACGGCCCGGTTGTAGCGGCATCCTCTACCCTAGGATTTTCACGGACGTCATCTGGCATCATGCGGAGAGGGTGCATGCGGACACTTTTCCTGAGCCACCCGCGCTATCGCGACCATCTTGCCCCGGAAAACCACCCCGAGCAGCCCGACCGCATCATCGCCATCGAGCGGCAACTTGAAGGCGAAGCGTTCCAGAACCTGATCCGCGACATGGCGCGCCCCGTCACCGACGCAGAGATCCAGCGCGTCCATCCCGCCGCTTACGTCGACCACATCCGTATCCAGGCGCCGCACGACGGTCTTATGTCGATCAGCAGCGACACCATCCTGTCCAACGGAACTTACGAGGCCGCAAGGCTCGCGGCGGGCGCAGCATGCCTCGCCGTGGACGAAGTGATGACCGGCCTCGTCGACAATGCCTTTTCCGCGGCTCGTCCGCCCGGACATCATGCCAGCGCCCGGCAGGCCATGGGGTTCTGCTTCTTCAACCACGCAGCCATCGCCGCCCGTCATGCCCAGGCGACTCACGGAGCCGAACGCGTCGCCATCGTCGATTTCGACGTCCACCATGGCAATGGCACGCAGAACATCTTCCATGACGATGAGTCGGTGTTCTACGCCTCCATCCACCAGTCACATCTGTTCCCCGGCACCGGCGAGGCATCTGAAAACCGGCGTCGCCGGCAATATCCTCAACATACCGATTGGCGCCGGCGCCGACGGGGCCGTCGTTCTCGCGGCGATGACCGACGCCGTTCTGCCAGCGGTTGCCGCCTTCCGGCCAGTCTCCTGGTGCTTTCAGCCGGCTTCGATGCCCACTATCGCGACCCGCTTGGCGATCTCAACCTCGTAGAGGCCGATTTTGCCGTCCTTACCCGCGCCCTGATGGACGTTGCCGACCGCGTCTGCGCTGGCCGCGTCGTATCCCTGCTGGAAGGTGGCTACGACATCAATGCCCTCGGCCTCTCGGCCGCAGCCCATGTCTCGGCGTTGATGGGACATTGACGCGAACAAAGAATACCGCCTGAAGCCGGCGTAATAGGCGGGATGCCCCAGTTCAACGACCGGTCGAGGGCAGCCACGACCAGTGTTCGGAGCCATGCGTAGCGACTTTAGGCGCAACTGTTTGGCACCAAGCCTCATCATCGCCCGACGAAGGTCCCGTCTCGTCATGCAATGCCGCCCCTATCGGCAACCGATCCGGCCGGCAACTCAAATTATTCTTAACGATCAGTTAAGTTTTTCTTGACACGCCCACTCGCTTTGCATCGTCTTGGATACTTGATTAGCTTTTGACCTCTACCCTCGGCAAAGCAAATGTCGCATTTTGGCCACGCACTCAAAAATCCAATACGATGTAGGAAGAAATCCGAACCGCATGAATGCTGTCTGCCCTTGTTCAGCCTCATTCGCAGGATTAATATATGAACGTGGAAAGCGTGATTTAGACACGTTATTCCAGAATGAATACATAAGACAAACCACGTACCCGGCAACGGGGTAGGACGGTACCCAGATGGTTAAGCAAGCTGACGCTGTTAACAAGGGCCAGATCCAACAAGGCAGCGAGCTGGAGCTCGATGCCCAGTATCACGAGATCGGCATTCCCGCGGTGAACGCCGCCGCACGCGCAATGCGTCGCCAAGTGCAGCAGAAAGACTACACGACGGTCCAGCAGACCGCGCCCATGTTCTCGTACGAGGACTGATCGATCGACCTATCGGGGCCAGTGCGCAGCCGGCCCGGCGGTGATCTTCCCTTCAGATTTGTTCCGGAGGCTTGATGCGACGGCCAGTGATGGCTTGGCGCGTGAGGTAGGGCTTTTGCCTCCAGCATGAACAGCTGATTTCGTCGGCGGCCGGGGCGCTCTGCTCCGGCCGCCGACGTTTCCGGGCTACTGAAAGCCACAGGAAGCTCGTCTTTACAACAAGATAGAGCTCTTCCGCTGAACCGGAGTTCAGCGGAGATGCCAGATCACCCGCCGTGCTTCATGCCGGCTTCGCCCAAGTGCATGTCTCCATGTCCACCGGCCTTTGAGCCCTTCGCCTTGGCGCTGATCGCCTCGACGGAGAACTCCACCGGGACCTCCCCCGCCTTCTCGAAGACAAGCGATCCCTTGACCTTCGTGCCGGCTTCGAGGGGGGCCGTCAGTTTCATGAACATCAGGTGGTAGGAGCCCGGCTTCAACTCCACCGTGGAGCCGGCGGGAATGGCGAGACCGCCCTCCAGCTGCCGCATCTTCATCACATCACCATCCATCGTCATCTCATGGACTTCCGTGCGGCCGGCCAGAGCGAAACTGCCGCCGATCAACCTGTCGGCCTCTTTGCCGGCATTGACGATGGTGACGAAGCCGCCGCCCATTTCGGCGCCTTTTGCGGTGGCGCGCGTCCATGGGTGGTTGAGAGTGAGTGCACCGGCCTTGAACTCGTGGGCCAAGGCCGTCTCGATCGTCACCCCGGAAGCAGCGGGCAAAACCGAGAAAGCGCAGGCGATCAACGCGGCGCGGAGAAGCGTGGAGTGAAACTGGACCATGGGAACCTCGATAGAAATGGAATCGTGATCGCGTTCAGAGGCGCAGCGCCTAGAGCCTTCGCCGACCAGATTGAAGCATTTGGTCGTCTAGCGAAGGCTCCAGATTACTTGCCGGAGCAGCCACTTCTCGATCAGGTTGATTCAACCTGATCGGTGGGTGCTCTAGAGCAAAGGAGAGATCGGGCGCTTGAAGGAGACCGTCAGTCTTTGGCGGACAGAAGAATCAAACGAGACTGGGTGGCGCTCGCTGTGGAGGTGGTCCACCTGCTAGCGCAGTCCGCAGGGAAACCTCTGGCGCGGTCGACCTGAGCCGCAATGAGAAGCGGGCTGGCTGGGGCAAGCCGACCATCGGCACAGGTAACGCGGCGACAACGCTTCCGAGACAGCAGGCAAGACAGTCGTGAGCGATCCGGACCGGATCTTCGACGGGTTGTGTCCTGTCGGCTTCAGCGACGACCGAACAAAGGGTGAAGCGATCGCCATCACGTCCTTCGGCGCGTGCGACGGCAAGAGGAGCAAGAGCCTGAAGCACAAGCGCATAGACGAGCAGGACGCGCAGAAGACTGCCCGCCAACCTCGTCCGCTCTTGCCGCCGGCCGTTCCCTCTCATGAGCCCACCACTGGCATATCCGACGAAATACTTACCAGATCGTCTTGGCGGTGCAATGCCCAACGGGAAAGACTCGACCGGCGGCACGCCCGCGTATACAGAAACGGCAGACGGCAGCGCCTCCTTCTTCAGGGAGAAGTCGCCGCATTCGGAGATTTTGCCCATCGCCAAGCGAACCGGCCTCGCGGAGGCCAGAGTTCTGGACGTCGCCCATGCTCAATGCGTTTCATCCCGTCGGCGACAAGCTCGAATACGCCCCAAACTGCGGCATCCTGGTGCCAGATCAGCAGACGCTGTGGATCGATCTGATGACGCCGACGCGGGCCGAGGAACTGGCTGTCGAGCAGTTCATCGGCGCCGAGCTGCCGACTCGCGCCGAGATGGAAGAGATCGAACCGTCCAGCCGGCTATCGGTTGCCAATGACGTCCTCTACCTGACCGCCGCCCTGCCCTGTCGCGCCGGCAGCAACGATCCGGGCATTACCGTCGTCACGTTCGTTCTCACCGACAAGCATCTCGTCACCGTCCGCTACGACGAGCCGGGCACCATCCCTCTCGCCATCAAGAACGTGACGACGGCGGGAGCCAACGTGACGACCTCGCATGGCGCGCTGCTGACGATCCTGGAGGCCGCCATCGACCGGCTGGCCGACGTCATCGAGCAGTCGGGCGCCCGCATCGAGACCATTGCCCGCCGCGTGTTCGAGGACGACTCGCGCACGTCGCCGTCAGGCGACCGCTACAAGAGTTCGTTGCGACGCATCGGCCGCGAAGGTCTGCGCCTTGGCCATTTCCAGGAGAGCCTGATCTCGCTCTCGCGGCTTCTTCTTTTCCTTACGGCCAAGATGGAAGGGTCGCGTTACTCCAAGGAAGATATCGCCCGCCTGAAGCCGATGAAGAGCGACGTGACGGCGCTGGCCGACCACTGCCGGGGCCAGGAAGAACGCATCACCTTCCTGCTCGACGCCACGCTGGGTCTCATCTCGATCCAGCAGAACGACACCATCAAGATCTTCTCGGTTCTGGCCGTCATCTTCATGCCTCCGACCCTGGTCGCGAGTTTCTACGGCATGAACTTTCGTTACATGCCCGAACTCGAATGGTCATACGGCTATCTCTGGGGCATCGCTGCCATGATCCTGTCCGCGGCCGGCACCTACGGCCTCTTCCGCTGGAAGCGCTGGCTATGATCCGCGCGCGGGGCGTTCCTGGTCGTCAGGAACGCCGTCGACGGCGACAGGATGATCCGCACGGCTTGGCTTGATGCGGGACTCCCGGAGATCGCCGTGACTGTCGAGCGTGGCGTAGGCAATGGTGGCGAACTTGGAGTTGATCTCCTTCAGCGCCGCGATCGTCTCCAGGTGCTGGTTGCTCGAGCCGAGACTGAGATGATCTCCCTGGCGAAGACGGGCAAGATGGGCGGCGCGGCTATGGCTCTCCATCTCGGTCACCGCCTGCTTGTGGCCAACCAAACGCCGCGCTGTCGAGACGTCCCCGGTCCAGGCCGTCTCCTCGGCAAGAATGATCGCCTGATGCACGGCTTGCACCATGGCGTCAATCTCTGCCTTTCCCTCTTCGGAGAACTGATACTCGCCCTTGATCTGCTCCAACCGGAGGGTGATGAACTTGCCAGCAAAGATGTCCCCGCAACGCTCCAGGCGAATCGCAAAATCGACGATCGGCCGGATGTCCGCCAGCTCCGCCTCGTCGACTGTCGGCAGCTTGGCATAGATCTCGCGGATGCTGGCCAAGGTGGCGTTCATCCGCCTTTCCAAGCCTGCCATCCGTTCCGGATCGGGGACGGGCGCCGTGGCGTCGTTGAGCATCAGCGCGGCGATTTCCAGCATGCTGGCGAGCTGGCGCTTGATCATCGGGAAAGCCAGACCGACGTCGTCTACCACCCCTTTGGGCAGGCTGACGGTCAATGGCGTGCTGTCGGCGCCAACGCGTTGGTCGATGAACCGCGCCAGACGCATGCAAAGGGGAGCGGACAGCAGCAGCATAGCATTAAAGGCGAGATGCCCGGCAAGCATCACCTCTCCCGTGCCGAAGCGAACTCGCTCGATCAGACCGCCGAAGTGCGCGCCGACAAGCACGAGAAGACACAACAGAACGAAGCCAAGGCGCAGCCCGGCCACCGCTCCCGCGACCGCCTTGCTGCGCGCGCTCTCGTATTTCAGCAGCCACAGCGGCAGGAGCGCGCTGCCCAGATTGGCCCCAAGCACGACCCCGAGACCGGCGCTGACGCCAAGCGGTGCATGAAGGGCGAAAGCAATGGTCGCCAGCAGCGCCGCGATGCTGGAATGCATGAGGAGCGTCAGCGCGCCTCCGACCAGAAAGGCCGTTACCGGATCGCTGTTGAGATAATCGACGATGGCGGCGGCGCCCGGCAGGTTGGCAAGCGGGGCGACGCTTTGCCTGATGATCGAGAGGGACAGGAAAATCAGTCCCAGGCCAAGTATGGTCCGGCCGTAGTTGCGAAGACGCGGTTCCGTCGCGCGCAGGTGAAGGTATCCTCCGACAAGAATGCAGAGTGGCCCCAATGCGGACACCGGCAGTTGCAGAAACTGAACGGCCAGCGCCGAGCCCATGTCGGCGCCAAGAGCGACGCTCGCGGCGACGCCAACCGGTATCGATCCCGTGCCGGCAAGCCCGGCCACAATCAACACGACGGCGGTGCTGCCCTGCATGACGAGGCCAAGACCCGTGCCGGTCACTACATTGCGGACCGTTGACGATCCTTCGCCGAGGCTCGATCGGATACGGCCACCCCACAGGCGCTCGATGCCGATACGCATGAAGCGCACGGCAAACAGCAGAACCATTGCGCCGCTCAAAAGTTGGATCGCAAAGTTCAGGATCGTCATCGAACAGGCTTCCACTGGAGCTTCTGGGTCTTCTTTGGAGACGCAGTTCCGGACGCAAGACCGGCGTCCGAAACTGCACTCGTCCAGCCACTCTACACGCTAGTCGCCTAATAAATTCGGCAACACGCACCCACCCGAAGCACCGCGCCGATCAGGTTGGCAGGCCTCGATCGGAGAATGCTTCAGACGATACGTGGGGAGTCCTGATGACCGCTGCCATGGCGCGGACCGCAAGGCGGCAGGCCGAACGACGTCGGCTCCTGTCTGCCACAATCGCACCGCCGCTGAGGACAAAGCGGAGGGGGACAGACAAGGAAGCTGCGATTACCAGCAAGAAAGAAAGAGCGAGGCGGCTGCGCCGTGCGGACCCGGATAGACAGACTTGAGATCAACTAGAGTCGGCATGAAAAGCTAAAAAATCTACGTTGCGCAAATGGCATAGGGGACCGCCGGTCATCAACCGCCTCGATGGCCCCGATCATCTCGGGACCGACGTTCCATCGCATGCAGACCCGTCGATTTCTACGGTCCAACACGTAGAACCCCGGAAATGGTCACAACGTGCCAGCCATCCCGCATTCCGTGACATTTCTTCTCATGGAAAGAAGCACCTGACCTTCCAGAGCGCTCTGCCCTAGAGCATTCGCTGACCAAATTGAAACATTTGGTCGTCCAGCGAATGCTCCAGATTCATTTGCTGGAGCAGCCGCTTTTCTATCAGGTTGATTCAACCTGATCGGCGGGTGCTCTAGCGCCCGATGCTTTCGATCCACTGAGCCCAGCCCATCTCCGACAGTCTCCAGGCCGCATCCGGCAAACTCCGGCCAGAGGCAGCCAACTGGCGGACCTCGCGCGGCGACAGCCCGTATTCACGGCGGAACGCCCGGCTGAAGTTCTCCGCGCTGGGGAAGCAGTGGGCGCTGCCGATCTCGGAAATCGACATATGTCGCCGGTCGGGTGAGCGCAGCGCGTGCAAGGCGCGCCGCAGCCGGCGCCGGTTGACATAGGTGGCAAAGCCACCGACGGGCTCGAACAACCGGTAGGCCTTCCGTCGAGACAGCCCGAATGTTGCAAGCAAGCCGTCGAGCGTGAGGCTGGGATCGAGGAGGTTGTCCTCGACGTGGCGTCGCAGACCGACAAAAGACGCCAGATTGACCCCGGCCATGCACCGCTCGTCCGCATGGCCATTGATGGCGGCGGCGGCGAGGTCGAGGAGCGGGGGGATGACAATCTCCGCTTCGCGAAGCGACATCCTATCGAGTTGACCAAAGAAGCTCTTCAGGCTTTCCCGAAACAGGGCGACCAGCGGCAGCCTCGATGGCACGACCTTCATATGAGCGGCATCGGCGTTTTCGAGCCGTGTCGCCATCAGCCGACGCGGCACCACAAAGCTGATCTGGTCATGGTCGCTAGTCGTGGTCGAGAGTGGCTGGGCCATGTCGATGACATAGAGATCGCCCTCGCCGGCCACCTCCGAGTTGCTCCCTCCCCGCGAGGCGCTTCGACCGCTGAGATAGAATTGCAGCAGGTAGCCGTCCATTCCGTCACGGCCGATCTTGTAGCGAGAGCGATCAAAATCCTGCGCGGTGCTGCGCACACGTCCGAGGGCGACATCCCCCATGAAAGCCGCGTCGACACTGGCGAAGAAGCCCTCCTCGACGCTCTTTCGCGGGCGCGTGTCGAAAATGACGTCGATCGCCCCTGTCCAGGCCGACTGGGCCAGTCGATCCGGCAGGACGCGGGTATCAAAGCGAGAACGGAGGAGTTTGGACTCGGCGGAAACGGCGCTCATGTGAGATCGGGCGCTCCGGTTGCCACGCGGGAAGCCGGCAATCTGGATAAATACTCATACATAGCAGACGTGGAATATCAAGCCGGCCAGCGCGGCGGCCATCCGCCAGCATGGCAACACGGGGCGCGCGGTTGCGTTTCAGGCGACGCCGCCCTCCTCGGCGTCGCCGCTCTTGCCCACGTCGCCGAGGCCACCGGCAGGGTCGACCAGGGAAGCGAGCAGCGTCTCAAGGCGCTTTTCGAGCTCGCCATCTTCCATTCTCAACGAGGGCAGGCGCAGGACATCGCGCAAAACCGCCACACCCGCCACCAGCGTCAAGATAAGTGCACTGCGGACCGAGGCATCGCCCCCCTCCAGCCAGTCTGCCAAGGGCGAGACGAAATGGTCTTCAAGTGCGGAACGCATGACCTCTTCCGCCTGAACGTTTCCGGCCGAACGGATCATCGCCCGCGTCGGATCAAAGGTCGGATCAGCAGCCGTCCCCGATGCGACAAGCTGTGCAGCGAGCTGCTTGCAGAACTCGAGCCTGTTGGCAGACAGCAGATTTTGAGCCGATATGGCGCGCGCAATGGCCTCGTTGAACAGGCCCTGCTTCGATCCAAAGTATCGGTTGACCAAGGCCACATTCACGTTGGCTGCGGCGGCAATCTCTCGAACGCCCACGCCATCAAAGCCGTGCTCGGTGAATGCGTGCTGTGCCGCCACAAGTATGGCCGCCTGCGTCGCCTCGGCGTTTCTCTTTCCCTTGGTCAAGACAGCATCGTCCTTTCATCGAGATCTCCTCGGGGAGACCCCAGGGTTCGCGGTGGAAGCCCAGTCTCTCATCGTCCAGACTCAACTCCAGTGCAAAGCGACACCCAGCCTCTACGGAGTTGCTCCGGTCCGCGCCGTCACACGAGCCTACACATGATCGAGCCGATGCGGGAGTTCCAGCCCAAGCTTTCCTCGGATCGGATGGCCGTCAATTAAACACTCGTTGACATGACGAAGCGCGTCTGTATGCTAGCCTCAAGTAAACAAGCGTTGACATAAAGTGTGTGTCTGGAGGCGCAGGCGAACAGTCCGGCGCTTCCGTCGTTGCGTCGTCCGGGGCCAAACCCGAACGGTAGTTTGAGAATTCAGCGAACATGACGTCCCTCCCTTGTCTCTTCCGCCGAGCGGCGAGCAGATTTCTCGGCCTATCTCTTCTCGCGCTAGCGGCAACGGTTACCGGCTGCACCGAGGAGACGCCCTTGCCGCAACAACTCCTCCACGTGAAGGTCGAAGCGCCCAAGGCTGTGACGTTCGCGTCCGAAATCAGATTGACGGGCGAAGTTGCAGCCAACGCGCAGATCGACCTCTCCTTCCGAACGCCCGGTCGCGTCACGGGGTGGACCGCCGACGTTGGTGCCGAGGTCCGCGAGGGCGATGTTCTTGCGCGCCTCGACCCCACACAACAGCGGGCAAATGTGGAAGCCGCCGACAAAGCCCTGTCGGCCGCCGGCACCACTCTCCGGCAGGCGCAGTCCAACTACGAACGGCAGCAGGCGCTTCTGGCGAAGGGTTTCACGACGCGGCGGGATTTCGACGCAGCGCTGCAGGCGCTGCGAATGGCCGACGGCACACTCGACGGAGCACGCGCCCAGTTGGCCTTGGCACGGGACCAGCTCGACCAGACCACGCTGAAGGCACCGTCTGATGGCATCATAACGGCGCGGAACCTGGAGCTGGGGCAGGTCGTCGCTGCGACCCAGCCGGTATTCGTCCTAGCTCAGGATGGACCGCGAGACGCGGTCGTCTCCATTCCTGAAACGTTGGTGGAACAGGTTGCCGCCTCCAACGTCGAGGTGTCTCTGGTGTCCGAACCAGCCGTGCGTGCGATGGGCAGTGTGCGCGAGATCGCTCCCACCGCCGGCGACGGCACGGGGACGGTCCGCGTCAAGATCCAGCTCGAGCGGACGCCCCCCGACATGCTTCTGGGCTCAGCGGTAAGCGTGGTCATGAAGACGGCCGCCACAAAGCGGATCGTCATTCCGCAGACGGCCCTTTTCTCCGACAAAGGCCTGCCGTCGGTCTGGATCGTCGACCCCGTCTCCAGCCGCGTGAACCTGCGTCCCATCAGCATCGCTTCGTTCGAGACCTCCGCGGTTATCATTCGCGGCGGCCTGGACCCAAGCGAGCTGCTCGTAACCGTCGGAACGAACATGCTGCACCCCAATCAGAAGGTCGCCTTCGATAAGGGGAGCACGTTGTGAACTCGCTTCCACTTGTAGCCGTCCTTCTTGGCACAGCCTTCTTGCTGGGATGCGACGCAAGCTCGTCAACCGAGGGAGCGTCGCCAGCGCCTCGCCCCGTCCTGTCGATCGTCGCCAAGCAGGAAACGCCCCAAAGCGAAGCTTTTGCCGGTACGATCGAGGCTCGGATCTCCTCGCCCCTGGCCTTCATGGTGCCGGGGCGCGTCGTGTCCCGCAGCGTCGACATGGGAGACTGGGTGACCAAAGGCGCCATTCTGGCCACACTGGACTCGGTGCCGTTCGATCTCGCCGTTCAATCCGCCCGCGCCAATCTGGCCAACGCGGAAGCCCAACGCGCCACGGCGGAAGCCTCCGAAAGCCGCATCGACGAGCTCTTCCGCCAGAAAACCGTTGCCACCGCCCAGCTTGAGGCCGTCCAGCAGATGCGCGACGTCGCGGACGCCTCCGTCGCCCAGGCCCAAGCCTTGCTCGATATCGCACTCGATCAACGCGCGCATACCGAGCTCACCGCCGACTTCGATGGCGTCGTCACCGCCGTTCCCTTGGAGGTCGGGCAAACAATCGCTCCCGGCCAGCCGGTCATGACGCTCGCGGCTTCGAATCAGCTCGAGGCCGTGATCGACGTGCCCGAGGAGACCGCCAAAGACCTGTCCCCCGATGCGGAGTTCGAAGTGAGCAGCCAGACGTCGCCGGTCAGCACGCAGGGCAGAGTTCGCGAGGTCTCGCCGCGCTTCGACACGCTCACCAAGTCGCGCCGCGTGAGGATAGCCCTGGACGCACCGCCGTCGTCCCTTCGCCTTGGCTCGACAATTCTCGCCCGCCTCGCCGGGACCGCACCGTCGGCGCTTCGTTTGCCGGAAACCGCCATACGGGAGCACGCAGGGAAGACGTCCGTCTGGGTTGTCGACGCCGAAACACTGACGGTGTCCGAGCGGGCTGTGGGGTTGTCCGACCGCCGGGATGGTCTTGTCACGGTGGTCCACGGCATCGCGCCGGGAACGCGCGTCGTGACCGCTGGCGTGCATTCGCTCACCGAAGGGCAAATCGTCAAAATCAACTCCGAGGCGCCATAATGGCCGACACTCAGATGCAAGAGGGTCGCGATCCGTCGCGCCCGTTCAACCTGTCCGCCTGGGCGATCGATCACGCCTCGCTCGTCTGGTACCTGCTGATCGTCTCGATGGTGGCCGGCGCCCTGGCCTACATGAACCTCGGCCGGGAAGAGGATCCTTCGTTCACCATCAAGACCATGGTGATCCAGGCCCAGTGGCCGGGCGCCTCGATCGACGACACCATCTCGCAGCTCACCGACCGGATCGAGAAGAAGCTCGAAGAGCTGGACGTCATCGACTACACACGTTCGGTCACGTCACCGGGAAAGACCACGATCTTCGTCAACTTGCAGTCGACGATCAGCCACGCCGACGTCAAACCGACGTGGAAAGAAGTCCGCAACATGGTGGCCGACCTGAGCTACCAGTTCCCGCAGGGCGTGCTCGGTCCGTTTTTCGACGACCGCTTCGGCGACGTTTTTGGCAACGTCTATGCGTTCACCGCCGATGGACTGACGCAACGGCAGTTGCGCGACTACGTGGAGCAAGTCCGAACCTCCGTTCTGACCGTTCCCAATGCCGGGCGCGTCGACCTGATCGGCGCTCAGGACGAAGTGATCTACCTCGAGTTCAACCCTCGGCAGCTCGCCAACCTTGGCCTCGACCAACAGGCCGTGATGCAGGCGCTGCAGGCTCAAAACGCGATCGTTCCCTCTGGAACACTGGAGGCCGGTACCGAGAAAATCAGCGTGCGGGTCAGCGGTCAGTTCGTTTCGGAGGAGAGCCTCAAGGCAATCAACTTGCGGGTCAACAACCGCTTCTTCCGACTGAGCGATGTCGTCACCATCACCCGAGGCTTCACAGATCCGCCTGACTCGCTGTTTCGCTATAACGGGCAACCCGCGATCGGCCTTGCCATCTCCATGAAGGCCGGCGCCAATATCCTCGAGTTCGGAGAGATGTTGCGCGCCAAGATCGACAAGGTCGTCGCCCGTCTGCCCGTCGGCGTCGGTGTTCACATGGTGTCCGATCAGCCCAAGGTCGTTCAGGAGGCGATTGGCGGCTTTACCAAATCCTTGTTCGAAGCCGTCGCCATCGTTCTGGTCGTCAGCTTCCTCAGTCTCGGCATGCGAGCCGGTGTGGTTGTGGCCCTCTCCATTCCGCTGGTGCTGGCCATCACCTTTCTGTCGATGGAAGTTCTCGGCATCACGCTGCAGCGCGTCTCGCTCGGCGCGCTGATCATTGCGCTCGGTCTTCTGGTCGACGACGCCATGATCGCGATCGAGATGATGGTGGCCCGCCTTGAAAAAGGCGAGACGCTGCGCCAGGCCGCGATGCAGATCTACACATCGACCGCCTTCCCACGTCTGACCGGCACGCTGGTGACGATCGCCGGTTTCATTCCCATAGGTCTCAACAGCTCCAGCGCCGGCGAATACACCTTCACGCTGTTTGTGGTGCTCAGTCTGTCGTTGCTCATCTCGTGGGCGGTCGCCGGCATCTTCGTGCCGCTGCTCGGGGTCACTCTGCTGCCGTCCAGCCTCAAGAAAGAGCACGACAAGCCCGGCGCTCTCATGGCGACCTACCAGAAGCTGCTTCGCCTCGTCATGCGCCATCGTTGGCCAACGATCGCGGTGACCCTGGTGGCCTTCGCCGGATCGGTTTACGGCCTGCAGTTCGTACAGCAGCAGTTCTTCCCGACATCCGATCGACCGGAGGTGTTCGTCGACTGGACGCTGCCGCAGAACTCAACCATCGCCAACACCAAGGCGCAAATGGACAGGTTCGAAGCGACCCTCGCCGAGAACTCGGACGTCCAGTCGTGGACATCGTTTGTTGGCCAGAGTTCGATACGCTTCCTGCTGACGCTCGACCCCAAGGCTCCGGCCAACTACATCGGTCAGACGGTTATTGTCGCCAAGGACCATGAGGCCCGCGAGCGCATCGTCGAAAAGCTCGGCACCGAGCTTCGTCGCGACTTCATCGGAATGGACACCTATGTCAGTCTCGTCCCGCTCGGCCCACCGGCCGGTCGGCCGATCCAGTACCGGCTGAGCGGGCCGGATACCCAGAAGCTGAGGGGATACGCCCAGGGGTTGGCGGCGCTCTTCGACGGTGATCCCAGGATCGCCCCGCCGGTGTTCGACTGGAACGAGCCGGGTAGAGTGGTGAAGGTCGACATCCTTCAGGACAAGGCAAGGCAGCTCGGCGTGAGTTCAGCCGATATCGCCACGGTTCTCAACGGAACCATCGGCGGCATAACCGTCACCCAGATTCCCGACAGCACCTATCTCGTCAACGTGGTGGTCAGAGGCGGCGACAACGAGCGCAACGCGATCGAGACGATCCGGGACTTGCAACTGCCCACCACCAGCGGGCAATCCATCCCCCTCGCCGCGATCGCCACGTTCAAGTACACCATGGAGCAGCCGGTGGTCGCCCGGCGCGACCGCATGCCGACAATCACGGTCAGCGCTGACATTATCGGCGACACCCAGCCTGTGACCATGGCCCTGAAACTGGCTCCCAAGATCGCCGAGTTCGAGCGGTCTCTGCCAGACGACTATCGGATCGTCGGCGGCGGCCCGGTCGAGGAAAGCGAGAAGTCGCAAGCGCCGATCATTGCCGTCGTGCCGCTGATGCTTTTGACCATGGCGACCATATTGATGATCCAGCTTCAGAGCTTCCGCCGGCTGTTTCTGGTGTTCTCGGTCGCGCCGCTCGCCCTTATCGGCGTGGCCATCGCCTTGCTGACAACCCATCAACCGCTGGGGTTTGTTGCCATTCTCGGCATTCTCGCGCTGATCGGCATCCTCATCCGCAACTCGGTCATCCTGATCGTTCAGATCGAAACGCTGCGCCGCGAAGGGCTTTCCACGTGGGCCGCCGTCCTTCAGGCTTCGGAACAACGTGTACGGCCGATCATACTGACGGCCGCCGCCGCCAGCCTCGGTCTCATCCCGATCGCCGCCGAAGGATTCTGGGGCCCGATGGCCTTTGCCATGATGGGCGGCATCATCATCGGAACGCTGCTCACCATCCTGTTCCTTCCGGCGCTCTATGTTGCCTGGTTCCGGGTGCCGCCGCCAGAGACCACTCCGTCTGTCGGCTAAAGGAACCGGCGCCTCCAACCCCATCTTTCAGGCGTTGCCGGCAAGCAAAGGCGGCCTTACGCGCTGGCGGAGGTAAAGGGGGCGCCAACCATTCCAGCGCCAGAAAGACGATGCCCGGCGTCGCCGCCGGGCATCGACAAGGCAATCGTCTACGGAGCGGAGCTCGCTCAGGCGACCGTCAGGCGATACTTCGCAAAGCCCTCCTCGGCATCGCCGACCTTCTCCACCTTCACGCCGGCCGGCACGGTATCCAGCGTCGCGTTGGGGGAGTTGGGGAATGTCAGGTTGACGCCTTCGGGTAGCTTGGCGATCGACCAGTTGCCGTCCGCCGACGGATTGATGGTCTTGTTGGCGATGATGTAGCGGACGATAACGTCGCGATTGCTGTCAGGCCCCGTGAAGACCACGGTGCTGCCATCGGCGCCGGGGAAATGACCGCCACCGCCGGCGCGGTAGTTGTTGGTCACCACCAGGAACTCCTGGTTCGGCTCGACCGGCTTGCCCTGATAGGCAAGATCGATGATGCGATGCGCGTCCGGCGCCACCACCTTTCCGTCGTTGTCGTAGCGCTTTTCCTGCGTCACATCGATGCGATAGGTGACGCCATCGATGACGTCATAGTTGTAGGACGGGAAGGACGTGTCGATCAGCGGCTGCTCGTCGGGACTGGTCGGGTCGATGGTGTTGAAGATGCCGGCCGAACGCTCGAGCCACTCCCTCACCTCTTCTCCCGTGACCTTCACGATGCGGATCGTGTTCGGATAGAGATAGATGTCGGCCACGTTCTTGATGGCGATCGGCCCCTTGGGCACGAAGGTGTAATAGTCCGGCCCCGAGCGGCCGCCGCACTTGAAGGGAGCCGCCGCCGACAGGATCGGCAGGTCCGGCAAGCCAGCCGCCTTTGCCTGGGTGGCGCCGTACCAGAGCTGCGCCTGGCTGACGATCTGAACTGACGGATCGTCGGCAACCAGCGCCCAATAGCTGGAAATCGGGGCCGAAGTTTCACCAACGGGGCGACGGACATAGTCGAGCGTCGCCTCGTGATCGTCCTTCACGGACGCAAGCACGGCCGGCACCGCATCCACCCGCGAGACGATCTTCTTGTCGGGAGTCCGCTCATAGATAGGCCGCGCTTCGACCTGGAAGCCATTGATCTTCCATCCATCGCCGTCCTTGACCAGATCGAGATCGATGACGCCGAGATGGCTGCCCCAGAAACCGGGCATGACGGTCGGCACGCCGTTGAGCGTCCCTTTCTCGATATCGGCGCCATCGATACCGGCGAAATCCTTGCCGGGGAAGACGAGATGCTGGTGGCCGGTGAAGATGGCGTCGATGCCCGGCACTCGCGAAAGGAACAGCGCCGCGTTCTCCTCGCCGCCGGCGCGTTCACCACCGGCGATGCCGGAGTGACAGAGAGCCACGACCACATCCGACTGTGCGCGCAGCGCCGGCAGGTACTTGCCCGCCGCATCGACGATGTCGATGGTGGTCGCCTTGCCTTCGAGGTTGTCCTTGTCCCACTGGACGATCTGCGGCGGCACGAAGCCTATGACGCCAATGCGGAGCACATGCTCCGCCCCCGTGGCATCGGTCACCTTGGCGTCGAAAACGCGGGTCGGCTCGATGAGCGGCGTGCCGTCGGGCTTCAGAACGTTGGCGCAGACGGCCGGGAACTCGGCGCCCGACAGCGCCTTGCCAAGGAAGTCGAGCCCATAGTTGAACTCGTGGTTGCCGAGCGTACCGCAGAGATAGCCGAGACCGTTCATGGCAGCGACGATCGGGTGCTTGTTGTCGCCGTCGAGCCCCTTCTCATAGGCAATGTAGTCGCCAAGCGGGCTGCCCTGGATGAGGTCGCCATTGTCGAACAGAACGGCGTTGCGGACCTCGTCACGAGCCGCGGAGATCAAGGCCGCCGTCTTGGCAAGACCGACGGTGTCGTCGGCCCTGTCGCGGTAATAGTCGTAAGGATAGACGTTGACGTGAAGATCCGTGGTGGCCATCAGGCGCAAACGGACGGACGGCTCGGCAGCCGCGGCAACCGTGGGAACAAAAGCGACGAGCGCGCCGGCGGCGGTAGCAAGAAGCAGTTCGCGGCGGCTGAGACGGTGGATCGGCATAACGACTTGTCTCCCAAATGGACACCCCGTCAGGGGCGAAACGTGTCGGCAACGGCGTGTTTTTCACGCTATCTGAGTTCTTCCAGGCGCCTTCTCTGCCGCCCTTCGGCATCGAAATTGTCCGGCTTCAGCCAGGCATCGAAGGCGCCCCTCAGCGTCGGCCACTCCTTGTCGATCACGGAGAACCACGCGGTATCACGGTTACGTCCCTTGACTATGACGGCTTGGCGAAAAGTGCCCTCGTAGGTAAAGCCCAACCGTTCGGCGGCCTTCATCGACGGCAAGTTGAGTGCGTTGCACTTCCATTCGTAGCGGCGGTAACCCAGCCCTTCGAAGGCGTGCTTCATGAGAAGATAATGCGCTTCGGTGGAGAGGGCCGACCGCTGCATCAGCGGCGACCACGTCACCCAGCCAACCTCGATCGAACCGTTGGCGGGATCGATGCGGAGATAGGAGACGATGCCCACCGGCTTGCCGCTCGCCTTGTCCACCACCGCGAAGAACAGCGGATCTTCCGAGGAAACAAGAGGATCGACCCAGGCGCCGAACTCCGCCTCGCTCGCGAAGGGGCCGACCGCCAGATAGGTCCACATCCGGCCGGCGCGGTCTGTGGAATAGGCCGCGAACAGATCCGGCACATGAGCGACGGACAATGGCTCGAGCCGAACCATTCGACCGTCGAACACAATATGCGACGGACGCTGACGCAGCTCCCAGCCCGTCACTACCGGCCCAACGGGATCGCCGTTGTCGTCCAACTCCTGCAAGACCATATCTCCCCCTGAACAACGCGCAATCCGACGAACATGGGGCGTCGTTTCAATTCTATGTTGTAACATCACCCGGCAGAGGACCTGCCTCGTTTTTGCGAGGCGCTCTCCCCATTCGAGTGGACCTTATTTTCCGATCACGCCGGCGAGTTTGACGCGATTCTGCCCGAGCGCGGTCAGCACAGCCTGCACAATGCCCTGCGCATCGAGGCCCGCTTCGGCGTACATGCGCTCCGGCTTGTCGTGATCGACGAAGGTGTCGGGCAATGTCAGCGCACGGAATCGGAAGCCCCGGTCGAAACGGCCCTCTTCGATGAGCGCCTGCGCCACGTGACTTCCGAAGCCACCGGATGAGCCTTCCTCAACGGTGATCAGCAGTTCGTGGTGGGCGGCGAGTTGGCGGATCAGTTCTCGATCTAGGGGCTTGGCAAAGCGCGCATCGGCCACAGTGGCCGGAAGCCCGAATGTCGCCAACTCCTCGGCCGCCTTCAGCGCCTCGCCGAGGCGAGTGCCGAAGGAGAGGATTGCCACCTTGCCCCCACTTGAAACAATGCGGCCACGACCGATCTCAATGGGCTGTCCCTGTTCCGGCAGCTCGATGCCAACGCCTTCGCCACGCGGATAACGGAAGGCGATGGGACCGTCGTCATAGGCAACCGCCGTCGCCACCATGTGCCTGAGCTCCGCCTCGTCACCCGGGGCCATCACCACCATGTTGGGCAGGCAGGCGAGAAAAGCAGTGTCGAAGGCTCCGGCGTGCGTAGCGCCGTCGGCGCCGACGAAACCGGCGCGATCGATCGGCAGGCGGACGGGGAGGTTCTGCAAGGCGACGTCGTGCACAACCTGGTCGTAGGCACGCTGCAGGAAGGTGGAGTAGATGGCGCAAAAGGGCTTCAGACCCTCGGTCGCCATGCCCGCCGCGAAGGTGACGGCATGCTGCTCGGCAATTCCAACATCGAACACGCGGTCGGGGAAGGCCTTGGCGAAGAGATCCAGGCCGGTGCCGGCCGGCATGGCGGCCGTGATACCGACGATGCGTTCGTCGCGCCGTCCCTCGTCGACCAGCGTTTCGCCGAATACCTGCGTGTAGCTCGGCGCATTGGCCTTGGGCTTGACCTGAGCGCCAGTCACCACGTCGAACCGACCGACGCCGTGATACTTGTCGGCAGCGGCCTCGGCCGGCGGATACCCCTTGCCCTTCTTGGTGACAACATGAAGCAGCACAGGCCCATCCTTGGCGTTGCGCACGTTGCGCAGCACCGGCAGCAGGTGGGCCAGATTGTGCCCGTCGATCGGACCGACGTAGTAAAAGCCGAGTTCCTCGAACAGCGTACCGCCGGTCAGGAAGCCGCGCGCATACTCTTCGGCCCGCTGTGCCTTCTGCCTTAGGCCCTTCGGCAGGTTGAAGGCGAGCTGCTTCATGGCCTCACGCAGCGTCAGGTAGGTCGGGCCGGAAACGAGACGCGCCAGATAGGCGCTCATGGCGCCGGTCGGCGGAGCGATCGACATGTCGTTGTCATTGAGGATGACGACGAGCCGGCTATCCATGGCGCCAGCGTTGTTCATCGCCTCGTAGGCCATGCCGGCCGACATGGCGCCATCGCCAATGACGGCGATCACCTGGTTGTCGTCGCCCTTGAGGTCGCGCGCCACGGCCATGCCGAGGCCAGCCGAAATCGAGGTGGAGGAGTGACCGGCCCCAAACGGGTCGTAGACGCTCTCGGCCCGCCTGGTGAAGCCGGAGAGACCGCCGCCCTGGCGCAAGGTGCGGAATTCGCTGCGCCGCCCCGTGAGAATTTTGTGAGGATAGGCCTGATGCCCAACGTCCCAGATCAGCCGGTCGCGCGGCGTATCGAACACGGCGTGCAAGGCAACGGTCAACTCGACAACGCCCAAACCCGCACCAAGGTGCCCCCCCGTCGCGGACACCGCGTCGATCATCTCGGCGCGCACCTCGGTGGCGAGCTGCTCAAGCTCGGCAATCGACAGCATCTTGAGGTCGTCCGGCGACGATACCTTGTCGAGGAGCGGGGTGACGGGACGCGACAATCCAAAAAATCCGTGAAACTACGAGGGCAAACCCCTCACCCTCAGATACCAGTCAATCACAGTCTCTTCAATTCGCAAGCGCTGAGTTTATCAAGCTAAATTACGGCGGATGCAGGGACGCTCATCGAGAGAGACCAAATTGAATTTCGATGAGATGGTAGGACGAGCCAGGTCCTCTCCAATCATGATAAATTTCCCGGCTCTCGCCGGAGAAGACGTGTCGCGATCGCTCGATCTCCGACACCAGCGGGCCATACCCCTTTGAAAACAGCGTTCGCAGGGAACCACGGTGCAACGCCGAAACGGCGATGATGGGGTCGAGGTGAATCAGTTCGAACGCCCCCGAGTAGACCGCCGGCCGTTCGATCGGAAGGCAGATTCGCCAGTCGAACGGGGTCTTTCCATCACTCGGAAGGTCGTTGGCGATAAAAATCCAGGGACCTGCGACGACCAGCCCCGATTCCTCCGCTTCGGCCGTCATGGCCGGAGACAGCTCGGCCGAGACCTTCGCCACATCTCGGATGCAAATCCTCCGGGCCGCGCTCAGCACCCACATGTCCTGGGTTTCGACAATGTTCATCCGGCTCCCCCTTGCTCGTGTCGGCAAGCTACCGGGGAATCGGTCGGCACCAAGAGGCAGGACGAGATTTTCTTTCCAACCCAAGTGGAAAAACAAGGGTCGATTGGAAAATCTTACCTCTTTCGTTTCCATTCCCAATCGAACGGCTCAACGCAAGCGGTCGATAGTCGACTCGTCTTTTCTCCACCGTTGTCATCACGGCTGGCGATCGACGCCAAACGATCGAGACGGAACACGGCGTCAAGACATCGGCCGGTGTCAGCGTAGCCGTCGACCGTCGGAGTCGAAAGCGAGTATGTCATCTGCCCGGCAGCGCAAGGACAAGACTTCACCGACCCTGGACCTCTGGTCGCCCCGCTGTGCGAACCGAACAACGGTTCCATCAGTCAAGCGACCGTGGACAATGGACTCGCCACCCAAGTTCTCGACGACGGTCACATCAAGCTGAAAAACAACATCACCAGCGTCGTCGCCGGTACCCAAGCTCTCCGGTCGGATACCCAGCGTCACATTGGCGCCCGGCGTCAGCACCGACACGAGCTTTAGGCGCGCGACAGTGGAGGCAACTGCTGCGCTATTGCTCGCCTGGATCGTGGCGGGCAGCATGTTCATCTTTGGTGAGCCGATGAAGCCGGCCACGAACAGGTTGTCCGGATCCCGGTAGAGATCCACTGGGCGACCGATCTGCTCGACCGCGCCGGCGCGCAGCACGACGATCTTGTCGGCGAGCGTCATGGCCTCGACCTGATCGTGGGTCACATAGACCATCGTCGAGCCGAGTTGCTGATGCAGCTTGGCAATCTCGATGCGCATCTGGACGCGCAGCTCTGCATCAAGGTTGCTGAGCGGCTCGTCGAACAGGAACGCAGTGGGCTGCCGGACGATCGCGCGGCCTATGGCAACCCGCTGCCGCTGGCCGCCCGAGAGCTGCGACGGCTTGCGCCCCAACAACGGCTCCAACTGAAGGATGGCAGCCGCTTCCCGCACGCGCCGCTCCGTCTCGACCTTCGACATCCCGGTCATGCGCAAGCCGAAGCTCATGTTCCCGGCGACTGTCATATGCGGATAGAGCGCGTAGGACTGAAACACCATGGCGAGACCGCGCTCGGATGGCGCGACATTGTTGACGATGCGATCGTTGATCAGCAGGTCGCCGCTCGTCACATCCTCAAGGCCGGCTATCATCCGCAGCAGCGTCGACTTTCCACATCCGGAAGGGCCCACGAAAACGCAGAATTCCCCCGCCTCTATCGCCAGATCCACGCCGTGAATGACTTTCGCCGCTCCGAAAGCCTTGGTGATATGCCGCAACTCGATCGCGCTCATACGGACACCGCCTTCCACCACCTTAAAACCGTTGCCTGATCCAACGTCGGCACCGGGCCGAACGGCGCCGCCAGATATTCGGCGAGCGCCTTGCGGAAGGCGCGCGCAACCGGCCGGGCGTCCAGATCGGTCGCAACGTCGGCAGCGCACAGGATGAGACGCCCACGGCCTATCCTAGCTTCCGCGACCAGCATCAGATCGCGATTGGCGTTCCAGTCGTCGATAACGCGCACGATGGGCGCAAAACCGATATCCGCCGTATCGAAGGCCCGGCGGCGGACGGTCAGCTCCCACCAATGCCAGTCGGAATGGCTCGCAGTCGGGAAATGCTCGAAAAGCCGATTGTCGGCTTCGATCAGCAATCCCAGCGTGTGAGGTGCCTGCCCACTGGTCCAGAGCGTGTTCCAGAAGGCTGCGGTGTGGCCGAGGACGGCGTTGGGCTTCATGGCCTCCGGTGGAGGCGACAGCACCAGCGTCTCACCACCGGCAACGCGCGCCAACGTGGCCTCGTCGAGCGTCTCGACAAGTGGCAGGACCGGGTCCGCGCCGGCGGCAGCACTCATAACCCACAGCCCCCAGCGATTGCGATAGTTGGTCCCCTTGAGTGTCAGCACAACATCATAGCGAGCCGGCGCGGAAAGGTCGGAGAGATCGATCTCGATGTCACCAAGCGTATGCAGGTATCCGCTTTCGAGCCGAAGGCCGTTGACCTGCCCCTCATCCAACACGGTTCCGCGATCGTTGCGCAGCTGCCAGACAACCGTCGGGTTCACGAGAGCAGTCGGACCGAACTGTGCCAGCTGCACGGTCGCGACAAACCGTTCGCCTGTGATCTTCACGAAACCATCGGCCCGCAGAAGCGGCACGATCGGAGCGCAAAACTCGCGAAACTCCGCCGCGTCGACGTAGGGCTTGGGATCCCAGAAGGCATCGACGACACCGACGAGCGCCGTACCCTGGCCGGAGAAATCCTGCAACCCAAGGAGTTGGGTTCCGGCCATATCCGGCGTACGTAGCGCCGCCTCGAGCTCTTCCTTGTAAAGCTGGGTCTGAAGCGCGCCGCTGGCCAGCATCATCCGTCGGGCGAGCGCGCCACGCCCTTTCGCGGCGAGATCGTCGCGCACCATCATCAGGTTGCGAGCCTCCAGAACGCCGCCGTACTTGCCGATCTCGGCAAGGTCGGGATAGACGCACCACTGGCCGGTCTCGTGGCTCACCAGCGCCATCGGAAGCGCATCGACCCAGTCGCTCCAGTCGGTGCGGGTCTCAAGAGAGCGAGCATTAAGACGACCGTCAAGGCCCTCGCCCCAGCGCTGGTTGCGCGGTTCGGGCTTCGAGATGTAGTCGGCCCGCTGGATGGTCGGCCAGCCGGACCCACCGGTGTAGACGCGGCGGTCATCGCGGGCATGCCATTCGTCAATGAAGCGTTCTAGGAAGGCGTGGACGCCCGCTCCGTTCACCTCGTTGCCAACGCAGAGCATGACGAAACTCGGATGATTTCCGTAGCTGGCGACGATGCGCTCCGCCTCAACGTGGATATAGCGATCAAGGGCCGGATCAGCGCCAAGCATCGGCCAGACGGGCGTCTCGACATGCAGCAGCATACCGAGACGGTCGGCGACCTCGAAGGCGGCTTCAGGCGGGCAGTAGGAGTGATATCGGATGTGATTGAGGCCGTATGCCTTGGCCGTGCGGAATACCTTCTCCCAGCCCTCCGGATCGGTCGGCGGATAGCCGGTCAGCGGGAAGATGCAGCAATCGAGCGTGCCACGCAGGAAGACTGGGCGGCCGTTGAGCTTCAGGCGGCGACCATCCCGCGCGAAGCTCCGAATGCCGAAGCTGGTCACGCGCTCGTCGAGTTCAGCGCCATCGCGCATCCAGCGAACCGTGAGACGATGGACGACGGGCGAGAACTCGTCCCAGATGTCGGCCTCGGCCGGTAGGTCCGCGTCGATGATAACCGGCGTAAAACCGCTTGAGACTGTGATCGGTTTCCGGATGACGACCGGCTCGGCAACGCCATCCAAGGCGAACTCGAGAACAAGCTGATCGTCGTGCGGGTCGCTCCAGAAAGACGGGAAGCGGTTGTCGGCGTCGAAAGCATCGAGTTCGACCCTGACCGTCACATGGCGGTCGGGCGCGCGCACGTCCAGCCGGGCGATCGATGCCCTGGCGGCCTCTACGCGCAAATAGCCGACGACGCCGTTCCAGTTGGTCTGCGTGTGATCGGTGTTCGAGTGAGCGACGGCCTTCATCATGGCGCTGTCGCGAACGATGGCGTCGCCAACGGCCTCGAAACGACCGTTGTCGATCATCATGACGATCCGGTGCTCGCCGGCGCTCAGCGGACCGGCCATCATCCGCACCGCCGTGGACAGGCTCTCGTCCCGTCCGAGCTTGTAGCCGTCGAGCCAGATGTTGACCTCGCCGTGCGGCCGCTCCAGTGCGATGGTGAAGAAGTGGTCCTCCACCCCGTCTGGAACGCTAAAGCTGCGCCCGTACCAGGCCTTGCCCACGTAGGGATGACGGCGGCTGAGATGAGCCATCGTCCGCGTCGTCGTCAGCGGCGTCTTGGCAGCTTCATCGACGCTCCCTGGAAGGGCGATCGTGTCGTTGAGCCCGGAGACATGCCAGGCCTCCGCCTCGCCTCTGCCGGTCGGGTCGAGCGCAAAGGACCATTGTCCCTCAAGGGGAATCGAAAACAGCATGTCGGCCTCTGGAAAAGGCGGGCACCAGCGGTGCCCGCGGAGAGAGTTCCTGTCCGGTCGCTTACATCCGGGCTTCGATCTCGGCCTTTGCCCCTGCGAGGGCCTCATCGACGCTCATGACGCTGCGCGCGACGTTGTTGATCGCCGTTCCCATGGCGGTATAGGCGACGCTGTCGAGCGGGTTGAGCGTGAAGGGCGTCATCTCCGCCTGTACCGGAGCAAACACCGCATTGACGTTCTCGCCGCCGTAATAGGCGTCGGGCGCGTTCAGCCAGTCGGCCTTGCTGGCCGGCGTCCAGGCCGGATAGAGGTCATCGCCCGAAAACTGCTGCTTCAGGCTCTCGTTATCGGTGACCAGCCAGCGGACGAAGGCCCATGCCGCTTCCTTGTTCTGCGAGCTCTTGAGGACGCCGAGATAGTCGCCGCCGCTGTTGAAGGCGCGCTTGCCCTCGAAGGCGGGCGCCGAGGTCACGGACCACTTGCTCGCCTGGTCGGTGGCATAGGCGCGCTTGAGCAAACCGCCGAACCAGTTGCCGTAAAGCGCGGTCGCAAGCTGGCCGCGCTGGAAGGCGCCCTGCCATTCCGGGCTCCAGGCCGAGAAGGGCGAAATCAGCCCTGCTTCGGAGGCTTCCTTCACCTTTTCGAGCGCCGCCTTGAAAACCGGATCATCGAGCTGCAGCTTGCCGTCGGCGCTGAAATAGCTGACGCCGGCCTGGGCCATCATGGCGCGGACGATTTCCTCACCGTTGCCGATGACCCAGCGCTGGTTCGGCACGACCAGCTTCTTGCCTTCCCGGATGAAGGCATCCCAATCACTGAAGAGTTCAGCCACCGCCTTGGGGTCGGACGGCAAGCCGACTTCGGCGAAGATGTCCTGCCGGTAGAACATGCCGCCCGGACCGGTGTGCTTGGGCAGCGTGGTGATGCGGCCGTCGGGCAGCGTCGAATTGGCGGCGGTGAACGGAGCGAAGTTGGCCATCAACTCCTTGGCGCCGTAGGGGGGCTCGGCGAGATCGACCCACTGGTCCTTGTCCCTGAGAAGCGCCATCATGCCGATCTCGACGCAGGCGACGTCGGCACCATTTCCGCTCAGGAGCGCGCGCTGCACGGCGTTGAGATAGGCGTTGTTGGCCTGCGGGATGCCCTGAACGTTGACCTTGATGTTGGGATAGGCGGCATTGAAGGCCGGCAGCAGAGCCTGGAACGTTCGATCGTTGTTGGGCCAGGTCAGCACGCTGATGGAACCCGAGATGTTCCTGTCAGGCGCCTCCTGGGCATACGCCGACGTCGAAGCCAGCACGACCAGCGCCGCCGCGGCGAGTATTCTCAGTCCCTTTGCCATTGATCTCTCCTCCACTTGAATCGGCTGGCCGGGGCGTTTCTCCTTGCCGTCCGCGACGCCACCGCCTTATTTCACCGAGCCCGATGTCAGGCCGGCGATGAACTGCCTGCTCAACAGCGCAAACAGCACGAACACGGGGACGAGCCCCATCAGCGTTGCCAGCATGACCGCCGGCATGTCCGAGTAATGCGTGGTCGACAGCGTCGTAAGCGCCAGCGGCACGGTGAACTTGGTTCCGTCGCCGAGGACCACCAAAGGCAGTTGAAAGTCATTCCACGTGCTGATCAGCGTCCAGACCGCCAACGCGGCCAATCCCGGTCGGATGATCGGCACGACGACGAAAAAGAACGCAGCGATGCCACCGGCACCGTCCATCTCGGCCGCTTCGTAGAGTTCGCGCGGCACGGTCGAACCGACGTAGGTGTACATCCAGACGACGCCGAATCCCGACGCCACAGCAGGCACGATCAGCGGCCAGAAGGTGTTGAGCCAGCCGATGGCATTCATTTGCAGGAAAAAGGGGATGAGGGCCAGCGACGGCGGGAAGAACAAGGTGGCGAACGTCACCACCAGCAACGTCTTGTGACCCGGCGCGCGCGCGTAGCGCGACAGCCCATAGCCGGCGAGCGAGCTTACCAGCACCAACCCCACCGTCTTCGGCAGGGCCACGGCGAGGCTGTTGAGGATCGGCCGGAAGGGTGGGAAGACGTTGGCGATGTTGGCATAGTTCTGCACGATGTTGTCGCCGAACCAAAGGGGCGGTGGAAACTGGAAGACCTCGTTCAGTGTCCGTGTCGCAAAGACCGCCGTCAGATAGATCGGCAGCAGGAAGAACAGCGACAACAGTCCCAGCGCCACCGTCACGCCGATGTTGAAGCGCTTCTCGCGGTTGGACATGCGCCCAAGAATGCCCTTGCTCATGCTCCCTCTCCCGCTTTGGTGCGGCGCATGAGGCTCCTGTAGACCAGCGTCAGGACAACGACTGCCGCGAAGATGTACCAGGACACGGCGGAGCCGAGACCGAAGTTGAGCTGCGTGAAGGCGGTGGCGTAAAGATACATGCCGACCGTGGTTGCACTGTTGTTCGTACCGCCGAGGCCTTGCGTCAGCACAAAAGGCTCGTCGAACATCTGCAGCCCGCCGAGCGTCGCGGTAATGACCGCGAAGGCGATGGATGGCATCAGCAGCGGCAAGGTGATCCGGGACAGGATTGCCCAGCGACCGACACCGTCCATGCGCGCCGCCTCATAGATATCGCGCGAGATAGACTGCAGGCCGGCGAGGAAAATGATGATGTACCAACCCGTCCAGCGCCAAATGACCAGCAGGACGACCAGCGGCTTGATCCAGGCCTCCGACCCGAGCCAGTCGAAATAGCTCGGCGTGCCGGTCATAGCCCCCGTCAAGAGATTCACCAGCCCGCCGTTGGCCGAGAAGAACAGGCGCAGCACCACCGCCGCGATGGCCGGCGCCACCAGGAGCGGCACCAGAAACACCATACGGAAATAGGTCTTGCCAGCGGCGACATACTCGTTGATGGCGACCGAGAGAACCAGGGCGAGCGAGATGGTCAGGAGGGTCGACCAAAACCACAGATAAATGGTGTTGGCTACCGCCTTCTGGAATACCGGATCGTGGAGAGCCCGGACATAGTTTTGAAAGCCGATGAAGACCGGGGAACCGAAGCCATCCCAACGTGAAAACCCGAGGTAGAACGAAAACACCACCGGAAAGACGGAGAAGGCCAGGAAAATGGTGAAGAACGGCAGCACCGAGATATAGAAGGCGCTGTTACGCCGCCACTGGGAAGCTGGTGTTCGGCTTACCGTTTCGACCATATGGCGCCCCTCCCGAGACCTCATAGACACAGCGATGCGGCGACGCACCACGTTCTCACGGCCTTCTCCCAGCCGTCAGTGACCGCCGCGATAGGCCAAGCCTCGCCGCTTCAAACCTTCCAGCCCGCAAAAGCTGATCCGCAGGAACGGCTCACCGAAGCTTGCGCCCCAGTGAGAGCGCTTGATCGAAGTGTTGACGTTCTTCTTTAAGCGAATCCCTGGGCAGCTGGAATGACGTAAACACTGAGCGGCATGGATGATTCTATGGGAAACACGACCTCGTTTGCTGCTCCGGCCGGCAAAGACCCACGGGGACGCTGGCGGCAACGATAAGGCTCACAGCCCCTTCCGCAACCACTTTCCGGATCAGATCTCCGCCGGTACGGGGTGACGACAAGGCTCGGCATGCCATGAATGCCTATAATACACGACAGCTGACGTTCTCCGCCCATCGAGCGGACGCCCGCACGGAACACAAGCCGCCTTCCAAACATCGCCCCTGCTGTCTCCGGTCCGGCGGGCTGAATCCACTTAGCCGCACCAAACCGACAGCGAGTGAATTACAAGGCAGCGCACTTGAGAAATGGTAGGCCTTGCTGGAATTGTCGCGATGGTCTCTTCTGGATTGATCTGGAATATGGAGGAGCGCTCAGGCTACTGTGACAGTAGCAATCGGCAGGCAAGCGAGGCCACCGCCGGCGTCAAACGCACCCGGTCGGGCCGGGAAGCATTTCTGAGGTTGCGGAAAGACCTACTCGTCTCGTGACAGATTTTCGTGCCGCCGTCCGCGATGTGTCCGCAGTCGGGCGCCGGGCAGACTCCTTTGGCAGGACTCGCGACGCTGTGGGCTGCATGGAGTATCCTCTGACAGCGGTGCGTCGCCCAAGCGGATAGAAGGCAATCCAGCCAGAGCTTTTCAGCGGTCCTGTCTGGCGCACACCCCGCACGGCTGTTTCTGACTGATTGAACGGTGCCTCCTTGCTCGGGCCTTGCCAGGCGTGGTGTCGCTTGCTTGTGCGCGCTCAATGTGCCCCACGGCCGCCTCCCTCGCCAAGTCGGCGAAAGCTCAGGACCCGAGATCGGCGCCGTTCTGGAGACTTTTCTTCCGAATGCGGAAGGCAAAGCGAGGGGCGACTGGAAAATCGGCCCCTTGCCCGTTTTACTCCCTGTCGAGCGGTTCGACGCCCGCCGCCGATCCATCACCGGCGATTCTGATCTTCTCCACCTTGGCCTCTGCGGCCTTGAGCAGGCCGTCGCAATGCTTGCGAAGCGCATCGCCGCGTTCGTAAATGGAAATGCTCTCCTCGAGTGGCACCGACCCCTGCTCTAGTCGGGCGACGATGCCTTCGAGTTCCTTCAGGGCCTGCTCGAAGCTAAGGGCGCTGACGTCTGTGGCGTTGGTCATTCTCGGCAGCCTTTCGTCGATCACGGATAGAGACGGGTGCGCGTCCAGCCGCCGTTGCCGTCGGGCAGGAAGCGGACGCGGTCATGCAGGCGAAACATCCCGTCACGCCAGAACTCGATGGCCGTCGGCGCGACACGCAGGCCCGACCAGTACTCGGGGCGCGGCACAGCGCCGACGCCGAACTTCAATCCCCATTCGGCCACGGCCTTCTCAAGCGCAAAGCGGCTTTCGAGAGGGCGCGACTGTTTGGAAGCCCAGGCGCCGATGCGGCTGCCGCGATCGCGGCTCTGGAAGTAGGCGTCCGCCTCATCCTTCGACACCTCCGAGACATTGCCGCGTATGCGAATCTGCCGCTTGAGACTCTTCCAGTGGAACAGAAGCGCCGCCTTGCGGGTCGCCAGAATCTGTTCGCCCTTGGCGGAACCGAAGTTGGTGTAGAAGACGAACCCTCGTTCATCGAAGCCTTTGAGCAGCACCATGCGGGCGTCGGGCATGCCGTCTTCATCGACGGTGGCGAGCGCCATCGCGTTGGGATCGTTCGGCTCGCTTTTCTCGGCTTCCTTCATCCAGCTGACGAACAACTGGTATGGCTCCGAGGCTTCCGTGAAATCGGGCTCTGAACTGGACATGTCTCGTCGACGCCTCGTCGTGCTGGCTGGCCGCGGCCAGATTCGGGCAAGCGTTCGACCGGCATATAGCCACATCCCGGCCGGCGACAACCTCTTGGACGCCTGCCCCCCGAAAAGATTTTGTCAAAGCCGTGCGACCCGTATAATGGCACACTCTGGAACGGAACGTGATCGGGCATTACATGTTTGGCAGAACCTTGGCGCCATTCGGCGCCATCATCCATTTGAAGAGGGCCAACCAGCATGCGTGATCCGTATGAGGTCCTGGGCGTGCCCAGGAGCGCGGACGAAAACACTATCAAGAAGGCTTACCGCAAGCTCGCCAAGCAGCATCACCCGGACGCCAACAAGAATGACCCACGCTCCAAGGAGCGTTTCGCCGAACTGAACTCGGCCTACGAGATCGTGGGCGACAAGGACAAGCGGCGCCAGTTCGACGCCGGCGAGATCGATGCCGACGGCAAGCCGCGTTTCACCGGCTTCGAAGGCTTCGGCGGTGCCAGCGGCGCGGGCGGCGGGTTTCGCCATGCCGGCGGACGGGCAACCGACGACATCCTGCATGACATCTTCGGCGATGCCTTCAACAGCTTTGCCAGCGGCGGCGCTCGTGGGGCGCGCGGTGGCCGGCGTGGCGGCGGATTCTCGGGATTCGAAGGATTCTCGGGCGCAGGCGCGGCCGGTCCGGGCGCAGGCGCCTCGGGATCGACCAAGGGGGCCGACGTCATGGTAACGGCCCGTGTCCGCCTGGAAGATATCGTCGGCTCGGGCAAGGTGCGCGTCACCTTGCCGAACGGCAAATCGCTTGATGCGAAGATTCCAGCCGGCTTCGAGCCCGGCCAGCAGCTGCGCCTCAAGGGCCAGGGCGGTGAAGGCACACCGCCGGGCGATGCCATCGCCATTCTCGTCTACGAAACGCACGCCCTGTTCCGGCCCGATGGCTACAATCTGCGCCTCGACTTGCCGGTCACCCTCGACGAGGCGGTGCTGGGCGGCAAGGTGCGCGTTCCGACGCTGGAAGGCGCCGTCGACATGACCATTCCAGCCGGCGTCACCGGCTCGAAGGCTTTCCGCCTTCGCGGCAAGGGCCTACCCGACAAGAAGGGCGTCCGGGGCGATATCTTCGTCACCCCGCGCATCGTATTGCCGGATGGCGCCGACGCCGGCCTCGAAAAGCTGATGGAGCGTTGGCGCGAGGTTCGCCCCTACGACGTACGCGGGCCGGAATTCTCCTCATGAGCCGCCTGCCCCCGCTGCCACTGCCGCCGGCGCGCGGAGCCCGCACCGCGCGTTTCGTCGCCAGCCTCGCCTTCATGGTGATGGTGGTGGGGATCGTCTCCCGTCATCTCGATCTGATATCGAGCGGTACCATGTATACGGCCGTAGGGACCGGCCTGTTGCTCGGTCTCGTAGCGCTCGGCGTACTGGCAATGACCATACGCGACGTATGGCGGGAAGGACGAGGCGGCGCCGACAGCGCGTTCGGCACCCTGCTGCTGATCGTCGCTGCCTTCTCGCCGCTGATCGGCGCGGCCGTGGCCTATGTGGCCTACCCGGCCATAGACAGCGTTTCGACCGATACGGACGATCCGCCCGCAGCACCGGCAGACTTCTCGCAGGTGGTGCTGCCGGTCGACCTGCGCGCCGCTCCCAACGAAGCGGCGGCCTTGCAGGAGGATGCCTATCCGGACCTAACGACGCAGGCCACTGACCTTTCCACCGTCGAGGCCTATGCGCTGGCCCGCCAGACCATCGACGATCTTGGCTGGGATATCCGACTGGCCGAAGAGCCCGACACCGAGGCTGCAAGTGGCCGCATCGAAGCCGAGGCACGATCGCTGGTGCTCGGCACCCAGGAAGACGTCGTCGTCCGCATTCGTCCCGGCGACAGCGGCAGCCGCATCGACATTCGTTCCATGAGCCGGGTGGCCATGCCCGATCTTGGTGAAAACGCCCGGCATGTCGGCGACTTCATTGCCCGCTTCGGCGAAGTCTCACGGCGACAGGCGGCCAACTAATATCCGTACCGCTTGATCTGGACTCATCCAGCTCCAGCGGGTTCCGACCTGACGGAAGCGGTATAGCTCATCTCCGGCTGAGCCGATCCTCGTCTCTCCCCACGAGACCGCGTTCCTCCAGCCAGTCGATATGGGCCTTAACAGAGAGCGCCGCCGCCCCGGCCAACGCCGGATCGAGACCGATGTAGACGGCGGCAACGATCTCCCCAACAGTGCGATCCTTGCTATCGAGCGCCCGCAGGATGGCCGCTTCGCGTGCTTGCCGATGGCGCTTCAGCTCCGACACGCGAGCCGGACCGTCGATCACCGGACCGCCGTGCCCAGGCAGGTAGGTGCGGGGACCAACGGTGGCAATGCGATCGAGGGAGGCCATGTAGTCGGCCATGCTCCCGTCCGGCGGCACCACGACGCTGGTCGACCAGGCCATGACATGATCGCCGGAAAACAGCAGCTCCAGCTCGGCGAGATCATAGCAAAGATGCCCGGCCGTGTGGCCGGGGGTAGCGACGGCTCCAAGAAGGCCCGCCTCCGTCTCCACCCTGTCGCCATGGGCGAGCACCCGGTCAGGCCGATAGAGTGAGCGCGTCGCGTCGAGTGCCGCCCCGATCACCTCGGCGCCGGTCAACTGAGACAGTCGGCGCACGGCCCCGGCATGATCGGCGTGGTCGTGGGACAAGACGATCCGACGGATCGGAGCCCCCGCGACCTGCAACAGATCCTCGACATGGGCGTCGTCGTCGGGACCGGGATCGATGACGGTGATCTCCCGATCGCCGAGCAGATAACAGTTGGTGCCACGGAAGGTCAGCGGCCCACCATTGCGAGCCGTAAGGCGACGAACGCCGGGGGCTATCGGCTCGGCAACGCCGTATGCCGGACTGAAATCGAGACCGGAAGCGCCGCTCACACTGCCCTCCCCGGACGCAGCGGTCCACCATGTGCGTTCATGGGAGCAGATGAATCCCCTGGGGTTGGCATGAATCGCCCTGACTCGCGATGAACCCACATGGACTCCCTCATCCCGGTATCCCCGAGCCGCCACCGGGCGCCATGAGCCACTCGACCACCCAGAAGAAGCCCCAGCCAAGAACAAACAGCGCAGAAAGCGTCAGCACAACGATCACCACCATCGTCGATGCCAGGGCGCGGGGCATCATCGGCGCATCGACGTCGGGGATGGAGGCCAGCGCACGGATCAGGTCCGAGCCGGTGTCTGGATCGAAGACGAACATGCCGGCTTGCCTCCGGGCACCGATCCTGAAGCCGTCTGTCCCCAGGGTTCGGACGAGGTCCATCGATCGCCACAAGACCACCGTCTCCCCATCCGAACCGACGATGGCGAGCCCTTTCCGGGACAACTCCGCCCTCGCCGGCCGATGGCGGCCGTCGCCCTCCTGGTACAGTCCCTCGACCGTCGCCCAAGCCGTCGTCGTCATGTCGCAGCCTCCCGCCAGCGCCTGAATATGACCGAGCCGCGCTTGCATTTCCACACGAACTGCCTCAAACCGATTCAAGGTACTAAGTTCATGGAAAAGCCGTAGAGGTTCGCGACCTTGCGTATTCAGAGGTCGGGCGTACCGATTTCAGCGCAGCTATCGCGGTCGGTCTCGGCCGGCAGTCACCGTCCATCCGCCTGCACACGAGTTCGTCCTTGTCCAAGACCTTTGCCCCACTCGTCTCGCTTCTGACCGGTGTCGCTTTCCTGCTATGCGGAAACGCATTGTTGGGGACGATGATCCCGCTGCGCGGGCTTCACGAGCACTTCACGCCGGTCATCATCGGCCTGATGGGGTCGTCCTACAATCTGGGCTTCGTGGTCGGCTGCCTCGCCTGCCCCTACCTGATCCTCAGGGCCGGTCATATTCGCGCCTACACGACGCTGGTCTCGCTTGCCGCCGCCACCACGCTGGTTCATCCGATGGTCGTCGATCCCATGGTCTGGATCGGAGCGCGCTCCATCACCGGCTTCTGCCTCGCCGGCCTCTACCTCATCATCGAAAGCTGGCTCAACGACCGCGCCACCAACGACAATCGCGGCCTCATCATGAGCGTCTACATCGTCGTCAACTACCTCACGACAACCGCTGGCCAGCTGATGATCCTGCTGGCGCCCATTGAGCATTTCGAGCTGTTCGCCGCCGCTTCGCTCCTGGTGTCGCTGGCCGTCGTCCCCGTGGCGCTGACCACGTCGGCGCAGCCGGCGCCGATCGCCATCGTCCAGTTCCGACCGCTAGAACTTCTGAAAATGGCGCCCGTCGGCCTCGCGGGCACATTCATGATCGGCGTTGCCAACGGCGCCTTCTGGTCGCTTGTCACCGTCTTCGCCATCGGACGCGGCCTGTCGCCAAGCGAAGCGGCCATCTTTCTGTCGCTTGCCGTGATCGGCGGCGCCTTGATGCAGTGGCCCGTGGGCCGGCTGTCCGATGCCCATGACCGCCGGTTCGTCCTTGCCGGCGTAATGGTGTTGTCGGCGATCGCCAGCCTTCTGACGTTTCTTCTGCCGCTCGGCGGCACCGGCCTGTTCATCATGGCGTTCCTGCTCGGCACCGTCGTGCTGACAAGCTATTCGGTGGCGTCGGCCCATGCCTACGACAGAGCGGACAAGTCCGCCTATGTCGAGATGGCGACCGGCGTTCTGCTCGCCAACGGCGTCGGCGCCGTGTTCGGTCCGCTGATCGCTTCCTTTGCCATGGAGAGTTGGGGGAACGGGTCGTTGTTCGTGTTCATGGCGCTCATCGAGATGCTTCTTGCCGCCTTTATCGCGTTGCGCTCGCGCATCCGTCCCTCGCGGCCGGACGATCCGAAGGATACCTACGACCTCTTCTCGACCTCCCCGGTCGGCGGCGCCATTCCACCCGAGGCGCCCGCGCCCGACGATCCCATACTCCAGACACCCGTCGTGCCTGCCCCGGAGCCGGAACAGGAACCGGAGCCGAAGGAGCACGAAGAGGCCGAGTCCCCCTAGACTGCCGTGCACCCCGACGAGCGCTGAGGGACGATCCGGCCTCTGGCCGTCACACCGGGGCTTGCGAAAGTTGCGCTCGAGTTTTCGACCCGATGCTCTGTCGGGCCTTGCCAAAGGCCAGCGCCTGCCCCAAAGCATGCCCATGGCAAGGATCCGTCTCGATCAGCTCGTCGTCGCCCGTGGACTCGCGGACAGTCGCGCCCGCGCTCGCGACGCCATATTGCGTGGCCACGTGACCGTTGCGGGGCGGGTGGCCGACAAGCCCGGCTTGTCCGTCGACGAAACGGTCGAGCTTTCGATCACCGACCCCGCCGCCGCTTACGTCTCGCGCGCGGCCCTGAAGCTTGTCGCCGGCCTCGACCATTTCGGCTTCGATGTCGCCGGTCGCGATTGTCTCGATATCGGCGCCTCCACCGGCGGCTTCACCGAAGTCCTGCTGCAGCGAGGCGCATCCCGCGTCGTGGCGCTCGATGTCGGGCACGGCCAGTTGCATCCGCGCATCGCCGCCGATCCGCGCGTCGACAACATCGAGGGATTGAACGCCCGCGATCTCACGGCAGCCGACCTGCCCTGCCAACCCGAGGTCATCGTCTCCGACGTTTCCTTCATTTCGCTGACCCTGGCGCTGCCGCCGGCGCTGACCTTGGCTCGTCGCCCCGCCGTCGGTGTCTTCCTCGTCAAGCCACAATTCGAGGCGGGCCGGCAGGCGATCGGCAAGGGAGGCCTCGTCGACGAGACCACCGGGCGCGTTGCCGCCGAGCGCGTGCATGCCTGGCTCGACGGTCGCGATAGCTGGCGAACCCACGATCTCGTCCCTTCGCCGATCCTCGGCGGAGACGGCAACCATGAATACCTACTTGGAGCGAGCCTTGACTGAACTCGTGATCGACCGCCTTGGTCACCGGGGCGATGGCATCGCCCCACAGGCGGACGGCAAGCCGCTGTTCGTGCCCTATACCCTGCCCGGAGAGACCGTGGACATCGACGTCCAGGGGGGAGCGGCGCGTCTCAACCGCATCGTCTCGCCCTCGCCAGATCGCATCGAGCCGGCCTGCCGACACTATGGCGTGTGCGGCGGCTGCCTGCTTCAGCATCTCGCGCCAGCACCCTACGCCGACTTCAAACGGCGGCTTGTGGTCGATGCTCTGGGCGATCGCGGCTTGACGCCCGACGTCGGGCAAACCCGCCTGGTGCCGCCAGGATCGCGTCGCCGCGCCACCTTCTCCGGCATCATGGCCGGCCGTCATCCGCTGGTCGGCTTCAACGAGCGGGCCAGCCACCGCCTCGTCAGTCTGGACGAGTGTCCGGTCGTCAAGCCCCAGCTCCTCGCTGCACTGCCGGCGCTGACGGCGCTCACCGCCCTTGTCACCCCTCGCAAGGGGGGGCTCGATCTCACGGTGACGTTGACATCGGGCGGCCTTGACGTGTCCGTCGCCGGCATTGCGGCACGCGACATCGATCGGCTGCGTCTGCCGCTCATCGAGCTTGCCGCGCGCTTCGACCTCGCTCGCCTTTCGGCCGGTGGCGAGGCGATCGTCGAGCGGCGGGCGGCGACGATCGAGATCGACGGCGTTGTCGTCACGCTGTCGCCGGGCGGTTTTCTTCAGGCTTCCCAGGAAGCCGAGGCGATCATGGGCGACCTCGTGACCGCCGCCATTCCGGCGAAGGCCAAGCGGATTGCCGACCTCTTCTCCGGCGTCGGCACCTTCTCGCTGCGCCTTGCCCGACTGGCCGAGGTGCTGGCGCTCGAAGGAGAGGCCGGCGCCGTGATGGCGCTCGACAGGGCGGCGCGCGGCATGACCGGCCGTCACCGCATCACGGTGGAGAAACGCGACCTGGCCCGTCGACCGCTGATCGACAAGGAACTCGAGAAGATCGACGCGGTGGTCTTCGACCCGCCGCGTGCCGGCGCCGCCGAGCAGAGCCAGTGGCTGGCGCGTTCGAAAGTGCCGACCGTCGTGGCAGTCTCCTGCAACCCGGCGACGCTGGCCCGCGATCTCAGAACGCTGGTCGATGGCGGCTACCGCATCGAGAGCGTGACGCCGATCGACCAGTTCCTGTGGTCGAGCCACGTCGAGGTGGTGGCGGTGCTGAGACGCTGAGGAGGTAGATCCGGCAACGAAAAGGCCGAAGCGGTTTCCCGCTCCGGCCCTTCATGTCCTGTCGATGTGGGCTCAGGCGAGCGCCTTCGCCGGATCCAGATAGGCGAGGCCGAGGGCGTCGCTCACCGCCTTGTAGGTGATCTTGCCGGCATGGACGTTGAGGCCACGGGCGAGGTGGATGTCGGCCTTGCAGGCCTCTTTCCAACCCTTGTTGGCGAGCGCCAGCGCGAAAGGCAGCGTCGCATTGTTGAGGGCGAAGGTCGACGTGCGGGCGACGCCACCGGGCATGTTGGCGACGCAATAGTGAACGACGCCACTCTCGATGTAGGTCGGGTCGGAGTGCGTGGTCGCGCGCGACGTTTCGGACGCACCACCCTGGTCGATGGCGACGTCGACGAAGGCCGATCCCTTCTTCATGGCAGCGATCAGCTCGCGGCTGATCAGCTTGGGCGTGCCGGCGCCGGGCACCAGGACGGTGGAAATCACCAGATCGGCTGCGGTGACGAGATCGGCCACGGTGTCCTTGTTGGAGTGGGCCGTCTTGATGCGGACGCCGAAGGTGGCGATGGCACGGCGCAGCGCATCAATCGAGTTGTCGACCAGCGTCACGTCGGCGCCCATGCCAAGCGCGACATGGGTGGCATTGGTCCCGGCAACACCAGCGCCAAGGATGACCACGTTGGCCGGCGCCACGCCGGCGACGCCACCGAGCAGGATGCCCATGCCGCCAGCCGCGTTCTCAAGCGCTGCGGCGCCGACCTGGGGCGCCATGCGGCCGGCCACTTCCGACATCGGAGCGAGCAACGGCAGCGAGCCGTTCGGCGCCGTCACCGTTTCGTAGGCGATGCAAGTGGCGCCGGACCTCATCAGATCCTCGGCCTGCTCCGGATCGGGCGCGAGATGGAGATAGGTGAAGAGCGTCTGTCCCTCGCGGAGCTTCTTGCGCTCGACGGCCAGCGGCTCCTTCACCTTGACGATCATGTCGGCCGTGGCGAAGATTTCGTCGGGGCCGTCAACCATGGAGGCGCCCGCCTTGACATAGGCGGCGTCGCTGATGCCGATCCCCAGGCCGGCATTCTTCTCGATGATGACCTGGTGTCCGGCGGCGACGAGTTCACGTACCGACGAGGGAACGAGGCCAACGCGGTCCTCGTGATCCTTGATTTCTTTCGGCGTACCGACAAGCATTTCGATAGTCCCCTGCTGGTTCTGCCGCCGGGTTTACTCCCAGCTTGGCAAGATGACGCATATTTGGCCAATCTTGGCGCAATTTCTTGCACCGATTCAGCAGACTATGGTCGAAAATCGGCATAAAATTCTAACATTCGCCCCTTGAAACGCAGGATATTCAGCCCATGCGCCTCGACGTGACGGATCGTGCGATCCTGACCGCCTTGCAAGACAATGCCCGACCGACCAACGCCGAGCTCGCGGATCGGGTCCATCTCTCAGCCTCGGCCTGCTTGAGGCGCACGCGCCTCCTTGAGGAAAGCGGTCTGATCGCCCGCTTCGTCGCCATTCTCGATCCTCGAATAGCCGGCGTGCCCGGCACCGCCTACGTTTCCGTGACGCTCGATAGCCAGGGGCGTCAATCGCTCGACAAGTTCGAGGCCGCCGTGCGCGTGATACCCGAGATCACCGAGTGCTACCTTCTGGCCGGCCAGCACGACTATCTCCTGCGCGTCGTCTATCGCGACGCCGCCGACCTCGAGCGCATCCACAGCGAGATCCTGACGCCGTTGCCCGGCGTCGTACGCGTCCAGTCGCAGTTGACGCTCCGGACGGTCAAGCGCTCCACCAAGCTGCCGATCTGAACGCTCCGCTTCAAAAAGCGAATGGCCCGGAACAGAGCACCGACCGTTCGGGTCGACGCTGTTCCGGGCCTGATAAAGTGAATCGAGGTTGTCTTATGCGGCCGTGACCTTCGCAAGGAAGCCGGCCACCAAATCTTCCAGCGCCTTGGTCTCGCGCTCGACATCGGCGGCACTGTCCTTCACCGACTGCGCCGAGCGGGTGGTGGCGCCAGCGGCGCTGGCCACGCGTTCGACGATGCCGAGCACCGAACCGGTGGCAGCGGCGGCGGCATGAACGTTGCCGCTGATCGAGGTGGTGGCTTCGCTCTGCTGGCTCATGGCGTCGGCCATGGCAACGGTATAGCGATTGACGGTCGCCATGGTGTCGGTGATCGCCTGAATGGCTTCGGCCGCCTCTTCCGAAGAGGTCTGGATCGCGGCGATCTGGTGGGCGATTTCCTCGGTGGCCTTGGCGGTCTGGCCGGCTAGGTTCTTCACCTCGGAGGCAACCACGGCAAACCCCTTGCCCGCCTCGCCCGCCCGCGCCGCCTCGATGGTGGCGTTCAGCGCTAGAAGATTGGTCTGGCCGGCGATCGACTGGATCAACGTGACGATCTTGCCAATCTCCTCGGAGGCGACACGCAAGCCGCCAACCTTGGCGTTGGCGGCATTGGCGCCCTGGGTGGCGCTCTCGACCACATCGCGGGCTGAGTTCACCTGGGTGCCAAGATTGCGGATCGAGGCGTCCAGCTCCTCGGCGGCGGCGGCGACCGAACCAACCGAGCCGGAGGCCGTCGATGAGGCGTGCGTGGCCTCGCCGGTACGGATGGTGGTTTCCTCGGCGACCTGAGTCAGGTCGGCGGCGGTGGCCGTCATGTCGGCCATGCGGCGCGTGACGGCCTCGATTGTGTTGTGTACCTCGGCCCGGAACTCGGCAACCACGCGGTCGATCTCCAGCTGCCTGACCTCGCGCCGACGCCCCTCTTCGATCTGCTGCTCCTCGAGGCGCAACCGCTCGATGGCAGCGGCACGGAACACATCGACCGCACGGGCGAGATCTCCGATCTCATCCTTGCGCTCACGGCCCGATAGCGAGGCGTCCAGTTCTCCGGCCCCAAGACGGCTGACGTCGGCCGCCAGCGTCGCCAGAGGGCGGGTCAGGCGGCGCGTAAGCTGAACGGCAAGGCCGCCGACCAGCAGGAGCACTGCCGCCGCCACGGAGACCAGAATCAAAGTCAACCGCTTCACCGGAGCGAGAGCGGAACTGCGGTCATGCAGGGACAACACCTGCCACCCCGGACGAACCGGGGCCAGAGCCGCCATTTCCACGACGCCCGGGGTGATCTCGGCATCAAATGCCACGCCTTTCGGCTCTTTGCGCAGCGGATTGGCCGACAGATCGACCACCGTGTCGCCATTTGCCGTCTGGCCGAAGGCGAAGCCGGCTCCACTGCCAACCGAGAGCAGGAAGGAGCGGCCGGTGTCGCCGAGCCCGGTCTTGTCGGTCAGTATCTTCGCGGCCTGGGCCATGTTGACCCGCAACGCCACAATCGCGACGAAGCGGCCTTCCATGTTCACCGGCACGACAAAATAGCCGCTGAACCCGACGGTGGTCGTGGGGTCGGGAATGAAGCTGGTGAAGGCGGGCTTGAGCTCTGCCGGCTTGGCGCCCGGCGCCGGAATCATCGCCCTGACCACGTCGGCCAGCCCGGACTTGTCGGCGACGTCGACGATGCGCCGGCCAAACAGCTCGTCCTTGGCATAGGAGTAGTAGGCTCGCCCGCCTTCGTCGAACAGGACGAGGTCGTCGAACCCGGTGTCGCTCAAGGCGGATTCAGCGGCCTTTTGTCCGGCCGCATGGTAGATAAAGTAGCGCTCCGACGTATCCTCGACGGCCGCCATCTGCTCAGGATGCTCCGGGTTCGTATTACCGTCGACAAACACCTGGCGCAGGCGGGCGCCCGGGTCGTCGTCGAGGAGTTGGTTCCAGGCGCTCTTGAACTCGCGCGCCGATGCCTGGAGGGCGGATGCGGAGGCCACGGCGGCCGCCTGGCTCGTCAGGCTGTCGATCCACGACTGGAGAGCCGCGGCACGAGCGCCCGCCGCCGTCACGATGGCCTGTCCGGAGAGTTCGGTGACTGTCTTCTCGGCCATCCGTTGCGTTGCAAAGGTCAAGACGGCGGCCAATGCCAGCGAAGACGCCAGCACGACGAAAACTATTCTCCCAGTGAACGATTTCAGCATGGCCGTCCCCGCTAAGTTGGCGCGGGACCGCCCTTTTTTGCAACACCGAGACCGGGAAGCGAACGCCGCCGCTCTTCCGGAAACGGCAGACCGGCTCGACTTCCACCGATGCCGGGTCCCCGCCGAAACTGATACTTTCGTATGAGTTTGTGCGCGGTCGCGCGTAAACAAGCCGTAAAGCGAGTATGAAGAATTCGCGATATCTTAAAGATTGCGGCAAGCCCTACGCGAGCGCCCCGGATATCCCGGCGAGCGGCAATTCAAAACGGTGGACAACGTGCCGCCGGTGACCAAAGGCATGCGGACCGGTGGTCTGTGTCAAACGGAAGCCCTGACGCTCCCAGAAGGCACGGCCCCTCGCGTTGACGTCGAGAACACCGAGCAGCAGTCGTGATGCGCCCCGGGTCTCGGCGATCCGCTTGACCTCGCCGAAAATCGCTTGCCCCAGCCCGCTGCCGCGCGCAGCGGACACGAGAAGAAGCAAGCCGATGTAGGCGTCGCGCGGCTCAGGATAGCCGAATGCCAGATCGCCGACGGCAACGAGTTCACCGCCCATTCCCCGCACGCCGAACTTCAGCGGCGGTTCATCGCCCGTTGGCGGTCGGTCCTCGAAAAAGGCGCGCGCCGCCGCCTCGGGCGTCAGGCCGGTTTCAAGGGCGAGATAGTCCATGGCGTGGCGATAGACGGCTTCCACCGCATCGAGATCGTCCGACGGGTCGAGTGCCACAAGACCGATAGAGGGTGGAGCCATGACCGTGCATCAGCGCAAAGGGAAGACGACCGCCCCGTCACGACCGGTCTGGGCACGGTGGCGCAGCTTGTGGTCGGCCAGGACCAAGGCCATCATCGCTTCGCCCACGGGAACCGCGCGAATGCCGACGCAGGGATCGTGGCGTCCTCGTGTCATCACGTCGACGTCCTCGCCGGCCGCCGACACCGAGCGACGGTCGGTCAGGATCGACGAGGTTGGCTTTACGGCAAACCGAGCTACCACCGGCTGGCCGGTGGAAATGCCGCCGAGGACTCCGCCTGCGTGGTTCGCCGCATGCAGGATTGTGCCGTCGTTGCCCATGCGCATTTCGTCGGCATTCTCTTCGCCGCTGAGCTCGGCGGAAGCGAATCCTTCGCCGATCTCGACGCCCTTCACGGCGTTGATCGACATCAGCGCCGAAGCGAGATCCTGGTCGAGCTTGCCATAGATCGGAGCACCCCACCCCGCCGGCACACCCTCGGCCACCAGTTCCACCACCGCGCCGACCGACGACCCGGCCTTGCGCACGCGGTCGAGGTAGGCCTCAAAACGTGGCACGGCCTCGCGGTCCGGGCAGAAGAAGGGGTTGTCGTCGACCGCACTCCAATCCCAGTTGGCGCGGTCGATCTTCTCCTTGCCGATCTGAACGAGCGCGCCACGGATGGTAACGCCGTCGATCACCCTGCGGGCAACGGCGCCGGCGGCGACGCGCGCCGCCGTCTCGCGAGCCGAAGAGCGACCGCCGCCGCGATAATCGCGGACGCCATACTTGAGATCGTAGGCGACGTCGGCATGGCCCGGCCGGTATTTGTCGCGGATGTCACCGTAATCCTTGGAGCGCTGATCGGTGTTGCGGATGAGGAGCGAGATGGGCGTCCCCGTGGTAACCGGGCCGCCAGTGCGGTCGTCATCGAACACGCCGGAGAGAATCTCGACGAGATCGTCTTCCCGCCGCTGCGTCACGAAGCGCGATTGGCCGGGCTTGCGCCGATCGAGAAAGGCCTGGATGAACTCCGCCGTCAGCGGGAGCCCAGGAGGGCAGCCATCGACGACGACGCCCAGCGCCGGGCCGTGGCTCTCGCCCCAGGTGGTGATGCGGAAGAGATGTCCGAAGCTGTTGTGCGACATCGGTTTGCCCGAAACTTGAGGAGCGGCGGCAGCCGCAATTGTCTGGGATTTCTCTTATGGGGCGCGGAAGCAGACGTCAAATGGCCGTCGCGGCGCCAATCTGCCGTATCATGGCTTGATCCCCGATTCGCCAGCCAGAACAGCTCCCATGCCTCGCCGCTCCTCCCCTGCCCCCGATCTTCTTGCCGGCCTCATTGTCGAGGCTTGCGATCGTCGCATGGAGGAGGATTTCGCGCGTCGCTGGAGCGGCCCCGTAGCAGGTGTCGACGAAGTCGGTCGCGGTCCGCTTGCAGGCCCCGTGGTGACAGCGGCGGTGATTCTCACGGATGCGCCACTGCCCGATGGGCTCACCGACTCCAAGCAGCTCAAGCCGCGCGCAAGGGAACAGATGTTCGAGGTGATCTGTCGCGATCATATCGTCGCCATCGCCTCGGCATCGGCCGCCCGCATCGATGCCATGAACATCCTCGCCGCCAACCTCTGGGCCATGAACCGTGCGGTGCGATCGCTGGCCGTGAGGCCTGTGGGCATTCTGGTCGACGGCCGGGACATCCCTGCCGCGCTGATCGACGCCGGTTATCGGGGGGCGGCCATCGTGAAGGGGGACGCCCGTGTCGCGGCCATCGCCGCCGCGTCCGTCGTCGCCAAGGTGACACGTGACCGCATGATGGCGCTTCACGCCACCGAGTTCCCCGGCTACGGGTTTGAGACCAATGTCGGCTATGGCTCGGCGAAGCATCTGAAGGCCCTCTTCGAACTGGGGCCAACGCCGATCCACCGCCGGAGCTTTCGGCCGGTATGCGAATGCATTGCGGCGCGCTCGGGCGAGCGGAAGCCATGAAAAAAGGGGCCGCGAGAGGCCCCTTGTTCCCTACCGGTCGGAAATAAAGACGTTCAACCGAACCGCGCCTTTACCTCTTCCACGCCGCTCGAGATGAGATCGGAAGCGACTTTGCCCTGCACCTTGTCGGCAAGCAGGTGCTTCGAAGCGGCCATCGCCATGTCGATGGCAACGGATCGAACCTCGGCCACCGCCGCCGCTTCCGCGTGGGCGATCTTGGCCTCGACGGTGCGCGTGCGCTGCTCGATCAGCTCCTTGAGCGCCACTTCGGCATCGGCCGTCATGCGCTTGGCCTCGGCCTCGGCATGGGCGATGATCTCGGCGGCATCCTGCTCGGCGGCAACGCGCTTCTGCTGGTATTCGGCCAGAAGGGCTTCGGCCTCCCTCCGCAACTGCTGCGCCGCGTCGAGCTCGGCCGTCACTTCCTCCGCCCTCTTGTCGAGCATGCGGTTGACCATGCCGAACACCCCGTAATAGCCAAGGACGGCACAAAACAGGATCAGACCGACAAAGGCCCATGTGGTATTGTCGAACATAGGGCCTCTCCTCAGTGTTTACTGGCGGACACGGCGGCAACCGCCGCAACGGCCTCGTCGCGACTCACCTTGCCAACGAGCGCCTCGACGACAGCCTCGGTCGTCTCGGTGGCGATGGTCGACACATGCTCGAGAGCGATGCGCTTGACGTCCTCGATGTGCTTTTCGGTGTCGGTCAGCTTGGCAGCCAACTGAGCCTCGGCCGCATGGCGCCGCCCGTCAATCTCGTGAGCAACCTTGCTCCGAGTCTCATGAGCGATGGCATTGGCCTTGTTCCGAGCGGCGGCGAGCGACGCTTCATAGGAGGCAATGGCAGCGTCCGTATCCGCCTTGGCCTTCTCGGCCTCGACGAGATCGCCTGCAATCTTGGCGGCGCGCGCATCGAGAATGCCAGCAATCTGCGGAATGACCTTCTTGGCCATCAGGACGTAGAGCGCAATGAAGACGATGGCCAGCCAGAACAGCTGTGAGGGGAAGGTCGAGGGATCGAACGGCGGGAACGCGCCGCCATGTCCGCCGCCCTCGTGGGCCACCGTCGCGCCGACGGCGTCCATCGGCGCGTGGCCGTCCTCCGCCGGAACGATCGCCGGCTCTTGTGCGTTGGCTTGGCTGATGAACCAGCTCATCGACGCTCAGGCTCCATGATGATGACGGCCAAGCGGCGCCCCAAGGTATAAACCACCTTGCGAGGCGCCGTCTCGTCACGGCCGGCCGGAAACCGGCCAGCGGCTTGCAGCGGGCTCGTTGCGAGCCCGCTTCGACTGTCTCGCGATCAGACGGCGAAGAGCAGCAGCAGGGCGATCAGCAGCGAGAAGATGCCGAGCGCTTCGGTCACGGCGAAGCCGAGGATCAGGCGACCGAACTGGCCGTCGGCGGCCGAAGGATTGCGGACGGCACTCGACAGGTAGTTGCCGAAGATGCTGCCGAGGCCGATGGCGGAACCGGCAATGCCGATGGTCGAAAGGCCAGCGCCGATGTACTTGGCGGCTTCAGCTTCCATTGTAACGCTCCTTGAGAAACAGAGATTTGGATGGTGTTGATGGGTGAACTTCGTCGATCCGTCCTCAGTGCCCCGGATGCAGGGCGTCGTTGAGGTACATGCAGGTGAGGATCGTGAAGACGTAGGCCTGGAGGAAAGCAACCAGGAATTCGAGGGCGGTCAGCGCCACCACCATGATCAGCGGCAACAGCGCTCCGAGGAAGCCGAAGGCGCCAAGCCCAGTCAACGTCACCACGAAGCCCGCGAACACCTTGAGGGTGATGTGACCGGCCAGCATGTTCGCAAACAGACGGACGGAGAGGCTGAGCGGCCGCGACAGGAAGGAGATGATCTCGATCATCGTCACCAGAGGCACGATCGCCGCCGGCACTCCCGAGGGAACGAACAGCTTCAGGAAGTGAGTGCCGTTCTTGTAGAAGCCGTAGATGGTCACCGTGAAGATGACCAGCAGCGCCAGGGCGGCCGTGACGATGATGTGCGAGGTGACCGTGAAGAAATACGGCACCATGCCGAAGATGTTGGCGGTCAAGACGAACATGAACAGCGAGAACACAAGCGGCATGAAGCGCATACCGCTCTCGCCGGCCGTCGTCCTCAGAGTATTGGCCACGAACTCGTAGGAGAGTTCGGCCACCGTCTGAGCACGCCCGGGGACCACGGCGCGAGACGAACTGCCCCACACCAGCACCAGCGCGATGGCGGCGAGCACCAGGACCATGAACAGCGATGAGTTGGTGAAGGAGACATCGTAGCCGTCGATGTTGATGTCCACCAGCTTATGGATGCCGAACTGATGGATGGGATCGGTTCTTACGTCAGCCACCTTGAGGAGCTCCCTCGCTCGATCTCGCCCGCACTACGGCTCCGGGCCAGCCCGCCCTGCCGTTCAAACTCAGTCTTCGCCTTCAGGCGCCCGACGCGAGGACTTGCCCGCCTTGGCGGCAAAAGGATCTTTTGCCACACCCGTCGCACGCATCACGTTCAACGTTCCTGCTGCAAAACCCAGCAACAGAAACACGATCATGCCCCACGGGCCAGTCCCGAAGAGGCGATCGATCGTATAGCCGATCACGAAGCCAACGATCACCCCGGCCACGAACTCCGAGCCGACCTTCATCGCCTGACCGATACCGGTCAGCCCGGACGACTGCGGCGCACCACCTTCGGGCTGCCGCTGATCCCGCCGAGCATCCGCCAGCTTCTCTCCCAGCGCCCTGAGGCGGGGATCGCTTCCGGCGTCGTCCGGCCGTTCGTCATCCTGACCCATCGGCGGCATCCTCAAGAACGCAGTCGCCAAGGCCCTGCAAGATCGGGGTAATCCCTGATTTGGCCGGCACCATAGTGTTCACACGGATGCCTGTCAAGATTGGCGACGGCCTATACATTTCATTGATTTATATGCCATTTCCGCCACCGGAACCACCGCCATTCCCAGACTACGACCTTAGTCGAGGCGGGCGTAATCGATTAAGCTGCCATCGCCTCGCAACACGGCCTGTAAAGCCGCCGCAGCTCAGCTCGCCTCACGGAAGGATTCGGCCGTTTCGAGGTCAACGGAAACCAGTTGCGACACGCCTCGCTCGGCCATGGTGACGCCGAACAGGCGGCTCATCCGCGCCATGGTGATCGGGTTATGAGTAATGACAACGAAGCGAGTCTCTGTCGAACGGGACATCTCTTCGAGAAGGTCGCAGTAGCGTTCGACATTCGCATCGTCGAGCGGCGCATCCACCTCGTCGAGCACGCAGATCGGCGCGGGATTGGTGAGGAAGACCGCGAAGATCAGCGCCATGGCCGTCAGCGCCTGTTCGCCACCGGAAAGAAGCGTCATGGTCTGCGGCTTCTTGCCCGGCGGACGGGCAAGGATCTCCAGACCGGCTTCCAGCGGGTCCTCGGCGTCGACAAGCTGCAACTCGGCCGTGCCACCGCCGAACAGATGCACGAAAAGCCGCTGGAAGTGGGCGTTGACGATGCCGAAGGCGTTGAGCAACCGCTCGCGCGCCTCGCGATTCAGGTTCTGGATGCCCAGGCGCAGCCGGCGGATCGCCTCGATCAGATCTTCGCGCTCGTTGACCAGGGTGTCCAGCCGCTCTTCCAACTCGGCTTGTTCCGCCTCCGCCTGGAGATTGACGCCACCGAGCTTGTCACGCTCGACCTTCAACCGCTCGAGCCGGGTCTCGACACCAACCAGATCCGGCAACGGCGCGGCGTCGTCGATTTCGGCGAGCTGACGCAAGGCATAAAGGGGCGCGTCGAAGCGATCGCGCATCTCGGTGGCATATTCCTCAAGCCGCTGCTTGGCGGCGGCGAGCCGCTCCTCGGCCCGCACTCGCCCCTCTCGAATGGTCGACAGGCGAGCGAGCGCCTCGGCGGCCGCGCGATCGGCCTCGCCGGCCTGCATCTCGCCCTCGCGCAGACGATCCGCTGCCTCGGTACTGGCGGCCTCCGCAGTCGCAACCGCCCTCATCAGGCCGCGCCGGGCTTCGACAATCTCGTCGGGTCGATCGATCAACTCGGCCCGTTCGTCCTCCACCTGGGCAAGCCGGTCGTCCAGTTCATCCAGGTGAGCCGCGGCATGACGGACCCGATCGCCCCAGCCGGCCCGCTCGCGTTCGATCGCCTCCATGCGCCGCTTGCGAAGCTCCCCCTCGCGGCGGATCATGTCGACAGCGGCGCGCGCCTCCGAGAACCGGGCGCGCGTATCGGCCGCCTCACCCCGGAGGGCATGAACCCGAGCCGACAGCTCCGAAGCGTCGGCGAGTTCGGCATACCTCTCCTCGGCCTCGGTCTTGCGGGCAGCCTGATCCTCCGCATCGGTGGCGAGGCGTTCGCGCTGGCCGGCAGCGGCCGCACGGCGGGCAACGGTTTCGGCCAAGGCCCGCTCGGCGACCAGCAGGCGGTCACGCGCGGTGGCGGCGGAGCGTTCGGCAACCTTGACCGCCTCGCGGGCGGCGCGCTCCTCGGCCTCCGCGTCACGAAGGCGCGCTTCGGCGTCATCGAGAACCTGACGCCTGGTTGCGCAAAGCTCGCCCGCCGTTTCGCGAAGGGCGTCGATCTCGGCAAGCCGGTTGCGAGCCGCGAGCCTGCTGGCAGCGACAGTCGGCGCATCCGCGGCCGCGGCGTATCCGTCCCAGCGCCAGATTGCCCCCTCAAGGGTCACGAGCATCTGGCCAGCGGCGAGCAGGGGTTGCAGTCGAGCGGCGTCCTCGCCCTTGACGACGCCGATCTGCCGCAGGCGGCGACCAATGAGATCCGGGCCTCCACGAATTTGGCAAGCGACGGCACCCCGTCGGGCAACGGCCGGTCGCCCGCGTCGTCACCGGGCATCG
>CAXXNH010000051.1:0-21377 GCA_963665435.2 uncultured Pleomorphomonas sp. | reverse complement strand
GGCGGAGGGCTTCGAGGTTGTGGGCGAGGAACTCGCCGGCTTGCCAGCCGAAGGCGGCGGAAAGGCGCCGGTATTCCAGCGACAGGCTGAGCGGGGCCACCGTGCGGGCGTCGGTGTTGATGGACAGCGACAGGCCGCGCCGCGACATCCGGTCGATGGGGTGGTCGGCATAGTTGGCGAAGACGCCGACCTGGATGTTGGACGACGGGCAGATCTCGAGGTGGAGGTTGCGCGCCTTGATCTCGGCCAGGAGGTCCTCGCTTTCGATGGCGCGGACGCCGTGGCCGATGCGGGCGGGGGCGATGAGGCCGATCACCTCGGCCAGGCTGTTCGGCCCGGCCGCCTCGCCGGCATGGGCGGTGACCGGCAGGCCGAGGCCGTGGGCGCGGTCGAACACGGCGCGGTTGGCGGCGGCCGGATGGCCCGCCTCGTCGCCGGCCAGATCGACGCCAACGACGCCCCGGTCGCGCCAGCGGTGGGCCAGCTCGATCACCGCGAGGTTGGCCTCGGGCGGATAGTCGCGCAGGGCGCAGAGGAGGAGCCCGGCGGTGATGCCGGTAGCCTCAGCCCCGGCGGCGAGGCCCTCCGTTACCGCCGCCATCACCTGGTCGAGGCTGAGGCCGCCGCGCTGGTGGGTGTGGGGCGCGAAGCGGATTTCGGCGTGGATGACGCCGTCGGCGGCCAGCGCCCGCATCATCTCGTCGGTGGCGATGGCGAGCGCTGGCGCGGTTTGCAGCGCGGCGGCCGACGGGCCGATGGCGCGGAGGTAGTCCATCAGGCTGTCGCAGCGCTCGGGCGCGGTGTAGAGGCGGCGGAACTCGGCCTCGCCGATGGGGTTGCCCAGGCGGTGCAGCGCGCGGCGTGTCAGCGAGCAGTCGAGGTGAACGTGCAACTCGACCTTGGGCCTTGAGGTGAAGGTGGGCGCGGCGGTCACATCGACGAGCATGGCAGTCTCCATCCTGCGGCGAACTGTCGGCGCGCCGGGCGGGGGACCGCAATCGAGTTCTATGGAATTCAGTTGAGGCGCGCTCAACCCAGAGCCTGACCCAGAACTCTACTGGGGCGGGCATCTGGCTTAGTTTCTGCCTCGCCCCAGCGAGTTCTGGGTCAGGTTCTTACGTCCGTCCGCTTGATCTGGCCTACTCCCGCTCAAGCGATGTTTTGCCGAAGGCGGCGGCCTCGGAGGCGGCGAACTCGGCCTGGAACCAGCGCAGGGTGGACATGTGCAGCGCCGAGGTCTGGTCGCTGCGCCAGAGCAGCGCCCAGGTGCCATCGCGCTTGTAGAGGCCGAGCGGCGCCACCAGCCGACCGCCGGCGATGGCATCCCACACGGCCGGGCCGGGCGCCAGCACCGCGCCGACGCCGGCCTCCGCTGCCTTGATGGCGAACAATAGCCGCTCGAAGCGCAGCATGGGGCTGTCGGGCAGCGCGTGGCCGCTTTCCATCGACCAGTTGGACCACATGGCCGTGGGCCAGACGGTGGTCAGCCGCTGGGCGGAGAGGATGCTCTGGGGCGGGCCGCCGTCGGGCAGGATGTCGGGGCTCGCCACCGGGCCGAAGGTTTCCGGGCCGAAGACGTGGCGCGTCATGCCGGGAATGGCGATCTCGCCGCCGACGACCACGTGCATGTCGATGGAGCGGTCGGTGGCGATGGGGTCCTTGTTCCAGGCGACGACGTCGATCTCCGTACCCTTGAGTCGCTTGAGCAGCTTGGGCAGGCGCGGCAGGAACCAGCGGACCAGGAAGGTGGCCGGCGCGGCGATCACCAGCCGGCCGCGCTGGCCCGACCGCTCGGCCCGCTCGACCGAGCGGACGATGCTCTCGAAGGCGGCGGCCAGCGAGATCGACAGCCGCTCGCCCGTGTCGGTGAGGATCAGCTTGCGATGGGCGCGAATGAACAGCTCGGTCTTCAGCGCCGCCTCCAGCGCCCGGATCTGCTTGGACACCGCGCCATCGGTCACCCCCAGCTCCATGGCCGCCAGCCGCACGCTGCCAAGCCGCGCCACCGCCTCGAAAACGCGCAGGGCCGAGAGGTGGTCGAGAGGGTCGAGCATGGGAGGGCCGGGGGAGAGGAGGGAAAGGGCGGGGAGAGTTTAGAGCAGTTTCAGCAAAAGTGGGAACCGGTTTTGCGTCCGAAACTGCGGCGGAACTCTAGGCAAGGGCCGGGGGGATGGGAAGGGGCGATACGGCTGGCCGATTGCCTGGAAATCGCTGGTGGCCTTAGTATCGAAACAGATACCGGCAAGGCGGGCTCCGATGACCGACATGTTCTCACCGTCCCACGTCACGCACGACCCCGACGACATCGCCCTCGTCGTCGAGGTGACGCTGCCGCAAATCTCCAGCTGGCTGCTGAACCGCTTCGAAGACCCGCCCGAACACATCCTCCAACACATCCGCGACCCCGACCTCCTGAGGCAAGGGCTGGCGCCGCTCTTTGGCGAGATGCAGGCGGGCGACAGCCTCTGGCTCTGCCGAAGCCGAGTGGGCGGGGGACCGCACGGGCACGAGGGGGTTGCGCTGGTTCGGGGTGGGCGGCCGGTGGTTTACGTGAGGGTGGTGCAGTACTGAGGGGGACCCTGTTCTGTCTCTCAGGCCACCAAAGGGCAGCTTTTCACGCACCGTGAGGTGAGCCGCCCAGTGTGCTTCCCGCCGATGCGGTATGAGCGTTTTGTCAGCCTCACCAAAGCGTTGAGATTCTCAACAATCGCCAACCAGAGAAACGCCCCATCCCAACAGGGTTTTCGATGTTGCGGACTGAGAAGGTCATTGCGAAGGGCTTTGCCTTGGCTTTCGGAAGCGTTGGACAGCGAATATCCAGTTGTTCGCCATTTATCTCGTAACCACACGCCTGTTGAGGCCAAGTTGAAAAGTCGTTCAGGTAGGCGGAAAAGCGCGATTTTAGAGGCGGTGAACAAGGCTCGGAAGCCCCCATTCCGGCAATGCTGTTGAACGTGACAACGCACGTGTCGCCTTTGGGGCTGACCAGCCACCAATGGCCGGCCAAATCTTCTTTTGCCCATCGGTCTGTCGGACGAGATGAGGCACGCGGCAAGAGACACGTTGAGTTCCAAGATCGTTGAGGAAGGGCGTCACAGAAAACCGCCGTTGCTGCCCCGCTTCCGTTCATATTTCCGTTGCATCCATCGCTGAAATTCAAGCACACTCGCGCCTGCGTCGACAGTCGTTCGGTGCATATGATCGATTTCCTCTCGCAAGCTGTTCCATCGCCTATTGGGCGGCAGTCAACTACCCGCGAGCCCGGATCTCGCACACACCGTGTGCAGGCGTCATCCCAAGTCTTGCAGAATACATCGCGGTATCCCTCCGCAGCTTGATGGCGCGACGGCCAGGGAGCGTTTCTTTCCGCGTTGGTGATAGGCCCAACCTCGCGAAAACTTGCCCGATCCTGATAGGGATCGTTCGGCTGCGGGGAGCCGCCCGCGATGGCTGCATCTCCAATGACGCAAAAAATGATCGTGAACATGATGGCTCTGATCATCCGCTGACTCCGGTGCATCTCGGATTTGCTTTGCTCGACGCATTGCCCTCCACCAGAAATGCAGCTTCTCGTAGATGTTTGGCAAATTTAGCGCGCAAGTTGGTATTTCTGTGGCTGTTTCGCGAGAAGAATTCGCCGACTGCCGTTCGCCAGATTCCGTCTGGTGCTCCTCCATCGGGCGCAGGCTTCCATGTCGAGCACGGCGGGCCGGCGCACGATGGAGAGAGACGGAGACATAGGGCTCCTCATAGACCCAGGCCCCGCCGCCTCCATGGGACGCGGCAGGGCCACCAGATCAGGCGCGGTCGGCCGCGATCGCCCAGTTGTGCAGGCAGCGGTCGAGGCCGATGGCGATTTCGAGGACGAGAACGTCGTGCTCGCGGAGCGCGCCGCCCTTGGCTTTCGACACGAACTTTTTCGGAAAGTCGGTGCGGCGGGAGATGGAGCAGACCTCCATCCACTTGAAGCCGTTGTCGACCTCGATATCCATCGTCACCTCGGAATAGCTCGGCAGGCGGTCGGACGGCACGATGCGTGTGGGCAGGGCGATGACCGAGGCGATCATCTTGCGCACCGGTTCGAGGCAGGCGGCGTGGTAGTCCATGCCGGTGTCGGCGGTGAAGGCCGCCTGGAACTCCATCTGCCAGAACTCCTTGAGGCGCATGTGCGCGGTGGTCTGCTCCTGCTCGCGGCGGTAGGAGCGGCCGGCCTGCCAGACGCAGAGCGGCAGCCGGGCGCCGGTGTGCGTGTCGAGAAGGTGCGTCATGTAGGCGTAGGTAGACGGGGTGGTCTCGGGCCGGAGGACCAGTTCCGTCTCGGTCGGCGCCAGTTGCTGCTGCACCCAGACGTCGGCGTTGCCGTAGGCGTCGGAGATGAGATGGCGGGGGATGAGCGTCGGCGCTTCCACCCGCCGCATGTCCCAGGCCGGGTTGACGGACCGGAGGAAGGCGCGAACCTCCTCGGAAAAGTGCCGGATGAACGCCTCGCGACGAAGGATTTCGCGCTCCTCCCAATGGACGAGCGAATTCACGTTGAGAATGCTGAGCATGGCCTGATCTCCAGGGATGGCCATTGAAGGATGAGGTGGGCGCTTTACGTCCGATCGGTCGCGCCAAGACGCGCGGCATCACGACCGGACGCGGCGACCTCGTCCTCCGAGCACGCAAACGAAGGCGATCCGCAGGGTGCGGCCGTCCGTCAGCGATGTTGCGTGCGCGTTGCTCATGGGGACGTGATGCCGGAAGGGCGAGGGGCGGTCAAGGGTGGCTGCTACTGAAGGTGGCAGATTGAATTGGTGTCGGGAGCGCGCCTAATGTCAGAAAGCGATAGCGACAAGGCAGGCTTCGATGCCCGAGATGTTTCCACCCTCCACCGAGATGTTCTCCCCATCCTCTGTGAAGCGAGACCCCAAGGGCATCGTGCTGGTCATCGAGGTGACGCTGCCGCAGATCTCAAGCTGGATACTGCACCAATGCGGAGGACTGCCGGAATACCTTGCCCGGCTCGTTCGCGACCTCGATGTTCTGAAAAAGGGGCTGGCGCCGCTCTATGACGAGATGCAGGAGGGCGACAGCCTCTGGCTTTGCAGAAGCGACCAGATAGGCCCGCTTTACGGGCATGAAGGTATCGCGCTGGTTCGCGATGGGCGGCCGGTGGTGTACGTGCGGATGGTTCAGCACTGAGGGGCACACGGGCGGCTTTGCGCCCCATTGCGGTCGTTCGGCAAGCTTTTTGTTATTGTTGATAGCGGACATTGTCGGTCGGCCGCTCAACAGATTAGGCTGGCTGGATATCCCGCACGTATGTAGCGAGCACCTATGTCGGTCACAAGGAAGAACCATTATATTCCTCAATGGCATCAGGAGAGGTTCTTCACGCCGGGCAGCAAGACTCATTGCCTGCTTGACCTGAAGCCACCTAGCTACACGGGGCGGGACGGAACGGTGTCGAGCGGGCGCTGCCTGTTTAATTCACCCACGTCACGGGCGTTCGTCGAGGAGGACCTCTACTCGACATTCTTTGGAGCCGAGGTCGACGACGAGATCGAGAGAAAGCTTTTCGGTGACATCGACCGGCGGGGTGCCGACGCGATCCGGGCATTCTGCACTGATGACCAGCGCGCCTGGCATGAACATTTCGAAGACCTTTTTGAATTTCTGGACATCCAGAAATTGCGTACGCCGAAGGGTCTCGCATGGCTACGCCAACAGTACCCGGAGATTGGTCGGCTTGGCGAGATGTTGCCGGGCGTTGCCCAGAACCAGTTGATGTTGGAGATGCAGAGTATCCGCATGCTCAACTGGACGACTTGGGCGACAGGGGTTCGGGAAGTCGTCTCCGCGGAGCGCGCCGGTGTCAAGTTCATCCTCAGCGACCATCCGGTCACCATCTACAATTATGCCATACCGCCGTCCGACGCGCGCAATCGATACCCCGGAGATCCATCGATAGCTCTGAAGGGCTCGCAGACACTCTTCCCGCTGGGGCCGGATTACCTCCTTATCCTTACCAACCTTGAATACGCAAAGGACCCTGCGGTGCGCCCCGACGCGAAGAGGACGTTTGCGCGGAACTACCAGTCCACGATGGTGTCGACGATCGAGTTCATCAAGACACGGTACCTCACCGACGATCAGGTCTCTGAGGTGAACTTTGTCATTAAGGCCCGCGCAGACCGCTATGTCGCCGGGTCTCGCCAAGAGGACCTTTATCCCGAAAAAGCGGTGTCGAAGTCTTGGGCCGACCTTCGTGCAACGTTCTTGCCACCGGCGGACGAGCTCTACCGGTTCGGCGGTGAGATGTTTGCTAGGTTCGAAAGCGGTGATTATCACTATCAGGACGAATTTGGGCGAACCGAAAAGCCCGTGGAGTGGCTGCTTAAGGCCGAGCTCAAGGCTCAGCCCCGGCCGCGCGATTACTGTCCGTGTGGATCCGGGCAATCGTTCGGAAATTGCTGCCGGAACAAGCCGGCACACCTGCGCATGTCGTGGTCGCACAAGAGTACCCGCGAGCGCAACATGATGTTCATGGAGGCCCTGACCCGGCTCTTCGAGCTGGAACGCAAGGACTGGAACACGATCCGTCGCGAGATGACCGACGACAAGATCGCGCGGATGTATGGCTTGTACGAGGCGCTGTGGCCGCTCGAGACCGACCTTCTATCCCTTATGCCCAAGCCGGATGGCGAAATGCGTTCGGTCTATACAGGATCGCTCCATCCCAAATTGATCAACGAGTTCGCGCTGGGGGCGCCACTATATTTTGGTGAGGTCATCATCCAGAACCCATTCGTGATCTCACGAACCCTACAGAAGGATAAGCGACCTACGGAGCAACCCCGCCGATACCGTGGCGAAGCCCTCAAGACCCTGATGACTTTCTTGCAGCTCATGCCGCTCGTCGAGGCCGGGCTGGTAACCCTGATCCCAGATCCATGCGACTTCGATTTCCACCTCCGTGACCAGATGATGGCCATGGCTAGGGCTCGTTCCCGGACGATTAAGTTTGACAAGTCCGACGACCCGAGGCTGGAGGCGGTGATGCAAGAAGATATGCGCCGTATGATGCTGAACATGCCGAAGGAAACTCTTGCCAAGCGAATGTTGGAGATGGCCGGCGATCACGAGCCGATCGAGATAGATGCTCTCGTTGAGCTCATCGAACAGATGAAGGTGGACGATATGCTTGCCATACTGCAGAGCGACTCGCTGATGGACGGTGGTCAGTTCGAAGTGATGAAGATGGCGCCCAACTTTGAGATCGCGATGTATCTGGCCCAGGCGACCGGCGCGCAGATACTGACCGACAGTGTCTTCCGCTGGAGAGAACTCCAGGCGGCGCTCGCCAGGTGGCATATCGGAACCACACCTGCCCTGATCCAGCTGCAGCGCGAGATCGCATCGACCCCAGTCGATTTTCCGGTGGGCCACCGGGCGATATTCCAAGTGCTAGATGACCGGTCGTTTCGCGGGATGGAGTCGCTCTTTCGTGCCGCCTTCGCCTACACCGCTTCCCGTACCGCTGACAGCTTGAAACCGAACTTCGAGGCACAGCTCGCCGCTCGCTTCCGGCGTCAGCGGGATTCGATGAAATCCTTAATCGCCAGCACCAAGTGCCCTGTCGTCGCGGCGCGTCTTACGACCTCATTTCGTTTCGGAGGCTTTCAGGACAATACCATCAATCGGCTATTGCTGATGTCAAGCTCCGAGCACCACTTGCACTCCGTTCCAATGGCGACGCTGATAGAACGTTTGGATGCTGCACCACGAGTGGACAACGCGAAATCTCGGGTACAATGAGCCCAGAGCGCGACTTGAGGCTTAATGGCTGCTCTAACTTGCTCTGTACCGAATGCTGTCCTTCCGCTGCCGGCCATTTTCGGACCTTCTTAAGGCTCCCATAGTCCGTGTGGGTTATCTCACACAACATCCTCATGATGCCCGCCACGATCTTGTCGATGATTTGAGACGATCCGTCCAGTCGTAGAAGCCGGTCGGCTCCGCTTTGCAGCCGAAGATGCGGTGCAGGCCGAGCATTGGTCCGCTAACCTTCAGGCAGTCGCGCCATTCGCATAGGCTTCTATGTCGGCTGTCTCTTCGTCGATCATGCCTTTCGCAACACCGGTCGCAGGGGCGCTTCGTCCATGCGGGAGCGTGATACCGCCCGCCGCGTCTTCTCGTCCTGAGGTCCTCGCCTGCGCGAGGATGACAATTCATTGATATTTGGCAATGAGATAGGGCGGTTTGCTTGTGTGGTGGGGTTGCGGGCGCTATTGGCGCGTCTGCTTTGTTGGGTGGGCGTGCTGTCGGCTTATCCAATTGAAACGTATATATAAATTGTCATCCTTGCGCAGGCGAGGACCTCGGGCCGGAAAGGGGCGGGGTTGATATCGGGCGCCCTTGTTTCTTGGAGCTCTATATGGGCCGGGGGCGCCACTTTCTGCCTGAGGTCCACCTTGCATTCGCATGCGAATGCAAGAGGCATGCGCAAGGATGACAATTTATATAGAGGGGACGGTGGGATAGGCGAAATGGGCGGGCGGTTGGCTGGTGCCTTCCATGAGGCGGTACTGCTCTTGTTGTCGCTGCCCTTGCCGGAGCCGTTGGCGCTTCCCGCCTTGTGCGCGCCCATCTCTCGCCGCCCCGGCAGGACGACGGCAATGTGCGCATCGTGGAGATCGGCGACATCGACCGGCAGGGATGCGGCGGCACCCATCTCAAATCCACCGGCGAGGCAAGGCCGGTGCGCGTTCTCAAGGTGGACAACAAGGGCCGGCAGAACCGGCGCATCCGGGTGGGGTTCGAGGAGTGACGGGCGAGCAGGCTTTCAGCCCAGCCCCACCACCTCGCCGGCCAGAATCCGGTCGACGATGGCCGCCAGCTTTTCGTCGATGATGTGGAGATACTCCGTCCAGTCGTGAAAGCCCGTGAGTTCGCTCTGGCCGTCGGAGATGCCGCGCAGGCCGAGGAGGGGGACGGCGAATTTCTGGGCGGCGCGCCAGAGGGCGAAGGTTTCCATGTCGACCATGTCGGCGTCGACGAGGTCGTAGGCCGCGCCGGAGACGACGTTGCCGCCGGTGGAAAGGCTGGCTTCGGGCATGCCGGGGATGCGCAGCGGCAGGGGGATGGTGGCCGGCAGGTCGAGGAGCGGCGTGGTGCCCTTTGGAAAGCCGAGGGGGGAGGCGTCGATGTCGCGATAGGCGATGGAGGTCGCCTGGTAGACCTCGCAATGCTTCAGCCTGCGCGAGCCGGCCGAGCCGAGGCTGACCACCAGGGAGGGCAGGTCGCCGCGATGGGCGCGGGCGGCGAGTTCGGCGGTGAGGTTGACGGCGGCCTCCACCGGGCCGACGCCGATCATCACCGGCCTGATGCGCGCCCGGAGGCCGGGGCCGTATTCCTGCTCGGCGGCCATGGCAAACAGTATCGACGTTCCGCGCATCCTCAACCCCTTTTGAGACTATCCGGCAAGTGGCGGGACGGTAGCCGAAATCGGCGGGCGCCGCGAGGCATCGATGCGCCGAAACCCCGGCGTCATGCTCTCTTGTAGAAAAAGACGATCCCTCGTGAAAACGACGGCCGCATTTCGGATGATATACTATTGAAGCGCTCGTTCTTTATGGAACGGGGAGCATACTTGCCGCGTTAAATCATTGTCCGATGTGAGTCTGATCCGAATCTTTACTGGCGCTGGCGTCTGGCTTCGTTCCTTTCGCTTGATGTCGGTGAGTTCGAGTTGGATTCCGAAATGTATTCAGTCGCGGGCGGTTCAGCCAGGGCGAGACATCATGCCAACCTTTACCCAGACCCAATTGGAAGCCATAGCCGGCGCGCTCGGCGATACGCCCGGCGGTTTGACCGAAGGCGAGATTCCGGCGCTGTTCGAGATGGCCGGCATTCCCGATCCCGATGCCGGGCTCGACACGCGGCAGCGGCTCTTCAACGCCTTCGCCGACGTGCAGACGACGCGCAACGACCGCACCCACATCCTGGCCTTCATCTGCACCGCCATGCGGCCCGAGCGTTTCGCCAGGGACCCGGAGCGCTTCGAGGCGATGCGCGACAGCGTCAACCGGGCGCTGGCGCTGGCCGGCCTCACCGTCAGCGTCGAGGGCAAGCTGGAGGCGATGCGGACGGCCTCGAAGCTCAGCGAGGCCACCAGGCGCGCGCGCGAGCTGAGGGCCGACCTGACCTATCGCGACGCCCACCCGGAGGTGATGCGCTTCTGCCAGCAGGAGCTTTTGGCCGACGGCTACTACCCCGCCGTGCAGGAGGCGATCATGGGGCTGGCCGACAAGATCCGCCGCCGCACCGGCCTTGATGGCGACGGGGCCGACCTCGTCGACGAGGCCTTTGCCGGCGCCCCGCCGCTGCTGGCGATCAATGCGCTGACCTGCGAGGGGCTGATCGGCGAGCAGAAGGGCTTTGCCGCGCTCCTGAAGGGTGTGTTCGGCCTGGTTCAGACCCCGTCCGAGGCCGAGGCGCGCCCGCACTGGCACATGACGCGGGAAGACGCCGAGGATCTCCTCTGCCTCGTCTCGCTGATCCACCGCCGCCTCGACACGGCCAGCACGCCGCAGGTGATGTAGGGGAGAGGGAGCGCGACAGCGGCGTCGCGCTCCACCGTCCTGACCGAAGCGTCCGCCCCGATGAAGCTGTCCGCCACTGCGAAAGCAGAGGGTGACAGGGAAGGGATATGGAGCGCGTTGGGAAGGTCGACGCCGACCGTGGCTTGGAGCGGGTTGATTTCCGGGGTTGGTCCGTCCATATTGTAAATACGTTTACAATATGGTTTGGAACAGCGAATGAGCATTGTTCACAGCATTGAGGTCGACGCCCCCAGGAGACAGGTCTTCTCGCTTTATGCGGATGTGGGCTCGTGGCCCGCCTGGGACAGCGAGACGCTGGCCGTTCAGCTGCCGGCGTTGCGCCCCGGCGCCTCCGGCTGGCTGAAACCCCGCCAGGGACCGAAGGCGAACATCCGTGTGTCCGAGGTCACGCCGGATACGTCCTTCACCGTCGAGAGCCGCCTGCCCCTCTGCCGGATGCAGTTCGGGCACGAGCTGGATGGCGAGGAGGGGCGAACCATCGTCACGCATTGGGTCCGCTTCACGGGGCCGCTTGCCCCCCTGTTCCGGCGATTGATTGGCCGGGACATCGACCGGACCCTGTCGCGAACGCTGGCCGGCCTGAAGCGCGCCAGCGAGCATGGGAAAGCGCATCCATGAGCGCCGGGCAGGTCGACTGGAAGTCGGTCTCGGCATTCCCCGAGCCTCGGAAGAGCCCCGGCTTCGTCTTCTGGCGCGACTTCATGCGCTGGCAACGCGAGCTGAACACCCGCTTGCGACCCTTGGGCCTGACGCAGCCGCAGTTCGCGATACTGGCGGTTTGCGGCTGGCTGACCCGCACCGCCCAGGACGTGACGCAACAGGCGGTCGCGGATTTTCTGGAGCTGGACCGGATGCATGTCTCGCAGATCATGACGCGGCTTGAGCGGAACGGCATGATCGAGCGACGGGCCAGCACCAGCGATCTTCGGGCCAAGCAGGCCGTGTTGACCGCCGAGGGCGAAGCGTTGCTGGCGCGCGCCATGCCGCTTGTCGAAGCGTTCGACAGGGCGTTCTTCGCGCCCGACAAGGCCGAACGATAGCGCTGGGTCCAACCCGACCGTTGCGAACCCTCCGGCCGGCGCGGCGGGGCGGCAAGATGTTGCTTTCCAAACCAAAAAGGCGTCTTGAAATGGAGATGGCGATTGTCCGGTGAAGGAGACTCACCGGGGAGTCTCCAGGTGTGGCATGGAGGGCCCGCCGCAATGACCGCCTTTTCGACACCCCCGGTTCTGGTGAGGCCGACGCTCGATGCGCTCGGCGGCTATGAGGACGCGCTGACGAGGGGCTGGGCGCCCGACCCGAGGCGCACGGGCGACGCTGCTTACATCGCGGCCGAGCTTGCCGCGCTCAGGGCCGACCGGGCCGGCTATATCGACCGGCTCCTCACCTTTCCCGCCCCGGCGGAAAGCGCCTCGCCGACGACGCAGGTCAATCACGCCCTCTGGATCTCCGACGGCGCATTCGCCGGCAAGGCCGACCTGCGCTTCGTTCCCGCCACCGGCGCTGTGCCCTATGGCGTGCCCGGCCACGTCGGCTATTCCGTCGTCCCCTGGAAGCAGGGCCAGGGCTACGCCACCGCCGCGCTCCGGGCGCTGATGGCGCTCGCCAGAGCCAAGGGCCTCACCGAGCTGCAAATCCTCTGCAACGTCGAGAACACCGCCTCACGGACGGTCGTCGAGAAGGTGGGCGGAGAGGTTGAGCACGTGGGACCACACCCGTCGGATCGGCCCGAGCAGAGGAAAGTGTATTATCGGGTGAGGGTTTGAGGGGGAGGGGCGGCGTCCGGTGCGCTCGGAGATGACGGCTTTGCGCCCCAAAGCGGGCCTTCGGCGATATGAACTGTGTTTCCGAAAGCTGCCGTTGGTTACGCTCTGATCCGAAGTCCATCTGCAGCGGAAAATAAAGGAGCTTGAACCTAATGGTGGTATATGAAATCGGATTGAATACTTGTTAGCAAGAAAAGAATATTAGACGACATCTTCAGTTTGCGCCACGTAGGTTGTTGTCGATGATAGTGATCCGCTCGTTTATCTCATGAATCTGCGACCGAATTTTCTTCGCCTGCTCTATTCTTGCTGCTCGCTCGCTTTCGCTCGATGCAGGTGTTCCTAGGTCATATAGAAAATGATCAATCTGAAAACGGACGTCGCTCTTACCTTGGCTTAGCCCACGCAGCTTATTGTATGCTTCCACGGACAAGGCACGATGTGGTGATTGCGCTGCGAGATCAATATTTCCCAAGGCCTTATCGATTTTCCTCTCGGCGAAATTGAACCCGGCGTGAGCGCGGTCCACCTCTTCTGAGGTGAGGTCTTCGCCGTTGATAGTACGTTCCAAAATCGAAAGAGTTCTGTCGTCGTAGAAATATAACTCCCTCAGAGCGTCGAGGATGCTTCGGGTGGTCACCTTATTCCACATGCTTATTCCGTCTGAAGTCAACGAAACTAATGAGCCGAGGACTTCAAGAGCTCCTTTCCCCAAGGCAATAGTCGTCTCAATCATGTAAGCCCCTGTTCCATCGGTGTGGACATCCGCACCACGGTATCCGATTGTTATCTGTCCCCCTCCACCTCATTTGACACCAAAACCGCCTGTCCGCAAACGGCCCCCGAACGGTTGCGACACGCGCGTTTCATACTCGGCCACTCAAGGCCGAGGAGAACTCACATGGGCCATTCTCAATATGATGATGCGAGCCGCGAGCGCGCAGCTTGGAACGCCGGCAAGAAAGTGGGAACGAAGCGTCCGCTTACGCAGAAGCAGATCTGGGCCATTCGCTTCTTTCTCGATCGTGAGCGCCGCATTCGTGACCGCGCTCTGTTCGACCTTGCAATAGACAGCAAGCTTCGCGGCTGCGACCTAGTCAAGATCAGGATCCGTGATGTCGTCGCCGGACCGGAAATCAGAACCCGAGCTATCGTCATTCAGCAGAAGACGGGGGCGTCCCGTCCAATTCGAGATCACGAGCGACGTGAGAGCTAGCCTTCTGGCCTGGCTGGAACGGCGAGGCGGCTCGATCGAGGATTATGTATTCCCAAGCCGAGTCGATCACGCAAAACACATGAGCACGAGGCAGTATGCGCGCCTCGTTGTCGAGTGGGTAACCGCGATCGGTCTGCGCCCTGAGGAATATGGAACTCACTCGCTTCGTCGCACGAAGGCATCGATGATCTACAGGGCGACAGGTAATATCCGTGCGATCCAGATATTGCTCGGTCACTCCAAGATCGAGAACACGGTCCGATACCTTGGTGTCGACGTGGAGGATGCGCTGCTCCTGGCGGAGCGAACTGAGATCTGACGTCGGGCGGTCATCCGAGGTCGCGCGGATGGCCGCTTTGACACCCAGGATATGTCGCCTGCCTGTCGGTCTTTGATGGTTTTCTGCCTGTCCGCTATTTGGATGGGCACTAGAAGGAGCGGTCGTTCCGCCGATCACCGAATTCGGGCCGGAAGTGGCAAGACCGCTCAGGATATACCCTATCCATTCACTTCTTGAGGGCCAGCGGGTCGTCACTGGTAGGATTGCTGACTGCCCAGTCCAGACTCATCACAAGGCATATCCGCGCAAACTGTTCTGCCAGCGCCCGAGTAGATGACCAGTCATTGCTGATCTTATCGTTGGTGCCGTGTATCGTGCGACTGCGGCCCGAGCTGTAAATCTCTTCTACAGCCTGGTGCATGGTGAGCCCATCTTTGCGGATCGGCTTGTCGTCCTGCATGCCTAGCCGAGCTCGGATTAGGTTTCTGATCCCGGTGGACTTGCCGCCACTGGCGAGGGCATCAAGGCACGCCGAGAACTTCACCACGGCCATCAGTTCCACCTCATCCCGGCACCCCTCATGGAACCATAGGAGCGCCTGCGCAAATGTATTCATGAGCGCGGGACGCGCGACCTTCCCATCACGCGAGAGGTAATAAGTGATTGCCTCGCCCACGACATCGAAGTCATCGCGGTTCTTCGCCAGTTCTTTTGCCCAGTCTCCAGGACTAATGTTCGGACCATGCGGCAGGCCCATCAGGTTGCCGCCAGACAGCATTCTGACCTTCGGTTTGAACACCAGCGAGCGCTGGCGGCGAGCTGACGGATCGACCAACAGGCGAAACCCATCGAGCGCTTTGGAGGATTCGGCCCAGCGCAGGGCAATTCCTGTCAGTGCAAGGCGCGCAGCCGTTTGCGCTTTAAGACGTCCGGCTTCGGAGGCGAGCCCCTCGGTGCGGACACTACACACATACGGACACTTGCCCACTGCATCGAGAATACTCTGCTCCCGTATGGAATCGACCGAAGTCTTGCGCTTACGCGGCTTGCCTCCAGACCAGACGCGCATGACGCGCTGCGCGGTGGTCTTGCTAACGTCCCCTTCGGAGAGCTTGCGTGCGAGCCACGCCGGACGTGGCTCAAACTGCACTGGACCAATCGAAAACGGTGCGACCTCAAAGTTGCCAAACAGAGTGCAGCCGAACGCATGCTCAGCAGGGCCGTGTGTCTTGGCAGGTCCACTAACGGCCGCGCGGATGGCAGCGACAACAGTGCGGGCATTCTCTTGCCGGTCGTCATCGAGATCGATCAGCATCAGCGCTGGGCCGAAGGCACCCCGCACCATCCAATTCCACTCCTTATCGGTATGAGATCGGCTTAGGACCGGATCGCTACGTTTGAGTTCCCGCGAAGAAAGCTCGATTAGCCGCTCCATCTCCCGCGTCGTCATTATGAAGCGGTCATTCCCGACGGCAATTTGCCCTGGAAACGAAAACCCTTCCTCATCCGGTCCCGGTACCGATCCGGGAGCTTGAATGCGGGTCAGTTCCGAGATTAAGGCCTCTACATGCGATTCCAGCGTCGTCATGGACGATCCCTTTGCCGGGCAAGTCTAGCACATTGGAAACCAAAGGAACCGCGCGGCCCGTTAGGATAGCGGGCCTTGCCCACAGGGCTAACGGTATCGCCGCATTTACCACCGGCAACGCCGACCGCGAGCTATTCAGAATTCGCGCTTCGGGATCGAACGACCTAAATGGGGTCGGGTACAGAACGGCAGCTACACTGCATTCGCTACCGGATAGCGGACAGTCCGCTTCCGGCCAATGGCGGGCGCCCAGTTGTTCATCCGTGAAGCGCTTGGCTCTGCTCGGCGCCGTCTGCCGCTTCACTTCCTCCCCACATTCCACCCCACCGCCTCCTTCACCAGCGCCTTGAACGCCTCCTCATCCACCGTCTCCCCCTCCCTGATATCGATCGCCCGCCTGGTCCCTCCGCCAAGCCCGGCGTTGAAGAGGCCGGTGGGGTCATCCAAGGCGGCGCCCTGGGGGAAGGTGAGTTTGACGTAGGTCTTGTAGACTTCGCCGGTGCAGATGATGCCGGCGTGCTCCCAGGTGGGGACGCCGGAGGGGTTGGTGGGTTTGATCCACTTCACGGCCTCGACGATCTCAGGGTCGGCCTCGTGGATGAGGGCGCGGATGCGCTTCAGCGTTTCGCCGCGCCAGTCGCCGAGGCGTTCGAGCTTCAGGTCGATGCGGGCGGAGGGCTTTTCCTGGTCGGTCATGGTGATCTTCCTTTGCTTTTGTTCGTTCACGCCCCTCGCGCATAGCGTGCCGGCGGCACCCCTACGTGCCTTGAGAAGGCGATGGTGAAGGTGCTGGCGGAGGCGTAGCCGACGCGTTCGGCGACTTCGGCGACGCCGCCCTCGGCCCGGCGCAGCATGTCTTTCGCCAGCGCCATCCTCCAGGCCAGGAGGTAGTCCATGGGCGTGAGGCCGACGACGCGGCGGAAGCGCTCGAAGAACACGGTGCGCGAGAGGCCGGCCTCGCGGGCGAGGTCGGGCACCGTCCAGGGGTGCGTCGGGTCTTCGTGCAGGCGGCGCAGCGCGGTGGCGAGGCGTTCGTCGGCAAGGCCACGGATCAGGCCGGGCCGGGTGGCGGCGCCGCTGTCGGCGCGCAGCGCTTCGATCAGCATGATCTGCAGAAGGTGGGTCAGGATGACGTCGCGGGCCGGGCGATCGGCGCGGGCCTCCTCGTCGACCATCTCCACCAGGGTGGCGAGCCGGGGCTGGCCGCGCACATGGATGAGGCTTGGCAGCAGCGACAGCAGCAGGGCGGCGTCGGGCGAGCCGAAGGCGCAATAGCCGACCGCCATGCGCGCGTCGGCCGGTCCGTCCGGTCGCCCGTGCCGGTAGTGGCGCGGGCCCACTTCCAGGTGCGGGGTCGGCTCGCCCTCCGGCGGCGGTTCGAGGCTGGACATGCTGAAATCGTTGGCCGAGGGCAGCAGCAGGAAGTCGCCCTGTTCGAGAACGATCGGCGGCCGATCGTCGACGACGAGGCGGCAGCGGCCTTCCAGCATGGCGCAGTAGAAGGGGCGGCCGGCATCCGAGCGCGTCACGCGCCAGGGGCCGGCGGTGCTGGCCAGCTTGGAGAAGGAGGCGCTGGGCTGCAACAGGGTGACGACTTCGGCGAGGGGGTCGGTCATATCGGGACTTTTGCAAAAGAAATACGGACGATGCATCGTAGCACGTCCTGGTTTTGCGATCTATTCTCAAACGATCGCAACACGAAAGGACATCCCATGACAACGGTCCTGATCACCGGCTGCTCCTCGGGCTTCGGGCTTGAAACGGCCCGCCTGTTCCTCGAACGCGGCTGGAACGTCATCGCCACCATGCGCGAGCCGCGCGCGGACATCCTGCCGGCCTCGGAGCGGCTGCGCGTTCTGCCGCTCGACGTGACGGATGCCGCGAGCATCGCTGCCTGCCTCGAGGCGGCCGGGCCGATCGACGTGCTGGTCAACAACGCCGGCATCGGCCTGCTCAACGCGCTGGAGGGCATTCCGATGGAGGCGGCGCGGCTGGTGTTCGAGACCAACACGCTCGGCACCATCGCCATGGCCAAGGCGGTGCTGCCGCAGTTTCGCGCGCGAAAGGCGGGCGTCATCGTCAACGTGACGTCGACGGTGACAGTGGCGCCGCTGCACCTTCTGTCGGTCTACACCGCCAGCAAGGCGGCGGTGAACGCCTTCACCGAGTGCCTGGCGCTGGAGGTGGAGCCGTTCGGCGTCCGCGCGCGCATCGTTCTGCCCGGCCGCGCGCCGGAGACCGCCTTCGGCCAGAACCACCGCAAGCACATGCCCTTCGGCATCCCCGACGCCTATTCGGAGATCGCCGAGGGCGTCTTCGCCGAGTGGCGCACCTACCCCGCCGACCAGGTGACGCGCGTCGGCGACGTGGCCGAAGCGGTATGGCGGGCGGCCACCGACCCGAGCTGCCCCATGCGCCTTCCGGCCGGGGTGGATGCCGTGGCGGCGATGGAGGGGGCCGAGCGCGTGCTGGCGTGAGGAGAGGGGGAGGGAGCGCGATAGGGGCGTCGCGCTCCGTTCTGCCTGCGGTACACCTTGAATTCGCGCGCAAATTTAAGGTGGATCTCAGGGTGAGAGGGGAGCAAGGCTCGTACCGAGCTCCCTTGTGTTGCTGGAGCGCTATATCGGCGTCGAGTTTCATCCTGCCTGAGGTCCTCGCCTGCGCAAGGATGACAATTTATATAGAGGAATCAGTTGGATAACCCGCGATCCGCGATGAGGAGCGCATCGTGCTGCCATATACGGAGGGGGAAACCTCAGAGGCGAGGCGATACGCTCTATCCAATTGTTCCATTTATATAAATTGGCATCCTTGCGCAGGCCGCTTGAATTCGCGCGCGAATTCAAGCGGCCTTCGCGAGGAGGACAGTTAACTGATATATAGCAAAGAGATAGAGCGTTGAGCGAGGGGGCGGCAAACCCGCCCCCTCCGTGCCTTGGCCGTCAGGCGCTCTGGCTGGGTTCGCCGCTTGGGCGGGAGATGTTGGTCAGCGCTTCGCCGGCGATGCCGTTGCCGGTGGTCACGGCCACGTCGCCGAGCGACAGGATGCCGACGAGGCGCTTGTCGCGATCGATGACGGGCAGGCGGCGCAGCTGGACGTTGCCCATGTCGCGCGTCACGTCCTCGATTTCCTGGTCGTCGAAGCAATACTTGACGTCGTCGGTCATCACGTCGCGCACCTTGGTGTCGGGACCCTTGCCCAGGGCGATGGCGCGAATGGCGATGTCGCGGTCGGTGATCATGCCGACGAGGCGCTTCTCCTCGCTCACCGGCAACACGCCGGCGTCGAGCCCCGCCATCAGCTGGGCGGCCTGCTCGATGGTTTCGTCGATGTTGGCGACGCGGACGTTGCGCGTCATGGCTTCGCTCACTTGCATGGCGGCCTCCTGTTTGTCGTGCTGGGGCTCGGGCCGCGCGGCGGGTCCGTCGCGCGGCCCGAGATAGAGGAACCGCCATCTCCACCAATTGTTCCCGTTTTGCCGGAAAAAAGCCCCCGTCACCCGAAGCGGGTGGCGATGAGGGCGGCGGCGTCGGCGATCACCTTGTTTGCGGGCGGGCAATGTCGAGCGTCGAGCCGGTAAAGTAGATCGAAGCCAGGATGGGCGCCTTGTCGGGCCGGTAGATGAGGCCGATGTCGTTGCGCGTGGCGTTGCCGCCGCCGCCCGACTTGTCGGCCACCTGCCAGGTTTTCGGCACGCCGGCGCGGATCAGCGGGCCGGTGACGGTGCCGGCCAGCATCCAGTCTTCCAGCATCTGGCGCGAGGCCTTGGAGAGCGCGTCGCCGATGAGCAGCGCGTCGAGGTTGCCCAGCATGGCTTCGGGCGTGGTGGTGTCGCGCCGGGTCGCCTTCCTCGGCGGTGTTGAGCGTCGGTTCGTCGCGGTCGAGGCGCGAGGTGGCATCGCCCAGCGAGCGGGCATAGGCCGTCCAGCCGGCCGGGCCGCCGATTTCCCTGAGGATCAGGTTGGCGGCGGTGTTGTCGCTGACGGTGATGGCGGCGTGGCAGAGCGCTTCCAGCGTCATGGCGCCCTCGGCGACGTGCGCCTTGGCGACGGGGGCATAGTCGAGGAGGTCGGCCTCGCCGTAGGGGATCTTCTTGTCCAGCGTCGTCTCGCCCTTTTGGGCGGCGGCGAGCACGGCGGCGGGCGGCCACCACCTTGAACGTCGAGCACATGGCGAAGCGCTCGCCCTCCCGGTGGGCGATGCGGGCGCCGGTGGCCTTGTCGAGCGCGAAGACGCCGAGCCGGCCGCCGCTCCGCTTTTCCAGCGCGGCGAAGTCGTCGTCGGCGGCCAGCGCCTTGCCGGCGAGCATCAGGCCGAGACCGGCGGTGGCGGCGGCGCCGAGCAGCGTTCGGCGGGTTGGGAAAAGAAGATCGCGCATCAATGCCTCTTGCTTGTTTTATCGATTCATGGAGCCCCGGACGGCGATCCTGACCCCGGATGTGGCGGTTGTGGGGCAGGGGAAGCGACCGTCGGGCAAAGCCGGCGCATGCCGACGAAAGGGAGACCGGATCTTCGCAGAACCTTGACAATGCCGATGCAGAGCAGCGCCCGGGGGGCTCGCACGGGATGTCTGCATATGCATTTGGAGAAGATGAACGCCCTTTCCGCCGAAGACCCGATGCCCCGTGGCGCGCCTTGCGCCCCGGCGTCGCGGCCCGGCGGCGAGGTGGCCGATCTTCGGCGCGCCATGGTCTGGCGCATTCTGACCGCCTTCACGCGGCTCACCTGGAAGCGGAGCGTTCTGCTCTGGATCCGCTTCGTCGCCAATCCGCCGCTGAGCCTTGCGTGGTGGCGATGGCTGACGCGCTTTGCCGCATCGCACGGCTACCCGCTGCCGCATGACGACCTCATGCAGAAGCCGCTCACCAAGTTTCTCGTCCACCGGCTGAAGGGCTGGCAGCGGCTCGGCCTGCTGACCGGCCATTTCTCGATCGCCGCGACAATCCTGTCGCGCGACACCATGGTGCGGCTCTGGCAGGGCGAGCGGCTGTCGATGGGCGAGGTGCGGGGCCGCAGCGGGGCATACGAGTGCCAGTTGATGCTGGCCGATCAATGCGGTGGCCGCCACGAGGGCGCCTTCGCCATCCGGCTGGTTCGCAGCCTTGACGGGGCGACGCTGTGCAAGGCCCGGTTCACCTTCGTCCACGAGGGCGCCGGGCAGGGTTTCACTTTCGTGGTCGGCAGCCTGCAGGGCGTTCGCAATGCCCGGCAGACGATCGTCGACGCGACCCGCGATCTCCATGGCCTGCGCCCGAAGGAGGCCGTTCTCCTGGTGCTCCAGGGGCTGGCGGCCGAGGGGCGCGCGAGGCACTTTTACGCCGTTTCGAGCGCCAGACACCCCATTCGCTACCGCCGCCCCAAGCGGCAGTTCATGCTGCTGACCGAGTGGACGTGGACGGCTTCTGGTTGGAGCGCTCCGGCGAGCCGGACGACGCCTATGGCTTCGTGGTTCCCTGTTCGCGGATCGGCGGGCGCGACAAGCGCAATGCCAGCAAGGCGCGGTTCATGGCGCTCGGCGAGGCGTTTCGCTGACCGCTGGCGGCGGACCTCATTGCGGGCGGAGGTGGATGGCGACCGTCGCCCCGCCCTCCGGCCGGTTGGCGAACTCCAGGCGACCGCCGTGGGCGATGGCGATGGCCTGAACCACCGACAGGCCCAGCCCGGTGCCGCCAGTGGCGCGCGACCGCGACGGATCGCCGCGCCAGAAGGGATTGACGGCCACCGCGTCCATGTCCTCCGGGAAACCTGGGCCACGGTCGAGAATGCGGATGACCGCGCCGCCGTCGGGCGACGGCGCCGTTTCGCAGCGGAGCCAGCGGCCGCCTCCGGCATAGCGGCAGGCGTTGTCCAGAAGCGCCAGAACGACCTGACGGAGCCGTGACGCGTCCGCCGATATCGGCGCCGGGCGGAGGTCGGTTT
>CAXXNH010000050.1:0-315211 GCA_963665435.2 uncultured Pleomorphomonas sp. | reverse complement strand
CAATGATCATATTGTTTATCTGGCCAATTCTTCCGGTCTGAAAGTCGGTATTACCCGGGCAACACAGATGCCGGTGCGCTGGCTGGATCAGGGGGCGTCGCAGGCGTTGCCTGTTGCGCGGGTGAAAAACCGCCGTCTGTCGGGACTGATTGAAGACCTGCTGCGCCAGCAGGTGGCAGATAAAACCAACTGGCGGGCGCTGCTCAAAGGCGATGCCGTGCCACTGGATCTGGGCGCTGAGCGTGACCGTCTGTTTGACCGTTTTGCCGCCGGTATTGACGCCATTGAACAACAGGAAGGGCCTGGATCGGTTACCCTGATCGAAAATGCGGCCACAGAAACCTTTGCCTATCCGGTCATGAATTATCCGCTGAAAGTCAGCAGCCATAATTTTGATAAAACGGCGGAAGTCAGCGGTCGCCTGGAAGGAATCAAAGGGCAGTATCTGCTGCTCGACAGTGGCGTGATCAATCTCAGGAAATTCACGTCCTACAACACCGAATTTACAGTCACAGACTGAAAACAGACAGTGAGGCCATTATGCGTGATGCACAGCCAAAAGCGATTTATCTGCAAGATTACCGTCAGCCGGATTACTGGATCGAAACCACCGATCTGACGTTTGAACTGAACGACGATGCCACACTGGTCACGTCGCTGCTGAAGATGGTACGCAATGCGGATGCGCCGGCGGATGCGCCACTGGTGCTGGCGGGGCAGGAACTGGAGCTGCTCAGTGTGGCCGTGGATGGCCGTGAGCTGACGGCGGAAGAATACAGCGCTGATGATGAAAGCCTGACGCTGCCGCAGGTGCCGGCGGCGTTTATGCTGCAGGTGAAAACCCGCATTTATCCGGCTGAAAATACGGCGCTGGAAGGTCTTTACCGTTCTGGTGGTATGTACTGCACCCAGTGTGAAGCAGAAGGCTTCCGCCGCATTACCTATTACCTCGACCGTCCGGATGTGATGTCGGTGTTTACCACGCATATGATCGCTGATGCGCAGAATTATCCGGTGATGCTGTCCAACGGTAACCTGATCGCAGAAAGCGAAGAAAACGGTCTGCGTAAAGTCAGCTGGCATGATCCACATAAAAAACCGGCGTATCTGTTTGCGCTGGTGGCGGGGTCGCTGCTGAGCAGGGAAGACAGTTTTGTGACCATGAGTGGCCGCAGGGTCACGCTGAAGATTTTTGTTGAGCCGCAGAATATCGATAAAACCGATTACGCGCTGGATGCGCTGAAACGTTCCATGCGCTGGGACGAAGAAGTGTACGGCCGTGAATACGATCTCGATATTTTTATGATTGTAGCGGTGGACGATTTCAATATGGGCGCGATGGAAAACAAAGGCCTGAACGTCTTTAACTCTTCCTGTGTGCTGGCCAACCCGGCGACCGCAACCGATGCGGCCTACCAACGTATTGAAGCCATCGTAGCGCACGAATATTTCCATAACTGGTCCGGTAACCGCGTGACCTGCCGTGACTGGTTCCAGCTGAGTCTGAAAGAAGGTTTTACCGTATTCCGCGATGCGTCATTTTCGGCGGATATGAATTCCGCCACGGTCAAGCGTATCGAAGATGCCAATATGCTGCGCACCGTGCAGTTTGCGGAAGACGGCGGTCCGATGGCCCACCCGGTGCAGCCGGATTCCTTTATCGAAATTTCCAACTTCTACACCGTAACGATTTATGAAAAAGGTGCAGAAGTGGTGGGTATGCTGCACAAAATTCTGGGGAAAGACGGTTTCCGTAAAGGATCGGATCTGTATTTTTCCCGCCATGATGGTCAGGCCGTTACTATTTATGATTTTGTCCGCGCGATGGAAGACGCCAACGGCGTGGACCTTACTCAGTTCAGACTCTGGTACAAACAGGCCGGCACGCCGGTCGTCAGCGCCAGTGCTGAATATGATGCGCAGGCACAGCAACTGCGGCTGACACTGAAGCAGCAGTGTCCGGATACTCCCGGACAGAAAGATAAAAAACCGCTGTGGATTCCGGTGCAGCTGGGGCTGATCGGTGCGGATGGTCAGGATATGCCGGTGCAGGTTGAACCGGCAGCCATATGGACTGAAGCCAGTCAGGTGCTGCATTTCACCGAAGCTGAACAGACCTTTGTCTTTTCGGCCGTGAACGAGCCGCCGCGGCTGTCGTTGTTCCGCGACTTTTCTGCGCCGGTCAAAGTGGAATTTGCACAGAGTGATGATGATCTGCTGTTCCTGTTGCAGCACGACAGTGATGGTTTTAACCGTTGGGATGCCGGTCAGCGCCTGATGCTGAACTGGATCCGCAGCGCACAGCAGGGCAGTTTTGCCCTGACGGACGGCGCCGTACAGGCATTCCGCTCACTGCTGCAGGATAAAACACTCGACCCGGCCATGGTGACCTGTCTGTTGTCGCTGCCATCGGAAGCCTATATCGCTGAATTTTCTGCCGAGGTGGACCCGCAGGCGATTCATCAGGCGCGGAACACCGTGCAGCAGGCATTGGCTCAGGCTCTGTTCAGTGACATGGCAGACTGTTATCAGCGCCTGCAGTCGTCCGCGCCTTATGCCCCGGAGCCGGCACAGATGTCTGCCCGGGCGTTGAAAAATCTGGCCCTCAGTTATCAGGCCAAAGTGAGTACTGATGGTCTGGCACTGGCAAAAGCACAGTTTGCTGCGGCGGATAATATGACCGATCAGATGGCAGCCCTGCGCGCCGTGGTGAGCAGTGGCGATCAGGTACTGGCTAAGGCATTACTGGATGATTTTTACCATCAGTGGTCAGCAGATTCGCTGGTGGTAAATCAGTGGCTGTCGGTACAGGCCGGCTCTGCTGAGCTGGGCAGTGCCGCCTTTATCCGCTCGCTGCAGGAACATGAAGCCTTTGACTGGCGTAACCCGAATAAAGTGCGTTCGGTCATTGGCGTCTTTGCCAATCAGGCGCTGGTGCATTTCCATGCCACCGATGGCAGCGGCTATGAATTACTGGCTGATGCGGTACTGAAACTGAATGACAGTAATCCGCAGATTGCCGCTCGTCTGCTGGGGCCGCTGACCAAATGGAAGCGTCTGGTACCGGCTCAGGCACAGCTGATGAAGGCACAATTACAACGCATCATGGCACACGGGGCATTGTCCAAAGATGTTTATGAGGTGGTCAGCAAGAGTTTGGTTTGAGCATTAAGGCAGGATTCTTTATTCTTGCCGCTGGGGAAGCATACCGCGTCTGCGGTAGAACAGAGGTCGCATAATGAACAAGAATAAATTGATAGCGGCTGGTGTACTGGCGTTTCTGTGCGCCATACCTACAGCGTTTGCAGCAGTTTCCGTCAAGGAAGCTGACCGTCTCAAATCTGATCTGACGCCAGTGGGCGGTGAGAGGGCCGGTAATGGCACGGATATCCCGCCCTGGCGCGGAGGACTGTCACTGCCACCGCCGGGCTATACCAAGCCCGGCCAGCATCATATTGATCCTTACCCGCAGGATGAGCCTTTATTTGTCATTACTGCTGACAATATGCAGCAGTATGACGAGTATCTTACCGACGGCCAGAAAGGCCTGTTCCGTACCTATCCGGAGACCTTCCGCATGCCGGTGTATAAAACCCGGCGTACTGCGGCAGCACCGGAATGGGTTTATGAAAATACCTATAAAAATGCCATCCGTGCTGAGCTGAATAAAAACGGCGACGGCCTGATGTACGCTTATGGTGGTATTCCGTTTCCGCTGGCGAAAAACGGCCTGCAGGCGATCTGGAACCATATCACCCGCTGGCGCGGAATTTATCTGACCCGCCGGGCGTCTGAGCTGGCGGTGCACACGGATGGTGATTATTCACTGGTAACGGTGCAGCAGGAAGTGGAATTCAATTATTACCGTCGCGATAAAAGCATCGAAGACCTGAATAATATTCTCTTCTATTACCTGTCTTTCACCAAAGCGCCGGCGCGTCTGGCCGGTGGTGCGGTACTGGTGCATGAAACCCTGAATCAGGTGGATGAGCCACGTCAGGCCTGGGGCTATAACGCCGGTCAACGGCGCGTACGCCGGGCACCGAACCTGGCTTATGACACCCCGATTGCGGCGGCGGATGGTCTGCGTTATGCCGATGACACCGACATGTATAACGGCGCACCGGACCGGTATAACTGGAAGCTGCTGGGCAAGCGCGAAATCTACATTCCGTACAATAATTACCGCCTGACGTCGGCTGACGTTGAATATGATGATCTGATCAAACCAGGGCATCTGAATCCGGATTACACCCGTTATGAAAAACATCGGGTGTGGGTGGTGGAAGCCACGCTGAAAGAAGGCATGCGTCATGTGTATCACAAGCGCGTGTTCTATCTGGATGAGGACACCTGGGGCATTGCGGTGGCGGATCAGTACGACTCTGCCGGTGATCTGTGGCGTGTCAGTATGGCGTATATGAAGACCTATTATGAGCTGCCGGTGACCTGGACAAGCATTGATGTTTTCCACGATCTGCAGGCACGGCGTTATCATCTGCAGGGACTGGATAACGAAGAACAGGGCAGCATTGATTACAGTCAGGAACCACCGGGGGACCGCTACTTTACCCCGGCTGAACTGCGCCGGCGGGGCCGGCGTTGATACCGGCTGCAGACGGGCTCCCGCCTGTCTGCAGCGGCCGTCTTAACGACAGGGACAGGGGAGAAAAAAGGGTTGCAAACCCTTTCCTTTATGGCACAGCTCTCCTTACATTCTGTAACAACTAGGCGTTAGTCAATGTTAAAAGGCTCAGATAAACTGGCCGCCATCCGACATTACTATAAAAACGGAGCTCCTTATGTTTTCTGATTTGGTTCAGCGGTTAGCCCGTGCTTCGGGTAAAGCGCTGGTAACCGGCTTCACCCGTACCGGGCTGCTGGCCATCACCGCACTGGTGATGACTTCCGCACAGGCTGCCTGGCAGGACCCGCTCAATACCCCGGCGATTAAAACTGAAAAAGCGCATCAGGCGCTGCTGCTCGATGTGGTCCGTGCAGACCGTCGCCTGGTGGCGGTTGGTGCTCACGGTAATATCGTTTATTCCGATGATAATGGTCTGAGCTGGACCCAGGCGCAGGTGCCGGTGTCCGTGACCCTGACCTCTGTTTATTTTGCCTCCGGCGAGCAGGGCTTTTTTCACTGGACGACCAGACTTTCTATTATGAGGTCGCGCACGTCTCCGCCCGAGCGAATGGCGACCCGATCCCGCAGGTCTTCGCGAAGGTGCTGGAGTTGGGTGGCCCCTTCGAGCTGCTCGACCCTCAACGTCTTCAGGAAGGCGAGGAGATCCTCCGATATTTCCGCCGAGACGATGTCCGAGTTGGGCATCTCATCCTCGAAGACGATCGCGGCATCGAGACGGAGCCAGACATCGGCAGGCTCGGTCAGATTGGTCACGATCGGCTTCAGGCGATAGAGACGAGAGGTCAGGGGCGCGCGTTCGCCGCCGGCACTGGCTTCCTGTTGCTGGCCGGCATCGGCGATCTGCGCATAGCGGACGAGATGGACGCCAAGGCCAAGGCCGGCGGCGACAGCCAGAACCGTCAGGAAGAAGGCCGGCTTCAACACACCTACTCGTTCGGGCGGCGGCGGCCGGCGCACATCGGCCTCGGTTTCGGAGGGCGCCACGTCTCGGACGCCGGGAAGCGGGAGCTTGGCCATGCTGCCTCTCAGAAGGGAGCTACGCGATCGTAGAGCTGGTGGAGCACACCCGGTTGCTGGACTTCGGTCAGTCGGCCCCGGCCGCCATAGGAGATGCGTGCTTCGGCGATCTTCTCGTAAGGCACCACGTTATTGCCGGAGATGTCGCGCTGGCGAACGATGCCCTGGATGTTGACCACCCTCATCTCATAGTTGACGCGCATTTCCTGCGAGCCGGAGATGATCAGGTTTCCGTTGGGCAATACGCTGGTGACCACTGCCGCCAGAGTGACCTTGATCGCCTCGGAGCGCTCAACGGCGCCTTCGCCCTTGGAGCGGGTGGAGGAGTTGACGTTGCCGTCAAGGCTGGCGTCGGATCCTTCGCCGGCCACCGAGAAGCCGAAACCGGCGCCGAAACCCGCACTGGAAACGCGAGAGCGTTCCGACGAGTTGTCCAGGGCGGCCTTGTCGTTCATCTGGATCAGGACGGTCAGAACGTCGCCAACCTGATGGGCGCGGGAGTCGCGGAACAGCCCTTCGCCTCCATGAACGTAGGTGGAGTTGGAGTCCCGGAACATCGTGGGAGACGGCGTTAGCGCATTGAGGGGCAGCGCCGCGCCGACCTGCGACATGGTCGGTTCCGTATTGAGATCCGTAGACGTGTTGCAGCCGACGAGCGACAGGCCGGCGATGAGAAGCAGCACACGCTTCAAGGGAGTTCTCCTTTGGCGGACAGTTCGGTCATGCCGGCGAGCGCGCTGGCGAGTTGCGAGGCGCGGGCGGGATCCATCTCGTTGAGAATTGCGCTGGAAGAGCGTGCGTTGAGCCGCGCCAGCACAGCGGCCGCCATCTCCTCGTCGAGGACGGTGAGCTGGCTGGCCGCTGCCTCCGGGCGCATCTTGGCGTAGATGGCCACGACGTCGTCACGAGCGGCGGCGAGGAAGTCCTCGCGTTTCTTGAGCCAGCTCTCGTACTCGGCCCGCTTCTCCTCGAGTGCGGCGATCCGTTCGGCAACGCGCTTGTCGAGGGCCTCCAGAGTTGACTTCTGCCAAGCGTAGCGGGCGTCCGCGGCAACGTCGCGGATATTGACGCAGTATTGGCGCGCCTCTTCGGTCAGCGCCCGCATTTCGAGTCCGGAGTGGCTGGTGGCTGCGGTCTCGACAGGCGATACGGTCTTCGCCTCCGTTTCCGCCGCCACAGTCACGCCTGGGCAAAGCTGAACCACCATGACCGCCGTGAACAGGCGAGACAGAAGGCACCGTCGGATCGACGTCATGCCGAAACCCCTTCAGTCGTTGATTTCATGTCCGGCAGGTTCGCACCGCAGACTTGCGCGGGGCTGATCGCCTGAAACGAGACGTTCATTGCACGACGAGATCGGCCTGGAGCGCGCCGGCGGTCTTCATGGCCTGAACGATGGCGATGACACCTGTCGGTTTGAGACCGATCTGGTTGAGGCCGCGAACCAGCGTTTGAAGGTCGGTGCCGCCGATGATGGCCAGGTTGCCGCCACTCTCGCTTGCGTCGACCAAAGTGCGCGGGAGCACCACCGTTTCGCCGTCCGAGAAGGGGGCGGGCTGCGAGGCGACGGGGGCTTCGCTGACGCGGATACTGAGGTTGCCGTGGGTGATGGCCACCGTCGATATGCGGACGTCGGCTCCCATCACCACCGTTCCCGAACGTTCGTCGATGACGACGCGGGCTGGCGTGTCGGGGCGTACCGGAAGCCCCTCGATTTCGGCGATGAAGCGGGCGGCCGACATGCCGCGCGGCTTGATCAGAGCGACGGTACGATAGTCGCGTTCCTCCGCCACCGGGGCGCCGTAGCGACGGCGGCTATATGTGTTGATGGCATCGGTGATGCGGATGGCGGTGCGGAAGTCGGGGTTGCGCAACTTGAATGTCAGGGCACCAAGACCGTCGAGATTGGTCTGAAGCTCGCGCTCGATCAACGCGCCGTTCGGAATGCGTCCGGCGGTCGGCGTCCCCTTCTGAACACTCTCGGCCATGCCGGAGGCACTATAGCCGGTAACGGCGATCGGGCCCTGCGCCACGGCATAGACCTCGCCATCGGCGCCGGCGAGCTGAGTTATGATCAGTGTACCGCCCTGCAGCGAACTGGCGTCCCCGAGCGAGGCGACGTTGACGTCGATGCGGGATCCTGCTCCCGCGAAGGCCGGGAGTTCGGCGGTGGCGATGACTGCGGCGATGTTGCGCGTTCGAAGAGCGCTGTCGCGAACGTTGATACCGAGGCGTTCCAGCATAGACTGGAGCGACTGCTCGGAAAACGCGGCATTGCGCAAGGTGTCACCGGTGCCCTGGAGGCCGACGACGAGGCCATAACCGACAAGCTGGTTCTCGCGAACGCCCTCGATAGAGGCGATGTCCTTGATGCGCACATCCCCCGGCGACAGGGAATGCACCATTGTGTCAGGCGTGGTCGGCGCCTTTGGTTCCGGCCCCGTCCGCGGCACGACGGGTGCGACGGTGGGAGGCGGCGGCAGGGAAAGGTTGGGCGCCATATCGGCGGCCAGCAACGTCTGCCCCCCCTGCGAGGCGAAGGGCATGGATCCATCGACGACGCTGACGATCTCGCCGGTCTGAGGGTCGAGGGTGATCGGCATCCTCGAACCGTCCCAAGCGGCGGCCGGCTGGAGGGCAACGAACCCGGCGGCAAGGCCGGCGATAAGGATGCGCATCAGCTCTTTCCTACGACGATACTGCCGTCGGGCTGGACGACGCCAACGATGACGGTGCCGGACTCGGTGTTGCGCACGCGGATCACCTCACCGACGCTGCCCGATTGCATCGGCTCGGCGTAGGTGATGATGGTCAGCCCTCCTTCGACGAACACGAGACGCACGGGGACGCCTCGCCGCACCACCTTTGCGTTCTCGACCGCGTTGACGGTGATCGGTTGCCCTGGCAGCAGGGTGCGCCGCGCGACTTTCCCGACCAGCATTTCGCGACCGGCGACGACCGCTTCCAGCGACGCACGTGTCAGACGGAAGCGGCGTTCGGTCAGCATGTCATCGGTGATCGGATCGCCGGGGTAGATGGTGATGCCGGGCACCGGCAACGTCGACACCATCTGGGCCCCGGCCGGCCGGAGAGCGAGGAAACCGGCGGCGAGGAAGGCAATGGCGGCGATGAGCAGCAGGCGTTTCATGGGAACGGCCTTTCCGGCATCAGCGCAGCCCGTTCGAGACGGTACCGGCCATCGAGTCGGCCGCCTGAATAACCTTGGAGTTCATCTCGTAGGCACGCTGGGCCGAGATGAGCTCGGTGATTTCGGATACCGGATCGACATTGGACGCCTCCAGGTACTTCTGCCGGATCTTGCCGAAGCCGGGGTCGGTCGGAATACCGGCGACCGGGGTGCCGGAGGCGAGCGTCTCGCGATAGAGGTTGCCGCCGATCGGTTCGAGGCCGACGTCGTTGGTGAAGTTGGCGAGCGAAAGCTGACCAAGCGACTGAGGCGCCGCCTGTCCGGGAACGGTGGCGAAGATCTCGCCGGACTCGTTGACCGTCAGGTCGGTGGCGTCCGTCGGCACGATGATTGCCGGCTGCACCGCGTAGCCATCGAGCGTGACGAGCTGGCCGTCGGCATTCTTGTTGAAGGCGCCTGCCCTTGTGTAGAGCGTCTCGCCGTTTGGTCCGTCGACCTGGAACCAGCCGCGACCGTCGATCGCCATGTCGTAGGTGTTGCCGGTGAGCGTCATGCCGCCTTGCAGATGCAGGTTGCGGATGGCGGCGGCGCGAACGCCCAGGCCCTGCCGCACGCCTTCGGGAATGACCGACTGGCCGCCCTGGTTGGGTACGCCCTGCATGCGCTGGGTCTGGTAGAGCAGGTCGGTGAACTCGGCGCGCGAACGCTTGAACGCGGTCGTGTTGATGTTGGCGATGTTGTGGGCGATGACCTCGACGTTGAGCTGCTGGGCGGTCATTCCGGTAGCGGCGATGGCGAGCGCTTTCATCGTGGGCTCCTCAAATGGCCATGCGGCCGATTTCCTGATAGGCGGAGACGACCTTGTCGCGGACGGCGAGGGCGGTCTGCAGCGACTTCTCGGCGGACATCACCGCCTCGACGACCTGCTGAACGCTCATCTTCCCTTCCATGCCGGCGATGGAGGCGGCTTCGCCCGCCCTGAGGTCGGAAATGGCCGAGCCGGAGACTTCGGCAAGCACGTCCATGAAATCGACCGGTTTGGCGACGGCAGAGGCGGCGGATTCAGTCGGCGCGTGGGCAAGAACGCCAGGCGCGGCGGTCGGCGGCGACAGTCGATCGATGTTGAAATCGAGCGAGGAGATGGGGTTCAGCATCACGAGTTCCTCAGGAGATCGATGTTCATCGTCAGCATCGAGCGGGCCTGGGTAATCGCCTCGACGTTAGCCGAATAGGATCGGTTGGCCTGGCGAAGGTCGCTGAGCTCGATGAGCACGTTGACGTTGGGCATCTTGACGTTGCCATCGGCATCGGCTGCGGGGTTGCCTGGATCGTGACGCACCTCGAACGGGCTCCTGTCGGCGCCGATATCCTTGACCATGACCATCGGGGCTCCCATGGCGCGGTCCATCTCCTCGGCGAACGTCACCGTCTTGCGGCGATAAGGATCGGAGCCAGGCGTCCTGCCGGTCGACTGGGCGTTGGCAAGGTTTTCCGAGACGATGCGCATGCGTGTCGACTGGGCCTGCATGCCTGAACCGGAAATCCTGAGGGCGGCTGCGAGCTGGTCCATCGGGTCACCCCTTCACGGCGGAGGTCAGCATGCGGCCGAAGGCGGCAACGATGCTGCGGTTGAGGGAGAAGCTGGCGTGGATGTCGCCGGCCTTGATCATCTCCTGCTCGAGACTGACCGAATTGCCGGAATGGGTTATTTCCCAGGCATCCTCGCGTCGGACATCGGCAGTGGCCGCATCGAGACCACTGGGCGCCATATGCGCGGGATTGGTCGCGGCAAGCTGGAGCCGGGTTTGGGAGAGAACGTCGCCGAAGGGTTCGACATCGACCGCGCGATACTTCGGCGTATCGGCGTTGGCCACGTTCTGAGCGATGGTCGCCTGGCGGACGGACAGCCAGTCGGCTTGCCGGGAGGCGATGGAAAATAGGTGGATGGGCTGCAAGGCGATCCCTCCGAAGGTTCGAGAGGGATCATGGAGATGAAATCTTGCCCGAGGCTGGTCTCGCCGACCGGGCCCGACTTGTCAGCCAGTCGGAACGAGGCGCGCGTCGGCGATCGCGTCGATGAGGCGGCGCGTGTTTTCCTCCGGATCGGCGGAAGAGCCGGAGACGGCGAAGTAGTGGATCTCGACGCCGGCGTTCAGTGGCCCCAGGATCAGGCTGAAGAACACGGTTACGCCCTGGTTCTGGAACTCCATGTCGAGCGTCACGGTGGTCGGGCCGGACCAATCGGTGTCGACGGCGGCGCGCCAGCCGTAGCGAAGCGTATCAGGCTTGAAATAGAGCTCGACCGAGGACGCCACGAGATCGTCGAGGTTACCGTGCTTCTCGAGCTGGATGTAGACGACCAGATTGACGATATCGATCAGGCGCAATTCGGCCGCGACGTCCTTGACGCCTTCGGCGATCGCCTTCTCGCGGGCGATGGAGCGGTGGTCGTTTCGCGTATCCGTCATAGGCGGCCGTTGATGATGGCAGGCAGGTTACTATCAGTCGATCGAGCCTGAAGCAGATAGATGATTTCTGCCACCGCCCGATAGAACTCGACGGGGATCATCTGGTCGAGTTCGACCTTACCGTACATGGCTCTGGTTAGCAATTTATCCTCAACGACCGGGATTCCGTTCTCTTCGGCGATCTCGCGGATTTTCAGGGCGACAAGGTCCTGCCCCTTGGCGAGCACCACAGGCGCGCCGCCCTCTTCATAGACGTAGCGCAGCGCGATGGCATAGTGGGTCGGGTTGGCAAGAACCAGGGTCGCCTGGGGGACGCTCGCCATCATGCGATGGCGGATGCGATCGCGCGCCAGCGAGCGCATGCGCGCCTTGACGAGCGGATCGCCCTCGGTGTTCTTGAACTCGTCCTTCACTTCCTGCTTGGTCATGCGCAGGTTGCGCCGCCACTGGATGCGAGCCCAGATGAGGTCGGCCGCCACAAGAAGCACGGTGGCGATACAGACTGCTGAGAGCAGGTGGATGGCGATGCCGACCGTGGAGTCGACCAGGGTGCCGGGGTCGGAGAACATGGCGTTCACCATCCGATGCTGTTCGGTTTTGAGGATGATCGACACGACGAGGGCAGTGGCGCCGAACTTGAAGAGCGCCTTGCCGAACTCGACGAGGCTCTGAACGCCGAAGAGACGCTTCCAACCCTTGGCGATCGACAGGCGGCTGAGTTCGGGCTTGATACGGTCGACCACCACCTGCGGCACATTCTGCACGAATGAACCGGCGAGCCCGGCCACCGCGAAGATGATGCTGGTCGGCACCAGAAAGCGGCCCATTTCGAGACCGATGGCGTCGAGCAGCAGAACGGCATCCTGTCCCTGTTCAAGGCGGACGTCTCCGGGGTTGTCGAGAAAGCCGCGTAGGGTTCCAGCCAGCCGGCCGGCTCCGCTGCCGATCACCCAGACCATGACGATCAGCATGGCGCCGAGCGAGAACAGCATGGGCAGTTCGCGCGACTGGGCGATATTGCCTTTCTCGATGGCATCCTGGGTCTTCTTGGGGGTCGCTTCCTCGGTTTTGCTGTCTTGATCCGGCTCGTCGCTCATGACGCACCTCAGCGTATGTAGGTGTCGTCATCCTGATCGGAGTTGAGCTCGATTTCGCCGCGACCGGCCATGTCGAGAGCGAGGTCGGCGATCACCCGGCGCGCCTCGAGCACATCGCGCTGCGGAGAAGGCTCGCTGGTGGCCAGTTCGTTCTCGACGATGCGGCGAGCGCGCGTGGCCAGAGATGACAGGATGGCGTCGCGGAAGTCGAGATCGGTGCCTTTGAGGGCGAGGACCACCCGCTCGGTCGGGATCTGGTCGAAGATCGCCTGGCGCGCACGCGGAGCCAGATTGATGATGTCATCGAAGGTGAAGAGCAGGCCTTTCAGCATCTCCGCCGACTCCGGCTTCACCTTCTTGATGCCTTCGAGCGCGTCTTCCATGTCGTGCCGCTCCATCTTGTTGAGGATGTCGGCCATGCGAGCGTGGGTGTCGGCCCCCATGTTGCGCGAGAAGTTCAGCATGAAGTCCTCATGCAGCGTCCGCTCGGCAATTGCCACGGTATCCTCGACGATCGGCTTGAGGTTCAGCATGCGGCGCATGAGTTCGTGGCGCAGCGGCTGCGGCAGGTGGCTCATGGTGCGGGCGGCGAAGGTCGGGCGCACCTTGGAAAGGATGAGCGCGGCCGTCTGTGGGTGCTCCTTCTGGAGATAGTTGGCGAAGATCGCCTCGGAAACGGAGGAGATCCGATCCCAGATGGAGCGGTTGGCGTAGCCAAGCACGTCCGACATGATATCCGACACCTGATCGGGTGGCAGGATGCCCGTCAGCATCTTCTCGACGTCGCTGACGGTGCCGAGCAGGTTGCCGCCGGTGAACCGGGTAGCGAACTCCTCGACGATGTCGGATATCTGCTTGGCCGACACGGCGCCGAGATCCGCGATCGAGCGGGTGACCTGCTTGATCTCGCCAGTGTCGAAGTGGGAGAGCAGCCGACCGGACAGTGGCTGGCCGAGCGCCAGCAACAGTACCGCCGCCTTGTCGGGGCCCTGGAGCGGGCGCTCGCTCTTGTTCTTTTTCGCCGAAGCCGTGGCTGCCATGATCTCCCGTCCGCTGTTCAGGCGTTGGAGGCGTTGCCGCCGACGATCTCGGTGAGCGAGATGCCGAAGCGAGAGGTATCGTCTTCGACCACCACCACTTCGCCACGAGCGACAGTGCGGCCATTGACCACGACGTCGACCGGCTCGCCAACGCGGTGATCGAGCGGAATGGCCGATCCGCGCCGAAGCTTCATCAGGTTGGCGACCGGCATGATCGCCGAACCGAGAACGACCTGAATGGTGACGGGGATCCGCATCACCGCCTCGAGGTTGCGCACGGTGCCAAAGGCGTCCTCGACGCTGGGCCCCGTTTCTTCTCGGGGCTCGTCCTCGGTACCGTTGTCGACGATCGTCTCGACGGCCACCGCTTCAAGCACATCGGCGGCTGGCGTCGGAGCGGCGGGACCGTCCATCTCGGCCATGATCTCGTCGATGTCGCGTTGGGTCTTGGAACTGCGGGCCATGGGGCTGTCCTCTCTATGAAGGGGGCGGGGTGGGCGATCGATCAGCGACCGGCGCGCGCGCCGCTTCTCATCGGCTCGGCCGGAGCAGCGCCGGCCGCTTTCTCAAGCTCGTCGAGCATTGTCTTGGCCCGCTCGATCTCGACGATCAGGTTCTGCAATGTCGTCAGACCCTGCATGTTGATTTCGCGGATGGCGTTGCCGACCGTCATCAGGGCGACGCCGGTCTCGTCGAGAGAGTTGGCATAGGTCGCCTGGTTGGACTTGAGCTCGCGCAGCTCGCGACGAAAGACGAGCAAGCCGGCGATGGTGCCGATCAAAGCGACCAGCAAGATGCTTTCAACGAGAAAGGATGTCATTGAGGAACTCCTGATCGGCATCGACGTGTTCGTCGATCTTGATGGTGTAGACACCGTTGCTCTGGCCGAGCTGGCACCAGAAGAGCGGCTCGCCGCGACAGGTCAGCTTGACGCGGCTGCGTGGCGTTGCCTGCAGCTCGATGACCTGACCAACCTCGAAGCTGGAAACGTCGGACAGGTCGATGAACCTCTCTTCGAGAATGGCGTCGACGCGCATCTCCGTCCGCTGCACTTCGCTCTGGATCTGGCGAGCCCAGCGCGGATCGCGAGGCGCCGCTTCTCCGGCCATCGTGTTGGCCAGCGTTTCGCGCACCGGGTTCAAAACCGACTGCGGCAGGATGACGAACATCTCGCCACCGCGGTTGAGCGCCTGCAGCAGGAACTTGGCCACCAGCGCCTGGCTGTTGCGCCGCCCGATGATCGCGAAATCCATGCGGGTTTCGATGCGTTCGAACTTGAAGGTGGTGTCGTGGGGAGCGCCGAAAGCCAGAGGCAACACCTTGGCCATGCGCTCGAAAATCGCCTGCGCTATGTTGATTTCGATGTTGGAGAATGGGCGTTCGACGTCGATCGGCGGCTCGCTGCCGTCGGCGCCGAACAACACCTCGACCATCGAAAACACGAAGTCCCGGTCGAAGCCGACGAGAATGCGCGAGTCCCAGGCCGGCACGTGGAAGACGCCGGCGATGGCATTGGCTTCGTAATCGTCAAGGACGTCGTCGATGCGCGACGGCGCGATGTTGGAGAGCGAAAAATAAGCCGGGGAAGACGACATCTGGCGCAGACTGTCGGCGCAATGCGTCGCCAGGCGATCGAAGGCCACGTGCAGCATCGGGATGCGGTCGACGGAAATGCCGCTCGCATCGAGAAGCTTGTCGGATACCGGGCGGGTGGCGGTATGCAGGCTGGCCATCAGGCGGCACTCCGCTGAGCGGTTTCACCAGCCTTGGCTGCAGCCGGAACGGGCGAGGAGATCACTTCGTCCTCGACGTCGTCGATGGTTGGGCGCTGGTGAGCGGGGATGGTCTTGCGTCCGTATTCGAGGGCGATCTGCGGTACGGCGCCGTTCATGGAGGCGATCAGGGTCTGCTTGATCAGGATGTAGGGAGCGAGCTGACGTTCGCGTGTCACCTTGATCCTGCCGGCGATCGGCGTCACCACGCCGTAGGACAGGAATATGCCGCCGAAGGTTCCGACCAGGGCGGCTCCGATCAGCGCGCCGAGAATTTGCGGCGACTGATCGATGGCGCCCATCGCCTTGATCACGCCGAGCACGGCAGCGACGATGCCGAGGGCCGGCAGCGCTTCGGCGATGGCGCCCAGGGCGAGATAGGGCATCAGCCGTTCGTGGGCGATAGTCTGGATCTCCTCGTCCATCAACTGTTCGACCTCGTGCGGCCGAGCATTTCCGACGATGATCAGGCGGAAGTAATCGCAGATGAAGGCGCGCATTTCCTTGTCCTTGGCGACAAAGGGAACCTTGCGAAAAATGTCGGAATTCTCCGGATCCTCGATGTGCTTTTCGACGTCGCTTCGCCCTTTGGATCTCAACTCGCGCATCAAGGCATAGAGAACCTCGAGCACACCGAGATAGTGCTCGCGCCGGGGGATGTTGCCCAACACCGCGTCGACAACGCCACGCCCCGTGTCGCGTACGGTCCGCATCGTGTTGCCGACGATGAAGATGCCCAGGGCGGTGCCGCCGATGATCACGAACTCCCACGGCTGCCACAGCACGGTGAGATGCCCGCCAAGCGCCGCGTAGCCGCCGAGCAAGGAGCCGATCGCGATAATGAAGCCGATCAAACTACCCAAGTCCCTGCTCCTTCTCGTGGTTGTCTGCCGTTGGGTCTAGGCGGCGAGGCTTGTGCGAGGCTTGGGAGGCTTTCGCCAGCCACGAGCAAGGTTCGCCATGCATCTCTCAGGACAAGACAAGGAGAAAGGCCATGCTGTCGACACCGCTGAGCTACCAGATGATCACGCGCGACATGACGGCGACGCTCACGCGGACGTCGGCTCAGCCGGACGTCAAGCGGGCTACCGAGTATTACAGGGAGAACATCGGCAAGGTGAGCAGCCTTGAGGAGTTCTTCGACGATCATCGCCTCTACTCCTACGCCATGAAGGCTTACGGGCTCGAGGACATGACCTATGCCAAGGCGTTCATGCGCAAGGTTCTGGAGAGCGATCTCTCGGACTCCAAGAGTTTTGCCAACAAGCTCGTCGACAAGCGCTATCAGGAGTTCGCCAAGGCCTTCTCCTTCCTGAAGCCGTCGGCGCAAAGCCCGGATGCGCTCTCGGACATCAAGACGAGATATGCCGAGAAGGCCGCCGAGCAGGGCGACACTGAAACGCTGATCAAATTTGGCACAATGGCCTACGAGCAGACCCTGCCCAACGTGAAGACGGTCGATGATTTTCTGGCCGACGACAGTCTCGTCGGCTACGCCATGACTGCCTTCGGCGTCGAACCGCCAGGCACGGCGGCGAGCGCCAAGACGTTCCTCAGGCGTATCCTCACTTCCGACCCCAATGATGCCGACAGCTACGCCGCCCGCCAGACCAACTCGGCGTGGCGGGAGCTCGCCGCTGCCTTCAACTTCTCAGCGGATGGGACCATCCGGGTCCAGACGAGCGAACAGGCGGAAACCACCATCTCGAGCTATCTTCGACAGACGATCGAGGCTCAAGCCGGCAAGGAAAACGAGGGCGTGCGCCTTGCCCTCTATTTCGAGCGCAAGGCACCGACCATTACGTCGGCCTACAGCATCCTCGCCGACCCTGCGCTTCTGAAGGTGGCGCAGACGGTGCTCGGGCTGTCCACGCAAACCGGCAATGCCGACATTGACGTCCAGGCGAAGTATTTCGAGAGCCGGATCGACGTCGAAAACCTTTCCAAGCCCGAAGAGCTCAAGAAGTTCCTGACCCGCTTTACCGCCATGTGGGAGGCCGCAAATCCCAGCAGCACAGCGACGACATCCGTCGCCGCGCTGATCACCGGCCAAAGCAATGCGGTGATGAGCGCCGATACATTGATGAGCCTGCAAGGGCTGAAGCTTGGAGGCCTTTGATCGTGCAGAGCTCCCTTTACGTCTCGCTGTCGGCACAGGTGGCGTTGGCCAATCGGCTCGATACCCTGGCCAGCAATGTCGCCAACCTTTCGACCGCCGCTTACCGTGCCGACGAAGTGAAGTTCGATACTTTTCTCTCGCGAGCCGGCACCGATCCGGTCGCCTACTCCTCGACGGGCCAGACCTTCATCTCGCGCGACAAGGGCGGCCTGCGTGAGACCGGCAACGATCTCGACGTCGCCGTGGATGGCGACGGCTGGCTGGCGGTTCAAACCCCGACCGGCAACGTCTACACGCGGGACGGTCGCCTGCAGGTCTCCGCCGACGGCGTCCTGCAGACCGTCGCCGGCAACCCAATCCTCGATCCGGGTGGAGCCTCGATCCTGATCGATCCGGATGCCGGGCGCCTCTCGATCAGTCGGGACGGCATGATCTCCCAGAGTGGTCGGGCGATCGGCGCCCTCGGCCTATTTTCCATTCCCGACGAGGCGAAGCTGGCGCGTGGAACCAACTCGGGCGTCATTCCAGACCTTCCGGCCGTTCCCGTGGTCGATTTCGTGGGTCAGGGCGTTGCGCAAGGCTTCGTGGAGGAGGCAAACGTCAATCCCGTTCTGGAAATGACGCGCCTCATCGAGGTGACGCGAGCCTTCGAGCAGGTCACCGCCGCATCGAACAAGTCGGAGCAGTCGATGCAGGATGCCATCAAACGGCTCGGGCAGGTCACGTGACGAACTCCTTCAAGCTCGAGGACCTCGCAGATCGCGTTGCGACGGCCACCCATGAACTCGGCTACATCCGCGTTGGGGGGCGAGTGTCGGAAGTCGCCCCTGATGCTTTTCGCCTCCGGGGGCTTTCACGTCACGTTCGCCTGGGCGACCGGATCGAAATCGCCGCCGCGGACGGAGCGAGCCTTGCCGAGGTGCTGCGGATCGACGGCGACGGGGTGACCGTCAAACCTTTCGCACCGCGTCTTGACGCCGGACTCGGGGCCGCCGCCTGGCATGCCGGACCGGTGGTGCTGGCCCCGCACCCTTCCTGGAAAGGGCGCGTCATCGACGCAATGGCCGCACCGGTCGACGGACTTGGTCCATTGATGCCGGGCATCGTCGCCGTGCCTGTGGATGGCCGTCCTCCCAACGCTCTTCGCCGCGCCCGAGTAAAAACGCCGATCCGCACTGGCGTCCGCGCCTTTGATCTCTTCACGCCGATATGTGCCGGCCAGCGCATCGGCATTTTCGCCGGCTCCGGCGTTGGCAAGTCGACGACGCTTTCGATGATCGCCCGTTCGCGCGCCTTCGATACCGTGGTCATCGCCCTGGTCGGCGAACGTGGCCGTGAGGTACGCGAGTTTCTCGACGATTCCCTTGGCGACAATCGCGCTCGCTCGGTGACGGTCGTAGCGACCGGCGACGAGAGCCCGATGATGCGCCGGTTGGCGCCACGCACTGCCATGGCGGTTGCCGAATATTTCCGCGATCGCGGCGAACAGGTTCTTCTGATCGTGGACTCGGTAACCCGCTATGCCCATGCGGCTCGTGACGTGGCGCTCGCTGCCGGCGAGCCGGCCGTGGCGCGCGGTTACGCGCCCAGCGTCTTCACCAGTCTGCCGGAGCTTCTGGAACGGGCGGGGCCGGGCGAAGAGGGTGGCGGTTCGATCACAGGCGTGTTCGCCGTTCTTGTCGACGGTGACGACCACAACGATCCGGTGGCTGATAACATTCGCGGAACTCTCGACGGGCATATCGTGCTCGACCGTGCGATTGCCGATCAGGGCCGCTACCCGGCCGTCAACGTGTTGGCCTCGATTTCGCGTCTTGCCCAGCATGTCTGGAGCCGAGAGGAGCGGGATCTCGTTCTCCGCCTCAGGAGCTTGATCGCCCGCTTCGAGGATACGCGCGACCTGCGTCTCATGGGCGGCTATCAGGCCGGCCAGGATCCCGAACTCGATCAGGCAGTATCGCTGGTGCCGCGCATCTATGATGGCCTCCGCCAGAATCCGACGGATCCGCTAAGCCAGGATGCCTTCCGCGAACTAGCCGAGAAGATGCAGCCACCACAGGCGCCGGCAACAAGCTGACCGGCGGCTCATCGCCTCGACCAAAAAGGCGGCCTCCGAAATGGAGGGCCGCCTTTTCGAGTCTGGCGCGGGAGGTTGGGGATCACTCCTTCATGGCATCTCGAGAGAAGTAGCTGATCTGGTCGACCAGCACATCCTGTACGACGTCGTTCTTCAGACGCACGTTGACCTTCTGTCGGATGCCATCAGCGAATGCCTTGAGATCGTATCGCTGGATGTGGTCGAGATCGATGCTGTCGTCGCCGTAGATCACCCGGAAAGCCTCGTCGGTGACGAACAGCTCCGGCGGCACCGGCGCCTCCTTGAGACGAGTACTGTCCGCGGTGAACACCAGCTCCAGGACACTGTAGCCCATCAGTCTGCCGTCACGGATCATCGGAACATTGATGGGCTCGGTCTTGACGTATTGAAGTCCTTCCCAGGTTGGCTCATCCGTCGACTTGGCCAGGCTTCCGTTCACCAGCCACCATGCGGCGCTATAGGCCGACAGGAGAGTGACCACGCAGACCCAGAGGCCCGTGAAAAAGAGCCGGCTCATTGCGGTCGCGTCCAAAGGCGCTGTGGCGGCGAGTAGGTGCCGTCGGACTCGGCGTCGCTGATGGCCGCGGTCAGGATGGCCGATATCTCGCGCGTGGCTTCGAGGTGGGTCTTGAGCAGCATTCTGTTGCGTTCGAGTTGGTCGCGGAAGCTTTCGAGCCGGTCGCGAAGGTCGTCGCCAATGCTGAGGGGATCAACGAGACGCATGGCGCGCGTGAGCTCGAGAAGCCCGTGGCTCTTGCGGTAGTTGAGGTCCTCGAAGGCGGGAGTCTCGCCCGCTCTCAGAGATTGCGTCTCCTGATCGACCACTTGTTCGAGGCGGGCGATGGCCTTGAGGAGGGCAAGAATCTCGATCGGCGTGGTGCCGTCGGGATCGCTCCAGGTATCGAGGGCAGCGGATAGCGCGGTCGAGGCGCCGGAGTCGAATGGGGTGGTGGTGACGGCGAGCGGTTCGTCCATCAGAAAACTCCGAAATTAGGTCGGACGTCAGATACGTGGGACGGTTGAGAGAAGGGCGGCAAGACGAAGAGGCGAGGGGCCAGCCGCGCCCGAGTTGAGATTGGCGACATGCCCGGCAGCAAGGCGATCAGCGATACCGATGCCGCCGGCTTTGGCCATCTGCCTGCCGAGCTGTTCGGACAACATGGACTTCCAGACATCGCCTGCCGTACCGGAGCCATAGACATCTTCTGCCCCCTCGGGCAGCATAGAGCCAATGAAGGTGCTCAGCACCATTGCTTCAAAGCTCTCAAGCGCTCTGGACTGGCGATCGCCGCCAACGGCCATTGCTTCATCCACGCGGCCTGCCATTGCGGTCTCGTTCTGGAGGCGTAGGCGCGCGCGATGAAGATCGAACGACGCCGATGGCGAAGGATCGACTGTCGGCCTGGCGTCAGCCAGCGCGACAAGTGCGCTGCCGGCCTCGGATACGGCAGGCATCAGGTCGGCGAAGGCGGTGCCCGCGGTGTCCGCAAGCCGGTCCAGCTTGGCGGTTGCCACCTTGAGCCGTTCAGGGTCGGCGGCTCGGGCGACGTCGAGTATGATATCCGACGGGGGAGAGATGGCCATCAGCGTCCTCCGGAAACGTTGCAAAAGAAGATTAGCCAGCCGAGCTTAAGCGAGGCTGGCGTGGCGGCGCCGCGCGAGAGCCCCTTCGACGAGGCTTTCGAGCTGTTGCTTCTCGTCCTCGGCCGCGACATCGCGCTCCAGGTGATCGATCATCGTCTCGGCAAAGCGCGTGTGGCGGGCCTCCGTCATCACGGCAGCGATCTGCTGTGTCTTCAAGGGTTCGAGCAGCGTGCGACGCTCCGTGAGGCGCTTGAGACGCCCCGCCATGTGGTCGGCGAATAGCCCGTGCAGGGGGCTGTCGTCATTGAGGGCGGTGATCAGCGCCGCGCATTTCTCGTCGATCTCGGCTTCCTCGTGCATCACGCGGGCAAGGCGCAACTCCTCGATCTGCTTGAGCTGGCGGCGAAGCCCGGCGATGCGGTGCATGGCTTCGAGGCGTTTTCTGTCGGGCGAAGTCATTGGGAGGCCAGCCAGTTTGAAAAGCCCAGCACGAAGAGTTGCTGGAACTCGACGGCCGTGAAGTAGAACAGCATCAGTCCGCCAAACAGAACGAAGGGCATCGAGATGAAATAAACCGGGATCGAGGGCGTCATCTTGTTGACGAGGCCGAGCGTGAAGTTGATCACCAGACCATAGATGATGAAAGGACTCGCAAGACGCAGGGCCAGCCAAAATGCGGCGGAAAGCGTGTCGGTCACTTCGATAAGGCTGCCTTGCGGGTCGAAGACGCCGGCAACCGGAAGCACTTTGTAGGACGCGATGACCGCCTCCAGCACCTTCACATGCTGGTCGGTCAGGAAGAACATCAGCGTCGCCGTCAGCATGACGAGGGTCGTCATGGCCGGCAGGGCCTCCTGATCCTCGACCGCCGCGCCCGGCATGGAGAAGCCGACGGTCATCGCCATGGCGTGAGACAGCATCTGCAGGGCCAGGAAGAACAGGCGACCGAGAAACCCGATGAAGAGGCCGGTGAAGGTCTCGGCGACGATGAGGCGCAGGAGCGTCACGGGGGCCTCGTCGGTTATGGCGGCCGAAGCCTGGTCGATCAGCATTGGCGCCACGGCAAGCGTCAGACCAACCGCAAGGAACAGGCGGACCTGTGTCGGCACGCGCGTACTCGATACGCCGACCATCAGCATCAGCACGCCGCCAATCCGGCAGAACAGCAGGCAAACGGCCAGAACGGTGTTCGAGCCGATGCCGATCATGAGATGGTTCCGAGCGCTTCCACTTCGACGCCGCGCGCAATTTCAACGTGGCTCAACACCGGCAACGACGGGAACAAGCGCTCGACGATGAGCCTCACATAGGGGCGTGCTTCGGGTGCAGTAACCACGGCGAAGCTATGCCCCTGCGACATGCGGCTGCGAACCGCTTCCGATACCTCGGTGCCGAACTGCTCGACCAGACGGGGATCGATGTCGAACTCGATGACGTCGCCCTTGCCATCGCGCTTCAGTCCCTGGTGGAACGTCAGGTCCCATCGGTTGCCGAGGCGCAACACCTTGAGCGTACCGCCATCGGCGAGGTCCCCGCAGATCTGCTGGGCGATGCGCATGCGGACATGTTCGGCAATCTGCTCGGCGCGGCGGACATGCGGCGCGATTTCAGCGACCGCCTCGAGAATGAGATGGAGGTTGCGGATCGACACGCGCTCGGCCAGCAAGAGCTTCAGCACCGCCTGCAAACCGGAGAAGGAGATCTGCGACGGGCAAATGTCGTCGACGAGGCGCTTGTATTCGGGATCGAGGCGATCGATCAGGATGCGCATGTCCTTATAGGACAGAAGCTGCGGCAGGTTGTTGCGCAACACTTCCGAAAGATGGGTCAGCATCACCGACATGCTGTCGATCGGCGTGTACCCTTCGCGCGTCACCTCGTTCGCGTAATCCTGCGACACCCACATGGCCTTCATGCCGAAGGCGGGCTCGCGCGTCTCGTCGCCCGGCACATCCGGACCGGCCGTATCGCCAGTGATCACCATCACCTCGCCGAGTCTCACCTCCTGGGCGGCAATGACGGTGCCATGGATCTTGATGCGGTATTCCTTCTGCGGCATGGCGACGCTGTCGCCGAGCTTGATGTCCGGAACGACGAAGCCGTACTGCTGGGCGAACTTGCGCCGCATCTTGCCTACGCGGTGGGCCAGTTCTCCGTGATTGTTCATCATGCGCGCAGCAATCTGCTTGCCCAGGCAGAGTTCGATCTCGTTGGTACGGAGCTGCTCCTTGACCGAGTCCTTGGCCTCGGACTTGGTCTCCTGTTCCACACGGGTCTTCTCGGCAGCCTCGGCGGCGGCGCGCTCGGCGCGGCGCTTGGGGATCGACCGGGCGACAAAGCCCATCAGGGCGGCCGGAACGAGGAAGGGCAGAAGGGGCAGGCCGGGCACCAGCGACAGGCCCGCCAGGAGGCAGGCGGCGACGAGGAGCGCGCGGGGGTAGCCGCCCAACTGTCCCATGACCGCCTGTTCGGCCGAACCACGCGTACCGCCCTTGGATACCAGAAGGCCGGCGGCCAGCGAGACGATCAGAGCGGGAATCTGGGTAACCAGGCCGTCGCCGACGGCGAGCTTGACGAAGGCATCGGCCGCTTCTGATACAGGCAGGCCGTGCCGCGTGGAGCCGATGACGATGCCGCCGAAGATGTTGACGGCGGTGATGATGATGCCTGCGATGGCATCGCCGCGCACGAACTTCGACGCGCCGTCCATCGAGCCGAAGAAGGTGCTTTCCTCCTCGAGTTCGCGACGGCGCAGCTGGGCCTCCTTGTCGGTGATCAGGCCGGCCGACAGATCGGCGTCGATGGCCATCTGCTTGCCGGGGATGGCGTCCAGCGTGAAGCGGGCCCCCACCTCGGCGATGCGGGTGGCGCCCTTGGTGATGACCACGAAGTTGACGATGATCAGGATGGCGAAGATGACGAGGCCGATGACGAAGTCGCCGCTCATCACCAGGCGCGAGAAACCCTGGATGATGTGACCGGCGGCACCGTCGCCGACGTGGCCGCCCGACAGGATCTGTCGCGTCGTCGCCACGTTGAGGGCGAGGCGCAGCAGCGTTGCGATCAGGAGGACGGTGGGAAAGGAGGAGAAATCGAGTGGCCGCTGGATCCACAATGCAACCATCAGGATGAGGACCGATAGTGCTATGGAGAATGCGAGGCCCGTGTCGATCAGGATCGGCGGAATCGGCAGGAACAGCACGGCCAGAATGGCGACGATGCCGATGGCGAAGCCGATATCGCGTTTGCCGGATGCGCTCTTGGCACCGGCAGAGGGCGACAGGCTGAGGTTCGACATGCGATGCGCTCCTGACTGTATCCGGGACCAAGGCGAAAGCGAAAGCGACAACTCGAGCTGACGCGTCAATGCTCTCTAGAAGCCGCTTTCGATCCGCCCGTAGACGATTTCCGTGAAGGCGTAGATCTGGGCTCCGATGAACGGGCCGGTGGCGACGATGGTCAGCAGGATGGCGACGATCTTGGGAATGAAGGTCAGCGTGATTTCCTGCACCTGCGTCAGTGCCTGCAGGAGCGCGATGACAACGCCCACCGTCATTGCGGCCAGGACCGCGGGTCCTGAGCCGATGATGATGGTCCAAATGGCATCGCGGACCAGGTCGAGAGCGTCGAACTCGTTCATCAGGTGATGATCACGCCGGGGCCGAGCACCACGGACTTTCCGCTGTCGAGGTCGGCGAGGGCGCCGCCGTTGACGATGCGGACCGCGGTGACCTCGCCGGAAACGCTGCCATCCTCGGAGGTCAAGGTTCGGCCGATGATGCCGTCGGCCTGTGACAGTGCGAGCGAGGACAAGAGGCCGTCGAGCTTGGTGTTGGTCTGCATCGACTGCTCGACCTGCGAGAAGGTGGCGAACTGCGCGATGTATTCCGTCGAGCTTGTCGGGGCCGTCGGATCCTGGTTCTTCATCTCGGCCATGAACAGTTTCAGGAAGGAATCATAATCGAGGGAGCTGCCCTGACCGGATGTTTTCGCCGCCTGGGACGACCCCGTGCTTTGGCTGTTTGCGGTGTTGACTTGCATGGTGCATCTCCTGATCAGGCGGCGATGAGCCCGCCCAGCACGCCGGCCTCGACCGGAAAGAGCGAGCGGATCGTCTTGAGGGCGTCGAAGGGACGTTCGGCGGCGAGCTGAGCCTCCACGGCCCGCAGGCCGATGCGAATGTCCGGGTTGATCAGCGTCCGGTCGAGCGAGGCGATCAGGCCGGCGGCGATCGATCGGGCGCTGCGGTTGTCGGTTCCGTCGATCATGATCATCTGGACGGCGAAGTAGAGCTGACGCAGGGGCGTCGTGGTCTCTTCGGGCTGCATGACGTGGGCCTCGAGAAGGAAGCTCACGTCGTTCAGAAGCTCGATGGATACCTTGCGGTCGACGCGGATCACCGCGCCGTTGATGTAGAGGCGCTCGCGGGCGCGGAGACCAATGTGCATCGAACGACTGCTCATGCGAGGCCCGCCCTGATGATGCCGTTGATCTCGATCAGCCCGTCGAAATTCTCGGACTCGTTGCGGCGGATCTGCTCCGCCTCCTTGATGATCCACAGACCGATCGAGATCAGGTCGGCGCGCAGCCTGTCCGGCAAATCGTTGTCCGGGCTGGCCAGGTCCTCGATGAGATAGCTCCAGAGACGGCGGAGATAGAGGATGGCGTCGGTGGCTTCCCGCGATCGACTGCCCTTGACCTTGGCCCGTTGGAGCAGTTCGACGGCATGGTCCATGGCCTCGGCCTCGTGCTGGCGCGCGAGGTTGACGGCATCGCCGACAATGTCGGCGTAGGAAAACTGATGCATGAAACACCCTGCGGGTTGACGTGAGACAAGCTGCCCCGGCGGACCGGGAGGATCAGAGATAGTTGAGCAGGCTGAGCTGCTGCATGCGACCGGTCAGGGCGAACGCCATGTCGAGCTGGGTTTCCAGCGCGGAAATGCGCGTCTGCGCCTCGATCGGATCGACCCGTTCGAAATCGTTGATGTTGCGATTGAGGATATCCATCTGCGCCTTGATGCGGCCATTGGCGTTGCTCAGCCGCTCCTGCGCGGTACCGAGGCGAGCCTTGACGACAGTCAGATCAACCGTAGCCTCGCCGATGACTTGAGCGGTCTTGTCGATGAGGGTCTGGTAGGCCTTCTCGGAAAGGCCGGCATCGGCGAGTTCGCTGATCATCGTGTAGGCCATGGCCAGCTCGCGGAAGGCGGGCTCATTGGCGTTGGCTGAGGTCTCGATCAGCTCGGAGGTCGAGATCCGGCTCTTGACGTTCTGGCCGGAGGCGGACGACCAGCCGGTGGTCGGGGCCGACCAGTTGGCGGCGTCGAACATGCCGGTGAGATTGACGTCGATGAATGTCTCCAGATCGCTGGCCGTGAGATCGGCGGGACTGGCGGCGCCGACGCCGGTACAATAGCTGGCAAGCGCGGTATCGAAGGCGGTCTTTGTGGGGGAGGTCGGCGTCGCGTAATAGTCGGCGACCGGGCGAACATCGGTATTGATGCCGGCGAACAGATACTCGCCATTGATCGACGTGTTGAGCGAGGCGATCAGCGACTGCAGATTGTTCTTGGCGTCATCGGCGACGACCTCGGCGCCCACCTTGCCGGAACGGACCGCGATCAGCGAGGCCGCGAAATCCTGGGCGTTCTTCAATACGCCGTCGAGCGACGCCTGACTCGTGTCAAGACGCGAGGCAACCAGGCCGTTGGTGTCGCAAATGGCATCGAGCCGTTGGTAGTCCTGGCGCAGCGAGATGGTGCGTCCGGTCCTGTTCCCAAGTTCCAGACCGACATCGGCCCAGCGGCCCGAGCTCAGCTCCTTGGTGTTCTTGGCGAGCTCGGTCTGCATCTTGAGGATGGAAAGGCGGGACGCAGTGGACGCCGCCTGGGTCGAGATGTAGGTGGTTTTCATGTCTCACTCCTCTCTCAGACGGCGTTGAGCAGGTCCTGAAGCATTTGGTCGACCGCCGCGATGAGCTTGGCGGACGCCGCGTAAGTGCGTTCGATCTCGAGCTGCTTGGACAGCTCGTCGTCGAGATTGACGCCGGTGGTGTTGGACAGCGCTTCGGAAGCGCGCAGCAGCATGGTCGACTGGTAGGCCGCGGAGGTATCGACTTGCTGCCGGTTGAACTCGAGCCAGCTCGCCGAGGAAGCTGCGTAGTCGGAGAGCGTGTTGGTGGGATCGGCTCCGGAGTTCGGATCGAAAACACGCGCCTCGCCAAACTCGGTGACCATCGCGTTCAGCCGCTCGGTGAAGCCGGCTTCATCGGTCGTGTTGTAGTCGTAGGTGATGCCATCCCGGATCAGATCGAGGCTGCCGCCGGTCGTCGGGTCGATGGCCGGATTGACCATGATGAGCCCGGCAAGGCCGGTCTCGATGGTGGCGCTGGCCGGTAGGGAGCCGGCCGGCCAGGTAAACAGTCCAGGAACATCTGGCCCAATGCCGGCCGGGTCACTTTCCGTAAACGCTTCGATCAAGCCGCGGGCGATTTCGTCGAGCTGGCTCTGGTAGGTGACGCCAACATCGTCGCGCAGCGTGGCGAGGCCGGCGAGACGACCGGTCGTGCTGGGCATCGACGACGGGCCGCCGACCACGGCCACACCGTCAACGTAGACGGCATTGCCGATGGTGGAAGCGCTGAAAACATTGGTCGCCTGGAAGGTGACCTCGCGCGGATGGGTCTCGAACAGGGCAACGCCGCCGTCGGTGTAGATGGCGACATCGTTGTTGTCGCGTGCCACCACGGAAATGCCGATCTCCTCGGAAAGCTGGGAGATGAGGTTGTCGCGGCTGTCGAGGTTGTCGGTGACGTCAGCCCCCGTCACGGTGCCGTGGACGATGCTCGTGTTGAGGGTATCGATCTTGGCGAGCAGGTCGTTGATCCGCTGGACGGATGACGCCATGTCGGCGTCGGCGAGGGCTCGGGTGGCCTGTACCGTCGTCGTCGCCTGATTGAGCGTGTTTGCCAGCGTGGTGGCCGAGCTCTGCACGGCTTGCGCGAGAATGGTGTTGCTCGGGTTGGCGGCATACTGCTGGAGCTTGTTGTTGAGATCTCCCAACCTGGCGGCCGGGCTCTGGTCGAGCTCAGGGTCGCCGATGGTCTGGGACATCTTCGTCAGACCATCGAGCAGCGCATCCTGCGTTGCCGAGGCCGAAGTGGCCTTCAGCATCGTCTTGTAGAGCGCGGCGTCGGTCGCGCGCTGGATCGATACCACCTGGACTGTCCCGCCAGCGCCGGTGATGACCATCGTCGACTTGCGGGAGTAGGATGCCTCCCTGCCTCCGGCGATGTTGCGCGACGTCGTCGCCGTCTGCACGCCGGAGGTCTGCAGAGAGGAGTTGGCGACGTTGAGGGCCATCGAGAGGGACATTGGAGGAATCCACCAGTGGTTAGAGGTCAGCGCTTCAGGTTGACGAGAACGTCGAGCAGGTCAGAGCCGGTCTGGAAGACCTTGGAGTTGGCGGTGTAGCCGCGCTGCGCCTCGATCATGGACGTCAGCTCGCTGGCCATGTCGGCGTTCGACTGCTCCACCGACCAGGACTTGATGACGCCGAAGCTCGATGAGCCGGCGAAGCCGACGCTCGGATCGCCCGAGTCCATCGAGATGGCATAGGCGTTGCCGGCGATCGGCGTCAGGTTGTCCGGGCTCGGCACGTTGGCGAGCGGGATTTGGAAAGTGGCCTTGCGGGTGCCGTCACCAAAGATGGCGTAGACGATGCCCTTGTCGCTGATCTCGATGCTCTCGACCGCCTGGGCCGCATTGCCGTCGGTGTCGCCGGTCGGATTGAACTCCTCGGTGCCGAGCTGGGTCATGCCTGAGAGGTCGAGCGTCATGGTCTGCGACGAGCCGTTGTTGGGAACGGAGAAGGACGCGATGACCGGCGCCGTCAGTTTGCCGTTTGTGGCATCGAAGGTGAGGGTGCCGGAGTCGAGAAGCGGGCCGACGGCCGGCGTGCCCGTGGCGGAATAAGGGAAGCCGCCGGAGGTAGCGCCAGCTCGATCGAAGACCGCGTACTCCCACTGGTTGGAGCCTGTCTTGGTGAAATAGACGTCGAGCATCACCTCGTTGCCGAGGTTGTCGTAGGTCGTCATCGAGGTCTTGTTGGTATAGACGGAAGCGGCCGTGTTGGCGCTGGCCGGCGCGCCCGGCGGCGTGGTGGTGGTCACGTCGGTGGCGTTGGAGTTGAGCGTCGCGGTGATATAGCCGCTGGTCGTCGGCGAGGCCGTCATACCCAAGGCATTGACGTTGACTTCAACCAGCCCCGTCAGGCTGTTGGCTGACGGAGAAGGGGTGCCGGCCGACAAATCGTATCCAAGCAGGGTGAAGCCGCCGGCATTCTTCAGCGTGCCATCGGTCTGCTTCACGAAGGAGCCGGCGCGGGTCAGGTAGGGGGTGCCGCCGGCATCCTGCACGACGAAGAAGCCGGAGCCCGTCACGGCGAGGTCCAGGCCGCTTGTCGTCGAAAGATAAGAGCCGGCCTCACCGATGGCATAGCGCGTCTGGGTGGTGACGCCGGCCGGCTGATAAGCGCCCGAGCGACTGTTGCCGATCACCATTGAAGAGAACTCAGTAGAGGCGCGCTTGTAGCCGACGGTATTGGCGTTGGCGATGTTGTCGGCGGTGGTGGCCAACCGGCCGCCCTGGGCGTTCATTCCGGAAACGCCGCTGCGCAAGACACCGTAAAGACTCATCGCTGATCTCCTGAAGCACTGTCATTGCTTGCAGGAAACACCGCCACCCTTGCGCGAGGCTTGTGGTTTGAAAGCTAAAATTGGAAGTAAAACGCTATCAAACTAGACGTTATTTCAGCCTCTTCTGCCAGTATAGCTGGCGTTAACACGATATTCGAGATCGCTGTCGAGCCTGTCAAATATACCTAGGGCGTTGAGGCGGCGTTCACGGCGTTCGGGTCAGCCAAGGCGTCTGAGGCCGTATTGGTGATCATTCCGCCTCGAATGTGTACCGAACTGGCGCATATCTCTCGCCTGTCCGGATATATACGTAAAGTACAACCTTTGATTGATTTGAAAGCCGGCTCGATTCAGGTCGAAAACGACGGAAAGATGCAGCCCCGGACCCGACCCCCAAGAAAAGCCTGGCACTCGACATTCCGGAGATGGGGAATGTCACATTTCGCTCGGTTGCCCTGTCATGACATGTGCAACACTCGCACAGGAGATGACGATGCCCCGCGGAACAATCGCAACGATCGACGCTGAAACCCAACGAGTGACACTGATAAACCTCTACGAGGTCGAACCGGCAAATCAGGCAGGTCTCGCCCGACTGCTGTCTGAGGTCACCGAAAGTGCGATCCGACACGAACCGGGGTTCGTATCGGTCGGCGTGCACAGCAGTCTCGACGGAACGAAGGTGGTAAACTACGCGCAATGGGCTTCGAAGGAACACTTTGAAGCGTTCATGAAGAAGCCTGAATCCAAAGAGCTCCTGATGCGGTTTTCCGCGCTGGCCAAGTCCGTCTCGCCCGCGCTCTACAAGGTGAATTCGGTTCACTCGGGCAGTTGAGGAGGGGCGGTCTCATCATGAACGACGCATCTCCCGAGCGCATCTTGTCGAACATGCGCCCCAGCCTGATCCGGATCGCCTATCGCATGCTGGGATCGGTCGCCGAGGCGGAGGACATCGTTCAGGAGACGGCTATTCGCTGGCTTGCCGCCGATCACCAGACGGTGCGCGAGCCAGCGGCCTTTCTGCGCAGGATCGTCACGAGGCTCTGCTTGAACGAGCTGCGATCGGTCCGCCGTCGGCGCGAGTCCTATGTCGGCCCCTGGTTGCCCGAACCGATCTTCGACCCGGAAGACCACGATCAGGCCGACGATATCACCTTGCCCTTGATGATCGCCTTGGAACGGCTTTCGCCACTGGAGCGAGCGGCATTTCTGCTGCACGACATCTTCGGAATGCCCTTCGATCAGGTGGCCGACATCGTCGGACGCGAGGCCTCGGCTTGCCGAAAGCTGGCGAGCCGGGCGCGAGCCCATATCCAGGAAGCTCGTCCCCGTTTTGCCGTCGACAAGGATCGTGGGCTTGAGTTGGCACGGGCATTCTTCACCGCGTCGCGATGTGGGGACATGACCGCTCTTCGCACGCTTCTGGCCGAAGACGTGGTGGCGATTGCCGATGGTGGAGGCAGGATTGTCGCTTCGCTTGCGCCTCTGGTCGGCCTCGAAGCAGTGCTGGCCCGGCATGTCGAGATGGCTCGCGACTTCGCCATCCAGCCATCGCAGATCGTCCGCTATGCGATCATCGATGGCTTGCCCGGGTTCGTCACGATCGAGGCGGGCAGCACTCTGCAGACGACCACTTTGAATGTCGTCGAAGAGCGAATTACAGCCATCTACGTGACCCGCAACCCCGACAAACTACGGCATATGTCAGATATCCGCCCCCAGTGATGGATGACGTCGCCTCTGGCCACGGAGGGCTTGTTTCGGCTGAAGCCGGTCAAGTCTGATGCAGGATCGAGATCACCTGCTGCGCGCGCTCCGGTGCTTCGATCAACGGCGTGGCGTCGGTAATCTGATCTATCGAACCGATGACTGCCCGTCCGTGCAGGAGTGGGTCTGAGATCGCGGCGGCCAGCCCGGCGCAGATCTCCTCGGCGTTGATTGACAGGAACGGGCGACCAAAGTAGGGGCCGATCCTGGGCGTGACGGAGAGTGGGAAACCGGCCGGTTCATGCATTTTGGCGACGGCAAGGTAGGCCTGCGCCAGATGTGTTTGCCGCGTCTCCCATGTGTCCGCCGCGATCGCCGCGTTGAGCAGCGGTGTCAGCGCCTTGGCTGCGGACAAGCGGGCGAAAGCCGAGCCAAACCATTTTGGGTAAGGCGAATATTGCCGTTCCAGAAGGAATCCTATGCGCATGACGTCATGCGCGAGCCGCGAGGCGATGACGCGTGAGCCGAGATCGTCGCCGACATGGCCGGCTCGTCCAACAAAGGCCTGCTCGTCGGCGATGCGGCGCCACTGGGCAGCCAGTTTGTAGAGACTGACGTTGCGCGGACAGTCGGAAAAGGTTTGCCGCAGGCGTGAGAGGTCCCCGAGACCATCGTGAAAAATCTCTCCGGCCGTCAGTTCCAGCAGCCGTTGCTCGGGCATGGACAGCCAGATCAGGGCGTCGAGCGGAACAGTCGGATCCAGAGCCAGTCGCGTCCTCAGTATTCCACCAGCCGTGAAGACCTCGACGCCGTGCTCTGGACGGCCAAGAGCGTCGTTCGCCACAATGGGCGGGTGGGGACGCGAGCGGTAGCCAATGGGTTCGCCGAGAAAGCTCGCGGGCTTTACCGCGTCGAAGCCGTCGACAATGGCCTCGGCATGAGAGGCAAAATCGGCCCCGGTCACCACCAGCTGGACGCGTGGCCCCCAGTTGTGGTCGCGCGACATGTCATCATCGAAACCAAGAAGCTCGGAGCCGTATCCGAACATGCCGGCATCATGCCTGAGGCTCGGAAAAGCCTCGTCCAACCAGGGGCGGACGACCTCCCGGTAGAACAATCTCGATAGCTCCAAGCCTTTCATCGGGGCCTCAATGAGTGAGGTGCGTTTCGCTCACCACGTTGGCGAACAATTGGGTCAGAACGGCGCTGACGTCGCCAGACGGCGGTACTTCGGCATAGAGGCCATCGGAGGCACAGGCCTTCATGTTGGTCGCGATCCTCGTCTGGAAAGGTGCGATCCAGGTTGTGTACCAAGTGTTGCTCGGGATCTTCTGATACGTGGTGTAGAGGCTTGCGAGCCTGACGTCGTTCGCCTTGATTGAGACGCAGGGCGTTGTGTCGAGTGGTTGCTGGCATCGATTGCCGTTCAGCTTCTCCCGACAGTTCTTCGGACGCTCCGCGTCCTCTACGCCATCGCTGATGAGAAACAGCACCTTGATCGGATCGTTCGCCGACAGTCCGCTGCCACTCACGCCCATGATGCTTCTGATGCCGTTCAGCGCGGCTAGAAGATCGGTTTGTTGATCGTTGTCGTAGTTCTGGTACGGGATCGTCATAAGATCGACGTTGGCCGCCGCAGAGGCGACGGACGCGAGAGATGACGACAGACCGGCGACCTGCGTCAGCTTGGTGGTCTTCGCATCCGCACCAAGGGAATAGACCGCCATCTTGTACTGGTTCGATACCAGTTGGCTGGCAGCGGCATTGGTTATCATTGACTGTACGGCTCTCGACACCACCTTGTAACGCAAGGTGATGCCCTGCTTTTGGGCCAAGGCATATGTGTCATAGCTTGCCCCCGTGATGTGGCAGGCGAAGGCACATCCGCCGTTCACAGCCTCGATGGCGGAAATATCGGCCGCCGTGGCGCCGAGTCCCATGGACGGACTATTGTCGATCAGAACATAGAAATTGTAGTAATAGATTGGTTTGTTCTGCGCGGTGGCTCGCACGGAAACCGTTACGGTATCGACACCAAAAATACGAACAAAATAGGTTGGAACCTCCGATGTCAGACTTACGTCTGAGTTGAACGTATTATTCGTATATTGTACCGATATTTGTGATGAGGTGATATTTGAAAATCTCGATCCGCTGAAATTTGCTTGAGCAATCTTCAGCGCGTCGCTCTCCGCCACCTTGATTTCCCCCGACGCACCGCTTGCAATGACTTGCTTCACAGCGCTGGAACTCATGGATATCGCTCCGACCGCGGCGGCATCGGCGGCAGCCTGCAGCATATCCCTGGTCCTGGCTGCGATCGCATAATCGACCGCTGCACCGACCGCGATCATGAGGGGCAGGATAACCAAGGCAAAGATAACACTGACGGCTCCGGATCTGTCGATCCGCGCTTGTCTCAAAACGCGCCGTACGTGTCTGTCTGCGATGCCGATCTCATCCGAGCGCATTACCGAACACTCCGCTTTCGGCGGTGCGAACCCTCAGGCAGTTGGCGGCGGTGCGCAATCCGTTCGCCTGCGCGCGCCGCTCATTATTCTGCGCTCAGGCAGATGAAATTTTCGCTAAAGCCCCGGTCATACAATCAAAATTGGGTGGACCAACATCTCAGGCGATCAAGATGGCTCGAAAATCATTGACATTGGTCAGTGTCGGACCGGTGACGACCGCGTCGCCGAGTGAACCGAAAAAGCCATGACCATCGTTGTTGTCCAGGGCTGCTTGCGGATTGATGCCGAGAGCCCATGCCCGGGAAAGGCTGTCGGGCGTCAGGATTGCGCCTGCAATCTCCTCGACGCCGTCGACGCCATCGGTATCGCCGGCAAGCGCCCAGATGTTCTGGCAATCGCGCAGACGCAGCCCGAGCGAAAGGAGGAACTCCACATTGCGACCACCGCGTCCCTTGCCCCGGAGGGTCACGGTCGTTTCACCGCCCGACAGCAGTACGCAAGGCGCCGTGAAAGGCTGACCGCGACGGGCGACCTGCGCGGCAACCCCGCTCAGAACCGCACCGACATCGCGTGCCTCGCCTTCGATGGCGTCGCTGAGGATATGCACGGCAAAGCCGGCGTCTCGAGCCACGATGGCGGCCGCTTCCAATGAGGCTTGAGGCGCAGCGACGATGTGCGTCTCGTTGCTCGAAAGACGTTTGTCGTCCGGCTTGACAGTCTCGCTACCACCGCTCGAGAGCAGGGCCTCCGCGGCTGGAGGAAGCGCGATGCGGTAGCGCCGGACGATGGCAAGTGCGTCGGGGGAGGTGGTCGGATCGCCGATGGTTGGGCCTGAGGCGATGTCGATGGGATTGTCCCCGGGTACGTCGGAAATCAGCAACGTCACCACCTTTGCAGGGTGGGCGAGGGCGGCGAGACGCCCCCCCTTCACCGCCGACAGATGACGTCGCACGCAGTTCATTTCCGAAATGGGAGCACCGGAGGCTAGCAGTGCCCGGTTGATCGCCTGCTTGTCGTCGAGGCTGATCCCGTCGAGCGGCAGTGCAAGCAGCGAGGATCCGCCACCAGAGATCAGACAGAGTACCGTGTCGTCCGGACCGGCACTTGCGGCGATGTCGCGAATGCGTCGAGCCGCCTCAAGGCCGGCGGCATCGGGAACCGGGTGGGCTGCCTCGGCGATCTCTATGCGTTCGGTGGGAACGGCATAGCCGTAGCGTGTGACCACCAGTCCTTCGAGCGGCCCATCCCAGTTCTGTTCCACGGCGCGCGCCATGGCCGCCGATGCCTTGCCGGCTCCAAGAACGATCAGGCGTCCCTTCGGGCGAGGCGGCAGAAAGGGAGGAACGCAGCGATCCGGCTGGGCGGCGGCGATAGCCGCGACGAACATGGAACGGAGGAGGGTACGTGGATCCGGCGTCATGGGTATCTCCTCAACCGAGCGAGCGGATGGCGCTCTTGTAAGCCTTGACGATTCCTGCGCAATCCGCCTCGCCGGCGACTAGCTTCGAGGAATGCCCATCCCAAGCGCTGGGGCCGAAGGTATACCCGTCGAGCTTCTGGATGGACTGCCCGATGGCGATGCCCTCGGTCACGACACGCACAGCTCCCGAGCGCAACGCAAACAGCTCTGGCGCAACCAGATAGGCGGCAGCGGCCACGTCGTGCAAGCAACAGCCATCCACCTGATTACGACGGCGGTAGAGGTCCTCATAACCGCGAGAGATGTCCCACAGGAAGCGACCTGCTTCGCCGCTAGACGCCAGTTGGGCCGCGTCGTCTTGAGTCGCCACGCAATGGCTGGTCACATCAAGGCCGATGGCGGTCACGGGCCAATTCGCCGTGAACACCCTGTCGGCGGCGTGCGGGTCATTGTGGACATTGGCTTCGGCAACCGGCGTCGCATTGCCGCGTCTGCCGCCCCAGGCGAATGCGCCGCCCATGATCACCACGTCCTTCACTAGCGAAGCAATGCTGGGGTCTAGGTCAAGGGCGAGGGCGAGATTGGTCAGCGGTGCGACAGCCAGAATGGTCACCCGGCCGGGGTTCGCCTTGATGATCTCCACCATCCGGTCGGCCGCGCGACCCTCGGCCGGTCGAGCCGCGAAGCTTTGGGTTGCCCCGACATCCCCAAGCCCATCTTCACCGTGAATGAACGCCGGTGCCGGCCCGCGCTTGATGGTCAACGGTTGGGTCGCACCAGCGTAGACCGGAGCGTCGATGCCGAAGCGCTGCGTGAGGTAGAGGGCGTTGCGGGTGGTGACCTCGGTTTCGGCATTGCCGAACACCGTGGTGACGGCGGCGAGCTTCAGACTGGGCTGATCCTGCTTATGTCGCAACAGTTGACTGGACAACGATGTTCAATCGACCTCTGTCCAGATGTTGCCGGCAGCATTGGATTTCAGGCAGGCTTCGACGAACTTCGAGCCGCTGACGCCGTCGAGGGCCGATGGCACCGTGGTGGCAGTCGTTTCCCCGGAAAGGAGGTCTGCGGCGTCGCGGTAGAGATTGGCGAACGCTTCGAGGTAGCCTTCCGGATGGGCGGCCGGCACGCGGCTGCCGGCGATGGCGGCGCCTGTTGCGCCGGCTCCGTTGCGGCGGATCATCTGGCGCGGCTCGCCGAGCCGGGTAAACCACAGCTCCTCCGGTTTCTCCTGCCACCATTCGAGACCTGCCTTGTCGCCGTAGATGCGGAACGACACGTTGTTGCCGTTGCCCGGCAGCACCTGGCTCGCCAGGATCGATCCCTTGGCGCCCGAGGCGTAGCGCATCAAAATGGCCGCGTCGTCATCCACCCGGCGTCCTTCGACCAGCGTGCTGAGCTCGGCCAGAATGTGGGTCGGCTCTTCTCCCGAGACGAAGGCGGCGAGGTTCCATGCATGGGTACCGACGTCGCCGATGGCGCCGCCCACCCCGGCTTTCTTGGGATCCGTGCGCCAGACCGCGCCCTCGGCACCGGTGTTCTCCACCGGAGAAGCCAGCCAATCCTGCAGATATTCGACCTCGACACGCCGAAGCTTGCCGATCTCCCCGGTGGCGATCATCTCGCGCGCCTGCCGCACCATCGGATAGCCGGTGTAGGTGTGGGTCAGGAAGAAGCGGCGACCGGTGGACTGAACGATCCCGGCCAAGGCCTTGGCATCGTCCAGCGTCGTCGTCATCGGCTTCTCGCAGATCACGTCGAATCCGGCCTCCAGCGCCGCCTTGGCGATAGGGAAATGAAGGAAGTTGGGCGTGACGATCACCACCGCGTCGACGCGGTCGGGGCGCTGCGCCTCCTTGTCTATCAGTTCCTGATAAGTGGCGTAGGCGCGATCCGGGGCAATGCCCAACGTGGCGGCAAACGCGCGGCCCCGCTCGGCATCGACGTCAAGGGCTCCGGCCACCAGCTCGAAGCGGTCGTCCATGCGCATGGCTATGCGGTGCACCGCGCCGATGAAGGCGGTGGCGCCGCCCCCGACCATGGCGAGCTTGATGCGGGTCTTGCTCATGTCCTGTCCTCAACCGATGCCGAGCAGCCGGCGGTTCGTCGCGGCGTCGGCGCCACTCTGGGCGAAATCATCGAAGGCGTGTTCGGTGACGCGAATGATGTGGTTCTTGATGAAGGGCGCTCCTTCGGCGGCTCCGTCCTCGGGGTGCTTCAAGGCACATTCCCATTCGAGCACCGCCCAACCGAAGAAGTCGTATTGGGCCATCTTGGAGAAGATGGCCTTGAAATCGACCTGACCGTCGCCCAACGAGCGAAAGCGGCCTGGCCGGTCGAGCCAGGACTGATAGCCGCCATAAACGCCCGACCTCCCCGATGGATTGAGCTCGGCGTCCTTAACGTGGAAGGCCCTGACTCGCTCGTGATAAATGTCGAGGAAAGCGAGGTAGTCCAGCGCCTGCAAGACGAAATGCGAGGGATCGTAGAGGATGTTGGCGCGAGGATGATTGCCAACTTCCGACAGGAAACGCTCGAAGGTCGCTCCGTCATGAAGATCCTCTCCCGGATGCAGCTCGAAACAGACGTCGACGCCGGCCTCGTCATAGGCATCAAGGATGGGCTTCCAGCGCCGCCCCAGTTCAGCGAAAGCTTCCTCGACGAGACCGCCCGGCCGCTGCGGCCAGGGATAGATGAAGGGCCAAGCGAGCGCTCCCGAAAAGGTGGCATGGGCCGCAAGGCCGAGCCGGCGCGATGCTTCGGCGGCCAGCATCACCTCGCGCGTCGCCCACTCGGTGCGGGCAGAGGGGGTTCCTCTGACCGCCTCCGGGGCAAAGCCGTCGAACAACTCGTCATAGGCAGGATGAACCGCGATGAGCTGCCCCTGGATATGGGTTGAGAGCTCGGTGATCTCGACACCAGCCTCGGCAAGGCGCCCCTTCAGCTCGTCAGCATAGGTTTGCGAGGTGGCGGTCTTCTCTAGGTCGAACAGGCCGGCGGTGGTCGGCAGTTGCAGCCCGACGTAACCGAGTCCAGCCGCCCAACGCGCCAACGCGTCGAGGCTGTCGAAAGGCGGTGCTCCACCCACGAACTGCGCCAGGAAAATGCCCGGTCCCTTGATCGTCTTCATGGCGGTTCCCTTGTTTCCGAGACGGAGCCGATCCGTCCGCCCGGCGGTTTGAGTCAGCTTACATATCGTTTCAAGGCGAGGTAAGTCCCCTGAGCGGGATCGGATCGACTTCGAGTCAGAGAGCCCGGCAAAATCATCAACAAAATCAGTACTTTCACCTACGAGACCCTCATCGGAGCGTCCGGTTTTTCGGACGGCTGCCAGAAGTCCGTATCCGGAAATCCGGATCAGCGGCTCGTTCTCCCGAAAAATTAAATCGATAAAACAACCGCTTAGCCGACGCCTCCGGTTGGCACGCCTGATGCCACTCAACCGGCATGCGACGGCCGCCTTCCGAGGAGGGAACGAGGACGGAGGGTCGGGGCATATCGGTTGGCGATTGCGAGCCTTTGGAGGTCGCAAATCTCGGACCGAAGCCACTTCGGCGCCGGAGATACCGGATGGCCGGACAGTCACAGAGAAAGGCCCGCGGCGCACCGATGTGCGCCGGGCAGGAGGAACGAACATGACGGACATCACGCAGAACGACGCGATCGCGGCGGAGACGGGCGGCAGCCTTTTCTCGCGCGTCGCCTCCTACAAGGTCGGCCCGGTGCCGCTTCCGCTCTATCTCGCCATTGCCGGCGTCGTCTTCGGCGCCTCGGTGATCGGCAAGCTGCCGGCCGACATGATCGGCGGCTTTGCCGCCATCATGGTACTGGGCTTCCTGCTCGGCGAAATCGGCGGTCGCATTCCCTATCTGAAGAGCATCGGCGGCTCGGCCATCCTCTGCCTGTTCGTGCCTTCGGCCATGCTTGGCTATCACGTCATGAACCCGGCGACATCGGACGCCATCAAGGCGGTGATGAAGACGTCGAACTTCCTCTACCTCTACATCGCCTGCCTGGTGACCGGTTCGATGCTGGGCATGAACCGCAAGGTGCTGATCCAGGGCTTCCTCAAGATGTTCGTGCCGCTGGCCATCGGCACGATGGCTGCGGTCACTGTAGGCGGTCTGGTCGGCATGGCTTTCGGCTATGAGTTCAAGCACACCTTCTTCTTCATCGTCATGCCGATCATCGCCGGTGGCATAGGCGAGGGCATCCTGCCGCTATCGCTTGCCTATTCCGAGATCCTCGGCACGGCGCAGCCGGAACTGATCGCTTCGCTGATCCCGGCCGCCCTGATCGGCAATGTGGTGGCCATCATCTCCTCCGGTATTCTCAAGCGCATCGGCGAGAAAAAGTCGCAGTATTCCGGCAATGGCCTTCTGGTCCGTACCGGCGATGACAACGAACTCCTGAAGGAGATGGCCGTCGAGAAGAAAATCGAGCTGCCGCTGATGGGCGCCGGCCTCCTTTTGGCCTGCACCATGTTCATCCTCGGCGCCTTCCTGTCGCCGTTCACCGGCATTCCCGGCCCGATCCTGATGATCATTGGCGCGGCGCTGCTCAAGGTGTCCAAGCTCATTCCCGAGCGGATGGAGACCGGCGCTCACCAGATGTACAAGTTCATGACCACCAACATGACCTTCCCGCTGCTGGTCGGCCTTGGCACCCTCTACGTTCCCTGGAACGATCTGATCGCCGCCTTCACGCCGGCCTACTTCGCCATCTGTGCCGCCACGGTCCTGGCCATGGTGTCGTCGGGCTGGTTCATCGGCAAGCTGCTCAAGATGTACGAAGTCGAGGCGGCCATCGTCACCTGCTGTCATTCGGGCCTCGGCGGCACCGGCGATGTCGCCATCCTCTCGGCCTCGAACCGCATGGGCCTGATGCCCTTCGCCCAGATCTCCACTCGCATCGGCGGTGCTGCCATGGTGGTGCTGGCGGTCTTCCTCCTGAAGATCTTCGGCTGATCCAGAGCTTATCGACACGTGCTGGCCGTCCGGCTTTCCCGCCGGCCGGCCATGCGCTATCGGTGATACAAGGAGAGCCGGCGGGAGGAGCCATATTGGCCGAGGAAGCCGACAGCATCGCGCCGAAACGCCGGCAGTTTCGTCTCGCGGCGATACTGCCGTTGGCTGGCGCCCTTGCCATCGCAGCCATCTTGGCTTTCGTTGCCTACCGCGTCGTCTTCGAGGTGTCGCTGTCGGCGACGCGCGCGAGCGCAGGCCATCGACTCGATCTCTATGCGGCCAGTTTCGAGCGCGAGGTCGGCAAATACGCGAGCTACCCTTATGTGATGGCGCTCGACGGCACCATTCTCTCGCTGCTCGACAACCCCAACGACTCGATGCAGCGCTATCGCGCCGATAGCTATCTCGAGGCGCTCAACGACCGCATCGGCACGCTCGACGTTTTCCTGCTCGACAAGACCGGCCGGGTGATCGCTTCCAGCAATTGGAACAAGTGGGACAGTTTCGTCGGCCGCGATCTTTCCTATCGCCCATACTACCAAAATGCCGGCGTCGGCCGGGTGACGCGCTTTTACGGCATCGGCACCACCAATCGCCAACCCGGCTACTTCCTGGCGACGGCGATTGCTCGCGACGACGATACGCTGGGCTTCAGCGTCGCAAAGGTCAGCCTCGAACAGCTCGAACGCTCCTGGGCCTCGGCAGAGTCGCCGGCCATTCTCAGCGATGAGCATGGGGTCGTCGTGCTCTCTTCGGTGCCCGCCTGGAAATACGGAACCCTGGTGGCGCTGGACGACAAGGCCCGGCGAGAGATTGCCGAGGCGCAGCAATACAACGATCGGTCGCTCGCACCGATCGGTCTCTCGACCTTGCGCGATCTCGACGGGAGCACCCGGATTGTCCGCCTGCCGGGCGCGAGGGGGTCGGACAGCGGCTTCTCGACGCAGGGGCTTTTTCTCGCCGAGAGCCGGGCAATGCCCGAGACGCCCTGGACCTTGACCGTCTTCACCGATCTCTCGGAGATGGACGATCTCGCACGCCTTTGGGCGGCGCTTGCCGGCCTTGGAAGCCTGCTGTGTCTTGGCCTTCTGGCAGTCTACCGTCAGCGCCGGCGGCACCTCCGCGAGATCCTGGCGGCGCGTTCGGCGTTGCAAAAGGCCCACGACCACCTCGAAAGCGAGGTGGCCGACCGGACAGCGGCGCTGTCGGCGACCAACGAGCGCTTGCTGCGCGAGGTGGAGGAGCGCGAACGCGCGGAGCGCACACTCCGCGATGCCCAGTCTGGTCTCGTGCAGGCCAGCAAGCTCGCAAGCCTTGGCCAGCTGTCGGCCGGCATCGCCCACGAACTCAACCAACCGCTCGCCGCCCTGGTGACGCTATCCGGCAACGCCGTGAGATTCCTGGAGCGTGGCGAGCTCGGCACAGTCCGCAGCAATCTCGAACGCGTCCGGCCACTTGTCGAGCGCATGGGCCACTTGACCGGCGAGCTCAAAACATTTGCCCGCAAGTCGTCGGGCGAACCGCAGCTCGTCGGGTTACGCAAGCTCGTTGACGATGTGCTGTTCCTGCTCAATCATCGCCTGACACGCGGACGCGTGGCGGTGACGATCGATATCGACGGCGGCGATGTCGAGCTCTGGTGCGATGCCAATCGCTTCGAACAGGTGTTGCTCAACCTGATCGGCAATGCCGTCGATGCGATGGAGGGCGAAGAGGATCAACACATTGTTCTCTCCGCCCGTCGAGAGGGCGACTTTGCCCGCATCGATATCCGCGACAGCGGACCGGGCCTGCCGCCCGAACGGCTCGCCCACATGTTCGAACCCTTCTTCACCACCAAGGCGCCCGGCGTTGGCCTCGGCCTGGGGCTGACGATCTCGGCCGGCATCATTCGCGATTTCGGCGGCGAGCTTGTCGCCTCCAACGCGAAGGGGCGGGGCGCCGTGTTCTCGATGACAGTTCCAATGGCCGCCAGGGAGGCGACATGACGAAGGCTACGATCGACGACCTTCGGGTTTTGATTGTCGAGGACGATCCAGACGTGCTGCTCGGTTGCGAGCAGGCGCTTCAATTGGAGGGAATGGCGACCATCGGCACGGGGTCGGTCGAGGAAGCGTTGCGGCGGATTGCAGAGGCGCGGCCGGGCGTCATCGTCTCCGACGTGCGTCTACCCGGCCGCGATGGCCTGTCGTTCCTCAAGGAGATGCAGGTGGCCGACGTCGACTTACCGGTCATTCTGATCACCGGCCACGGAGATGTCTCGCTCGCCGTTCAGGCGATGCGCTCGGGCGCCTACGATTTCATAGAGAAGCCGTTTTCTCCGGAGCATCTGGTCGACGTGGTCCGCCGGGCGCGCGAGAAAAGGGCGCTGGCGCTCGAAGTGCGCCGCCTCCGCCACAAACTCACCGATGGCGGTCGTCTGGAGGGGCGCATCATCGGCCGTTCTCCGGCCATGGTGAAGCTTCGCCAGGTCATCGCCGACATCGCCAGCACCAATGCCTCGGTGCTGATCAGCGGCGATACCGGCACCGGCAAGGAACTGGTGGCCCGCTGTCTGCATGACGAAAGCCCGCGCCGCAAGGGCCACTTCGTGGCGATCAACTGCGGCGGCCTGCCAGAGCATCTGGTCGAAAGCGAGCTGTTCGGCCATGAGGCCGGCGCTTTCACCGGCGCGACCAAGCGTCGCATCGGCAAGATCGAGCACGCGAGCGGCGGCACGCTGTTTCTCGACGAGGTCGAGACCACGCCGGTCAGCGTACAGATCAAGCTCCTGCGCGTCCTGCAGGAGCGGACTCTGGAACGGCTTGGCTCCAACACATCCGTTCCCGTCGATTGCCGCATCGTCGCCGCCGTCAAGGGCGACCTTGGCAAGATGTCGGCCGAAGGGCGCTTCCGGTCCGATCTCTACTACCGGCTCGCCGTGGCCTCTCTGGCGCTGCCGGCGCTCAGGGATCGGCGCGAGGACATTCCGCTGCTGTTCGCCCATTTTGCCGAGCAGGCCTCTGTCGTACACGGCCGGCCGGTACCGGCGCTCGACGATTCCCGCCTGCGCACGCTGATGGCTTACGACTGGCCGGGCAACGTACGCGAGTTGCGCAACGTGGCCGACCGCTGCGTCCTTGGCATCGAAACCGGATTTCCGCCGTTTGCAGAGGCTCAGGCCCTGGAGCCGCTGTCTCTGACCGAGGCAGTGGCGGCATTCGAGCGGGCGATGATCGTCGACGCGCTCGGGCGCAGCGGCGGCTGCCTCGGGCCCACCGCCCAGGCGCTCCGAATTCCGAAGTCGACCCTCTACGACAAGATGACGCGCCTCGGCCTCGTCGATGGCGACCGAGACGCGCAATAGCCCAATGTCAGGCGAACTCGGGCAGGCGCGGCGTGCTCTCGAGGAGGCGTTGCGTGTAGGGATGCTTTGGCGCCGACAGGATGTCGCGAGCCGCCCCCTGTTCGACGATGCGCCCCTTTTCCAGGATGACGAGATCCTGACAGAGGAGAGCCACGAAGCCGATGTCGTGCGAGACCAGCACGAGCGTCGTCTTTGCCGACAAGGCCTTCAGAAGCTCGACGATGCGGATGCGCGTCGTGAGGTCGAGTGCACTGACCACCTCGTCGGCCAGCACCAGCTCGGGTTGCGAGACGATGGCGCGAGCAATGGCGATGCGCTGACGCTGACCGCCGGAGAACTCGTGTGGATAGCGACCGGCGGCGTCGAGCGGCAGATCGACGGAGGCAAGCGCTTCGGCGACCGCGGCGTCGATATCGGCGGCTATTTTCAACGACCGCAGGGGCTCGGCGACGATGTCGGCGATCTTCTGGCGCGGGTCGAGCGACGAATAGGGGTCCTGAAACACCGCCTGGACGGCTCGCCGGAAGCCGCGCATGAACGAGCGCTCGCCGGGATCGAGCGGCGCACCGCGAAAGCTAATCCGGCCGGAAGACGGTCGGGTGAGGCCGAGCAGAAGGCGGAGAAGGGTGGTCTTTCCCGATCCGCTCTCGCCGACGATGCCCAGGTTGCGGCCGGCCTCGATGCGCAGATCGATACCGTCGAGCACGGTGCGACCGCGCCCATAGGCAAAGGAAACGGCGGTCAGGTCCACGAGGCTCACAGTGCCGCTCCTATGGCTTGGTCGAAGGCGCGCGCCGCCGCGACGAGACCCACGGTGTAGGGGTGGCGCGGCCGACGAAACACTTCGGCGACCGGCCCTTCCTCGACCAGTTCGCCGGCTCGCAGAACCAGCACGCGATCGACGGCGGTCCCCACCACCGGCAGGTCGTGGCTGATGAACAGGAGCCCCATATTCTCCTCGCGCACCAGCGTTTCGAGAAGCTTCAGCACCTCGGCCTGTGTCGTGACGTCGAGGGCGGTGGTCGGCTCATCGGCGATGAGCAGGCGCGGCCGACAGGCGAGCGCCATGGCGATGGCCGCTCTCTGGCGTTGGCCACCCGACATCTCGTGCGGGTAGGCGCGGGCAAGGCGAGCGGGATCGGGCAGGGCGACGCGCGCCATCAGCCCTGTCACCTCGGCAAGAACCTCGGTTCGCGAGAGGGAGCGCCCGTCGCGGCGGGCACGCCGACGCACAACCTCGGCAATCTGATCGCCGATCCGCATCAGCGGGTCGAGAGCGGTCAGCGGCTCCTGGAATATGGTGGCGACCACCGAGCCGCGCAGGCCGACGACCTCACGGTCGGTGGCACCGATCACCTGACGGCCAGCGAGTCCGACGGCCCCCAAGGCGGTCATTCCGTCGGGAAGGAGTCCGATGGCGGCGAGCGCCGTTAGAGACTTGCCCGATCCGCTTTCGCCGATCAGACCGACGCGCTCTCCAGCGGCGACGGACAGCGATACGCCGGAAACCAGGGAGCGGCCGGCATGGCGGATCGAGAGGTTTTCGATGGTGAGAAGATCGTCCATCAGCGCCTCCGACGGGTTGGGTCGGCGACGTCGCGGAGACCGTCGGCGAAGAGGTTGAGGCCGATCACCAGAGACACCAGCGCTATGCCCGGCGCGATGGCGCCAAAGGGAGCAGTGTAGACCGTAGCCTGAGCTTCCTGCAGAAGCCGCCCCCATGAGGCATTCGGCGGGGGCGCGCCAAGTCCGAGATAGGACAGCGAGGCCTCGGCAATGACGGCGAGACCAAACTGCAAGGCAAAGTTGACAATCAGCGTCGGCCATATGTTGGGCAGCACGTGGATGCGAACAATGCCAAGCCAGCTGGTTCCCGACACGCGAGCCGCGGTGATGTAGTCCATGGCCAGCACGCGTCGTGCCAGGATGCGGGTCAGGCGGGCGACGATGGACGACGACGCGATGCCGATGGCGAAAATGGCGGTTCCCAGGCTGGCGCCGTCGCTTGCCGCCACGATCAGCATGGCGAGAAGCAAGGTCGGGAACGCGATCAGGATGTCGAGCGTCGCAGCCAACACGTCGTCGACGGTTCGGGACGCGAAAGCGGCCAGCATCCCCAAGGTTACGCCGATGGAGGCGGCAATGGTCACGGCGCCGATGCCGACGGACAGCGCGATGCGAGCGCCGACCATGATTTCCGTGAAGAGGTCGCGGCCGAGCCGATCGGTGCCGGCCCAATGGGCAAGGGATGGCGGGGCGAGGCGGCCGCCCGTCATCGCCGTCGGATCATAGGGCGTCCAGACGAGCGTCAGCAGCCCGACGACGACATGAAGGCCGACCAACGTCGCACCGATCAGGAACGTCGGCGTTACGCGCATGGAGGTGGGCGGAGCGAGGACGGGCGTCGTATCGGTCATGACCGGCCTCCGCTTGGTCCGCGCAGGCGTGGATCGATCAGGCGTTGCACGAGATCGGCCGCGAAGCCAACGAGAAGCACCAGGAGCGTCGAGATGAACAAAACGCCCTGAACGCTCGGATAATCACGCTGCTCGATGCCGCCGAGAAGCATGGAGCCCAAGCCGGGCAACGAGAAGACGCGCTCCACCACGACCGCGCCGAGCAGCGTCGAGGCGAGTTCGATTCCGAGGATGGAGATCACGGGCACAGCGCCGTTGCGAATGCCGTGACGAATGAGTGCTTCGCCGTAGCCGGCGCCCAACGCCCGGGCCGTGCGAAGGTAGTCGGAGCCGATGACGTCGAGCGTTGCCGAGCGAACGTAGCGGATGAGCGACGCAGACATAACCAGGGCAATGGTGAGGATGGGCAAGGCAAGCTGGTGCAGGGCCGCGAGCGGGTCGCGCCAGCCGGATGTGGGGAACCCGCCCGACGGGAAAAGCCGCAGCTTCACGGCGAACGCGGTGACCAGGAGGATGCCGATCCAGAACACCGGGATGGCAACGCCGAGCTGCGAGATCACCGAGATGAGGTTGCCGTACCAGCGGTCGCGCTTGACTGCGGCCAGGATGCCGAGCGGCACCGCAAGGAGTATGGCGCAAGTGAAGGCGAGGGCGGTCAGCGGCAGTGTCAGCGTCAGGCGTCGTCCGATCTCCTCCAGCACCGGCACACCGGACACGAAAGAGGCTCCAAGGTCGAAGCTGCCGAGCTGGCCAAGGTAGCGGACGAACTGCGCGGCGATCGGCAGGTCGGACCCGACTTGGCGACGGGCGGCTTCGATCTGTTCGGGATCGGCTCCCACGGAGACGAGCGCGTTGGCCGGATCACCCGGCAGAAGGCGCAGCAGCAGGAACAGGACAGCGGCGGCGATCAGCACCGATACCAGGAGGATCGCCGTCCGACGGACGAGATAGGCAAGAATGGCGGCACCTTTTGGGAAAGCATCAAGCGCCGCCCGAGATTAGGTCGGGCGGCGCCGGGTGTCGAGCGGTGGAGCGAAGCCGCATCAGCGAGCTCCGCGCGTTCCGAAGGAGCTCAGTCCGCTTTCTTGATGCCGTAGGCGAAGAACTGCGAGTTGAGACCGTTGAGGGGATAGCCGCTGACCGACGTCTTCGACACCACGATCTGCGGGTAGAGATAGAGCCAGTTGCTGGCCGCGTCCTCGGCGATCTGGATATTCGCTTCCTTCAACTTCTCGGTCTGTTCGTCGACGGTCTTGGCCTCTTCGGACGCCTTGATCAGGTCGACGACCTTGGGGTTGTTGTACCCCCAGTAGAAGTCGGGGTTGCCGTAGAAGACGATGTCCCGGTGGTTCACATGCTCCTGCAGGGTCGCCTGGAAATCATGCGCCTTGTATATCTTGGTGTACCACTCGTTGGCCGTGATGACGTTGATGTTCACCTTGACGCCGATCTTGGCGAGCTCACCTTGCAGGAACTGCGCGGCGAGCGGATGCGGATCGTAGTTGGGCGTGTCGATGGTGAAGGTGAAGCCATCGGGGTAGCCGGCCTCGGCGAGGAGCGCCTTGGCGCTTTCGGGGTCGTAGGCATCGACCTTGGTAAGGTCGACATACCAGGGATCGGTCGGCGGCACGAAGGAGCCAATCAGGGTGCCGTATTCGCCCCATACCGCCTCCAGCAGCTTCTTGTCATCGACGGCGCGGGCCAGCGCCTTGCGTACCTTGACGTTGTCGAAAGGGGCGACGCGGTCGTTGTAGGCCAGCAGAAGCTTTGTGGTCGACTTGCCTTCGGCGACGGTGAAGTCCGGATTGTCCTTGAACTGAGCCAGCGAGTCCGGGCTCTGCACGGAGGTGATGACGTCGACGGCGCCGGTCAGCAACGCATTGTTGAGGGCGGTTGCTTCGGTAAAGTACTTGAAGACGACCTCGCCGTTCTCCGGCTTCGGACCCCAGTATTTGTCGAAGCGCTTGACGGCAAGCTGCGAGCCGCGCTGCCAGCCGTCGAGGGCGTAGGGCCCGGTGCCGTCTTCGGCGGACTGCAGGTCCTTGGCCGTGTCGTTGATCACCCAGACATAGGAGAGATTGTAGGGCAGGGAGATCGAGCGCGAGGAAAGCTTGATCACCACGGTCGCATCGTCGGGCGTCTCGATGGACGCGATCGGCTTCAGCGAGTTCTTGCGCGAACTCTTGCTGTCGGGGGAGGTCACCCGCTCGATCGACCACTTGACGTCTGCGGACGTCAGAGGATCGCCGGAGTGGAAGGTCACGCCCGGCTGGAGCGTGAAGGTGTAGGTGAGGCCGTCGTCGGACACCGTGTAGTCCTTGACGAGGCTGGGCGACACCGAGCCATCGTCGTTGAGCCGGAACAGCGCCTCGTAGACATTGCCGTTGAAGGCCTCGTTGATGCCCTGGCCCGCGCCGGCGGTATTGTCGAGGTTCTGCGGTTCGTAGAGCGAGCCGATGCTGATGGTGGCGTCGGCGCCGCCTTCGGCGGACAGAGCCGGCGCGACGCCCACGAAGAGCAACATGGCAGCCGTTGTGGCTCTCAGGACTGAACGGGAGGCTCGATCGGCGCGGACGGGCAAGGCGGTCATGTTTCTCTCCTCGGATGACGGCCGACTGGCCGACCTTGTTGGTGGCCAGTCTAGCCGAGGCATGGGAAATGAGAATGTCGGAATCGTCTCTAGTGGCCGGCGTCCAGGAAACAGGTTTGCGCAGAATGCACAATTATCGGATGAAATTACCTGTCTAGCCTTCCATAGACAAGGAGCGGCTCGGCTGTGATTTCACGCGAGCGGTTCGCCGTCGGCGACGTCGATCGATGCTTGATAGCTGTTGCCGATGGTGCAGACTTTGTGCGCCTCTTCGATCAGGGACCGACGCTCGGCGTCGTTGAAATCGCCCTCGATGGAGAAACGGCAGGTCTGTCGGGCAATGCGTGACGGTGGCTCGGCAGCCTTGGCGCCAACCACCTCCACCGAAACCGAGCCTAGCCGCTCGTTGAGCCCCAGGTTGCGCGCTGCGATGCGGACGCTCAACGCCAGGCAGCCGGCAAGCGACGCGTCCAGCAGCTCCAGTGGATTGAAGCCCTCCATCGATGGCGATCCCGCCAGAGTCAGACTGGCACCCGAACGGGCGACGACGTCGCCGCGGCCATTGCGATCGAGACTGGCGGTGGCCCCCATCGGGCGGACCTTTACCTGCGACATGGAAATCTCCTTTCTTGGGGCATTCGCCCACCTGCCAGGATAACCGCATTGCCGGACGGTGGCGAGAAACGATCGTTCCAACAAGAGACGGCGGCGAACCGTTGCCAGTGCGCCGCCTTCAGTTTGTGGGGGAGGTGTCTTTTCTTGGGGAGGATCAGATGTCGAACTGGGCCGGCAGGATCACCAGATCGCGGACGATGACGTTGCGCGGGCGCGTCAGCATGAACATGACGGCGTCGGCGACTTCCTCGGGCTCGATCAGACCACCGGCGGCCTTCAGGGCGGCGAGCCGCTCGGGGACCCAGTCCTTGAGCAGGGCGGTGATCACCGGCCCCGGCTGCACCGCGCCGACGCGCACGTCGTACTTGGCGACCTGCCGCCGCACGGTATGAACGAAGGCCTGAACGGCATGCTTGGAGGCAGTGTAGATCGGTTCGACCATCACCGGCACCACGCCAGCCACCGAGCTGGTCATCAGAATGTCGCCGTGCTTGCGCTCGATCATGTAGGGCAGAACCGCATGAACGGTGCGGAAGGCAGCGTTGATGTTGAGGTTCAGCATGCGATCCCAGGCGTCGGGATCGCCAGTGGCGGCGTCGCCGCCGATATAGGCGCCCGCGTTGGCATGCAGGATGTCGAGCTTGCCGGCCTTGTCGATGATCTGCGGCAGCATCGTGGCGACGCTCTTGGGATCCAGAAGGTCGATGCGAACCGGGAAGGCGTTGGCGCCGATCTCGGCGCAGGCCTTGGCGAGACCTTCCTCGTCGCGATCGACGACGGCCACATGGGCGCCAGCCTCTGCCATGGCCTTGGCGCACGCCAGGCCGATGCCGGACGCACCGCCGGTGACGGCGGCAACCTGACCTTTGATACTCACAGCCATTTCAGTCTCCTTTCGTCCGTCTCCGACGGACACTCACTTTGTTTGTTGGACGTTTCCTCAAGTTGTCTCATGCGGCCTGGAGGAGGCCACCAAGGCGCATCTGCTCGATCATCCAGCGCCGGGCCGTGGCGATCTCCACAACCGGTTCGTCGGACTTCTCGGTCCACATCTCCATCAGGAAGGGGCCGCGATAGCCGAGGTCGGCCAGCGTCGCGAAGCAGGCCTTGAAGTCGACGCAGCCATCGCCGAAGGGCACGTCGCGGAACTGGCCGGGGAAGTCGCCCGTGACCTTGCGCGTGTCCTTGAGGTGAATGGCGACGATGCGGTCGATGCCGGCCCTGAGTTCCGCGTCGACGTCGTTGCCCCAGGCCGTCAGATTGCCGAGGTCGGGGTAGACGCAGAAGTAGGGCGAGTGGATCAGCTGGTCGTATTCTCGCCAGCGGGTGATCGAGTTGATGAACGCGGTGTCCATGATCTCGACCGCCAGCATCACCTGCGCCTTGGCCGCCTCGCGAACCGACCACTGCAGCCCTTCGATGAACCGCTCCTTGGTGCCGACGTCGGCTTCCTCGTAATAGACGTCGTAGCCGGCCACCTGGATGGTGCGGATGCCAAGATCGACGCAGAGGTCGATCGCCCTGCGCATGATGTCCCGCGCCTTCACGCGCGTCGCGGGGTCGCGGCTGCCGAAGGGGAACCGGCGATGCGCCGACAGGCAGACGCTCGGCACGGCAACGTCCAGCTCACGCACGGACGCGCAAAAGGCGGCGCGTTCGGCTTTCGTCCAGCTGAGGCGCGTCATGCGTTCGTCGGTCTCGTCGATCGACATCTCGACGAAATCGAAGTCCAACGCCTTGGCGAGCGCCAGTCGCGCCGGCCAGTCGAGGTCCTTCGGCAGAGCCTTCTCGTAGATACCCAGCGGGTTGGGTAACGCCTCTCGGGTCACGACGTCCTCCAGATCTTGGCGGCTCTCAGCGTCCGGCCGGAAGGGCGGACAGCGTTTCGGCTAGGCGGCGGAAAGCCGCGTATTTCTCGCGATAGGCAGGGAAGCTCTTGGCATCGGGCTCGATCAGCGCACCCGACGGGCACATGGCGGCCATGGCTTCCTTGAAACCCTTGTGAACTCCGGTTCCGACCGCAGCGGCGATGGCCGCGCCGAGGCAACCGGACTGCTCCACATGCATCACTTCGACCGGCATCTCGGAGATGTCGGCGACCATCTGCATCCAGGGCTTGGACCGGGTCGGACCACCGGTAAGGCGTAGCGTCTTGTCGCGCCCCGAGAGCTTGACGATCCGCTCCAGGTGGACGTGCTGCGAGAAGCAGATGCCTTCGTAAACCGCCTGAAGTACCTGACCGAGGCCGTGGGCATTGGCGAGGCCGTGAAGGCCGGCCGAAAGATCGTCGCCAAGGTTCGAGGCGAAGAGATAGGGCAGGAACTGGATGTCGGTTCCAGCCTTCGGCAGCGCCGAGATCATCAGGTCGGCCTGGCGGTAGCAATCGGGCATGCCGCCGAGGAACGTCCGGACGAACCACTCGAGATTGCCGGCCGAGGTCGGGCTGCCCTCGTGGACGAAGTAGCGATCCGGCATGCAATAGCGCCCCCAGATATAGGGCCAAGCATTGCCTTCGGGCTTCAAAATGCCGTCGGTGGTCCAGGTGACGATGGTCCAGGTGCCCATCACCACGTTGACGAAGCTCGGGTCGGAAAGGCCGGCGCAGACCGCTGCCGACACGACGTCGAAGAAGCCGCCGAACACCGGCGTTCCGACCTTGAGGCCTGTCTCTTCGGCTGCCTTGGCGCTCAGGCCGGCAACGCACTCCTCCGACCCGACGACCGGAGGCAGACAGCCTTCCATCTCGTCGATGCCGAACATCTTGAAAAGCGCAGGGTCGTAGGCCCCCTTCTCGATGTTGTAGAGATTGCTGCCGGAGATGTTGGTGACTTCGGCGGCAAAGACGCCGGTCAACTTGTAGCGGATGAAGTCGTGAGCCATCAGCACATGGCGCGTCCGGCTGTAGTTGTCCGGCTCGTTGGCTTTCATCCAGGCGAGCAGAGACACCGGGTGCCCCGTCCAGAGCTGCTGATAGCCGAAGGGGTAGCTCGCTGCATCCAGCCCCTTCGCCTTCCAATCCTTGACGATGGACAGCGAGCGGTTGTCCGAAGAAATGATGCCGTTGCGCACCGGTTCGCCATCGGCGTCGAGCGCGTAAAGCCCCTTGCCGTGAGCGGAGAAGCTGATGCCGGCGATCTCGTCGGCGGAAACTCCGGCCTCGGCGACGACGCGGCGGATGGTGCCGGCAACGATCCGCCACATGGCGTTCATGTCACGTTCGGACCAGCCAAGGTGAGCGGCAACGCCGTTGTCGACCTCGGAGGCTACGGCCTTTTCGTGTCCCTCGGCGTCATAGAGGCCGCTCTTGATGACGGTTCCGCCAATGTCGATTCCGAGAAAGTAGGTCACGGCTCTTGATCCTCTGGAGAAACGCGAGACTGTTCCGGCTGGGCCGGGCAAGGCGAGGTCGCTCACCGGATCGATGGTCCGGCGTTCGGAGGTGTTCTGTTTCGGGCGGCTCGGTGGCGATCAGTCGGCGGCAGGATGACTGCGTCACTCGACTGACTGGCCGCGTTTTCCGACCGGGCCGGTGGTCCGGTCGGGATTCTGGATCAGCGGGAGTTCTGCTTGCGGAGGTAGCCGATGAGAACGGCAACCAGCAGGATCACGCCCTTGACGACGCGCTGGCTGTAGGGTGACAGACCAATCATGTTGAGGCTGTTGTTGAGAACGCCGAGCAACAGGGCGCCGATCAGGGTCCCGACGATATGACCGCGGCCGCCGGTGATCGCCGTGCCGCCGAGCACCACAGCTGCGATGGCATCGAGCTCCACGCCGATGGCCGAGTTGGGCTGGCCGGACAGGAGACGCGACGTCTGGATCATGCCGGCAATGGCGGCGGTGAGGCCGGAGACAGCGTAGACCATCAGCTTGATGCGCGCCGTCCGGATACCCGAGAGTATGGCCGCGTCCTCATTTCCGCCAACAGCGTAGACATAACGGCCGATCGGCAGACGGTTGAGCACGAAGTAGGCCGCCGCGAAGACAATCAGCATGATCAGCGTCGGGATCGGCAGGCCAAGAACGTATTCCCGGCCCAGGAAGCCAAACTCGCGGTCGATCGGAAGCGGATAGCCGTTGGTATAGATGAGACCGAGACCACGCGGGATCTCCATCATTGCCAGCGTGACGATGATCGGGGGCAGGGCAAAACGGGCAATGAAGAAGCCCGACACGGCACCGGTCAGCGCGCCACCGAGGATCGCCACAAAGGCCGCTGCCCAGAACGGAAATCCCATGTTGGCGATCATGCCGGCCATCAGCGTCGAGGCGAGCGCCACGATGGCGCCGACCGACAGGTCGATACCGCCAGTCAGGATAACGAAGGTCATGCCAACTGCGATGATGCCCGTGGTGGAGACCTGACGCGTGATGTTCATCAGGTTGTCGACCGTGAAGAAGTTCTCGTTCATCATCGAGGTGATGATCATCAGAACGATCAGCGCCACGAATGACACGAACTCCGGCCGGGCGACGACGGCCTTGGCAAGGCCAACCACTCCGGTGGGCTCTTCGCGCGGCGTTGCACCGGCGGCAGCAGCTTCACCCATTTTCACCTCCCGAGGCGTAAGTCATTATCTTTTCTGAGTTGATGTCGGCGCCGGTCAGCGTGGCGCGGATTGAGCCGTAACGCATGACGAGCACGCGGTCGCAAAGGCCGATCACTTCCGGCAGGTCCGAGGAAATGACGACGACGCCAAGACCCTGCGCGGCCAGTTCCTTAAGCATGACGTAGATTTCCGCCTTGGCGCCAACGTCGATGCCGCGCGTCGGTTCGTCGAAGATCAGGAGCTTGCAGTTGCTGGCCAGCCAACGGGCGATGATGACCTTCTGCTGGTTGCCACCCGACAGTTCCGAGACTGTCTTGAGATCGGAGGTGGTGCGGATGCGCATGCGATCGATGAACCGGTCGCTGAGCGCCTTCTCCTCGCGCGACAGCACCATGCCGAACTTGTTGGTCAGCCGGGTCAGTGTGCTGATGACGATGTTGGAGCGGATGGAGAAGGGCAGGAACAGGCCGGTCCGCTTGCGATCCTCCGGCAGGTAGCCGATGCCGTGGCTCAGCGCCTCGTGTGGCGAGCGCAACTCGATCGGCTGTCCCTGGAACAAGACCTCCTTCTCGATGGAGGCATCACGACCGATCAGCGCCAGGAAGCTTTCGGTGCGCTTGGCGCCCACCAGCCCTGCAACACCCAGGATTTCGCCGCGACGCACCTCGAAGGAGATGTCCTGCGATCCCGGAAAACGCAGCTTGCGCACTTCCATGATCGGGGGCTCGGCGGCATCGGCGACGCCGCGCTTGGCCGGGAAGGCCTGCGTCACCTCACGGCCGACCATCTTGGAAATCAGTTCGTCCTGCGTGCAGTCGTTGACCGGCCCGGTGTAGACATGACAGCCGTCACGCAGGACGGACACGGTGTCGGCGATCTCGAAGATCTCCTCGAGATGGTGCGAAATGAAGAAGCAGCCGACGCCGAGGGCCTTCAGACGCTCGATCACCTCGAACAGCTTCTTGACCTCGCGCGGCGTCAAGGTCGCCGTCGGCTCGTCGAGCACCAGGAAATTGCACTTGAAGATGGTCGCCTTGACGATTTCAACCGATTGCTGCTCGGCCACCGTCAGCTCTGCGACGGGACAATCGAGCGGAAAATACATATCGAGCCGATCGAGAGCCTCGCGTGCCATGCGGCGCATGGTGCGGCGATCGAGCGTGCCGAGTTTCGTGCGTATCTCGCGGCCGAGAAAGATGTTCTCGAAGGCGTTGAGATCGGGAACCAGGCTGAACTCCTGGAAAATGATGTTGATACCGAGCTTCTCCGACTCTCGCGTGCGCGTCGGATGAACTGCTTCTCCGTCAATCAGCAGTTCGCCCTCATCGGCCTGATAGACGCCCGACAGGATCTTCATCAGAGTCGACTTGCCGGCGCCGTTCTCGCCGACCAGCGCGTGAACTTCGCCGCGCTTCAGCGAGAGGGAGACATCGTTGAGGGCGACGATGCCAGGGAACCTCTTGGTGATGTGTTTCATTTCGAGCATGGCGAAACCCTCGGAACGCGCCGTCCGGGACGGCGGTGCTGATCGGACTGTCCGGAAAGCGAGTTCGCCGCGGGAAGGGTTTAGCTCTCCCCGCGGCGGATCGATTACCAGGCGAAGGTTTCCGCGTTGGACTTGTCGACGAGCTCGACGTCGATCGGGATCACGGCCGGGACATGGGCGCCCATGTACTTGGCAAGAGCGATTGCGAGGCCAATGCGCATCTGGTCGCGCGGGAACTGGGCAGCCGTCGCCTTGAAGGCAGTGCCGGCGGCGATCGCCTTGACCGCTTCCGGAGCGCCGTCGACCGACGTCAGCACCACGTCCTTGCCCGAGCCCTCGATGGCGGCGAGAACGCCCATGGCGCCACCGTCATTGACCGAGAAGATGCCCTTCAGGTCCGGATGCGACTGCATCATGTTCTCGGCGACGCCGACGGAGATGTCGCGCTCCTGGCGGCCGTTCTGGATGTCGACCAGCTTGACATCCGGCGCCTTGGCAAGGGCGTCCTTGCAGCCGCGTACGCGCTCGAGGATCGGAACCACGGCGATGCCGTCGAGAATGGCGACTTCACCCTTGCCGCCGATCTCCTTGACCATCGCGTCGCAGGCAAGCACGCCAGCGTCGTAGTTCTTGGAGCCGACGAAGGCATCGACGCCGGCGGCCTGCGCGTCAACGGAAACCACCGTCACGCCCTTTGCCTTGGCGGCTTCGACGGCACCGCGCACGCCCTCGGAGTCGGTCGGATTCACCACCAGGATGTTCACGCCCTTGGCGACCATGTCCTCGATGTCGCTGAGCTGCTTGGAAACGTCATGGCGGGCATCGGCGACGTAGACTTCAGTATTATCGCCGAGAAGTTTGGCGAATGCCGTGACTTCCTCGTTCATGACGATGAAGTAAGGGTTATTCATTTCCTGAAAGGAAACACCAATCTTGGGAGCGTCCTTGGCGAGAACTGCGCCTGCCGACAGAACAAGCGTCGCCGAAGCGGCTAGAAGCGCCGCTTTTGCATGGATATTCATAACGTCTCCTCCGTAATTATTGCCTTTCGGCGGATTCGTTCTAGCCGACTGACGCGGGACCCCCTAGACGATTTTCCTGATTTGTCTTGTACTTTTTCCACTCAACCATTGAGTCATCTAGGGAAATAGGCCTGCCGCTTAGCCTTTAGTCTGTGCAGATCGGGTGGGTTTGCCTCCGACTTGACAGACGTGCCACCAGCTTCCGATCATCGGAGGGTAGGCGAGCTGTCGCAGGCTGAACGGATGAAGGATCGACCATGCCGGAAATGAAGCCGTCGCTCGTCGTGAACGATAACAACCTCGGAAACTCCTTTCGCTTCGAACGCTGCGGATGGCCGAACGACAGCGACAAGTGGCACTTTCATCCCGAATACGAGCTGCATCAGATCGTCAGGACCAGCGGCAAGCTGTTCATAGGCGACAACGTGCTGAACTTCCGGCCCGGTAGCCTGTTCCTGATCGGCCCGTACACGCCGCACAACTTTGTCAGCGACGCCCGTAGCGGAACCATGGTTCCCGAACGCGACCTTATCTTGCAGTTTCGAAAGGAGTGGATCGAGGCGAGCGCCAACGTGCTGACAGAGCTACGCTTGCTCCGTCCCGCCTTCGACGAGGCAGTATTCGGAGTCGAGTATGGCGGCGAGACGCAGCGGATAGTCTACGGCCTGATGAACACGATCGACGCGCAGGAGCCGCTTGAGCGACTGATCTCGTTCATGCGCATCATCGACCAGTTGAAACAATGCCGTCGCAAGACGGTGCTGGGAACGTCACGCTACTTCATCGACATGCGTACCGCGTCTCTCAGGCGGTTCAACAAGGTGGTCGACTATATTCGCGAGCACATTGACGAAGACGTCTCGATGGAGGAAGCGGCCCAACTTGTCGGCATGAGCTACAAGATGTTCTCGCGCTGGTTCATCGAGTGCACCGGCATCGGGTTTCGTCGCTACGTCATCAAGACGAGGATCAACAAATCCTGCGAGTACCTTTTCTCGACGTCCCGCTCCATCCAGGAGATCTGCTACCTCGTGGGCTTTAACAACGTGTCCAACTACAACCGGTTGTTCCGACAAGTGATCGGCGTCACGCCCAGCGAGTTCCGCCACAAGTCGCAGGAGGCGCAGGAATACGAGTTCCCGCTTGAGGGCTTTGCCGCCGCCTGAGATGGCGTCAGGTCTCCGTGGCCGTCGGGAAGTAGGACTTCATGTGTTCGTAGAGCCGCTTGAAGTTCTCGAAGCTACGCTCATAGACCGCATTCGCGTCCGCATCGGGCGTCAGGACCTTTGCTGGCTGGACGCTCAGCCAGTCCGCCATTTGCTGCTGGTCTATCATCCCGATTCCATAGGCGGCGATCACCGCCGCGCCGTAGGCGGCCTTGCCGCTGTTGGGCAGAACCCGCACCGGCCTGCCGGTAACATTGGTGATGATCTCCACCCACAGGTCGGATTTCGAGACGTCGCCAACGACGGTCAACTGGTCTTCCAGACCGCTGAAGGCGGCGCTGCCGTACTCGATGTTGTTCTTGAGCGCATAGGCGACGCTCTCCAGCATGGCCCGGTAAAGGTGCGACTTGGTATGGTTGAGCGTCAGCCCGGTGATGGTGCCCCGCGCATCGACGTCCCAGATCGGGCTTCGCTCGCCCATGAAATAGGGGAGCACCATCAGGCCATTGGAACCCGGCTGAATGGTCGAGGCGTGTTCGTCGAGAAGATCGAAAGCCGATATGCGCCGCTTGCCGCCGCTGGTCAGAGATTCGACCAACCGCTCATTGTCGGCGAAATTGTCGCGGAACCACTGGACGACCGACCCCGATGTCGCCGACCCGCCGTAGGAATAGGTGAGCGTCTCGCTGTCGATCACGTAGGGCATCGAGACGAGGCCAGGAAAACGATCGGCACTGGAGTGGATGAAGCCCCAACAGGTCGACGAACTCAGCATGGCGGCGTGCTGCCCCTCATGCACGACACCGGCTCGAAGCGTCGCAACCGCGGCATCGACGCCACCGGCACAGACCGGCATTCCCTCCACCAATCCGAGCATGCGGGCACCGGCCTTGTGAAGGCGCCCGACGATCTCCTGCGACCCGACGAGCCGTTCCGGAAAGAAATAGGGGGGGATGTCCAGAATATCCGCCATCTCCTCGGACCAAGCCCGTTTGCCAAGGTCATAGACGCCGCCGATGTTGCAGGCCTGCGAGTGGTCGATGGCGATTTCGCCGGTCAGGCGGTAAATGATGTCGGCGTTTGGCGGCAGGAAATAGTTGATGCGCGACCAGACTTCCGGCTCGTGGTTCTTGATCCAGAGGATCTTGGTAAAGCCGAAATAGGAATCGGCGCCGTTGCCGGTGATGGCGTAGAGATCCTCCTCGCTTATCATCTGACGAACGCGCTCGCTCTCGATCTTGGCGCGACGATCGAGCCAGAGCAGGCAGGGGCGGATCGGCTGCATGCCGACGTCGACCGGTATGCCGGTGCCGCCGCCGATCGCCGACACCGCCATACCCTTCACGTTCTGAGCGGTGACGCCCGAGCGCAGGAGCGTCTCCCGCACGGCCTCCGTGAAGGCATGAAGCCAGACTTCCGACGATTGCTCGGCCCACAGACTGTGAAGACTGACAAAGCCGTACTCCGCTCGGCCTTGGCCGAGAATACGACCGTCCCGATCAACAAGGACCGCCTTCACCGATGACGTGCCCAGGTCCACGCCCAAAACACAATCGGCCCCGGTCATTTCGTACCAGGCCTCCTTTTCGTTTCATCCCTTTGGCGGCGGGATTCTTGCGCCCGCCTGCTCAAGTTCAATCATAGTAGTCCATTCCGCGTCACCGGGGCAATGAAAGGATTCAAACAACTGGCCGATTGAGAAAGCTAAATCTGCTTCCGTGTTTCTTTTTCTGCCTCGGTACAAATCGCTAGCGGGCCTCGACATTGAGTATCAACGCGCCTTCGCTACTTTATTTTGTGCTCATCATGAAATACACTAATGCGTAGTGTGGCTTTCCCTGCCAGCTCCCAAAGCTCCCTTGATCGCTACGATCCCCGCCGACCATTGCCAAGCTGGAGACTCCAATGACAGTCAAGTCGCCGAATCCGATCGACATCCATGTTGGTGCCCGCGTCAGGATGCGCCGGTTTCTCGTTGGAATGAGTCAGGGCAGGCTGGCGGAGCGGTTGGGGGTCACATTTCAGCAGGTACAGAAATACGAGAAGGGGACGAGCCGGATCAGTGCATCTCGTCTCCAGACGATCGCCAACGTCTTCGAGGTTCCGATCGGCTTTTTCTTCGAAGACATGGCCGACTACCCCCAGCTAGAGAGCGACCCGCTGTCGGATGCCGCGGATACTTCGCTGCTGACACGGGATGGCGTAGCGCTCAATAAGGCGTTTGTTCGCATAAGGAGTGCAAAAGTCAGGCGCTCGATCGTCGATCTCGTAAAGTTGCTCGCCGACGACTGCAACGAGTCGCTCACGAGTCACGTCACCGAAGCGGATGCCGGCAGACTTCGCTCTCATTGAGCCTCTGGTCGCTTTCATACCAAGGAGGGGAGGGACCGCGTGCCCTTCAGACTGAAGACCTTCGGCGATATGCGATTGATCGGTCCCGACGGGCAGCCCGCCGGATTTCCCGACAAGGGACTCACTGCAATCGTATTCATGGGATTCCGGCCGTCCGGCCGGGTTTCCCGTGCCGAGCTGGCGTCCTTCCTTTGGGGAGAAGACGAGGATGGTGGCGCAAAGGCGTTCGGCAATCTCCGCCAGCTCCTGTCACGTGTCAGAACGCACCAACGCGAGCTGGGCGCAACGTTTCTTGACATAGAATCGGCCGATATCACACTCAGCCGGAGTGACATCCGGTTCGATTTCGAGGAGATGCAGACAAGGAGTCTCCTGGATCCTGTCGCGCGCCTCGACTTGTTCCTGCGGAGCATGACGGGCCAGTTCCTTGCCGACCTCGACATTCCCTCGGAGGCCGGCCAACTCTGGCTGCTCGAGCGGCGAGACTTCTGGCTGGGCGAGTTCGCCTCAGCCTTGGAAGACGCAGCGACCATGCTGTCGCGACAGAACGGGGCGTCGATAAAGGCGGCCGCCGCTCGGCTGATCGAACTCGACCCCTACAGCGATGTCGCCCATCAGGTGCTAATGCGGGTTTATGCCAAGGACCGGAGGCTCTCGCAGGCGCGCCTCATATACGATCGCTATCGCCAGCAACTCTGGTCCGAGCTCAACACCCAGCCGTCGGAGGATATGCTTCGGTTCGCCCGTCTGCTCTTCAATGACGAGGAGAAGAGGGTTGCGGCCGTCGCCACAGCGCCGACGCAGGAACGGGAGGAACCTCGCCAACCGGAATCGGCGTCGTCGTCACGGCCACGCCTGCCGCGCCTCTTGCTGCTGCCCCCCAGGAGGCCCGACGCGCAGCGCAACTGGGCTCTCATGTCCGGCCTGATCGAAGACGTCACTATCGGCCTTTGCCGCATCCGCACGATGGCGATTGTAGCTCCCTACACCGCGCGGCGGATTGCCACCATGGCCACGGAGGAGATCGACCTTCTGAAACAGTATGATGTCTCCTACGTTCTGGAGACGCGCCTTCAGGAGCGGAATGGCAAGGCGGCACTCTACGCGACTCTCGTCCATGTCGCAGGCGACGAGGTTCTCTGGTCGGAGAAGTTTCGCGGCCATCCGGACGATCTCCCGGATACCTACGGCGAACTCGTTGCCCGCATCGTGCTGGAGACGGCCGGTTCGGTCGAACGGAAGGAACTGTCAAAGATCCACACAGTGTCGAAGCCGACCGCCTATCAGAACTATCTACTCGGCCAACACAGCCTTTCCGTTGCCGATCTGCCCGGCATCCGCCGCGCCAGGAAGTTCTTCCGGGCTGCCCTTCTCGACGCGTCGGAGTACGCTTCGGCCATCGCCGGACTGGCGCGAACCGAGCATCTCGAGTGGCTCCTGACGGCCAGAGGCGACAGAGACCTGCTTCAGTCTGCGGAAGCTCACGCGCGGGACGCGATAAGGATCGGGGCTGATGATGCCGGCGGCTATCATCAGCTCGGGGTCGCCAAACTCTATCAGGGGCAGTTCTTCGAAAGCATGGAAGCTTTCATGGAGGCGGAAAGTCGCGCTCCATCGCATGCCGACCTGATAGCCGACCATGCCGACACTCTCGTTCACGCAGCAGATCCGATCCTCGCTCTCGATAAGATCAGGCGCGCGATCGAGCTCAACCCCCTGTGTCCGGACCTTTATTGGTGGACGGCGGCCGGCGCGAACTTCTTTCTGGAGGAGTTTGGGGAGGCGATCGCCTGCATCGGCCGCATGGCCGATCAAGCCAAGGCGGGACGGCTGGCGGCGGCGGCCTATGCGATGCTCGGCGATCAACGCAACGCCAAGAGGGAAATGCGCCGCACTCTGGCAATCTATCCGGACTTTACGGTCGACGATTGGCTGATGAAAGTGCCCATCCGCGAGAAGTGGAAGATGGACATGTTTCGAGACGGCCTGCGCAGATCGGGCTTCAGGTGATGCCCGTTTCATGAGGAGAGACGAACATGGCTAAGTTGGCAGTTCTGGGTGTATCCGGCGAGTCCGGGTATTGGCTTGTCGATTTCGAGAACGGAACGGTGTCCGCCCTTCCTGATACGGCCAAGGAGCCGTTCGATTTCTCCAAGACCGCTCGCGACAAGGGCGCGAAGCTCGTCGCCGGCGTCGATCTTGCCGTGGCGCTCGACAGCGGGGACGAGGCTTTCACCGGCAACGGCGAAGCTTTCTCCGGCCGCCTCAGCGCCTATTCGGGCCGTCTCAACGGTTAATTGCACCGACGGTCCGACGTAAGTGACATCCAACGGACATAACTACTCGGACCGCATGTGCCGTCCGGAAGAAACCTTGGCGCGCGTGATGCCAGCCCTCGCGGAGCATGGCATCACGCGCGTCGCCAAGGTAACCGGTCTGGATCGCATAGGCATTCCGGTCTGGAATACCATGCGCCCGAATGCTCGCGCGCTATCGGTTCATCAAGGCAAGGGCATATCCGACATCGACGCCAAGGCTTCGGCCGTCATGGAAGCGCTTGAACGAGCGTGCGCGGAGCGCCCGAGTCTGCCGGTTCGGTTCGCATCTGCGGAAGAGCTTTCACAGGCAGGCGAGCGTTGTGATCCGCTCGATGACCTGATCGCGCTGGGTCACCAGCCGATGGATCGCCTCTGCCGGTTGGGTTGGGTCATGGGACGAGACCTGATGGATGGTGGCGCCCTCTGGGTACCATTGGAAGCAGTACAGCTAGATTTCACTCGCTCCTCCCACTTCTGGCAATCGTCGGACGGAGTTGCCTCCGGCAATACCGAGAGGGAAGCGATCTTCCATGGTCTTCTTGAACGCATCGAGCGAGACGCCGATACACTATGGTCTCTGGGCCGCATGGAACAGCAAGCTGAGACCTGCTTCTCCTGCGCCGATCTCGGAGACCCCGTTGCGAGCGAGTTGGCGGATCGGATCGAACGGGCGGGTTTCTGCCTGCAGCTCTTCGACATGACGAGCGATTTGGGCGTGCCGACCATCTCCGCCCTCATGTCTCCGGCCGAGGCATCGAAACGTCGTTCCCTTCGCTATATGGACGTAACGATGGGAAGCGGGACCCATCCGGTCGCCTATCGCGCCGCGCTCCGCGCCATGACCGAAGCGGTCCAGTCGCGGCTGACCCTGATCACCGGAACGCGAGATGACGTCGAGGACGGCGTCTATGAAGGAAACGCGTCCGAGTTTCTTCGGCACAAGTTGAACTTGAGCCCCAAAAGCTCGGCTCCCGAAGACTTGAGCTCTCCTGGCGACGGGGTGGAGGCTATGCTGTCACGCGTGCTGGACAGGCTTAGGGACCGGCGGGTCGGCCACGTCATCGCGGTTCGGATGAATCCCCACGAGGATCGCTTCGCGGTGGTGAAGGTGATCGTACCGGGGCTGGAGCACCCCGAGGGCCGACGGCAACGCCGGTTTGGGGCTAGGGCGCTCTCACGTCTGCTGGTGTTTCGATGAAACTGATATTTGCCGGTCCTTCGCTTCAAGGGATGAATGTGCATATCTCACCCGAGATCGAATTGCGCCCACCGGCGGCGAAGGGTGACATCCGTCGGGCGGTAGAGGAGGGCGCCAACGTTATTGGTCTTGTTGACGGCTACTTTGAAACAACGGCGGCCGTCTGGCACAAGGAAATCCTCCACGGCCTGTCCCTCGGCGTACGCATGTTCGGCGCGGCAAGCATAGGGGCCTTGCGAGCCGCCGAATGCGACGCTTTCGGGATGAAGGGCATAGGGGCCATCTATGAAGCCTACGCCAACGGCGGCGTGGAAGACGACGCCGAAGTTGCTCTCTTGCATGCACCAAGAGAGCTTGACTATGCGCCGTTATCGGAACCCTTGGTCAACGTGAGAGCCACGATCGATCGCTTGCATCACGCCGGCCTCGTCGATGATCGCCAGACCCACGCCCTGATCGAAGCGGCCTCGTCGATCTTCTACAAGGAGCGCACGTGGAAGACGATCCTCGCGGGGGCATCGCTTTCTCCGGACGATCGCTCGCGTATTGGTGAGTTGGTACAGGCGTTTCGTGTCGACCAGAAAGCTCTCGACGCGGCGGCGCTCGTGAAGGCGGTGGAACTGGCGGATGACCAGCGTGCAGTTCGGGCGCCGGGATGGGACTTCTCGCATACGTCCTATTTCGACATGCTTGCTACCCAGAGGTAGGCCCCGTGTTTCTCATCTGTAACGGCGCTGTCACGGCTGGCTTGTTTATGTCCGTTCCGTTGTCGCAGTCTTGCGGGCATGGAAGGGGATCGAGATGCTGGATAGAACCACCGACAAGGCCGTCCTGGCCGATACAGAAGAGTTTGCCGCCCTTGCGCGCCTTATCATTTACGCTCGCCAGACGTCCAAGACCCTGAACGCCGAGTTCACCTCCTATTGTCTCGACCTCGCACTTGCCGCGGTCATCGACGAGATGGAGAAAGCCGGTCTCGACACATCCATCATGGCCCCGAATGCGGAGTCAGTGATCGGCGATCTGCACTGATAGTCTTTCAGACAGACGCGGGCGGTCGCCCGTGACATTCATCGCATCAGTTCGACGTTCGGGCCAAAGTCTGGTGGTTCGCTTCAGGGCGCTGGAAACGTAGGTTTCCGGCGCCTTGGCTTTTGATGGGGTGGGGCGCACTTGCCGATCGAGGACGCCTCAGCAAGAACTTGCCTCGACGCCGAGCCGTTTCCCGCTTTCGGCATCGAAGAGATGGGCCTGTCCCTCCTCGAAGGCGATCGGCAGCGTGTCCCCCACCGATATGGGCATTCGGCGACGGATCAGCGCAACCAGCTTCTCGCCATAAGCGTCGACAACGACATGCGTTTCCGAACCGGTCGGCTCGACGACCTCGACGCGGGCTTGGAGATCGCCAACTTCCGCGACCTGTATGTGTTCCGGCCGAATTCCGAGCTCCACCTCGAGTCCGGCCAACTCCGAGGGATAGGCCCCGATGACCATGACGGCGCCAGAGGCGACCTTCAAACCGGCCTGTCCCGCTAGAAGCGTGCCGCGAACGAAGTTCATGGCCGGCGATCCGATGAACCCGGCAACGAAGCGGTTGACCGGGCGGTCGTAGAGTTCGAGCGGTGTACCGATCTGTTCGACGCGACCGGCGTTCAGCACCACGATCTTGTCGGCCATGGTCATGGCCTCGATCTGATCGTGCGTCACGTAGACGACTGTCGTCCCGAGCCGCTGGTGCAGGCTCTTGATCTCGGCCCGCATGGCAACGCGCAGCTTGGCGTCGAGGTTGCTAAGCGGCTCGTCGAACAGGAAGACCTTGGGATTGCGGACGATGGCGCGCCCCATGGCAACGCGCTGGCGCTGGCCGCCGGAGAGCTGCGCGGGCTTGCGGTCGAGCAATGGCTCCAGGCCCAGGATGGCGGCGGCGGCATCCACCTTCTGCTTGATCGTCGCCTTGTCGACCTTGGCGAGCTCCAGAGCAAAGCTCATGTTCTGGGCGACGGTCATCTGTGGGTAAAGGGCATAGTTCTGGAACACCATGGCGATGTCCCTGTCCTTTGGCTCCAGTTGGTTCACCACCTTGCCGTCGATGGAGATGGTGCCGGCGGAGATGACCTCCAAGCCGGCGATCATCCGCAGGAGCGTCGACTTGCCGCAACCCGACGGACCAACGAGCACAACGAACTCGCCATGCTGGATATCGATGTCGACGCCATGGATGACGGAGACGGCGCCGTAGTTCTTGCGAACATTGCTGATCGTTACGCTGGCCATTGCCTTCTCCTCAACGGCGGCGACGAACGCGGATGGCAAGATGCGGCTTGCCGGGCAACTCGACGGCAAAAACCGCGTCTGGCCGTCTCGACCGCGTCTGCGCACCATGCCGGGTCGGATGGTTGGCCGGCGCATCGACGATCTTGGCCGGGCTGATCGTCATGTTCCAGGTATCGATCACATCCACATCGTAGTCGCCAGGTTCGGTGGGCAGGCCCGGAGCCCAGATCACCGGCTGATGCTCGCCAAGATAGATGTAGACGACATCGCCGTCGCAAGCGCCGGAAACGCGGCTCCACGGCCAGTTGTCCGAGGGGGCAAGAGGTGTGAGGCCTTTCCTTACGTCCTGTTCCAGAAGATCGCGCAAGAAACCGATCCGCTTCCAGGCCTCTCCATGCAGTACGCCGCCCTTCGCCCACCATAGGATATCCTCGGGGTGCATGAAGGTCTCGCCATGACCGGCATACCCGCCGCGCAGCAACGTGATCCAGTAGCGATGCACGAGCTCTTCGGCCGAGATGTTGCCCCAGGACAGAAGAATGTTACCCTCATATTCGGGCTCGTCGTTGACCACCGGCTTGCCGTAGGCGTCGCGCCATTCCTGGGTGCGCTTGACATCCCAGTTCTGGATGCAGACGTGGCTGACCCATGGTTTGCGGTGGTCGTAGTTGGCCTTGACGTCGCCGTTGTGGATCGACTTGAGGTGTCGGTAGGGATCATTCTCCTCGATGATCTGGAAGTAGCGATCCCACTGCGACATCGGCTTGGAGTTGAGCAGGAAGTCGTACTCGTTGGCGAGCGACCACCAAACATTTCTGAAAGCGGCGAGGCGCGCCGTGAGATATGCGACGAGACGGTAATCCTGTTCCGCCGACATTTCGCAATAACCCCAGCGATCGTAGGGGTGGAAGATGATGATGTCGGCCTCGATACCGAGATCGCGAAGCGCCGCCACCTGCGTTTCGAAGTGACGGAAGGCCAGTGGGTTCGGGCGGTCGAAGTCGAGCTCTCCTTCGTCGTCACGCTCGAAGATATCGAACAGAGGTTCGTTGACGTTGAACGGGTAGTCCTTCGGGAAGACAGCCATGCGCATCTTGTTGAAACGCGCCTCGGCCAGCGTTTTCAGCGTTTCAGCCTGCAACTCGAGCGGCTGATGCGTCCAGGCGTAGCTTGTCGTGCCGAAGGGAAGATAGGGGGTGCCGTCGGCGTAGGCAAAGTGGAACTGGTTGGCGACGTGGACCGGGCCGTGGCAGCCCGGCGCCGGCATTTCGACGCGGAAGACGCCGCTCTGCCCATCCAGTTCGGCAATGTTGGAAATGGTGGCAAAGGTCCATTCGCCCTCGTTGTCGGGCATGAAGCGAACCTTGTAAGTCCCGTCTCCGTCATAGAATCCGGGCACGCGGACAACACGGCTGTTTTGCTTGAAGAACGCCTCGAAGCTGACGTCGAGATAGGGATTTCCGGCATCCGGCCCGCGAAAGGCAGCCTCAAAAAGGTCCCACTTGGATACGCTCTGCTTGGACATGTTTTGAATATCCCGTTGAGTTTCAGCCCTTGACGGCGCCGGACGTCAGGCCGGAGACGAAGTAGCGCTGGAAGATCAGGTAGACGATCGTGGCGGGCAGCACGGTCATGACGATCGCCGCGTTGAGCTGGCCGTAGTCGCGCGAGAACTGCCCCTGGAAGGCGGACAGGCCGAGCGGCAACGTCCACATCTCCCGGTCCTGCAACAGGACCAGCGCCATGGCGAACTCGTTCCAGGTCGCGACGAAGTCGAGGATGAACAGGGCCGCGAGCACCGGTAGTGACACCGGCAGGAAAACACGCCGGAAGGTCACGAAATGCGAGGCTCCGTCGATGCGCGCCGCTTCGCTCAGTTCATGTGGGATGGCCCGGAAGAAGCCATACAGGATGAACACCTGATAGGGGATGCCGAACGCAAGGTAAGGCAGGATGACCCCGGGATAGGTGTCGATCAGCCCCAGACCGTTCACCAAGGTGAAGATCGGCGCGAGCATCACCTGGAACGGGATCATGGTCCCGAACAGGATCAGCATCAGAACCAGCTTGCCGAAGCGCATCGGAATCTTGGCCAGCGCATAGGCGGCCATGGCCGACAGGAAAAGACCAAGCGGCACCTTGATCGCCGCGATGACGGCCGAGTTGACGAACGTCGTCTCGAAACGCCCGCGCGCCCAGGCCGACGCAAAGTTGCCGAATTGGGGATCGACCGGCGGGGAGAAGGCGCTGGTCGTCATCACCTGTGTCGTCGATTTCAGCGAGGTGAAGACAATGAAGACGAAAGGGGCGATCCAGATCACCGCTACGACGAAGAGCGATATCCACAAGCCGACCAGCACCCAGTCGCGCGGAGGCTTGATGACGGTCTCGTCGGCGAAGGGAGACGGGATGGGCGTCATTCCGAGGCCTCCTCACGCTTCTGCGTCCAGCGCATATAGGGGATGACGATGGCGAGCGTGACGCCTAAGAGCACGACGGATATGGCGCTGCCGCGGCCGAAGTCGAAAATCTGCATCGACTGGGTGAACGCCCAGAGTGCCAGCATCTGCGTAGATTGGGCGGGGCCGCCGCCGGTAAGGCCGTAGACGATGTCGAATGCCTTGAGCGAAGAGATGATGGCAAGAACGAGCACGATGGTGAGGGTCGTGCGCAAGGCAGGCAGCGTTACGTAGCGGAAGATGGCCCAACGGCCTGCGCCATCGATACGCGCCGCTTCGACGAGCGACTTGTTGACACCCTGAAGGCCAGCAAGAAACAGCACCATCGAGAAGCCGACTGACTGCCAGACATAGGCGCCGAAGGCCGAATAGAGGGCGATGTCGCGGTTGCCAAGCCAATCCACGATCAAGGACTGGAGACCGAGTGAAGCTAGAATCTGGCCGAAAAGTCCGAAGAAGGGATCGTACATCCAGCGCCACATTGTCGCGACGGCGATCGGTGCGATGATGACCGGTAGGTAGTAGACGGCACGCAAGGTATTGCGGCCGAAGATCGGCTGGTTGAGACCGAGCGCCAAGGCAAGTCCGATCATCGGCGGAATGGCCACGGACAGCGCGGTCCAAATGACGGTATTCCGGAAGGCTCCCCAGAAGACGGGATCCTTGGTGAATACGTCGACGTAATTGGAGGTCCCGACGTAGACCTTGACCGGATCAAGGCCATTCCACTTGAAGAAGCTCAGCCAGATCACGTCGATCATCGGGAAAACGGCAAAGACCACGTAGATGACGAGCGCTGGCCCCAACAGAAGTGCGGCCTGAACGCGAGTGTCGGACCAAATGGCGCGCGAGGCCATAGGGCTCCTCCCAGTCTTGGGGCGTCGAGAAATGCGGCCGGCAGCGGGAAGGGCAGCCGGCCGCGTCGGGCTTCAGGGGGAGATCAGCCCTTGTTGGCGATGAAGGTCTGCAGAGCTGCAGCAGCGTCGGCCGGAGCCATATTGCCGCTGGCCACTTCGTTGATGACGCGGAAATACTCCGTCGTCACGTCGAGTGGGAAGGCCTGGTCGCCATTCATGTACACCTTGTCGTAGGTGTTGAAGATGTCGAGCCACTTCTTGTCCATCGGCCGGAGGTTGTCATAGACAACGTGTTTGTTGATGGACGATGTGCTGAACTTGCCGAGCACACTTTGTTGTACCTTGGTCGAGTTGAAATAGTCGAGGAACTTGGCGGCGAGATCCGGATTCTTGCTCTTCGTACTCACATAGTGGTATTCGGCGAAACCGTAGAGACGATTGGTTCCGGTCGGGAACGGGAACAGATCGTAGTCGTCAAGATTTCCGGCCTCGGCGAGCTGTTGCACCAGCCAGTCGCCTTCCAGCATCATCGCGGCACGACCCGCGACAAACAGGTTGAAGGATTGTGCCTGATCGATGCCCATGAACGGCGACAGGATGTAGTTCTTGGCCCACTTGTCCAACTCGACGAACGAATCTGTCGCGCAGGCTTCCTTGGTCCAGTCGACCGCCATGTTCATCAACGCGTCATGCTTATCGGCGCCGCATTTGGCCTCAAGGATCACGTCCATCAGGCGCATGACGTGCCAGTTGACGGTGCCGCCGAAGGCGATCGCCGGGATGCCGGCCGCCTTGAGCTTTTCGGCGTCCGCGACGAGTTCGTCGTAATTGGCAGGTGTGCCGGTAATGCCTGCCTTCTCGAACAGCGCCTTGTTGTAGTAGAGCGCCTCGCCCTTAAAGGTGAACGGCACGCCATGCCGACCGCCCTCGTAGATGCGGGAGAAGGAGGCGGCAGCCGGAACCAGCTCATCGTCCCATTTGTATTCCGCGTAGTACTTGTCGAGAGGCAGGCTGAGGCCCGCCTTTACATATTCTCCACCCAGACCGAGACCGGCCCACATGAAATAAATGTCGGGTCCCTTGTCGGTACCGGCGGCCACACGGATGGCGGTCTTGTGATCGTCGGTGCCACGGGTGACGATGGTGACCTTGACGCCGGGATTGGCCGCCTCGAAGCCGCTGGTGATCTTGCTGAATGCTTCGTTGGACGCTTCGGAACTGAAGTTCAGTGTCCATAGCGTTAATTCCTCAGCCGAAGCCAGGCTGGTCCCCGTCAGCAGCAGTCCGCCGACAAGTGCGGCACGCGCGGCAGCAGATTTCTTTGTCATGGCATTCCTCCCAGTCGTTTCTAGCGCGACTGGTTACGGAGTATGGCCCGCCTTCATACTCTGTCAAGGATCATTTTGTCGTCAGCGACGTAATTGGCTGCACTCATGTTTGGTATTTACGTCGAATTATGAATTATGTGATTGAATTCTCCGGTCATTCGAAAGGGAATAAGATTTCTGTCGCTCGGAATGCCCCTATTATGTGATTGACGCCGAAATGGCCCGACACTACCGTTTTGTCGCAGGGGACGATAAAGCGTCAGTGAACACTATCCCTTAAGTTCGGCGGAGACGAAATTGGCCAACATGCTCACCAGCGAACTTGAGGGGCTGCTCTATGGCCGCGAGCTGGACTCGCCGGTCGTGAAGGTGGTGAGGGCCCTGAGCGGGCATGGCGCGGTGAGCACATCGCAGATCGCCCGCAATACCGGCCTTGCCCGATCGACCGTCTCCACCATTCTCGCCGACCTGAAACGGTCAAATCTCGTCGTCGAGATGGAAACGCGCAATCCCGGTCCAGGCCGGCCGGCCATCGCCCACTCACTCAACCCGGAAGCCGGGACTTGTGTCGGCGCCTTGTTGGATGTGGACGAGATCCGCGTGATCGTGGCTGATGTGGCGCACAACGTGGTGGCCGATCTGGCGATGCCGGTGGAGCGTGAGTATTCGCCAACGAAAGCGGCCCGCGTCGTCAAACATGCCGTCGACACGCTCTACAAGGAGCATAGCCTTGCTTACGGCAGCCTGATCGGTATCGGCTTTGCCCTCTCGGCACCGCTGGCACCCGACGGCCGCATCATGCGCTCCTCGGCCCTACACGGTTGGCAAGGCGTCGATTTCCGCGAGGCATTCCAGCCGGTGTTGGAAAAGCCGATTTTCGCCGACAGCGAGAGCAACTGCGCTGCCTTGGCCGAGATGATGTGGGGCGCCGCCACCGGGAGCAGCGACTTTGTCCTGCTGAAGCTGAACCAAACCGTCAGCGGAGCCGTCGTCATCGACGGGAAGCCGCTTGTCGGCGCCTCCGGCTCGGCTGGCGAGATGGGCCATATCGTCATCGATCCGCACGGCCCGCTTTGCCGCTGCGGCAACCGGGGATGCCTCGAGCTTTACTGTGGCGCCGGCTTCGTCTCGAAAATGGCAACCGATTGGCTTGGCCGCTCGATGCCCGTGAGTGAGATCGTTTCAAGGGCCATCCAGGGTGAGACCGGCTTCCGGCGTCTTCTTGCCGATGCCGGCGAGGCGGCTGGTCGCGGACTCAGCATGGCTGGCGCCATGATCAATCCGCCGCTGTTCATCATTTCGGGGGTCTTGGCCAGTGCCGGCGAACTGTTGCTCGCGCCCTTGCGCGCCAGCTATGAGAAGCACTCCTTCGTCAAGCGCGAAGACGTTGACGAGGCCCATTATCCGGTGTTCAAAGCCGGCAAGTTTCTCGACAACGACAACTGCCTCGGCGCGGCCGGCCTCGTGCTTCGCCACAGTAGCCGTCTGAAGTGAGTTATCCGGCAGGAAAGCCACTGCGACCGACTTGCGCGGCTTCGCCTGTTGCCTGAGAGTTGCGGGAGTCGTTTTGCTGCGGGGTAACGCTCGCTCCCGTGGCGCTGGTTCCTGTCGTCTCTCTCGAAGTACACTCCATGAACATCCTGTCCATTCAGTCCCACGTCGCCTATGGCCATGTCGGCAACGCGTCCGCAGCTTTCGTCATGCAACGCCTCGGACACGAGGTCTGGCCGATCCATACCGTCCAGTTTTCAAACCATACGGGCTACGGTTCGTGGAAAGGGCAGGTGTTCGACAGCTCGCTGGTCGACGATTGCGTGGATGGCATTTCCGAGCGGGGCGTGTTGGGCAACTGCGATGGCGTGCTGTCGGGCTACGTCGGCGAGCCGGACATTGGCGCCTCGATCCTCAGGGCAGTGAAGCTGGTAAGGGACGCCAATCCAAAGGCGACCTACGCTTGCGATCCAGTCATCGGCGATGTCGGGCGAGGCGTCTTCGTACGCCCCGGCGTACCCGAGTTTTTCCGCGATCAGGCGATGCCGGCAGCCGACCTCGTCACTCCCAATCACTTCGAGCTGGATTTCCTGGTCGGTCGGCAAACGGCCACCATGGACGATGTGAGAAGCTCCATCGCGGACCTGCATGCGCTTGGCCCCAAGGTGGTGCTTGTGACCTCGCTGATCGTCGACAGCACGCCGGATGAGGCACTCGACATCGTGGCTTCCGACGGCAGCAACCTGTGGCTTGCTCGTTCGCGGCGACTGCCACTGTCGATCAACGGGGCGGGCGACGCCATAGCCGCTTTGTTCTACATACACTGGCTGACGACGCGTTCTGTCCCGGAGGCACTGTCGCGCTCGGTATCCTCGGTGTTCGGCCTGCTCGACAAAACCGTTGAAGCAGGAAGTCGGGAGATCGTGATGATCGCGGCCCAGGACGAGATCGTTCAGCCCTCGACCGTCATCGCCGCCATTCCGATCTGACCGCGGTTCGCGCAACGAGCGTCACGCCCTTCGCCCAACCCTTGATAGCAAGACGACCGGCAATATGCCAACGACGACGATGGCCAGTGCGGCGATCGACGCTTCCTCATAGGTGCCGCGCGCCGCTTCGCCGTAAAGATGAGTGGCAAACGTCTCGAAGTTGAGCGGGCGCAAAAGCAAAGTCGCGGGCAGCTCCTTGACGCAGTCGACGAAGACCAGAAGGGCTCCAGCGGAGAGCGAGGCGCGCGTCAGCGGCAGATGCACCGCGCGCAACACGCCGCCGGCCGTGCAGCCGAGCGTGCGGGCTGCATCATCGAGGGATCGCGGCACGCGGGCCAGGCCGGCATCAGCACTGCCCGTGGTGATGGCCAGGAATCGAACAGCGTAGGCATAGATCAGCGCCGCGCCCGAGCCGATGGAGAGCAGACCGGTGGAAATGCCGAACCATTGCTTCGACGTGCCGTCGATGAAGCGGTCGAACGGGGCCACGACGAGCAGTACGCCGATGGCGACCACCGTACCCGGCATGGCGTAACCGATCGTCGACAGACGATAGAGCAGGGGAGAGAGCTGCCCAGATGACAGCCGCAATGAGAAGGCGGCCGTGACGCCCGCAATGAGGGTCAGCACCGTTGCCCCGCCCGCGTAGAGAACGGTGTTCAGCGCTTCACCGACAAGGCGTGGCGACAGACCGGCGAACTGCCAGCGCTTGAAGGCCTCCAGAGCGAGGTAACCGGCGGGCACCGCAAACCCGAGACACACCGGCAGTGAGCCCAGCACAAAAAGCCCAGCCCCCCGAAAGCCTCGATACTCGATGGGGGCCATCGGTCGACTGCGTGCGCCCGCCGCGTAGCCTTGACGGCGCCGCGCCCAGCGTTCGAGCGAGACGAGCGCCACGACGATGGCGAGGAGCAAAAGCGCGATCTGCGTGGCGCCGGCGAGGTCGCTCCGAGTGACCCAGGTCGTGTAGATCGACACCGTCAGCGTACGGACACCGAGAAACTCCGAGGCGCCAACGTCATTGAGCGCTTCCATCAGCGCCAAGCTGACGCCCACGGCGATGGCCGGACGGGCGAGCGGCAGCGCGACACGCCGGAACAGCTGGTGACGCGGGGTGCCGAGCGTACGGGCAGCATCGCAGAGATTGGCCGATTGCGTGAGAAACATCGCCCGCGTGGTCAGGTAGACGTACGGGTAGAGCACAAGCGACAGCAGCAGAACGCAGCCGATGAGCGAGCGGATGTCAGGCAGTCGGAAGTCGCGCGGCCCGGCGTAGCCGAGGATCCAGCGGATCACGCCCTGAACCGCTCCGATCGGATGCAGGATGTCGAGATAGGCGTAGGCGACGATGTAGGTCGGCACGGCGAGCGGAAGCAGCAGCGCCCATTCGAGCAGGCGACGACCGGGAAAGTCGTAAGCCGTAACAAGCCAGGCGAGGGCAACGCCCAGACAGCCGGCAATCAGACCGACGCCGGTCAGCAACACCATGGTATCTGCAAGCGCCGAGAGAAGGACCGTGCCGGCGAGATGCGACCATAGCCCTACCGAGCCACGTGCCGCTTCGGCACCGAGCGCCAACACCGGCAGCAGGACAAGAATGGCCGTCAGTCCGGCCGCAACATGCCAGCCCGTCCACGCACGGCGCGGGACGGCCATGGATACCGACGTTTCTGTGAGAGCGCTGCTCATGGCGGGGAAGGGCGGAACGCAGGTGCATCCCGCCCGCTCCAATCAGCTGTCGAAGCCGACCTTGTCGACCAGCTCGCTGGCCGTCTTGCGATGCTTGACGATCTCGCTCAGCGGCGTCTTGTCGACAACCAGCTCGCCGAAGGAGGCGACAATCGGATCAGCCGCCACGTCGGCCTTCACGGGGTACTCGTAGTTGGCCTTGGCATAGATTTCCTGCGCCTCGTCGGAGACGAGATATTCCAGGAACTTCACGGCATCTTCCTTGTTGGGGGCGTGCTTGGCGACGGCGGCGCCAGAGATGTTCACCTGCGTACCGCCATCGCGGAAGGTCGGCAGGACCACCTTGATCGCCTCGCCCCATTTCACCTGATCTTCTCCGCCTTTGCCCGACCGCATCAGGCCGACGTAGTAGGAGTTGGCGATGGCGATGTCGCAGATGCCCCCAAGGATGTCGCGGGCGCCATCGCGGTCGCCGCCTGCTGCCTTGCGGGCGAGATTCGCCTTGAGACCGGCGAGCCAGGTTTCGGTGGCCTCGGCGCCATGATGGACGATGTGGCTGGCAAACAGACCCGTGTTGTAGGGATGCTGACCAGAGCGGATGCACACCTTGCCCTTCCACTCGGGATCGGAAAGATCCTCATAGTTGAACGTGGAGATGTCGAGATCCTTGGCCGCATACAGAACGCGAGCGCGGTAGGAGAGACCGAACCAGTGATCGTTCTCGTCGCGAAGCTGGGCCGGCACTGCCGTCTTGAGGACCTCGGAATCGATCGCCTGGGTCACTCCCTTGTCGACGAGGTCGACCAGATTGCCAGCGTCGACAGCCATCAGGATGTCTGCCGGCGAGCTCTCGCCCTCCGTGGCCACGCGTTCGGCAAGGCCGTCTTTGAGAAAGACGGTGTTGACGGTGACGCCCGTCGTCTTGGTGAAGCTATCGATGAGCGGCTGAATCAACCCCGGTTCGCGCGTCGTGTAAATGTTGACGTCGGCGGCGGCTTGACCAACTGCGGCGAAGGTTGCGAGCGCCGTCAGGCCGAGGAGCATCTGTCGCATGTTTCATTTCTCCCAGTATCGAACGGGGAGGAGGCAATCATAGTTGATAATTGCAGTCAACTTTATAGATCTGGTCGTACTTTCGAATCCATTTAAGAACTGCCGATCGCAGATCGGGGTAACTCGTCAGGCGACAGGAGATTTTTCCGCCTTTTCAGCGACAAAGTGACCTTCTGAGTTGAACTGGCTCGCTCATGCGGCAGTTCGTTCGATGTGGGAATAAAAGCAAAATAGTCCACATTATTAGAATTATTCTTATTACAAGAAGTGACTCTTGTTGGCACATGGAATGAGAGTAGGACAACTCGCGGCCGGCAAAGACCATCCAGGGTCCGCCGGGTGTGTCGTCCTGGTGATGTCGAGTTCGCTGCAGCGGTGCGTTTCACGTCCTGAAGATCATGGCCTGTTCCGGCGCCGTCTGGATGGCGACGTGGCGCACGTCGGCCGGCAGCCGGCGCGTGGAACGGATCTCAAGCGGCTCGTCGAGGCCCGGCACCGAGACCCAAAGAGCCTCCATCTCCCCCCGCATCTGTCTCGCTATCACCTCGCAAGCCTGTCTCCCGCCTTCGGAGGCTGGAGTTGCCTCGATGGCCGATGGGCGCACCAGAACGGCGACGCGCTCGCCTTCGCAAAGACAGTCCCGGAGAGGGAGAACACCGATCGCCGTTTCGACCGTTGCATTGCGGACGAGACCGGGCAAGTTGTTGCAGGCGGAGAAGAAACTGGCGGCGTAGATCCCATTCGGCCGGTCGTACAGATCGTAGGCGCTTCCGGTTTGAACGACTTCGCCAGACCGCATCAGCACGACCCTGTCGCCCAACGAGAGAGCCTCTTCCGGATCGTGGCTGACGATGATTGCCGTGATGCCCAGCCTGCGGATCAGCGCCAACGTGTCGCGCCGGACGCCTTCTCGAAGCGCCCGATCGAGGTTCGAGAACGGTTCGTCCATCAGTATCAGGCGAGGGGAGGGTGCCAGAGCTCGCGCCAAGGCTACCCGCTGCTGTTCTCCGCCGGACAGCTCGTGCGGATAACGTTCGCCATGACGAGCGAGTCCGACATGGTCCAGCATCTCGAGTATGCGGCGATGCCTATCACTTTTCGGCATGGCCACGAGGCCAAACCCAACGTTTTCCTGCACGGTCAGATGGGGAAACAGCGCATAGTCCTGAAACACAAAGCCGATACGCCTCTTTTCCGGCTCCACAAAACGGCTAGGACCGGCCACCTCTTCTCCAGCGATGCGAATGACACCCGCATCCGGGCTATCGACCCCGGCAACAAGGCGAAGAAGCGACGACTTGCCACAACCGGAGTGCCCGGCAAGGCAGATCATACTGCCCGCCTCTACGGTAAGGCTTACGTTTCGTACGGCAATCGTCTCGCCGAAGCGACGGCTTACGGCCTCGATCTCAAGTGCAGGCGCGGTCAACAATCCACCTCATGAACGATGAGCGTTGTTGCCAATACATCCGAATTGCAGATGGGCGGCAAGCCGAAAGGCGTCCCATCTGCGGCGCATCCAGCTGTCTGCGGAGGCGCTCAACCTGAACCTCAGTTTTCCACCGGCTTTTGCCAGCGTCGTTCGACACGCCGGACCTTGGCGACACCACTAACCGGAAGACCGATCTTTATCGAGACCGTCGCACGGATGCCGAGCCGTGCGAGAAGCAGGGCAACCGCGTCGCGTGCTGTGGGCGCGAGGGCTGCGGTCGCTTCGGACAGGATCAAGGTCAGTCGGTCCCCCCCCACCTGAATCAGTCTGAAATCTGTGATCCGTCGATCGCAGTCCAAGATGGTGTTTCGCAAGATATCGGGCGTGACGTCGATCAGGCCTCTGCCGTCGAATGCCGGCAACGACAGCATGTCGTCTTCTCGTCCGACGACCTCGGCGAGGGCGCGAAACGGCGAACCACACGGGCAGGGCGTCTCGCGCAAACGCAGAAGATCGTTCATCCGATAACGGGCCATGAGCTGAGTGGACCGCGTGAAATCGGTAATGACCGGTGATACCAATCCGGCGTCGCCGACGGGCTCGAGTTCGAAATGGACTGCATCTTCCACGAGATGCAAGATTCCGTGTTCGCAAGCGATTCCAAGCAGCCCCTCGGTCGCCATGTAGATCTCTCGAACAGGAACGGCGAAAGCTCGTTCGATGATCGATCGGTCAGGTGGATCCAAAACCTCGGCTCCCGAGAACAGGCGTTTGATTCCGGCCGGCGGACCCCGTTCCGCCAACCAACGCAGAACCTTGGGCGGGGCAATAAGCGTGTCTGGATTCCAGTCACATATCTCGGGGGCGAGCGCCTCAAGCCCCTCTTTGAGATCGAAGAAGCGAAGCGATAGTCGAGGTGCGCTGTTGGTCGCGCCGTAGAGGGCAGAGACCTGCGGTAGCACCAGGGCAATCCTAGCCCCCTCGAGGGGATAGCGCGGCAGAGCCTTTGCAAGGAGAACGCCGAGCCATTCGTATCGCTCCCCCTCCGAGATCACATAGAGTCCTCTATTGCCGCTGGTCCCGGTACTGGCTCCGACATGGAACCCGGCTGGCGCAGGCGTCCTGCCTTCGAAGATATCCCATCCGGATCGGTTATCGATTCCCGCACAATTGAAGGCACCGAAGTTCGCCATCAGCACCGACTTGTCGATGACTGGAAGATCCTCCAGGCGACAGGCGCCGAGGCGAGAATAGTAGGCGGCTTGTGGCAACGCTTTGGCCATCCATCGATCGAGCCGACGCCTTTGCCACTGCTCCACGTCTTCGCGTGTGCGAAGCGCTGTCGCCAGCCGATGCGTACGCCACCAAGCCCGAGCCAATCGTCCCAAGTGCCAACCGCGACCGCTCACGCTTCTCTCCCTACCGCTTCAAACGAGCTAGGCGAAGGATCGTGGCAAAGAACCACCTCGCCGCCCGCGTCGGCGAAGGCGCGGAGGCGGGCCATCGTCTTGAGCGCCTCCGTTCCATCGTGGGCGACGAGACGCGTTGCGAGCCACGGCGCGCGGTCCTCGGAGACGGCCCGCCAGAGCCACTGGGCGTCGGCAGCATAGAGAAGCGGCTGATCGAGGTTCGGCCAAAGAAGGCCAAAGTGGCCGGGAGCATGTCCCCCGAGCGGCACCGCGAACAGCTCCCCGTCGCCAAGGACGTCATACCCCTCGCCAAGGCCGAAGGGGAGCACGCGGAGCGGAAGATCCTCGATGAAGGAAAGACGCTGCCGAAAGTCGAGCGGCAAAAGCTCGAGGAAGACGCCAGAACCTGTCCGCCCGACACGGCCGAGACTTGAGGTCGCGCTCCACATCTCTTTCGAAGCAAGAAAGCGCGATTTCGGGAGATCTTTCAGTCCATCAATATGGTCAGGGTGAAAGTGGGTTACGATCGTAAGCTGCACCTCATCCATCGAGTATCCCAGGCTCGCCAGGCGCGCAGCCACGAGGTTTTCAGGGTTTAGGCGCGGGCGAAGAAGACCGCCATAGATCTTGAGCGGCGCCGATCGTTCTCTCGTTTTGCAGGTGCGGTATCCATAACCGGTATCGATCAGGATCGGGGGCTCTGCCGGGCGCTGCCAAAGCCCATAACGGACGGCGAGATCGAGTCTCCGCCAACCGCCTTTGGCGATGACGACCCATTTCCATGTCCTCACCGTCGCACTTACCGGAAAGACAGGGCTGCTCATCGCTGCCCCCCAGAGGCTAGCGTGCGGTCGAGTCCTTCTTCGAAAGACACCTTCGGGACAAATCCCAACACTCTTCTCGCCTTCGACGTGTCGAGGGTTTGGCTGAAGGCAAACGACGTCAAGGCATGCACGGTCACCGCCGGTTCGGGAGCCCCAGACTTGAGCCACGCCAGCGCCTCGGACAGGCGAGCCGCAGCGAGCCCCACCACCCATGGGACGTTGCGCCATGAAATCTCGAGGCCGGTTCGGCTGGCGACGCGCTCGACCACCTCGGTCAGGCGTAGGGTTTCACTACCGGCAATGTTGAACACACCTCTCACCTCATGCCGATCAGCAGAGACCGCCGCCAAGATCGCATCGATGACGTCATCGACATAGGTCAGGTTGGTCAGTGCCACACCACCACGCAACAGCGGCAGCTTGCCGCTCTTTGCCGCACGGATCAGCCTGGGAAGAAGTGCCTTGTCACCCGGCCCGTATATGGCTCGGGGGCGCAAGACGATGGGCGACAAATCGGGCTCAGCGAGAACGAGCGTCTCTGCCATCGCTTTGCTCTCCGCGTAGGGAGTCAAAGGAGGCGGGAGAGGAGTCGTCTCGGCAAGGCCCAGCTGGTCGGAGAATCTGGCGTAAACGGAGGGTGAGGATATGAAAACGAGCCGGCGGACGCCGGCTTGATGGGACAACTCGATTGCCGTGCGGGTTCCCTCGACATTGGCGGTCAGGAAGTCCCGTCGCCGACCGAAGGCCGAAGACAAGGCCCCGGCATGAATGAGAACATCCGCCGTCCCAAGACTGTGCATGCGTCCCGGCGCGGCAAAATCGAGGGGAAGAAAGCGGATGCCGCGCTCGCTCAACCAGGCCCCACGCTCCGCATCGCGGCCCATGCCGACAACGTCCCAGCCCTCCGCCTTGAGTCGTGCGGCAAGTCTCGACCCTAGAAAACCGGTTGCTCCCGTGACGATGGCGCGCATGTCTGCCTCAAGCGATCAGGGCAAGGCCGCCAAGGGAAATGCCGGCGGACGTTCCAAGAAGCAGTACCTTCGCTCCCACGCGCAAACGCCCGCCAACGCGAGCCTCGTGAAGAGCCGAGGGCAGGGAAGCGGCGATCTGGTTACCCTGTCTTGCCACGATATCGATAACCTGCTCTTGCCGGAAACCGCACCGCTTGACCAGATGATGCAAGGCACCGGGACTTGCCTGATGGGGGACGACCACATCAATGTCTTCGCGTTGCCAGTCGCAGGCAGCGAGCAACCGGTTAAGGAAGCCGTCAAACTGCTCAAGCGTCCGGCGGAACAAAGCCTTTCCATCCATGTAGAAGAGAGAGTGACTGGCAAACTCCCTTGCCTGTCGGTGGAAGTCGAACCGGGTACCACCCGATCCTAGCTGGCAATCTTCATAGCCCGTGGGATAGGTTTCCAGCCTTGCAGCCACGACTCCCTGCGATGTCGTGCCCGGCCCCACCACGGCGGCGGCGGCGCCGTCGCCAAATAGGGCCGCAACATCGGGGTTTTCTACCCAGGGCAGACCACGGGAGGCGATTTCGGCGGATACGATAAGGGCGCGACGATAACGCCCAGTTGCAATGTAGGACGCCAGAGTATCGAGCGCGGTCATGAAGCTGAGACAGGTTGAGTTGACGTCAAACGCCGCACAGGTGCCTTCAGGAATGCCAAGCTGGCGCTGAACCAAAGGCGCCGTCGCCGGGATGGGTTGATAGGGCACGGCGGATGCCGCAACGACCACATCGATCTCATCAACTTGGCACCCTGCGGTGGAAAGCGCCTGCCGAGCCGCGTCGACGGCAAGGTCGATCTGGCTTTCGCTCTCGCAGAAATACCGGTCGGCGACGCCAACCCGCCGCGCCGTCCAGCCCTCGCGCTTGCCGACAAGGGCATCGACTTCGGCAGCGGTCACCTTGCGATGCGGCAGAGCCGCACCCGTTCCCAAGATGGCCATACCTCGAAAACCCGTCATTGCCTTTGTCCTCCAGCGGGGCTCTCACGGCGAGGGCCGCTGTTGCATAGATCAAATTGCCGACCAAACGTCATCCCGCCGTTTGATCTTACCGCTCCGCGGTCGGAAACGCCGAGATTCTGAATGAACTCAAACTCGTTGCCCGTTCTCGGTCGCACGACCACGCAAGCCCAGCTCATAGGCAGTGGACTCGCCATCGAACGTAGCCACTCGTGCCGTGGGCTGTGGTCACGCTGGGCGCTTGGAGCGGTCTTCATTGAAGTGGGACCCAAATATGAACATTGTTCATTCTGGGATATCATGTTATTGAACATCGTTCAACCCTTCAGGATCGAACCAAGATGGGGGCGGTTCGACCCGATGGCGTAACAACAAGCAGCTTTGGAACGGAGGCCTCCTCCCTGAAACGAAACGCTGAATACCGACGACGCCACCGGTCGAACCGGCAACCTCATACGGGACGACCGCTTGGAACCAAGAGCATCAGAACGCATGACCGGCCATCGGCATGACGCCGACTTGGTCGCCAGCATGGCCCACAAAAACGCCTCCCGACAAAGAAGCGACCTAGGACTGATTGGAACACCCATGGACTTCTTCCAGAACCTCAACTTCTCTTCCTCAAACGAGGATGGTGAAACCGAGCTTGCCGCCCTGGCCGGCGCCAGACGCATCCTCTGTCTGACCGGTTCGGGCACGCGGCCTCTGGACCTGCTGCTATCAGAGGCCGAGGAAGTCATCGCACTCGATGTCAATCCGGCCCAGAATGCCCTTCTGGCTCTCAAGGCAGCCGCTATCGACGAGTTCGAGTACGACGAGTTCCTGGCCTTTCTAGGTGTGTCTCCGAGCAAGTCGCGAAGCGCCAGCTATGCCCGCATTCGCGAGCGTCTTTCCCCGGCCGCGCAACACTATTGGGATCGCCACCGTTCCCTTGTCGATGCCGGTATCTGGTACGGGGGGAAGTGGGAGAAGCTGCTTGGCTGGAACGCTCGGATTCTGTGGCTGTTCCGTGGAAAGGCCATTGAGGCGCTGCTGGCCGCGCCCGACATCGATGCCCAAGCCACGCTATGGCGTCAGAAGTTCAGCGACAGCCGCCTTCGCGCAGCCATCGAAATGGTCGGCCGGGACTGGGTTTGGCGGTGGGTGATGCGCGAGCCCGCCGGCGAGTTCCTTCCGTCTCCCAAGGATGTTGCCAGACGCCTCGAGTCCGATTTCGAGAGAGCATCGCGCTCATTCCTGTTCCGAGACAGCGATTTTGCGATGCTCGTGTTCAGGGGAGTCCACGAAGCGCACGGCGCGCTCCCCATTCATCTGAGGCGGGAGAGCTACGCAAGGGTTCGCGCCGGACTGTCGCGATTGCGTATTGTCGAAGGCGGCCTTGCCGATCTGTCGAGTCTCGATGCCGGCCAGTTCGACGGCTTTTCTCTCTCGGATTTTGGGTCCTACTGTGGTCCCGATCTATACGCGGCTTGCTGGAAGGGCGTCCTCGCCGTTGCCAATCCCGGCGCCCGATTCTGCGAGCGCATCTTTATGAATGACATGGCCACGCCATTTAAGGAGATCGAAGAGGATCGGGGCTTGTCCACCAAGTTATCGGAGACCGACAAAGCCATCATCTACCGTATCCGCGCCGGCTTTATCAAAGCGGGACTCTGATGTCGCCCGAGTTACACAACCGGATTGCACGGGACTATGTACGCGCCTTCGCGGAAGAGGGGGCGCCCGCCCTTATCGCCAATCTGAAGACATCGGTAGGTCTGCATCAATGGGGTGAGCAGGTCCTGCCGATAACGATCAACGATGGAACTCCGGCTCGAACCTTCGTCTGCTCGCCTCGCGTCGGCTATTTCGACTACACGAGGGAAGAGCTTTCGCGGTTTCCAAGCAGGGTGATAGCCCTGATCCTGCGACCGATAATAGACACAGTGAGCCTTCTTACCTCGACATTGCCCCTGGACAAGATCGTCCACGTGAACAACTGGATGATGTCGACCAATCTGCCCGTCGATCTCGATCCGTCACTTGCAAATTCGCAAACGATCAGGCTCGTCGAGAGCTATCCTGAGCACTTGCTGGCGATGCGCTCGCTGACCGAACGGTACAATCGTGAACTGCTCGCCGCCCTCAAGGCGGCAGGGTGGATATTGCTCCCTAGCCGCCAGGTTTTTCTGGTCGACGACGTGAAACAGCAGTGCGTATCTCGCCGTGATCTGAAGCGGGACGCCAAACTTTGGCAGCATAAAGCGTATACCTACGAAGAGCTGGATCAGATCGGACCGGTAGACGCCGAGCGCATCGTCGAACTCTACGAGCTGCTCTATCTAGAAAAATACTCTCGCCTTAATCCTGGTTACACGGTTCGATTCATTCTCTTGACGCACCGGATCGGATTGATCCGGTATCTAGTATTGAGAGACCGGCGGGGTGTAATCCAGGCGTTCGGAGGCATGCATCGGTTTGGCAACCACGCAACGATGCCCTTGCTCGGATACAATACACTTATTCCGCAAGAACAAGGCCTCTACAGATTGGCGTTCTACGCAGGCTGCCTCTATGCGGCACACCATGATCTTCGCCTCAACATGTCCTCGGGAGCCACGCAGTTCAAGCGATCACGAGGGGCAACGGCCGAGATGGAGTTTACCGCCTTCTACTCCAACCATTTACCGCTGGCGAAACGCCTGCCCATGGGTGCCCTGCGATGTGTCGCCAACCAGGTCGGCATTCCGATTCTGAAGAAATATCAGCTTTGATCGTAACGCTATCGACGACTGCAGCTCCCGCCCATGCCCCATCACTCCACCCGCTCTAGTCGCTGCGGGACCTTGCCATAGCCAACCGCGCCGCAAATGCGGTAACAGCGAACTGTCGAAGTTTTGAAGGTTGCTCACCGCGACCTTTGGTGCTCGGATGACCTACCAATGGTGGGTACTCTATCGCTCCGGCGGCGAGGCAATGTTGATGGACAGGAGCTCGGCCACAAAAGGTGACTGCTTCCATCCAGAACGCATCGGCAGAGGTAGACAAGCGAGGAGGCGTTGCGCCCTGAAGACGGACAACGCCGCAGGCGCTCAATTACTCATCTATCCTGAGTGGGTAATGGCGGAGCCGGAGGGATTCGAACCCTCGGTACGGGTTTAAGCCCGTACGCCGGTTTAGCAAACCAGTGCCTTCAGCCTCTCGGCCACAGCTCCGTTGCGAAGTTGTCTAGAGATTCTGTGGCACTGGGTCAAGCCCCGGAGGGGCCTGCTTCGCAGATGCCTTGAACCATACAAGACATTTTCGACAAAGGACTCCATCTGTTGCCGCCGGAAGACAAGCAGCGGAAATCGCCGGGATTTCCGCCGCGTAGAGTCTTTGTTACCAGCGCTGATGAACGTGCGGGGCAACCAGCCGGGTATAGACCTCTCTCGTCGCCGCCATGACGTCCGCCGGAATGGCTGGAAGGTCCGAAGCGGCGGCATTGCCTCTGGCCTGCTCGGCGTTGCGAGCGCCGGGGATGACGACGCTGACGGCATCGGCCATCAGGATCCAGCGCAGGGCAAAGGCGGCCATGCTCTGACCGGCCGGCACAAGTCGGCGAATCTCGTCAACCGCCTGAAGACCAACCTCGAACGGCACGCCCCCGAATGTCTCGCCGACATCGAAAGCCTCACCATGGCGATTGAACAGGCGATGATCGTCGGCCGCGAACTTGGTCTCGGCCGTGATCTTGCCCGAGAGCAGGCCGGAAGCAAGGGGCACGCGCACGATGACGCCGACGCCGCGCTTCTTGGCCTCATCGAAGAACAGACGATCGGGCCGCTGGCGGAAGATGTTGTAGATGATCTGGATCGAGACGACGCCGGGGTATTCGATCGCCTTCAGCGCCTCCTCGACCTTCTCGACCGAAACGCCGTAGTTGCGTATCTTGCCCTTAGCCTTGATCGCCTCAAGCCCCTCGAACAGATCTGGGGTGTAGAACACCTCGGTCGGCGGACAATGGAGTTGCACGAGTTCGAGCGTCTCGACGCCGAGATTGACGAGGCTGCGATCGATGAAGGATTCGATGTTCTCGGGCGTGTAGCCTGCCGCAACGTGCGGGTTGAGGCGGCGACCGGCCTTTGTGGCCACGTAGGGGCGCTTGCCCGTCCACTCCTTCAGCACAGAGGCGATGATGCGCTCGGAGCGGCCGTCGCCGTAGACGTCGGCCGTATCGATGAAGGTGACGCCGGCTTCAAGGGCAGCCTCGAGGGCGGCCCGTCCGTCGGCCTCGGTCACTTCGCCCCAGGCGCCGCCGATCTGCCAGGCACCGAAGCCAATGTCGGACACCTCGACCGGCAACCGGCCAAACTTGCGGTACTGCATGACTTTTCTCCCTGAGTAATTGGCCTCTCGGCTTTGATTTCGAGGGAAGATTAATGCCGTTCGGAGGCGTCAGCGCAAATGGTTTCTGGCGATGGCCGGTATCGGTGACGGAGATCAACGAGAGCCTCGCACCACAAACAAAAGGGCCGGCTTTCGCCGGCCCAGTTCCGCTTGCTTGGGAGGAGCGGGTATCAGACCTCGACGTACTGGATGCCGACGAGATCGCAATAGGCCTTCCACTTGGCGCGCGTGTCGCCGAGATGCAGAACCTGATGGTGCGTGCCACCGTTCTTCAGCCAGCCGTTGAGGCACTCCCTCACGCCGGTGGCCGGTTTGAAGAAGAAGTAGGGCATCTCGACGGTGGGCAGCTCCTCGGTATCGAGGATTTCGCCCTGCGACACGACGAGACGGTACTTGTCGGCGCCGAGCGAGACGAGGCTGACCAGAGTGGCCGGGCCGGGCTCACCCTGGAACAGGACGGTCGGCGGATTGTCGAGGCCACCGATGCCGAGCGGGCGGTCGATGAGGCGCGGCTTCTTGTCCTTGCGAGCGACCTTCCAGTTGCCTTCGCCCATGTGGCTCTGCAGAGCCGCATCGAGCTCGAAGTCCATGGCGTACATTTCGGTGAACTGGGGATCGGCCTGCAGCGCGCGAGCGGCGACCATCAGCGAGGCGCAGTTGGTGTCGCCCTCGGCGGCGTAGCCGTAGCCGTCAGCCATCAGGTTCGAGGCGGCCATCATGTGGGTCTGCTTGAAGCGACCGTCGAGACCGATCTCGTTGAAGTAGAGCGAGAAGGCGTCGTAGTCGCCCGCCTCTAGCACCTTGGTGATGGCAACCTGGATCTTGGCGGCTTCCTCAAGCTGCGGCTGGGTCAGCTTCGGGTCCATGTCGAAGTTCGCCTTGCAGTAGGCGATGACGGCCTGGATTTCCTGGGTGTTGACCTTGTCCATCTCGGCAGCGATCGAGCCCATGCCGATATGGTCGACCTGCGGGCCTATGACTCGCATGAAGGTATGCGGGTCGGTCAGAATGTCGCCCATGCCCGGCATGCGGCCGAAGACTGCGACCTTGGTCTGCTTCATGACGGAGACGGCATGGGCCGACGACGCGAACACGTCGAAGGCCTGGACGAACTCGTCGTCCTTCCAGTCGCCCGACCAGACCGAGAACTGCTTGCCGAGATGGATCAGCGAGTTGGCCGTATCCTGAACACCGTGGACACCCTGGTTGTAGGTAAGGTCGTCCATGTTCCACGCCTTGGTGACGCGCGGCTCAGGCTGAATGTTGGCCAGGAAGAGCGGCAGCGACACGTCGCGGAAAGCGTTGACGAGGCGCAAGCCCGGACCGTAGGTCAGATTGACGATCATGATGCCGTCGACATTCTCGGCGGCGAAGATCTTCAGCACCTCCTCGATGTCCTCACGGCAACGGGCCGCCTTCGGGAACAGCACGTCGGCAACGCCGGTCAGGCGGGCCGAAACCTCGCGGGCGTAACCTTCCTGCCGCTTGGTAATGCCCGGCAGCGTATTGTCGTAGAGTTCCTGCATGATGCCGAGGAAACCGATCTTCGGCTTCCGTGTGATGTCCTTGAGCGCCATTTCCTTGCCTCCTAGAAAATTGTTGTCCTTGCCTCGCTTCCGGTTCCCGGAAACAGGGGGAGTGATCAGGCCTTCTTCTGGCCGTACCAGGCTCCCGGGCCATGCTTGCGCTGGTAGTGGTACTCGGAGACGTACTCCTCGACCGGACCTGCATTGGGCGCCAGCATCACGGTGGTAGTGGCAATGCGGGCGATCTCCTCGAGGAACACGGCGTTAAGTACGGAATCGGGAGCGTTCTTGCCCCAGGTGAACGGACCATGGCCGGCCACGAGAACCATGGGCTTGGCAAGCGGATCGTCATTGCCGAGACGACGGACGATGGCTTCACCCGTGTTGCCTTCGTAGTCGGCCGTAACTTCCTCAGCCGTCAGTGGAGCCGTCAGCGGCACGGCACCGTGGCAATAGTCGGCGTGCGTTGTGCCGAAGCAGGGGATTTCCTTGCGCGCCTGTGCCCACGCAACGGCGTAGGGCGAATGCGTGTGGGTAACGCCGCCGATGGTCGGGAAGGCACGATATAGCACCAGATGCGTCTTGGTGTCGGTGGACGGGTTGAGGTCGCCTTCCAGCACCTTGCCGTCGGCGAGGGCCACGACCACGAGCTTGTCGGGGGTCAGCTTGTCGTAGGAGACACCCGACGGCTTGATGACGATGTAGCCCTTCTCGCGGTCTATGCCCGAAACGTTGCCCCAAGTGTGGACGACGATCTTGCGGCGATCGAGCTCCAGATTGGCCTCACAGACCTGCTCGCGGAGTTCCTTGAGTTTCATGGATGGCTGCCTTCAGCATGTTTTGTTTGCCGACTGCGGCTCGTGACGGCCAACAGCGCTAGATAACCTAACGACGGACTTGGATCTCGGCGGAAGCGCCGAGTGTTATGCCCGATCTGATTGCGTGTGATCCTCTCGCGCCACGCGGAACTTCAAGCTGTGCCGGAAGGCATGCCGAAAATGCCACGTAGGTTCGCCCAGGTCGCAGCTTTGATGCGGACGAATTTCGCCCTCCGCGCGAAACGCCCAGCCTCTTCCTCCTTGTCGGCGATCGAATTCAAGCCGCTGTTATTGCTCATTTTGATTGGGAGGATTATAGTGCTCTCCATCCGCATCCTAAAGGGCTAATCCAGCTTTTTACATGGACGATACTGCCGCACCCCTTTCCGCACCGGCTCAGGTCGAGAGCGTCATTCGCCGTTTGTCGCTCTTGCAGGCGGGAGGAGAGACGATGGCCGATCCCTTCGTCGCGCCTCTGTTCCCGGGCTTCCATTTCGACACGCGCCTCGTCGCCGGAATCACGCCGATCGAAAGGGGAGGTCCGCTCGATTTTCGCATCGAGCGGCCGGACGGCATGCGTGGCTGGATTGTCAACCTGACGATCAAGGGTAGCGGCGAGGTCTTCGACGGCGAGAACCGCTTCACGGTGGAACCGGGTGACCTTGTGCTGTTCCCCCCCGGCGCCATTCACGACTACGGGCGTTCGCCCGGCGCGTCCGAATGGTGGCATCGCTGGATCTATTTTCAGCCGCGCGCCTTCTGGAGTGGCTGGCTGTCATGGCGCAACGCGCGTGGCGCATTCTTCGTTCAACGCGTCGAGGACAAGTCGCTGGTCGCAACGCTGGAAGCGTTGTTCGGGGAGGTCGCGAGTTGGTCGGCAAACACCGATCTTTTGTCCATGGAACTCGCCATGAACCTCCTCGAAAGGGTGATCTTGCTCTGCGCCAAGAACGACCGGGCAACGGCGCCGCCGGGACACTTCGATCAGCGCTTGTTGATGGCCTGCAAGTTCGTGACCGACAACCTGCACAGGCCGCTTTCCGTGGCGGAGATTGCCCAGGCCGTTTGCCTGTCGCCGTCGCGTCTGGCGCATCTGTTCACCCAGACGCTTGGGCGGTCGATCCTGAAATGGCGCGAGGAGCAGGTGATCCAGTTCGCCTGCCACCTGCTACTGGTCACACCCAGCCCGGTGAAACAGATCGCCGCCCAGGTAGGCTACGAGGACCCGCTGTATTTTAGCCGCGTGTTCCGTCGTTACACCGGATGCAGTCCGAAAGCCTTCCGGGCCGAGCATGGTCGCACCCAGGGTCTGCCATAAGTAAATCAGCGCTTGCTCGATGACATCTTCATCCGCCTCCTCGGAAGCGGAAAAGCACGGTTATACGCAAAGGCGCGCAATCGACTGAAGCTTGCCGGGTTGTTTTATGCTGTCTATAAGAAGGTGTCGCCTCGCTGCGTGAGCCCGAAGCGGCGCAACTGAATCAGCGCATTCATCCATGCCGGCAATCGTTTCGGAGGAAACGCCGGCCATGACCCTCGGGAGGCGAGAAGCCAACATGTTCAGCGTCGACGAGCTCAAGGCAGGATTCAAGGATATCTTCGGAGGCGAGCCATTTCTCGTCAGGGCTCCCGGGCGCGTCAACCTGATCGGCGAACACACCGACTACAATGACGGCTTCATCATGCCGGCCGCCCTGGAGTATGAAACTCGCGCAGCCGTGGCGCCGCGCGCGGACAGAATCCTCCGTGTCCACTCGACAAAGATCGGCGTGACCGAAGAGTTCAATCTGGACGATCCTGCTCCCCAACCAAAGCACGACTGGACCGACTATGTCTTCGGCGTTGCGGTGGCGTTGGCTGGAGCGGGCAAGAGGCTCAAGGGCGCTGACATCATGATCGCGTCGTCGGTTCCCTTCGGCTCCGGCCTGTCGTCTTCGGCAGCGTTGGAAGTCTCGATCGGCTATAGCCTGCTCACCGTTGCCGGGCTCCCAATCGATACGGTCGAGCTCGCCAAGCTCTGCCAGAAGGCCGAGAACGAGTTCGTCGGCATGCGCTGCGGCATCATGGACCAGTTCATTTCCTGCAACGGTCAGCACGATCATGCGTTGATGATCGATTGCCGCAGCCTCGAGAAGCGATCGGTGCCCATTGATCCGCGTGCACGGATCGTCGTCGCCAACTCCATGGTCCATCATGAACTGGCCTCCGGCGAGTACAACAAGCGCCGCGCCTCCTGCGAGGACGCCGTTCGCCTTCTCGCGCCCTCTCTTGGTCCGATCAAGGCCTTGCGCGACGTGACGCCGACGGACCTGGAAGCGAACAAGGCGATGCTTTCGGAGGTCACCTATCGTCGCGCCCGCCACATCGTCACCGAGAACGAGAGGGTGATCGAAGCTGCGGAAGCACTTGCCGCCGGTGACCTGGCCCGCTGCGGCGCGCTGATGAACCTGTCACATGCTTCGATGCGCGACGATTACGAGATCTCCTGCGATGAAGTCGACGTTTTGGTCGATATCGCCCAGAAACAGTCGGGCGTGTTCGGTTCCCGCATGACCGGTGGCGGATTCGGCGGTTGTACGGTGAGTCTCGTTGAGGCCGGCGCCGTCGAATCCTTCATGGAGAACGTGAAGGCTGCCTATGAGAAGGCAACCGGTCTCAAGTCGACGATTTTCGCCTGCTCGCCGCAGCAGGGCGTGGGGCCTCTCGCGGGCTGAGTTCAACAGGGGCGGGAGATTCGGTTCGACCAAGCCGCCCCTTTCTCCCCATGGAACGCCGGGCGCTCCAACCGGTCGCCGACCGGCCCATCGGTCAGGACGGAACAATCATGAACGCATTTGCCGATCATCCTCATCGCCGGCTCAACCCTCTCACTGGAGAGTGGGTACTGGTGTCGCCGCACCGTGCCAAGCGTCCCTGGCAGGGACAGGTGGAGAAGCTACCTCCGGTCGCCAGCGTCGCGCACGATCCCAAGTGCAACCTCTGCACGGGCAACCTGCGCATGAATGGCGAGCGCAATCCCGACTACAAGCACACTTTCGTCTTCGATAACGACTTTGCGGCGCTGACGCCCGATGCGCCCTCCGACTACCGCGACGATGACGGACTGATGATTGCCGAGGGCGAGTCCGGTCTTTGCCGTGTGCTGTGTTTCTCGCCGCGCCATGACCAGACGCTGGCGCGCATGTCGGTCGAAGAGATCACCTATGTCGTCGATGCCTGGGTCGAGCAGTTTGTCGATCTCGGCTCGAAGCCCGACATCGGCTCGGTCCTGATCTTCGAAAACCGCGGCGAGGTCATGGGCTGCTCCCAGCCTCATCCGCATGGGCAGATCTGGTCCAGCCGACACATGCCGAATGAGACCGCCAAGGAGACCGACCGTCAGCTTGCCTATTTCAAGGAAAAGGGCAGGGCGATGCTCCTCGACTATGTCGACAAGGAGTTGAAGCTCGGTGAGCGCATCATCCACCAGAACGATCACTTTGTCGTTCTGGTGCCTTATTGGGCGATCTGGCCGTTTGAAACCATGGTGCTGCCCAAGCGTCGCATCGGCGGTTTCGACGAGTTTTCGACCGGCGAGCGCGCTTCACTGGCCGACGCGCTGTCCAACATTGCCGTCCGATACGACAATCTGTTCGAGACGAACTTCCCCTATTCGATGGGCTTCCACCAGAAGCCGACCGATGGTGAGGCGCATGAGGAGTGGATGTTCCACGCCCACTTCTATCCGCCGCTCCTGCGCTCGGCGACTGTGAAGAAGTTCATGGTCGGTTTCGAAATGCTCGGCTCGCCGCAGCGCGATCTGACGCCGGAGACCGCCGCGCAACGGTTGCGCGACCTTCCAACCGTCCATTACCTCGATCGGTAATCGATCGGCTTCAAGCGCATGCCCAAACAAAACCGCCGCCGGAACGATCCGGCGGCGGTTTCACTTTGGCAAGGGGTGCTCCGGTCAGGCGCTTGTCGGCTGGGCGGTCGAGGCAGAAGCATGCCGCATGTTGCGGGAGCTGCGCTCGGACATCCACATCAGGCCACGCTGCAGGGCGATGAAGCCGAACAGAAGAAGACCGATGACGATCTTGGTCCACCAGCTCGACAGTGTGCCGTCGAACACGATGTAGGTCTGGATCAGCCCCTGGATACAAATGCCCAGGAACGTGCCGGCGACAAAGCCATAGCCACCTGTCAGCAGCGTCCCGCCGATCACCACCGCGGCGATGGCATCGAGCTCGACGCCGACGGCCGCCAGCGAGTAACCGGCCGAGGTGTAGAGCGAAAACACGATGCCCGAGAGGCCTGCCAGGAAGCCCGAGAGGGCGTAGATGCCGATCGTCGTCTTGGCAACCGGCACGCCCATCAGCTGTGCCGAGGTAAGGTTGCCACCGAGCGCGTAGACATAGGTGCCGAAGCGCGTACGCTGGGCGAGGATGATGCCGAAGGCGAAGACCGCCAGCATGATCATGGCAATCAGAGTCAGTCGACCACCACCGGGCATCCTGATGTAGAGGTCCTGCAAGGTGGAATAGAACGGATGGTTGATGGGTACTGACTCCGTCGTCAACAGATAGGAGATGCCGCGGGCAAGGAACATACCGGCCAGAGTCACGATAAAGGGCGGCATATCGAGGAAGAAGATGACGCCTCCCATCGCAGCCCCGAAAGCGGTGGTGAGTGCGAGCACCAGCACGAAGGCCGCCAGCGGGTGGATCGAGGTATCTCGCAGGATCACCGACAGGAACACACCTGTGAAGGCGATCACAGAGCCCACAGACAGATCGATGCCACCGGACAGGATCACGAAGGTCATTCCGACAGCCGTGATGCCAAGGAAAGCGTTGTCGGTCAGGAGATTGCCCGCGACGCGCGTCGACAGCATGTTCGGAAACACCGAGATGCAAATGACATAGGCCAGCACGAAGACCACGAAGGTGGCCAACAGCGGCAAGTACTTGGAATTCTTCATCGCGCCGCGTGCTCCCTGCTTTCGGACTTGATCGCCACGGCCTGCCGGTTGGCCCGGACATTGGCCATGGCCGCCTGGCTGGCTGGCGACTGGACGATCAGGATGATCAGAATGATCGCTGCCTTGATGATGAGGTTGAATTCGGGTGGGAAACCAGCCAGCAGGATTCCCGTATTGAGCGACTGGATGATCATGGCGCCCATCAGCGAGCCGACCAGCGAGAAGCGTCCGCCGAGAAGCGACGTGCCGCCGATGACCACCGCAAGGATGGCGTCCATTTCCAGCCAGAGACCGGCGTTGTTGGCATCAGCGCCCTTGATGTCGGCGGCGGCGATGATACCCGCCGTTGCCGCGCAAAGACCGGACACCGCGTAGACGGCGAGCAGAATGACGCGAGAGTTGACGCCGGAGAGCGTCGAGGCGCGCCGATTGACGCCGATCGCCTCGATCAGAAGACCGAGCGCCGAACGCCGAACCACCAGGATCGCCAAAATCGCAACGACGATCCAGATGATCACCGGCATGGGCAAGCTGAGGAACGAGCCGGAACCGACGAAGATCAGCTCTGGCTTGTCGTTGAAGGTCAGGATGACGCCCTCGGTAATGAGCTGGGCGATACCACGGCCGGCCACCATCAGGATCAAGGTGGCAATGATTGGCTGGATATCGAGAAGGGCGACCAATGCGCCGTTCCAGAGACCACAGGCAAGCCCTACGAACAGTGCGCCGGCCAGCGTCGCCGGCAGAGAATATCCGGAGGTGATCAGCGAAGCGGCGACCGCGCCAACGATAGCCATAACCGCGCCGACCGAAAGGTCGATGCCCTTGGTGGCGATCACCAGCGTCATGCCGATGGCCAGCAGGGTTACCGGTGCGCCGCGATTGAGCACGTCGATCAACGAGCCGTACAGGCGGTCGTTCTGGATCTCGATCGAAAAGAAGCCCGGCGAGATGATGGCATTGAGAACAAGGATCACCGCCAGGACGATAATCTGGGGTGTCCGCTCACGGACGATGGTTGGAACGGCCATTACGCTGCCTCCCCGGTCGCGCCATGCGAAGCGATGGCCTTCATGATGTGTTCGGTGGAAATCTCGTCACCGGCGAGCTCGCTCACCATCTTGCGATCCCTCAACACGATGATGCGGGACGAGTAGCCGACAAGCTCACCGAGCTCGGACGAAATGACCAGGAGCGCCATTCCACGCTCGCACAGATCGACGATCAGGCGAATGATTTCCGCATGGGCACCGACGTCGATGCCGCGCGTCGGTTCATCGAGGATCAGGAAGCGCGGATTGGTGGCAAGCCAGCGGGCGAGAAGCACCTTTTGCTGATTGCCACCAGAGAGGAACTTGATCGGCTTTTCACGGTCGGACGTACGGATGTCCAGGGCGGCAATGTAGCGGTCGGCAAGCGCCTCCTGCTCCGAACGGGAGAGAGGACGCATCCAACCGCGTTGGGCCTGCAACGCGAAGATGATGTTCTCGCGCACCGACAGGTCGCCGACGATGCCATCGGTCTTGCGGTCTTCCGGACAAAAGGCGAAGCCTTGGGAGATCGCCTTGCGCGGCGAGGACATGTTGACCGGGGTACCGGCAACGCTGATGGTGCCGCTGTCGGCGCGCTCGATCCCGAAGACCAGTTGCGCCGTTTCCGTTCGACCGGAGCCAAGAAGACCGGCGATTCCGACCACCTCGCCCTGGCGGATATCGAGGTCGAGCGGATCAATATTGCCGCGCTTGCCGAGCCCACGCAGCGAAACCAGCGGCTCGGCCTTGGCGGTGTTGGGATCGATCGTACGCTTGAAGTCGGCTTCGAGCTGGCGGCCGAGCATCATGGAGACCAGCTTCAGGCGGTCGAGACCGGCGACCGGCACGGTGTCGATCAAACGACCATTGCGCAACACCGTGATGGTGTCGGCGATCTCATAGACCTGGTCGAGGAAATGACTGATGAAGATGATGCCCATGCCACGCTCACGGAGCTGCCGGACCACGGCGAAAAGCATCTCCACTTCGTGGGCATCGAGGCTCGCGGTTGGTTCGTCCAGCACCAGCACCTTGCCGGAAATGTCCACGGCGCGGGCGATGGCGACGACCTGCTGGATGGCAACCGAGAAGTTGGCGAGCGGCGCGGTGACGTCGATGCTGAGGCCATAAGTATCGAGGATGGCGCGTGAGCGGCGGTTCATCTCGCGCACGTCGGTCAGGCCAAAACGCTTGGGTTGGCGCCCGAGAAACAGGTTCTCGGCCACGGTAAGGTTGGTCAGGAGGTTGACCTCCTGATAGACGGTGCCAATCCCGAGCTTCTGGGCATCGACGACGTCGCGCGGGTAGATGGGCGCTCCATCCAGCAGGACCTCGCCCTCGTCGCGACGATAAGCACCCGTGATGATCTTGATGAGTGTCGATTTGCCCGCACCATTCTCGCCGAGAAGGGCATGCACTTCACCGGCCTTGAGCGTGAAGTCGACATTTTCGAGCGCGGACACGCCGAGAAAGGCCTTGCTGACTCCGCGCACGGATAGCAGCGGCTGAGCGTTCGCCATGGTAGCTGGTCCAACTATTACCGATCAAAGAAACGGGCCGCCCTCCGATGCGGCGGCCTCACCCCGAGGGACAAGCCCGCCAGCAGCCGGAAAAGCGGCCCGGCAATGAAGGTGAACGCCGCCCGTTCCGAAGGGGGCGGCGTTCCGGGTTGCTATCAGTAGCCGAGGCCCTTCTTCTCGTCGTAGACCTTCTGCGGGTCATCAGCCGGCGTATAGAGCTTGGACTCGGTCTGGATCCACTTGGCGGGTTCCTTCTTGTCCTTGAGATAGGCATCAAGGGCATCGAAGGCCGGGCCGGCCATGTTCGGGGTCAGTTCGACGGTGGCGTTGGCTTCACCGGCGACGAAGGCCTGGAAGATATCCGGAACGGCATCGACGGAGACGACGAGGATGTCCTTGCCCGGCTTCAGGCCAGCTTCCTTGATCGCCTGGATGGCGCCGACGGCCATGTCGTCATTGTGAGCGTAAAGGGCGCAGATATTCTTGCCGCCGCCTTCGGCCTTGATGAAGCTTTCCATGACTTCCTTACCCTTGGTGCGGGTGAAGTCACCGGTCTGGCTGCGTACGATCTTGAGGTTGTCGTGGCCGGCAATGGCCTCGTCAAAGCCCTTCTTGCGGTTGATGGCCGGCGACGATCCCGTCGTGCCCTGCAGCTCGACGATGTTGCACGGCTTGTCGCCAACTTCCTTCACGAGCCATTCGCCGGCAACCTTGCCTTCGTAGACCGTGTCGGACGTGACGGCGGTGAGATAGAGGTCCTCGGGGGCATCGACAGTACGGTCGAGCAGGATCACCGGAATTTCAGCTTCCTTGGCTTCCTTGAGGACCGCGTCCCAGCCGGTGGCGACAACCGGGGCGATCAGGATCGCGTCAACGCCCTGGGCGATGAACGAACGAACAGCCTTGATCTGGTTTTCCTGCTTCTGCTGCGCGTCAGCGAACTTCAGGTCGATGCCGCGCTTCTGGGCTTCGAGCTTGGTGACGCTCGTCTCGGCGGCGCGCCAGCCGGATTCCGAACCGATCTGCGAGAAACCAACGGTCAGCGCAAAGGCAGATGAAACGGAAAGAGCCGTCGCAAAGGCGGTCGCGGCGAGCAAATTAAGAGTGCGCATTCTCTCCTCCACATTTGTTCCGGGAGCAACCGGAAGACTCCATTTCACTCCCCGGACGCCGGCCTCCACACCGGCTAAGGGCAAGTTAACCCAGCGGGCTCCCCCACAAAAGAGACAAATCGGTCTCCTTCATGGAATATTCTGCTGATCCGCATGAATTCAGTACCTATACTAAGGTATAATATCCGGGTCCGATTTTAGCTTTTTCAGGGCTCTTCTGGCAAAATACGGGCACATCCACCTTCCTGTACATTGATGACCAACCATACCCACTTTTCGACTTGCGATTTTGAATCGATTTCTTAAGTATGACAAATGACTAGGATCAGCACCAAATATCTTGAAAAGTCTGCCTCATCCCCGGCAACCAAGGCCTGTTTCTCGATTTTGCGACCAGCGCCTCCCCGACAGGTCTGAGCAAGGATCTCATATTCGCTCTACATATGGTAATCCGCCATGGAAGCGCGTGCCGTCGATGGATTTGGTTCCCGTAGATAAGGCTCCGCGCCGGACGGCCAATGCTTCCGTCCATGTCGGGGATAGTCTTCTCTCATCGTCGTCAGGCGATCAGCCCGCCGGTTCCTCGCAAGGTCCGAACACCTCGATGAAGCTAGATCTCAGTGCCGCGTCGGCGTCTTCCATGGTCACCGGCAACCCCAGGTCGACGAGGCTGGTGACACCATGGCCCCGGATGCCGCAAGGCACGATCCCGGTGAAATGATCGAGGTTTGGTTCGACGTTAAGGCTGATTCCGTGGAAGCTGACCCAGCGGCGAACTCGGATACCAATGGCGGCGATCTTGTCCTCGGCGGTGCTTGCCTTGTCCGGCCGGCGAACCCAGACGCCCACGCGATCTTCGCGCCTCTCGCCTCGAATGTTGAAAGTGGCCAACGCCCCGATGATCCACCGCTCCAGCGCTGCGACGAAGGCCCTTATGTCCCTGCCGCGCCGATCGAGGTCGAGCATGACGTAGGCCACTCTTTGGCCCGGGCCATGATATGTATACTGCCCGCCGCGCCCGGTCTGGTGGACAGGGAAACGGTCCGGTTCGACAAGGTCGTTCGGATCCGCGCTCGTTCCGGCGGTATAAAGAGGAGGGTGCTCGACCAGCCAGACGAGTTCCCTTGCGCGTCCCTCGGCGATCGCCGCGACACGCGCCTCCATGAAGGCGACTGCGAACTCGTAGTCGACGAGACCAGGCTCCACACGCCACTCGACCGGCGGAGAACCGGGGACGGCGTGCATGTCCGTCCTGATTTCGGATCGCTCATTAACCATTCGGTAACCTTATGCCGCAAACACTCATTGGACGACGACGCGTCGGTTTGCCGCTTCGTGTTCCGGGTGCGCCGGTGGTTGCGCATGCTCCCCGCCGACGGCGAGACGGAAGATAGGACTGATGGCCAACTTGGAGAAGATCAAAGTCGAGATCTCTGTCGTGCTCGGCGGACAGACCATGCCGATCCACCAGCTGTTGCGCATGGGGCGTGGTGCGGTGATCGAGCTGGACCACTCTGCCGATGACGACGTCGATATCCTCGCCAACAATCTGCCGGTCGCCAAGGGGCAGGTTGTGCTGAAGGGGGATCGCGTGACCGTATCGATTACCGAAGTCCTGGCCCGACCGGCCTCCTACCGCCGCGTCGACGAGGTTGTGAAGATCTGAGTTTTTCCCGGAAAAGCCGGATTTTTCCGACGCTGGCAAAATTCTTCTTGGCTCCCTCTTGTGCCCCGGAGAATCTCTTGCTAGATACCCGGCGCCGGCCCGGAAGGGGTGGCAACTACCAAGATGCGGTCGTGGCGGAATTGGTAGACGCGCAGCGTTGAGGTCGCTGTGTCGCAAGACGTGGAAGTTCGAGTCTTCTCGACCGCACCAAACAAAAAAGCCAGGCTCGTAAGTGCCTGGTTTTTTTGTATCTGTAGAGATCGATAGGCCTTAACTTGCCCGCAGTCCCGCGAGAACCTCCGACACTTCCGTCTTCAACTGGTCTATCTGCTCCGTAAGGCTCGACGCCGATTCCTTGACCTCGGCGGAGGCTTGAGAGGTCTCCCGCGCGGCAGTCGCGACCCCTGCTATGTTGGCATCCACCTCCCGAGTCGACTGGAAGGCGAGGGCCACGGCTCTTGCCACTTCGGATGTGGCGGCCTCCTGCTCGGCCACGGCTGCGGCGATACCCGTCGATGTTTGGCCGATGTCGCGCACCTGAGCGGCGATCGTGCCGATGGCGTCAGCTGAGGTACGGGTCGCCGACTGGATTGTCGCGGCCTGAGAGGAGATTTCCGATGTCGCCCGGGCCGTCTGCTCGGCAAGCTGCTTCACCTCTTGCGCGACCACGGCAAACCCACGGCCCGCCTCGCCAGCGCGAGCCGCTTCGATCGTTGCGTTGAGCGCCAAAAGGTTGGTCCGGGCGGCGATATCGCTGATCAGCGTGACCACGTTTCCGATCTGGGCGGCAGATTCGGCAAGTCCAAGCACGCCCCTTGCGGTGTCGTCGGCCATTGCAACGGCTAAGGTCGCCGCCTCCGTCGACACCTCAACCTGTCGCCCGATTTCCCGAACGGAAGCCGCCAGCTCTTCGGCGGCGCCGGCGGCCGATTGCACGCCCGAAGCCGCAAAGCTCGCGGCCCTGACGACGGCCGTCGATTGACTGGACGTTTCTTCGGCGCCGGCTGCGAGGGTGTTGGCCGCAACCTCCAACTGCTGGCTCGCCGCTCCCAGCGTAGCGACGACCATACCGATTGTTGCCTCGAACTTGTCGGCCAACTGCAACATTTCACGGGTCTTCTTCTCGGCGGTCAAGCGCTTGGTCTGCTCCTGCTCGGCGCGCAGTTGGCCGGAGTCCAGAAGTGCTGCCCGAAACTCGGCCGTCGCATGGAACAGTTGACCGATCTCATCCCGCCGCTTCGGAACGTCGATCTCATCCTCAAGATGGCCGCCAGCAAGCGACCGCGTAATGGCAGTCAGCCTGGCCAAAGGCTTCGCCAGTCCGAAATGGATAACTCCAGCCGTCAGAACCACCACGGCGAGGACGGCAGACAAGGTCAGCATCGCCCAGACCAGCGACCTGTTCGCCACAGTCAGTCGTTCGGCGGTTTGCGAGGAGATATACTCGCCCAGCTCGGATTGGACGCCGGCAAGCATATTTACCGCCTCGGTTGCCTGCGAAAACCAGTCGGGCGCGGGCAGGGTGGCGGGGGCGCCGCTCGTCAACGCGGAGTACACCGACTGGCGGGTCGTCTCGAACCGTCCGAAGACGGCCTCATTGGCTTCTTTCGCGCGGGTTCGGACAGGTTCGCCGATCATCTCAAGGCGGGAATAGGCCGCGTTCCAAGCCGACATGACATGACCACGATACTCGGCAAGCGTTGCCAGTTCGGCGGCACTCGCCACGCGACCAGCCGAAAGGATGCCGTTGAGCATGCCCCGTTCCCGGCCCACATACTCGCTGGCCTCCCATATCTGGCGGCGCGCTTCCATGGCGCGGGCAAGCGCCAAGCTCGTCGTTCCAACCCCATCGGCCGCCGTACGCCTGGCGAGGTCATCAACCGCCTCGATGATGCGAGACTGAGCCGCGAACCAACGTGCCCCGAGATCTGATGGCGCCTTAGCGCCGGATGAAGCAGCGGCATAGATCTGGCGACGCAGGTCCTCCGCCGCCGAGACGAGAGAGTTCAGCCCATCCGCCTGATCTTGGTTCACCTTGGCCAGAAGTTGACCGAGAGTTTCCCGAGCCTGAAGGCGGGACTGGTCCAGCTTGTCGGCGACCGCCGCAGAAAGCTGCTTTCCGCTGGCAACTCCACTCGTCTGCCCCCGGTCCACTGCGAATGCCGTGGTGATCGCCAACGCCTGATCCTGCACAAGCTGCGATTGAAGAATGGCGTTCGCGCTTGATTTGGCTTCAAGAGCGGAGACAAGCGTTTCCCTCACCTCAATGACCAACAAGACGGTCATCGCGGCAAACGTCAAATAGAGCTTCCTGCGGATTTGCATCCCATGGCCTTTTCATCGCAAGGAGATTGAAAGCCACAGTTTCATGGAGATACGCCAATCGTTGTCGATCTGCTTACCCAAACCGCGCGCTCGCAATAACGAATTGCATGAAAGTCTTAATCACACGTTTATGGGGCATTTTAGTAATTCTCATCCTCCATCCTGTATTATATCCATGTTAAATCTACCATATAGGGTGACAATTGTACGGCACGCCATGACCATGGGATATATTTCAATATCTATACGTCCATAAGCATCAATGACTTGGCTATCACCGCCACCTGTCCCTTCCGTCAACAGGTGCACTCAGCGCATTTCAAGTGCGCCAGGCTTTGCCGGCATCCGATGAGCTTCATCAATGCCAGTCCTCGCCAATTTCACTGAAGCGGATCGTAAAATATTAATTAAACATGCATCTGCGTACAAAGTATGCTTGTTGAGGTTGTGGTTTCTTGTATTCATCGACTGAAAAGTACGCGTTGCGGTTCGCGAAGGCGTAGCGAAGAGGTGAGCAAATGCGACTCTTGAGGGCGGGACGAGCAGCTCGAGATGCAACAGCCCTCATTGTCGTCGGCATTTTTCTCTTTGTCGGCTTCGAACAGCTTGATTTCTTCGAGACGCTTTCCGCTTTCCTGAGAAGGAACGAGTTCGTCCAGCTCGACGAAGTGCTGATGGCGCTCCTGATCGCTGGGCTGTTGGGCTTCGTCTTCGGCTACCGCCGACTACGCGACTTGCAAGACGAGGTGGCCCATCGCAGCCGGGCCGAGCGCGACGTCTCGTGGATCGCGGCCCATGATCCGTTGACCCGCCTTCCCAATCGTGTCGGGCTCAAGCAGGAGATCGAGCGACTGAGGGCGAGTGACAAAGCTGGCAAGCCTCATCTGGCCATGGTGATCGATGTCCAAGGCTTCAGATATATCAATGACATCTACGGAAATGAGGCAGGCGACGAGATCCTGGTAAACATTGCCGACCGATTGCGCGAGATTTTCGTCGGCTGTTACCTGTTCAGGCTTGGTGGCGACCAGTTCTACGCCGCACTGGAGGGCTCTCAGACCAAGGACTGGGAGAAGCTGGCCCGCCGGGCCGTCAAGCAGATTTCCGAACCCATCCTGGTCAACGAGCGCTACTACGAGGTCTCTGCCTATATTGGAATGGCGCGGTATCCTGACGATGCCGCCAATATCAAGTTTCTTCTTCGATGCGCACTGTCCGCGGTCTCCTCGGCAAAGAGAGAGCATTCCAGCGAGCCAAAATGGTTCGATCCCGCCGTTGACGAGGCGACGGCGAGATATGCGGAACTCGACAAGCAACTGCGCGCAGCACTCAAGTCCGGAGAAGTGAGGCCGTATTATCAGCCGATGATTGACCTGACTTCCGGGCGTATCGTCGGTTTTGAAGCTCTCGCGCGGTGGCGCCGTCAGGACGGGACCTTCGTTCCGCCATCCGAATTCATAACTTTGGCGGAAGAAACCGGCATGATCGGCGAGTTGTCGGACGTACTGTTCCGCCAAGCCTGTTGTGACGCTGCAAAATGGCCGCGAACCATTCGGTTGTCCTTCAACGTCTCTCCAGCCCAGTTCAGCAGCCGAAGCTTCGGCCGCAAGATGCTGGAGACACTTGCCGAGACGGGACTCTCGCCTCAACAACTCGAGATCGAGTTGACCGAGTCGATGTTTGTGAAGGACGTGCAACTGGTCTCGGCTATGCTCGAGGAACTTCGTGGGGCGGGTGTTCATATCGCCATCGACGACTTCGGAACCGGCTACTCGAGCCTCTCGCAACTGTCTCGGCTAAGGTTCGACAAGCTCAAGATCGATCGCAGCTTCGTGTCGTCCTTCCTCGATGACGCGCGGCAAGCCATGATCATTCGGGCAATGATCGGCCTTGGGCGAGGGTTGGGCATGAAGACCATCGCCGAAGGAATCGAAGAAGCATCCCAGGCCGAGACGCTTCAGCTTCTGGGTTGCCATCAAGGGCAGGGGTTTCTGTTCAGCCGCGCCGTCCCCGCCGAACAGGCGGCTTCCATGCTTCAGATGACCTGGCCCGTGAGATCTGAGGACAGCACCGCCGCGAACTGATCGCGGAGCTGACCTGCGCGGAGAGTGGTTTGCCACTTGAGGGTGGAGTCCGTCTCTGGCTGTCGAGCCATCTCGGGAATTTCTCCCTTGCACCATCCGGTTTGTCGGCCTTAACTCCCGCGCGACGGTGCTGATCGTCGCCGTCGATTCAATCTGTTCGCCACCTCGAGATTCACGGGAGACGCGCCATGGCCGAAACCGAGCCCAACGCGCCTGAAACGCGGAGCTTTGACGGCTTGCCGCCGCTCAGAACGGAGGAGGGTGAACTCGATCCGTCTTTCCTCGATGCCATCACCGCGGCGATCGAGGCGGCGGATGCCCCGACTGTCGAAGCGCTGGCCGCCGATCTTCACGAGGCGGACGTTGGCGACATCATCGAAGCACTGTCGGCCGACGAGCGCGCGCCCTTCATTCAACTGCTCGGCGAGCACTTCGACTTCGCGGCCCTGACCGAGGTCGACGAGACCGTTCGTGTTCAGCTCATCGAGGAACTGCCGCCCGAAGCGGTGGCTGAAGGCGTTCGCGATCTCGACTCGGACGACGCGGTCTACATTCTGGAAGACCTCAACGATGAGGATCAGGAGGAGATCCTCGCCAAGCTGCCGGCGGTCGACCGCATGGCGCTGCGCCGCAGCCTCGACTTTCCCGAGGAGACGGCGGGGCGTCGGATGCAAACCGACTTCATCGCCGTGCCGCCATTCTGGACCGCCGGGCAGACAATCGACTACCTCAGGAACCAGAAGGACCTGCCGGACGAGTTCTATGAGGTGTTCGTCATCGATCCGGGATTTCGGTTCCTGGGAGCCGTGGCGCTTAATCGGCTCTTACGGGCACCGCGCCCCACGCGCATGTCGGACATCATGAACGACGAGCGACAGCGTGTGCTCGCCACCGACGACCAGGAAGACGTGGCGCGCATGTTCGAGCGCTACAATCTCGTCTCGGCGGCCGTGGTCGACGAGTCGGAGCGCCTAGTGGGCGTCATTACCGTCGACGACGTGGTGGACGTCATCCAGGCCGAAGCGGAGGAAGACATCCGCGCCCTGGCAGGCGTCGGCGACGAGGAGATCTCGGACTCCGTCTTCTATACGCTGAGGACCCGGTGGGTCTGGCTGTTGTTCAACATGCTGACCGCCTTCCTGGCGTCGTCGGTGATCGGCATGTTCTCGGGGTCGATCTCGAAGATGGTGGCGCTTGCCGTGCTGATGCCGATCGTCGCGTCGATGGGAGGCAACGCGGCGACGCAGACCATGACTGTGACCGTGCGGGCCCTGGCAACTCGCGATCTCGATGCCCACAATGTTTGGCGGATTTTCGGTCGAGAATTAAGCGTTGGTTTACTCAACGGCGGCAGTTTCGCATTGATCGTCGGTTCGGCCGCCGCGCTCTGGTTCCAGGATCCGCTCCTTGGAGGCGTGATCGGCGCTGCGATGATCGTCAACCTGTTGTCTGCGGCAACGGCCGGCATCCTGATACCCTTGGCGTTCGAGCGGCTCGACATCGATCCGGCGGTTGCTTCGGGGGTTTTCGTGACGATGGTGACCGATGTCGTGGGGTTTCTGGCGTTCCTCGGGCTCGCGTCATGGATTTTGCTTGGGTAAAGACGGCATTTCAAACGAAGCGGCGGCGCCGCGACAAGCCGATCGGCATGGGTCGTTGGGTCAGCCTTGCCGCCCGTTTGGTCAATCCGCTCGCACTCGGCTCGCTCGCTATAGGTCTCTCCGCGTGCGCTCTGTTCAGTTATGAACCACCGGGACCGGACGACTACCCTGTGAAGGGCATCGACGTCTCCTACTATCAGGACGACATCAACTGGCGTTCGGTGGTGGCGGACAACACTGCCTTTGCCTGGCTGAAGGCGACGGAGGGCGGCGACTGGTCGGATCCGAAGTTCCAGCAGAACTGGGACGGTGCCGCCATGGCCGGGTTGCCGCGCGGCGCCTATCACTTCTGGTACTTTTGTCGTCCGGCGATGGAACAGGTGAGCTGGTTCCTGCAGAACGTGCCCTATGACCCCTACGCGCTGCCGCCGGTTCTCGACATCGAGTGGGTCTACTCCAAGACTTGCCCGGGTCACCCTCCGCGCGAGGAGATCATTCCGGAGGTCAAGACCTGGCTTGACGCCATTGAACGCTACTACGGCAAGCGTCCGATCATCTACACGTCGATCAGCTTCTACAACGACCGTCTGCGCGGCGCTTTTCCCGGCTACTTCATCTGGATCGCCTCCTACAAGGGGCATCCGGTGGTGCGCGACCCGAGCCTGCGCTGGAACTTCTGGCAGCACACGGAAGCCGGACGCGTTGCCGGCATTCGGGGGAGGGTGGATCGCAATGTCTTCAACGGATCGCCGCGCGAATGGCAGGCCTTCCTCGAAGGGCGTCTCGCTCCGGGTGGATGAGCCAAAATCAGCCCGAACTCTTGGCGGTTTGCCCTGGAATTTGCCTGAAAACGCGGAGATAAAGAAACGCCGGTGAGCTCTCCTCGCCGGCATTTCCGTAGGAGACGAGGATGCGCGGTATCGTCGCTTTCTGTTTTGCAATGGCCATTGGCGGCCTTGCCCAGGCCGATGAAGGCAACCCGGCCGAGCCGACCGACGCCGATCGGCAGATGATCGCCGAATGCGTGGCAAGCGCTCCGCATGAGAATGTCAGTCCGCTTGGCTGCATTGGTATGGTTTCCGATCCCTGCCTTGCCGATCCGGACAACGACAATACGCCGATGATGGCCGCCTGCCTCGAACGGGAAGCAACGATCTGGGACGAGCGCCTCAACGACGATTACCAGGCGCTGATGAGAGGCCTCGGCAAGCCAGAGGCTGCCAAGCTGCGCGACAGCCAGCGGTCCTGGCTGACAGTGCGCGACGCCACCTGCGACATCGAGGGCGCCTTCTGGCAGGGGGGCACGGGCTATGGTGGCGCGATTGCGGGCTGCATGTTGCGAGAAACTGGCGCCCGCGATGTTTCGCTCGCCGCCCTCCGTACCTATCTCGATCAATGAGCGAGCCGTTCACCCTGTCTTTCCGGTCGGGTTGCCGTCCGCTCCCCTGATGAGATACGAATGGACTCCATCAGGATTTGCGAGTCCCGAGGCCCGACCCCTTCGTCGCGGCCGCCACCCCACGAGAAGGTCCACATGATTTCCAAGGATCAGGAATACGTCCGCCTCGACGATGAGGAAGAGGAGAAGGACGAGAAGGCCAAGGACGGAGCGCCGGCCCCACAGGTTGACAAGTATCTCTTCAAGTCGCGCACCGTTCTGATCACCGGCCAGGTGACCCAGGAGATGGCGAAGGAAGTGACCTCGCGCCTGTTGGCATTGGCGGAAGCGAGTGCCACCGATCCGATCACCGTCATTGTCTCGTCGCCGGGCGGCCATGTCGAATCCGGTGACATGATCCACGACATGATCGGCTTCGTGCCGGCGCCGGTGAACATCATCGGGACGGGCTGGGTCGCAAGCGCCGGCGCGCTGATCTACGTGTCGGTGCCCAAGGAGCGTCGCTTCTGCACCCCTAACACCCGCTTCCTGCTGCATCAGCCGTCTGGTGGTACCGGCGGCATGGCAACCGACATCGAGATCCAGGCGCGCGAGATCATCAAGATGCGCGACCGCCTCAATCGGATTTTCGCCGATGCGACGGGCCAGCCGGTCGAGCGCATCGAGAAGGACACCGACCGCGACTACTGGATGAGCGCCGAAGAAGGCATCGCCTACGGTCTGGTCGGCCGGGTGGTTCGCACCGCTTCGGACATCTGACGATATTCAGAACGGGGCGGCACAACCGCCCCGTTCTCTCTGTTTACCGCCTTCGCCCCGCTCAGGGGGGGAACGCTGATGCACTCAAACTTCAACGCCAGGAGCCGGTTTGCAAAGCCGGTGCCTCGTTGAGGAACATGAACGTTCTAGGCCGATCAACGGATTGACCACCTCGTATTCGTCGGGTCATCTCCCTGTCGGGGTGACAGCGGGCCGGGCGGCGGCCGGGAGGACGAGATTGAACGCATTGAAGACGATCGCTCTTTCGATTGGCCTCCTCCTTGTTGCCGGGGGCGTTCAGGCCCAGTCGCCCAGTCCCTACGACATGACCTATGCGCTGCGGGACGGCAAAGCGACCTCGCTTTACGCAGACATGAGCGAGAAGGCGACGAAGAAGGGCACTATTCCAGGTGATGCCAAGGGCATCGTATTGCGCTGGTGCCGCGACGAGATTCCATTCGGGTCCTGGCAGTTTGGCAGCCGCAAGACGCAGCTTTCCTTGCTCGACGCACGGTGGTGCGAAGTCTCTTACAAGGGCGTGGTCGGCAATGTGCCGGGCAAGGTACTGACACCGCAATAACCGAACCGACAGGAAAGCTTCGAGGGGGAGTGCAGGCGGCGTGTTCTATGTGCTCTCCAAGCTTGGGTTCCTGTTTCTGCGCCCCTCCAATGCCTTTGTCCTGGCACTGCTGCTGGGAGTGGGCTTGCGGCTGCTTGGTTGGCGGCGGCGGGGAGCCGAGTTGATCGGCATCGCATTGACCTTGCTCGTCATATGCGCATGGACCGGTGTTCCCACGCTTCTGCTTCGTCCCCTCGAACAACGCTTCTCGATACCAGACAATCCTGACCGGCTGGCCCCTGCCGGGATTCTGGTCCTGGGGGGTGTCGTCGATACTGGGCTGTCGACCGAGCGGGGCTCGGCGGAAGTCATCGATGGCGCGGAGCGTCTGATCGCCACTGCAGAACTCGCTCGGCGATATCCCGACGCGCGCATCGTGCTCTCGGGCGGCTCGAATGGCGTTTTTGCAAACGACGAGCACGCCGAGTCGGCCATCGCGCGCGACCTGCTTGTCGAGTTCGGCGTGTCGGCAAAGCGGATTACCATTGAAGATCGGTCCCGCAACACGCGAGAGAACGCTATCTACAGCTTCAGCACGGTCGAACCAAAGCCTCGGGAGCAGTGGCTGCTCGTCACCTCGGCCTTCCACATGCCACGCGCCATGGGCACCTTTCGCGCTGCCGGCTGGAGCGGTGTAGTGGCGTGGCCGGTCGACTACCGCAATGGTGCCTCAACCGACTGGTTGGGCGGGCGCACAGCAGCCGAAGGACTGACAATGACCGACATGGCGGTCCGCGAGTGGATAGGCCTCGCCGCCTACCGGTTCGCCGGCTATTCCGACGCGCTGCTACCGCGACCGTAGGTCGGCCGTCTACGCCTCGTCATCGTCATCCAGCAGATCATCGTCCGACTTAGGGGCCTCGTAGACGGGCATAGGCTCTCCTTCGGCCCGGAGACGGATGCGATAGAGTCCGCGCACCCGGTCGGGATCGACCGGTTTGCCTTTTCTGAGGAGGATGACCTTGCCCTCCTTGGCGAGGCGCGCCGCTTCGTCCTTGATCGGCTTCATCAGCCGGCGCCAAACCTTTTCGTCCTTGCCGGCAATGGCGCGGGCGACGGCGTCCGGACCGATCGGTTTACCGGAGGGAGATTCAGAAGCCATCAGCAACAGAACATCACGGATCTGTCCTGCCTTGACGCGGTGCGGGTCGACGTCGGTCACTCGTATCTCCTCATGGCCTTCACGGCATTGGAGGTAAACTGGCGGCGGGCGAGCACCACCGCGATAAAGGTGGAACTGGCGATCAGGGGGATCGGCCCAAGGAAGCAGCCGAGATAGCCGATCGACATGAAGAAGGCACGCAGGCCACGATTGAAGTTCGTACCGGCGACAACGATGATCGAAGAGGCTCGCGCCACCGCCTTGTCCATTTCCATGGTATCGGCCTCGGCCGGAGGCGGCAAAGCGCCCAGCAAGATCGACCCGAAGTTGAACATTCGGTAGGCCCAACCGAATTTGAAGAAAGCATAGGCGTAGATGCCGAGCAGTCCAACCACCTTGTACTCGAAGGCCGTTCGGTCGGTGGCCGTAAGATCGGACAGAGCCGAAACGACGCCAACGGCGTGATCGACCGAGTTCAGCAAGGTGAACCCGCCACCAATGGCGAGAAGCGAGGTCGAGGCGAAGAAGGCGGTGCCGTTCTGAAGGCCGGCGACGATCGCCGTATCGACCATCCGCAAGTCTCGCGTCGCAGCCTGTCGTACCCAGCCGTGACGGCCGATGTTGATGAAGTGGGTCAGCGAATGCTTGGCCCAGGGGCTATGCTCCGTAAGCCAGGCCTGCCCGAACCACATGGCAAGGAACCAGACGAAGGCGGCGATATCGAAAGGCGTGAAGGCGATCGTCATGGCAGGCTTCCGGATTGACGAGACAGGCTTGCGATCCAGCGCAAAGCGGGCCGAGCGACGATCAGTTCTCCGCCGCCTCGGCCTCTTCGTATTCGGCCGACAACGTCAGCCACTCTTCTTCGAACGTATCAAGGCTACGTACGGCGTCCGCTCGCTCCTTGGAGAGCTTGGCGCCTTTGGCCGGGTCGTTGGTGAACAGAACCGGATCCGCGAGGGCAGCATCGATGCGGGCGATCAGTTTCCTCGTCTTGTCCATCTCCGCCTCAATGCCCTGAATGCGCTTTCTGAGCGGGGCAAGCTGGGCGCGTCGTTCGGCGGCCAGGCGACGGCGATCGGCATTGGTGACCCTCTGCTCATCGCCCTTGGCCGCCCTGTCGGCATCGCCCGGACCGGAGAGAATGAACCGTTTGTAATCGTCCATATCGCCGTCAAAGGGAGTAATCGTCCCTTTGTCCACCAGCCATAGACGATCCATGGTCGCCTCAACCAGATGTCGATCATGGCTGACGAGGATGACGGCGCCCTCGAAGTCATTGAGAGCCTGTATGAGGCTTTCGCGGCTGTCGATGTCGAGATGGTTGGTCGGCTCGTCGAGGATCAGCAGATTCGGCCCGTGGAAGGTAGCAAGACCGAGCAGAAGGCGCGCCTTTTCGCCCCCCGACAACTCGCGCGCCGGCGTATCCATCTTGTTGGTGTCGAGCCCCATCTGCGCAACCCGCGAGCGCACGCGAGCGTCTTGCGCCTCGGGCATCAGGCGGCGCACGTGAGCAACGGCAGATTCGTCGGGGTGCAGTTCGTCGAGCTGGTGCTGGGCAAAGAAGGCGACCTCCAGCTTGCCGGCCTTGACGATATTGCCGGAAAAAGGAGCCAGCCGGTCGGCCAGCGCCTTGGCGAAGGTCGACTTGCCGTTGCCGTTCTTGCCGAGAAGGGCGATGCGGTCGTCATCGTCGATGCGTAGCGTCAGGCGCTTGAGCACCGGCTTGCCTGGATCATAACCCAGGTCGACCTTGTCGTAGGTGACGATGGGCGGCGCCAGCTTGGCCTTCGGATTGGGAAAGCTGATCTGCTGGACGTGCTCCTCCACCACCTCGGCGATGATGTCGAGCTTCTCCAGCATCTTGATGCGCGATTGTGCCTGCGTGGCCTTGCTGGCCTTGTAGCGGAAGCGGTCGACGAAAGCCTGCAAGTGCTTGCGTCGAGCCTCGATCTTCTCGCGTGCCTTTTCCTGCAGCAGCATCTTCTCCTGCCGCTGCCGCGCAAATGACGTGTATCCGCCCTTCCACAGCGCCAGCTTGCCCTCGGACAGGTGGCAAATGTGATCGACGGCACTGTCGAGAAGGTCGCGATCGTGGCTGATCAGAACGACCGTATAGGGATAGCGCTGAACGTAGTTTGTCAGCCAGAGCGTACCCTCGAGATCGAGGTAGTTGGTCGGTTCGTCGAGCAACAGCAAATCCGGCTCGGTGAACAACACGGCGGCCAAGGCGACGCGCATGCGCCAACCACCAGAGAAATCAGCACAGGGGCGACGCTGGTCGGCGGCATCGAACCCGAGACCGGACAGGATGGTGGCAGCACGTGCTTCGGCGGAGTGCGCCTCGATGTCGGCAAGGCGCACCTGAATTTCGGCGATACGATGCGGATCGGATGCCGTCTCAGCCTCGGCCATCAGAGCCGTCCGCTCGGTATCGGCGGCCAGCACGAAGTCGATCAGGGAAGTATCCGACCCCGGCGCTTCCTGGGCGACGCGACCGATGCGAGCACCGCGCTTGAGATCGACAGAGCCGCTCTCGGCCGCAAGATCGCCGGCGACGATGTTGAACAGGGTCGTCTTGCCGGTCCCGTTGCGGCCGACAAGACCGACCTTGGCGCCGTCATGGATAGTGACGGAGGCGCCCTCGATGAGGGTGCGGCCGGCGATACGATAGGTGAGATCGGATATGATCAGCATGGCCCGGCGATTTCGCCCGAACTGCGAGGAAAGGCAAGACACAGCGAAGGAAAATTCGCACGCAAGCGGCTAGATGCGGCCTGATGAGCCCGCTGCCAAAGATGCTAGGAGGAGCTGTCGCGGACCTTGGCTTTGTTTCGTATCGGAACATGCTGCCATCGCTGTTACCCCGCACTTGTGATGAACGCGCGGCATCCCCACCTCGACACCAATCAAACGGCGGCATCGGGGGAGCGCGATGCGGAGACCGAAGCTGAAGCTTACGGCAGTCATTTTGGCTGCTGTCGTCGCAGGAACCGGCGTCCTCGGCTACCAGGCCCACCAGGTAATCGGCTCGGTGCCTTATCTCTTTCGTCGCAACGCCGAACTCAAGGCCGATGGTTACTACATGGCCGAGTTCGAGTTCAGGATGCTCGGCATCGTCAAGAGGTTGTCCGACGGCGACTATCTCGATGCCTACTCGACCTTGCGTCGCCTGCGGCAGCAAATGGAAAGCGGCGAAGGTCTGATCAAAATGCCCGCCGATAGATCAGCCAAGGCGCGCTACGAGTTTCTTCTTGCGCGACAAGACCCGACCACCGGCGCGTTCATGAACCCGGACTATCCCGCGTTCACCTTTATCGCACCGACACTCAATGTCATCGAAGCACTCGATGGGTTGGCCAAGGAGCTCAGAGAGCCGCTGCGGCTCCGCTATCCTCTTCGCTTCCTGGACGCCATCGCCACACCGGAGGCTCTCCGCGCCTACCTCGATGCCCACCTATACATCGGCCGCTTCTGGGCGGAGCACCTCCCTGGACCGGGAGTCTATGGGCCCGGCATTTCGGAACTGGCGTATGTCGATCTCCTCGAGGCGACAGGCACCTATCACTTTGCGCCAGCCTGGCACGTAGCGTTCCGCGACTGGCTCGATGCGACGCAGGATCCGAAGTCCGGCATGTGGGGCGCCCGCATGGGGACGCCTCGCGCCTTCGAAACCAAGCGCGACGCCAACTCCACCTATCACATTCTGCACTATCTGCTGACCGACGATGGCGCCGACCGCGATCCAGCGCATCCGCTACGCCACGCCAGTGAGCTGGCCGGTAGCTTTATGGGAGCGATGACAGCGCCCATGCCCGCCAGCGAGGACGAACAACACGCCTGGAGCCTCGAACAAGCGCAGGCGACGCGGCTCCTGGTGCGTCGCCTGTGGGGGCACCTCGACGAGGCGGGTAGAGCTGCGGTACGCGCGGCCCTCGAAGTGGCGCTGACCGAGCGATATCGCCTGTTTGACGAAGCAAACGGCGGGTTTGCCATCTACCCCGGTTCGCCCGCCGACGTTGATGGCACGACAACAGCGCTCGGCTTCATCGAGGCGACGGGCAGCCTACCGGGAACGCCTGACCGGGTTCGCTTGTGGGGCGATATCGAAGCACCGGGTGTGGATAGCATCACGGTCAGGTCGCCAACCGTGATCGAGTTGCCCGACGATCCGGTCATCAACTCGTTCCGTCTTTACGTCGGTTCGACGCTAACGGTCGCCGATCACGCTCAGCCCATCGCCGTCATTTATCCGCCCAACAAGGGGACAGTGCTCGACGTGATCGATCTCAGGCAGAGCATCGGGCGTTTCCTGGCCGGTGCAGGCGCCAGCTTCGGCAACTGGTCGACCGCCGACAGTATCCGAGGCTCGGCGCTGCATCCTGACAGTTCGGCGCCCACGGTTCCGGTGATGAGGACCGACCATACGCTCGGTGACGCCATCGGTGATATCGGCAAAGGCGCATCAGATCTTCTGTTCGTCGGCTATGACGTCTTCCAGCGACCCGTTTTCGCACGCCATTGCCACATCGAGAACTGACCTTCGAGAAGCCGCGCGTTTCGTCTTGCCGTTCGCCATCGACCGGCTACTGTCGGTACGAAACCGACGGCGGATCCGTCGGTGCATCGAAAAGCCTTCCGCCATGAAAACCGTCTACTCCCCCCGTCATCGCCTCCATGCCGACAACCAGGAACTCAACGCCGGGGTCATAACGCCCGCCTTCGAGCTGCCGGCGCGCGTCGACTTCATCTTGAAGCGGATCGCGACGGTCGGTCTTGGCGATGTGATCGAAGCAACACCCATCGATGCCGTCGCGGCGGCCGCGAAGGTGCACGACGCCGGTTACCTTCAGTTCATGGCAGACTTCTGGAAGCTGTGGCTCGCCGAAGGGCGAAGCGGGCCGACGATGCCCTACGTCTGGCCCGCTCGCGGCCAGCGGGATATCCGCCCCGAGCACCTCAATGGATTGATGGGCTATTATTCCTTCGATGGCGGCGCTTCCTTCGTGGAGGGAACCTGGGACGCCGTACAGTCGGCCGTCTGGTCTGCAGTTGGCGCCGCCGAGCTGATCCACGGCGGTGAGAAAGCCGCCTACGCGCTCTGCCGGCCACCTGGGCATCATGCGGGCTCGTCGACCATGGGCGGCTACTGCTTCATCAACAACGCCGCCGTCGCGGCGCAGTGGTTTCTCGATCGTGGTGCGAAGCGCATCACCATCCTCGACGTCGACTATCACCACGGCAACGGTACGCAGGAGATTTTCTACCGGCGCGGCGACGTGCAGATGGTCAACCTCCACGCGGACACTGCGGTCGCCTACCCATTCTTTTCCGGCCGTGCCGACGAGATCGGCGAAGGAGAGGGCGAGGGGTTCACACTCAACCTGCCCATGCCGTTCGGCACCGCCTGGGACACATGGGGCGCTGCCCTCGACCATGCCTGCCGGGCGATCGAGGCCTTTGGCCCGGACGTCGTCGTGGTGTCGCTCGGCCTCGACACGTTCGAGGGCGACCCCATCTCCAAGTTCAAGCTGAAGCGTGAGGACTACCCGAAAATCGGAGCCCGCATCGCCGCCCTTGGACGGCCGACGCTGTTCGTGCAGGAGGGCGGCTATGCGGTCGAGGATATCGGCTACAACGCCGTCGGCGTGCTCTCCGGCTTTGAGGGCGCGTGACAGATTGTGTCAGTAGGTACTCCTGACACGGTCTGGCATGGGTGCCGGCTATGTCTGCCCTCGTCATTCACGGAGGCAAAGATGCTGGATCATATGGGCTTTCCCACTGTCGACTACGAAAAGTCGAAGGCATTCTACGACAAGGCTCTGGCACCACTTGGCATCGAAGTCGTGATGTCCGTGTCGGCCGAGGAAACGGGCGGAGATGCCTTCGCCGGCTACGGCAGCGACGGCAAACCGGACTTCTGGGTCGCGACGGGTCGCCCTGCTGGCGAAATCATGCACCTTCACGTCGCCTTCGCGGCAAAGGACCGGGCAACAGTCGACGCTTTCTATGCCGCGGCGATGGCTGCGGGTGGGCGTGACAATGGAGGACCGGGGCTTCGCCCGCATTACCACCCCAACTACTACGCCGCCTTTGTCCTGGACCCCGATGGCAACAATATCGAGGCGGTCTGCCACAAGCCGGAATGAAAAAGGGGGGACGGGCAGCGACGGATCGTCGCAGTCCGTCCTGAACCATCATGTTCGATCATGTCGACTGTCAGGTGACCGACATCCGCCGGTCCATTGCCTTTTATGACGCCTTGCTCGCGCCGCTCGGCATTGCCCGGCTGATCACGCGCATCGCACCAGTTTCCGGCGCAGCTTCCAATGCGGGCTACGGCCGGGATGGCCACGCCGGATTCTGGCTTTCGAATGCCAGTCGCAGGGGGCGGCTTCACATCGGCTTTTCGGCCACGACGCGTGATGCCGTGGCCGCTTTCCATGCCGCAGGTTTGGCGGCGGGTGGCGAGGACAACGGCGAACCAGGCTTGAGGCCCTATGCGGCCAACTATTTCGCCGCCTACATCATCGATCCCGACGGCCACAATATCGAGGCCGTGTGCCGCGCAGCCGGTTGACGTCAGAGGATGCTGCCAAGCTGCGCATAGCCACGGGCCGGCCGCTCGAAATGGAGTTTCCGGCCGCTCGCGTTCGCCAGTCGGGCCATTTCTGTCTCCAGAGCGACGCGCGGCGTGACGTGAAAAAGGGTCAGCCAACCGTGCAGGAGGCTGCGGACCGGAGCCCCCAGCCCTTCACAGAAGCCGAAATCGACGACCGACAGCCGACCGCCATCCTTGACGAGAGAAAGGCCATGGGCCAACGCCGCCGTCCAATCGGGAATCATCGACAATGTGTAGGAGAAATAGACGCGGTCGAAGCTGGCTTCGCCGAAGGCTGCCTTCGGGTCGAAAAGGCAGGCGTCGCCCTCGGCAAGGCGAATGCCGAGACCCGACCTTTCGACATTGCGATGGGCGGTCTTCAACATTTCGCCGGAGATGTCGAAGCCATAGAGACGCGCGTCCGGATGGCGGCGACCGACCGCCACAAGGTTGCGACCGGTGCCACAGCCCATCTCCAGCACACTCCCGCCCGCAGGAACCTCAAGAACCTCGATCATGCGATCTCGGCCAAGAAGGTAAGGCTTGCGAGTCAGGTCGTATATGTGCCGGGTCAGCCGGTACATGCGGTCCATGGCCGCTTTCTGGCCGACCGAGGACGGAGACGCTGAGGTAGGCGCACTCACGCCGCATCTCTCACATAGAGGTGGAATCCGCCGTAGATCGACGAGCGATCGCGGGCGACATACTCGGGCACCGTCGAGGGATCGTAGGACCAGCGCGAGCGTATGTCGGCGGGCAGGGCCGTCTCGAGCGGGCTATCAAGCCCGGCGGTACGGAAGATGACGCGAGCTCCCGGGCGAGCCGTGCGGCTGATCTCGGTCCACAGGGCGACCATCTGCGCCGGCGTCATCCAATCCTGGGCGTCAAGCAGGACATAGCCGTCGAGGCACTCGTCGGGCATGGTCGCAAGCCGGTCGGTCATCGAGGCCTGCACGGCGGTCACGCGGTCGGCGTTGGCGCGGATGGCATCATAAGCACCACGAGTGAGGTAGGCGGGCACGGCGCGGCGACTCTCGCGGTCATAACGGCGGCCGAAGGCCTGCCAGGCGAAATAGTTGTCCTCGAGCGGGAAGTCGCAGGCCAAGCGCGATAGGCGCTTCCGCAACAGACCGGCAAGGTCGCCACCGGCATCGGCCGAGAGGTAGGCGAACTGGGCCGGCGGGATGCCGAGGCCATAGAGTGACACGGGCATGCGACACAGCCAGCGAATAAGCCGTGAATCGAAGACCGGGGCCAGGTTCTCCTCGAACAGGCGGCGCTGTTCGTCGAGCCCCCGCGCGGTCAGCATGAGCCGAGGGTTCTTGCCGTAAGCGCGGGCGAGCAGGTGCATGACGCCGATGAACCGGCCCAGCAGACCATAGCGATAGATGTCACGGGTGAAGATGGATATCTGGCGACGGCCGGTCAGACCGCGCTTTTCCCAGTAGGAGCGCGCATCGTCCGGAAGATGGTCGCGCAGGAAGCGATCGTAGCGGGCGGTATTCTCTCGTTCGTCGGCGTGACCGAAGAAGCGGAAGAAACTCTCGTGGTTCGGCAGGCGGCACACAGCGGTCAGCTTCAGCTTGAGCAGAGCGATATGGGCGGGATTGAGATCGACGGCGATGATCTCGGCCGGCGAGGCCGTCAGGTAGTTCATGACGTTGCAGCCGCCGGAGGCGATGGTAATGATGCGCTTGTCCGGTCCGAGTTCGAGCGCCGCCATGTCGACGGCCGGATCTTCCCATATCTGCGGATAGACAAGACCGGAGAAAGCCAGGGTGAACAAGCGTTCGAGAATGCCTTCCCGGCTTGTCAGCTTGTTGGCATGCACCGCGTTCGCCAGAAGGTCCTTGGTCTTTTGCTTGCTCATGGAAAAATCCCTGTCAGCCGGCGAGGGGGAGGCCCGTGAGTCGCCTTTGCGGCCTGCCGTCTGAGCGAAGGCTTTTCCCACAATCGAGTGACACTATTCCGACGAAGCCGGCAAAGCGCCGAGCCGTTGCCCGGCAAATCGCCGGCAACGGAAATTCTGTTCATGTCCGTCGGGCCGGTTTCCCGCTCCAATCGGGAAGGCCGACGAACCTGCGAAGCGCGCAAGCGGCCGTCAGAATTCTTGACAAATCCGCCCCGCCGTGCGCTTGTCGCGCCCACAGATCCGGCCTCCCCAAGGTGGGAATCCGGAGCCGTTCCCAACGGATTCAACGAGACAGGACGATAACCATGCACGCCTATCGCACCCACACCTGTGGCCAGCTTCGAGCCAGCGACGTCGGGCAGAATGTGCGGCTGTCCGGCTGGGTGCATCGCGTGCGAGATCACGGCGGTCTGCTGTTCATCGACCTGCGCGACCACTACGGCATGACGCAGGTCGTGGTCGATCCCGACAGCGGATCGTTCAAGCTGGCGGAGACGCTGCGCGCCGAGTGGGTCATCCGCGTCGACTGCCTTGTTCGCGCCCGTACGCCCGAGACAGTCAACGCCAACCTTCCCACTGGTGAAATCGAGGTCTTTGCCAACGAGATCGTCGTTCTCGGCCAGGCCAAGGACCTGCCGCTGCCTGTGTTCGGCGAGCCGGACTATCCGGAAGACGTGCGCCTCAAGTACCGCTTCCTGGACCTTCGCCGCGAAACACTGCATGGCAACATCGTCAAGCGGACGAAGATCATCCGCTCGATGCGCCGCCGCATGGAGGACGCCGGGTTCACCGAGTATTCGACGCCGATCCTGACTGCCTCCTCGCCGGAAGGCGCGCGCGACTTCCTGGTGCCGAGCCGCATCCATGCCGGCAAGTTCTATGCGTTGCCGCAGGCACCGCAGCAGTACAAGCAGCTGCTGATGGTGGCCGGCTTCGACCGCTACTTCCAGATCGCCCCCTGCTTCCGCGACGAAGACCCGCGCGCCGACCGCCTGCCGGGCGAGTTCTACCAGCTCGATCTCGAGATGAGCTTCGTGACGCAGGACGACGTGTTCAACACCATGGAGCCGGTGATCCGGGGCGTCTTCGAAGAGTTCGCGGAAGGCAAGCCGGTCTCCCAGCAGTTCCGTCGCATCAAGTATGACGACGCCATTCGCCTTTATGGCTCCGACAAGCCGGACCTTCGCAACCCGATCGAGATGCAAGCGGTGACCGAGCATTTCGCCGGTTCGGGCTTCAAGGTGTTCGCCCGCATGATCGAGGCCGATCCCAAGACGGAAGTCTGGGCCATCCCGGCCAAGACCGGCGGCAGCCGCGCCTTCTGCGACCGCATGAACTCCTGGGCGCAGGGACAGGGCCAGCCCGGCCTCGGCTATATCTTCTGGCGGTCGGAAAACGGCGCGCTGGAAGGCGCCGGTCCGCTGGCCAAGAACATCGGGCCGGAGCGCACGGAGGCGATCCGCGTTCAGCTCGGCCTCGCCGAAGGTGACGCCGTGTTCTTTGTCGCTGGCGATCCCCAGAAGTTCTACAAGTTCGCTGGCGAGGCCCGGAACCGGGTAGGCTTCGACCTGAACCTCGTCGACACGGAGCGTTTCGAGCTCTGCTGGATCATCGATTTCCCGTTCTATGAGTGGAACGATGACGAGAAGAAGCTCGATTTCGCGCACAATCCCTTCTCGATGCCGCAGGGTGGCCTCGATGCGCTGAACAACCAGGATCCGCTGACCATCAAGGCCTTCCAGTATGACATGGTCTGCAACGGCTATGAGATGGCATCGGGTTCGATCCGAAACCAGTCGCCGGAAACCATGGTGAAGGCCTTCGAGCTGGTTGGCACGTCCAAAGCCGAGGTCGAGGAGCGCTTCGGCGGCATGTACCGCGCCTTCCAGTATGGCGCGCCGCCGCATGGCGGCATGGCGGCCGGTGTCGACCGCGTGGTGATGCTGCTGTGTGGCGCGCAGAACCTGCGCGAGATCACGCTGTTCCCGATGAACCAGCGTGCCGAGGATCCGCTGATGGGCGCGCCGTCGGAAGCCTCGACCAAGCAGCTGCGTGAACTGCATCTCAAGCTGAACCTGCCGAACTGATCGGCAATATCGAATAGAAGAAGGCCGGGGAGGCGACTCCCCGGCCTTTTTTGTCTGCGTTGATCCTTGCTTTCAGTCAGACTTCACTCATTGGCGATCACGCCGACATTCAGCACCCGGATGAGATCATTCGGCTTGTCGGTATTGACCTTCTCCAGCTGGTCGAAGGGGATCGGCGCTTCAGGCGCCACACTGAGGGTGATCGACTTCGGATCCCGAATGAAGTCCGAGATCGGCTTCTCGAACCTCGCCTGCAGCTTGGGATCCTCGAGGAAGTTGAGCAAGAGCGGCAGGGCGCCGGCGGTGTTCTCGCGGAACTTCGCTCCATCCTGGTCCAGCTTCTTCGCCTGCGCCTCGAACGCCTTCTCGACGATGCCGGCATTGCCGTAGGTGACCGAAGCGGACACAAGCGCTGCCTTCTTGATGCGAGACTCGATCTCGGAAGGCCTGTCCACAAGAGACAGGGGCAGGCCGTTCAGATGGAAGTCACTGGAGATGACCCCCATATCGGCAGCCTTGAGGGTCAAGTCCTCAAGATGCAGGTCGCCCTTGTCGGCATCCCAGGACAACGTCAAACCGCCAGATATATCGAGGGTTTCGTAACCCATGCTGGTCAGCTCGGAAACGACTGTCTCGTCGGACAGCAGTGCCACCGGCAAGGACAGCGAGGTAAACGTGGCATCACTGCGTTGGGGCAGGGTGCCAATATAGTTCCCGCTTGTCAGGGCGAGCGAGTCGAGCCCCACGGAGCCGAACGGCGACTCGACCGACAGTGCGCTAAGCTCGGCGAAGCCGACGGATGTGCCGCCATTGACGATGGCGTCACGCATCGCCTCTCCGGACGGCTGGACGCCCTCGGACGCACTCTGTCCAAGCTTGAGAAGAGCGGAAAGCGAGCCAAATCGGATATCCTGGAAGGTCAGAAGAGAAATGCCAAGCTTCGAGGAGGTCTCCTTGGCCGTGGCGCTGATGTCGCGCAACGTGAACGCGCCGATGCCGTTGCCACTGATGTCGTTGCCGTCAAAACTGTTGATCGCAACATCCACGCTGTCGTCGCTGGTCTTGACTTCAAACTTGCTGGCCCGGACGAAATCCACGCCCATCAGCTGCGTATAGTTTGGCAGGATAGTAGAGATAAACCGGATTGGATCGGCCTCGACCTGCTTGATATCATCGAGCGCTTCAAAGATCTGCTTTATCACCGGTTGGCTGGTCTGGCGAAGGTAAACATTGTTTGCCTCGATGTTGCCGATGCTCGCAGTCGCATTCTCGAACGTCAGGACAAGATTGTTGACGCCATACTGCGAGTAAACAACACGCTCCTTGCCATCACCGATTCCATCGACGTACCTGGACGGGTCGAGCGCTTCAAGCGCCTTGCCAAAGTCCGCGCCGATAACATAGGTGCTGTCGATGGTCATCGACTTGAAGGGCGACGCGTCATCTTTCGGCTTTTGTTCGGCCGAGTTGAGGCCGGCCCTTTCGACACGACCATCGTGCATTCCCGACAGGTATGACAACGAGTACGTCGAAATGGAGTCGCCTTCCTTCATTCCGCTCGTCTCGATCCTGACGCTGTTCATCTCGGCCCAGTCGGCCCGGATTCCCATCATCCAGTCGGCATAGCGGAACATATTCTCGTAGATCGGACGCCCAGACGGCAAACTCTCCGGTGGCAGCGGGAAAACAAACCTCTCAATAAGACAAGACTCGGCGGACATTGAGTAATCCACCACCGGGGGCGGTGTCTTCTCTTCACCGGCATTGGCTTCGGGCACGGACGCTTCATCACCCGTCTGCTCGGTGTCGCGGCTTTCTTGCATTTTCTTGACGGGCTTCTGTTTCGGGGCCGGCGACACATCGGCCTTCCCGGTTTCCCCGCTCGTGCCCGACTCCGGCGCGACTAGGCCCGGAAACCACTTGCCGACGTCAAAGTGGAGATCGACTTTATAGTTCGTGGCTCGAACGGCGTGGGCAGCGAAAGCCTCGCCCGGGGTGAGGCGAGGATCTTCAACGGACAACTCGTCGAAATGAACGGCAATCAGATCATCATCGATGTCGCCGATGTTCACGTCAGACAACGTTACGGTCTGAGTCGCGGGATCGAAGCTGCTTTTGCCAACGGATACCGGGATCCCGAAAGACGCAGAGGCAAGCCATTGCCGCACAAGTGCTTCCCTGGACGTCTCTGCATGGACAAACGAGGGGCAGGCAAAGGCGGCGAGCGCCAAAGCCGCACCAAGCGAAGCGCTGGTTCTCATTGACGATCCTCCCGGATGCGCAATATCTGGGGCCGGCTGGCCGGCCTGTCTTTTCGCTAGGGCACCCGCCGATCAGGTTGAGTCAACCTGATCGAGAAGCGGCTGCTCCAGCAAGTAATCTGGAGCCTTCGCTAGACGACCAAATGTTTCAATTTGGTCGGCGAAGGCTCTAGCAACAAGGACAAGTAGCCCTGCCGACGCATGGCCTTGAATAGGGTTGTCCGGCCCGCAGGACGGGCCGGTCTCCTATCAGTTCACGTCGGCGCCTTCGCCCGTCTCGTCGTCTTCGGCTTCCGGCTGGTTGGCGATCACATCGGCCTTGAGAACGTCAGGCAGCGTCTGCGGAGCGGTCTGCGAGGTGGACAGGAGCTCCATCAGCGCAATCGGCGTTGCCGGCTTGGCGGTGATCGTCAGGTTCTTGGGGTCCTTTAGGAAGGTGGTCACGCCCTGGGCCAGCTTGTCCTGGAAAGGCTGATTGCCAATCGACGACAGGAGCAGGGGCAGGGCACCGGTGATCTGTCCCACGAAGGCAGCCGGCTCCTGTCCCATCTGCTTGGCCTGCTCGGCAATGATCCGACCGGCAAGAGACGCATCGCCATAATAGACCGAAGCCTGCTTCAGCGTGACCTTGCCGAAAGCGCTCTGTGGCGGATTGGGCTGCTTGAGATCCTTGATGACATCGGCAGTCAGACCCCCAAAGGTTCCAGCCAGCGTTACCGTGCCGAGGTCGGTTCCATCGATGGTGATCTCGTTCAGGACGAGGTCGCCAGTCGCCTCGTCGAGCGAGCCGGAGCCGTAGAATCCTAAGGTCAGCTTGTCGTATCCCATGGCCTTCAGCTGAGCACCCATTTGCCCGCCCTCGTCCATGGCCATCGGATCGACGTCGATCCCCTCGACAGAAATGTCGATGGCATGCGGCACATCGGAGGCAAAGTCGGAGAGATCGACGTTGGCGCTGTCGATCATGACTGGCGCCTTGCCGTCCTGGGCGATCGAAATCCCCGTGATGGAAACAGCATCCATCCGGTTGCCTTCCTCCTTGCCGGTAAAGACGGGAGCGGTGAGCTCAAGAGAGGAGGCGGTGAACTTGTCGCCCTTGTCGGTACCGCTGATGTTCTCGGCCAACAGGGAGTCAGCGCTCAGCGTATCGCCTTCAACGGTCGGGTTTGCAAAGGTCAGTACTGCAATCTTGGTCTCCCCACCATCGGAAGACTTGATCGAGACGTTGTTGTAGACGACCCCGGCATCCGACTGGGTCGGTTCTCCCAGCACGAAGGTCGCTCCCTTGTCTTCCGACAGGAGTTTGGTCAGGGCCGCGGTCACCTGTTCGGGCGTCGCCGCCGAAAAGGCGGGCCCTGAGAGGCCTGCGGTCAATGCAACGACAGCCACGGTAAGGGACCAGCGACTGGAAATCGTCATTTCATACTCCCAATAAGTCTTTATCGGAAAAGAGAGATAAGGCACGCTTTTCGAGACTGGCATTGTGGCTAAATGACGGTCGACGCACAAGCCATGCCTCCGACCAATTTTGGCGACCACGCCGGTGAACTCATTCACTCCAAAGAAAAGGAGGGGCCGATCGGTTTGGGAAACTATTTCTTCATCCGACCCAAACAAGATGAATTATTGAAACGGCGTTCTCTGTTTCCACGCGCAAGAATGTGGAGTCGCCGCGCGGCTGGGCTAAAGACCGAATGGATGCGATGTGAAGTTCAGGTGGTTGAAATGGCTCAGGCTTCTTGCTGTGTCGGCGGTTGTCACGACCGTTCCGATCGCCGCCGCGGACTACGTTCTTTCCCAGCACGCCCTTTCGGTCGGGCAGACCGAGGCCGACTCCATGGCCGCGCGCTATCTGGTGCGCGCTGAGACGACCGTTGCCGAAGCGCTCAGGGTCCTTGCCGATCTCAGGAGCAGTGGGCACATCACCTGCGGCCTCGCCGATCGTACCATGTTCGGAATGACCGCCTTCAACTCCGACTTCATCGTGCAGATCGGCTTGACCGACGAGGCGGGTACGCTGATATGCGGAGAACCGATGGGCGCACTCGCCGCTCCTGCCCGGCTACCGGTGGCGGAGAAGGGCGACCCCTCGGTCATGTTGTCAGTGTTGAGCGATGGCAAGGACAGACGGCAAGCCGTGGTGACCTTGCGTGTGGACGACCGGCTGCGTCTGGTGGCTCGTCTCGCGACGCGATCGCTCGATATCGAAGCCGGCGCCAGCTATTTCGAGGACGCCAGCGTTACATCCGTCTATCTCGATGACGGCTCGGAGTGGAGCAGGTTTGCCGGCAAGTGGACGGAGAGCGACCAGTCCGCGGCGCTGGTGTCGACGATTTCTTCGGAACGCTACCCGATCAAGGTTCGGGTCGCGGTTGACGAGACAGCAGCCCAGAAATCGATCGCCGGTCTCCGGGCCATCACCATCATCCTGTCGACGCTCGCCGGCCTCGGCGTATTCATTATCGTGACCTGGTCGATGTGGCGCCAATCCGACGGCGACAGCTTCTCCCGCGCCGTCGACAATCACGAGTTCGTTCCCTACTACCAGCCCGTCTTCGATCTGATGACAGGCGAGATCCGCGGTTGCGAGGTGCTCGTCCGCTGGCTGCGCCCCGACGGAACGATGGTGGCACCGGGCCAATTCCTGCCCTATGCCGAAGCGACCGGAGCCATTCGCGACATAACCCGCCAGCTCATGACCCAGACGGTGGTCGACGTCGCCGACATCTACGACAAGAATCCCGGCCTCAAGCTGGCGATCAACCTCACGGCCATGCACTTCAACGACCTTGAGATCATGGACGACATCAAAAGGATCTACGGCAACTCGAAGATTCGCTACGAACAGCTCTGCTTCGAGGTCACCGAGCAGCATCCGCTCAAGGACTTGGCGTTGTCGCGCGCCATCATCGGTCGAATCCAGGCGCTTGGCGCCTCGGTGGCGCTCGACGACGTTGGCACCGGGCACGGTGGCCTAGCCTACCTTCAAAAGCTGGGCGTCGATATCATCAAGATCGACAAGATGTTCATCGATCACATTGGAACCGACCACTCGTCCCAGACGATCGTCGACACCCTGGTCGAACTCGGCCATCAGCTCGGACTCGGGATCGTTGCCGAGGGCGTCGAACGCCCCGACCAGGTCGAGCATCTGAAATCGATCGGCGTGGTCCAGGCGCAAGGCTACATCTACTCGCCGCCAATCCCGGTGAAGGCCTTCCGCGAGTTCGCTCTGAAATCGCTCGAGCGCTCCAAGTCCGGCCTCGGCGCCCGCACCGACAAGCCGGTCGAAGTGTCCGACAGCTTCGCCTCGCTGACCGTTTCGGTCGACGATGAGGATGGAGACGAAGCTAGCGCCGCCTGATTCCGACAGATTGCTTTCGCAAGACCGCTCAGAAAGACGAGTTGGCGGCGTCGTTGCTTATCTCTTCGAAGAGATCGGCATTTCGGCAGAACTTGGGTGGATGCACGGCGCCGCGAATTGCCGTGATGTCCAGCCACACCTTGCAGGCTTCGAGTTCGGTGCACTCGTGGCATCGATCGGCGGCCAGCTTGCGCTCGATGCCTTGCAAGAACTGGTCGGAATCAAGCGTCACCGCCATCCGGCGCATGAGTTCCGGCTCCCGATCGCAGTCGCAACCGTCACCGCCCGTCTTGGAGGACGATTTGTCGATCATTCTAACCTCCACGTTCACGCTATCCGATGCATCATGATTAGCCTCAAGGCTAGTTCTGGCGATGACATGGATCAAAACTACGTGGATGTGATTGCCCTGGCGCGATCCGGCCAAGTCGAACTCTCATCGAAATGGCCTCAACCCGAAAGAAAGAACGCTCCCTCCGTTCGTGTTGACACTCAATCCCATCTTTGACTCCGCGAAAATACTATAGGAATTGAGCAAGATTTAGGCAGAGAGTGGCAAGCACCAGCCGCCATCACAATCCGACCCGCCGCATCTTTCCGGAACGGGCGGGTCGGAACACCGTCAGGCCGTCAAGGTTCGCCTCACGGCGTCCGCCCATCCGGCAAGTTTTTTCTTCCGCGTGGCATCGTCCATCTGCGGAGTGAAGCGTCGGTTGCGTTTCCAGCTTGTCGAGAAGCCTTGCATGTCCGGCCAGACGCCCGCCTTGTGTCCGGCCAGCCATGCTGCGCCGAGAGCGGTCGTTTCCAGGACCAGCGGCCTGTCAACCGGCGCGTTCAGCAGATCGGCCAGGCGCTGCATGGTCCAGTCGCTCGCCACCATCCCCCCATCAACGCGAAGCACGGTCTCCGATGTCCCCGTCCAGTCGCGACGCATTGCTTCAAGCAAATCGTGCGTTTGATAGCAGACCGCCTCCAGCGCCGCGCGGGCAAACTCGGCCGGACCAGTGTTGCGCGTCATGCCATAAAGAGCGCCGCGCGCCTCGGCGTCCCACCAGGGAGCCCCGAGTCCGGTGAAGGCCGGCACCAGATAAACGTTCTGACTGGGATCGGCGTGGTCAGCCAAAGCCCCAGCCTGATCCGACCGCTCGAAGAAGCGCAGCCCATCACGAAGCCACTGTACAGTGGCGCCGGCCATGAAGATCGAACCTTCCAAGGCATAGGTGGCCTGCCCATCAAGGCGATAGGCAATGGTCGAGAGGAGCCGGTTGGAAGACCTGACGATCTCGCTGCCCGTGTTGAGCAAAGCAAAGCAACCGGTGCCGTAGGTCGACTTCAACATGCCCGGCGAAAAGCAAGACTGACCGACCGTAGCGGCATGCTGATCCCCGGCAATGCCTCGAATGGGAATGGCGACGCCAAAGAGATCGGGATCGGTTTCGCCGAAGTCGGCGGCGCTGTCACGCACGTCGGGCAAGACAGCGCGCGGCACACCGAAGAGGCGCAGGAGATCGTCGTCCCAGTCGCCGGCGGCAATATCGTAGAGGAGGGTGCGGGACGCATTGGTGGCGTCGGTCGCATGGACCCGACCACCAGTCAGACGCCAGAGCAGGAAGGTGTCGACGGTGCCGAACGCCAATCGCCCGGCTTCGGCCGCCGCGCGGGCACCCTCGACGTTGTCGAGCAACCATGCAATCTTGGTGCCGGAGAAATAGGGGTCGAGCAACAGGCCGGTCTTCTCGCGCACCATGTCCTCGGCACCATCACCCCTCAAAGCGGCGCACCGATCCGATGTACGGCGATCCTGCCAGACGATGGCGCGATGGATCGGTTTGCCGGTGTCGCGATCCCAGATCAGCGTTGTCTCACGCTGGTTGGTGATGCCAATGGCCGCGATGTCCTGCGGCGAAACGGCGGCCCGGGCGAGGGCATACTGCATGGTCTCAAGCGTGGTATGCCAGATATCCTCCGGCTCATGCTCCACCCAGCCCGAGTCCGGAAAATGCTGCGGGAATTCCTGCTTTCCCACGCCTTTGACACGGTATTCCTCGTCGAAGACGATGGCCCGCGTCGACGTGGTGCCCTGATCGATCGCGAGTACGAATGCGGCCATGGTCGGTCTCCTCCCGTCCCTTGGTTTGCTTGAGTTGTAGATGCTTACCGAGGCGGTGCAAGCGCCAGCCCTCGGATTCTCCCCCGGTTCAGTGCAGATTGGCGATGAAGGCGTCGATCTCCGCCGGAGCAGTCTCGGCCATGCGGAGCCCGAGCTTGGTGCGCCGCCACAAGATATCCTCCGCACTTCTCACCCACTCATGGCGGACGAGATACCTTATCTCTGCCTCCGTGAGGCCGGCGCCGAAATCGCGGCCGAGATCGGCAGTGACGGCGGCTCCGGCGAGGATCTCTTCGATCTTGGTACCATAGGTATGGACCAATCGTTCGATCAGGCAGGGATCGATGCCGGGGCGGCTGGCGACAATATGCCCCTGGTAAGCGACGATGTCGCCAGAGGGCACGTTGCCTCCCGGCAGAGTTGCCCCTTTCGTCCAGGGAGCGCCTCGTGCCCCAATTACGTCCTCGATCAGAGCCAGCGCACTTTCGGCGAGACGGCGGTAGGTGGTGATCTTGCCACCAAACACATTGAGCAGCTTTGGCTCGTTCTCCTCACCAGCGAGCTTCAACACATAGTCACGCGTCGCCTCTTGTGCCTTCGAGGCGCCATCGTCGTAGAGCGGGCGAATGCCGGAATAGGTCCAGACGATATCGGCCTCGGCAATCGGCTTCTCGAAATACTCCGAGGCGGCAGCCGTGAGATAGGCGATCTCCTCGGCCGAGATCTTCACGTCGGCCGGGTCGCCGGAATAATCTCGGTCGGTGGTGCCGATCAGGGTGAAGTCGCCCTCGTAGGGAATCGCGAAGATAATGCGCCCGTCGGCATTCTGGAAGATATAGGCGCGGTCGTGATCGTAGAGCTTCCGAACGACGATGTGAGAGCCCTGAACCAGGCGGACGTGGCGCGCTTCCGGCATGCCGGCGGCTGACCGCAGGACTTCATCGATCCACGGCCCGGCGGCATTGACCAAGAGACCGGCGGTCACCGTCGTCTCGTTGCCGGTTTCCACATCTCTGAGCGTCACGATCCAGCGATCCCCGGCGCGGGCGACCGACGTGACGCGGGTGCGGGTGAGAATGGTGGCGCCACGGGCCGCGGCATCGGCAGCATTCAGCACGACGAGGCGGGCATCCTGAACCCAGCAGTCGGAGTATTCGAATCCGCGACCATATCCGGCTTTCAGAGGCTTTCCCATGGCGTCCGTGCGAAGATTCAGCGGTCGAGTGGCCGGCAAGCGTCGGCGTCCTCCGAGATGATCATAAAGAAAAAGACCCAACCGGAGCAGCCAAGCCGGCCTGAGGCCTGCGTGATGGGGCAAGACAAAACGCAAGGGCCATATGATGTGAGGCGCCACCGCCCAAAGCACTTCGCGTTCCGTCAGTGCTTCCCGAACCAGGCGAAACTCGTAATGCTCAAGGTAACGGAGACCGCCATGAATCAGCTTTGTCGAGGCAGATGAGGTACCGGAGGCGAGATCCTTCATCTCGGCGAGCAGCACGGAGTAACCGCGCCCAGCGGCATCGCGGGCTATGCCGCAGCCGTTGATGCCACCACCGATTACCAGGATGTCCACGTTCGCCATCGCCATCTCCGCCAGTCGCGTCTTTTTCGTCGACGCTTTCAGTTGATTGCGATGCTAGCAAATATACGAAATCAAATGAATATAAAACGAAAGTAGCCACATTGTTTTCGAAGCGGCGGCCTTGGAGCTGGAAACGCGGGCAAAAGCACGCGCCAGATCGCCCTGCGAGCGCTCGAGCGGGGCGACGCCAAGGTTCAGGGACAGGATGCGAGCGGGGGTAGGGCGGACCTTACGCGCGGAGGGGCACCGTCGTCGTGCGCTTGATGGCCTTCAAGGCGACGAAGGAACGGAGCGAGGCGAAGCCTCCGACTGCGGTAATCAGACGTTCGATGAGACTGGCGAGCTCACCCAGGTCCTTCACCATGATCTTCAGAAGGTAGTCGGCGTCGCCGGTCTGCGACCAGCATTCCACAACCTCGTCGGCGGCATCGACGAAGGCCCGGAACGCCTTGCCCGTTTCGTCGTCGTGGTTGCGAAGCCCTACCAGCGTGTGAGCGATGATGTTGATGCCCAGCTTTTCCGGATCGAGGATCGCCACGATGTCGCGAACATAGCCGTCGCTCCTGAGGCGCTGCAGACGGCGGGCACACTGGGTGGGAGAGAGGTGCACGATTTCCGACAGCTCCGCCTGAGTCATGTCGCCTTTTGTCTGGATGGCGGCAAGAAGACGCAGATCGAATACATCCAACTCTTCCAAAGCGGGGAACTCCGAAAACGGCGACGCAAAAAACATGCGCGAACGGGCGGCATAATGCTGAAAATCCTCGCCCCGAGCAATTGCCTTTCAGGAAATCGCAGAGATATTTCCACCGAACCCCGATAAGGTGGGGTTATTCACCGTCAGCCGGATAGGCCCCATAATGTTTGACACCCTTCCCGAACAGCCCGCCGACGCCTTGCTCGCCCTCATCGGTCTCTACCGGGCCGATCCCCGTCCTCAGAAGCTCGACCTAGGCGTCGGAGTCTACCGCGACGACAAGGGTGTCACGCCGATCATGGCCGCGGTAAAGGCGGCCGAGAAGGTTCTTCTCGATACGCGAACCACCAAGGCCTATCTCGGGCCGGAGGGCGACCCGGCCTACACCGATCTGCTCAAGCCGATCGTCTTCGGCAAGAATCCGGGCGGTCGCGTCGCCGGCATCCAGACGCCCGGGGGCACCGGCGCCGTGCGGCTCGCCGCGGATCTGGTGGCGCTGGCGCGTCCCGACGCCAAGATCCTCTACGGCGCCCCGACCTGGCCGAACCATCTTCAGATTCTCAACGCCACGCGTCTCAAGGCGGTGCCGCACCCCTATTTCGACGTGAAGACGCAGACGGTGAACGTCGCCTCGCTTGTGGCGGCGATCGAGGGCGCATCCGCCGGCGACATCGTTCTGCTTCACGGTTGCTGCCACAACCCGACAGGTGGCGAGCTTGAGCCGGAGGATTGGCGGACGGTATTGAAGGCGCTGCAGGAGACCGGCGTGGTGCCGCTGATCGACTTCGCCTATCACGGCCTTGGCAAGGGGCTAGAAGGTGATGCCTATGGCGTGCGCCTGCTGACCGACAACCTCGACGAGGTGATGGTCGCCTACTCCTGCGACAAGAACTTCGGCCTCTACCGCGAGCGCGTCGGCGCGCTCTATGTCAAGGCGCGCGACGAGAAGACGGCTTCGGTGGTAATGTCCAATCTCGCCGCCTTCAGCCGGGTATCCTGGTCGATGCCTCCGGACCACGGCGCTGCCATCGTCCGCACCATTCTCGAAGATCCTGAACTGACACGCGTCTGGCGCGAAGAGATCGAACGCATGGGCACTCGTGTTCGGGGCGTGCGTAGCGCGCTGGCCGCGGCTGGCCCAGGGCTCAAGCCGCACGAAACTCAAACCGGCATGTTCTCGACTTTGGCGCTTAGCCCCGAACAGGTGCTGACCCTTAGAAAGGACCACGCCGTTTACATGGCGGGTTCCGGTCGGATCAATGTCGCAGGCCTCAATATCCGAGACATCCCGGCCTTTGTGACGGCGCTCAAGGCCGTGGGACACCCCGTCGACTGACCCAGGGATTCTTTCGGGAGGAAGACCATGCTGCAAGTCCGTGACGCCGTCTCCGGCGGTCGCGCGATCGTTGACGCGCTTATCGCCAATGGCGTGGACACCGTTTTCGGCCTGCCAGGAGCGCAGACCTACCCCCTTTTCGATGCGCTTGCACTGTCGACGGACCAGATCCGCACCTACAGCGCCCGCCACGAGCAGGCCTCGGGCTACATGGCCTTCGGTTACGCCCGCTCCACCGGTCGTCCCGGCGTGTTTTCCGTGGTTCCCGGGCCAGGCATTCTGAACGCCGGCGCGGCTCTCATTACCGCACTCGGTTGTTGCGCACCGGTCCTGATGATCACCGGAAATGTTCCCTCAACCTTCGAGGGTAGGGGGCGTGGACATCTCCACGAAGTCCCCGACCAACTTGGCCTTCTGCGACGCATGACCAAATGGTCGGCAAGGATCGAGCGCGTCGAGGATGCGCCGACGCTCGTCAACCAGGCTTTTCAAGAGATGCTGACCGGTCGCCCCGGTCCGGTTGCTCTCGAAATGGCTTGGGACAGCATGGCGGCGACTGCGGTGACGGAGCTTGTTGGCGGCGCGATTCTGCCTTCGCCGACGGAACCCGAGTCAGCGACGGTCGAAGCGGCGGCACAGTTGCTCGTCGCGGCTCGTCGACCGATGATCATGACAGGCAGCGGCGCCCAGCATGCCGCCGAGGAGGTGAGGGCGCTCGCCACCCTTCTTGATGCCCCCGTGACGGCCTTGCGTGGCGGTCGGGGCATCGTGTCGGAAAGCGAGCCGCTGGGCCTGTCATCGGCCGTCGCCCATCGACTCTATCCGGAAACCGATGTTGTGCTGGGTATCGGCACTCGGCTGGAACTGCCGACCATGCGCTGGACCGGCATGATGACCTATCATGAGCGCTTGCCCGGCGGGCGCAAGCTCGTCCGGATCGACATCGATCCCGAGGAAATGGTCCGCCTCAAAGCCGACGCATCCATAATCGCCGACTCCAAGGTCGGAACCCAAGCGCTGATCGCGGCGATCCGTCGCCTGGGGATGGATGCCTCCAAGCGCGACGGCGCCGCCATCCGCAGCGAGATCAGAGCCACCAAGGAGGCCGTCGAAGCCGAAATCGCCAGAGTTCAGCCCGAGGTCGACTATCTCAAGGCAATTCGAGCGGCGCTACCTGACGACGGCTTCTTCCTGACCGAGCTTTGCCAGGTTGGCTTTGCCTCCTATTTCGCATGGGACGCCCGACAGCCTCGAACCTATGTCAGCGAGGGATATCAGGGCACACTCGGCTACGGGTTCCCAACGGCTCTCGGAGTCAAGGTCGCCAATCCCGATCGCAACGTGATAGCCGTCTGCGGCGACGGTGGGTTCATGTTTGGCGTGCAGGAGTTGGCGACGGCGGCGCAGGAGGGCATAGGTGTCGTGGCAGTTGTGTTCGACAATGGCGCCTATGGCAATGTCCGCCGGGACCAGAGGATCCGATTCGAGGGGCGCTTCATCGCCTCGGAACTACAGAACCCGGATTTCCTCAAGTTGGCCGCGGCATTCGGCATCGAGGCACACTCGGTGTCGTCGCCCGCCGAGTTGGCCGCCGTGTTGCCCGATGCGCTCGCAGCCGAGCGAACTGTGCTCGTCCACGTCGCGATATCGCCAGATTGCGAAGCGTCTCCCTGGCCATTCATCCATCCTGCGCCATGAAGGGTGTCGCAGGTGTGCTGTTGAGAGGCTATTAACATCTCTTCTGGTTTAGTGGCTGTCGCCCAACAAATGGGGCGGCCGCTGCCAGATAGACAGCGGCGACAATTTTCGTGCACATCGTTAAAAATTTAGCGATATCAAGAACACTCCTTTCAGGTGCTTCAGATAGACTTCTTTCGATGATCCGGATCATCCGCTATCCGGCGCGAAAGGACAGATCATGGATATCGGGAGCGTAAAACCGGTCCTCACCGGTGTGACCTCGCCGGTGCCGAGAACGCCGACCGAGCAGAACCAATCGACGACCACTGATCTCAGTGCGGAGAAGGCCGTCAAGGTCGCCGAGAAGACCGATGGCAACTCTGTCGATACGGCAACAGATAAGTCCGAAGGGCGGGGTGCAAGAGCGCCATCGACCAACTCCTTGACCAAGGCGAACACCGTCAAGGCCAGTCCTCTTGACCAAGTGTCCGGCTTCGAGGTGCTCATGTCGGACCAAAGCAAGGCGACGGAAGAGCCTGCCGACTCACCCGGCAATGCTGCAGTGGTCCAGAATACCCAGGAATTCGCCATGCGAATGCAGGCGATGATCGAGGCTTGGGAGGGAACGGGCGGAACACCCCGTAGCTCGGCTATCGATCGCACACTCTGATCGGCCGACTATACAGACGAAATCGGCGCCTCACGAGGGCGCCGTTTTTTTTTGTGCGTTACCCTGAAAGCCAGTCTCACCGTACAGTCTAGCGAGAGCCCGGGAAGACTTGCGTCTGCGAGTTGTTGCCGCCGGAGTCTCAGGCACCGCCGTCACAGATTCGGCCGGGGGCACCGCCCTATTGCACGGGGGGTGTCGGCATCGCAGGCACTCTCTTCCGAACCCGCTCGCGATGGGCAGAGTAAAGGCCCGATCCAGCGATCAATGCCGACCCAAGCAACGTATGGTAGCTCGGGAAATCGTTGAAGAAGAGATAGGACAGAATGCCGGCCGACACCAACTGCACGTAGGTAATTGGCGCCAGCAGCGAAAGCGGCGCCAGCTTCAGTCCCGAAATGAACAGCATGTGGGCTAGCGTAAAACTCAAAGAGCCACCGATCCCATATGCGAGCTCTCGACCGGTTGGGATATGGAACACCGGCAGGACCAAAAGCGTCGATACGCCAAGGCCGATCATGCCCGTCCACATGAACGTGACTTCCGTCGGCTCGCTTTTCATAAGGCGCGTGAAGAGCGCGCCCAATGCCCAGGCCGTCGCCGATCCAAGCGGGAAAAGCGCCGCAAGCTGAAAGCTGTCGGTACCAGGCCGGACGATAAACAACACACCCGCAAATCCGATCACCGCGGCCAGCCACCGACGAACCCCAACCGTTTCCCCAAGAACGAAAACGGAAAGCACCATCACGATGATGGGCGAGATGAAGTGGATCGCCGTGTTGGAGGGAACGTCGAGATAGGCCAACCCCAGGATGAAGAAACTGGTCGAGGCCACAGCGGCAAGGCCACGTCCAATCTGCAAGCGATAGCTTGCCGGCCGAAAAACCGACAAGCCGCGAGAAGACAAGGCCCATGGTAGCGCGACGAGAAAAAACACGAAGTAACGAAACCAGGTCGCGAGCTGCGCCGGTGCCGTTTCCTTCATCAACTTGGCCCCAACGTCTCCGCCGGCAAAAAAGATCGTCGATCCGACAACCAGCAGGATGGCCAGCAACGTCCGTTCCGAGTTCCGGGGCGGCTGCGCCTCTCCAGACGCATCAGGAAGGGTTGGCATAAGCGGCTCCGGGGCTGCGACCGACGATTCCACCGGACCGTTCGAACCCCTGGCAAGAAGGAAAAAGACAAGACGGCAAGAAGTGGAACGATCACCGCCTGTGGTGGTTTGTGCAAGGAGTCGTTCGTAGGCGCAAGCGAATTTCCCATCGGCATCAGGCACTCTCATGCAACGGATGCGACTTTTTGTACATATCCACGTGTCGCCACGGATGGCCGGTTTTCCCGCACGTCGTAAGCTTGTCACCGATGACATTTCTATGAGGGCGGGCAATGGTCCGTGAAGAGAGTAAAGACACAGCCGCTCCACGCCGCGCGGTTGCCGTTCCGTCACTTCGGAAGGCAGTGATGATTCTCGACTTGATCGGGCGTCGTGGCAAACTGACTTTTTCGGCAATTCAGAAGACGCTCGACCTTCCCAAGAGCACGACGCACCAGCTTCTGAAGGCACTGGCAGACATCAGCGCCGTCCAGCTTCAGGCCGATGGTCGCTTCGTGCTTGGGCCGAAGATCTGTGAGCTTGGAACGCTCGGAATTCGGCAGCGAACCATCGACAGTCTCTCGCTCAAACATTTGGAGCTATTGGCCGGACAATCAGGATTCCGTTGCGAGATAGCCACTTTCGAAGGGCGGGAAGCCGTGGTTCTTGCCTGCGCGCGTCCCGGCGGCGATGCCCGCCGTTGCTCGGGTAGTGAAAGCCTGCGCTGGCCTCTGAACAGGGCGGCGACAGGCAAGGCGCTGCTGGCCTTCCTCGACGAAGCGGACAGCATGCGACTGCTTGCCGATCTCGACTGGACCAAGGCAACACCACGCTCCATCGCATCTCCCGACGCCATGCGTCGGGAACTCGAGCTTATACGGCGGCGCGGCTGGGCCTTGGACGATCGCGAGGCCCTCGACGACGTGTCCTGTATCGCAGCACCGGTGTTCGATGTTCGCAACCGTGTGGTGGCTGCCATCGCCACGGTCGGTCAGGCCGACATGATCACGCCAGAGCGTTGCGAGACACTAGCCGTATTGGTCCGCAAGGCTGCGGATGCCGTGTCTCAGGAGGTTCGGGAGACTTGAACTCAGCCGCGTTCGGCGATGCGGGCGCGCACCCAGGCGTGGATTTCGGCATCGACGAAAGCGATACGGCTTTCGCCAAGCCTGACCGGCTTGGGAAAGGTGCCGGCGGCCATCATGCGCTTGATCGACGACACCGAAAGCGTGGTCATAGTGGAAGCCTGCTTCATCGACAGAAGCGTCGGCGTGGCGGACGCGGCCGCCTTTGCTTTCCGACTGGGGGCTGGCGTCGGCTGCTCGTCGGGCTGCGCAGGGGCAAACGCTGCTTCCGTGGTCGCCTGCAGGACATGCACGGGGTTTTCGGTTGCGACAGCACGGGCCGGTTCGGGCTTGCGAAGCGCCGAAGTCAGCTTCTCCAGTGTGTCCAGCGCCCTCTTCAGGCCTGGATTGTCATCGAGCGGAGCTGCCCCGCTGGCGATCTGCCCCATTTCTTGCCCCATCCCCGGTGTCGATACGGCGGCCCAAGCCGTATTGTTCAGCTTTGACAGTAGCATATCCCGAGATTGGTTCACAGGAGGTTGCCAAGTGGCCGGCCTTCCGCCGGCCGTCGTGGCTCAGTGACGTTAGCGAGCGAAATACGGGGCCAGATTTGATCGCACTCGTTCGAGAGGCGTCTCACCGGAAAGGTCGGCTACGAACGTCTCGCCGGTAATCGCTTCGAAAGCGTCGATGTAAACCTTCGAAGTCTCGGCAATCAGGCTTTCAGGGATTTCGGGAATGGGATCCTTGTAAGGATCACAACGCTCTCCCACCCAGGCACGAATGAAGTCCTTGTCGAAGCTCTTCGGACGTCGCCCCGCGGCGAAATCCTCGGCATAAGAGGCGGCGATCCAGTAACGGCTCGAATCGGGCGTGTGAATCTCGTCGGCCAGGATGATCGTGCCGGTTCCGTCGAGGCCGAACTCGTACTTGGTATCGGCCAGAATGAGGCCATGCTCGGCGGCAATTTCGGCACCGCGCGCATATAACTTCAGCGCATAGTCGGACACCGTGGCCCATTGCTCGGGAGTCAAGAGCTTCTTGGCCACGATCTCCTCTCCGCTCAGCGGTTCGTCGTGCCCACCGTCGAAAGCCTTGCTGGTGGGGGTCAGGATCGGGGAGGGGAGCTTCTCGTTGTCATAGAGGCCGTCGGGCAGAGTCAGTCCATACATGTGACGTTCGCCGGCCCGGTACTTGGTCAGCACCGAGGTGCTGGTGGTGCCGGCAAGATATCCACGCACGATCACTTCAACCGGCAGAATGTCGAGCCTTTGGCCCACCACGACATTCGGGTCGGGATAGGCGATAACGTGATTGGGGCAGATGTCGCCAGTCGCCTCGAACCAGAACCGCGCGGTCTGCGTCAGGACCTGTCCCTTGAAGGGAATGGCCGCCAGCACACGGTCGAAGGCGCTGATACGATCGGTGGCGATGATGATGCGGCTGCCATCCGGCAGGTCATAATTCTCGCGCACCTTGCCTTTGTAGTAGTTCGGAAGTTCGGGAACAAAAGCGTCGGCGAGAACGCGGTCGAGGGCCATCGGTGCCTCCTTGACGGACGGGGCCGCGGAGCGGCTGCCTGCTGGCCGCTCAATAGAACATCGCGGAAGAAACTTTAAGCCGAACTTGCGTGTCCAAGCTTGCCGAGCATAGATTGATTCGATTCATACGATAGATCGCCAAGGAGGAGGGATCGTGAACCGTATTCGCGTCGCCGTCGACATGGACGAGGTCATCGCCGACACATACGGCGCCATGCTGGGCTGGCTGGTAGACCGACATGGCCCCAGATGGCCCTCCGAGACGCTTCAGGGTCGGCAGATTTTCGACGTGCTCGAGGCAGATGTTGCCGAAGCGCTCAGGAACGCCATGCACGACGGATCCTTCTTTGCCGAACTGCCGGTCATCGAGGGCAGTCAGGCGGCGCTCTCGGCAATAGCTTCTCGTTGCGAGTTGTTCGTCACCTCGGCAGCCATGGAGTTTCCCAACTCGCTCGGCCCGAAGTTTCTCTGGCTGCGGCGGCATTTTCCGTTCGTCGACCCGCTCAACATCGTCTTCTGCGGTGACAAGAGCATCATCGCAGCCGATTGCCTGATCGACGACAACGCCCGCCATTTCCAGCGGTTCGGTGGGCAGGGGATCGTCTTCTCGTCGCCGCATAACGCAAACGTCACCGGCTATCCACGCATCCGCCATTGGCGCGAAGCGATCGGGGTGTTGTCGGCGGCATTCCCCGGAGCGCTGTGAAAGGCGCGCTTCACTTCTGCGCAGCGGCGCCGTAGACGCCGCCCTCCGCCTGCCAAGCGGAGATCGCCTTGCTCGGTGCGAGTAGCTGAACGACATTGAGCGTCAGATTGTCGCGGATCATCACACCTGTGAACAACTCGGCCGCAAGTGCGAGTGCAATGCTTGCGCGCACGGGCAAGCGAGCCGCCCCCCAGAACCCGACCATCATGGCCAAGGTGTCGGATAGCGAGTTCAGGATGCTGTCACCGGAGTAGCCCTGCGCCAACGCCTGCTCGCGATAACGATCGATCACTGGCGGCGAGTTCTCGACGAGCTCCCATGCGACTTCGATGCCGAGCGCCAGGCTCAGTCCGAGGATCGGGGACCAGTGCCCTCGAAAAACAAGGCGACCGAGGGCGAAGAACAGCATGCCATGAATGACATGCGAAGGGGTGTACCAGTCGGTAAGCTGTTGCGAGTTCTCCTGGCTGAGAACGGTGCCAGCCCAAAGGCGCACTGTGCCACAAGCACAGATCGACGGCTGCCCCATGAAATACAGAATTACGGCCTGCGCAACGAGAGTCGCGGCGATGACGAGGACAAAGATCCTGATGTTCGGCACCACGAATATCTCCAAGTTCCAAAGCCGGAATGCTGCATACCGTACTTTCTTGCTCATCTCAAAGAAATCCTATAATCTATTGAAATTAAACAATTCCGTCAGCGGCGAACGCCATGCCCGATGAAGAACCTCTCGTCCGCCCGATGTCGGTTGGCGATGCCGTCGAGTTCAATCGAGTGGTCGGTGTTGTTGCACGCGAGCGTCGCTATCTCAGATTCATCGATGCACCGCCTCTGGACGGCACGATAGAGTTCCTGCGGGAAAGCATCGGGGCGGGAAACCCGCATCTCGCTGCCGATGTCGGCGGAAAACTGGTCGGCTGGTGCGATGTTTGCCGGAGTTCATTCGAGATCGAGGCCCATGTCGGCCGGCTCGGCATCGGGCTTCTGCCGGAGTGGCGCGGCAAAGGCCTGGGCAAAGCGTTGCTCGATGTGACCATCGCCGCCGCCGAGCGACTGGATTTCAGTCGGATCGAACTCACGGTGTTCTCCGATAACCTCCGAGCAATAGCGCTCTATGAGAGGCACGGGTTCATTCGCGAGGGCATAATGCACGCCGCGGCTCGGTTCGGCAATGAGTACCGAGACATCGTGCAGATGGCGCGGCTTGGCCCAGAGCTGCCGAAACCGGGCGAACTGCCGGTTTTGCAGGTATAGATAAGTTCCATAATATCTATTATGCGAATCATGGATTGTTGCATTCGGGCTGCAAAGCCTGAGTATCGCCCTACGGGACGCCCCCTCATGAGCGACCGCGAACCACACGCTGGACGCTTCGGCAACACCGGAAGCGTGGGCTAAATGGTTGTGCCGGGTTCTGGCTCAAAGGTGCGCCTACTGCTGACGTAGATCAGCTTTTCTGGCGCCGTCTCAGATGTCCGCAGGACTGCGCCAATCCGTCTTGCAACAGCGATCGACGCTGCGTTTTCTGGGTGAATGACGTGGATCGCTTCCTTCCAGCCAAGCTCTTGGAAGGCCCAATCTAGGCAACGAGTTGCGGCCTCAGTCGCGTATCCCTTGCCCCACACGTCACGACTGAACGCCCAGCCAATCTCTTTGCCTGGCCAACCTGGAGGATTCCAGGCTCCTGCGCGCCCTATCCAACGACCAGTTGCTTTCTCGATCACCGAGAAGTTGCTGTATCCTCGAACGGTCCACGCTCCAGCGAAGAGACAGAGATTCCGCCATGCTCCGGCCGCATCTTGGGGACCCCCGATAAAACGCGTAACTTCGGCGTCGGCGAGAAACGCCGTCCAGGCGGCAAGGTCTTCCGAGCCAGGCTGCCGCAGCAGAAGTCGCTCCGTCTCGATCATCGGCCGATCTCTCCTATCTGTGTATCGGAGAACGCCATAATGGCATGAAAAGCCGACTTGATGATCGCTGCGCGTAACGAGTTCTCGTAGCCGGTCGGGCCGATGGCTTCAGCGCCTCATTTCTCGCTTGCTGCTCCCTGGAACGTCCACGGCGCCAAGGCGTCACGCCAGCATGAACGACCGCATGGAGATTGAGCCGAGGTCGATGCCCTCGTTGAAGAAGCTGAGCTCGTCGGCCTTGTCGGCAACCGCCAAGGGATAGAGAGCCGGATAGAAATGCTCGAACGTCGGATGCGACAGCTGGGCAATGCGCCCCAGCTTCGGTGCCTCGACGACCGACTTGTAGTCGCCCTTGGCAATTGCTTCGGCCATGCGGGCGTCAAACGCCTCGGCCCAATCGTAAGCCGGCCCGCCTCCCCAGGCGATGGCCCGGAGATTGTGGACGAGGTTGCCGGAGCCGATGATCATCACTCCGCGTTCGCGCAAGGCCTTGAGTTCCTCGGCGAGTGCGAAATGCTCCTCGGGCGAACGACTGAGGTCGATCGAGAGCTGAAACACAGGGATGTCCGCCTTCGGGAACATCTGGATCAGCACCGACCAGGCACCGTGATCCAGGCCCCAACGCTCATCCGGCTCGATATGGTGGTTCTTCACGAGGTCTATTGTTGCCTCGGCATAGCCCGGCGCCCCCGGCGCCGGATAGCGCTGTGCAAAAAGCTCCTCGGGAAAACCGCCAAAATCGTGGATGGTTGTGGGATGATCCTTGACGTGCACCAGCGTGACACCACGTGTCATCCAGTGGGCGGATACCACAAGGATCGCCTTGGGCACAGGCAGCCGAGTGCCGAGCTCGCGCCAACCACGGCTATATGGGTTGTCCTCAATGGCGTTCATCGGGCTGCCGTGGCCCACGAAAAGCGTCGGCATACGGGGAGTCGTGGGAAGATCGGCAAAGCGGAGATCGAGACCAGCCATGATCGAGTTTTCCTTCCGGAAGTCGCGCCTCGCAGCGTCACCGCGAGGCTTGACGTCCCTACCGTGCATAGCGCGGCTATGTTCGACCTGAATCTAGAAAGCATAACATCTAGATACAAGCAGGCCTCCTGTGGCCACATTGTCTTCCTTTGCTGAACAATAAATACTCCCCCTTCCCTGCCGACTGGGCTTGGCAGCTCAATCGCTGGACCAACGGTCCCAACGCCGATCCATACGTCGATGAACCCTGTAGTCGATCCTCGCGTCGCGCCGGGCGGCCATTCGAGGCGGCAATCCCGGACCGACGCCATAGTAGGGCTGACCGACGTAATAGGCGTTGTGGTATCCGACAGGGTCGTAAACGACCACAGGATAGGCGGCAACCGGCCCCAGGTAGGCTGCGGCCAACCAGCCCCGATAACCGGCCCATCCGATATCACACCACCCAGGACCAGCCGTACAACCGAAAACGGTGACGGCCTGACGGGCCGGAACTGTGGCGATTATCGGATAGGCCGTGGCCGGACCGGTTCTGAGGTTGAGTGCCGTGGCGGTGACCGAGGTTTGGGCGTTGGCGCCGGTGACGAGCAGGAAGCCGGCGACGCCGGCCGCTATGGTCGTGAGTGCGCGATACATGTGTGGACTCCGTTATTGCAGTCGTCCGAGCGGCCTTGTTCGCCAGCTCTCGGAATGACGCTGTTACGTTGCCCATCCAGAGCGACTGACGCCGGCGGGTCATTTTTCGCGTTGCGTTTTTCTTTGGGATGCGGCGTCAGCCGCGGCTTCTTCCCGACGTAAAAGGGACAGTTCCAACCAGACGGAGCATCGATGATGCGAACACTGAACACGTTTCTCATTGCAGGCATCCTTGTGGTCATGACTGTACCTGCCGTTTTGGCCAGCGATCGTGTTGCTGACATTGCGTTTACGCGTTTGGACGCCAACGGCGACGGTCAGCTGGATGCGGCAGAACTGCGGCAAGCGCGTCTCCAGAGGTTCAAGCGGCTCGACGTCAACGGCGATGGCGCCGTTACGGCGACCGAGCAGGCCGAGGCAAGCAACCGGTTGTTCCGCAAGGCCGAAGCGTTGGAAGGCGCGATGGCGATCCGCTTTGAGACTCTTGATGCGGATGGCGACGGTAAGCTAACCCGTGAAGAGTTCGTGCACGCTCGAGGCGGCCTCGCAGCCCGCCTCGACACGGATGGCGATGGCAGGATTTCGAAAGCCGAGTTCCTGACCGGAATTGAGGCAGCACGCGCCATGCGTTGATGCGCTCTGGCATTTGGGGAGCGTCGTGGAACCATCGGACGAGGACCTGATGCAGGCCGTGGCGACCAGAGACGAGCGGGCTTTTCGCCGGCTCGTCGACCGCCATGGTCCGAAGCTCAGAGCGATCGCCGGCCAGTTTCTTGACTCGAGCGCGGCCGATGACGCCGTACAGGATTCGCTGATCGCACTTTGGCGCCATGCCGGCCGCTATGATCCGTCCAGGGCAGCTCTCTCCACCTGGCTCTACCGCATCCTCGTCAACCGTTGCATCGACATTCGCCGCCAACGCTTCCGATGGCCGTGGAGCCCCATCGACGAAGCGGAGGACGTTCCATCGGACGATATCTCGGTGGACCGCGCTCTCGCCGGCATCGAAATGCTGAGGAGCGTGGAAGACGTCATCGCGTCCCTGCCGCCACGACAAAGGATGGCACTGATGCTGGCCACGGTCGGTGACCGCACGGCCGAGGAAATAGCCGCACTTCTCGGGACAACGCGCTCCGCGGCAGAACAACTGATTGCCCGCGCTCGGAAAGGCGTTCGGGCCGCGATGAGGGAGCCAACCGATGGATCGGACTGAGTTCGAAAACAAGCTGATGATTCAAGGGGGCGATCTAGATCGATGGCCAGCGACGGAAGCCGAAGCCGCCAAGCGTCTGCTCGCCGTGGACGCGAAAAGCCGCGATTTGCTGACGGAGGCACTGGCGGTGGATCGTGCCGTTCACCAGGCAACGGGGATACCTTTCGACACCGCGCTGGTCGGCCGGATCATGGCGGCGGCTCAGCCCCCCAACAAAACTCTCATTCCGAGAGGATACTGGAGGCAAGCGATCTCGGCAGGTGCGTTGGCCATCGCACTTGCGGCGTCCATGGGCTTCAAGACCGGTTACGACGTTGGCTTCGGGCGCGCCGAAGACCTCAATCTGGTCGCCGTCGTTACCGGCGATGCCGATAGTTTGGAAGCCCTGCCATGATTGCCTCGCGACATCTCCTTCTGCTGGTTGGTGGACTGCTTGGTCTGTCACTGCTCGGCAACGTCTACGCCGTCAGCCACATCGCCGGAGATCTTCAGGGGCGGGCCTCATTCGCCGAACTGGCCACACGGCGGTTCGAGCCGGAATTCGGTCGCCTGGTCCGTAGGGAAGTCGTCGGTCACGCCGGTGAGCTGAGGTTGGCGATCGCCGATCTGCGCACGGCGCGCGAGCACATGTTCGATCTCGCCGCAGCAAGTCCGCCCGATCCCAAAGCGCTGGCGCAGGCAACGGAAGAGGTGCGAGCGGCCTTTAACAGGGTACAATCCATCTTCCACGAAGGCGTTGTCGAAGCTGCACGCCAAGCCAGTCGTCCAGTCAAATGACCGAAGCGCCCCGATCGCTAGATCGGCCGACAGGAGTGCCGCTCGACAAGGGGACAGGGCACCAACACCTGCGGAGGAATCGGCCCCTCGGATTCTCCATTGATCCGGGCGAGCAGGTCCACGGCGGTGCGCCCAATCTCGAAGTAGGGAAGCGCCACGGACGTCAGCATGGGTTTCAGCGTGCGGGTGATGATGGTCATGTCATCGAACCCCATGACTGACAGATCTTCAGGCACGGACAGTCCAAGCGAAGCAGCGGCTGCATAGACCTGCACGGCGATCTGGTCGTTGCCGCAGATGATGGCAGTCGGCCTGTCAGAGCGTCGCAGCAAACCGAGTGCCGCGTCATAGGCGACGAGATCTTCCCCGCCATCCGGCCGAGTGACGAACCCCGGGACCTCCAGGGAAGAATCGTAGAAGAGACCACCCTCGGCAAACGCGGTGCGATAGCCAGCCCCCCTCAGTACCGTAGCGCGCAATACCGGGCTGAGCGACACGATACCAATACGCCGATGGCCAAGTTCGATCAGATGGCGCGCCTGAGTGTAGCCGCCGCCCTCATCGTCCGGGACGACCGAAGAGTGGCTTCGCCTGGCCGAATAGCAGTTGGCGAGCACAATACCCCTCTCGAAATCGGGAGTGCCAAGGTCGACGGGCCTGTGATAGGTCGTGGCATAGACGGCGCCAGCTACCTTGTGAGCCCTGAAGACCTGCCAGTACTCGTGTTCCTGCTTCGGATCACCATCCGTGTTGGCGATCAGCATGGTTCGCGTCTGTTCCCACAGCCCGGACTGGGCGCCTCGGATGATGTCGACCGAGTAAGGCGTGGTTGCCACTGCGTCCGTCATGACGCCAACGACCGAAGAGTGGGACATCCGCATCATGCGCGCCGCATGGTCCGGAACGTAATGCATCCGCTGGATGATCTCGGCAACGGCCTCGCGAGTCTTCACGTTGACCGCCGGATCATCATTCACGACGCGCGACACGGTCTTCGGCGATACACCAGCTTCTCGGGCAACATCCTTGAGCGTAACCAAAGCCGCCTCCCTCAAGCCCGCCTGACATCGCTGTCAGTTGTACCAGAAAACCAGGTTGTGACACCGATGTCAATTCATCGATGACGCAACCGTAGCCGAAACCCTGCCAAAACGAGAGCTAGTCGGCCACCGCAGCTTGTCCGCATGGACATCCAGGCATGGGTTTTTAGCCCCCACCCGAGACAAGAGAGGACAATCGCGACTTGATGAACGCGAGCAAGAGAGATGAGAGAGAGACAGGTCGGGCGCATTAGCGTGCCCTCCTCCGTCTTTCACTCAGTGCCGAGGGTAGTTCAAACCCATCTCGCGATATCGCTCGGGATCTTCGGCCCAGTTCTCGCGCACCTTGACATAAATGAAGAGGTGGACGGGTCGCTCCAGAATCTCGGTCAGCTCCTTGCGAGCGGCCATCGAGATGGCCTTGACAGTTTCGCCGCCCTTGCCGAGGACGATCTTTTTCTGGCTCTCGCGCTCCACGAAAATGGTCTGCTCGATGCGTGCGGAACCGTCCTTCTGGTCCTTCCACTGATCGGTCTCGACCGTCGAGGAATAGGGCAGCTCGTCGTGGAGACGCATGAACACCTTCTCACGCGTGATCTCGGCGGCCAGCATGCGCATCGGCAGATCGGAGAGCTGATCTTCCGGATAGAGCCAGGGCCCTTCCGGCACACGTGTCGCCAGGTGAGCGAGAAGATCGTCAGTCCCAGAACCATTCAGCGCCGAGACCATGAAGGTCGCCTCGAATCCGACGCGGGCATTAAGGTCGGCGGCCAAGGCCAGGAGGTTTTCTCGCTTTACGGTGTCGATCTTGTTCAAAATCAACACTTTGGGATGGCGCAGCTCACCTAGCTTGTCGACGACCTGCGTAACCTCCTCGGCAAGCCCCCGCTTGGCATCTATGAGAAGACAAACGACATCGGCATCGGCAGCACCCGACCAAGCGGTGTCGACCATGGCTCGATCGAGCCGGCGCTTCGGCGAGAAAATACCTGGCGTATCAACGAAAACCACCTGCGACGAGCCGTGCATGGCGATACCGCGCATGATGGCGCGTGTCGTCTGCACCTTGTGGCTGACGATCGACACCTTGGCGCCAACCAAACGATTGAGCAGCGTCGACTTGCCGGCATTGGGGGCGCCGATCAACGCAACAAAGCCCGCACGCGTGGGCGCATCGGCTGGCTGGACGACTTCATCGGTCATCGCGTCTCTCTCCGGAGGCGGAAGGGTTGCCAAGATTATGTCATTCCTTGTGAACTGGATAGCAGATGAAAGGTCGGATTGGTCTGGATGGGGCGTCTCTCGACGAATGCCCTGCCCGCCCTCTCCGTACCGAGGCCCTTGCTCGGAATGAAGAACGATGGAAGCCGAGATAGCGTCGAGACCCTTGGCTAGACGACCCGATTGGCGAGCGCTTCGGCGGCAGCGGCTTGCTCAGCGTCGCGCTTTGACTTGCCCTGCCCCTCGCCAGCGGCTTCTCCGTCGATAGTGACCAGAACGCGAAAGGTCGGCGCATGGTCGGGGCCGGAACGCTCGACGATCGAATAGCTGGGAAGCCCCTGTCCCCGCCCCTGCGCCCATTCCTGAAGGAGCGTCTTCGAGTCGCGAAGGGGGCCACTCAGGCTTTCCATGCGCGGCTTCCAGTTGCGAAGCACGAAATCCTTTGCGGCGTCAAAGCCGCCGTCGAGATAGATAGCCGCGATCACCGCCTCGGCGACATCACCCAGGATCGCCTCCTTCCGGCGCCCCCCCGACTGGCGTTCGCCGGCTCCGAGCCGCACGACCGATCCCAGATCAAGATCGGTAGCCACCTCGGCGCAGGTCTCGCGGCGAACCAGCTGATTCAGCCGGCGGGCGAGATCGCCCTCCTCTTCGCGCGGATAAGCGGAAAACAGCATTTCCGCCACCACCAGCGCCAGTACGCGATCACCCAGGAACTCGTGGCGTTGGTAGCTCTCATGGGCGACCTGATCGCCCGGGACAGCACTACGATGCGTGAGCGCCCGCAGGAGGCCGGTGCGATCCTTGAAACGATACTGGAGGCGCCCTTCGAGCGCCTCCAGGACTTGTGCCTGATGATTGTTCATTGATCAGTTCAGCATGGAAAGCATGCGATCGACGCGCACCGTCGAGGGCCAAGTCCAGAACATCCAGGGCTTGGCGCTTTGGTCGATGGAGAAGAAGATGATCTGCGCCTTGCCAACCAGATGGTCGAACGGAACGTAGCCAACGCCAGACCCGTCGATGCGACTGTCAGCGGAGTTGTCGCGGTTGTCGCCCATCATGAAGTAGTGGCCTGGCGGCACCTCGAACTCGCGCGTGTCGTCACCAGCCGTGGTCCCCATGTCGAGCGTGTCGTAGGAGACGCCATTCGGCAATGTCTCGCGCCAGATCTGCGCCTTGATCTCGTTGCCGAAGGGCCCTTTCTCCACGAACTCGCCTGTATTCTCCCGCTTCACGGGCTGCCCGTTGATGAAGAGAACGCCGCCCTTCATCTGAATCTTGTCGCCTGGCAGCCCAATGACGCGCTTGATGTAGTCGGTCGAATGGTCCGCCGGCAGCTTGAAGACGACGATGTCTCCGGCCTTGGGCGCGCTTGCCCAGATGCGCCCCTCGAAGGGGCCGAGACCGAACGGGAAGGAGTACTTGCTGTAGCCATAGGAGTATTTCGAGACGAACAGGTAGTCCCCGATGAGCAAGGTGTGCATCATCGACCCTGACGGGATCGAGAAGGGCTGAAACAGGAAGGTGCGCACAACAAGCGCAAGAAGCAGTGCCTCGACGATCACTTTGACCGTTTCCCAAATACCGTCCTTGGATTCCGCACGCTGTTTGGTCGCCGACATATGGCTGCCCTTCAATCGGAGTCTCGTCTGGTGTCCCGTGTCGGCGTCAAAGCGACCGATCCGCGGCGGCCCGGACCTCGGGGCCTTTTATCGGAGCGGCACCGGTGACGCAACGAAAAGCCGAAAAGCGAGCCGAAATGTGGCGCGTTACCCGCCGCCATTGGTCGGCCAATCGGATGGCCAAGCCGAAATCACCACAAAGGCCTGAGCCAGAGGATAGTCGTCGGTAATGGTCACATCGATGCGGGGAACCAGTCCTCTCGGCGTCAGCGCCGCCAGCCGCGTCGCCGCCGAGCCCTCGAGACGCATGGTCGGTTGACCGGTCGGGAGATTGACAACCCCCATCTCGCGCCAGTTGACGCCCATGCGAATGCCGGTACCCAGGGCCTTGGAACAGGCCTCCTTCGCGGCAAAGCGCTTGGCATATGAGGCGGCTCGGTTGGCCCGACGGTCCGACCGCTCGCGTTCGATGTCGGTAAAGACTCGCCGGACGAAACGCTCGCCGAAGCGCTCAAGCGTCTTTTCGACGCGGCGGATGTCGATGAGGTCCGATCCTATTCCGATGATCATGAAGCTATCCGTTGACGCGGTCGACCTTGCTGACATTGTTCAAGACGCGCAATTCATTGAGAATCTGGGTCAGATGCTTGATATCCCAGACCTCAAGGTCGACGACGATCTCGTGGAAGTCAGGAGTGCGACGCGCCATTGCGATGTTGTCGATATTGCCGTCGCTATCGGAGATCGCCTTGGCGATACGGGCGAGAGAGCCGGGTTCGTTGAACGACTGAATGCAGATGCGCGCTGGAAATCGAATCGGGTCTTCGCTGTCGATATCCCAACGCACGTCCAGCCAGCGGTCAGGCTTGTCTTCAAAGGCCACAAGCGCCGGGGACTGGATCGGATAGATGGTGATCCCGACATCCGGTTCGACAATGCCCACGATGCGATCGCCCGGCACGGCGCCGCCATTGGGAGCGAAGCGTACCGGCAAGTCCGCGGCCACAGTGCGGATCGGCAGGCCATGGGCACGGATCGAGTCGGAATCGCCGTGAAACTTGATGCCGGCCTGAGCGGCAAAGGAGAACCAGCCGCCCTCCTGCCGCTGCGCGGCCGTCTGCCGTGCCGCCCTCTCTTCTCGATAGTCCGGAAAGCATGCCTTGAGCACATCGGTCGACGGCACCTCGGCGCGCCCCACGGCGGCAAGCAGATCCGGCACCGTGGGCTGCGAGAGCCGAGGCAAAGCCTGCTCGAGCAAAGCGTCGGTGAGCTCGCGCCCCTCGCGGGAGAAAACGCTTTCCAGCACCTGCCGACCGAGCGCGGCGAACTGTTTGCGCGTCGCCTCGCGCGTCGCGCGTCGAATGGAGGCTCGCGCCTTGCCGGTGATGGCAATGGTTTCCCAGGTGGGAGGAGGCACCTGTGCCTTGGAACGGATGATCTCCACCTCGTCGCCGTTCTTCAGTTCGGTAACCAAGGGCGTGATGCGGCCGTTGATCTTGCAGCCGACGCAAGTGTTGCCAATGTTGGTATGAACGGCATAGGCAAAATCAATCGGGGTCGCGCCCCGCGGCAACGCGATCAGCAGGCCCTTCGGCGTGAAGCAGAACACCTGGTCCTGGAACAGTTCCAGCTTGGTGTTTTCCAGGAACTCCTCGGGGCTTGCGCCCTCCGACAACGCCTCGACGGTTTGGCGCAGCCAGGCGTAGGCCGCCGTGTCGTCCGCAAGCTGCGGCAGATGCCCGCCTTCGCTGATCTTGTCCTTGTAAAGGGCGTGGGCGGCAATGCCGTACTCGTTCACCTGCTGCATGTCGTGCGTGCGGAACTGGAGTTCGACGCGCTGGCGGTGAGGACCGACCACCGTGGTATGCAGCGACTTGTAGCCGTTTGGCTTCGGCGTCGAGATATAGTCCTTGAAGCGCCCGGGCACGGTTCGCCACAACTGATGAACGACACCCAGCGCCCGGTAACACGTGTCGACATCGTCCACGAGAACGCGGAACCCATAGATATCGCTGAGTTGCTCGAAGCCAAGCTGCTTGTCGATCATCTTTCGAAAGATCGAGTAAGGTTGCTTGCGGCGCCCTTTGACGGTAGCCGCGATGCCGCGCGCCTCGAGGTTCTCGCGAAGTTCCCGTTCGATGTCGGCGATAAGGTCTTTCTGCAACGCCTCCATCTCGTCGAGGCGAGCCTGGATGGCGCTGAATGCGTCGGGATGCAGCGTCTTGAAGGCGATGTCCTCAAGCTCGTCGCGCATGTCCTGCATGCCCATGCGGCCGGCGAGCGGCGCATAGATCTCCATCGTCTCCTCGGCGATGCGCCCGCGCTTTCCCTCCGGCGCGAAATGCAGCGTCCGCATGTTGTGAAGACGATCGGCAAGCTTGACCAGCAGGACGCGCAGATCCTCGGCAATGGCGAGCAGCAGTTTTCTGAGGTTTTCCGCCTGCGCCGTGCGCTTTGATACGAGGTCGAGCTTCTGGAGCTTTGTAAGGCCTTCGACGAGTTGACCGATCTCGACGCCGAACAGCTGGTCGATCTCCTGCCGGGTGGCGTCAGTGTCCTCGATCGTGTCGTGCAGAAGCGCGATGACGATGGTTGCGTCATCCACCTTGAGGTCGGTCAGGATGGCTGCAACTTCGAGTGGATGGGAGAAGTAGGGGTCGCCCGAGTCGCGCTTCTGCGTGCCGTGCTTCTGCATCGCATAGACGTAGGCGCGGTTGAGCAGACCCTCGTCGCAATTGGGGTTGTAACGCTGCACCCTTTCGACGAGTTCATACTGCCGCATCATCGGGGACGGTTACTCCTCTCTCCCGCCGGGCACCCGAATCCGGCCTTCGGACCAGCGTCAAAACAAAGCTATAGCAACACCAATCCGGAAAGTAGCTCATTCGCGCAAGCATCGGAGGAAAAGCGCCACGAGCCTTTTCAATCCGTTGCCGACAAACGAAAACGGGCGAACCGAAGCCGGTCCGCCCGCGAAAAATCGCCGTGAGAGGCGATCAGATCTCTTCGACCTTCTCGGGCGGAACCATGCTCTCTAGGCCCCGCAGTAGGTCTTCTTCGGACATCTGATCGAAGACGATCTCGTCGTCGTCCGCTGCGTCGCCGGGCGCACCGAGCAAACCGGCCACCGGCTCCTGCTCCGGCTCGTCCACCTCGACATACTTCTGAAGCGAATGGATCAGGTCTTCCTTGAGATCCTGCGGAGAAACGGACGATTCCGCGACCTCACGCAGAGCGACGACCGGGTTCTTGTCGTTGTCGCGGTCGACCGTCAAGGGAGAGCCGGACGATATCATGCGGGCGCGATGGCTGGCCAACAGCACCAGCTCGAAGCGGTTGTCCACCTTGTCGATGCAATCTTCGACCGTGACGCGTGCCATAGTCCAACTCCAGATCTAGAAACGAAATTCGCTCGCACGAACGGCATCCCGTCCGGCAAGCGTCCAGATAGCGCGATCTCCGCCACCAGCAGCACTTCCTCGCGACACGCGAGATAATGCTGCCGAACTCAAGGAGTAGATATGCGGAGGGAAGACGAAAAGCAAGCGGAGATGCGCGCCAACACCCCCCGCCAACTCTCGCAGCGAACTTTCACGACAACCTCAAAATTCGGTGATCCAATCTTTCTCGTTACAAAACCGGCCTGCCAATGCATCCTCCCTTGGTCGAACGGGCGGCATTTTCTGCCAATTTCCGTGGGAATCCCCGGAATGAACTCATTTTAACTTGGTTGTTTGGCGGAAACTTGCTAACAGGCGAGCTAATGTGCGAATTCTAGCAGACCGAAACGATACACGCTGATCGCGCTCTGTGATAAATTTCTTCGAACGCACGATAATAGCTCAGCAGAACGAAGAGTTATAAATGACCGCCGGTTGTGAGGTAAGCAAAAACTAATGTTTGACGAACGCGAAAAAATAGCCCTCTTCATCGATGGTGCAAATCTTTACGCGACTGCCAAGGCTCTCGGATTTGATATTGACTATCGTAGATTGCTAAAGGAATTCAGCGCTAAAGGCTATCTCCTTAGGGCACTATATTACACCGCACTCGCTGAAGACCAAGAATACTCCTCTATTCGCCCATTGATCGACTGGCTCGATTACAATGGATACAAGGTTGTGACCAAACCGACCAAGGAGTTTTTCGACTCCACCGGCCGGCGCAAGGTCAAGGGCTCAATGGACATCGAGCTCGCGGTCGATGCCATGGAACTATCCGAGCATGTCGACCACATCGTGCTGTTTTCTGGCGATGGCGATTTCCGTTCGCTGGTGGAGGCCATCCAGCGCAAGGGACGCAAGGTGTCGGTCGTCTCGACACTTCAGACGCAGCCGGCGATGGTTGCCGACGAGTTGCGTCGTCAGGCTGACCACTTCATTGACCTTGCCAATCTTTCCGCGCGCATCAGCCGCGATCCGACCGAGCGTCCGGCACGCACAGCTGACCGCCCCAGCGCGACCGACGAAGCCTGACATCGACCTGGAGAAGCCGGCTTCTCACCGGCTTCTCTGGGCAATTTTGTGGCTTGTCCGACGAGAACAGCTCGGCACAGGTCGGGTTCTCTGCAAGCGCGCCCACGACCACTGGCATTTCGGAACGCGATTGCCTTCGCCGTGTTGAAGGCGCCATACGTCTGCTGAACTCCCCCAGAAGCCGTAGGATAGTTGCATGTCAAAGCGACAGGCTCTTGTCGATTTCTTGGGACACCCGGTCGAGCCCCGCAGGGACTGCGACCTCTGTCCTCGCCTCGTCGCTTTTCGAGATGCCCAGCGAAAGGTACATCCGGACTGGCACAATGCGCCAGTGCCAACCTTTGGAACCTCTGACGCTCGCCTGCTCATTGCCGGCCTCGCACCCGGCCTCCGCGGAGCCAACCGCACAGGACGCGCCTTTACTGGCGACTACGCCGGCGACCTTCTTTACGAAACGATGGGTGAGTTCGGCTTTGCCAAAGGCGTTTACCGTGCCGACCCCAATGATGGTTTCGAGCTGGTCGACGCCGCCATCAGCAATTCCGTGCGCTGTGTGCCGCCGGAGAACAAGCCGACAAATGACGAGGTCAACAATTGCCGGCGTTTTTTTGCCGCAACGCTGACCAGCTTCTCGCGACTGTCGGCGATCATCGCCCTGGGCAAGATCGCCCATGACCAGTTGCTGAAGACGCTCGGGGTGCCGCTTGTCCGTTACAAGTTCGCCCACGGCGCCGTACACGCGCTTGAATGCCTGCCCGGAATTCGCCTTTACGACAGCTATCACTGCTCCCGCTACAACACCAACACGGGCGTGTTGACGCCGGACATGTTCCGAGCCGTTTTCGCCGCCGTCCGCAGGGATCTCGACAACCGCTAGGCGCGTCTCTGAAGGCCTTACGCCAGCTCCACGTCGACAATACCATCGACGGCCCGAAGCGCGCCTGCAAGCTGAGGCGACACCCGGTATCCGCCCGGCAGCTTCACCTCCACTTCCCCGCGCCCACCGTCACCCAGAACGATCAGCGACACATCCCCCTCCCCGCCCGGCTTCAGCACATCGCGGAGAGCCGGCAGCGGCTCCGCGCCCCGAAGGAAAATGCGAAGCGCGTTCTGCAGCTTGCCAGCAGCCTGGTCGAGGGGCTCCACGGAATCGATCCGTACCGAAATGCCCTCGGGCTTGTCCTCGGCATTGACCAGCAAGATCACGGACTGACCTGGCTCCAGCAAGCTGCGGAAGTGGGCTAGCCCCTCCGAGAAAATGACCGCCTCATACTGGCCGGTGGGATCGGAAATGCCGATGATGCCCATCTTGTTGCCGGTTCGGGTCTTGCGTTCCTGCTTGGCAACGATGGTGCCGGCAAGCCGCCCAGCCGATGCACCCCGCTTTACCGACGACGAGAACTGAGCCCACGTCTGCACCCTCAGACGACCGAGCAGCGCTTCGTAAGCATCGAGCGGATGGGCGGACAGGTAGAAACCGATGGCCGTATGCTCGCGCTGTAGTTTCTCTTCAGGCAGCCAGTTGGGAACCGACGGCAAACGGACCGGCTCCGGCTCTCCTCCGCCACCAAAAAGCTCATTCTGTCCGCTTTGCTGCTGTTCAAGCCTATGGGCCGCGGTGGCCATCACGGAATCGAGCCCCTGAAACATCCGATTCCTGTTCGGCTCCAGACAATCGAAGGCGCCGGCCGAGGTAAGCGCCTCAAGGATGCGCTTGTTCATCGCCTTGGGATTGATGCGACTGGCGAAATCGGAGACCGACCGGAAGGGTTTGCCGCCCCGCTGTTCGACAATGTGCTCGACCGCAGCCTGGCCGACGCCCTTGACCGCAGCAAGCGCGTACAGAATATGCTTGCCATCCACCTCGAACACCACGTCGGAGCGGTTGACGGACGGTGGCTCCACGGTGATGCCGAGACGGATTGCCTCGCGGCGGAAATCATTGAGCTTGTCGGTGTTGGTCAGTTCAAGCGTCATCGACGCCGCCATGAACTCGACGGGATGGTTGGCCTTGAGATAGGCCGTCTGGTAGGCAACCAGCGCGTAGGCAGCGGCATGGCTCTTGTTGAAGCCGTAGTCGGCGAACTTTGCCAACAGATCGAAGATGGTATCGGCGAGCGCCTTGTCGATACCACGCTCCACGGCACCATCAACGAAGCGAACCCGCTGCTTGTCCATCTCCGCCTTGATCTTCTTGCCCATGGCGCGGCGCAACAGGTCGGCTTCGCCGAGCGAATAGCCCGAAAGGATCTGGGCGATCTGCATCACCTGTTCCTGATAGACGATGATGCCGTAGGTTTCCTTCAGCACGGGCTCGATGGAATCATGGAGATAATCGGGCTTCTCGAGGCCGAACTTGCGAGCGCCATAAACGGGAATGTTGGCCATGGGCCCCGGACGATAGAGCGCGACCAGCGCGATGATGTCCTCGAAGCGGTCCGGCTTGATATCTGAGATGGCCTTGCGCATGCCCATGCTTTCAAGCTGGAACACGCCGACTGTCTCGCCATGGGTCAGCAACTCGTAGGTCTTCGGATCGTCGAGCGGCAGCGCCGACAGATCGATCTTCACTCCCTTGCGCTCGATGAGATCGACGGCACGCCTCAAGACCGTCAGCGTCTTGAGGCCGAGGAAGTCAAACTTGATAAGGCCGGTACTTTCCACCCACTTCATGTTGTACTGAGTGACCGGCATGTCCGAGCGCGGGTCTCGATAGAGCGGCACCAGCTGGTCGAGCGGGCGGTCGCCGATGACGATGCCGGCGGCATGCGTCGACGCATGTCGGTAAAGCCCCTCCAGCTTGATCGAAATGTCGATCAGGCGATCGACGACCGGGTCCTCGCGCGCCTCCTTGAGCCTTGGCTCGTCCTCAAGCGCCTGTACCAGCGTCACCGGGTGGGCGGGATTTTGCGGCACCAGCTTGCAGAGCTTGTCGACCTGACCGTAGGACATCTGCAGAACGCGGCCGACGTCGCGCAGCACGGCGCGCGCCTGCAGCGAACCGAAGGTAATGATCTGAGCCACCTGAGCGCGGCCATACTTTCTCTGAACGTAGCGGATCACCTCTTCGCGGCGATCCTGGCAAAAGTCGATGTCGAAGTCCGGCATCGACACGCGCTCGGGATTGAGGAAGCGCTCGAAAAGAAGGGCGAACCGAAGGGGGTCGAGGTCGGTGATGGTGAGCGAGAAGGCGACCAACGAACCGGCGCCCGAACCTCGTCCTGGCCCGACAGGGATTCCGTGCTCCTTGGCCCACTTGATGAAGTCCGCCACGATCAAGAAGTAACCAGGAAACTTCATGCGCGTGATGATGCCGAGTTCGAACTCCAGGCGCTTGTGATAGTCCTCCAGCGTCAGTCCAGGCGCGAGTCCATGGCTTTCGATGCGTCTGGCGAGTCCCTCCCAGGCCTGACGCTCCAACTCGGCCACCTCGGCCGCTTCGGCCGCAGCAACGTCATCGACATCGGCACCAGCGAAGCGAGGCAAAAGAGGCTTGCGCTTTGGCGCCCGGACCGTGCAACGGCGCGCGATCTCGATGGTGTTCTCCAGCGCTTCCGGCAGATCGGCGAACAGCGTCTGCATCTCGGCGCGCGACTTGAAATAGTGCTCCTCGGTCAAACGCCGGCGATCATCCTCGGCGACCATGCGCCCTTCGGAAATGGCGATCAGCGCGTCATGCGCCTCATAGTCGGCACGCGACGGGAAATAGCACTCGTTGGTGGCAACGAGAGGCAGACCGCGGGCATAGGCGAGCTCGACGAGTTGCGGCTCGACCATGATCTCTTCAGGCGTGCCATGTCGCTGCAGCTCGACATAAAGATGATCGCCGAACAACTCTTCGAGTCGAGCGAGCCGGCTCTCGGCCTGAGGCATCAGGCCGGCGGCGATAGCCTTGTCCACCGGTCCGCCGGGGCCGCCCGTCAACGCGATGATGCCGCCGGTCAGCCCCTCGAGCCGGTCGATCGGCAGATTGGCGGGTGCGCCCGGCTCCGACTCCAAGAAGGAACGCGACATCAGAACCGTCAGGTTGGCAAAGCCCTCCGACGTCGCCGCTATCAAGACGATGGACGGCAAGGCCTGCGGCAATCCACCCGGGCGTCGGCGGTCGGGACTGTCGTCGCCGAAATCAACAGCCATCTGGCAGCCGATGATCGGCTGCAGCCCCTTCTCGATGGCCTTTTCGGAAAATTCCAACGCGCAAAAAAGATTGCCGGTATCGGTAATGGCAAGTGCCGGCTGATTGTCGGCCACGGCCAACTTCAGCGCCTTGACAAGCGGGAGCGCCCCTTCAAGCAACGAATAGGCGCTGTGCACGCGCAGGTGAATGAATCCGACGTCGCCAATCATCGTCAAGTTCCGGTTGGAGGTCGACCGCCACGGCGGGCCGATCGAGACGACAGGCTACTCCATCCGGGCGGGCGTTCGGAGCCTTTTCAAGGCGAGCAGGACCGCTTGTGGAAAACTGCCTACCCGCATGAAGCCTCAAACCAGCATGTCGGCGGAACTCAACACCAGGACAAGCATGGTACCGAACAATACGAGAGCGCCGAGCGCTGCCACATCTCGAACGATTGCCGCAGAGGCGATCGCCGAGGCAAGGCGCTCTCGCGGTGACAGCGTGAAATCACGGACCGTCGGCACCTCTTCCCGCGAAAATCCGGACAAAACCCAGCCAGACGACGAAACAGAACCCTTTTTGTTCTCAAATGACAATGCAGGATTGTATCGAATGCCAACCACACAGTCGATTTCGCCGATGGAAACCCTGGCACTTATCACAGTCATCCCCGCCTCCATGTTCCATGTTAGGCCCCATATTGTTCTATCTTTGTTCACGAGTCAAGCATGCCCTTAACCTAGATCAAAATACAATAGTTCTTGTAACGTTCCCAGCCGTGTGAGATGGGTCCTAACGATGAAGCGAGGGAGTCGGCCGCGTCGAAACGACGGACGGAGGAGTTTGCATGCGCGTTGCCACTTGGAACATCAACGGCGTTCGGGCGCGTATCGAGACCGCAACGAAATGGTTGGAGAAGAGCAGACCCGATGTCGTCTGCCTCCAGGAGATAAAGTGCGTCGACGAGGCCTTTCCCACCGAGGCATTCGAGCGGCTTGGCTACAATCTTGCCATTCACGGTCAGAAGGGGTTCAACGGCGTCGCCCTCCTGTCTCTCCTGCCACTCGATGAGGTTCGACGCGGGCTGCCCGGAGACGACGTTGACCCGCAGTCGCGCTATGTCGAGGCAGTTGTGTCCGTACCCGAAGGCAGTTTGCGCGTAGCCTCCATCTACCTTCCGAACGGCAATCCGCCTGACACCGACAAGTATGTCTACAAGCTCGCCTGGATGGAGCGCCTCCGGCGTCACGCTGCCGGGCTTCTCGCGCTTGAGGAACGCACCCTTCTCTGCGGAGACTACAATATCATCCCAGAGCCCCGCGATTGCCACGACCCGGCGGTCTGGGCCGGAGATGCACTGTTCCTGCCCGAGAGTCGCGCTGCTTTCAGAACGATCACCAACCTCGGCTGGACGGATGCCCTACGCGCCGTTGACGACCGGGACGGCCGCTATACGTTCTGGGACTATCAGGCCGGCGCCCGCCAAAGAAACTGGGGCATAAGAATCGACCACATCCTGGCTTCTCCCCAGGCGGCCGACCGGATCGCGGGCGTTGAGATCGAGGACGAAGTTCGCGATTGGGACAAACCATCGGACCATGTCCCGGTCGTCGTCGAACTCAGGATCTGAAGTAAAGGGAAAGGTGGCACGCCGGCGAGAAAGGGCGGGCTCGGCCAAAGACGGCTGCGCTGCCGGATGATGGACGTGAGCCAAACGAAAACGTGCGGAGGGCCGGGAGGGCCGATGGGGCTCAGCGTGTTGCGGAGGCTTCTATGGGGCGCTCCGAGGGAGCGGAATAGGCCTGCGCGAAGGCAGAGTCGTTGTCCATCAGCCACTGATCGGCTAGCGCAATGGCCTTGCGGCGCTCATCCTCGCTCGCCAGCGAGAAGGCCTCTTCATGCGCGGCACGGATCGCCGTATCGTCGTGATGCATGAGTTCGGCGCGTTTCAGGGCAATGGTCAGCCACATCAGGCCATGCACCGGATTAGGCTCGATCTGGTCGCCCTTGACCAGCATTTCGCCGAGCTTGGCCTGAGCGTCCACCTGCCCCTTGCGCGCGGCAAGCAAGAACCATCTGGCGGCCTGACGAGGATCCTGATCCACGCCGACACCGTCGAGATACATGGATCCAAGCTTCAGCTGGGCCAGCGCGTCACCGAAATAGGACGCGGCATAGGTGAAGATCTCGCGGGCACGATTGACGTTGGGCACGATGGCCGTGTCGGCTATGCCCGTCAGATAGTAGGAGCCCACCTCGACAAAGGCACTTGAGACGAAAGGCGCATCCGGGGAGGACGGGGAGTCTTCGCCGTGGGCCGAAATCAACTGGCTGAAGAACTCGAAGGCCTTCATGTCGTCCTCGGCGACACCGTCACCCTTGGCGTACATGCGGCCAAGCTTCCACTGCGCGGCGGGATGGCCACTTTGGGCAGCGGCGAGAAGGCCGGTAACCGCCTCGCGCTTGTCGCCCGAGTAATAAGCCCGGGTCGCTTCGCGAAGCGTAGACATTGTAGCGGCATCGCAACACGCATCCTGCCTCGCGGCGGACTGCGGATCGAAGGCCAAGGCCTGCGAGCCGAGCATCACCCCCGATACCAGGGCGACGGAAACCTTGCAGACGTTTCTGACACAGACACCCGACATGTTCACTCTCGGCGTTCCGCCCCGCCCGCTTTCCGGCCAGCGATGCCGAAGCACCGCACCATCCACGAACCTCCGTGGGACAAAGACACTCGGCAAGGGCTGCCGTTCGCGCTTTCCCACGCTTGTTTTACAGCGACAAGGTCAGGTTCGTTTATGGCTGAATAGGGGCAATTTATGCCTAACGATTTCTGTTTTCGCGAGTTTGATGGTCGTGTTGCGGATTCAACACAGCAGTCGCTACCCCAAGACCGTGGCTTTGCGCAATCGCGTAACCTTTCGGACCCGAGCCTTAAGTCTGATCGACGGTCTGCATCCGAACATACCAAACCATAGAGCGGCGATTCCCGCCCAGCCCCTTTTATAAGTCCAGCCAAGAGCATTTCTGCCGAGAGCAGAATCGGTCGCCGATGCTCTGGTAAGAGAGAGGCTTGCCGGGACACCGCGCTGGGGCAAGAAGACCAAAGCCGTCCATGCAGGATGCGCTCACGGAGTGTTTATATATTAAATTCAATATATTAATTGTGTTTCCTAAACTAAAAAACAAGCCCTGGAGCTGCAAAGTTTTCAGACACTTTGGTTGATGTTTTTTCCCTAACAATCTGATTTTGTTTTACTCCCTTGTTGTCCGCCCCGTCGATCCGCCGAACAGTGGGAAGCACCGCTACCCCTTGCAGTGCGACGCCCGGAACTCTACGTAGAATACCCATGAGCCGGCCAGTTGCCCGGTCCGCCCCACGTTACCAAGGCCGTCAGCGACGGTCGGGATTCGAGGAGCCGTTCTTGCCGCTCGCCATCACCTTCGACAACAGTTACGCCCGACTGCCGCCCCGCTTCTACGAGCGCGTACGTCCGGAGCCCGCCCCGTCACCGGGGTTGCTGGTGCTCAACACAACTCTCGCGGCGGAACTCGGCCTTGATGCCAAGGCGCTTGCAGCGCCCGATGGTGTCGCTGCGTTGTCGGGCGCGTCCGTACCGGAGGGAGCCGACCCGATCGCCCTCGCCTATGCGGGCCACCAGTTCGGCCATTTCGTACCGGCCCTCGGTGATGGCAGGGCCGTCTTGCTCGGCGAACTGATCGCCAGCGATGGCCGACGTCTGGACTTGCAGCTGAAGGGCTCCGGTCGCACGGTCTTCTCGCGACGGGGCGACGGGAAAGCGGCGGTGGGACCGGTCCTCCGTGAGTATCTGATCAGCGAAGCGATGGCTGCGTTCGGCATTCCCACGACAAGGTCGTTGGCCGCGGTCGCCACGGGTGAGACGGTCTTGCGCGAGAGACCGATGCCCGGCGCCGTGCTGACCCGTGTCGCAGCCAGTCACGTCCGGGTTGGAACCTTCCAGTATTTTGCCCATCGCTCCGACGTGGACGGCATCCGCCGCCTTGCCGATTACGTCATCGAACGGCTTTATCCCGACATTGCCGGAAGCGAGGCGCCTTATGCCGCGCTCTTTGAAAGAGTCGTCCACCGGCAAGCCCACCTGATCGCGCTTTGGCTGTCTGTCGGTTTCATCCACGGGGTGATGAACACCGACAACATGGCGATCTCCGGCGAGACCATAGATTACGGTCCATGCGCCTTCTTGGACGCCTATGAACCAAACCTGGCGCTAAGCTCTATCGACCGGCAAGGACGCTATGCCTATGGGCGGCAAGCGCAAATCGCACAATGGAATCTCGCTCGTCTCGGAGAGTGCCTGTTGCCGCTTCTCTCCGATGATCGGGACAAGGCAGTCGAGATCGTCGTGGAGCGCCTGAGCGATTTCGCCGGTCAGTTCGAGGCAGCCTATTTCGGACGCTTTCTCGCAAAGATTGGCATTGTCGAAGAACGCAAGGGAGATCGCGAGCTGGTCACGGGGCTGCTCTCTCAGATGCAGACTGGAAAGGCCGACTTCACCCTTGCCTTCCGCCGCCTTGCCGATCTGATCGCCCACGATGCGGACACCGGGGCCTTCCTGTCGCTGTTCGGCGAGGAAGCCGATATCGAGCCTTGGTTGACGGCCTGGAGGGCGCGCCTTGCAACGGGCAATCGATCCCCGGCCGAATCCGCGGCGGACATGCAGGTGATCAACCCGGCGCTCATTCCGCGCAACCATCAAGTGGAGAAGGCGCTCGATGCGATCATCGACCGGAACGACGGCACGGCCTATGTCCGCCTGCTTCAGGCGGTGACCAACCCCTTCGAAGAACGCCCCGAAGAGGCCGATCTGGCCGTTCCGCCGCGCCCGGAAGACCGCGTGATGGCGACATTCTGCGGCACGTGACTGCCGGTTTGTTCCTTACGGCGTAGGGTTGGACGGATCGAAGCTCGCCGTAAAGGACTCTTCCGAAAAGCCGATGATCAGCTTGCCACCGTCGGCCTCGATGATCGGGCGGCGGATCATGGTCGGCTTCTCGACCATCAAGGCGATGGCGCGCTCATCGTCGAGGCTTGCCTTGGTGGCTTCCGGCAGGCCGCGAAACGTGAGCCCGCTCTTGTTTACGACGTGTTCCCATCCCCCGGCACGCGACATCCAGTCCGAGACCTTATCGGCAGCGATGCCCGACTTTTTGTAGTCGTGCAGGCTGTAGGCGATGCCATGCTGATCGAGCCAGGCAAACGCCTTTTTCATGGTGTCGCAGTTCTTGATTCCATAGACGGTAATGGGCATCGCTCTACCTCTTGGTTGCACTCGGCTCGTCTTTCTAGAGCCGATGGCGGGTACGGCCTCATACGCGAAGACACCTACCCTTTCCCACCGCGTCCAGACTATCTCTTTATTCCAACGACGAAAACCCGGCTCGCGTTGCCATCACTACGATTTGTGATCTGGACCGATTCTGAACTGAAGACTAGGCTGCGTGAGCGATTGCTAATGTTCTCGGGTCGCGATGCAAGCTGTCTTTTCCGGAGCTTGAGCGGCCGTTCGTGCGCATTGGTTCGCTTTTCGGGGGAGCAGCATGGGTTCGGCAACCGAGACCTTTTACGACGTGATCCGGAGGCAGGGGATCACGCGGCGGAGCTTTGTCAAATTCTGTAATCTGACCGCGGCCAGCCTCGGGCTTGGCCCGGTAGCAGCCTCCCAGATGGCGCACGCGCTGGAGACCAAGCCGCGCATACCGGTCATCTGGATGCACGGCCTCGAATGCACCTGTTGCTCGGAAAGCTTCATTCGGTCCGCGCACCCGCTAGCCAAGGATGTCATCCTGTCGATGATCTCGCTCGACTATGACGACACGCTGATGGCAGCTGCCGGACATCAGGCCGACGCGATCCTTCAGGAAACCCGCGAGAAATACAAAGGCGGCTATATCCTGGCCGTGGAAGGCAACCCGCCCCTCAACGAAGACGGCATGTACTGCATCGACGGCGGCCGCCCGTTTGTCGAGAAGCTGAAGGAGATGGCCGGCGACGCCATGGCGGTGATCGCCTGGGGCGCCTGTGCGTCCTGGGGCTGCGTGCAGGCGGCCAAGCCCAATCCGACACAGGCGGTGCCGATCGACAAGGTGATCCGCGACAAGCCGATCATCAAGGTGCCCGGCTGTCCGCCGATCGCGGAGGTGATGACCGGCGTCATCAGTTACATCCTGACTTTCGGAAAGATGCCCGAGCTCGACCGCCAGGGGCGGCCGAAGATGTTCTATTCCCAGCGCATTCACGACAAGTGCTACCGCCGGCCGCATTTCGATGCCGGTCAGTTCGTGGAAAGCTGGGACGACGAGAGCGCCCGCAAGGGCTACTGCCTCTACAAGGTGGGCTGCAAGGGCCCGACCACCTACAACGCCTGCTCGACAGTCCGATGGAACGGCGGGGTCTCCTTCCCCATCCAGTCCGGTCACGGCTGCATCGGTTGCTCGGAAGACGGCTTCTGGGACAAGGGCTCGTTCTACGACCGGCTGACCACCATCCGGCAGTTCGGCGTCGAGGCGACCGCCGATCAGATCGGGATGCTGGCGGCCGGTGCGGTGATCGGCGGCGTCGCCGTCCACACGGCCGCGACGGCCGTGAAGCGCCTCACCAGCAAGCACGATCCCCATCGCCGCAACGATCAGCAGTAACAGCCCGGCGCGCGGGCGCCCTGCGCCCCGCCGGCCCTCTCACGAACGGGACACTTTTCCATGGGTATCGAAACCCCCAACGGCTTTAAGCTCGATAATGCCGGCCGTCGCATCGTCGTCGATCCGGTGACGCGCATCGAGGGCCACATGCGCGTCGAGGTGAACGTCGACGCCGACAACGTCATCCGCAACGCCGTTTCCACCGGCACCATGTGGCGGGGCATCGAGGTTATCCTGAAGGGCCGGGATCCGCGCGATGCCTGGGCCTTCACGGAGCGCATCTGTGGCGTCTGCACGGGGACGCATGCCCTGACATCGGTGCGGGCCGTCGAAGACGCCCTTGGCATCGCCATCCCCGAGAACGCCAACTCCATCCGCAACATCATGCAGCTGACGCTGCAGGTGCACGACCATCTCGTCCACTTCTACCATCTGCACGCCCTCGACTGGGTGGACGTGGTGTCGGCGCTATCGGCCGATCCCAAGGCGACCAGCGCGCTTGCCCAATCGATTTCCGATTGGCCGCTGTCTTCGCCCGGCTATTTTCGCGACCTGCAGGGACGCCTCAAGAAGTTCGTGGAAAGCGGCCAGCTCGGACCGTTCAAGAACGGCTACTGGGGGCATGCCGCCTACAAGCTGCCGCCCGAGGCTAACCTGATGGCCGTCGCCCACTACCTGGAAGCGCTCGATTTCCAGAAGGAAATCGTCAAGATCCACACCATCTACGGCGGCAAGAACCCGCATCCCAACTGGCTGGTGGGCGGCGTTCCGTCGCCGATCAACGTGGACGGCACCGGTGCCGTCGGCGCCATCAACATGGAACGGCTCAACCTCGTCTCATCGATCATCGATCGGGCGATCGCCTTCACCGAACAGGTCTACTTGCCGGACCTCAAGGCCATTGGTTCCTTCTACAAGAACTGGCTGCACGGCGGTGGCCTGTCGTCGACGTCGGTAATGAGCTATGGCGACATTCCCGAGCACGCCAACGACTATTCCGAAGCCTCGCTGAAGCTGCCGCGCGGCGTTATCCTCAACGGCAAGCTCGACGAAATCCATCCGATCGACCTCGGCAACCCGGACGAGGTGCAGGAGTTCGTCACCCACTCCTGGTACAAGTATCCCGACGAGACCAAGGGGCTGCACCCGTGGGACGGCGTCACCGAACCGCATTTCGAGCTCGGCCCCAACGCGCGCGGCACCAAGACGAACATCGAGGCGCTGGACGAGGCGGCCAAATACTCCTTCATCAAGTCGCCCCGCTGGAAAGGCCATGCCGTCGAAGTGGGCCCGCTTGCCCGCTATGTCATCGGCTACGCCCAGGGAAAGGCCGAGTTCAAGGAACCGGTCGACAAACTGCTCACCGACCTCGAACTGCCGCTCACCGCACTGTTCTCGACCCTCGGCCGCACGGCGGCGCGCGCGCTCGAGTGCCAATGGGCGGCGCGCGAACTGCGCTACTTCCAGGACAAGCTGGTCGCCACGATCAAAGCCGGCGACCTTTCCACCGCCAACACCGACAAGTGGACACCGGACACTTGGCCGAAGGAAGCGAAGGGCGTCGGCTTCACCGAAGCGCCGCGTGGCGCGCTCGGCCACTGGATCAAGATCAAGGACGGCAGGATCGACAACTATCAGGCCGTTGTTCCCACGACCTGGAACGGCTCGCCGCGCGACCCTGAGGGGAATATCGGCGCCTTCGAGGCGGCCCTGCTCGACACGCCGATGGCCGATCCCGAGAAGCCTCTTGAGATCCTGAGGACGCTGCACTCCTTCGATCCATGTCTCGCCTGCTCGACCCACGTGATGAGCGAAGACGGCCAGGACATGGCAACCGTCACCGTCCGCTGAGGGCAACGCCATGGCACATGACGCTAAGATGCTCACCGGCGTGATGGACGCCACCGACGACGTCATCGTCGCCGGTCCGTCCATCTATGTCTACGAGGCGCCGGTGCGCCTCTGGCATTGGGGCAACGCCCTCTGCATCACCATTCTGGCGGTGACCGGCTATTTCATCGGTTCGCCACCGCCCACCATGCCGGGCGAAGCGTCCGGCAGCTTCCTGTTCGGCTATATCCGTTTCGCCCATTTCGCCGCCGGGCAGGTGCTGGCCGTCGCCTTCCTCGCCCGCATTCTCTGGTCCTTCTGGGGCAACAAATACTCCCGCCAGATCTTCTATTTGCCGGTCTGGGAGAAGGCCTGGTGGAAGGGGGTCGTCCGCGAGGCGCGCTGGTACCTGTTCCTCGAAAAGGAACCCTACAAATATATCGGCCACAACCCGCTGGCCCACACGGCCATGTTTGCGATGTTCACGCTGTTCAACCTCGGCATGATCATCACCGGGTTCGCGCTCTACTCCGAAGGCACCGGTCGCGACAGCTGGCAAGCCAAGGTGTTCGGCTGGGTATTCGACATCTGGCCGAACTCTCAGGACGTCCACACGCTGCATCATCTCGGCATGTGGGTCATCGTGATTTTTGCCGTGATCCATATCTACGCTGCGGTACGCGAGGACATCATGAGCCGCCAGACCATGATCTCCACGATGATCTCCGGCGAGCGGCAGTTCCGCGACGAGCGCGAGGGCTGAGCGGCATGAGTGTGTTGGTCTTGGGAATCGGCAACATCCTCTGGGCCGATGAAGGTTTTGGCGTTCGCGCTGTCGAGGCCTTTCACCGGCTCTACGCCATGGCCGATGGCGTCGATCTGCTCGATGGCGGCACGCAAGGTCTCTATCTCGTCAATCATGTCGCCGAGGCCGAGCGACTTCTGGTGTTCGATGCCATCGACTATGGCCTTGCGCCCGGTACACTGAAGGTGGTGCGGGGGGATGAGGTGCCGAAGTTCACCGGCGCCAAGAAGATGAGCCTGCATCAGACCGGCTTTCAGGAAGTCCTTTCCGCGGCGGATCTCATGGGGCACTATCCCGATGACATCGCCCTGATCGGTTGCCAACCGCTCGACCTCGAAGATTGGGGCGGGCCATTGACCGCTCCGGTCGCCGCCAGCATCGAGCCGGCGATCGCCCTTGCGGTCGACGTGCTCTCGGGCTGGGGCGTTCCGCCGGTCCGGCGCGCGGTTTCCCTTCCTCCGGAGGGCGGCCTGCTTGCCAACGACATCGATCGGGCCGCCTATGAGCGGCCGCGTGCCGCTGGCTGAGGGAGCCGAACCATGTGCCTTGGTCTGCCAATGACCGTCGTCGACGGCGAAGACTTTTCCGCTCTTTGCGAATGGCGCGGAGAGACGCGGCGGGTCTCGACGCTGCTGATCGGCAGACAGGCGCCCGGAGCCCGATTGCTCGTACACCTCGACAGCGCCATCCGCGCGCTAGACAACGCAGAGGCAGAGACGATCGATCGTGCGCTCGACGGTCTCGCGGCGGCAGCGGAAGGGCGTCCCTTCGAGCATCTATTTGCCGATCTCATGGATCGCGAACCGGAACTGCCGGCGCATCTCAGGAAATGAGAGAGCTCGGCTCAGAAGTCATACGATAGCAAGGGGCGCCGGCCGGGCAAGTCTTCCCGTCCAGTATCCGCGAAGCACCGAGGACGAGCCAGTATGAGTGCCAGGATCAAGCATGTTTTCCTAACACGCTTCAATGTGCCTTCGCCGGGCCGGGAACTCTACCTCCGTTCGCAACCGGGATGGTTGGCCGATCGGTTTCGCCTGTTCCGCGACTATTGCCTGCCGAGCGTCGCACAGCAGACGGAAACGGATTTCGACTGGGTGATCTTTTTCGATCGAGAGACGCCAGCCGAATTCAAACAGATCATCGGCGATCTTCAGAAGGTTTTCCCATTTCACGCCGAGTTCACCGACCTCTACATGATGCCGGAGATCATACCGGCCGTTCTGCCTCGATATGCAGACTACGACTGGCTGTTGTCCACTCGGCTCGACAGTGACGACATCCTAGCCGTCGACCATGTCGCCCGGCTCCGCGAAGCGGCACAAGCGGGTGCCAGCCAGGTGTTCAACTTCCCGAACGGTGCAATCCTGGCAGCATCGGACGTCGCACCGCGTCTCTATCGGATCGTCGACCGCAAGAATCCTTTCGCCTCACTCCTAGAGCCAATGGCGCTAAACGCCAGGACCATCTGGGGCGAGATTCACGTCAACATCTCGCGGTTGGCGCCGGTCAGGCAACTCGAGGGGCGCCCGGCCTGGCTTCAGGTTGTTCATGGCGGCAATGTTTCCAATCGGATCAAGGGGACCCGCGTCCGCCTCAAGTCCATGGCAGACCTGTTTCCCACGATTCCGGTGCTTCGCAACTCCGAAGGTGAAAGCGACCTCGGAATCGCCGCCGAGAACTACCTCATGACGCCGTGGCGTCAGGCGCGAGGTCTCGGTCGTTACGTCGTCGCTCGATTGAAGGGGCTGTGAGGCCAAAGCCATGTCCGCATTGATCGCCGCACTCGCAAACCGCCACGGCTTGCCGACCATCGACGCCGATACGCTCGATGCCTTCCTTGCGCCTGCCCTCGGCGAGCCGGAGCATGTGCTGTTGTTCTTTACCGGTGACCCCGACCAGCGGAGCGACAGCAGCGACGTCGCCGTGGTGCTGCCGGAGTTGCTGTCCGCCTTCGGTGGTCGTTTCAGGGCGGGCGTGATCGCCCGCTCGGCCGAAGCGGCGCTGAAAGTGCGCTGTCGGGTCGAGGTTTTTCCGTCGTTAGTGGTACTGAGAGGCCAAACGATGCTCGACGTGTTGCCTCGCATTCGCGACTGGAGCGAATATCTCGACCGTCTCGAAGCTGCGCTCAAAGAGGACGCACCGGCATTTGCCGCTCCAAGTCGCATCGAGATCACTGCAAATGCCCGGAGGGACGAGGCATGACGACGGAGTTCCCGACAACCGGCCGAACCACGGGGACCGGTACCCTCGCCTTCCTGGCGACGTCCGACGCCGAGGCGCTGATTGCCCGCTGCCCAAGCGTCGCACGCCTTCTTCCGGACATGGCCGCCGCGCTTGAACGGCAGAATGCGACGGCGCCGGGCCTGCTGTTCGACCTCACCCCGCTGAACGACGAGGAAAAGCTGCTGCTCAACGAAATCCTCGGCGAAGGCGAAGTGGCGGCGACGGTGGCGCTTCCGGACGGCGTGGTTGCCGAGATCGTCGAGAGCGTCTTTGCCGGCCTCTGGCGCATCCGCTTCCTGGGCGCCGATCACGCGATCATCGCCGACTATGCCGAAGTATCGGCCGTGCCGCAGGCGGTGCGCCGCGCGGCGGCAATGACACTGCCGAGCCTCGATCTCGAGACCCTGCCGGCCGGGGTGATGAATGCGCCGGCGGTGTTGGCGGAAATCGCTGATCGTGCCAAATCCTACCGGCCGGGCGAGCCCAACCATGTCATTTCCCTGACGCTAATGCCGATGCTGGCGGAGGATCTCGACCTCCTGGTCGATCGGCTAGGAACCGGTCCTGTTAAAATCTTGTCACGCGGATATGGCAGCTGTCGCGTCCAGGCAACGGCCATACACAACGTCTGGTCGGTGCAGTTCTTCAACGCCATGGACGCCATCCTGCTCGACACCATCGAGATCGGAGACGTGCCGACCTCAGCGACGGCGGCCGTGGAGGACTTTCGCGACTCGGCCGTCCGTCTCCGCGAGATCGGCGAGGCCTACTTCCAATGACTTTTCGCCCGGAAGACCGTTGGGAGTGCGGCGTCTGCTGGACTGTGTATGATCCAGCCGAAGGTGATGACGTGGCGCAGGTGCCGCCCGGCACTCCCTTTCAGGCATTGCCGGAGGATTGGCACTGCCCGAACTGCGATGGATCCAAGCTCAGGTTCATGAGGATCGACGATGATCGCTGAAGCGCTCCTGTCCGACCTCGACGACGAGAAACTTGTCTGCCGTCTCGAAGACTTCTGGCGAGCGGCCGACAAACGCATGTCGACCCTTCCCGTTCACAATCCCGCGCTCGCCGTCATGGTGACGCCGATCCGGCGCTTTGGCCGTTTCCGCTTCGCGGCCGTCGTCACGCCCTGGTGCATGACCTTTGTCGCCGTGCCCGATACCGGCATAACGCTGCCCCCGGACGGTGTCACGCTACGGCTTGAGCTTCCGGCCGGCGAGGTCGATTTCGTGGTGGCGTCCATGGAGGATGGAGGCCGCTATGGCACGGCCTCGCTGTTCTCGCCGATGGACGAGTTCGATGATCAGGTGATTGCCGAAGAGGTCGCCTTGGCCGCCCTGGACGAGTTGCTGCGTGACGCCGAGCCTTCGGAAAACTCCCCCCTTTCCGTCACCCTGGACCGCCGTCGACTTCTGGGTTTCGGGCGTGGCGCACCGGACCCAGGATCATGAGCGGCTTCGATCCGGGGAAGGTAAGGGTTATCTTCTCCATGGCGAATGGCGAGGTTGCCGCGGCATCGATCCGCTCGGCGCGACCGTTGTCGCTGGCGTCGCGCTTTGCCGGCCGACCGGTCGAGCAGGCGGTCGAGGCGGTCGGTCTCGTCAACGCCGTCTGCGGGGTGTCGCACGCCGCGGCGCTGACATTCGCCGCTGCGATGGCCGGGCAACGCGTCATTCAGGCGGAGGTAATCGAGCGGTGGCGCATCCGTTTGGCGGCGGAGCGAGTCGCCGAGCACCTGCGCGAGTTGGTTCGACTCGCGCCAGTCACGGCCTTTCCCGTTGTGCGGGATGCTCTTGAGGCCGCGCGTACGGCCGCGCGAACGGGCATTGCCGGCGACGACGTCAGGACGATCGGCACCGCACTTGGGCTGGTGCCGCATTGGCTGCCGGCCTTGCCGGAACATCCCACCCCACCCGACGCGCTGACCTCCGCCGACGATAAGGCCGTGATGGCCGCGCTTGAAGCCGATATCGAGTTCTCGGCCAGCCCCTTCCTTCCCGGCAGGCACCCCGAAACCGGCCCGGCAGCCCGCCTCGGCTGGTCCGCCTCTGCTCAGGGCGCGACGGACGCGGCCCGTCTCGTCGAGGCCGAGGAGGCGCTTGGCATTCTTCTTGGCGGAGCGAGCTCCGATGGAGACTTCGGCGGCTGGCTTACTGCAAATCGGACGCAGAACCATACGGGATACGCCTCAGTGGAAAGTCCACGCGGCAGGTTATATTATTCTGCCGTGGTGCAAGGAGATGGACGGCTCCGAGACGCCCGCGTCGTCGCTCCCACGGAATGGAACTTCCATCCCGACGGACCGTTTGCGCGCGCCCTCGCGGGATTCCGGCCGGAAGGCGATGCCGTGATGGCGATCGCAAGGCTGGCGGCGCAGTTTTCTCCCTGTGTTGCTGTCGATGTCGTCCCGGAAGGGGCTGCCGATGCATGAGATGTCGCTTTGCGAGGCGGTGGTCGAGATCGCCGTCGAGGAGGCGAGAAGAGACGGCGCCAAGCGCATTCGGTCGCTGGTTCTGGAGGTGGGTGCACTCGGCCATGTCGACCCCGACGCCTTGGCTTTCTGCTTTTCGGCCGTCAGCCACGGGACCCTTGCGGAGAACGCAAGGCTGGTCATCGAGCGCATTCCCGGCAGTGGCTGGTGCCTCGATTGTGCTAAGACCGTGCCGATGACCGAACGCTTCGGCGCCTGCCCGGAATGCGGGCGTCGGCACGTGCAGATGAGCAGCGGCGACGAGCTCAGGCTGCGCGAATTGGAGGTGGAGTGATGTGCAAGGATTGCGGTTGCGGCTCGGGCGGCACAGGCTACAGGATCAACGGGAAGACGCCGGCGGAGCTTCACGGCCATTCGCATGACCACCCTCACGATCATGAGCATGGCCACGATCATCACCACGACCACGATCACCCGCACGAACACTCCCATTCGCACAGCCATGATCACGATCATGAACACCATCATCATGACCATGACCACGGGCACTCTCACTATGTACACGCAGCGCCGCTCGCTGCCGTGCACCAACCCGAAATCGACAGCGAACGGGTGATCCGCATCGAGCGCGACATCCTTGCCAAGAACAATGACGCGGCCCGGCAAAACCGAGCCCGTCTCTCGGCCAGTGGCACTCTGGCTCTCAACCTGATGTCATCGCCCGGTTCGGGTAAGACGACGCTTCTGGTGCGCGCCATCGAGGACCTGAAGGCGAAGTTTCCGATTGCCGTCATCGAAGGCGACCAGCAGACCGACAACGACGCGGAGCGCATCAGGGCGACCGGCGTTCGGGCGGTTCAGGTCAATACCGGCAAGGGCTGTCATCTCGAAGCGAGCATGGTTGGCGCTGCGCTCGACGACATCAAGGCAGAGCCAGGTGGTCTTCTGTTCATCGAGAATGTTGGCAACCTCGTCTGTCCCGCCGGCTTCGATCTCGGGGAGGCACACAAGGTGGTCGTACTCTCCGTTACCGAGGGCGAGGACAAGCCGCTGAAATATCCCGACATGTTCGCGGTGGCCGACCTTCTTCTCCTCAACAAGGCCGACCTTCTTCCCCACCTGAAGTTCGACGTCGGCAAATGTCTCGCTGCGGCGCTCACCGTCAATCCGCATCTCCAGACGCTTGTGGTCTCCGCCGAAACAGGCGAAGGCATGGCCGCCTTCTATGCCTGGGTGGAGGCGCGCGCAGCGCTTTCCCGCGCCGCCGCCGTCGCTCGGGCCTGACGAGACGATGACCGCCGTGCCCACTCCCGACGCCTTTGCCCCTGCGGCGCGCCTTTTCCTCAAGGTGAACGGCGCCGTGCAAGGCGTGGGCATGCGGCCTTTCGTGCACAGGCTGGCAACGGAGTGCGGCCTGACCGGCTATGTCCGCAACGGAGCGGACGGCGTCACCATCGAAGTGGAAGGCGTGCGCGTCGAGGAGTTTGCGCGGCGCCTGAATTCGGAAGCGCCGCCGCTCGCCCGCATCGACACGGTCCATCGCGAGAACATGCCGGTGACGGGCGACACCGAGTTCGTCATCAGGGAGAGCCTCGGCGGCGAGACCATGACGCGTATCGTGGCCGACGCGGCCACTTGCGACGCCTGCCTTGCCGAACTCTTCAATCCGACGAGCCGCTATTTCGCCTATCCCTTCGTCAACTGCACCCACTGCGGGCCGCGCTACACCATCACCCGCCGCTTGCCCTACGACCGTCGGCAGACGTCGATGGCTTCGTTCCCGATGTGCCGGGATTGCGCGGCAGCCTACACGGATGTGCGCGACAGACGGTTTCACGCCGAACCGGTCGCCTGTCCGGCATGCGGGCCGAAACTCAGCCATTCCTTTGCCGAGATCGCCTCTGCCATACGGGCCGGACGCATCGTGGCGTTGAAGGGCATCGGCGGCTTCCATCTCGTCTGCGACGGCCGAAATGCCGAAGCGGTATCGGCGCTCCGGACCAGGAAAGCGCGCGAGTTCAAGCCGTTCGCGCTGATGGTAGCCAACGCCGCTTCGGTCCCGACCGTTGCCGAAGCGTCTCCGGAGGAACTTGCGCTCTGTTCGTCGACCGCTCGGCCGATCGTGCTGATGGGCGCAAAACCCGACGTGTTGGCGCCGGCCGTCTCACCTGGACTGTCCCGCGTCGGCGTCATGCTGGCCTACGCACCGGTGCACCACCTGCTGTTCGCAGCACTGGCCGGTCGCGAGTTCGCCGGAAACGACCCGCACGCCAGCAACGACTTCATTCTGGTCGCGACCTCGGCCAACCCCGGTGGCGAGCCGCTGGTGGTGGACGACGAAGACGCGACTCGACGCCTTGCCGGCATCGCCGACCTGATCGTCACTCACGACCGCGCCATTGTCGTACGTGCCGACGACAGCGTTGCCCAGATCATTGCCGGCGCGCCTTCGTTCCTGCGCCGGGCGCGCGGCTACGTTCCCGAACCCATCGCTCTCTCCGAAGATGGGCCGGCAACGCTGGCCCTTGGCGCACACCTCAAGTCCACGGTGACGCTGACGCGCGGCCGCGAGGCTTTCGTCTCCCAGCATATCGGCGACCTCGATACCGCCGAGACGTTGAAGTTCTACCGCGAGACCATTGCCCATCTCACCGACATCGTCGGCGTGAAGCCGGAGCTGATCGCTTCGGATCTCCACCCCGACTACCGCTCCAGCCAGATGGCCGACGCGTTCGGACTTCCTGTCATCCGCGTACAGCACCATGCGGCGCATGTGGCGGCGGTGGCGGCCGAAGCCGGACTTGACGGTCCGACGCTCGGTCTTGCCCTCGACGGCCACGGTCTTGGCGACGACGGTGGCGCCTGGGGCGGTGAACTGCTCGCAGTTGACGGAGCGAAGCATCGTCGCATCGGCCACCTCGCCCTACTGCCGCTGCCCGGCGGCGATCGCGCCGCTCGCGAACCGTGGCGGATGGCGGTCGGCATCCTGGCCGCTCTTGGACGGGGTGACCTCGCACCGGAGCTTTTCCCGGACCGACCGCTTGCCGGTCCCGTTGCCGATCGCGTCGCATCGGGCGCCGACCCTCTTTCAACGACCTCGCTCGGCCGTTTGTTCGACGCGGCGGCGGCGCTGCTCGGCGTCCGGTCCGTGCAGGATTACGAGGGACAGGCAGCAATGGAACTGGAAGCGCTGGTCGACGAGCCGATCGCTTTGGCCAACGGCTTCACCCTGAAGGACGGCGTTCTGTCCTTCTCACCGCTTCTTGCCCATTTTGTTCACTCACGCCCCGATGCCTGCACCGGCGCTTCGCTGTTCCACGGCACGCTGATCGAGGGTTTGGCCGCCCTTGCCCGCCATGGCGCAACCGCCACCGGCCTCACGGCGATTGCGCTCGGCGGCGGTTGTCTGATGAACCGCGTTTTGGCCGAAGGGCTTTCGGCAGCGCTCGCCCAATCCAACCTCACTCCCCTCCTCGCCCGGCGCCTGCCGGCCAACGATGGCGGCCTTTCCTTCGGGCAGGCCGTCCTCGCCCGCCGAGCCTTCTCGGAGATATGACCCATGTGCCTTGCCGTTCCCGCTCTCGTCACCGAGCTTTTCCCCGACAACATGGCCAAGATCAGCCTTGACGGCGTATCGATGACCATTTCGACCGCGCTGGTGAAGAACGTCGCCGTCGGCGATTATGTCATCGTCCACGTCGGCTACGCGCTGTCCAAGGTCGACCCTGACGAGGCACGACGCACCCTGGATCTGTTGGACGAAGCGCGCGGTGTGCCACTCGCCGCCGGAGGCGTTCGATGAAATACGTCGATGAGTATCGCGACGGCGACAAGGCGCGCGATATCGCGGCGGCCATTGCCGCCGAAGTGCGGCCCGACCGTTCCTACGCCTTCATGGAGTTCTGCGGCGGTCACACGCATGCCATCTCCCGCTATGGGATCGAGGATCTTCTGCCGGCCAACGTGCGCATGATCCACGGCCCCGGATGTCCCGTCTGCGTGCTGCCGATCGGCCGTATCGACGACGCCATCCGTCTGGCCAAGCGGCCGGAGGTGACGCTCTGCACATATGCCGACCTGATGCGCGTGCCGGCCTCGGGCGGCCTCAGCCTGATGAAGGCAAAGGCGGCGGGCGCCGACATCCGCATGGTCTATTCCTCCCTCGATGCCATCCGCATCGCCGAGGCCAATCCCGAACGACAGGTGGTGTTCTTCGCCATCGGCTTCGAGACGACCACGCCACCGACGGCCGTGGCGCTGAAGGCGGCCGAGGCCAAGGGACTCAAGAACTTCTCCATTTTCTGCAACCATGTGCTGACACCGGTTGCCATGCGAGCCATTCTGGACATGCCGCCAACGCCGGACGAGCCGCCGATCGCCATCGAGGGCTTTGTCGGACCGTCCCACGTCTCGACCATCATCGGCATGGAGCCCTACGAGATTTTCGCCCGCGATTATCGCAAACCGGTGGTCATCGCCGGCTTCGAGCCGCTCGACGTCATGTACGCCATCCTGATGCTGGTGCGTCAGGTCAACGAGCAGCGGGCCGAGGTGGAGAACCAGTATATCCGCGCTGTCCGGGCGGAGGGCAATCGTGTCGCCATCGATCTCTGCGACGAGGTGTTCGAGCTGCGCGACAGCTTCGAATGGCGCGGGCTCGGCGCCGTGCCAAGAAGCGCGCTGAAGCTTCGCGATGCCTTCGCCTTCTACGATGCGGAGAAACGTTTCGCCATCGAGACGCAGCCGGCCGAGGACAATCCGGCTTGCGAGTGCGGCGCCATTCTGCGCGGTCAGAAGAAGCCGGCGGACTGTCGCCTGTTCGGAACCGTCTGCACACCGGAAACGCCGACGGGCGCCTGCATGGTGTCGTCGGAAGGCGCCTGCGCCGCCCATTGGATCTATGGCCGCTTCCGCACGCACCAGAGCGACGCGGACCTCCGGAGACGAGCATGAGCAAGACCTTCCACCGCAAGCTCGACCTGAAGGCCGGTCGGGTCGACATGAGCCACGGCGCCGGAGGCCGAGCCATGGCCGAGCTGATTTCCTCGATTTTCAAGGATGCCTTCGGCAACGAGTTGCTCGATCAGGGCAACGATCAGGCGAGTTTTCCGACCCCGGCCGGCGGCCGCATGGTGATGACGACCGATGGCTATGTCGTGTCGCCGATCTTCTTTCCGGGGGGCGACATCGGCTCGCTCGCCGTGCACGGCACGGTCAACGATCTCGCCATGGCCGGCGCAAAGCCGCTCTACCTGTCTGCAAGCTACATCATCGAGGAAGGCTTCCCGCTCGGCGATCTGAAACGCATTGCCGATTCCATGGGCGCAGCGGCCAAAGCGGCCGGTGTGACGATCGTCACCGGCGATACCAAGGTGGTGGAGCGCGGCAAGGCGGATGGTGTGTTCATATCGACGGCCGGCGTCGGCGTGGTGCCCGACGGTCTCTCATTGTCAGGCGACAAGGCGAGACCCGGCGACAAGGTGATCGTGTCGGGCTCGATGGGCGATCATGGCGTCGCCATCATGTCGAGCCGCGAGAACCTTACGTTCGAAACGGAAATCCTGTCGGACAGCGCGGCGCTCAACGGTCTCGTCGAGGCGATGGTTGCTGCGGCCGGCCCTCACCTCAGGCTGATGCGTGATCCGACGCGCGGCGGCCTCGCCGCGACCCTCAACGAGTTGGCTCATCAGTCGGACGTCGGCTTCCGCATCGTCGAGGATCGCATTCCGATCAAGCGTCAGGTTGCCGCCGCCTGCGAGCTCCTGGGCCTTGACCCGCTGAACGTCGCCAACGAGGGCAAGCTCGTCGCCGTCGTGGCAGCCGAGGCAGCTGAAGGACTGGTGGAAGCGATGCGAGCGCACCCTCTTGGCGTGGATGCGGCCATCATCGGAGAGACGGTGGAGGACGACCAGCATTTCGTGCAAATGACCACCGGGTTTGGCGGAGGTCGCATCGTCGACTGGTTGGCTGGTGAACAATTGCCGCGCATCTGCTGAAATGTGGCGCCGCGACATCCGTGCAACAGCGCGGCGGCGTCGACCCAACTGAATTGATTGAATACCAACAAACAATTCCCGCGGCGGCGGCGACCCGGTATGGTCTAGCCATCCTTTGAGTCTCGAAAGACAGCCGCTTCCTCCGGTGCCGATATTGTTCGTGCCGGAAATGCGGGCCCCGCACCAGTGGGAGCGGGTTCGCCAGCGTCGACAGGCGCTTCTCAACGGGCCGATGCGCGAGTGTCGCCATACGTTGATTTCACGGGCCGCCGGAAGCGGTCCGAAACCCGTTCGGGGAACGAAAGTGACAATGCCGATCGCAGCGGCCCTTCTGAGTGTCGCCGGTCTTGCCGGCGTCGCCGTGGTTGCGCCGATCCTCGTCGCCCGGCGAAATGCCTGGGCGACCCCCATCGTCTACGGAGCGAGCTTCGTTCTTGCCGCCGTATTGCTTCTATGCGGCCTTTCGGCGCTTCTCGGTGGGAGCGCCTTGCAGGGCTCCGTCCAGCTGCCGGTCGGCCTGCCCTGGATCGGCGCGCATTTCGTGCTCGATCCGCTCAGCGCCGCGTTCCTGATCATCGTCGATTTCGGCGCCATGATCGCCTCGTTCTATGCCATCGGCTACGGCGCACACGAAGAGGAGCCGGGGCGAGTGCTGCCTTTCTATCCGGCTTTTCTCGCAGGCATGAACCTTGTGGTGCTCTCGGCCGACGCCTTCGGTTTCCTGGTGGCCTGGGAGTTCATGTCGCTCAGCTCCTGGGCGCTGGTGATGGCGCATCATCACGATCCGGAAAACCGGCGTGCCGGCTACGTCTACCTGCTCATGGCTTCGTTCGGCACGCTGATGCTGTTGCTCGCCTTCGGCCTGCTGGCCGGACCGAACGGCGACTATGCCTTCTCGGCCATGCGCAGCTCCGGACACATCCCCTGGCTCTCCGGGCTCGTGCTGGTGCTGGTGCTGCTGGGCGCCGGCTCCAAGGCAGGCCTCGCGCCCTTGCACGTCTGGTTGCCACTCGCCCATCCGGCGGCGCCGAGCCATGTATCTGCGCTGATGTCGGGCGTCATGACGAAGGTCGCCGTTTATGCCTTCATCCGCGTCGTGTTCGATCTGGCCGGCGAGCCGGCGTGGTGGTGGGCGGTGACCGTGTTGACGCTGGGCGCGGTGTCGGCAGTGCTCGGCGTTCTGCATGCCGTCTTGCAACGCGATCTCAAGCGCCTCCTCGCCTACTCGACGGTCGAGAACGTTGGCATCGTGTTCATCGGCCTTGGACTGGCGCTGGCCTTCAAGACCAACGACATGGCCGGTGCGGCGGCCCTCGCCGTCACGGCCTCGATCTTTCACGCCTTCAACCATTCCCTGTTCAAGAGCCTGTTGTTCTTTGGGGCCGGCAACGTGCTGACCGGCTCCGGCGAACGCGATATCGAGAAGTTGGGCGGACTGGTTCACCGCATGCCTGAAACGGCCTATCTGTTTCTTGGCGGCTGCCTTGCCATTTCCGCCCTGCCACCCCTCAACGGTTTCGTGTCCGAGTGGCTGATCCTGCAGGCCATTCTGCTCAGCCCGGATCTGCCGCAGTGGGCTTTGCGCTTCCTGGTGCCGGCCTCAGGCGCCATGCTGGCGCTTGCAGCGGCCCTCGCGGCTGCCTGCTTCGTGCGCGCTTTCGGCATTACGTTCCTCAGTCGCCCGCGATCACCAGCTGCCGAGACGGCACAAGAGGCCAGCCGCTGGCAAATCCGGGCGATGTACGCACTGATGGGTCTCTGCCTTGTGGCCGGCGTCTTTCCCGGACCGTTTCTGGATGCCCTGTCGCCGGTGTCGCAGTTGCTGGTCGGCGGCGCCATGCCCAAGCAGCCCATCCTGCCACACTTCTCGATCATCCCGATTTCCGAGAGCCGCAGTTCCTACTCCGGCTTCCTGGTGTTCTTCTTCATTCTTATGGCGAGCTGGGCGGCGATCCGCGTCATCCACAATTTCGCCTCGCGAGCCGTACGCCGGGCTCCCGCCTGGGATTGCGGCTTCCCAGATCCTTCGCCGGCAACGCAATACACGGCCGACAGCTTCGCTCAGCCGATCCGCCGCGTGTTTGGCCCGATCGCCTTTAGGGCCAAGATCGACCAGACGATGCCCCTCCCCGGAGACATGGCGCCGGCGCGGCTGACGCTGTCGCTCCGTGATCTGGTCTGGGAATTCATCTATGCCCCCCTCGAAGGGGCCGTTCTCTACGCTGCCGAACGCCTCAACATTCTGCAGTTTCTGACCATTCGCAGCTATCTCAGCCTCGTTTTCGCCGCGTTGGTCCTTCTTCTCGTGCTGGTGGCAACATGGGCCTGATCCTCGCCATCCTCGTCCAGGGCATCCAGATGGTGCTCGTGCTGGCGCTTGCCCCGGGGCTCGTCGGCTTCACCCGCAAGGTGAAGGCGCGCCTTCTTCGCCGAAAGGGTCCCTCGATCCTGCAGCCCTATCGCGACCTTCTGCGCCTCGTACGCAAGGAAGCCGTATTGGCCGACAACGCCTCCTGGCTATTTCGCAATGCGCCCTACCTGATCTTCGCCACCACCTGGGTCGCCGCGGCGCTTGTTCCGACGTTCGCCGCCGGGCTGCACTTCTCATGGGCGGCCGACCTGATCGCCATTACCGCGCTTCTCGGATCGGCCCGCTTCTTCCTGGCGCTGGCCGGCATGGACATCGGCACTGCCTTCGGCGGCATAGGGTCGAGCCGCGAGATGCTGTTCTCGACGCTGGCCGAGCCGGCGATGATCATGATCGTGTTCACGGTGGCGTTGGTGGCCGGTTCGACCCAGCTGTCGACGGTGGCAGCGTTCATGGTCGACCACAGCACGCTGCGAGTCTCGCTTGGTCTGGCGCTGATCGGCCTGATCATCGTCGCACTGACCGAGAATGCCCGCGTGCCAGTGGACAATCCGGCGACGCATCTCGAACTGACTATGGTGCATGAGGCCATGGTGCTGGAGTACTCGGGTCGACACCTCGCGGTGATCGAGCTCGCATCCGCCCTGAAGCTGCTGCTCTACATCTCGCTGATCGCCTGTATTTTTGCGCCCTGGGGCATGGCTCGCCAGGGCGATGGTCTGGTTGAAATGGCCATCGGCGCGGTCACCTGGGTTGGCAAGCTTGCGGTTGGCGGATTCCTGATGGTGGCGTTCGAAACGGCGATCGCCAAGATGCGGGTGTTCCGCGTGCCGGAATTCGTCGGCGGGGCACTGATGCTCGGCCTGCTGGGTACGCTGTTGCTGTTCGTCTCGAGGAGCTTCTGATGGAACGCTTCTCACTCGATGCCGCGCATCTTCTCGCCGGAGGCATGGTGCTGGTGAGCTTCATGATGCTCTACCAGAATCGCATCCTTGGCCTTCTCAACGTGTTCGCCGCGCACGCCGTGGTTCTGTCGCTGTCGGTTGCCTGGCAAGCCTACGTCCAGGCGGCGCCGCATCTCTTCGTGACCGCCGCCATCGCACTGATCCTGAAGGCGATCATCATTCCGGTGGCGCTGCATCACATGGTGCTGCGCCTCGGCGTCCATCGCGATATAGAGACGGTTGGCGGCATCGGCCCAACCATGCTGATGGGCATGGGCCTTGTGGCGCTGTCGATGGTCGTCATGCTGCCCGCCGCCGCCGAGGCCGACCCGATCGCCCGCGAGGATCTCGCGCTCGCCCTGTCGGTCATCCTGCTCGGCCTCCTGATGATGGTGACGCGCCAGAACGCCATCAGCCAGGTCGTCGGCTTCATGAGCCTTGAAAACGGCCTGGTTCTCGCCGCGACCGGCGCACGCGGAATGCCGTTGGTGGTCGAAATCTCGGTTGCCTTTTCGGTGCTGGTCGCCTTCATCGTCATCGGAGTCTTCCTGTTCCGCATCCGCGAGCGTTTCGACACCATCGACACCCAAGCCCTAGACGACTTCCGGGAGGGCCGGGAATGACCGCCTTTCTCCATCAGCTCCCGTTTGCTCCCATCGATGCCGTACTGGTGGTCCCCGGCATCGCCGCCCTGCTTCTTGCCCTTATCCCGCAATACAAGCTCGGCGCCCGCGTCAACATGCTGGCCTCGGGTCTCACCTTCCTGTGTGCGTTGACGCTCCTCATCGAGCGCCCCGATCCGGCGGTTAGCTTCCTGTTCGTCGATGATCTCAATGTGGTCTTCGTCGTGCTCGGCACCTTCGTGGGCTTTACCACCTCGATCTTCTCGGCGAGCTATATCGGCCACGAGATAGAGATCGGCCGCCTGAAGCCGGGCTATATCCGCTTCTACCATGGCATGTATCAGGCGCTGTCCTTCTCGATGAATCTCGGGCTGACGGCCAACAACATCGGCCTGATGTGGGTGGCGGTGGAACTCGCCACGCTGACCACAGTACTAATGGTCGGTCTCTACCGAACGCAGGCGGCACTGGAAGCGGCCTGGAAATACTTCATCCTGGGGTCGGTCGGCATCGCGCTGGCCCTGTTCGGCACCATCCTGATCTACATGGCAGCCCGTCCGGTCATCGGCGAGGGCCATGACGCCATGGTATGGACGACGCTGATCGCCAACGCCGCCGCTTTCAGCCCCGAGCTCCTGAACGTCGCCTTCGTGTTCCTGATGCTCGGCTACGGGACCAAGGTCGGCCTCGCACCGCTGCACGCCTGGCTGCCCGACGCCCACGCCGAGGGCCCGACGCCCATCTCCGCGGTACTCTCCGGCTTGCTCCTCAACGTGGCTCTCTACGCGCTCTTGCGCTTCAAGATGCTGCTTGCCGCCAACCCCTTCGCCGTGGCGCCGGGGCCGCTCCTGGTGACGCTTGGCCTCGTATCGCTGATCTTCGCCGCCTTCATGCTGTACCTCCGGCGTGACATCAAGCGGCTGTTCGCCTACTCCTCCATCGAGCACATGGGATTGATCGCCTTTGCCTTCGGCATGGGGGGGCCGCTCGCCAACTTCGCCGGTCTCTTGCACATGACGATGCATTCACTGACCAAGTCGGCGATTTTCTTCGCCGTCGGCCAGGTGGCGCAGGTCAAGGGCACGCAGAAGATCGCCGATATCCGAGGCCTCACGGAAAGCCATCCGACGCTGGGCTGGAGTCTGGTCGTCGGTGTCGCCGCCATCGCCGGTCTGCCGCCCATGGGCATCTTCACAAGCGAGTTTCTGCTGGTGAGCTCGACATTCGCGCGCGAGCCTTTGCTTGCCATACCGCTGGTCATCGGTCTGCTTCTCGCCTTTGGCGCCCTCATCTGGCGACTGACCGGCGTGGCCTTCGGCAAACCGTCGCCAAGCGTCGAGCATGCCGGTCGGAGACCGTCAATGCTGCCGCTCATCATTCACCTCGTTTTGGTCCTGATCGCCGGCCTCTATCTGCCGGGGCCAGTTGTGGCCTGGTTCCAAAACGTCGCCAGAATGCTGGGGTGAGACCATGAGTACGCTCCGCACTGCCCTTCTGAACACCGCTCTGACCATCGAAGAGCAGAAGCCCTGGCCCCGCATTACCGTCGATGTCGACACCTGGCGACAGGCGACACTGGCTGTCGCCGCCGGAAATGCCACTCTGTCCGCCCTCTGGGCCGAGCCCGGCGCCGTGCACATGGCGCTGCTCGACGATCAGGACGGCGCTCTGATGGTGCTGACCCTCGCAGCGCCCGATGGCCGCTTTCCGTCGGTTGGCCTTACCCATCCGCCGGCTCAGCGCCTCGAACGGTCGATCGTCGATCTTTACGGGCTCACTGCCGATGGCATGCCGGATGACCGCCGCTGGCTCGATCATGACCGCTGGGGCGTCCGTGGCCCGCTGGGTTCAATGTCCCAGATCCCGGCCAATGGCTCCCCTTACGCTTTCCTCAAGGCCGAGGGACCGCCGCTGCATCAGATTGCCGTCGGCCCGGTGCACGCAGGCATCATCGAACCCGGACATTTCCGCTTCTCGGCCAACGGAGAGATCATCGTTCGCCTTGAGGAGCGGTTAGGTTACGTCCACAAGGGCATCGAGAGACTCCTTACTGACACGACTCTCGAGGCGGCGGCGAAGGTGGTCGCTCGCGTCTCCGGCGACAGCACTGTAGCCTACTCCCTGGCATTTGCACGGGCAGCCGAGGCGGCTCTCGGCGTCGGCGTGCCGCAGAGGGCAATCTGGCTGCGCGCCCTGATGGCAGAGCTTGAGCGGCTTGCCAACCATCTCGGCGACATCGGCGGCATATGCAACGATGCGGCTTTCGCGCTGATGCTCGCCCATTGCGGCATCCTTCGCGAGGACGTTCTGCGGACCGCGAAGACGGCTTTCGGCCATAGGCTGATGATGGACCGCATCATCCCTGGCGGCGTCACCGACGATCTTCATGATGTCCTGCCCATCAAGACGCTGACCGCTCATATTCGTCAGCGTTTTCCCCGCCTGGTCGAGCTCTACGACAATACAGCCTCGCTACAGAATCGAACCGTCTCCACGGGCCATCTCACCACCGAACTCGCCCGCCGCTTCGGCGCTGGAGGGCCAATCGGCCGCGCCTCGGGGCGGCCATTCGACGCTCGCAAGACACCGGGTTACCCCCCTTATGGCGACCTCGACTTCAAGATGGCTGTTCGGGATGCTGGCGATGTCGATGCCCGGATCTGGGTACGCATCGACGAGGTCTATGAGAGCCTCGAACTGATCGAGCAGATCATCGACCGCTTGCCGCCGGGGCCGATCTCCTACCCGCTGGCACCGGCGCTACGCGAACGAAGGGTGCCCCAGGCCGGCGGCCTTGCCAACGAGCCCCACGACACAGCGACGGAAGGGCTGGCCTTGATCGAGAGCTTCCGTGGCGATGTGTTGGTATGGCTCAGGATGGACGAGAGCGGGCGGGTGTTGCGAGGTGCCGTCCGCGACCCCTCAGCCTTCCAGTGGCCGCTTCTGGAGGCTGCGATCGAAGGCAATATCGTTGCCGACTTTCCCATCTGCAACAAGTCCTTCAACTGCTCCTATTCCGGCCACGACCTTTGAGACGGAATCTCGACCATGCGTAGAATGTTGCTCGAAGGGCTTTTTCGGCGCCCCGTGACCGAAGGAACACCGACAGTCAATGACGCCGAAGTCGACGCTCTGGCAGAGCGGCTCGGAGTCTCCGCCAAGGCGCGCCTCGGCCGCAGCCTGTCCATCCGCGAAGTGGATGCCGGCTCTTGCAACGGCTGCGAGCTGGAAATTCATGCCCTCAACAACAGCTACTACGACGTCGAACGGTTTGGCTTGCGCTTCGTCGCCTCGCCACGCCACGCCGACGTGCTGATGGTGACCGGCCCCGTGACGGCCAATATGCGAGAAGGCCTCGAACGCACCTATGCCGCAACGCCCGCACCCAAATGGGTGGTGGCGGTGGGCGACTGCGCCACCGGTTGTGGGGTGTTCGGCAAAAGCTATGCGGTGATCGGTGCCGTCTCCGACGTCATCCCGGTCGACCTCGTCATTCCGGGGTGTCCACCCGAGCCAATCGACATGCTGAAGGGGCTGATAAACCTCATCGAGGCAAGCGCTCGAAGTTAAAGCCGTCTGCCAAACCACCAGAGGATTAGCGGTTTGCGCCAAGCGGCGATTTCAGCCACCGGGCCGTAAACTGGTGTCGTGGCGAGCGTGGCGAGATAGGGGCGGACGAAGGCGAGCGGCAGAAAGGCCGGCCTTGCTCTTGGATCGATCTCGGCGAAGGCGGAAACCGCCTTCTCGAGGTGACCGTTGGCGCTGTCCCTGAGGTTGGCCACAATACCAACCAGTTCCTCTGCCTTGCGACCGTGGCGCACATCATCCGGTTCGATTCCTGCCGCTTTCAGGAGGTCGGCTGGAACGTAGACCTGGTTGCGGCGCGCATGGATCGGCAACGCGCGCATCAGTCCGGTCATGGCGTAGGCGACGCCGGCATGGCCGGCAGCGTCGGCCGCCTTGGGATCGGCGCCGTCGCAGAGCACCTGCGCCACTTCAAGAAACAAAACCGACGACGTCTCCCCGGCATAGCCTTCGAGATCATTCAGCGTCGGCATGGCGTCGTCGTAGAGATCGAAGCGTCGCGCCTCCAGAAGATTAACGAAGCCCGATCGGCGCAACGAGAAGCGGTGAATGGTGTCGATCAGGGCGGCGGCGACAGGATGGCCGGCCACGTCACCCCGTGCCTCTCCCTCGATGGCGTCCACCCACCACTGCAAGCGAATCTCGCCGGGCATCGCCTCGTGGATGCTCTCGCGGATGCGCGCGGCCTCGTAGGAAAAGGCATGGATGGCTAAGGCGTGCCGGCGCTTGTCGTCGGGTAGAAGCCCGTCGGCAAGCCATCGGTCTCGATCATGGTCGCGAACAAGCTCTTCGCAATAGCGGTAGGCATCGTCCAGGCGGACAGAAGCAGCCATCAGTCGACCGCCAAGAGCGCAGCGGCAAACCGACGGCGTTCGCCCAGCATGACGTTGAACAATCGGACGGCGGCGCCTGTCGACATCGCTTCATGCTTGACGCCGTGCTCACGCATGGCTTCGGCCAGTTCGCTTGTGGCGGGAACGAGATCCCGGCCAGTGCCGATGAGCAGCATGTCGAGTTCGGCAGCCTCCTCGAATACCTGAGCCAGACTGTCGAGAGTGATGTCGGCAGGGGCAACGGCCGACCAGCCATGAACCCCCGACGGCAGGATCAGAATCGATCCTCGGTGCGACATACCGCCGAATCTAAAGCCACCGTTGCCGTAAGCTTCAACCGGCACCTGCTCGGGCAGGTGCTGCTCGCGGCGTTCCAGTGCACGGCCTCGCGGCCCGAACAGCTTCATCGGCGGCGCTCCCGAGAAGACACGCCCAAACTCACGCCGGCTCGGCGGCCTCGTCGGCATCATCCTCGGCCTTTTTCGTCGACTTGTCTCCAGCCAACTGCGGATCGAGGAAGATCAGAACCGGCGCGGCAATGAAGATCGACGAGTAGGTACCGATCAGCACGCCGAACAGCATCGACGCAGTAAACGAGCGAATCACCTCGCCGCCGAAGATGACGAGAGCGGCCAGCGCGATGAGCGTTGTCAGCGCGGTGTTGGTGGTGCGCGTCAGCGTCTGGTTGATGGCGAGGTCGAGTAGAACAACCAGGTTGAGACGCTTGTACTTGCGCCTCATCTCGCGGATTCGGTCGTAGACCACGACTGTGTCGTTCAACGAGTAGCCGACGATGGTCAGGATGGCGGCGATGGACGACAGGTTGAACTCGACCTGCGTGACGGCGAAGAAGCCGATGGTCAGAACGACGTCGTGCAACGTCGCGATCACCGCGCCGAGCGAGTACTGCCACTCGAAGCGGAACCAGACGTAGACCATGATGAGGCACAGCGCCGATATGATGCCGAGAATGCCGTTTTGGGCCAGCTCGCCAGAGACGCGCGGGCCGACCATCTCGGTTCGGCGATAGTCGACGCTGTCGCCGAGAGACGCCTGGACCTTGGTGACGACGGCGGCCTGCGCCTCGTCTCCGCCTTCCTGACGGGCGATGCGGATCAGCACGTCATCATCGGCGCCGAACGACTGGACCTGGACCTCGCCAAGCCCCAACCCGTTGAGCTGGCTGCGAATCCCTTCGAGATCAGCCGGTCCGGACTTTGTCTGGATCTCCATGAGCGTGCCGCCCTGGAAATCGATGCCGGTATTCATGCCGTGGGTGTAGAGGACCACGAAGCATAGAACCGACGCGATGCCGGAGGCGAGGAAGCTCCACTTCCTCCACCGCATGAATGGAATCTTGGTGTCGTCGGGAAACAAGCGAAGCAGGCGCATGATGGAGCCTCAGGGTCCGGATCAGAGCGGAACGACAGACGGCCGCCGATAGCGGACCCAGGTCGCCACCACCAGTCGAGTGAAGGTAATGGCGGTGAACATTGTCGTCACGATGCCGATCACGTGGGTAACGGCGAATCCCTTGACGGGACCGGAGCCCATCTGGAACAGCACGATGGCGGCGATCAGCGTGGTGATGTTGGCATCGAGAATGGTGCCGAACGCGCGACGGAAGCCAGCGTCGATGGCCGAGACCGGCGATCGACCGAGCCTTTGCTCCTCGCGAATACGTTCATAGATCAGCACGTTGCTGTCCACTGCCATGCCCATGGTGAGCACGATGCCGGCGATGCCGGGCAGCGTCAGCGTTGCCTGCAGCACGGTGATGACCGCCATGATCAGCACCAGGTTCACCACCAGGGCAAGGTTGGCGAAGATGCCGAACAGACCATAGGACGCCAGCATGAAGATGACGACGGCCACCGTACCGATCAGCGCTGCCCGCTCGCCGGCAGCGATCGAGTCGGCGCCGAGTCCGGGGCCCACCGTGCGTTCCTCGGCAACCGACAACTTGGCAGGCAGAGCGCCGGCCCTGAGCAACACGGCGAGGTCGTTGGCGGTTTCAACCGTGAAGTGGCCGGAAATCTGTCCGGACCCTTGGGTGATCGGTTCGTTGATGCGCGGCGCCGAAATGATTTCGTCGTCGAGCACGATCGCGAACAGCCGACCAACATTGTCGGTTGTCACCTGGGCGAACTTGCGGGCGCCGGACGTCGACAGGCGGAAGGAAACCACCGGTTCGTTGGTCTGGCTCTGGAAGGACGTCTGGGCGTCGGTGAGGTCCTCACCGGTCATCAACGGGGTCTCGTCGACCACCATCGGCATGCCGCCTTCCTTCTGCTTGAGAAGGATCTCACCCGGCGGCAGATTGCCCTTGGCGGCTTCGTCGGCCGACACGTTAAGGTCGACCAGATGGAAGGTCATTTGGGCGGTACGACCGATGATGTTCTTGAGACGCGCCGGATCCTTTTCACCCGGGGCTTCGACCAGAATGCGATCGGAACCCTGCCGCTGGATGGATGGCTCGACGGCTCCCATCTGGTCGACGCGTCGACGAATGACCTCGATCGACTGCTGAACGACGGTTCCTAGCCTCTTGTCCAGCCCCGTTTCCGAGAACCCAAGGCGCATCAGACCATCGGAGCCCTGATCGAACTGAAACTCGGTGACAGCGGCTCCACCTAGAGCGCCGGTCGACAGCGGATTGAGCAGATTTCCCAGGCGCTTCGCGGCTTCGTCCACCTTATCGGCGTCGCGAATCTTGAGTTGGACGACATCGCCCTGAATGCCAAGACCGGTGTAGCCGATGCGCGGATCTTCACGCATGGCCTGACGAATGTCGCCCTCAAGCGCCTTGAGCCGCTTCTGCTTATAGTCGTTCACGTCGACCTGATAGAGCAAGTAGACGCCGCCCTGCAGGTCGAGGCCGAGCACCACTTGTCGTCCCGGGAGCCACGAGGGCCAGTAATTCTTGATCTGGTCCGAGGACAGGTAATTGGGAATTAGGACCACGAGGGCGACGAAGATCGTCAGAAGAATCGTGGTTACCTTCCAGCGGGAAAAATAGAGCATTTGCTGCCTCGGACCTTATTGGCCGAAAGCGGGCAACCGTGCTGCCCGCTGTCCATATCGTGTCGAGCGACCGGTCAGTTGCCTTCCTTGACCGGCTCGCCCTTGCTGCGAAGCTGCTGGACGAGGCCGGCGGCAACGCGGACCTGAACCTTGGTCGCGCCGTCGCCAACATCCAGCAGCAGTTCGCTGTCATCGACCACCTTGAGGATCTTGCCGATCAAGCCACCCTGCATCACGACCACGTCGCCGCGCCGCAGATTCTTCAGCATGTCGCGGTGCTCCTTGGCCTTGCGCTGCTGCGGCCGGATGAGCAGGAAATACATGATGACGAAAATCAGGATGAATGGCGCAAACTGGATCAGGAAGTCGGCGCCACCGGGAGCGGCACCGGTCGCCTGAGCAAAAGCTGGGGTCACGAACATCAGGTCAACTCCATTGGCCTGCCACCGCCCGCGAGCCGGACCGACGAGGCATTGAGACATTGAAGAGCGGGTATCAGCCCACTCGAAAGTGGCCGGAATATACCTAGGCCGAAGGACTTTGCAAACCAAAGCTATGCACCTCGGCGTCCAGACCGGCGTGTCTAGGTAGTCTCCGGCAGGATTTGCGGCAAAGCGTACCGAAAACGGTCGTCGCTGGTTTGCGTCGAGGCATTGGGAAGGCTAGAGAAAGTTACGGAGTACCGCACGGTACACAGACGCAAGCCCAAGCGTGACATAGGAGCATGGACGTGAGCGCTTCCCCCATAGAAACACTGAACGCCCATCTGGAGCGCATCGCCGACCTTCTTGAGCGGCTGGCACCCGCGGCGCCGGAAACACCCGATTTCGACGCGAGCGATGCATTCGTGTTCGTGGCCGATCCGGCTTCGCTGCAGCCGGTCCAGCGAGTCAATCGGGTCGATATTGGGCTTCTCAAAGGCATTGATCGCAACCGCGACATGATCGTCGCCAACACCGAGCGCTTCGCGCGTGGCCTGCCTGCCAACAACGTCCTTCTCTGGGGCGCGCGCGGCATGGGCAAGTCTTCACTGGTCAAAGCGTCCCAGGCCGAGGTCAATCAGCGCCTCGCCGACCGCGCCGGCTTCACACCGGTCAAGCTGATCGAGATCCACAGGGAGGACATCGAGAGTCTCCCCGCCCTGATGAAGATGCTGCGCGACAGCCGCCATCGCTTCATCCTGTTCTGTGACGATCTCTCCTTCGACCATGGGGACACATCCTACAAGTCGCTGAAGGCCGTGCTGGAAGGCGGCATCGAGGGAAGGCCTGACAATGTCGTGTTCTACGCCACATCCAACCGCCGCCATCTTCTGCCACGCGACATGATGGAGAACGAGCGCGCAACGGCGATCAACCCCGGCGAAGCGGTGGAGGAAAAAGTGTCGTTGTCCGACCGCTTTGGTCTGTGGGTCGGCTTTCATAACTGCTCACAGGACGATTATCTTGAGATGGTGCGCGGGTACGTCGAAGCACTGGAACTGGAAATCGACGTGGATGTTCTCCGAGCGGAAGCTCTAGAATGGGAGCGGACGCGGGGTGCTAGATCGGGCCGAGTCGCCTGGCAGTACGTCCAGGACCTTGCCGGTAGACTTAGGCTCGACGCCTGACCGATGGTGTGGGAGGAGAATCGAGATGAGGCGTGTCGTAGCGTTGGGCGCGCTCGCCCTGCTCGCGGGTTGCGTGTCGTCACCGGTGCCTGTCGTCTACAAAGCCGGATCGAGTTTCGCGGACCGGCAAGCGGCGGCGGATCAGTGCCGCATCGAGTCGCTTGAGAAAATCCCGCAGGCGATGGTCACGATCATTCGGCCGCCAGAATACAGACCTGGATTCACCGAATGCCGGGAAGACCCGGAGAGCGGTCGCCGTTACTGCCGGAGAACCGGCGGATTCGTCTATCCCGGCAGCAGCCACACCAAGGACGTCAATGCCGAGTTGCGGGAGCGCTATATCGGTGGATGCCTTCGCCGGGCCGGATACGAAGTGATCGCAAAGCCGATCTGCGGGGACGATGCCGGCGCGGCCTATATGACCGGCCGCGACAATCAGGCACCGGCCGCTTCGCTCGCCTGCGTCACTGAGGACGAAAGGGTGATTCCGCGAGACTGGCGTTGATACCTCTGACGCCTCATCGCGCATAAAGAGCCGGCGGCCAAAGCCGCCGGTAAAAGAAGATGTGCTGTCTTTACCGACGATCCGTCAGCCACTGAGGTAGGGAAGCGGATCGACCGGACGATTGCCATTGCGGATTTCGAAGTGCAGCTGCGGCCGGCTGACATTGCCAGTGGCGCCAACCTTGGCGATTGTCTGGCCGCGCAGGATGCTGTCTCCACGCTGGACCAACACTTCGCTGGCGTGAGCATAAGCCGACACGAAGCCATTGGGATGCTTCACCAGCACCAAGTTGCCAAAGCCTTTCAGCTCGTTGCCGGCATAAATCACCTGACCGCCCTCGGCCGCCTTGATCGGCGTTCCCTCGGGCACCTCGATGTTGATTCCGTCATTGCGCTCGCCGCCCGGCTTGACGCCGAAAGCGGAGATGACCCGACCGCGCACCGGCCAGCGGAAACTACCGTCGGCGGCACTCTCCACACCAGACGAAGTCGGCGTGGTGGTCTTGGCGCTCGGCTGGCTCTGGCTGGGAGCCAGCGCGGCGACTTGCCGTTTGGTCTGCTGGCCAGGCGTGTTGCCGGAGGGCGGCAGCAGTCCGGTCTTGGCGTCCGTCACCGTCGTGCCTGACGCCATGGCCACGGCGGTGGTCTTGGCGGGGGCCGGCTTGCCAGGAGCGGCCGCAGCCACTTCGCTCGAGACCGACTTCGGTACAGGCGGCTTCACGGGCGGAAGCTGACCAATGACCTGGGGCCCGGGCGCCGTTGCAGCGGCAGCCGGCGCGGCAACGGCCGCGCTCTGTTGCCCATAAGCAGGGATGACGATGTTCTGGCCGGGCGTCAGCTGGGCGCCGGCCACGAGCCCGTTGGCAGCGAGCAGAGACGACTCGGCAACGCCATAGCGGCGGGCGAGCACCTGCACGGTATCGCCCGGCTTGACCATGACGGCGGTCCCATTCGAAGGCGTCCACGGCTGGGTGTTGGGAGCCGTCCCCGTTGCGGGCAGCGATGCGGTCTGGTTCGGGCGAACATAGGCGCCGTTGTTGACCACGGCGCCCGGAGCCGGCGGCAAGGTGTTGGAAGACACGGTTCCCGCGGAGGGATAGGTGGGGGCCGGCGCTGCATAAGTCTGCTGCGTGTAGGTCGGTTGCGCATAGGCGGGCTGCGCGTAGGTCGCCTGGGCGTTTATGGATCCGGTGGGCATCGGATCGGCGCGCCCAATGATCTGGTCCTGATTGTCCGTCTCGGCAAACACATTTCCGAAACGGCTGACGTCGCCGCTACAGCCGGCCGAAAAGCCGGCCAAAATGGCAACGGCGGCAACCTGGGCCAGTAAGCGGGAGGTCCGGCAGATCGCTAGGTTACTCATGGTCATCAGGTCTCGCCTGCTCGACTTCAACTGTAATGATTAAGCCGCAGTAACGTTGATAAAGGCTTAAAGCGGCGAGAAGTCGGGGGTCGGACACACTCTGGACCCAGGGAAAACGGCGGATTTCCTCAAGACTTTCGGTGAACGGGTGTGGTCCGGCCCTCGGGACTCACAGCCTTCGAGCGACACCTTCCCTCAATGGGAACTGCCGGATCGCGCCAAGCTCGGCCCGATGGAAAAGACGCCCGTCGCGAGAGATTCGCACCAGCGTCTGCGTGTGGCCAACTCCCACAGGGGCGACCAGAATCCCCTTGTCGGCGAGTTGATCGAGAAGCGCCGTCGGCACCTTCTCGACCGCTCCGTCAACGAGAATGCGGTTATAGGGCGCATGACGCGTGAAGCCCTCAAGGCCATCACCGAGAAGGGTGATGACGTTGGACAGCCTCAGCGCCGACAGACGGTCCTCGGCGATGTCGATCAGACTGCGGAACCTGTCCATCGTCACCACTTGCGCGGCAAGGTGGGCGAGAATGGCGGCCTGAAAGCCCGAACCACAACCGACCTCGAGCACGCGATCGTTTGGCTCGACGGCGAGCGCGGACACCATCAGGGCCACGGTGGAGGGGGCATTGATGGTTTGTCCGCATTCGATGGGCAACGACCGATCGAGGTAGGCGCTCGCCTGATGGGAAGCCGCCACGAACATACGACGCGGAACGAGCTCAAGGGCACACAACAGCCGGGTATCGGTGACACCCATCCCGCGTAGCTTCATCGTTAGCTCCGCGATCGCCACCTTGTCCGGCTCGAAAGGCCTCATCGACACCATTCTCTCGCAATGCCGCAAAACATGAGTTGCGACGCTGCATTTATGACCGAGGTGTCAAAAGTAAGACGAACAGCCTTGAAAAAGAGTTTCGATCAGAACAAGGCCTGAAGTTTCTCCATGGTCGCCATATCCGTCAGGTCGAGGCGGAGTGGGCTGACGGAGACCTTGTTGCGAGAGATCGCAAACGCGTCGGTTCCCTGCGCACAAAGCATCTCGCCGCGCCGGAAGGTCAACCAATAATAGGGCTTGTTGCGTGCGTCGATGCGCTTCTCCACGTCGATGCCGTGGTCGTAGGCAAAGTTCCCCTGCCGAGTCACCTCGATGCCCGCTACTTCGGACGGATGACAGTTGGGGAAGTTGACGTTGATGAAAGTGCCGTGGGCAATCCCCTGCCCCGTCAGCTTCCTAAGGATGTCCGGCCCCAAGGCCTCTGCGGTCTCGAAGGGAATGCGCCCAACGAAATCCTCGTGGGCCTGGCTCAAGGCGACCGCCGGGATGCCAAGCAGTGTCGCCTCTATGGCGCAAGCGACGGTTCCCGAGTAAGTGACGTCGTCGGCCATGTTGGTGCCGGCGTTGACGCCCGACAGCACGAGATCCGGGCGGTCCGGCAGGATATGACGGACCCCCATGATGACGCAGTCGGTCGGCGTACCGCGCACGGCGAATCGGCGCTCGTCAATCTTGCGCGCCCGGAGCGGGTCGTGCAGCGTCAGCGAGTGAGCGAAGCCGGACTGATCGGTTTCAGGAGCAACCACCCAGACATCGTCGCTGAGCGCGCGGGCAATGTTTTCAAGCGCCACGAGGCCCGGCGCATGAATACCGTCATCGTTGGAAATCAAGATGCGCATTGCCGGGCCTTCCGTTTCAGTTTCAAGCTTTCTCGAGGCGTGTGACGCCGCCCATCAGAGGCAGCAGCACATCCGGAACCGTCACCGAGCCATCCTCGTTCTGCCAGGTCTCCATGACGGCAATGAGAGCGCGGCCGACAGCGACGCCGGAGCCGTTGAGCGTATGCACGAAGCGAGTGCCCTTGGGCTCACCCGCCGGACGGTAGCGGGCATTCATGCGCCGCCCCTGGAAGTCACCGCAGACCGAGCAGGAAGAGATCTCACGGAACCTCTTCTGGCCAGGTAGCCAGACCTCGATATCGTAGGTCTTGCGACTGCCGAATCCCATGTCGCCGGTGCAAAGCGTCACGACGCGATAGGCAAGTCCGAGGCGCTTCAACACTTCTTCAGCGCAGGCAAGCATGCGTTCGTGCTCTTCGAGCGACTTCTCCTGGGCCGTTATGGAAACAAGCTCGACCTTGTTGAACTGATGCTGGCGCAGCATGCCGCGCACGTCGCGGCCGGCGGAACCGGCTTCGGACCGGAAGCACGGCGTCAGCGCCGTGAATCGCAGCGGCAGGTCCTTCTCTTCCAGGATCTCTTCGCGGACGAGATTGGTCAGCGGCACCTCGGCCGTCGGGATCAGCCAGCGGCCGTCGGTCGTCTTGAAGAGGTCTTCGGAAAACTTCGGCAACTGACCGGTGCCGTACATCACCTCGTCGCGCACCATCAGAGGTGGAATCACCTCCGTGTAGCCATGCTCGATGGTATGCAGGTTGATCATGAACTGACCGAGCGCGCGCTCAAGGCGGGCCAGATGGCTCTTCACCACGGTGAAGCGGGCGCCAGCCAGCTTGGCCGCGCGCTCGAAATCCATCATTCCGAGCCCTTCACCAAGCTCGAAATGCTCCCTCGCCCAGTTGAACTGGCGAGGTTCGCCAAAACGGTGATGCTCGACGTTGGCGCTTTCGTCCGGACCGTCGGGCACGTCGTCAAGCGGTGAGTTGGGAATCACCGACAGCGCGGCATCGAGGGCGGCGTCGAGCTCGCGCTCCTTCGCTTCGCCGTCCTGAATGAACGACTTGATGCGCGCGACCTCTTCCATAAGCTCAGCGGCGCGGGCCTCGTCCTTGCTGGCCTTGGCCTTGCCGATTTCCTTGGACGCAGCGTTGCGGCGCTCCTGCGCCTCCTGAAGAGACTTGATATTGGCCCGGCGCGCGTCATCGAGACGAATAGCCTCCGATACGGTGGCTTCGGCGATGTCCGCCGACTGGCCGCGCCGCATCAAGGCGTGCTTCAGGGCTTCCGGATTGTCGCGAATCCACTTGATGTCGAGCATTGGCTTTCCCCGCGCGGTACGTCCGCCGGAGCCCTCGCATCAGCCTTCGGTGGTGGAGACGTCCCGGGACTCGCCGCGCTTGTTGATGTACCTGACGGCAATGATGGACACTTCGTAGAGAAGCATCGTCGGAACCGCAAGCAGGATTTGGCTCATTGGATCGGGCGGCGTCAGAATGGCTGCCACGACGAAGGACAGCAGGATGGCATAGCGACGCCACGATTTCAGCCCAGCTTCGGTGACGACCCCCACACGGCCGAGCAGCGTCAGCACCACCGGCAACTGAAAAACGATGCCAAAGGCAAAGATCAAAGTCATGATCAGCCCCAGGTACTCCGACACCTTGGGCAATAGCTCGATCGCCGCCTGTCCATTGCCGCCTGCCTGCTGCATCGACATGAAAAACATCATGATGGCGGGCATCACGAAGAAGAACACCATCAGCGCGCCAAGCAGGAAAAGAATCGGCGTTGCGACGAGAAAGGGCAAGAAGGCCTGTCGCTCGTGCTTGTAGAGGCCCGGAGCCACGAACATGTAGATCTGGTTGGCGATGACCGGAAACGCGATGAACAGGGCGCCGAACAGGGCCAGCTTGAGCTGCGTGAAGAAATACTCCTGCGGAGCCGTATAGATCAGCCGCACATTCTGCGCTTCACCGGCCGCACGTTCGTAAGGAATGACCAGGACATTGAAAATGTCGTGAGCAAAGAAGAAGCAGAGCAGGAAGCAAACGAGTATCGCGACCACCGACTTGAGAAGGCGGGAGCGCAGCTCGGCGAGATGCTCGATGAGAGGAGCCTTGGACGACTCGATCTCGTCGTCTTCATCCTTGGTCGTCATGCCACGTTCCCGCTCTTTTCGTTAGGGGCGGCAGTCTCGGAGGTCCGTTCACCGACCGACCGCTCTGCGTCGACCGGCTGCGGCGCTTCGGTCGGAGGAAGCGACTCCGTGGGGGCCGACTCATCCGCGCCCTCCTCGACCATCGCTTTCGGAGGCGCATCGACGAGGGACGGACCTGCGGAGGGCTCGGCCGGCTTCGGTGGGATTGGCGCGGTCATCGACTTCTTCAGATCGTCGCCGAGGGTACGAACGGGATCGAAGGTCTTCTTGAGATCGGTCAGCGGATTGGCGTTCTGAATGCTACTCTTGATGTCACCCAGATCGGCCTCTCGCTCGGCCTCGCGCAGCGCCTGACCGAACTGCGCCTGCATGTCGCCCGCCATGCGCCGCGCCTTGCCCACCACTTGACCGACGGTCCTGAGCAGGCGCGGCAAATCCTTCGTGGGAAAGACGATAAGCGCCACGATGGCGATCATCAGGATTTCCGTCCAGCCGACTTCAAACATCGCTCACACGCCCGCCGTCGGCGGTCACCGTACCCTCAGGCACGACACCCCGAAAAGATCCAGATTGCGAAGATCGATCAGCTTCGCGGAGAGTCGTCGGTCTTGCTCTCGACGGGCTTCGGCGGCGTCTCGTCGTCTTCGGACATCCCCTTCTTGAAGTTCTTGATACCCTTGGCGAAATCACCCATCAACTCGGGGATCTTGCCGCGGCCACCGAACAGGACGAGGACGACGACCAAGACGATCAACCAGTGCCAGATGCTCAACGAACCCATTTTTGTCTCCTGAGGGCGCTCGCCCAAAAGTGGGCGGCACTCTTGCACAACGAAAGCCTAGTCGCAAGAAACCGCAATGAAGCTATGAAGGAATTCCGGCATTCTCAAGATGCGAGCGAGGAAGCCGTCGGGCCGCCTCACTCGTCAGGCGGAAGCGGGGTATAGTCCTGGAAATCAAGCTCCGTCAGGGGATCCTCGTCGGGCATCAGCGCATCCGATGCATTGGGAACCGGAACGCGGAAACCGGGCGGCACCGCCCCCTCCAGGAATCCGGCTGCCTTGAGGTCATCGACACCGGGAAGATCGGTAACCGCGTCGAGGCCGAAATGAACCAGGAAGGCCTCGGTCGTACCATAGGTGAGCGGACGTCCAGGCGTACGGCGGCGACCACGCATCCTGATCCAACCAGTTTCCATCAGAACGTCGAGCGTTCCCTTGTTGGTGGATACTCCCCGTATCTCCTCGATCTCGGCCCGGGTAACAGGCTGATGATAGGCGATGATGGCCAGCGTCTCCAACGCCGCACGTGACAGCTTCTTCGGTTCCACCTGTTCCCGCGTCAGCAGGTGGGCAAGGTCGGGCGCCGTCCGGAACATCCACTTTCCGGCGACTTCGACGAGGTTAACCCCCCGAGACGCGTAGATGGTTCGGAGATCAGCCAGCACCTGGGGCACGTCCGTGCCAGGCGCCAGGCGTTCGGCAAGCTCGTCGGCGCCGACCGGTTGTGCCGAGGCGAAGAGAATCGCTTCGGCACCCCGAATCGCCGCCATCCAGGCTTCGTATTCGGCCGGATCGCGATCACCGGCAAACAGTCGCAGCTGACCGTGTGGCGTATCTTCGCTGAGGCCCGAACGGCTCATTGGTCGCCCTCCTCCGGCGTGTCCGTCCGCCCCTGCCCCTTGCGTATGTAGAGCGGAGCAAAAGGCCCGGACTGCATCAACTCCATTCGCCCTTCTCGCACGAGTTCCAGCGATGCCGAAAACGCAGAGGCCCGAACGGTGGCCCGCGACTCCGGACCGGTCATGTAGTGGATGAGATAATCGTCGATCGGCGTCCAGTCGGGAATTGCTCCGATCAGGCGCTCCAGCAGATCTCGCGCGTCGGCCAGCGCCCAGACCTGCCGTTTACGGACCGTGTGTACGCGGACCATGTCACGCTGGCGCTGACGGCCATAGGCGTCGAGAAGATCGAAAAGGCTCGCTTCCCAAAGCGAGCGTCGCACAAGGCCCATTTCCTCCGGCGCCCCGCGCGGCAACACGTCGCGCCCCAATCGCGAGCGGTCGACGAGACGCTCCGCCAGGATGCGGATCCCCTCAAGCCGCTTCAGCCGCATCGCCAGCATGCCCGCAAGTTCCTCGGCGGAGGGTTCGTCCCCAGGTGTCTCGTCGGGTGGCAACATCAGGCGCGACTTGAGATAGGCAAGCCAGGCAGCCATGACCAGATAATCGGCGGCGAGCTCCAACCTTCTCTCACCCAGCCGCTCGATGAAGGCCAGATACTGATTGGCCAGCGCGAGGATGGATATACGGGCGAGATCCACCTTCTGATTGCGCGCCAGCGTCAGCAATAGATCAAGAGGCCCTTCGAAGCCGTCGACATCGACTACGAAAGCCTCTCCGGCGGTCGCATCGATATCGAGCCGGGTTTCGCTCCATTCGTCGGTGCTCGCCATGGAAGGCCGTTTCACCCCGTGTTACGCCGCCGCTCACACCGCGACGCCGTCATAAGCGACCAGCGCAGCGTCGAGCCGGGCGAGAACGCCATCGGGATCATCATGCGGCGATCCCACACGCGCCTTCAATGCTCTTTCAGCTCGCGCTGCCGCTTTTCCAACGAGTTCGGGTGCTTCCGCGGCAACGGCGAGCATCTCGGCCAGATCACCCGAACAATGAAGCGCGACATCGCAGCCGGCGGCGAGCGTTGCCCGCGCCCGTTCGGCCAGCGTTCCCCTCAGCGCATTCATCGAGAGGTCGTCCGAGAAAAGCAGACCGTCAAAGCCGATGCGGCCCCGGATGATCTCCTCGATGACAACACGGGATTGCGTCGCGGGATGGACTGGATCGACGGCGGTATAGACGAGGTGGGCCGTCATCGCCGCCGGCAGATCGGCAAGGGCTACGAAGGGCATGAAATCGGCGGAGACGAGGCTTTCGAGATCGGCGTCGACCACGGGCAGTTCGTGATGGCTGTCAACGCAGGCCCGGCCATGCCCCGGCACATGCTTGATCACCGGCAGCAGGCCGGCCGCCATCAGACCGTCTGCAAAAGCACGACCGGCGGAAGCGACGAGATCCGGGCGCTCCCCATAACTGCGGTCGCCGATGGCCGGCGTCATGTCCGGCGTCGCAATATCGAGACAGGGCGCACAATCGACATCGATGCCAACGGCGGCAAGATCGTCGCCGATCAGATGGGCGACGTCGGCAATCAGCCTGTCATCGCCGGCGAGCGCGGCTGCCCCTGCCAACCGGCGACCTGACGGGTATTTGCGCCAATGCGGCGCCGTCAGGCGCTGGACGCGTCCGCCTTCCTGATCGACCAGTACCGGCGCCTGCCAGCCGACCGCATCGCGAAAATCGCCGGTCAGACGCTTCAACTGGTCGCGGCTTTCGACGTTGCGACGAAACAGGATAAGTCCCCAAGGCGCCGCATCGCTCAGAAAGGCGCGTTCCTCAGCCGAAAGCACCGTGCCTTTGAGCCCGGTCACAAATGCTCGAGACATGGGCGGTTCTCCAAACAAGAAACCGCGCCGAATGCCGTCCGGCACCTCGACGCGGCCAATGATCGTCAATCGACATTCAGCGTGCGATCAGACAGTCGCCGCCTGCCGAACGAAGCTGTTCGCAGAGCTCCACCGCGGCGTTTCGGGTCGGGGCCCCGACGCGAGCCCGGTAATAGACCCCCTTCGATCCCAGGTCGGCCCTCTGAATATCCACGGAAGCCGCGCCCAGAATGGAAGGGTATTTGCGCTGCAGCGAGGCAAATGCCGAGCGGGCCGCCTCTTCGCTCCGCTGCGACGACAACTGCACGTAGGCCCCAGCTCCTCCTGACGTCGCCGCTGCCTCGGTAGCGGCCGGAAGGCTGGCTACCTCAGTCGGTGCAGCCGGCTGCGGCTGGGAAGCGGCGGCCGTCAGATCGAGCGGCCCGGATGACGGCACGGCCGGAGGGGCTGCCGGCTTGACGGGAGGCAGCGGGGCCGCGGCTTCGGTCGGCACCGATGCCGTCGTCTCGACGGATGTGTTCGCCGCTGGATTGGCCAAGGCGGCGAGATTGATCGGCATCGGCTGCCCGGAGGCGTCGGTCAGATTGCTTGACGGCAGCCCCTGAGGCGCCGATGGCGCATCGGAAGCCAAGGTCTGGTTGTTCGAGGAAAGCGGCGGCAACCCGGTGCCGACGTCACTGTCGTCGCCCAGCGTACCGTTTACGGTCTCACTGCGAGCAATGATCTGGCCGGCGCCATCGCTGGGCGGCAGCGAAGCAGCACCACCGCTGCCCGCCGAGTCCGATGGCGTTTCTATCAGCGAGCCATCGGGGCGGACAAGAACCGTACGAACCCGCCGAGGCCCGGTCTCATTGGGATCGAAACCGGTCGGAAGCTCCGCTTCGACCTCCTGACCGTCAGGCAGAGTAATGCGCGAAACATGCGGCGTGACAGCCGGTAACTCCGGCACATCTCCGCTCCGCGCGACCAGCCGCTCTTCGCTCTTGGGCGGCGTACCACCGACTGAATCGTAGACTGAGGCGCCTTCTGCCGAAGCAACCACTTCCTGAGCGTTCGGGTCGGGCTTGACCTTGTACGGGCCATCGGGCGCCTTGACCACCACCGTCTCGCCGAACCCTGAGCTGCCACCAAAGAAAGCCCAGCCGGCAAAACCGGCGGCCAGAAGAAGAACAGCGGCCGCAGCGGCCGTCATGAGACCGCGTCGACCACGCGCCTCGGACGGCTCGGCCTCGCCCCTCGCCTCATGCGGAGGCAGAACGCCAAACTCATCAATGACCGGATCGACGCCGTCGCGTTCAAACTCGGCCATGAACTCATCGAGCGCTTGATCGTCCCACGGGTCGTACGCGGTGCTGGACTTGCGCGCATTGGCCGGCTTGTAGACTTGGCCAGTACGCACATCGACCGGATTCATCGACGCGATATCCTGCTCCAGTTCGGCAGCGAGAGCATCGACAAACTGGTCCATGTCCGCATCACTGGCCTCGCGGCCATTCAGGAGGTCCTGATAGTAGCGCTCATCGTCGGCAAGATGATCGTTATCGACGGATACGGCGGGCCGCATCGGCGATTGTTCGGCTGCGCTGCTCCTAACCATCGGCGTAGCTCTTCCCGTCTTTCTTCGCCACCGCCAGGACCGACCGATCCGTCGAGGCTACTACCTCATCTCTTCGGGCGCATTGACGCCGAGAACCTCAAGGCCCGAAGCAAGAACGTTCCGGACTGCCCTGACCAAAGCCAAGCGCGCGTGGGTCAACAGTGGTTCATCAGGGTTAACAAAACGCAAACTTACATTATCCTTGCCGGCGTTCCAGTGCCCATGAAAGTCGCTCGCCAACTCATACAGATAAAAAGCGACACGATGTGGCTCGTGCGTATCGGCAGCGGCGTCGATGATGCGTGGAAACTCGGCCAGCTTCCGGATCAGCGCGAGCTCGCTCGGATCGGCCAACAGGTGGAGCGGCGCCACTGAGTCGTCGGCCGCGGCAACATCGGGCGCCACTTCGCGGGCCTGCCGCAGGATCGAATGGCAGCGAGCGTGGGCGTACTGAACATAGAAGACAGGGTTGTCCTTGCTCTGTTCCTTCACCTTCACGAAGTCGAAGTCGAGCGGCGCATCGTTCTTGCGCATCAGCATCATGAAGCGCACGGCGTCACGACCGACTTCCTCGACAACCTCTGCCAGAGTCACGAAGTCACCAGAGCGTTTGCTCATCTTCACCGGCTCGCCGCCGCGATAGAGCTTCACCAACTGGCACAGCCGGACGATCACCTCGATGGTGCCGCCGGAAATGGCGCTTCCCACCGCTTCGAGGCGCTTCACGTAACCACCGTGATCGGCGCCCAGAATGAAGATCATCTGCTTGAAGCCGCGCTGGTACTTCGAGCGCATGTAGGCGACGTCGGCGGCGAAATAGGTGTAGCTTCCGTCCGATTTGACGAGCGGGCGATCGACGTCGTCGCCAGCGGCCGAGGAGCGGAAGAGCACCTGTTCGCGATCTTCCCAGTCCTCGGGCAACTGCCCCTTGGGGGGCGGCAAGCGGCCATCGTAGACCAGATCCCGCTGGCGGAACTCTTCGATCATCTCGGCGATCTCGGAGGGCTCGTTGTCACGGGGATCGTGCAGCGTCTTCTCGGAGAAGAACAGATCATGCCGAACGCCCAGCAAGGCCAGGTCGGAGCGGATCATGTCCATCATCATGTCAACGGCGAGCTTCTTGACGGTCGGAAGCCACTCACTCTCCGGCATCGTCAGGAGACGATCGCCCCAAGTCGCCTTGAGCGCCTCGCCAACCGGCTTGAGATAGTCGCCGGGATAGAGCCCTTCCGGAATCTCGATCGCCTCGCCAAGCGCCTCGCGATAGCGCAGGAAGGCCGACCGGGCCAGAACGTCGATCTGACCGCCGGCATCGTTGATGTAGTATTCCTTGGTGACGTCGAAGCCGGCCTTGGCCAGCAACCGGGCGAGCGCGTCGCCAACCACGGCGCCGCGGCAGTGGCCGACGTGCATGGGACCGGTCGGATTGGCCGAGACGTACTCGACATTGACCTTGAGACCCTTGCCGAAACGGGTGCCGCCAACGTCCAGCCCCTGGGAGAGCGAGGTCTTCAGGAATCCGGTCCAGAAAGCCGGCGACAGACGCAGGTTGATGAACCCAGGCCCCGCCACCTCGACCGCCTCGACATCCGCATCGGACCGCAGAACAGCAGCGATCTCCTCGGCGAGGTCACGCGGCTTCCGGTTCAAGGGCTTTGCCAAGAGCATGGCGGCGTTGGTGGCGACATCGCCATGGCTCGCATCGCGCGGCGGCTCGACGGAGACGCGAGACAGGGCGTCGGTCGGAACGTCAAGCGGCAAGGAAGCGATGGCCGAGCGAATGCGCTCGCCGAACACCTGGAAGATATTCATCGGGTACCTCGTGGGAGCCGGAATTCCGGCCAATTGGCGAGCGGCCTAGCGCAATTCCGGCGTATCGTCAAACCAGCGGCGATGCTCCTGGATGGCGAAGCGGTCGGTCATGCCGGCAATATAGTCGCCCACCCGTCGGGCGAGAGCCAGATCGTCTCCCGCATTGAGATCGCTTCGCCATTCCTCGGGCATGAAGTCGGGGTGGGTCACATAGGTGTTGAACAGGTCCCTGACCACGCGATCGGCGTCGCCTCGGACACGCATGACTTCGGGATGCCTGTACATGCGAGGGAAGAGGAATCCCTTGATGGCGGCGTCTATGGCGGCCATTTCCTCGGAAAAAGTCACGATGGTGCGGCCAGCTTGCCGAATGTCGTCGGACGAGCGGGGGCGGAGTTCCGCCAGCCGCTTAACCGACGCGACGATGACATCCTCCACCATCGCGGTGATCAACCGACGCGTGATCTCATGGATGGTCCGGTGCCGATCGAGCCCCGGATACTTCTCCCCGATCGCCTCAAGGAAGCCGCCGATCAACGGCAGTGGCCGGAGATCATCAAGAGAGAACAGTCCAGCACGCAGCCCGTCGTCGATGTCGTGCGCATCATAGGCGATATCGTCGGCAATCGCCGCACACTGCGCTTCGGCACTGGCATATGTGTCAAGCTTGAGCGAATAGAGGTCCGGATAGGCGAGAAGCGCCACCGGCAGTCCTCGTCCAGCGTGACGACCAATCGCCTTGCCGTCCTTGTCGGTCAGCGGGCCGTTGTGCTTGACGAGCCCCTCCAGCGTTTCCCACGAAAGGTTGAGACCGTCGAACTCGGCATAGGAGTGCTCGAGCTCGGTGACGGCCCGGAAAGACTGGGCGTTGTGGTCGAAGCCTCCGAAGTTGACAAGACAGGCATCGAGTGCGTCCTCGCCGGTATGCCCAAAGGGCGTATGCCCAACATCGTGAGCCAGGGCCAGCGCTTCGGCCAGATCCTCGTTGAGTCTGAGGGCGCGGGCGAGCGCGCGGGCGATCTGGGCAACTTCCAGCGTGTGAGTAAGGCGGGTTCTGTAGTGATCACCCTCGTGGAAGACGAAGACCTGCGTCTTGTGTTTCAGCCGCCGAAACGTCGTCGAGTGGATGATGCGGTCACGATCACGCTGGAAAGGCGTTCGTGTCGGACTCGCGGGCTCTGGATAGCGCCGCCCTCGACTTTCCTCGGGCTGGGTCGCAAAAGGCGCCAGCGGCTCCGTACCAAACCCCAGACTTGCCACTGTTGCCTCCCGAAGCGCTGCCGGTCCTTGCAAATCCGCATGACGGGCTCTCGCAGCCGTCATTTGACATTGCCATCCGCTGCCTTACGTATGTCAACAGGGTTCACACTTTCAAGTCATTCGAGACTCTAGGGACCGCCATGGAAGCTCTCGCCGCCAATATCAGCATGACCGCCAGCGCCGCGCGCCGGATCTCCAAGGTACTCGAAAAGCAGCCAGGCAAGACCGCGTTGCGCATCTCGGTCGAAGGTGGCGGCTGTTCGGGCTTTTCCTATCGCTTCGACCTGGTGGACGGCCGGAACGACGACGATATCGCCATCACCCGCGACGGAGCGACGGTACTGATCGACGCCGTGTCGTTGCCATTCATGGACGGCTCGGAGATCGACTTCGTCGACGACCTGATGGGGCAGGCGTTCAAGATCAACAATCCGAACGCCACCTCAAGTTGCGGCTGCGGCACCTCGTTCGCCGTCTGATCCGCTCCCTAGACCGTCAATAGCGTCGAGCCCACGGTTTCGCGTGCCTCCATCGCCTGGTGACAGGCGACGGCATTGGCCAATGCAAACTTCTGCCCGATATTTATCCTCACGACTTCATTGCGGATCTGCTCGAACAGATCCTCAGCGCAAGCGTCGAGGGTGCCACGCGTCGCGGTATAGTGGCCGAGGGTCGGTCGCGTCACGTAGAGCGAACCCTTCTGCGAGAGAATGCCGAGCCCGAACTCCGACACCGGCCCGGAGGAGTTGCCGAAGGAAACGAACAAGCCGCGCGGCTTGAGGCAATCGAGCGACGCGGGAAACGTGTCCTTGCCGACCGAATCGTAGACCACGTCGCACATGGCGCCACCGGTGATTTCGGCCACGCGGGCAACGAAATCCTCCGTGCGATAATTGATGACATGGGTGTAGCCACAGGCTCTGGCTATGTCCGCCTTTTCCGCCGAGCCGACGGTGGCGATGGAGGTCGCGCCGATCGCCTTCAGCCATTGCCCGGCGATCTGGCCTACACCCCCGGCGCCGGCGTGAAACAGCACCGTGTGGTCGCGGGTCACCTCGAAGGTCTGGCGCAGCAGATACTGGACCGTCATGCCTTTAAGGAGGCTCGCCGCTACCGTGAACCCATCGATGTCGTCGGGAACGCGAACGAGCTTCTGCGCCGAGATGACACGCGCCTCGCTATAGGCGCCAACCGATCCGGCATAGGCAACGCGATCACCGGGGCGGAACTGGACGACGCCCTCCCCCACCTTCTCGACGATTCCGACGGCCTCGGCACCCGGAATGAATGGCAGGCCACCCGGCGCCGGATATAGGCCCTTGCGGTAGTAGGTGTCGATGAAGTTGACGCCGATCGCCGTGTGCTTCAGGCGCACTTCCCCCGGCCCGGGAGCCCCAACCTCGACGTCCTCGAAAGACATCACCTCGGGGCCGCCCGTCTCGCGGATGACAATCGCCTTCACCATGGCCTGCACTCCCGAAAGCATTGAAACTAAGTCGCGGAAGCGTTGGTACCACCAATGGCAGCGGGCTCGCCAATCATCTTTTGTTGGCCAGCAGAATCGCTTGCCGGAGGATCGGCTTCGCGAGCGAACACGCCGGACATTGCCACGAACGGCAGCATCAGCAGAAAGGCGGCCGTCAGGCCGAAATGCTCGGCGACGAAACCGACTCCGGGCGGCGCCAACAGGAATATGGCAGTAATGATCATCGACATCGCCGCGACATTGCGTGCCGCATCGCCCGGCTTGTCGCCGGCCGCGGCGACGCCGATGGGCATCACAAGAGATACGCCGACACCCATCAAAGCCAGCGACAGGCCGGAAATGGCGACGTGCGGCGAAAAGATAAAGCCAAGGAGTCCTATCGCCGTCGTGGTTGCGCAAACGCGAACGATGCTCGACGCGCGATAGCGCGCCCGGAACCAGTCGCCGACCACCCGGCCGACGAACATGGTGAGCGGGAATGTCCCATAGGCGACCGAGGTCCAGAAGGGGCTGGGCTGCAGTTGCTCGCGAAGGAACAAGGTCCCCCAATCGTAGACCGCTCCTTCGGCCAAGGTGACGCCGGTCGCCATGACGCAAAGCCCGATCAGGCCGACACTCGGCAAGGTGAACATTGGCGGCTTGGCGGCATCGACCGGACGAACGACACGCTCGTACATGGTGCCGGGCAGAAGAAACGCGATGCCGACGCAAGCGAGAACGCCCGAGGCCGCCATCGTCGCAAGATGCCAGAAGAGCGGTACGCCAAACTGCCCGAACAGACCGGCCGACAGAGCGCCGGCGACGAAACCGAGGCTCCAGTAACCATGGCATTGCGCCATATACTTGCCGCCAGTTGTCACCTCGAGACGCTGGACGCCGGCATTACCGCCGATCTCGAACAGCGTGTTGCCGGCCCCCGCGAAGAACAGCACCACGGCCAGCAGCATCCAGTGACCGACAAGGCCGATGCCGAACAGCATCGTGGCCGCCAGCGCAAGCCCCCAGACCGAGACACGAGCAGCAGCAAAACGATCCATCAACGGCCCGGCGACCATAGCCGTAACCAGCGCGCCGACCGGCCCAAGAAAAAGCGCAAGCCCCATCGTCGCCTTGTCGACGCCGAGATGAGCAAGGAGATCCGGCATACGTGTCAGCCAGTTGGCCATAAGGAAGGACGAGCCGAAGTAAAGGGTACCGATGCGCAGGGCGGTAAACACGGGTCTCACCGATCGAATGGGAATGTGGCGGATCAACTTGCTTTTCCGCCGAGAGGCTCAAACTAATAAAACGATTCAAACAATACCGGCAATCTCTATCGGCGAGACTTGGGCGACTCCTCCGGCGATGACACCGCCGCCGTGCCATCTTGGACACACTCGAAGACACCCGCGACGCGGAAGGCTTCGGAAAAACGCCCCGCCCTCGGTTGCCATGTCGGTTCCGGTCGAGTATGTGAAAGCCCGTTCGCGCCGTCCCCGTTGAGGGATATACTCGGCGTCAGGCGGCTATGGTCGCCGTGATCAAGGTGGGAGCGCGTAGCTCAGTTGGTAGAGCACGTGACTTTTAATCATGGGGTCGAGGGTTCGAATCCCTCCGCGCTCACCAATCTTCTCTTGTCTGACCCTGCCTGGCGAGTTGACGTCAGGATCGGATAGCTCCGATGACTTGGGTTAAGTACGACAAAGGCCCCGGCAAGATACCGGAGCCTTCGCGAAACTCTTTTGCTCGGTCCCAGGCGTTCCAGCCGGGTGTCCTGAGCTTGTCAGCTAGAAGTCGTACGTGTGGCGAACGGTTATCCGCCGACGTTCCTTGCGCAGGAGGAAGCAGCTTGAGGCGCATCCCTCGCTCCAGGCCCTAGGTACCGGATGGCGGCACCGGATGAACGGACACTTGACGGCGTCCTGTGACAAATCGCTCATGATCCCTTCTCGCGTTGGTGGGCAGGTTCGTTGGTAGTAGCTATACCATACTACTTTAGTATTAGTCACCCTTGGCGCGATCACGAAGTCGCGTCCACCTTCAGGCGAGCGAGCGGAAGTTGCCGGTTCGGTAAACGTCAGGTTTTCCTCTTTGCGACTTTGGTCTATGAAAGAGGGCAACAATCATCGACTTGAGGGGCCGTCATGACAGTCGCCATCGATTCCGCCCTTGATCATGCTGGCATCGGCCCGTTTCAGCGCCGCCTCCTTGGTATCTTCGGCCTCGTCTGGGCGGCGGACGCCATGCAGGTGCTGGCGGTCGGCTTCACGGCTCCCTCCATCGCCGCCAGTTTTGGCCTCACGGTTCCCGAGGCGTTGCAAACCGGAACACTGTTCTTCTTCGGCATGATGATTGGGGCGGCCTTGTTCGGCAAACTTGCCGACCGCGTCGGTCGCCGACGGGTATTGCTGATCACCGTCGCCTGCGACGGCATCTTCGGCCTTGCCTCGGTTTTCGCGCCGAGTTTCGAGCTGCTGCTCATTGCCCGGTTTCTCACGGGCGCCGCCGTTGGAGGCACCCTGCCGGTCGATTACGCCATGATGGCCGAGTTCCTGCCGTCGGACCGGCGCGGACGCTGGCTGGTGATGCTGGAAGCCTTCTGGGCGATCGGCACTGTCGTCGTGGCGCTTGCCGCCTGGGCAGCGGCCTCGGCCGGCCTGCCGGATGCTTGGCGCACCATTTTCCTCGTGACGGCCATACCGGCCCTGGTCGGCTTCTGGCTGCGCCTGATGGTCCCCGAGTCACCACTCTATCTTCTGCGCAAGGGACGTAGCGAAGAGGCGCGCGTCGTCATCAACCGCGTTTTGACGACCAACGGCAAGGCACCGCTCTCCGAACAACTCACGGCCGGCGAAACATCCGAGGCCGTCAGCCTCCTGTCGCCGGCTCTGAAAGCGAGAACGTTGTTGATGCTGGCGATCTGGTTCCTGGTGTCGCTCAGCTACTATGGTGTCTTCACGTGGATGCCAGCCCGCCTTGCCGGTGAGGGCTTCGGCTTCATTCGTGGCTACGGATTCCTCGTCATCGTGGCATTGGCCCAGATTCCCGGCTATGCGCTGGCCGCCTGGGGTGTCGAACGCGCGGGCAGAAAACCGACCTTGATCGCCTTTCTGTTGCTATCGGCGGCCGGTTGCGCACTGTTCGTCATCGCCGGCAACGCAACGCTGGTGGCGACGGCCATCCTGCTGATGAGTTTCTCGCTTCTGGGCGCATGGGGCGCGCTCTACGCCTACACGCCCGAGCTCTATCCGACGGCGGCGCGCGCGAGCGGCATGGGCGCCGCCGGCGCCATGGCCCGGTTGGGCGGTCTGCTGGCGCCCTCGCTTCTGTCGCTGCTCGTCGCCCGAAGCTTTGGAGCTGCCGTGGCGCTATTCGCAATACTGCTGGTTCTTGCCGCCGTGGCCGCTTCGCGCATCGACGCCGAAACGCGGCAACAGGCCCTGGACTGAGTCCCCATCCAGCACTCCATTCCCCGGTCTCTCCCAAACCGCAGCCCTGTTGGATATCCGACGGTTTTGGGGAGATCTATCGTCAACTTTCCCTTTGGATTCTCAATTTCCGTCACTTTCGATCAAAATCTAGGGGTTCATGCGAGGTTGTGAGCGTCTCGGCCAGCCAATAGCTTTCAATTTGGTTCAGTTCTTGGACGGTTTTCCCGCACCGGAACGAGTTTCAAAGCGCCCACCAACCGATGTCTTCCGTCGCTATCGTCGGTTGGACGGCAGAAAAGCGGCCTCAGGAGGAACAGAGCATGTCCCACCGCATGATTCTCAACGAGACATCCTATTTCGGCGCCGGCGCTCGCGCCGAACTGATCGGCGAGGTTCAGCGCCGCGGCTACAAGAAGGCGCTGGTGGTCACCGACGCTGTGCTGGTGAAGGCCGGAACGGTGGCCAAGGTGACCGGCCTGATGGACGCGGCCGGTCTTGCCTACGAGCTGTTCGACAAGGTGATGCCCAATCCGACGATCGGCATCGTCAAGGAAGGCGTCGCCGCCTTCGCCAAGGCCAAGGCCGACTATCTCGTCGCCATCGGCGGCGGCTCGCCTCAGGATACCGCCAAGGCGATCGGCATCATCACCAACAATCCCGAGTTCTCCGACGTGCGCAGCCTTGAAGGCGTCGCCCCCACCAAGAAGCCGTCGGTTCCGATCATCGCGCTGGCCACCACCGCCGGCACCGCCGCCGAGGTGACCATCAACTACGTCATCACCGACGAGGAGAAGCGCCGCAAGTTCGTCTGCGTCGACCCGCATGACATTCCCGTGGTCGCCATCATCGACAGCGAGCTGATGGCCTCCATGCCGACGCCGCTCAAGGCCGCCACCGGCATGGACGCGCTGACGCACGCCATCGAAGGCTACATCACCAAGGGTGCCTGGGAGCTCTCCGACGCGCTGCACATCAAGGCGATCGAGATCATCGGCCGGTCGCTGCGCGCCTCCTGCGCGGGCGATGCCAAGGGCGTCGAGGACATGGCGCTTGGCCAGTACGTGGCCGGCATGGGCTTCTCCAACGTCGGTCTCGGCCTGGTGCACGGCATGGCCCACCCGCTCGGGGCCTTCTACAACACGCCGCATGGCGTCGCCAACGCGGTGCTGCTGCCGACGCTGATGGCCTACAACGCCGACTACACGGGCGAGAAGTACCGGGCGATCGCCGCCGCCCTCGGCGTCCAGGGCACCGAGACCATGCCGATCGCCGAGGCGCGCAAGGCGGCGGTCGCGGCGGTGGAGACGCTTTCGAAGGACGTCGGCATTCCAGCCAAGCTCTCGGACGTTGGCGTCAAGGCCGAAGACATCCCGGCGCTCGCGGAGGCAGCCTTCGCCGACGTCTGCACCGGCGGCAATCCCCGCGATACCAACCTGGCGGAAATCGAGGCGCTCTACAGGTCGATCCTCTGAGAGAAGCGACCTTCGTGAAGCAATTTTGGCGGCGCCCTCCGGGGCGCCGTTTGCTTTTCCAGTGTTGAAGTTTGCGGCGCGACAACGAGAGCAACCGGCCTCGGGGATAGCCTTCGGCCTACAAGCAATGGAGAGCCGCCGATGTCCCTTGATACGTTCAAGCCCGTCAGCACACTCGACGTACGCCGCCTGCCCTGCGAGCTGCGTCGCGCCACCATCATAGAGAGTTTCGACGCCCTCGAGCCGGGGCAGTCAATGGAGATCGTGAACAACTTCGATCCGGTACCGCTGCGCCAACACTTCGAAGAGCGCACCCTGGTCGGTTTCGGCTGGGACTACCTAGAGCAAGGCCCGGAGATTTGGCGCATCCGATTGACCCGGAGATAAGCCATGCAGCCAGAGATCCTCGCCGCCCTCGCGACCGTCGACGACCCCGAACTTGGCATCGATATCGTCTCCCTTGGCCTTGTCCGCCGCCTCGACATCAGCGAGAGCTCCGTCGCCATCGAGCTGATGATGACGACGCCCACCTGCCCGCTCGGCGGCCTGATCGGAGAAAATGCCCGCGCCGCCGTGGAACGTGCCGTCGGAGCCGGCTGGACCGTCAGCGTCACCATCGACAAGGCCGCCGTATGGTCGCCGGAGCTCGCCGACCCGACTGTTCGGTCCCGTTTTGAGCGACAGCCGTCACGGTTCGAAGCGGCGGTATCGAAGCTCGCCGCCGGCCTGTTCGGGCGCTGAGGACCAAGCCGTCCAACAGCCCTCTCTTCCGAAGTATTCTGCGGAGTCCCTCATGAAACTCACCCCGTTTCTCCGCATCGTCCTTGCCGTGACGGCAGCGGCGTCGCTGATCGCCGGTCTCACCGGCGGTCTCGCCCGATTGGGCGTGGTCGCTCCGGTCGGCGATACGGCGGACATGCACGGGGCAATCATGGCCTCCGGCTTCTTTGGCACCCTGATCTCGCTCGAACGGGCGGTCGCCGACGGGCGCCTTGCGGCGCTTCTGGTCCCCGCCATATCGGCGGCCGGAGCCATTCTACTGCTGTCGGGCTTTGCCGAGGCGACGGCGCCGCTGTTTCTCGTCGCCGGCCTGGGGCTGACGCTGCTGACCGGCTTGGCCACATGGAAGCTGCCGACATTGTTCACCGGGCTGATGACGGCCGCCGCTGCGCTATGGCCGCTCGGAACCCTGTTCTGGATGCTCGGCCGCACGCTGCCGGAAGTTGGCTATGTCTGGCTCGGCTTCCTCATCCTGACCGTCGTCGCCGAGCGGATCGAACTGTCGCGACTGCTCCAGCCGACGCTGGCCGCCCGTATTCTGTTGGTTCTGCTCATCGCGCTGTTCGCCCTGGCGCTGGGACTGGGACAGCCCTGGAACGGCTCGACGCTTCTCTCCCTGGCGCTGGCCGGTATCGCGCTTTGGCTGCTCAGGGAGGACATCGCGCTCCGCACCGTCCGCACCAAAGGCTTTGCTCGCTTCTCCGCGCTGCTATTGATTTGCGGCTATGGCTGGCTGATCGTCGCCGCCGCGAGCCTGACACTGCTGCCGCCGGGCGAGGCTCTTTATGGCCATGATGCGGCCATCCACGCCATAGCCGTGGGCTTCATCCTGTCGATGGTGTTCGCCCACGCGCCGATCATCCTGCCGGCGGTCACTGGGGCTCCGGTCCGCTATGTGCCCGTTCTGTATCTGCCGGCGGTGCTACTGCAATTGGCGATCGGCCTGCGCATCGCCTTCGATGCCATGGAGGCCACCGACAGGCTGCCTTGCCCGGCATGGCTGACCATCACAGCCATCGTGGCCTATGTGGCACTGCTGCTCGGCACCATGGAGGTGCGGCCCAAGGCGACCGCGTCTCAATAGGCGGAACGCTCTCAGCCAGCCTTGAGCCAGTCGTCCACCGTCCGGTCGTGCGGGGTGGACGACGCGCGATAGGCGCGGCACCGATTGCGCCCAACGCGCTTTGCCTCGGTGAGCGCAGCGTCGGCCGCCACCATCAGAGAGCCGACGTCGGCGCCCACATCGGCGACCGCCGCCACGCCGGCGCTGGTGGTCAGCGGCACATGCTCGCCGCTCTCGGTCAGGAGCCTCAGGTCCTCGGTCCGTCGGCAAAGGTATTCGGCGATCGACAGGCCGACATCGAGTCGGATCGACGGCATGAACAGCGCAAACTCCTCGTCGCCGACCCGGGCGACGATGTCGGGCGCCCGCACCCCGCGATGCAGGACCTGGGCGAATGCCTTCAGCGCCCGATCGCCTTCGTCCCGGCCGAAGCGGTCGTTGACGAAGCGGAAATGATCGAGATCGAACAGCATCAGCACGCCGCGCTCGCTGCCGCCCTGTAGCAATGCTTCGGCGGTGCGGAAGAATGCCATTCGATTGGGCAGGCTGGTCAGAGCATCGGTGTCGGCCGATTTCCGATGGAGCCGAGCATCCCGCTGCGCGAGCAGGGTCAGCATGGCCACGACGAGGAACAGCGTGAACAGCAGCGCCTCAAGCACGCCGGCAATGAACAGAGGCGACTGGTCGAAAGCTCCGTCAAAACTGAAATCGGGCGAGATCACAACGAGTGGCACCCGAAGCGCGTAAATAACGCCATGGGCGGCGAACAGTGCGGCGGTTGGCAAGCGGGCTGGCAGCGGTTCGACGCGCCGGCGTTGGAGAAGTTTCCAGGCGATCGCCAGCGAATAGATGGCCATCACAAGCGCCGCCAGTGCTCCATGCATGGCCGGCTCGTCGCGAAGGAAGGGAACGGCGACGAACGGAAGCCAGGCAACCGCGCCGATGACGGCCTTCCAGACAGCGGGCCGCCCCCCCTCGAACAACTGGAAGCCCAGCCAGATCAGGCCATAGGCAAAGGCCAGCACGGCGTTGCCGAACAGCACGGACGTCCAGTCCGGCACCACGGGACGCACGATGTAGAAGGCGCAGGCGATGGCTCCGAACCACAGGGAGGCCGCCCAGACGGCCAGCGCATAGGTCCGCCGCTCCGTCAGCCATATAAAGCCGAACGTCGTACCGGCGGTCACACCGCCCAGCACGCCGATCAACAACAGGGTTGAAACGTTGATCAATTCGGCCATGACGACCTCCACGCCAATGAACCGCGGGGCCACTTCTCCCAGAAAAGCCTATTTCAATACGAGATTGTGTCCGAAAGATGCGCAACTCGACGCGTGGAGCCAAGAAAATCCGGCCCCACGCCAAGTTTAGTGCCGTCTCTTTCCCTTGAGCGATGTCAGAGACGGATAGCGCCCCTTGGCCACCGGCGCAGGGGGCGGTGGCGGTGGCGTCGGCTTGAGTTTCAGTTTCTGCGGTTCAAGCGGCGCGAGCGTCTTCGGCGCCCCGGATTTGGCGTCTTCGACCATGCGGACGAGCTTGAGCAGAACGGCTGCCGTCCCCCGGAGACGCTGCTCTGCCTCCGGCCAGTCGCGCGCCAGAACGATCTTCTGATCCGGGCGGATCTTGGCAAGCGATCCCTGCTCCCCGATGTACTGGACCAGGGCCGCCGGATTTTCGAACTTTCCGTCGCGGAAGGAAAGCACGAGCCCCTTGGGACCCGCGTCGATCTTCTCGATGTTGGCCTTGCGGCAGAGGCTCTTGATGGTGATGGTCTTCAGAAGGTGCTCGACCTCCTCCGGCAGGGGGCCGAAGCGATCGATCAGCTCTGCGCCGAAGGCATCGATCGAGCCGCCATCCTCCAACTCGGCGAGGCGACGATAGAGGCCGAGGCGAAGCTGCAGGTCCGGCACATAATGGTCGGGAATCATCACCGGCGTACCCAGCGTAATCTGGGGCGACCACTGATCCTCGACGACCTCGTCGACGATGCCCGCCTTGAGCTGGGCGACAGCTTCTTCCAGCATCTGCTGATATAGCTCGTAGCCGACCTCTCGAATATGGCCGGACTGCTCCTCGCCCAGGAGGTTGCCGGCGCCACGCAGATCGAGATCGTGGCTCGCCAGCTGGAAACCGGCGCCCAGCGTGTCGAGCGACTGCAGCACCTTGAGACGACGCTCGGCCACCGAGTTGACGCGGTTCTCCGGCGGCGTCGTGAAGATGGCATAGGCGCGCGTCTTGGAGCGGCCAACGCGCCCCTTGAGCTGGTAGAGCTGGGCGAGACCGAACATGTCGGCGCGGTGAATGATCAGCGTGTTGGCGGTGGGAATGTCGAGGCCGGATTCGACAATCGTCGTGGAGAGCAGGACGTCATACTGGCCTTCATAGAAGGCGTTCATGATGTCCTCGAGCTGCGTCGCGGCCATCTGGCCGTGCGCGACGGCAACCTTCACCTCCGGCACGTGCTTTTCCAGGAACTCGCGCTGACTGGCGAGATCGGCGACACGCGGGCAGACGTAGAACACCTGCCCTCCCCGGTACTTTTCTCTCAGGATGGCTTCGCGGACGATCAGGGGATCGAACGGCGTGACGAAGGTGCGGACGGCCAGACGATCGACCGGCGGCGTCGCGATCAGCGACAGTTCGCGGACACCGGTCAGCGCCAGTTGCAACGTGCGCGGGATCGGCGTGGCGCTGAGCGTCAGCACATGCACGTCGGACTTCAGCTCCTTGAGCCGCTCCTTGTGCTTGACGCCGAAGTGCTGTTCCTCGTCGATGATGAGCAGGCCAAGATCCTTGAACTCGATGCCCTTGGCGAGCAGCGCGTGCGTGCCAACCACGACGTCCACCGTTCCGTCGGCGAGGCCGGCCTTGGTGGCCGCGAGGTCCTTTGCGGGAACCAGACGCGAGGCCTGCCGCACGTTGATCGGCAAGCCCTTGAAACGCTCATGGAACGTCCGAAAATGCTGGCGCGACAACAGCGTCGTCGGAACCACGACGGCCACCTGTTTGCCGCTCATGGCCGCCAGGAAAGCGGCCCGTAGCGCCACCTCCGTCTTGCCGAAACCCACGTCGCCGCAGACGAGGCGATCCATCGGCCGGCCCGACGAGAGATCGCCGGCGACGGCCTCGATGGAGTTGAGCTGGTCCTCGGTCTCGTCGTAGGGGAAGCGGGCCGCGAAGTCGTCGTAGAGGCCTTCAGGCGGCGACAGCACGGGCGCGGTCTTGAGCAGGCGGGCAGCCGCCGTCTTGATCAGTTCGTCGGCGATCTCCCGGATACGCTTCTTCAGTCGCGCCTTGCGCGCCTGCCACGCGCCGCCGCCGAGCTTGTCGAGCTGCGCTTCCGCATCATCCGAACCATAGCGGCTGAGAAGCTCGATGTTTTCAACCGGCAGGAACAGCTTGTCGCCGCCGGCATAGACGATCTCGAGGCAATCGTGCGGAGCGCCGGCCGCCTCGATGGTCTTGAGGCCGACGAAGCGGCCGATGCCATGGTCGACGTGGACGACCAGGTCGCCCTCGGCAAGGCTGGTCGCCTCCTTGATGAAGTTCTCGGCCTTCTTGCGGCTCTTGGCGCCACGCACCAGCCGATCGCCCAGCACATCCTGCTCGGCGATCACCACGAAGTCCGGCACTTCGAAGCCGGTCTCGATGCCCAGGATAGCAAGCGGCAGCACGCCGGGGGGCGCCTTCAGCGCCGCGTCGAGATGCGGAGCGAGTTCCGTTGCCTGGCCGCCGTGATCTCGGATCACCTGGGCGAGGCGATCGCGCGACCCTTCCGACCAGCAGGCAAGGATCACCCGGCGCTTGTCCGCTCCAAGCGAAGCGAGATGCTTCACCAGCGCGTCGAAGATGTTGACGTCGCCAGCCGCCCGCTCGGCGGCGAAGGAGCGGCCAGTCTTGCCGCCGAAATCCACCACCTTGACCGATGATTGTTCCGGACGGTTGAACGGTGTCAGGCGGGCAACGGCGTGCCGAGCGAGAATCCCCTGCAGCTCGCTCTCGGCGAGGTAGAGCGTGGTTGGCGACATCGGCTTGTAGGGAGCGCCTGAACCACCGGTCTTCAGCGTGTCGAGCCGAGCCTCATAATGATCGACGATGGCGGTCAAGCGCTCGTTGATGGCCTCATCCACCAAGGGATCGACCATGACGGGAGCGTCGCCGGTATAGTCGAACAGCGTGCCGAGCCGCTCGTGGAACAATGGCAGCCAATGCTCGATGCCGGCATAGCGCCGCCCCTCGCTGACCGCCTCATACATCGGGTCGCCGGACGTGGCGGCGCCGAAGGTGGCCACATACCCCTGCCGGAAGCGCTTGATCGAGGCCGGCGTGATCTGCACCTCGCTCATCGGCACCAGATCGAGGCGCTTCAGCTGCCCGGTTGAGCGCTGGCTCTCCGGATCGAAGGTACGGATAGATTCGAGCTGATCTCCGAAGAAATCGAGGCGGACCGGCGCTTCGGTTCCCGGCGCGTAAAGATCGAGGATCCCGCCGCGAACGGCATACTCGCCGGTGTCACGAACCGTCGATGAACGCGAGAAACCGGCGTCCTCCAGCCAGGCCGTGAGCTTGCCCATATCGGCTATGTTGCCGGGCGCCAACGTCATCACCTGCCCCGAAACCATGGACGGCGGCACCACGCGCTGTACCAGAGCGTTGACGGTGGTGAGCAGCACAAAGGGCCTGATGTCACCCGCATGTGCCGCCAGTTCCGACAGAGTCGTCATGCGCCGCGCCACGACGGCCGGCGTCGGCGACACACGATCGTAGGGAAGGCAATCCCAGCCGGGGAACTCCAACACGCCGACTTCCGGGGCAAAGAAGGTCAGAGCCCGCTGGAGCTGCTGCAACCGCTGGCCATCGCGGGCAACGTAGACAGCGTCGAGGCCTTTTCGCTTCTCCGAACGGACCAATTCGGCGAGCGCGAGCGCTTCGGCGCCATCTGGAACTGCGGCAACCGTGACGGCGGTGAAGTCTGACAGCAGGCTGGACCAGGGCGTGGGCATGGCAGGGAGTATCGGCTCAGGGGAGGAAACGTGATCTTCTAAAGCATCCAGGGGCAAAAGGAAACCCCGGATCAGAACAATAAACCAATACAATCCAATAAGTTAGCAATTCACGGGCTGAACGTGGCATCAAGCAACCATACCGAAACACCCAAGCGGAGCCTCGCGACGACATGTTGGCGTGGGCTGCGTTCACGCATTCTTTAGCAAACCCGGTGCTTCCCTCTACTCCTTCGGTAATTTGCTTAAGGAAGAGCCTATATAAAGCTCCAGGGCTCGCCCTTCTCCCGGTCAGCGATTTTTCGTTGGCCGATGCCGAAAAGGATCCCGTCGTGAGCACGCTTCTTTATGTTCCGTCCCTGCTGATCGCGGCTGCTGTGACCGTTGCCTGCGTCTCCGCCAGCCACCTTCTGATCTGGCGGGGTGCACGCAACGAAGTCAGCGTTCTAGTCTGGGGGGCAGCCTACGGCCTCTGCACGCTTGCCATGATAATGGTCGGCCTGCGGGGCGATATCCCGGCCTTTCTGTCTATTGTCGTCAGCAACACCCTGCTGTTGGTTGCGGTTGGACTCTTCTGGCTCGGCTATCGGCGCTTCATCGGAAAGACCGGTCGCCATGACCTTCTTCTGGCCTTGCTCGGAGGGATTGTCTGGCTCGCCTTTGCCTGCAACAGGCAGTTCTTTGCCGACATCAACGCCAGGATTCACGTGGTTTCGGCCATTCAGTCCATTTACCTGCTCGTTGTTGCGGTCGATCTCATCGACCACAAGCGGAAGGAGTCCTTGCCGGCGCTGTCGCTTACGGTGGCGGCCATCGCTGTTCAGCAGGCTTTGTTGATCGTCAGGACCGTCCATTTGCTGGTCGCTCCGCTCGATCCGGACGCGACCACCCTTCCCTCGGGCACGCCGCTTGCGGTGACTCTGATCGGCTCGATCGGCTTCGTCGTGTTCCTAGGCCTCGTGCAACTCGCGCTGGTAGGGCAACGTTCGGAAAGACGATATCGCGTCGCAGCCGAAACAGATGGATTGACTGGGCTCGCCAATCGTCGACGATTCCTGCGCAAGGTTTTGTCGCACTTGAACGGCAGTCCTGATCGCGGCACGCTTGTTTTGTTCGATCTCGATTACTTCAAGCGCGTCAACGATACTCACGGCCACCTCACCGGTGATCGAGCTCTTGTCGAGTTCGCCGGCATTCTGGCCGAGGCAACACCAGAAGGGGCCGTCGCCGCTCGGATTGGAGGCGAGGAGTTTGCCCTGTTCCTGCCCGATAGCGATGCCGCGGCGGCGGCAGTCCTCGCAGAAGGCATCCGCCAGCTCACACAGGCCTTCGAACTCGGCACCGCCAGTAGCAGCCTTCGGATAACCGTCAGCGTCGGAATCGCCGATATCGCAGAGGCCGGAACCGACTACGAGATGCTGCATGGAGCGGCCGACGTCGCACTCTACCGGGCCAAGCGCGAAGGACGTGATCGTGTTGCCGTCTATCGCTGGGAGGCGCCGCAAAAACCAATCGAGGCGCAAGGCCACCCCGGTCTCGATCAGCTCGCTTCCGCCACGGCCTGAGTTGCTTCAACCGGCAATCGGATGTGTTTGGGCGAAGGCCAGTACCTTGGCGAGAACCATCTTCGGGGCACTATCGGGTACCGATGTCTTGCCGAGAATCCAGCCGAAAAGTTCACGATCATCGACTTCCAAAAGCGCCTCGAACTCATCAAGCTCTTCTTCGGAAAGATCGCCGATCGCAGCGTCGGCAAAGCGACCAAGCAAGAGATCCAGCTCGCGCGTACCGCGATGCCAGGCATGATAGAGGATTTTCCGGCGTCGGTGCGAAAGATCTTCGGACGTTCGGCTGAGCCCGGACATCGGCATTTCTCCAGGAATCGATAAGGAAGTCGGCTCGCAAGGCGCGTCCTCATGTTCGTGACTGTTAGCCGATTTCTCGTGTGAAAGTAAACGATCGACGGTTGTCCACCATATCCGCGACTGCCGAAGGCTGTTATAGAGATCGGCCTTTTTCCGGTACTGCTTGGCCTTTCTCGTCATGAAATCCGCTTCTTCCGGCCGCTGGTCCGAGCTCTTCTCGCCAGCCTACCTTGCCGCCTCGCTGACACTGATGCTCGCGGCGGCTATCTTCGCGTTCAACGCGTTCCTGGTCTCGACTGCGATGCCGACCGCCGTGGGTGAGTTACATGGCGAGGCCTATCTGTCGTGGACGCTCACCGTCTACATCGTCGCTTCGATTACCGCGGGCGCTTCGGCTCCGCTCCTCAAGGCCCGCTTCGGGGCCCGGCGCTGCCTGTTTGTGGCAAGCGGCGTGTTCAGCCTTGGTACCCTCGCCGCCGCCCTTTCCCCAAGCATGGAGCTGGTGCTGATCGGCCGCGCCGTGCAAGGCGCCGGCGAAGGCTTGGTCGCCGCCGTCGCCTTTGCATTGATTCCGCAGCTCTTTCCATCACGGCTGGTCGCAAAACTGTTTGGCGCCGAGGCGATCGTTTGGGCCGCGGCCGCCTTCGGCGGCCCAGTTCTGGCCGGCATCATCACGGAGTTCGTCAGCTGGCGGGCGGCTTTCCTGGTCAACCTGCCGATCGTCGCCGTGTTTCTAGCGCTCGTCCACGTGGCGGTTCCACGGGATGTTCGCAACCACGATGCTGGTATTTTCCCGGGCCTCAGGCTCGGACTTGTCGCGCTCGGCATGATGGCGATCTCGGTCGCCGCCGTCGTGTTGGAAGAGCCGTGGCAGGCCGCCCTCGTTGTAGCCGGCGCCGCTCTCTGTCTGACCATCGCCGTGCGCATCGACCTCTCCGCTCGGGTTTCGATCCTGCCGCGCGGTGCTTTCGGCTTTTCCAGTGTGCCGGGGGTCGGCCTCTGGACGGTCTTTCTCCTGCCGCTCGCCCAGTCGGTCACCGGCGTGTTCCTGGTCTATGCCGTGCAGCATCTCTGGGGATATGGGCCGGCCATAGCCGGTGGGATCGGCGCCATTCTGGCTGTCGCCTGGAGTACCGGGGCCGTGATCGTCGCCAACTACGACGGCATGGGAAAGCGCCTCGCCTTCATCTCCATCGGCGCGTCGGTCGTGACGGCCGGCCTGCTCATCGGCCTTGCCTCCATGACCCAACTCCTCTTGTCTCTGGTCATGCTCGGCCAACTTGTGACCGGTCTGGGCATGGGAGTGGCGTGGGGCAGCCTCTGCCAGGTCGTCATGGAAACCCATCCTGAGGGCGAACGCGACAAGGCGTCCGCATTGCTGCCCACCCTGCAGTCAGCCGGCTACGCGGCGGGCTCGGCGGTGTTCGGCCTTGTCGGGAATCTCGCGGGCTTTGCAACCGACCCTTCGCCGGAGGGACTCCGGTTCGCCATGGTGGTGGCATTTGCCGCAGCGGTTCTCCTGGCGCTGCCACCACTCGCCCTGACGCTCCGGATGGGCCGGCTTCATCGCGCCGCCCCCTCCGCATAAGCATCAGATCGTTACCTCGACGCCGGGAATAACTCCGGCTTCCTGGAGATAGGCCACGACGCGCTCCGCCAGCACGTCGGCAGCGGCGCTGGTGGTATCGAGGCGGATTTCTGCCTCTTTTGGGGGCTCGTAAGGTGAGGATACGCCGGTGAACCGGGCAATCTCACCGCCCCTTGCCTTGGCATAGAGCCCCTTGGGATCGCGTGCCTCGGCAACATCGAGCGGTGTGTCCACGAACACCTCGATGAACTCGCCCTCTTCCACCAACTCCCGCACCAGTTGGCGTTCGGCGCGGAAGGGCGAAATGAAGGACACAAGAACGATCAGACCGGCGTCGACGAACAGCCTGGCCGTCTCGGCGACACGGCGGATGTTCTCCACCCGATCGGCATCCGAGAAGCCGAGATCGCGGTTGAGGCCATGGCGAACGTTGTCGCCGTCGAGGATGTAGGCATGGCGTCCGAGCGCCGTCAGTTTCCTTTCCACGAGGTTGGCAATGGTCGACTTGCCGGAGCCTGAGAGCCCCGTGAACCAGACGACGGCCGACTTCTGCCCCTTGGCGAGCGCCCTCGTCCGCTTGTCGACATCGAGCGCCTGCCAATGGATGTTGCCGGCCCGGCGAAGCCCATGATCGATCATGCCGGCGCCGACCGTGAGGTTCGACAATCGGTCTATGATGATGAAGGCGCCCGTCTCGCGATTGGCGGCATAGGCATCGAAGGCGACCGCCTCTGACAAGGACAGATTGGCGACGCCAACTTCGTTGAGAGCAAGGCTCTTGGCCGGCAACTCGCCGCCAGTATTGACGTCGATCTTGTGGCGGATCGCCGTCACCTGAACCGTCACCTGACGGGCCCCGATCTTGAGAAGATAGGGGCGCCCCGGCAAGAGCGGATCATCGGCCATCCAGATCAGGTGAGCAGCGAACTGGTCGGCGACCTCGGGCCGAGCGATGGTGCCCGACAGCACATCGCCGCGCGAAATGTCGATCTCGTCATCGAGGGTCAGCGTCACGGCCTCGCCGGCCGAGGCGGCGTCGAGCTCGCCGTCGAACGTGACGATGGACTTTACCGCCGAGGTGCGCCCGGATTTTGCCACCACCACGGCGTCGCCCCGCCGCACGGTGCCGGACGCGATGGTGCCAGAGAAGCCCCGGAAATCCAGGTTGGGTCGATTGACCCATTGTACCGGCATACGGAAAGGCCGCTCCGCCGCGTCGTCGTCGACGACCACGGTTTCCAGATGCTCGACCAGCGTCGGGCCATCATACCAGGGCATCTGGAGGCTGCGCTCGAGGACGTTGTCGCCATAGCGAGCACTAAGAGGGATGGCCGTCAGCGTCTTGAACCCGAGCCCAGCGGCGAAAACGCTAAAGTCGGCAACGATGTCCTCGAAGATCGCTTGAGAAAAGCCGACAAGGTCAATCTTGTTGACCGCCAGCACCACGTGACGGATGCCGACCAGCGACGCAATGAAGGCGTGTCGACGGGTCTGGGTGAGTACGCCCCGCCTTGCATCGACAAGGATTACCGCGAGATCGGACGTCGAGGCGCCAGTCGCCATGTTGCGCGTATACTGCTCGTGGCCCGGCGTATCGGCGACGATGAACTTGCGGCGATCGGTCGAGAAGAAGCGGTAGGCAACGTCGATGGTGATGCCTTGCTCGCGCTCGGCCTCAAGCCCGTCGACGAGCAAGGCGAGATCGATATCGTCACCGACCGTGCCATGCTTGCGGGAGTCCTTTTCGAGGCTCAGGAGCTGGTCCTCGAACAGCAGCTTGGAATCGTAGAGCAACCTTCCAATCAGCGTCGATTTTCCATCGTCGACAGAGCCGCAAGTGAGAAAGCGCAAAAGGCTCTTCTTCTCGTGTCGCCCCAGGTAGTCGGTAAAAGCGGAAGCGTCGGCGGCGACGTTGGGATCGATGGCATTCATCAGAAGTAGCCTTCCCGCTTCTTCTTCTCCATGGAGGCGGAGTCGTCGTGATCGATCAGGCGGCCGGAGCGCTCGGACGTGCGGGCAATCAGCATCTCCCGGACGATTTCCGGCAGGGTCGCCGCGTCGCTTTCGACTGCGGCAGTCAACGGATAACAGCCGAGCGTGCGAAACCGGACGCGGCGTATTTGCGGGCGCTCGCCGGCCTCTAGCGGCAACCGGTCGTCATCCGCCATGATCCACTGGCCGCCACGGTTCACGACCGGCCGGTCGGCCGAAAAGTAGAGCGGCACGATCGGGATCTTCTCGAGAAGGATATACTGCCAGATATCGAGTTCGGTCCAATTGGACAGCGGGAAGACGCGGATGCTTTCACCCGGACGGACGCGAGAATTATAGAGACGCCACAGCTCCGGACGCTGGTTCTTGGGATCCCATGCATGGGTGTCCGTCCGGAAGGAGAAGACGCGCTCCTTCGCCCTGCTCTTTTCCTCGTCGCGGCGGGCGCCACCAAAGGCCGCGTCGAAGCCATGAGTCGTCAGCGCCTGCTTGAGCGCCTCGGTCTTCATGACGTTGGTGTAGACGGAGGAGCCATGAGAGAAAGGGGTGATGCCGGCGGCAACGCCGTCCGCGTTGGTGTGAACCAGCAGATCCAACCCTTCTGCCTTCACCGTCGCATCGCGGAAGTCGATCATCTCCCGGAACTTCCAGGTGGTATCGACATGCAGCAACGGGAAAGGCAGCTTTCCAGGATAAAACGCCTTGAGCGCGAGGCGAAGCATCACCGAGCTGTCCTTGCCGATGGAGTAGAGCATCACCGGATTGCGAAACTCGGCGGCTACCTCACGGATAATGTGAATGGATTCCGCTTCGAGACGCTTCAAATGGGTCAGACGATCCTTGGACACCTGAGCTCACCTCGGCGCGACATATGTCGCTGCTGTGTTCCCCAGTCCCTTTGACCGGAGATCTTGGTGAAGCGGTATCAAGCCCCCCTAGAGCTCTCAAGAAAGCGCACACTCAGGCAAAAGGAGAAAAGAGAAAATCTTTCCGTTGGCGATCATTTGCTTTCGCCGAAAGCCTGGAACGCGAGCGACAGCATTTCGCTACTGCTCTTGTCTTCTAGCTCAACGGGCAAAAAGCCAAGAGAGTCCGGTCTTCAGCCTCGCTCGGGCGCGGCAGCCGTCGAGCCGCGCACAATCAGTTGCACCGGCCAGACATCGGCAACCGTGCCCGGCTTCTGGCCGGCCACGCGAGCCAAAGCCATCTCCGCCACCCGCGTTCCGGCAGCACGGATCGAAGAGCGCGTGGTCGTCAGCTGCGGATGAAACTGATCGGCGGGGAAAGCGGGCATCTCGTCGTCATGGGCAACGATCGACAGATCGCGCGGCACATCCAGGCCAAGCTCCGCGGCAGCTCGCAGCACACCAAGCGCCACCAGAATTGAGCCACATAGAAAGGCCGTTGGCCGCTCGTCGCTTTCAAGCGCCTGCCGGGCACAGCGATAGGCGTTCTCCGCCGTCATCGGCATGAAGTGCTCTTCAAGCATGTTCTTCGGCAGTCCCGCAGCTGCGAAGGCTATAGCGGCGCCATGCGAACGATCCTGAGCGAAAGTGAAGTGCTCCTCGCCATTGATCAGCGTAATGCGCCGATGCCCAAGCTGGATCAGGAAGCTGGTCGCTTGCTGGAAAGCTCCGAAGTTGTCGATGTCTATGTAGGAGACGCCAGCAGGCTCGGGGGGGCGTCCATGGACGACGAAGGGGAACTTCAGCTCGCTGAGAAGCGAAATGCGCGCGTCGACGGTCAAGGGTGCCGACAGGATAACGACATCGACAGTTCCGTCGCGGGCCAAGCGCCCGAAGGTCGCAATCTCGTCGCGCGGCGTCGAGGGACTGATGAGGATATCGAATCCCTGCTTGGCGCTGACCTCGGCCACGCCAGCAAGGTATTCGACGAAAAGCGGATCCATGAGCGCATTTCGCTCGGCGTTGAAGACAACGCCTAAAGCGTGGGCACGTCCGGTCGCGAGCCGTCGAGCCGCAGGACTGGGCCGATATCCGAAACGTTGCGCGGCGGCGAGTACAATCTCCCGCGTTTTTTCACTTACCTCGGGATATCCGTTGAGAGCACGACTGACAGTCGTCTGCGAAAGATGCAGTTCCTCAGCCAATTCCTTAAGATTCATTATCAATTTCCGTCGCCATCGGAAGCCGCTCCACTCTTCCCCCATGGACCAGGAGCGGACGCCGATATGCGTGCCTTACCATTTGTAGTGTTATTGTTACAGCCATTGTCCAGAGTGCTTAAAGGATCGGCACCACGGAATGCGCGGCCCTCAAGCCCTAAATCCTTCCTGCAAACGGTTACATTGACCAGTTGACAGCGACTTGGCTTTCAAGGATGATCCCAGCGTTCAAAGCGCTTTGGATGTTTGGAGCGCTTCGTACCTAGTTGCGGCATTCGGGAGAAGTGCCGCATTCAAGGGAGGACTTGATGTACCATTCAGCCCTGCGCGCCGGTCTTTTCGCCGGCGTGGTTTTCAGCGCATCCGTCACGATGGCCGCCGAGCTTGCGATCGTGTCGGGAGACTCCGGCAACGGACTGGCCTTCCTGCAGAGCCAGTTGAAGGAGTTCGAGGCCAAGACGGGCAACACGGTCAAGATCGTGCCGATGCCGCCATCGACCAGCGATCAGTTCGGCCAGTACCGTCTATGGCTGGCCGCCGGCAATGCCGACATCGACGTCTACATGACCGACGTCATCTGGGCGCCGCAGCTCTCCGACCAGTTCCTCGACCTGACGGACGCCGCCAAGGACATCGTCAAGGATCACTTCCCCTCGATCATCGAGTCACAGACGGCCAACGGCAAGCTGGTTGCCATTCCCGCCTTTACCGACGCGCCGGCCCTGTTCTACCGCAAGGATCTGCTCGACAAGTACGGCAAGCCGGTTCCCAAGACCTGGGATGAGATGGCCGCCACGGCCAAGGAAATCCAGGACAAGGAGCGCGAGGCCGGCGCTAAGGATCTCTGGGGCTTCGTCTTCCAGGGCAATGCCTATGAAGGCCTCACCTGCAACGCCCTGGAATGGGTGAAGTCGTTCGGCGGCGGACAGATCGTCGAAGCCAACGGCGATATATCCATCAACAACGAGAAGGCGGCGAAGGCTCTCGAAACGGCGAAGAGCTGGGTCGGAACCATCTCGCCTCCAGGCGTTCTTGCCTATCAGGAAGAGGAAGCGCGCGGCGTTTGGCAGACCGGCAACTCGGTGTTCATGCGCAACTGGCCGTATGCCTATGCTCTCGGCAATGGCGAGGACAGCGCGGTCAAGGGCAAGTTCGGCGTCGCTACGTTGCCGGCGGCGACGGAAGGCGACAAGCCGGCCGCCACGCTCGGCGGTTGGAACTTCGCGGTCTCCAAGTACTCCAAGCATCCGGACGAGGCAATCCAGCTCGCCTTGTTCCTCGGCTCCACCGAGGTGCAGAAGAACCGCGCCATTGATCAGACCAACCTGCCGACAATCGTTTCTCTCTACGACGATGCCGATGTGGCCAAGGCCGCGCCGATCATCCCGCAGTGGAAGGACGTGTTCATGAACGCCGTGCCGCGTCCCTCGGCACCGACCAAGGTCAAGTACAACGAGGTATCCTCGCTGTTCTGGTCGGCCGTTCATGACACGCTGTCCGGCAACGGCACCGCCGCCGAGAATCTCGAAGTTCTCGAGGCCAAGCTGACCGAGCTCAAGGGATCCGGCTGGTAAGCCGCCCTCAAGCTCGCCGGCCGCCCGATGCCCCCTTTGCGATCGGGCGGCCGGCTCCTTCCGAGTGGTTTGCCCACTCCCTGCCCGTCTGGATTCGGTTTCGGACTGAAAACTGTCGAGCCCCTCCGAACGACTTCAGACCAACGGACGGCTGCCGGACGCCCTTGGGTTCCGGGCTGTGCGTAATCGGTGCCGCCGCGGCGCCAACGATGCCTTCCGCACTTCATCGCAGGATTTGCCATGGCCTCCACCCAATCGACGATCCGGATCGTGTCGACCGGACACACCAAGCGAGCCAAGTCCGAGTTGATGCGCCAGCGCCTGAGGGCTGCCGGCTGGTTCCTGGTTCCGATGCTGATCGCACTCGCCATCGTCGCCGGATGGCCTCTTCTCAGAACGATCTACTTCTCGTTCACCAATGCCTCTTTGACCAACCTTGACGGCGCGGAGTGGGTCGGCTTCAAAAACTATCTAAACTGGACGGTGCTGAAGAGCGGACGCGTCATCTGGTCCGGTCTTCTTTCTGACCCCGCCTGGTGGAACGCCGTCTGGAATACGGTCCGTTTCTCGGTGGTTTCCGTGACGCTCGAGACCATCCTCGGCACCGTCGTCGCGCTGGTTCTCAATGCGGAGTTCAAGGGGCGTGGCCTCGTGCGCGCCGCCATCCTCATCCCCTGGGCGATCCCGACCATCGTCTCGGCCCGAATGTGGGGCTGGATGCTGAACGACCAGTTCGGAATCATCAATGACGTGCTGCTGACGTTCGGCCTCATCGATCACAAGATCGCCTGGACCGCCTCGTCCGACACGGCCATGATCGCCGTGCTGATCGTCGACGTCTGGAAGACGACGCCGTTCATGGCTCTGCTCATTCTCGCAGGCCTGCAGATGATACCGCGCGACATCTACGAGGCAGCCTCGCTCGACGGCGTTCATCCGGTCAAGACGTTCTGGAAGGTGACGTTGCCGCTGGTGCGCCCGGCCCTGATGGTGGCGGTGATCTTCCGCCTGCTCGACGCCATGCGCATCTTCGACCTGATCTACGTGCTGACGCCCAACAGCTCGCAGACGAAGACGATCTCGGTCCTGGCGCGCGAGAACCTGATCGATTTCGACAAATTCGCCTACGGTTCAGCTCAATCGACGATGCTGTTCCTGATCATCGCACTGATGACCATCCTCTATATCTGGCTCGGCAAGGTCCGTTTCGACGGAGGAGACCGGTGATGCTCTGGAGCTATACCAAAACCGCCTCTTTCTATCTGCTCGTGGCGATCATCGTCCTCGTCTCGGTCTTTCCGTTTTACTACGCGATCCTGACGAGCCTCAAATCCGGGACAGCCCTGTTCGAGATCAACTACCTGCCGACCCACTTCAGCCTCGACAACTACATCGCGGTGCTGACCACCGGTGTGTTCGTCCGCAACCTCGGCAATTCGATCCTGGTGGCGAGTTCGGTGGTCGTGCTGGCGCTGTTTCTTGCCGTGACGGCGGCGTTTGCGCTGGCCCGCGTCAGCTTCCGCGGCCGTGGCCTGCTCCTGATGACCATCCTCGCCGTATCGATGTTCCCACAGATCGCGGTACTGGCCGGCCTGTTCGAGCTGGTCCGCGCCTTTGGCCTGTTCAACACGCCGTTCGCGCTGATCTTCTCCTACACGATCTTCACGTTGCCGTTCACCGTCTGGGTGCTCACCACCTTCATGCGCGACCTGCCGGTGGAGATCGAGGAGGCTGCGATCGTGGACGGCGCCAGCCCATGGGTCATCATCACCAAGGTGTTCATGCCGCTGATGTGGCCCGCGCTGGTGACGACAGGCTTGCTCGCCTTCATCGCCGCCTGGAACGAGTTCCTGTTCGCGCTGACCTTCACCTCCTCCAACGAGACGCGCACCGTCCCGGTCGCCATCGCGCTTCTGTCGGGAGCGAGCCAGTACGAGATTCCCTGGGGCCGCATCATGGCGGCCTCGGTCATCGTTACCGTGCCGCTCGTTGCGCTGGTGTTGATCTTCCAGCGCAAGATCGTACAGGGGCTGACGGCCGGTGGCGTCAAGGGCTAGGAGAAGATGTTGCCCTGAGTGGACCCAAGCGGGAAATCCCGCTTGGCGACCACGAGACGGTTTCGAACCGGATGACCAATGCCGACGCCCTCCCCGCCGGCATCGATGAAAGAGAAAGACCGATATTCATGACTACGCTCGAAAAAGCCGTCGCCAGCGTCGACCGGGCCGTCGATCCCGATTGGTGGCGGGGCGCGGTGATCTACCAGATCTATCCGCGCTCGTTCCAGGACTCCAACGGCGACGGCATCGGCGATCTTGCCGGCGTGACGGCACGCCTCGGCTATCTCGAAGACCTCGGCGTCGACGCCATCTGGCTGTCGCCCTTCTTCAAGTCGCCAATGAAGGACTTCGGCTACGACGTTTCCGACTATTGCGACATAGACCCCATCTTCGGCACGCTGGACGACTTCCGGAACATGGTCGCCGACGCGCATCGCCGCGGCATCAAGGTGATCATCGACCAGGTCCTGAGCCACACCTCCGACCTGCATCCTTGGTTCTCGGAAAGCAGGAAGGACCAGATCAACGAGAAGGCAGACTGGTACGTCTGGGCCGATGCCCAGCCCGACGGCACGCCGCCCAACAACTGGCTGTCGGTCTTCGGCGGCTCGTCCTGGGAATGGGATACGCGCCGGTGCCAGTATTACCTGCACAACTTCCTGGCCAGCCAACCCGACCTCAACTTCCACACGCCGGCGGTTCAGGATGCGCTGCTGGATGTCCTGAAATTCTGGCTGGATCTCGGCGTCGATGGCTTCCGCCTCGATACCGCGAACTTCTACTTCCACGACAAGAAGCTTCGGGCCAATCCGCCGCAGACGCGGCCGGTGGATGCGATCGACGCACCCCGGGTCAATCCCTATCTCCGGCAGGATCACCTCTACGACAAGAGTCAGCCTGAGAATCTCGAGTTCCTGAAGCGCATGCGCAAGCTGCTCGACCAGTATCCGGGCTCGACGACGGTAGGGGAGATTGGCGACGGAGACCGGTCGCTCAAGACGATGATCGCCTACACGTCCGGTGGCGACAAGCTGCACATGAGCTACACCTTCGATCTTCTGGGCGGCGAACCCACCCGTCCCTACATCGAAAAGACGCTGAAGACCTTCGAGGCTGGCGCAGGAGATGCCTGGCCGTGTTGGGCCCTGTCCAACCACGACGTCATCCGCTATGCGACGCGTCACCTCCCCTTCGCGCAGGACTCGGCCCAGCAGGGCAAACTGATGGCCACCCTTCAGCTCAGCTTGCGCGGTTCGGTCTGCATCTACGAAGGCGACGAGCTCGGGCTTCCCGAGGCCGACCTTGCCTTCGAGGATCTGGTCGACCCCTATGGCATCCGCTTCTGGCCCGAGTTCAAGGGGCGCGACGGCTGCCGGACACCGATGGTTTGGGAGGCCCAGACCGCCAACGCCGGTTTCTCGGCCGGCAAGCCCTGGCTGCCGGTGCCGCAAGAGCACCTCGCCAAGGCCGTCGACCGGCAGGCCGGGATCGCTGGTAGTCAGCTTGAACTCTACAAAGCCATGATTGCCTGGCGCAAGGCGAGCCCGGCCCTCACCAAGGGTACCGTCCGGTTCCTTGAATCGGATGGCGATGTCCTCGCCTTCCTTCGCGAGGCGGGCGACGAGAAAATGCTTTGCGTCTTCAACTTCGGGCCGACGGGCGCCGGCTTCCCCCTGCCCGAAGGCTTTTCCGTGGTCGAGGCGGCCGCGCTCGGCTTTGCCGCGCAGGTCGTCGAAGGCATGGTGACGCTGCCGGCCGAGAGCGCCTTTGTCGCCAGGGTAAGGTGATCTGAACGAAAGAGACCGGCCGCCTTTTACAAGGCGGCCGGGGTCCAGGAACAGGGGTGGGAGACCCCTTCGGGAAAATCGCGGGAGGAGTTGCGCATGTCTGCCGGACTGAAGCTCAAGCAAGTCAAGAAGGCCTACGGCTCCGTGCAGGTGCTGCACGGCATCGACCTGGACATCAAGTCCGGCGAGTTCATCGTTTTCGTCGGCCCCTCCGGCTGCGGCAAGTCGACGCTTCTTCGGCTTATTGCCGGCCTTGAGGACATCACCGAGGGAACGCTTGAGATCGGCGGAACCGTCGTCAACACGCTGCCGCCGTCCAAGCGCGGCATTGCCATGGTGTTCCAGAGCTACGCCCTCTATCCGCACATGACCGTTTACGAGAACATGGCCTTCGGCCTGAAGCTCGCGAAAGCCTCATCGGGCGAGCAGGACAAGCGGGTGAGAGAAGCGGCCGACATGCTGCAGATCACGCCCTATCTCGACCGCCTTCCCAAGCAGCTTTCCGGCGGCCAGCGCCAGCGTGTCGCCATCGGCCGGGCCATTGTCCGCGATCCCAAGGTGTTCCTGTTCGACGAACCCCTTTCCAACCTCGACGCGGCTCTGCGCGTTGCGACGCGCCTGGAAATCGCCAAGCTGCACGAGCGAATGGCCGATACCACCATGGTCTACGTGACGCACGATCAGGTGGAAGCCATGACGCTCGCCGACCGCATCGTGGTGCTCAACTACGGCGTGGTCGAACAGATCGGCACGCCGATGGAGCTCTATCACACGCCCGACAATCTGTTCGTCGCCCGCTTCATCGGCTCTCCGGCCATGAACATCGTTTCCGCGACCATCACCAGTACAGGAGCGCCTGCGACGGTGCAGCCGGATACCGGCAACCCGGTCGTCGTCAACGCGGAGGTCGCCGCCACCTACCTCGACGCCAAGGCAACTTTCGGCGTCCGACCGGAGGACCTGATGCCCACCGATGGGCCGGGACTCTTCACGGGAAAGGTATCGATCGTCGAAAAACTGGGCGAAGTGACATTGGTCTATCTCGACACGGGCCTTCCCGAGCCGATCACCGTCAAGATCGATGGCGACGTTGAGATCGCCAAGGGGGCAACGCTCACGGTGACCGCGCCTGCCGATCGGCTGCATCTCTTCGACGATAGTGGCATCGCCTTCCCGCGCATGCGGCTCTCGAACGCCGCCGCATGATCGAGGTTCGGCCGCCTTTCGGGGCGGCCCGCGCCTTTCAGAGAATGCCGACCCTTTTTAGAAACCACCAAGCCCCCCACACGGAACAGCCACCGAGTGCGAAGGCGAGAAGAGTGCCGAAATGTTCGCCGGCAAATGGCAAGCCGCCCGTGTTCATGCCGAAGAATCCGGTCACCAGCGTCGGTGGCAACAGGAAGGCGGTCATGATCGACAGAATGTAGAGATGGCGGTTGGTTTCCGAAGAGATCTTGGAGTCGATTTCTTCATGCAGAAGGCGTGCGCGATCCTGCAGGCCCTGCATTTCCTGAGACGCCGAACCAAGCAGATCGGCGAGTGTTTCGGCCATCTCTATGGTGCCGGTCGGCAAGGGGTCCGGATCGTCCCAACGCTGGTAGCGGCGGAATAGCGCCACCGATGCCCTGAGCTGGCGGTTCAGCCGAACCACCGTGCGCCGGACAGGGCCGAGGCGACGACGCTCGTCGCGCGGCGCCGTCTCGAAAACATAGTCCTCGATGCGGTCGAGTTCGTCTCCCATCTCGATGATGAGGCTATCCACCACCTTCTCGAACTCGGTCACGATGGTGGCGAACACGCCGACCGTCCCGTGGATGGCGAGCCCCCGATCGACTGCGAGGCGCGCTGCCTCGATACAACGCAGCGGATGCAATCGAGCCGTGACGATCAGTCGCTCCGACGCGGCGAAGCGGAACCATCCGATGTCGTTAGTCTCATAGTCGAAGGCGCGCTCGATATCGGTGAACACGCCGTGCAGCACGCCATCATCGGATGCGAGCACGACGTGATTGTCCCGGTCGGTCAACGTTGCCCGAGCCGCTTCGGGAAGATCGGGCAACCCCTCCAGGAACTTCGGCACCCGGGCGTCGCTAAGAGCCAGATGCAGCCAGACGAACCCTTCGTCGACGATCAACTCTTCTGGCGGCGTGGTGGGCGGCAGCGGTTGGCCGGCGCCGGTCGCCGCATCGAAACGATAAGCCCAGACAAATCCGGGAATCTCGGGGGTAAACAACAACCAGGCACTCCTGACAGGCGCGGTGAACCGCGTTTTCCTGATAACATGCGAGAGTGACGGTCTTCCACTCCGGCTGCCGTTGAAGCGTTCGAACCATTGGGCCCGTGCGCTTCCCGAGCCTGCTCGGGCACCCGCCCATCCGGCAGTCTGGCCGGGGGCGGATGCTGGCACTCGAGGAGTGCGGTAGTCGGATCACTCCGGCAGGGCGGCCGTGATGATGAACTCGACCTTGTATTCCGGCGCGGCGAGCTTGGCCTCGCCCGTGGCGCGGGCCGGCGCATTGCCCGGAGCAACCCAGGTTTCCCACACTTCGTTCATGGCTGAGAAGTCGGCCATGTCGGCCAGCCAGACGATGGCCTGCAGCACGCGCGTCTTGTCGGTGCCGGCGGCGGCAAGCAGGCGATCCACCTCGGCCAGTGCCTCGACGGCCTGCGACTTGACGTCTCCCTTCGGCGAACCGATCTGGCCGGCGAGATAGACGGTCTTGTTATGGACGACGGCGTTGCTCATGCGCTTGCCGGGCTCGATGCGGGTGATCGCCACGATGGGATTCTCCGATTGCTGATGCGGGCGGCCCATCCGCCCGCTGCGTGCCTTTTTGCCTATCTTCTCGGCAGATTGGCCGCAACAGGAAAACCAACGGCGATCCGGCTCGCGAAGGCGCTCAGGGGCCGAGGCGCGAGCGGCCACTCGCCAATCTGCGCAGCTGTATCGATTAGGGGCTTCCGAATTACCCTGATGAGCGCTGCAACGGATGGTGAGCCCTCTCCCTGCCCCTTACAACCCATGTCAGGTCGGTCCCCTCCCGGCAGACCGCAAAGGCGCGGAGCCTCTCATGTCCTTCTTCGGCCTCTATGGCCCGCTCACGGCCGACGACATAGTTGCGATCAACACCGTCGCCGGCTTTCTGGCGCTCGATGAGCTCGGAGGTGCCGACAAGGACGCGCCGCCAGCTTTCGATCTGGTGGTACTGGCCGGCAACGCACTTTTGTGGACGCTGGAAGGCGCGGTCAGGAAGGCGCGCGCGGCTGGCGTCCCTCTCTTGATTTCCGGCGGAATAGGCCACTCGACAGGGGTGTTGGCTAGCGCCGTCGACGCCCATCCAGTCTACCGAAAGGCGCTGGCAGGCCAGACCTCGGAAGCGCGCCTGCTCGGTGATATTGCCGCCATGTTCCTCGGGCTCGACCAGTCTCGCCTGCTTCTGGAGGACGCCTCTACCAACTGCGGGGAGAATGCTCACTTTACAAGACGCACACTTGACGGGCTGGGGCTTGCCCCGGACGCCATGCTGCTCGTTCAGGATCCGCTGATGCAGCGTCGAACCGACGCCTCTTTCCGGCAAGCCTGGGCGGACACGACAAGTCCGCGCTTCATCAACTGGCCGGTACAGATACCACGCCTCGGCTATCGCGAAGATCGCATCGACTATCTCAACAGCCCGAACAGCAAGAAGTGGACGCCCGAACGGTTCATGTCGCTGCTGACGGGCGAGATTCCTCGCCTCACCGACGACAAGAACGGTTACGGCCCGCGGGGAAAGGGTTTCCTGCCGCATATCGACATTCCGCCGGAAGTGTCAGAGGCATGGCAACACATCATGGGGTCCGGCAAGTTCGATGATCGGGCCTTGGGGCGGGCGGCAGGCAGCTAGCCCATGCGGTGGCCGGCCGGAGCACAAATTGCCCTATGGAAAGCTCGAATTCGCCAATCCGATCAACCATTGCCGATCAGATCTATTCAACCCTCCGGAGGATTTCCTCCGAACGCGAAATGCCCGTGTTTCCGCGCTTGAATCGCTCATTTCGTTGGTAGACTAAAGATTCCACGTAGGTATCTTCACGCACAACTCCCGCATACGTAGTATTACGCCTCGCTCCCGAGTCTGGGTGGAGCCAGCGGTCGCTTCCGATCGCCGGACAGATCCGGGAGCAGCGTCACGATTTGGGAGGACTACCGATGACAGCAGTCACCGTCGACCCGACGAAGTTGCCCGGCTCGACCACAATGACGAAAGAGGAGCGGCGCGTCATCTTCGCCTCGTCGCTCGGAACCGTCTTCGAATGGTATGATTTCTATCTCTACGGATCCCTTTCAGCGGTCATCGCCGCCCAGTTCTTCTCCGGCGTCAATCCGACGGCGGCGTTTATTTTCGCCCTTCTCGCTTTCGCTGCTGGCTTCGCAGTCCGCCCGTTCGGCGCACTGGTGTTCGGCCGGCTCGGCGACATGATCGGACGCAAGTATACCTTTCTCGTCACCATTCTGATCATGGGAGCCTCGACCTTCATCGTCGGTGTCTTGCCCAACTACGCGTCAATCGGCATTGTCGCGCCGGTTGTTCTGATCCTGCTTCGCCTCCTGCAAGGCCTGGCGCTCGGCGGAGAGTATGGTGGCGCGGCAACTTACGTCGCAGAACACGCTCCCGACCATAGACGCGGCGCCTACACGTCCTGGATCCAGACCACGGCCACGCTCGGGCTTTTCATGTCGCTTCTGGTCATTCTCGGATGCCGAGCAACGATGTCGTCCGAAGATTTCAACGCCTGGGGCTGGCGCATTCCATTCCTGGTGTCGATCCTGCTGCTGGCCGTATCCGTATGGATCCGCCTCAAGCTCAACGAGAGCCCGGCCTTCCGCCGGATGCAGGAAGAGGGCAAGACGTCCAAGGCGCCGCTCACCGAGGCCTTCGGCCGCTGGAAGAACCTCAAGGTCGTCCTGCTGGCCCTGTTCGGTCTTGTCGCGGGACAGGCGGTGGTCTGGTACACTGGCCAGTTCTATGCGCTGTTCTTCCTCACGCAGACGCTCAAAGTCGAGGCTCAGACGGCCAACCTTCTGATCGCGGCTTCGCTTCTGCTCGCCACGCCTTTCTTCGTCATCTTCGGGTCGCTGTCCGACCGGATCGGCCGCAAGCCCATCATCATGGTCGGCTTGCTGCTTGCCTGCCTCACCTACTTCCCGATCTTCAAGGGAATAACCCACTTTGCCAATCCGGCCTTGGAGCAGGCTATCGCCGGTGCGCCGGTAACCGTCACAGCCGATCCGAATGAGTGCTCATTCCAGTTCAATCCGGTGGGTACGTCGAAGTTCACCAGTTCCTGCGACGTTGCAAAGGCGGCGTTGGTCAAGGCCGGCGTGCCGTATCACAATGAAACCGCGCCGGCAGGGACTCCGGCCACAGTGAAGATCGGCGCGACAACCGTCACTTTTGGAACCGAAACCGGCGCCGACGGCTCCACCCCGGCCCAGGTCTTCAGCAAGTCGCTGGCCGAAGCGGTTACCACGGCCGGCTATCCCGCGAAGGCCGATCCCGCGCAGATCAACATCGTCATGGTGACGCTGCTGCTCTTCGTGCTGGTGCTCTACGTCACCATGGTCTACGGCCCGATCGCCGCCATCCTGGTGGAAATGTTCCCGACGCGCATCCGCTATAGTTCGATGTCGCTCCCCTATCACATCGGCAACGGCTGGTTCGGCGGCTTCCTTCCGACGACGGCCTTCGCCATGGTAGCGGCCACCGGCGACATCTACTACGGCCTCTGGTATCCGATCGTGGTGGCAGCGGCCACGCTGGTGATCGGCATGCTCTTCGTCCGGGAGACCAAGGACAACGACATCCACGCCGACTACTGACCCACGAGAAACGTCAGAGCCGGGCCCGGCCACATAATGGCCGGGCCTTGCTGTTTCGGATCAACCGCGGCCGGCAAACTGGTCCAGCGTCTTTGCCGGCGTCACCGCCTGCGGATCGAGGAAACAATGGACGATCGCCGGCTTGCCGGAAGCCATTGCCCGCTCGAAGGCGGGCGCGAACTCGGCCGTTGTCCGAACGGTCTCGCCGTGACCGCCGTAGGCGCGCGCCAAGGCGGCGAAATCCGGATTCTTCAACGACGTGGCCGACACCCGACCGGGGTATTCCCGCTCTTGATGCATGCGGATGGTGCCGTACATGGCGTTGTCGATGACGACGACAACGACCGGAATGTCGTACTGCACGGCGGTGGCGAACTCCTGACCGTTCATCAGGAAGCAGCCATCGCCGGCAAACACGACGACCGGCCGCTCCGGGAACTGCCGCTTGGCCATGACGCCGGCCGGCACCGAATAGCCGACCGATCCCGAGGTCGGCGCCAACTGGCCGGTGAAGCTGCGATAGCGCCAATAGCGGTGAACCCAAATGGCATAATTGCCCGCGCCGTTCGCGACGATGGTCTCGGGCGGCAGATGTTCGCGAAGCCAGACCGTGGCTTCGCCATACTGGAACTCGCCGGGCAGTTGGGTGGGCTTGTCCGTCCAGGCAAGAAAGTCGGCGCGCGCCACCTTCGTCTCGGCGGACCAAGGGATCTCGACCGGCGGATGCACGGTGGATAGCGCCGAAGCGAAGGCATGTGGGCTGGCGACGATGCCGAGCGTCGGCTGGTAGACGCGGCCGATCTCCTCGGGATCGGGATAAACGTGGATCAGCGTCTGCTTCGGCTGGGGTATGTCGATGAGCGTGTAGGAGGACGACGGCGACTCCGACAAGCGCCCGCCGATGACCAAGAGCACGTCGGCCTCGCGAATGCGCGCGGCAAGTCTCGGGTTGGGGCCGAGACCGAGGTCACCGGCATAGTTCGGGTGATCGGCGGGAAACAGCGAGGCGCGACGGAAGCTCGTGGCAACCGGCAGATCGAAGCGTTCGGCAAACCGGATGACTTCTCGACGCGCCCTTTCGCTCCAGCGCGAGCCCCCCAGAATGACCAGAGGCCGCTTGGCGTCCCAGATCAGCTTTTGCAGCTTGGCAAGATCGGCAAGCCCCGGCCAGATCTCCACCGGCTCCACGACCGGAGCATCGGCCACTTCGGCCGTCTCGGCCAGCATGTCCTCGGGCAGTGACACCACCACCGGTCCCGGCCGCCCTTGCATGGCGACGCGGAAGGCGCGGGCCACCAGTTCCGGGATACGCGCGGGGTCGTCGATCTCGACGACCCACTTGGCGATGGAACCGAATACTGCCTTGTAGTCCATCTCCTGGAAACAGCCACGCTCCAGCATGCCGCGCTCGGCCTGACCGACGAAAAGGATCAACGGCGTCGAGTCGTGCTCGGCAATGTGCAGCCCAGGCGCCGCGTTGGTGGCACCAGGCGCTCGCGTCACAAAGCAGACACCGGGCTTGCCGGTGAGCTTGCCGTAGGCATCGGCCATCATGGTGGCGCCAGCCTCGTTTCGGCAGACCAGAACGTCGATCGGGCTGTCGTGCAGCGCATCGAGAGCCGCGAGATAGGACTCGCCGGGTACGCAGGTCAGCCGCTCGACGCCCTGCCGGACCAGTTGATCGACCAGAATTTGACCGCCGGTGCGGGACGTGATGGACGGGGACAAGATGGAGAACTCCCAAAACGACCGGTCACTGCCGGAATGTCGAAACTATCAATCGATCAGCAGGTCAAGCCCGCGCCGAAGGCCAATCTTCTCGCGGCCCCGCCGCACGGCCAGCAGCGTTCCGGCAACATAGGGCGCGGCATCGGAGCCGGCATCGTGGCGAACGAGCAGACGTTCGCCCGGTGCACCGAACTGCGCCTCGCAGGACAGCACATAGCCCGGCATGCGCAGAGAATGGACCTGCACAGAGCCAACGGTGCCACCGCGCGTTTCACGGATACCACCGAGTTCGTTCACCGGCTTCGCCGTGGCCTGGCCGCGCACGGCGGAAAGCCGTTCGGCCAGCTCTCGCGCCGTGCCGGATGGCGTATCGGGCTTACCAGCCGAGGCGTAATCGATCACTTCGACGTCGGCGACATACTTCGCGGCCATCAGTGCGAACTTGGTCATCAGCGTGGCGGTGATGGAGTAGTTGCCGGCAGCGAACACGCCGACGGACTTCGCCCGCGCCGCCGCGTCGATATCGGCGTAGTCGTCGGCCGAAAGACCGGACGCACCGATCACCACGGCGACGCCCGCCGAGACGGCTTGAACCGTGTGGGTTTTGACCGCCTGCGACGCGGTGTAGTCGACGAGCACATCGGCGCCGAGCTTTAGCGCCTCCTCAACGCTGGCGACCACCGGCACGCCGACGGCAACGCCACCCAGCGCTTCGCCAAGGTCGCGCCCCGCGGCCGAGCGGGCTACGGCGCCGACGAGCACCAGATCGTCGGCGGCCAGCACTGCTTTCGCCACCGCGCTGCCTGTCCAGCCGGTCGCTCCGGCCACGATGACACGGATCGGCATGGGGTCACTCCACGTCGAAGCTGACGCCCTGCGCAAGCGGCAGGTCACGACCGTAGTTGATGGTGTTGGTGGCCCTGCGCATGTAGGCCTTCCAGGCGTCGGAGCCGGCCTCGCGGCCACCGCCGGTTTCCTTCTCGCCACCGAAGGCGCCGCCGATCTCCGCGCCCGACGGACCGATGTTGACGTTGACGATGCCGCAATCCGACCCTCTGGCCGACAGGAACGTCTCAGCCTCGCGCAGGTCGTTGGTGAAGATCGACGAAGAGAGCCCCTGCGGCACAGCGTTATGCGCCTCGAGCACGGCATCGAAGTCCGTGTAGCGCATAACATAGAGAATGGGGGCGAAGGTCTCCGTCATGACCACGTCCGTCTGTGCCGGCATCTCGACCAGGGCTGGACGGGCATAGAAGGCGTTGCCGCCCAACTCTTCACGGGTGCGCTCACCGCCATGAACGATCGCTCCGTCGGCACGCGCCTTTCCGAGCGCCTCCTGCATGCGGTCGTAGGACGCTTTGTCGATCAATGGTCCGACCAAGGTACCGGCCTCGCGCGGATCGCCGATCGTCACGGAGGCATAGGCCTTCCTGAGACGCGGCAACAGGCTGTCATAGACGCTGTCGTGGACGAACAGGCGCCGCAGCGTCGTGCAGCGCTGGCCAGCCGTACCGATCGCAGCGAAGGCGACACCGCGAACCACCAGATCGAGATCGGCACTGGGAGCGACGATAGCGCCGTTGTTGCCACCGAGCTCCAGAATGGCGCGGGCAAAGCGAGCGGCGAGACGCGGCGCCACGGCGCGCCCCATGGCCGTCGAACCGGTTGCCGACACAGCGGCAACCCTGCTGTCATCGACCAAGGCCTCGCCGACCGCGCGTCCGCCGATGACCACGGCGGAGAGACCTGAAGGCGCCCCCGCCTTTGCCGCCGCCTTCTCGAACAGCGCCTGGGTAGCAAGCGCGGTCAGCGGCGTCTTCTCCGATGGCTTCCAGACGACCGTGTCGCCGCAGACCAGCGCGATGGCAGCGTTCCACGACCATACCGCAACCGGGAAATTGAAGGCGGAGATGACGCCGACGACACCGAGCGGGTGCCAGCTCTCCATCATGCGGTGGCTCGGCCGCTCGGTGGCGATCGTGAGCCCATAAAGCTGGCGGGAAAGACCGACCGCGAAATCACAGATGTCGATCATCTCCTGCACTTCGCCCAAACCTTCGGATATGATCTTGCCGGCCTCTATGGTGACGAGCCGGCCGAGATCGTCCTTGGCCGCCCTCAGTTCCAGGCCGAACAGACGGATCAATTCGCCGCGCTTGGGCGCCGGCACGAGACGCCAGGATCGGAAAGCCTCTTGCGCGGCCGCAATCGCACCATCGCAATCGGCAGCATCAGTTTCACGCACTTCGGCGATCCGCTCGCCGGTAATCGGCGACGTGACGACGAGGCTGCCTCCCATGTATGCGGTTTCGTGAACGCCAAGGCGGGCGAGTAGATCGGCGGTTTCCTGAACAAGGCTGGAAGCGGACATCGGGCACTCTCGTCGGCGCCGCCGGCCAGCGGCACGGCGGGGGATGGGGCTGAATGACCGTAAATTATTGTCCCGAGCCCCCTACCCTGCAAACGATCATTTCTGGTAAGGTTATGAGAAAAACTCATGACCGGACGGACAAATGGCCCGTGATCTTCTGCCGTCGATCGGCGCGCTGGTTGCCTTCGAAAGCGCCGCGCGCCATCTCAGCTTCTCGCGCGCCGCCGCCGAGCTGCATTTGACGCAAGGCGCCATCAGCCGGCAAGTTCGCGAACTGGAAACACGGCTTGGGGTGCCGCTGTTCGAGCGCATCAGCCAGCGCGTTTTCCTGACCGACGCCGGCGAAGCCTACCGACTGGAAGTGACGCGTATCCTCACCAACCTCTCCGCCGCCACCGAGCGCACCATGGCCAGCGCCGGCGGCGCCGAGGTGCTCAATCTTGCCGTGTTGCCAACCTTTGCGGCGCGTTGGCTGGTTCCCAGATTGCCGAAGTTTCTGGCAGATCATCCGCAGGCCACCGTCAACTTCGCGGTGCGCAACGAACCCTTTTCCTTCGCCGACGCGCCACTCGATGCCGCGATCCATTTCGGCGAACCGACGTGGCCTGGCGCGGTATGCGAGTTTCTCTGCGCCGAGGAAGTCTATCCGGTCGCCTCTCCTGTGGTACGCGACCGTTTTAGCCTTCACGATGCGGCCGCCATCGCTCACGCGCCGCTTCTTCATCAGGCAAGCCGGCCGACCGCCTGGGCCGACTGGTTCGCCGCAGGGGGGCTGCCGACCGCCGGCTCCTATCGGGGGTCTCGCTTCGATCAGTTCTCGATGATCGCCGAGGCTGCGGTTGCCGCTATGGGCGTAGCGTTGATGCCTCGCTTCATGATCGAGGCGGAGCTTTCATCCGGCCGGCTTGTGTTGCTCACGGAACGGCCTCTGGGCGCCGGCAAGGCCTACTGGTTCGTCTATCCGGAAGCCAGGGTTCGCTCGCGGCTGGTCCGAGCGTTCGGCGAATGGTTGAGAACCGAGGCGGCCATCTAGACGACGCGCAAACGATGCCGGGCCTGCTTGGCCAAAACGAGGTATTCTCTTCTCGGCGGCGATCGCCGATCGCGGTCGAACCGTGTTCTGAACCCAAGTCGGCCGGGTGGCCGTCTTTCGATGGGGAGAACCCGACCATGTCCGACTACGAACTCTACTACTGGTCCGTTCCATTCAGGGGTCAGTTCGTCCGTGCCGTTCTCGCCTACGCCGGAGCGAGCTGGAGCGAAGCGGGCGACGTAGCGATCTCGGACCTCATGGGCGCGCCCGTGCAACGAATGCCGGTTCCGTTCATGGGGCCGCCCTTGCTCGTCGACAAGAAGGCTGGCTTCGCCATCGCCGAAATGCCGGCCATCGTTTTCTATCTGGGTGAGACGCTGGACTTGCTGCCAAAGACTCCGACGCTTCGCGCCTTGACCATGAAGACGGTCAACGACGCCAACGACGTGATCGATGACATCACGCTGGATGGCGGTCGGGAAATGTGGACGGAGACGCGATGGCAGGACTTCGTGCCGCGCTTCAGGAAGTGGATGGCGCTTTGGGAAGAAACCGGCGAGCGCCATGGCCTGAAGTCCGATTCCGGCTATCTGCTCGGTGGCGAACAGCCTGGTATCGCCGACGTCGTCACCTCGACGCTGTGGTCGACGATGGTCGACCGGTTCCCCGTGATCGGCACGATCCTCGACGAGAGCGCCCCCAAGACCACCGCCTTGACGCGTCGGGTTGCCGCGCTGCCACCCTTGGCGAAGCTGGCCGCCAAAGCGCGGGAAGACTATGGCGAGGCTTACTGCGGCGGCCAGATCGAGATGTCTCTTCGCAAGGTTCTGAACGCGCTAGCCTGAGCATGCAGTCCACTTGGCCATCCGGCGCGGGGCATCGTTTGCCCCCGCGTCTGCCGCTCGGACGCGAAATCAAGCCTGCGGATCGTCGGAGGCGTCTGTTTCCGGACGACTGGCGGCCCATGTGAGCAACGCGTCGAGAGCGGGGCACAAAGCCTGTCCCCAGTCCGTCAGCGCATACTCGACCTTGGGCGGAACCTGATGATGGACGATCCGGCGAACAATCCCATCGCTCTCCATCTGCCGGAGCTGCTGGATCAGCATTTTCTGGGAAATACCGGGAATGGCACGTTCGAGTTCGGAGAAGCGCATGATCCGGCCTCCGAAGAGGTGAAACAGGATCACCAGCTTCCACCTGCCCTCCAATAGTTTCAGCGCCTGCTCAACGCCCTCCGCCGCCGTTTCCTGCGTGTGGGCTTGCGGCTTACTTTTAGGTAAGTACCTAACTTTTTCGTGCGTTCTTGTCATTTGGTAAGACTAAGGTCATTTTCCGCCTTACGCAATCCGCTGGCCAGCTGGAAGCGCCAACCCAAGGATACATCATGATCAACCTTCCAGCACCGATCTCAGACTACTTCGAGGCCGACAAGACAGATGGCGATGCCATGGCGAACTGCTTCACCACTACGGCAGTCGTCAAGGACGAAGGACAAACCCATGAAGGACGCGAAGCAATTCGAGCCTGGCGACGCGAGGCCTCAACAAAATATAGCTACGTCAGCGAACCCCAAACCATCGCCCAGGATGGTGACAGGACCGTCGTGACCAGCCGTCTGACCGGCAACTTCCCGGGTAGCCCGGTGGACCTTCGCTTCTTCTTCCGCCTGGACGGCGACAAGATCGCCGAGCTGGAAATCAAGCCATGAACTTCGATCTTCAGCTGGCCGGCCGTCGCGCGCTGGTCACAGCCGGCACGAAAGGCGTCGGCGCGACCGTCGTCTCCACCCTTGTGGCGGCCGGAGCCAAGGTCGTCAGCACGGCGCGGGCCATACCGGAAGGCGAGGCTGACGGCGTCCGCTACGTCGCAGCTGATATGTCGACTGCCGAAGGTTGCGCCACCGTCGCCGAAACCGCTCTCGAACACCTCGGCGGCGTCGATATCATCGTAAACGTGTTGGGTGGCTCTTCGGCGCCTCCGGGCGTCTTTGCCAAACTGACCGACGACATTTGGGCAAGAGAGCTCGATCTGAACCTCATGCCGGCCGTACGCCTTGATCGAGCGCTTTTGCCGTCGATGATCGAGCGGGCTTCCGGCGTTATCGTCCACGTCACGTCGATCCAGCATGAACTGCCGTTGCCGGACTCCACCACCGCCTACGCTGCTGCGAAGGCTGCCCTCTCAACCTATAGCAAGAGCCTCTCCAAGGAGGTAACCCCCAGGGCATTCGCGTCGTGCGCGTTTCGCCGGGGTGGGTCGAGACGGAAGCCGCGGGGGCGCTGGTCGATCGTGTTGCGGCCGACGCCGGAACCGATCATGAGGGCGGCAAGCAGATCATCATGAAGGCGCTCGGCGGCATTCCTCTCGGACGACCGGCGAGACCGCAAGAGGTTGCCGATCTTATAGCGTTTCTCGTGTCGCCAAGAGCGGGTGCCATTACCGGAACCGAGTTCACCATCGATGGCGGCACTGTCCCTACGGCCTAAGGCAAGCTGCGGTGACAACCAATGGCTGCCAAGCCGAGCAAACTGCCTTGGCTTGGCTCCGCCACTCAAGAGTTCGACGGACTTTTGAGCGAAGCGCCTTCAAATGGAAAACGCTCTGCCGGGCCGCCATTGCGCAAATGCAGCCCGAAACCGGATGCGCCGTCAGAGGCGAGCTCGGGACGCAGCGTGAGGCTCGGAATCTCATAGTCACCGCCGTTCTGTCGACGATAGGCAATCGGTTCCGTCGTGCCGAGTGTCCGCATCCTTTCCTTCAGAGCATTGCACAATGTTGCAAATCCCCGATCGTCGAGCCGATCGACCCGATAGGCAACGAAAGGCGGCAGCACGTCGAACCCGGGATAGTAGAGAATGCCGTGATTGATCGGAAACAACAGGTCATCGATTGGCCCGTTGATCCCCCGTGCCGAGTAATGCTCTTTCCAACCTCCTGCCGTCACGATGAGCATTGCCCTCTTGCCGACGAACCTGCCTTCGCCGAAGCGATCGCCCCAATGCCGGTCGCTGTGTTCTCCAACCCCATAAGCAAATCCATAGGCGTAAACGCGATCGACCCATCCCTTGAGGATGGCCGGCATGGAATACCACCAGAGCGGAAACTGGAGGATGACGGCGTCGGCCCAGTCGAGCTTGTCCTGCTCGGCCTTTACGTCCTCGATCATTGCGCCACCTGCGAAGCCTTGACTGGATGCAGCGGCAACTTTCAGTCGTTGCTCCGGGGCAAGCAGGGGAAAATCGGACCGATCGACCTCGGACTTCCAGCGCATTGCGTAGAGGTCCGACACTCGCACCTCATGCCCTTCCGCCTGAAGTTCGCCGATCGCCACATCACGCAAGGATGCTGCAAGCGACTGCGGTTCGGGATGGGCAAAGACGAGAAGAACGTTCACGGGAGGACCCTCCGGCTGATGATTTCGACCGCAAGGTAGTTCCGCCATGATTATTCCGGTATGTCTTTTGTCCGGATATGATATTGCCGAAATATGGATAAATCAGACATAACACTGGAGCGGATGCGCACCTTCGTCCGCGTCGCCGAGCGTGGAAGCCTGTCGGCGGTCGCCCGCGAAATGGGAAGCGGACAATCGACCGTCACCCGGCATTTGCGCGAACTTGAGGAGGCCGTCGGCGTATCTCTACTCAGCAGGACGACCAGACACGTCGCGCTGACCGAGGAAGGCAGTCGCTATTACGACCAGTGCATCCATATTCTCCGCCTTGTCGAACAGGCTGCCGACGGAGTTCGAGACACGCACGACTCACTCTCCGGCACCGTCCGCCTGTCTTGTACGGCGGCGCTCGGCGTCGTGCACATCGCGCGACTGATCTTCGCGTTCCAGGCAAACCATCCCGGCATCAACGTCGATCTCCGCCTGACCGACGAGCGTATCGACCTCGTGAAGGAGGGAGTGGACATTGCCCTCCGTCTGGGGCCGCTCGCGGACAGCTCGATGAAGTTGCATCATTTGGCAGAGAGCACGCGGCTTCTGGTCGCCGCACCGGGCTACCTCGATCTGCGTGGCAGGCCCGTAAAACCGGCGGATCTTGCGACGCATAACGTCATCCGCATGTCGAACGTGGCCGGTAGCGAGACAATCACGCTCGACGGACCGGACGGAAGCCACGAGGCCGTCGCGGTCAAAGGCGACCTGAGGGTCGATCATGGCCTCGCCGCGCGCGAAGCTTTCAGAAGCGGGCGCGGCATAGGGCCCGCGCACCGCTGGTTGGTGGACGACTTGCTGACGAATGGCGAGCTCGAGGTGTTGCTCCCCGATCACTCTCTTCCCACCATCCCGCTCAACATGCTGATGGTGCCCGAACGCGCCAGGGTGGGACGCGTTCGCCGGATGATCGACTACCTTGTCGAAGAGGTCAGGCGATTGCCGGGAATGAGCTAAGCCCCCCCACGCTCGGCCGACATTCCGAGACAGGCCGACCTTGGAACTAATCGGCGTTACGGGCGATCTGTCCCTTTTCAATGGAACCTCCGAGCGAAAGGGCAGTTTTCCACCAAGCAGCCTGACGACAGGTCGTGCGCATCATCAAGAGTGAGAACAAGATAGATGGAACGGAGATCCCATGGTTCCCGTTTGGCTCCACACAACTGCCCTGCTGTCGCTCGCAGCGGGTTTCGCGATCGCTTTGTGGATCGGCCTTGATGAATGGCGCCATCCGCAGCGGATGTGGATCATGAATCTAGTCTGGCCCATAACAGCGTTGTTCGGCACCTTCATCACACTCGTCGGCTACCATCTCTATGGTCGTCAGTCATCGAGCGACCTGGAGGGCGACGACGAGCGAGAGAAGGAAGAAATACCCTTCCCCATAATGGTAGCAAAAGGCGCCTCCCATTGCGGAAGCGGCTGCACAATTGGCGATCTCATTGCCGAGTGGTTGGCGTTCTCGATCCCAACGATCGCCGTCTGGTTGGGATGGCGCACTCTTTTCGAAGAGAAGATGTTTGCCGTCTGGATTCTGGACTTCCTGCTCGCTTTCGCCATTGGCGTTGCTTTCCAGTATTTTACAATCAAGCCTATGCGTCAGTTGAGTGTCCGGCAAGGTCTAGTCCAAGCGGTCAAAGCAGACGCACTGTCACTCTGCGCCTGGCAAGTCGGCATGTATGCCTTTATGGCTTTCGCGCAGTTCCTAATCTTCCGCGGTCTTTTCGGCGTTCCGCTTGAGGTAGCCTCACCCGAGTTCTGGTTCATGATGCAGATCGCGATGATCTTCGGCTTCATCACCAGCTATCCCGTGAACTGGAGGCTTATCCGCACGGGCATCAAGGAGCGCATGTGAACGAGATCCACTGCGAGAGCCTGCGCGTCCCCTAATCGACTAAGCCGACAGAGCCGAACCCGCAGCCAGCAAGCGCCTTGTTCTTGGCAGACTGCACCGGGCGGACGAAGACCCTCGTGATCGACGGCTGGCTGGCTCGGAGCCTCTCACCGAGGTCGTGAATGGCGTCCTCAATCTCCTCGCTCGTCATGTCGTCATCGAAGTCCAGCGAGATACCCAGGAGGATGTCGCAAGGGCCAAGATGCATGCTGAGGATCTCCTCGATCCTTTGTATCCTCCGGTCGCTTTCCAGAGTGGCGCGGACCGAGGCGAGCACTTCCACCGAAGCGCTTTCTCCCGTCATAAGGCTCAAGGTTTCCCGAGCAAGGAAAATGGCCGTCAGGATCAGAATTCCACCGATCGCCAACGAAGCCACGGCGTCAAAGCGCGGTTCTTCTAGCAGGTGCGCCAGAGTGAGGCCGACGCCGGCGATCGTAAGGCCGACAAGTGCCGCTGAATCCTCGCAGAATATCGAGAAAACGCTGGGATCCTTGCTTCCGCGAAGTGCCGCCAGCATTGTTCTTCCCGGTTGGCTGCGGCGGAGTTCCCGCCAAGCCACGCGAAGCGAAAGCGCTTCGATCAGGAAGCTGATGCCCAGTACGAGGTAGTTGAGCCAGGGATCTCGTATCGGCTCGGGGTCGAGCAAGCGTCGAATGCCTTCGTAGATGGAAGCGGCGCCTCCGAGCGCGAAGATCATCAGCGCGACGATGAACGCCCAGAAATAGATCTCCATGCCATGCCCGAACGGATGTCGTTTGCTTGCGGGACGGGCCGAGCGCCGAAGGCCGAGGAGGAGGAAACCCTGGTTGCTCGTATCGACGAGCGAATGAAGCGCCTCGCTGAACATCGCCCCGGACCCCGTCCACCAGGACGCCGCGAACTTTGTGAGGGCGATGGCGCAATTACCGGCGAGAGCGGCATAGATCACGATCTTGGAACTACCGGTAGCCAAGGCTCAGGTCCTCACTGTTGGGGCCCAATTCTGCAACGCACGGCCGAGGACCGCCCAGCCTGAGATATCGGCTCTCGCTCACGCAAGTCTTCCCAGCCACGCAGCCTGATCGCGCAGACGGCGCTTGTAATCCGGCTCAGCCAGAATGCGGCGGAACTCGCCGCAGCGCTCGGCGATCGGCTCGAAGCTCGAGCTGTTCAGCGTCTGCCGAGACAGCGCTTCCAGCTTCGCGGCACAGACGCCCAACGCAGCGTTCCGGTCCGGATCGTTGCAATCGATCGATATCTGGGCAAGCACCTGAATGAAGCGCAGAGCCGTCATCACGTCTCTCGCACAGTACTGCATCAAGGCCCCAAGAGACTGGTTGAGGAACCCATCGAAGGTTTCGGGATGGGCGATGACGCGCAAGCTGCCATCTTCATCGACGCGCAGATGCGATGGCAGCTCTCGCCTCGAAAGCTCGGACAGAGCCGCTCCCAGCCAGTCCAGACACGTGACCGCCGTGAACGGGTCGTTGACACCCGGCGACATCGCACGGGCAGCAATTTCGACCAGTTCATCGAACAGAAAGCGCAGATCCTGGAGCGCCGATCTCTTCGCTCCGATCCCAAACAGGTCCTGGACAGCCTTTGAAAGGTCTTCATCGCACCGCGCCGGAGGCCAAGCCTCCACCAGTGTTCGACCGGCGTGCACAAAATCACCGGGTTGATATTGCAGGCGCAAGACCAGCTCATGCTTGCGGGCAAGCTCCATGAGCGTGTTGTTATCGATCATCTGGATGTAGCCGGTCTTGGGAGCCGAAACCTGCGCTCGATCGGCGGCTTCCTCAACTGTCGCATTGGCACGGAACGCGATTGGCACGTCGGTCTCGGCGTCGGGATCGTCAGCGCCAGCACCATCGCCAATGAAGCTCGGGAATCGCCGCTCGATTTCATGCAGCAAACGACCACCGACCTCCTCGATCACGTTGTTGATGTGCAGCTTGCTCGGGACGTGATGGATGAAGAAGATCAGAACTGCCAGCGAACAAAGCGCCAGCAACACACCGACCAGCAGCGCCATGTTCGGCACGAAGCTGGGGGCGTCGGATTCCTCTGGAGAGCGGATCGTGCGCAACACCAGCAAGCAGTAAAGGAAGGTCGCGATGAACGTACCCAGGGTCACCTGGTTGCCCCGATCGGACATGAAGTTGCTGAGAAGGCGTGGTCCGTACTGGCCGGACGCGTAGACGACCGCGGCGATCGTCACCGAGAAAACAGTACCGGCAACGGTAATCATCGACCCGCCGATAGAAGACAAGACTTGTCGCGCGCCATCGGGCCGCGAAGCTTGAAGCCAAGCGAACCGATCCATCCAGCCCGCGCCCTCGTAGCTGTCGAGTGCGATCATCCCGCCAGCCAGCAAAATCGCCGCAAAAGCCATGAGCGTGGGAACGAACCAATAGCTTTCGCGAAGATGGTCGGCCAGTCGAAGAAGTTGCGCCCTCATGGATACTCCCTGGCTGGATTGGACGACTGTCCGCGCTAGAGCCAAAGACGAAATGACTGAGCTATGCGCTCAGTTCCCCAGATTTTGACATTGTGATCATCGTGGGCAGCTAGGCCGCTCCGTTATGGCGAGAAACGCGCCTCTGTCATGAAGACCGACCGCGCCTTGCTCGAAGGCCGCGCCAAAAACAACACCAATCTCAAATCGGGCGAGCTCGGAACACCGATTTGACCAAGGGCCGCGCGATTGGGCGATGGACCTGTTATGTGATCCCGTCCTTTGCTCTTCTCGCGAGTCGCCGTGGCCGCCGATCCCCTGCATATTCTGAGAACCGTCTACGGATACGACGCCTTTCGCGGTCCTCAGGCCCAAATCGTCGATCATGTGATGGTCGGCAACAATGCCTTCGTGCTCATGCCGACCGGCGGCGGCAAATCGCTCTGCTATCAAATACCGGCACTGGCCCGGCCGGGCATGGGGCTCATCGTCTCTCCGTTGATCGCCCTCATGGCCGATCAGGTGGCAGCGCTGCGCCAGGCAGGCGTCAAGGCGGCCGCGCTCAACTCCGACCTGCAAGGGGAAGAGCGTCTTGCCTTGTGGCGGGACATATCGAGTGGCGCGCTCGATCTCCTCTATGTCGCCCCCGAAACGCTGCTGAGGTCCGACATTCTGGACCTCTTGCACCGCACGCCACTGTCGCTGATTGCCATCGACGAGGCGCATTGCCTGTCGCAATGGGGGCACGACTTCCGCCCCTCCTATCGTCAACTCAACTCTCTCGTGGCGGAGTTCCCAAGGACCCCGCGCATGGCGCTGACGGCGACGGCCGATGCACCGACGCGCGTCGAGATCCTGTCGCATCTCCAGATCTCCGAAAGCGATGCATTCATCGCCGGCTTCGACCGCCCCAACATTCGCTACGCCATCGCAGAGAAGGACAACCCCAGGGCGCAGCTGAAGCGGTTCCTGAAGGAGCACGACGGCGAAAGCGGCATCGTCTACTGCCTGTCGAAGCGCAAGACGGAGGAGACGGCCGCCTGGTTGTGCGAGCAGGGCTATACCGCGCTCCCCTATCACGGCGGCATGGACAAGGCCGACCGCCAGACGAACCAGACGCGCTTTCAGCGCGAGGAAGCCATCATCATGGTGGCAACGATCGCCTTCGGCATGGGCATCGACAAGCCCGACGTGCGCTTCGTCGCCCATCTCGATCTGCCCGGCAGCATCGAGGCCTACTATCAGGAGACCGGACGCGCCGGCCGTGACGGCCTGCCATCGGACACTCTGATGCTCTACGGCTATGAGGACATCGTCCTACGCCGCCGTTTCATCGAGGACTCCGACTCCCCCGAGCAACGCAAGCTCATCGAGCGACAGAAACTCGATGCGCTCCTGGGCCTTGCGGAGACGGCTGGCTGTCGACGCCAGGCGCTCCTGTCTTATTTCGGCGACCAGTCCGAGCCTTGCGGCAACTGCGATACCTGCGCCGAACCGCCGGACCTTTTCGATGGGACCGTCGCTGCGCTGAAGGCGCTGTCATGCATCTACAAGACAGGCGAACGCTTCGGACAGGCCTACATCGCCGAGGTGCTGCTCGGCGGATCGAACGAACGCATCGCCCAGTTCGGGCACGATCGGATCTCGACCTATGGCATCGGCAAGGAGCACGACGACCGGACTTGGCGCGCCATCCTACGCCAGCTCATCGCGCTTCGTCTCGTCGATGTCGACCTGGACGGTCATGGTGGCCTGTCGATTTCGGAAGCGGGCCGGCGATTCCTGCGCGAACGCCCCACACTGATGCTGCGCGTGCCGACAAGGCCAAAGGCCACGAGGACGAAAGGCGCTCACAAGGCGCTGCCGGACATACTGTCCGTGGCCGACCAGAGCCTGTTCCAGGCCCTGCGGGAAAAGCGCACCGAGATCGCCCGTGCCCAGAACGTCCCGCCCTACGTGATCTTCCACGACAAGACGCTGATCGAACTGGCTGCCGCGCGTCCCGGTTCTCGGTCGCAGATGGCAAAGATCCCAGGTGTCGGAGAGGCCAAGCTGGATCGTTACGGAGACGTCTTTCTGGCGGTGGTCGCCGAGCACGACCACTAGCCTCGTCCGCCGCTATAGCGGCATCACCATGGCGCACCGCAGCTCCACCGGAATACCGGCTTTGCCCTCGTTCTCGAGGACCTTGAGCAGTCGCGTAGTTATTGCGCCCTCCGCCAAGGTGTGAAAGCCAAGGCGCCGATAGTAGGGCTCGTTCCAAGGCACGTCCTTAAACGTCGTCAAGACCAGGGCCTTTGCGCCTCTTTCTTCTGCGACCTGACGAACGGCTGCGATCAGCCTTCGCCCGATGCCCTGCCCCTGCCAATCGTGATGCACCGCGATCTGCCAGATGTGAAGGCCATCCGGCGTCAGCTCCCCGTTCAGGAAGCCGACCGCGCCCGCCTCTTCGTCCTTGGCGACCAGGGCAACGCCTTGAGCAATCAAGGCCCGGTGTTGGTCCGCCGACTGCACGGTGTCATCGGCAATCCACTCCAGCCCCGGCCACTCGCGAAAGACCGCGCCGGAACTCCGCTCGATTTCAGGAAGGTCATCTGCATCCCGCTCGGATGCCGCTCGGATGGAAATCATAGGCCGAAGTCCAGGAATAGAGTTGTTCACAGGCACATAACACGAACCCCATCGTCATTGCGATGAAGTGCCGGCTGGGCCGAAGTGGGTGCCTCAGCCCGGGTGAAGGCCCGGCGCTTCCTGGCCCGTGCTCGTGACATATTCGGTGTAACCGCCGCCGAACTGATGGACGCCGGCGGGCGTCAACTCGAGGACGCGGTTGGAGAGCGCCGCCAGGAAGTGGCGGTCATGCGACACGAACAGCATGGTGCCTTCGAACGTCGACAGTGCCGCGACCAGCATTTCCTTCGTCGCCATGTCCAGATGGTTGGTCGGCTCGTCGAGCACCAAAAAGTTCGGCGGATCGTACAGCATCTTGGCCATGACCAGACGCGCCTTCTCGCCACCGGAGAGTACGCGGCATGGCTTTTCGACATCATCGCCGGAGAAGCCGAAGCAACCGGCAAGGGTGCGCAGGGCACCTTGTCCAGCCTGCGGGAAGGAGCCGTCCAGCGATTCGAACACCGTCTCGTCGCCGTCCAGAAGATCCATGGAATGCTGGGCGAAGTAGCCCATCTTGACGCTGCTGCCGATCGTCACGGTGCCCTGATCCGGCTCGGTCGCGCCGGCTACCAGTTTCAGCAGCGTGGATTTCCCCGCGCCGTTGGCGCCCAGCACGCACCAGCGCTCCTTGCGTCGCAATTGGAAATCGAACCCTTCATAGATCGGCTTGCCGCCATAGCCCTTGTGCACGCTCTTGAAGCTCGCCACATCCTCGCCGGAGCGCGGCGGGGCGCGGAAATCGAACTGAATGGACTGGCATCGCCGCGGCGGCTCCACCCGTTCGATCTTGTCCAGCTTCTTCACCCGGCTCTGAACCTGCGCCGCATGCGAAGCGCGCGCCTTGAAGCGCTCGATGAACTTTATTTCTTTGGCGAGCATCGCCTGCTGACGCTCGAACTGCGCCTCGCGCTGCTTTTCGCCAAGAGCCCGCTGCTGTTCGTAGAAATCGAAGTTGCCCGAGTAGGTCGTGAGCGATCCACCATCGATCTCCACGACCTTGCCGACGATGCGGTTCATGAAGGCGCGGTCATGCGAGGTCATCAACAAGGCGCCGTCATAGTTCTTGAGAAAACTCTCGAGCCAGATCAGGCTTTCAAGATCGAGATGGTTGCTGGGCTCGTCGAGCAGCATGCCATCCGGTCGCATCAGCAGGATGCGGGCAAGCGCCACGCGCATCTTCCAGCCACCGGACAGGAGACCGACGTCTCCGTCCATGCGTTCCTGGCTGAAGCTCAAGCCCGCGAGCACTTCGCGCGCCCGCGCATCCAGCGCATAGCCGTCCAGCTCCTCGAAACGTCCCTGCACCTCGCCATAGCGTTCGATGATGGCATCCATGTCGTCGGCCTGGTCCGGATCGACCATTGCGGCCTCGAGCTCGGCCATTTCGGCGGCCAGTGCGCTCACCGGCCCCACGCCATCCATCACCGCAGCGACGACGCTCTGGCCCGACATCTCACCGACATCCTGGCTGAAATAGCCGATCGTCATGCCGGAATCGATCGCCACCAGGCCATCATCGGGCCGATCGTCACCGATGATCATTCGGAAGAGCGTCGTCTTGCCGGTGCCATTCGGTCCGACCAGCCCTACCTTCTCGCCCTTCTGGATGTTCATCGACGCTTCGATGAACAGGATCTGATGGCCGTGTTGCTTGCTGATGCTATCGAGACGAATCATGAAGCCCGTGGTGATTGGGAGAGGAAGCGGAGTGTGACGGCTGTGGTGGTTGCCCAATAAGGCAATCCATCAAGCGCGTCGATGGCCACCCACGACAGATATTCTCAAAAAAGCGGAAGCTTCGAGCCCAAAGAGAAGATGCTTAGCGGGCGGGCACCAGAAGACACCGCTGAGCTGACCACGGGTTCAAACGCCATAGTACAAATAGATCGCGTAGCAAGTCGCCAGACCAACGACGACGTTCATCGGCAGCCCGATCTTGACGAAGTCACTGAAGCGGTAGTTGCCGGCGCCATATACGAGCGTGTTCGTCTGATAGCCTATGGGCGTTGCGAAGCTGGCACTGGCGCCGAACATCACGGCAACGACCAGCGCCCGCGGTTCGATACCCAGTTGCGGACCAAGGCCAATGGCGATGGGCGTGAAAATCACCGCGACGGCGTTGTTGGTCACGCACTCGGTCAGAACCGAGGAGAGCGCATAGATCAGGAGCAGGACGACAAAGGGCGAGACCTTCGACATGATCGGCAAGCCCGCGTTGACAATGAGGGTGACCGCGCCTGTCTCCTGCAGTCCCTGGCCAACGATAAGCATCGAGAAGATGAGGATCAGGATCCCGCCGTCGATCGATCCCCATGCCTCATCCGCGTCGATGCACCGCAAGACGAGGATGGCCGGCACCGCGATCATCGCCAGGATGCCGATATCCATCACATTCAAAGACGCGAGTATCACGACGAGCCCCAGCGCCAGAAGCGCCAGCGGCGCCTTGGTGGGTCGAAAGGCGCGCGCCGTGGACCGCGTGACCGACACCAGCTCGCTCTGCTGAGAGAGCTCGTCGAGCGCCTCGGCCGTGCCTTCGAGCAGGAGCTTGTCCGCCGGCCGCAACCTCACGTTACCGAGATCCGGTCCGGGAACGTGCCGGTGCCGATGGGCGGCGATGACGCGCACACCAAAGCGACGACCAAGGGCAAGGTTGGAGAGAAGCGCCCCGTGGCTCAGTCGCCCAGGCGCGACGACGGCTTCGACAATGACTCTCTCGCCGTTGCCCGTGACGCCTCGTCGTTGGCCCACGCGCAATCCTTCCCGATCGTTCAGCGTCAGAAGTTCAGCCGACTTGGCAAGGACGATCAGCCCATCCCCCTTCTTCAGAGTGATGTCCTGAAAGTTCTTGCGCATGACCTTGCCGTCCGAGCGAACGCCGACGATACGCAGGCCCGCCTGCTTGAGATCGGCAATTTCGCCGACTGGCTTCTCGGTATAGGGCCCATCCGCAAGCACGGTCAGCTCGGATAGAAACTCGGCCTCGTCCTGATTGTCCAAATCGTTGGTCTCGTCTCCCCGGTCCGGCAAAAGGAACTTTCCGAGCACGAGCATGGTCAGGATTCCGGTGAAGGCTGTGACCATACCGACCGGCGTGATCTCGAAAAGCGAGAAGGGTTCAAGACCATGCGTACGCGCGACGCCATCGACGAGCAGATTGGTGGACGTGCCGATCAGCGTCAGGGTGCCGCCAAGGATAGCCGCGTAGGAGACCGGAATGAGAAGCTTCGTCGCAGCCAGATCGAGCGCGGTTGCCAGCCGAATAACGATCGGAATCAACACCAGGACCACGGGCGTGTTGTTCATGAAGGCCGAAGCCACCAGAGCCGTCAGCAAGAACACCGCCAGCGCCAGCTTTGGGCGCTTCTTGGAATGATCAAGCACAAAGCCAGCCACGCTCTCCAGAACACCGGTGCGCACCAATGCGCCCGTGAGAACAAACATCGCCCCGATGGTCAGAGGCGCCGAATTGGAGAACACCGACAACGCTTTGCCGGACGGCACCAAGCCAAGCACGATGAAAATGGCAGCCCCTCCGGCCGCCGTGACGTCAGCCGGATACTTCTCCCAAACGAACATCGCAAACAGCGCGATCACCAACCCAAGGGCAACTTCGGCCTGATAGTTCGCAAGAAGCTCCATCATCACTTCGCCGCGCCCCCTATTGCTCACGAGCTAAACGCAGGACCAAAGCGCCGGTTCACGGGTAAGGCGCTGCCAGCGGTCGACGTTCTACGGCTTGCAGACGTCTACTGCTGCGACACTGCACTCGGGCAGGCCGGTTGGGTCTAGGAAGAGGCAGATGACAGTAGCAGTTGGCGATGGGGGGATCATCGCCAATAGCAGAAAACTGCCGCCATTTCCGCCCTCACTCCCACTCGATGGTTCCCGGTGGCTTGCTGGTCACGTCGTAGACGACGCGGTTGACGCCCTTCACCTCGTTGATGATACGGGTGGCGGCGCGACCGAGAAAGCCCATGTCGAAGGGGAAGAAGTCGGCGGTCATGCCGTCGACCGACGTCACCGCGCGCAGGGCCAGCACGCGGTCGTAGGTGCGGCCATCGCCCATGACGCCGACGGTCTGCACCGGCAATAGCACCGAGAAGGCCTGCCAGATCTTGTCGTAGAGGCCGGCCTTGCGGATCTCGTCGAGATAGATGGCGTCGGCCTTCCTCAGGATATCCAGCTTCTCGCGCGTCACGCCGCCCGGCAGACGGATGGCGAGACCGGGTCCGGGGAACGGATGCCGGCCGATGAAGCTGTCGGGCAGGCCAAGCTCGCGGCCGAGCGCACGGACCTCGTCCTTGAACAGCTCACGCAGCGGCTCGACGAGCTTCATGTTCATACGGTCCGGCAATCCACCGACGTTGTGATGGCTCTTGATGGTGACCGAAGGGCCACCGGAGAAGCTGACGCTCTCGATCACGTCGGGGTAAAGCGTACCCTGGGCCAGGAAGGTTGGCGCGCCGCGACCGTCGGCGGCGATCTTCTTCGCCTCGGCCTCGAACACCTCGATGAACAGACGACCGATGGTCTTCCGCTTTTTCTCCGGATCGGCCTCGCCTTCGAGCTGGCCGATGAAAAGATCCGACGCATCAACGTGCACGAGCGGAATGTTGTAGTGGTCCCTGAACATGCCGACCACCTGTTCGGACTCACCTTGACGCATCAATCCGTGGTCAACATAGACGCAGGTGAGCTGATCGCCGATCGCCTCGTGGATCAGCACGGCCGCCACCGAACTGTCGACACCGCCGGAAAGAGCGCAAAGAACGCGTTCCTTGCCGACCTGTGCGCGGATCTTGGCGATCATCTCGGCGCGATAGGCCGACATCGTCCAGTCGGACTTCATGCCTACGATCCGGTGCACGAAGTTGGCAAGAAGCTTGGCGCCATCTGGCGTATGCACCACCTCCGGGTGGAACATGGTGGTGTAGTAGCGCCGACGCTCATCGACAGCGATGGCAAAGGGGGCGTTCTCGGAGATGCCGATCACCTCGAAGCCTTCGGGTGCCCGCGTCACACGGTCACCGTGGCTCATCCACACCGGATAGCGTTTGCCGACTTCCCACAGTCCCTCGAACAATGGCGAAGACTTGAGAATCTCGACATCGGCGCGGCCAAACTCGGCGGGATGCCCGCCCTCGACGCTGCCGCCGAGCTGGATGGCCATGGTCTGCTGGCCGTAGCAGATGGCAAGGATCGGCACGCCGCTGTCGAACACCGCCTGCGGCGCGCGCGGGCTGCCGTCGCGCGTCACGGAATCGGGCCCACCGGAGAAGATCACGCCCTTCGGCCGAAGCTTCTCGAAGGCCGTCGCCGCCGACTGATAGGGGTGAATCTCGCAGTAGACGCCAGCTTCTCGCACCCGGCGGGCGATGAGCTGGGTCACCTGACTGCCGAAATCGATGATCAGCAGGCTATCGTGGGCGGGCTTTTCCATGGAGAAGGACTCTTTCCGGTAAGGGGCCAGAAGGATCAAGCGGTTCCGCTAAGCCGAATCCGCTCGCCGGGCAAGCGGAAAGTCGCGGATATCGGCGGCTTCCATCCCTTATCGGCCGTCGGGCAACCACCGCAGAGGCATGAGGCGGCCTCAAGGCTCCGCTTCGAGTTGGCGCAAGGAGAGCTTATCCACATCTTGCCCACAGGCTGCGGACAACCGGCGCACAGGTTTTCAAGCCTGGAGTCCACAGCCTTTCGGCGGGAGACCACAGATTTTCCCCACCTTTCCCACACCCAGTCCACAGTCAGGCAACACGGTTTTCCCCAACCGTGAGGCCAGGCCAGGCGGTAACGCCAACCCGCGTCAGGTCATCGGTGGCGTAGTCTGCGTAACGCATGCCGCGCACGGCGCCACCGGGAACATCGACCAAGAGGTTGCCGGCAACAATCGTCGCCGACTGCGACGCCAGCACCGACACGCCGATGCCGGTACCGGCCCGCCGAACGACATTGCCCGAGGCGACGACGTTGCCCAGCGTCGCCCCCCAACCGAGTGACAGGCCGAGATGCGGCGTGGCCTCCACGACATTGCCGGTTACCGAGCCGTGCGTCTCGACATGGATGCCAACACCGCCTCTCCGCCTGCCGGCGGCCACCAACTCCGAGGCGTCGGTTACATTGCGAACGATGTTTCCCGAAACGAGCGACAACCGCTCGTCGCGACCGCCAAGCAGTGCGATGCCGAGCGCCGCGCCATCAATGGTATTGTTGCTGACCGAGGTTCCCGCCGACGCGGCATCGGCCACAATGGCCGGCCCCTCGGTGGCGTGGAGATCGTTGCCGGAGATCCGAACGCCACCGGCCGAGGACAGGCGGATACCGGCGCCGCTCACTCCGTGGATACGGTTGTCGCGCACCGTCGAACCGTCGTCTCCAACCACCCAACGACGGAGATGGATGCCGCCGCCAACGCAGTCGCTCACGGCATTGCCGGAGATCTCCAGCGCCTTGCCTTCCGTCGACATGATCCCGGCCCCGCCGGCGCCGGAGATGCGGCAATCCCGCAGGCTGCCACCTGCTCGCGTCAACGCGATGCCGTGGCCAACGCCGCCTTGTACGGTAAGGTGCGCGAGGTCGGCCTCTTCGGCGAACGCCAGCGACAGGAGACCATCGTCCTCATCTGACAGCGGTCGATTGGCCCCATCGAGGGTAAGCCCTTCAAGCGAAAGCGAGCGCGCGTCTTCCGAATAGAGAAACCGGCCGCCCCCCGAGTAGACGAGGTGCGTTTCCCCCGGAACGCCGACGAGGTGGGTACGGTCGGGCAGTCGAATGTTGGAGACCTCATAACGGCCGGCCGGAATGCGGAGTGGACGGCCGCTGGCAGCGGCGCGGTTTATGGCGCTTTGCAGCTCAACGCTGCGGTCTCCCGTCCTCCGGGCGACAGGTCGCGTCTGAGGCACGGAAAGGCTGCCGCGCAGTTCGGGAAGATCGATGCCGAGCGTACCGGAACGGGCCACCGCCGGCAGGGCGAGGCTCGTGATCGTCCCGAACAGGAACGTACGGCGGTTCATGAACGCCTCCAACGGACAGACATGGCATCCACACAGCAAGCTTCATTCCAGCCCCGTCGAGCCGACGCGCCACCAACGCTTCGGGACAAGCGATGCAGGAGGCAAAGCTCTTGCGGTCATCGCGAATCCTTGATTGCCGAGATTGTCGATCGGCTTGCTTTTGCCATCGGACGGACGCACCCTCCTCCAGTCACTAGAGGAATGGGTAAGCAGCATGAGTGATATGCCGATCGGTGAAATCTCCCGGCGCAGCCAGGTGAAGGTGCCCACCATCCGCTATTACGAGCAGATCGGCCTTCTGCCGGCGCCACCGCGAAGCGAGGGCAACCGTCGTCTTTATGGCGCGCGCGACCTGAGACGCCTTTCCTTTATCCGCCACGCCCGCGATCTCGGGTTCGAGATCGACGCCATCAGAACCCTGTTGACCCTGCAGGACAACCCGACCCAACCATGCGAGGAAGCCGACAGCATCGCGCGCGAGAAGCTCGCCGAGGTGAACGCCCGTATCGAAAGCCTGATGGCTCTGAAAGAGGAACTGGAGGCGATGGTCGGTGGTTGCGGACATCGCTGCGTCGGCGAATGCAGGGTGATCGAAGTGCTGGCCGATCACCACAAGTGCCTGCACTCCGAACACTGAACGGATCGCCGGCCATTTCCTGGCGGAAGGGCTTGCCGAAACGTCACCATCCTGCGAAACCGCTATATAGTGTATTCCCAAGACGTTTCCGCTCTGGAGCCGACAATGACCTCGCCTATCATCACCGTTACGCTCAATCCGGCGATCGACCTCACCGTCACGCTTGATGATCTGACGCCCGGCAAGGTTCATCGCGCCCGCGCGGCGCAATCCAACGTCGGTGGCAAGGGCATCAACGTTGCCGGCTGCATCGCCGACTGGGGCATACCCGTGATTGCGACAGGCGTACTCGGCCGCGGCAACGACGCGACGTTTACCGACTTCTTCAAGGACAAGGGCATTCAGGATCGCTTCGTGCGCACCGTCGGCGACACGCGTACCAACATCAAGATCGCCGACGTTGTGACCGGCACCACGACGGACATCAACCTGCCCGGACTTACCTTTGACGACGAAACCTACGACATGGTGCTTGACGTGTTGCGACGCGAGGTGGTCGAGGGAGCGCTTGTGGTTCTGGCGGGATCTCTTCCGCTCGGCCAGCCGGCCAGTGTCTGGGCTCGACTGACCGCCGATCTCTGTCTGCTTCGCTGCCGCGTCGTGCTGGACACCTCTGGCGCGCCGCTCGCGGCGTCCCTGTCGGCGCCACGCGAAAGCCTGCCATTCGCCGTCAAGCCAAACCGAGTGGAGCTGGAGGCCTGGGCCGACCGACCGCTCAAGGAAGTGTCCGACATCGTTGCCGCCGCCCGTGACATCCAGTCGCTGGGCATCGAGCTGGTCGTCATTTCGCGCGGCGAGCAAGGCGCCATTTTCGTCCGGGGAAACACCGCCCTGTCGGCCCGACTGCCGGTCGTCAACGCCTTGTCCACCGTGGGCGCCGGCGACGCCATGGTGGCAGGAATCGCCTCTTCGCTTGCCGACAATCTCGGTATTGAGGCGCTGGCCCGCCGCGCCGTGGCCTTCGCTACCGCCAAGCTTGGTCGAATCGGCCCGCACCTTCCCTCACCCGACGACGTGCGTCAGTTGGCGCGCCGGGTTGACGTCGCCGTGCTTGCCAGCTGACAGCCGGGGCAGTACTTTGCCCATGGAGGAAAGCACGAATATTCAGACGAACTATCAATTGCGTTCACGATTTTTTGGCGCAACCGGCGGTCTTGATTGAACTCGCCTCTGGTAAATTGTGCTAAAGTCGTAGATATGAGCCAGTCTGTTTCGCCAGTCGCATGCGATAGGCGGGAAGGGCTCGGGACCACAGAAGAATTCGCGAAGGAGTTCCCTTATGGCGCTGGTTTCACTGCGGCAGCTGCTCGATCATGCGGCCGAACATGGCTATGGCATGCCGGCCTTCAACATCAACAACATGGAGCAGATGCTGTCCGTCATGGCCGCGGCCAAGGAGACTGACAGCCCGGTGATCATGCAGGCTAGCCGCGGCGCCCGCGCGTTTGCCAACGACATCGTGCTCAGCCACCTGATCAAGGCCGCCATCGAGCTCTATCCCGACGTTCCGGTCTGCATGCACCAGGACCACGGCAACTCGGAGGCGACCTGCCTTTCGGCCATCACCAACGGCTTCTCGTCGGTCATGATGGACGGTTCGCTCAAGGCCGACGGCAAGACCCCCGCCGACTTCGACTATAACGCCAACGTCACCGGCCGCGTTGCCGAGATGGCACACTTCGTCGGCGCTTCGACGGAAGGCGAGCTCGGCGTTCTCGGTTCGCTCGAGACCGGCATGGGCGACAAGGAAGACGGCCACGGTGCCGAGGGCGTGCTCAGCAAGGAACAGTTGCTGACCGATCCGGACGAAGCCGTGAAGTTCGTCAAGCGCACCAAGGTCGACGCTCTGGCGATTGCCATGGGCACCAGCCACGGCGCCTACAAGTTCTCCCGCAAGCCGGACGGCGACGTGCTCGCCATCTACCGCATCAAGGAGATCCACGAGCGTATGCCGAACGTGCATCTCGTCATGCATGGTTCGTCGTCGGTTCCCCAGGACCTTCTCGACATCATCAACGCCTACGGCGGCAAGATGCCTCAGACCTTCGGTGTGCCGGTCGAAGAGATCGTCAACGGCATCAAGCACGGCGTGCGCAAGGTGAACATCGACACCGACTGCCGCATGGCCATCACCGGCGCCATCCGCAAGTTCTTTGCCGAGAAGCCGGCCGAGTTCGATCCGCGCTCCTTCATGAAGCCGGCCATGGCCGCCATGCAGAAGGTCTGCAAGCAGCGCTACGAAGAGTTCGGCGCTGCCGGTAACGGTTCGAAGATCAAGCCGATCCCGCTTGCCGACATGGCCAAGCGCTATGCTGCGGGCGAGCTCGATCCCAAGATCGCCTGATTGGCTTTTTTTGAGTGTTTGAGGAACGGGGCGCTTCGGCGCCCCGTTTGCTTTTGGGGAATGATCTCATCGGAGCCGACGCGCTATGCGACCGCGTCAAACGCCGGATCTCGGATCAGAAAGCGAACGAGGCCATGCTCGACATCAGCCTCTCCTTCTACAGACAGGCGTCCGTCGCTCCGGAATCCGGCGTTGAGGCGACAGACGACAGGAATGGTCGGCCGTCCCTCAACCTCAAGAAGAGTGCTAACCCCCTGAATAGATGCCGTAGCCACGATCACTCCTCCCTCGAAAGAATGGAGGACACGAGACTTCAAGCTCGCGCAAAAATGGCTCAAAATTGGGACTTGTTCTAGAAACGAAGGTATAGCTGCTTATACACGCCTGTTTGCGAGGTACAATTTTTGGTCGAAACATCCTGCCGGGAATTGCGCTCTGTTCTGAGCGGCTTGCGGGTTTGGAGTAGCCGTGGTCTTTTTTGGGGACAGGTTTCCTGCCCCAGTGACGACAGACTGCCGTTGGAGGAATTTCCCACCCGGCGGCTTTGGAAAGGGCCCTTGCCCCGCGCCCGAGGCGGACGATAAAACTAGACGGAAAACCGGAGGCCACCGATGACTGTTGCCGTAGGATCCCCTGCTCCAGATTTCACCCTGCCTACCGACCAGGGCGAACTGTCGCTGGCCGCGCTAAAAGGACGTCCCGTGGTCGTCTACTTCTACCCCAAGGACGACACATCGGGTTGTACGCGCGAGGCGATCGGCTTTTCGTCCCTCGCCGAAGAGTTTGCAAAAACCGGTGCCACGGTGATCGGAGTCTCGCCGGACACGGTGGACAAGCACGGCAAGTTCCGCGTCAAACACAAGCTGACGGTGGCGCTCGGCTCCGACCCCGACCACAAGGTCGCCGAAAGCTATGGTGCTTGGGGCGAGAAGTCGCTTTACGGCAAGAAATACCTTGGAATCATTCGCTCGACATTCCTGATCGGTCCCGATGGGATCGTGGCAAGAGTCTGGCCTAAAGTTAAGGTCGAAGGGCACGCAGAAGACGTTCTGGCTGCGGTCAACGCTCTGTAAATCAAAGTTTTTTGGCGGGGTTTTCCCGCTTCAAGCCTTCATTAACCCTAACGGTCTCTAATCGCTCCCAAGGAGTTCCGCCCGTCGCATGCGTCGGTGCGGTCGGTTCCCGCCTGGAGCGTTGCGTTGATGAGACCACAAGCCGCAGATCGATACCGCAGCCAGAGCTCGGCGAGACGCATCGTCATCATCAGCCGGGACAACACACGCACCTATACGTTCAGCCCACTGGCCCTGTTCGGCGGCCTGACGCTGTTCCTTGCCGTTTCGCTGGGCTTTTTGGCTGCAACCACCTACCTCGTGTTTCGCGACGATCTGTTCGATCTGGTGCGCGAACGTAACGCCAACATGCAGCAAGCCTACGAGGATCGCATCGCCCGCCTGCGCTCGGAGATAGACCGCATCTCCAGCCGGCAGATTCTCGATAGCGTGGCGATGGACGAGAAGGTCGAGAAGATCATGTCCGCCCAGCGAGGAATCGCGGACCGTCAACGCGCTGTCGGAGAGCTGATCGACAAGGCGCGAAGCATCGGCCTGATAGACGACAACAACACGGCGGTTCCAGCCGACAGACAGGCAGCGCTCGACCCGGTCGACGTGACCGGTTCCATAAACGCCTATGCCGACGCTGGACGTGCCAGCTTGATCGACCGCCAGTTCGACGCGCTGACCTCGACCACGGGAAACACGATCGTCCCAAAGATCGATCTGCGCACGGCCGACGGCAAGCCCGACTTCAAGGCGATCTCCAAGCATCTCGCCGCCGTTGACACCGAGCAGGCGAAAGCCGTGGAAGCCATTGCCGAAGCTGCCAACTCCCGTGTAGACGCCGCTGTCGAGGTCATCTCCGATGCCGGCCTGCGCGTGAACGTACCGGAAGGTCCGTCAGACTCCGAAGAAGCTGTCGGCGGTCCCTATATCCCCATTGGCGGCGCCCAGGCACTCGCCACGGCAATGCAGGAAGCCGACCAGGCCTTCAACCGCATGGCGCAGGTCAAGGCAGCCGCAGCCCGCCTGCCGCTCATCCGCCCCCTGCCCGGCGGCAGCATGACTTCGAACTTTGGTTCGCGTCGCGACCCGTTCCTTGGCTCGTTGGCGTTCCATGCCGGCATCGACTTCCGCTCGCCCACCGGCACCGACATCAAGCCGACGGCGCCAGGCGTCGTCACGGTAGCCGGCTGGTCGGGCGGCTACGGCAACCTCGTCGAGATCGACCACGGCAACGGAGTCACCACGCGCTACGGACACATGTCGCGCATCACCGCCCGTGTCGGCGACCGCGTGACGCGGGATACAGTGATCGGAGAGGTCGGCTCCACCGGGCGCTCCACCGGCCCGCACCTCCACTACGAAACGCGCATCAACGGTGCGCCGATCAATCCCGTCAACTACATCAATGCGGGAAAGAAGCTGGCCAATCTGCTGCCCTGAGGGCAATGAGCATCGACAATATGAAAAAGGCGGGATGCATCGGCACCCCGCCTTTCGTCATTCAAGACCTGCAAACTCAGTCGCAGCGCGTCAGTCGATGTCAGAAATCTCGGCCGGCTGCTTGCCGAAGGCACGCTGGGCCAGCGCAGCTTCCATGAAACCGTCGAGATCGCCGTTGAGCACGTCGGACGGCGAAGTACTTTCGACTCCGGTGCGGAGATCCTTGACCAACTGATAGGGCTGCAGGACGTAAGAGCGGATTTGATGTCCCCAGCCGATGTCGGTCTTGCCCGCCTGCTCGGCGTTGGCCTTCTCCTCGCGCTTCTTAAGCTCCGCTTCGTAGAGACGGGCGCGCAGCATGTTCCAGGCCGTGGCCCGGTTCTTGTGCTGAGAACGCTCGGCCTGACAAGACACCACGATACCTGAGGGATGGTGCGTGATGCGCACGGCCGAGTCGGTCGTGTTGATGTGCTGGCCACCGGCGCCCTGAGCCCGGTAGGTATCGATACGGCAGTCGCTTTCGTTGATCTCGATCTCGATCTTGTCGTCGATGACCGGATAGACCCAGACCGAAGAGAACGACGTGTGCCGCCGCGCCTGACTGTCGAACGGAGAGATGCGGACAAGGCGATGCACGCCCGACTCGGTCTTCATCCAGCCATAGGCATTGTGGCCCTTGATGAGCACCGTGGCGCTCTTGATGCCGGCTTCTTCGCCGTCATGGACTTCCAGCAGCTCGACCTTGTAGCCACGCTTCTCGGCCCAGCGCGTGTACATGCGCAGGAGCATGTTGGTCCAGTCCTGGCTCTCCGTGCCGCCGGCGCCGGAGTTCACTTCGATATAGGTGTCGTTGGCATCGGCCTCGCCGGACAGCATGGACTCCACCTGCTGACGGGCGATCTCGTCCTTGAGGCCGCGCAACGTGTTCTCGGCGTCGGCGACGACGGTGGCGTCGTCCTCCATCTCGCCGAGCTCGATCAGCTCGATGCTGTCCTTGAGATCGCGGTCAAGCTTGAGATAACCATTGATTCGGCTCTCAAGATCGGTCCGCTCGCGCATGATTTTCTGCGCGCGCTCAGGATCGTTCCAGAGTGTCGGATCTTCGACGAAGCCATTCAGTTCGGCCAGACGCTGCTGAGAGGCATCCCAGTCAAAGATGCCTCCTCAGCAGGGCCATACCCTGCTTGATCTCGTCGACGATGGCCTCGATTTCGGCTCGCATGTGCGTGAGCTCCGGTCAGGAGGTTGAGTTGGCGCCGAGGCGAAAGCCAGCGGCGGGCGCCCGTCGTCGATCACGGGCGCGGCGGACCATAGGAACGGATATCATCGATGTAAACCCACCGAGCTCCATTCAGCCTTTTGTCTGCCTCGGAGATGTGGTCTCAGGGGCCTGTCGTCAATAGAGGCCGCCCGTACCAGACACCGCCGCCTTGTCGGCTTCCGAGTTGACCTCGGTCGGCACGCCCCAGGCCATGCCGTCACCACCGATGACCGAGTAGACATCGGACGGGCCGGTGCCGGGCTTGAAGGCCTCGATGATAGCGCTCTCACCCTCATAGGCGCGCATGCCGGTCTTCCGATCGATCGGGATCAGCACCATGCCCTCGGGCACCTTGAACTCCTGAGGCGGCTGACCTGCCAGAGCCTGTGCCATGAAATCGCGGAAGACGGGCGCTGCCATCGTGCCGCCTGTCGCGCCATGCCCCATGGGTTTCGGCGTATCGAAACCCATGAAGATGCCGACGGTCAGCTCTGGCGTGAACCCGACGAACCAGGCGTCCTTCTCGTCGTTGGTGGTGCCGGTCTTGCCGGCGATGGGACGATTGAGGCTCCTGACCACGGAGGCTGTACCGCGCTGAACGACGCCTTCCATCATGGATGTGATCTGGTAGGCGGTCATCGGATCAAGCACCTGCTCGCGCTCATCAATGAGCTGCGGCTCGTCCTGCCCCTTCCAATCCTCGGCGTTGCATCCCTCGCAGACGCGCTGGTCGTGCCGGTAGATGGTACGACCAAACCGATCCTGCACGCGATCGATCAACGTCGGCTGCACACGACGCCCACCGTTGGCAATGATGGCGTAGGCATTGACGAGGCGCATCACCGTTGTCTCGCCGGCGCCGAGCGCCATGGCCAGGACTGGCTGCATGTTGTCGTAGATGCCGAACCGTTTCGCGTACTCGGCAACGAGAGGCATGCCCATGTCCTGAGCGAGGCGAACGGTCATCAGGTTGCGGGACTTCTCGATGCCGGTCCTGAGCGTGGACGGCCCACCGTAACCGCCGCCGTAGTTCTGTGGCCTCCACATGCCGAGGCCGGGACCCTGATCGATCTCGATCGGGCCGTCCAGAATGACCGAAGCCGGCGTATAGCCGTTGTCGAGTGCGGCCGAGTAAACGAACGGCTTGAAGGATGAGCCGGGCTGCCGCATCGCCTGGGTTGCCCGGTTGAACTCGCTTTCGGCAAAGGAGAAGCCGCCGACCAGGGCGCGAACGCGTCCGGTGGTCGAGTCCATGGCGACAAGGGCGCCGGAGATGCCCGGGAACTGACGAAGGCGGTAGGCCTCCAGCGTGCCGACAGCGGTTCCGGTCTTCTCGACGTAGATGACGTCACCGACCGACAGCACATCCGAGGCAGCCTTCACCGCCGCGCCGCGCTTGGGACCGCTCTCCCACTTCGCCCATTTCAGCTGGTCGAGCGGAATAATGCCCTCGATGCGCTCGCCGTTCACCTTGCCCGTTGGTCCCTTGGAGGGTTGCAAGCCGATTCGAGCGGCGTCGCCGTCGAAGCCGAGCACAACGGCAAGGTTCCACTCAGGTACGTCGGACAGGCCCGTCTCGGCTGCGAGCGGAATACCCCAATCGCCCGAGACGTCGATCTGCCTCTTGGCGCCGCGCCAGCCGTGAGCTTCGTCATAGCGCAGCAGCGCCCTCTGGAGCGTGCTGCGGGCAATCACCTGCATTTTGGGGTCGAGGGTCGTGCGAACGGACAGCCCCCCCTCGTAAAGCCCCTTCTCGCCATACATGGCCAGCAGCGATCGACGCACTTCTTCGATGAAGTATTCGGAAGCGAACACCTTGGCCGACTGGTTGCGCTCGGCAATGACGAGCGGTGCCTTCATGGCCGCATCGCCCTCCTCGCGCGTCGCATAACCGTTTTCCACCATCTGCTGGATGACGTAGTTGCGGCGCTCGATGGCAGCCTGACGGCTGCGGTAGGGATTGTAGTTCTCCGGCGCCTTCGGCAGAGCCGCCAGGTAGGCCACTTCCTCCAGTTTGAGGTCGGCCAGAGGTTTGTCGAAGTAGGCCAGCGAAGCGGCGGCAACACCGTAGGAGCGGAAGCCGAGATAGATCTCGTTCAGATAGAGTTCGAGGATCTGATCCTTGGTGTAGGCCTGCTCGATCTTCAGGGTCAGCATCGCTTCGCGTATCTTGCGATCGATGGTGCGCTCATTGGTCAGCAGGAAGACCTTGGCAACTTGTTGGGTGATCGTCGAAGCGCCAACCATGCGCTTGTTCGAACCGGAAATGATGGTGTCGATATTCTTGACCGCCGCTCCGGCCAGACTGACTAGGTCGATGCCGGGGTGAGTGTAAAAATCCTTGTCTTCGGCCGAAACGAAGGCCTGCTTGACCCGATCGGGAATCATCTGGATCGGCATGAACAGGCGGCGCTCGTGGGCATACTCCGAGGCCAGCTCGCCGTCGGCGGCATGAACGCGCGTCACCACTGGTGGCTGGTAGTTGCGCAACTGATTTGTGTCGGGCAGGTCGGAGCTGAGGGAATGGATGTAGATGGCGACGCCGCCGGCCGCCACCAGGAACATCATCGCCGCGATCGAGAAGACCCAGCCGAAGAATCTTACGAAGATCATATTCCGTCCATCATTCCCGTCGACACCAGCCGCGCCGGCGTACCTGTCCGTCTCGGCGGCATGGCGAAAACCGGTTCGTCCGGTCGCCATACGGCGGCTTTTGGGCCAGCCGATACCTCAAAACGCCGCAGAATGCGAATGTTTCCGTGAGTGCGGACGTTCGTCGCTCTTTGTGGCGAAGGCGGGGCCATGGCGTTGCCTCGTGGCAACAGTCCGCTTCCACTATTTGCCGAGGTAGGCGTACTTCTGGCTGAAAAACCGAAGAACTGCCTGTGTGATGGCTCCCGCGACACGAGACCGCCACTCGTCCGAAGTGAGCAGCTTTTCGTCCTGATCGTTGGAGAGATAGCCGATTTCCACAAGAACCGACGGCACGTCGTGGGCCCGTAGCACCTGAAACCCGGCGGAGCGGTGCGGATTCTTGATCATCCGGGTCGCCGTGGCGAGATCGCCCACGAGGCCGTTGGCAAAGGCGGCCGAGAAATTTCTCGTTTCTCGTCGAGTGAGGTCGACCAGGATGTCGGTTACCTCGTCGGCCTCCTGTTGTAGATCGAGACCGGCGATGAGGTCGGACGCGTTTTCCTTGGCCGCGAGCGCAGCGGCCTCACGGTCGGATGCCCTGTCCGACAACGTATAGACCGTCGCGCCGCGGACCGAGCCTTCATGCTCGGAATCTGCGTGGACGGACAGGAACAGGTCGGCAGCGTGGTCCCGAGCAAACTGCACACGAGCACCGAGGGGCAGGAAAGTGTCATCGGTCCGCGTCAGAAGGACCGCGACCTTTCCCGTTCGTTCGAGATTCTCCTGCAGCTTCTTGGCAAAGGCCAGGACGATGTCCTTTTCGAGAACGCCAGAGGCGGAGACGGTTCCGGCGTCGACGCCGCCATGACCGGCATCGATGACGATCAACGGCTTTTCCCGCTTGCTGCGGTCGGGCGGCGGCAGTTGATCGGCCTTCTGTACCGGCTGATTGGCGCTGTCGCGGGCAAGCTGGCTTTTCCGCAACTCCTCATCGAAGGCGGTAGATGTCGTCTTGAGAAGATCCAGCACCATGCGCGCCGGTTGGTTCTCGACGGCCGGCAACACAAAGGCCTTGTCGATCTTCACCGGGCCGGTGACGTCCAGCACGATGCGCGACCGCCCCGCGGCGAACTGTCCGTAGCGCCAATCGCTTACGAGGCCACGCCCGGTAGAGCCAGTGCCCGCCGGCAGACGGAAATCGACCTCGGGCAGGTCGATGACGACACGGTAGGGATCGGCAAGGGTGAAGGCACTGAGGTCGACCTCGCCCGAAATATCGAGCACGAAGCGGGTGCGACTCTCGTCACCGACGACGCGGCCGTCGGTTGCCACCGGTGGATTGCCGGCAAGCGCACCGGCCGTCAGGCAGGCCAGCGTCGTCACCGCCAGGAGGACGACACTGAAAAAGACTGCGAAGCGGTTTGCACTGGTCGTCAAATGATCGCTCCAACGATCCCATGAGCGGCCCAAACTGCCACAGACCGACGAGATGGCAACTCCCCTCTCAGCGCGGACGCTTCTTCCTCGGATCGGCAGCATTTCCTTGGATAGTACCTAGGCCAATTTGGTTAACCATTTCCAGCCCCCCCGCCGGTCGGAGCAGCAAACACTTCACATTGCGAGGAATTGATTGGCCGCCTATTTGATCGCCTTGCATATGGGACTTCACGCAAGTAATAAGAGATCGGAGCCCGAATCCTTGCTCTCGGTACTTGAGAGCGTCCAGCCGGTTCGCCGTCTGCTTGAAATGCAGAGGGAATGTGACCGGCAGTCGGAGGTCCGAGAGGTCAACGCAGCCCCCGGTTGGTTTTCCGGTCAATGCGCGGAACCCGGTCCTTCGCTCGTTGTGTTTCGCCCGGCCATGCGCCGCGTTGCGGGAAGCATAAGAGGACGCCCGTAGATCAACCGGAAAGATCGGCGCTCCGGTGCACGGCCACGCAGGCCGCCCAACAAGGCATTCGTCGTCGTTCCCCCGTATTGGCTTTGCCGAGCGGGTTTTTCAGGAGCGACGGTGTTGAAAAGAAAGAACGTGCCGGACGTGAAAGTCGTGAGGCCAGCGCAAATCGTCGAAAAGGCAGGATGGCGTAATGCATCTGCCGCTTCCCGATTTGCGGCCTCGGTCGGTCCGGCGCTTTTCCCTATTCCCTTCCCCCTTATCGACGGCCGGTGCGGTTCCTTCCAGCGCGCGGCGATGCCAGGAACGGCTCCCAGGAGTCTTCCAGCGGTGTCGCGGCGGTGCCGAGGGCGCACACGGCCGGGAGTCAGTCTTAATGGCAAACAAGATGCTGATCGATGCCACCCACCCGGAGGAGACCCGGGTGGTTGTGGTGCGTGGACACCGCGTTGAGGAATTCGATTTCGAGTCGGCAACCAGGAAGCAGCTCAGAGGCAATATCTATCTCGCCAAGGTGACGCGCGTTGAACCGTCACTGCAGGCAGCCTTTGTGGAGTATGGCGGCAATCGCCACGGCTTTTTGGCTTTCTCCGAGATTCATCCCGACTACTACCAGATCCCTCAGGCGGATCGTCAGGCTCTGATCGAGGCTGAAGAAGCCGAGGAGCGTGAAGAGGCCGAGCGTCGCGCCCGGATGCACCGTGACCGGCAGGCGCGTGCCCAGGCGGCGAAAGCTGCGGCCCGTCCCGCCGAGACCGTGAGCGAGGCGCCCGCCGAGGACGGCGAGCCGCAGCCGATCGAAGAGGCGAACGCCATCGAGGCAACGCCCGTCATCGAGCCGTCCGACGATGAAGTGCCGACGCTTGAGACTGGCGGTGTCATCGACATTCATGACGACCAGTCTGTCGAAACCATCAACGACGATGGCGAGGAACGGACGGGCGACGAGGAGGAAGAGCACGTCGAGAGCGTCGGTGCGGAAGATGCGCTGGAAGAGGTGCCGGAGCGCCGTGTTCGCCGTGCGCGCCAGTATCGCATTCAGGAAGTCATCAAGCGGCGCCAGGTGCTGCTGGTCCAGGTCGTCAAGGAAGAGCGGGGCACCAAGGGCGCCGCGCTGACCACCTATCTCTCTCTGGCCGGCCGTTATTCGGTGCTGATGCCCAACTCCGGCCGGGGTGGTGGCATTTCCCGCAAGATCACCAACGTGCAGGACCGCAAGCGCCTCAAGGAAATCGCCCACGAGCTCGACGTGCCGGAGGGCATGGGCGTCATCCTGAGGACGGCCGGCGCCGCCCGGACCAAGACCGAGATCAAGCGCGACTTCGAGTACCTCCTTCGCCTGTGGGAGAACGTCCGCGAGCTGACGCTTCGCTCGTCGGCGCCTAGCCTCGTCTATGAGGAAGGCTCGCTGGTCAAGCGGTCGATTCGCGACCTTTACAACAAGGACATCGACGAAGTTCTGGTGGCCGGCGAAGACTCCTATCGCGAGGCCAAGGACTTTATGCGCATGCTCATGCCGAGCCATGCCAAGAACGTTCAGCCTTACCGCGATCCGATTCCCGTCTTCGGCCGCTTCGGCGTTGAGCCGCAGCTCGATGCGATGTTCTCTCCGCAGGTGACGCTGAAGTCCGGCGGCTACCTCGTCATCAACCAGACGGAAGCGCTCGTCGCCATCGACGTCAACTCCGGACGCTCGACGCGCGAACACAACATCGAGGATACCGCGCTCGCCACCAACCTCGAAGCCGCCGAGGAAGTGGCTCGCCAGCTTCGCCTGCGCGACCTTGCAGGCCTCATCGTGATCGACTTCATCGACATGGAAGAGGCCAAGAACAACAAGGCGGTGGAGCGCAAGCTCAAGGATTGCCTGAAGAACGACCGCGCCCGCATCCAGGTGGGCCGCATATCGCACTTCGGCCTGATGGAAATGAGCCGCCAGCGCATTCGCACCGGCGTTCTCGAAGGTTCCACCGAGCTTTGCCCGCACTGCCTGGGCGCCGGCATCGTCCGCTCCACCGAGAGCGTGGCGCTGCACGTGCTGCGCTCGCTCGAAGACCTGCTGATCAAGGGCGTGACGCATCACCTGACCGTCCGGACCCGGTCGGCGGTGGCGCTCTACATCCTCAATCAGAAGCGCAAGCACCTTTCCGACCTTGAGGCGCGCTTCGGTCTGACGATCACCATTTCCGCCGACGAGCACCTGGGTTCGCAGCATTTCGCCATCGAGCGCGGCGAGATCATCCTCAACCCTGCCCCGCCGCCGCCCGCGCCGACGCTGACGCCCGAAAGCGTGCAGCCCTATGACGAGGACCTCGACGAGGATATCGAGGAAGAGGACGACGAAGAGGCCGATGCCGAGAAGTCCCAATCGTCCCGCGAAGAGCGTGGAGATGGGGATGCCCGTCGCAAGCGTCGTCGGCGCCGCCGCCGGCGGACCGAGGGTGGCGACGCCGCCAATGGCGACAGCCAGGACGCTGCCGGAGACGGCACCGAACTGCCGTCGCCCGAGGGTGACGACGAAGGCTCCGAAGAGGAGGAAGGTGAGGCACGCGCCGAGGGCGAGAGCGAAGGCGAGCAGCGCCGCAGGTCGCGTCGCCGTGGCCGCCGCGGTGGTCGCCGCCGGCACCAGTTGGAGGAGGACACCGGATCCGAAGCTGCGGCAGTTCCTCAGGATGGCGAGACCGTGGCTACCGAGGCGGTGGCAAGCGATACCGAAGCTGAAGTCTTGCCCGTTGCGGACGCAGGTGAGGCAGAGGCGGAAGCCGCTCCGATCGTTGTGAACGACGAACCTGTGGAGACGCTGGCAGGTGAGGTGAACGAGGCGCCGGAAGCAACTGCGCCTGCCCATACGTCAATGGAAAGCGTCGCGGAACTTGTCGAGAAATCGATCGAGGCCAACGAGCCGGTGCTGCAACCCGAGCCGGAACCCGAGCCTGAGCCGGAACCAGATGCCAACCACCCGAAGAAGACGGGTTGGTGGCAGCGCCGCTCCTTCTTCTGATAAACGCCAGGAATAACGATCAAGGCCGCCCCGGTTCCCCTGGGCGGCCTTTTCGCATCTGTCTTCTCGATCATTGGTATTGGTCAACTCGCGTGCGCTTCACGAGGGAGCCCGTCTTTCCAGCTCGACAGCACCGACTGGCGCCGACCGTCACCAAGCGATCGAACAGACGTCCGACAAGATGAGGCGGGGGCGAAGCCTGGATACAGGCGAGCGAGTGCGCGGCTATCTCAGCCAGCCGCCAATCCGCTCGCAAGCCTCCGCGATCTCATCCGTACGTCCGGCAAATGAAAAGCGTACATGGGACGAGCCGCGCCCCGTATCGAAGTCGAGACCGGGCGTCGCAGCGACGCCCGCCTCGTGCAGCATGCGGCGACAGAAATCGAGGCTGTCGTTGGTGTAGCGACTTACGTCGGCGTAAAAATAGAAGGCACCATCAACCGGCAGGAAACGATCGAGGCCAATCTTTGGCATGCGCGCCAGAAGCAGCCTCCGGCTGGCCTCGTAACCAGCCTTGACCGCTTCGAGTTCCTCCCCGGCCTCGAAAGCGCCAAGGGCGGCGCGTTGCGACAGCTCCGACGGAGAGATGAAGAGGTTTTGGGCGATGCGCTCGACCGGACGCACCATGTGCTCCGGCAGCACCATCCAGCCAACCCGCCAGCCCGTCATGCAGAAATACTTGGAGAACGAGTTGACGACCACGACGTCGTCGGAAAACTCAAGCGCCGTCACCTCGTCCCCGTCATAGACGAGACCGTGGTAGATCTCGTCCATGACGAGGGCGATGTTCATGTCCCGACAAGCGGCGACCAGCGACTTGAGGCCGTCGCGCGTCATCATGGTCCCCGAGGGATTGTTGGGGCTCGCCACGACGACCCCGGCAAGCGGTTGTTCGGCATGCGCTTTTTCGATGGCGACAGCGCTTGCCTGCCAGCGCGCATCGGCGGTCGTCGGGATCTCGACGACTTCGAGACCGAGCGCGGTCAGGATGTTTCGATAGGCGGGATAGCCCGGGGTCGGCAACCCCACGCGGTCGCCAACGTCGAACATGGCCAGGAAAGCGAGATTGAAAGCGCCAGACGAGCCTCCCGTGACCGCAACCCGCTCGGCCGGCACGTCGACGCCATAGCGATCGGCGTAAAGACGGGCGATCCGGGACCGCAGCTCGGGAATGCCAAGCGCTTCGGTATAGCCGATGCGGCCACGACCGAGCGCCGCTTCGGCGGCGGCGCGAACGGCGGCCGGCACCGGGGCACCGGGTTCGCCAAGCTCCATGTGAACGATGCTTCGGCCTTCCCGGGCAAGACGATTGGCGTCGGACAGCACGTCCATGGCGAGGAAGGGAGCCACATCACTCCGCCGAGAAACCCGCATTCTCCCCTCGCCTCCAAGATTTTGCCAGAGATGGATTGCAATGTATCGTCAGCTGGACAGCTCGGATTTTTCCGTTGCGCCCGGCCCGCGTTCTGCCCTTTATCAGGCTACGGACACCCTGACGAGACTTCCGATAGTGAATCGCGCGATGATGATCAGCTTCTGCCGTACCTCCGTCGCCGTCCTCACGGCAGCGGCGATCGCCCTCTCGTCCACTTTACCCGCGCTCTCGGTAGAGCGGAGCCGCAGCATATCGTTGCTACGCGACGCCGAAGCGGAAGCCCTGATCGCCGACTACACGCGCCCCCTGCTGAAGGCGGCCGGTCTCGGCGCAGCCACGGTCCGCGTCAAGCTGGTCAACGACGATACCTTCAACGCATTCGTTGCCGACAGCCGGCATATTTTCGTCAACGCCGGCGCGATCATCGATTCCACGACGCCCAACCAACTGATTGGCGTGCTGGCGCATGAGATCGGCCACCTCGCCGCGAACCATCTCGCCCAGTTGCGGGCGGAGATCCGCCGAATGCAGATTCTGTCGGCGCTCGCCATGCTGGGCGGCGTTGCCGCAGGCGCGGCGGGTGGCGGAGGTGGCGCGGTGGGCGCCCTGGCTACCGGCGGCATGCAGTTCGGCCAACGTGGCCTTCTGATGTATGCCCGCGAGAACGAGACCGCCGCCGACCAACTGGCGTTGAAATACCTGGCCCAAACCGGCCAGTCGGCAAAGGGCATGCTGGAAACCTTCAAGCGTTTCGCCGATCAGCAGATGTTCATGTCGGCGCACATCGATCCCTATATCCAGAGCCATCCTCTGGCCGCCGATCGCATCGCCATGATTGATGAGATGGCCCGCAAGTCGAAGTTCTTCGACAAGGTGGACAGCCCGTCGCTCCAGGCGCGGCACGACCTTGTTCGGGCCAAGTTCGCCGCTTTCACCCGCAACGCCCAGAGCGTGATGCGGCTCTATCCGCCATCCGACACCAGCCTCGCCGCTGACTACGCCCGTGCCATCATCGCCTACCGCTTCGCCGATCCGAAGTCGGCCATCGCCCGGATGGATGCTCTGATCAAGCGCTCCCCAAACAACCCCTATTTCTGGGAGCTGAAGGGACAGATCCTTCTGGAAACCGGCAAGTCGAGGGAAGCCTTGGCTCCTCTCAGGAAGGCAGTGTCGCTGGCGCCGAACGCCGGTCCGATCCGCGTCCTGCTGGGGCAGGCGCTAGTCGGCACCGGTGACGGCAAGCTGACCGACGAGGCGATCGCCGCGCTCACAAAAGGCATCGGTGACGACCCGGACCAGCCCGTCGGCTATCGGCAACTCGCGATCGCCTATGCGCGCAAGGACAACATCGCCATGGCCGATCTTGCCTCGGCGCAAGGAAGCTTCGCCTCGGGCGACATCGAGACGGCCAAGAAATACGCCATCCGCGCGCAGGAGAAACTGAAGACCGGCTCACCGGCCTGGCTGCGCGCCGACGATATCATCACCTATAAGATACCAAGATAACCGGGCTCTCAACGCCTGGAACGAGGAGAAAGCGCATGTTTAGCCATTTCCGGAAAGTACTGTCGGCCACTCTGGTCGCCGCGACTCTCCTTCCCTGCGCGGCCTCCGCGGAAGAGTTCACCGACGGCCAGAAGGCGGCGATCGGCGAGGTGGTGAAATCCTACCTGCTTGAGAATCCCGAAGTGATCACCGAGGCCCTGCAGGCGCTCGACGCGCGCAACAAGGCGGCCGAGGAACAGGGACGGGTCGACGCGATCCAGGCCAACCGCGAGGCGATCTTCTCGTCACCCTATCAGGCTGTGCTGGGCGATCCGAACGCGAAAATCGCCCTGGTGGAGTTCTTCGACTACAATTGCGGCTACTGCAAGAAGGCCCTCTCCGATACCCGCGCCATCCTGGACAAGGAGAAGGACGTCAAGATCATCCTCAAGGAGTTCCCCATCCTGAGCGAGGGGTCCGTTGAAGCCGCCAAGGTGGCGGCGGCCGTCAATATTCTCGACCCCAAGGCCTACGAAGCCTTTCACTTCGAACTGATGGGCATTCGCGGGCAGGCAGACGGCGACCGTGCACTGGCGGCGGCGGTGAAGGCCGGCCTCGACGAAGCAAAGGTAAAGGAGACGTCCGGCACGAAGGCGGTCGCCGAGGCGATCAATCATTCCTACGATCTCGCCCGCAAGCTCGGCATCAACGGGACGCCCGCCTATATCATCGGAGACGAGATGGTCTATGGCGCCGTCGGTTTTGCCGATCTGAACCGCAGAATCGAGTCCATGCGCACCTGCGGCAAGACGACCTGCTGATCTTTGGTCGGCGCTCGACGCAGCGCCACCCCACAGACGGGGATGAATCGGCGCTGCCTCTTTTTTTCGGAGCGGCATATGCCTATAAGGAAGCCGGCCACCGCCCACCGATGGGTTGCGGCCTCCCCTGTTCCGGCCTTGAAAGGGAACCGACCGATTGCCCATTGAAGCGTTCATCCTCAACGGACCGAACCTCAATCTTCTCGGAACACGAGAACCGGGCATCTACGGATCGCTGACCCTTGCCGATATCGAGGCGACCTGCCGAGAGAAGGCTGCCGCTCTGGGATTTTCAGCCGTCGAGTTTCGTCAGTCCAACCATGAGGGCGTTCTCGTCGACTGGATTCAGGAGGCGGGGCGGCGCGGTGCCGGCGTGGTGATGAACCCCGGCGCCTATACGCACACGTCGATCGCCCTCCACGACGCGATCAAGGGAGTCGGAGTTCCCTTGATCGAAGTTCACATTTCCAACGTCCATGCCCGCGAGAGTTTCCGGCATCGGTCCTTCGTGTCGCCCGTGGCGGCTGGAGTGATCGTCGGCCTTGGCCCTCTTGGCTATACTCTCGCGCTCGAAGCCCTCGCCGGTCTCCTGAAAGGGTGACCGCCGTCCCAATCCGGTGAGAACCGATGCCCCAGACCTTTGACTACGAACTGATCCGCCAGCTTGCCAACATCCTCGACGAGACGAACCTCACCGAGATCGAGGTGGAGCAGGAGAAGCTGAAGATCCGCGTGGCTCGAACGGCGGCGCCGGTCACCATTACCCAGGCCGGGGGATGGGCTCCGCCGAGCGCGATGCCGGCGATGTCCGCCCCTGTTGGCGCCGCGGCCCCAGTGGCCGTCGAGGCGCCGAAGGCTGCCGACCCCGCCGCCAATCCCGGCGCCGTTCCCTCCCCGATGGTCGGCACCGCCTACCTGGCTCCGGAGCCGGGCGCACGGTCCTTCGTCGAGGTTGGCGACACGGTGAAGGAAGGCCAGACGGTGATGATCATCGAGGCCATGAAGCACCTCAACCATATTCCGGCCCCGCGCGCCGGCCGCGTCACGGCCATCTTCGTCGAGAACGGCCAGCCGGTCGAGTTCGGCGAGCCGCTGCTGATCATCGAGTGACCGGCCCCATGTTCGAGAAGATCCTCATCGCCAACCGCGGCGAAATCGCACTTCGGGTGCTGCGCGCCTGCAAGGAGCTCGGCATCGGCACCGTTGCCGTCCACTCGACGGCCGACGCCAATGCCATGCATGTCCGCCTCGCGGATGAAAGCGTCTGTATCGGCCCGGCGCCGGTGCGCGATAGCTACCTCAACATTCCCAACATCGTCGCCGCCTGCGAGATCACCGGCGCCGAGGCGGTTCACCCCGGCTACGGCTTCCTCAGCGAGAATGCCCGCTTCGCCGATATCCTGGCTGCCCACAACGTCGCCTTCATCGGACCGTCGGCCGAGCACATCCGCATCATGGGCGACAAGATCGAGGCCAAGGCGACAGCCAAGCGTCTCGGCATTCCCGTGGTGCCCGGTTCCGACGGCGCCGTCGAATCTGAAGAGGATGCCCTTCGCATTGCCGCCGAGATCGGCTATCCGGTCCTGGTGAAAGCATCGGCGGGTGGTGGCGGTCGCGGCATGCGTGTCGCCATGACCGAAGATGAGCTGCCCTCGGCCCTGTCCGCTGCCAAGACCGAAGCGAAGAACGCTTTCGGCGACGACGCGGTGTACATCGAGAAGTATCTCCTGAAGCCTCGCCACATCGAGCTGCAGGTTCTCGGTGATGGCCAGGGCAACGCGGTTCATCTCGGCGAGCGCGATTGCTCGCTGCAGCGCCGTCACCAGAAGGTCATGGAAGAGGCCCGCTCGCCGGCCCTCAACGACGACGAGAGGGCCAGGATCGGCGACATCGTCGCCAACGCCATGGCCGAGCTCAACTACTCCGGCGCCGGCACCATCGAGTTCCTCTACGAGAACGGCGAGTTCTACTTCATCGAGATGAATACCCGCCTTCAGGTGGAACATCCGGTGACGGAGATGATCACCGGCATCGATCTCGTCAACGAGCAGATCAAGGTGGCCTCAGGCCAGGCGCTGAGCTTCCGCCAGTCGGACGTCCATTTCAACGGTCACGCCATCGAGTGCCGCATCAATGCCGAGAACGCCGCCACGTTTGCGCCGTCGCCCGGCAAGATCACCTATTGGCATCCCCCCGGTGGATTGGGGGTTCGTGTCGACAGCGGCGTCTATCAGGGCTACACGATCCCGCCCTACTACGACAGCATGATCGGCAAGCTGATCGTTCACGGTCGCAACCGCGTCGAGTGCCTGATGCGCCTGCGCCGTTGTTTGGACGAGTTCGTGGTTGACGGCATCGACTCGACGATCCCGCTCTTCAACAACATGCTGAAGAACGCCGACATCATCGACGGCGCCTACGACATCCACTGGCTGGAGAAATGGCTGGCCACCAAGCCGTTCGAGGCCTGATATCAAGCCAGACAGACACCGAAGATACAAGAACGCCGCCCTCACGGGCGGCGTTGACGTTTCCGCAGGCTCCTATACGAGCACAGGTCGCTTGACCCGCCCCGCTTCACCGAACACCCGCAGATAGCGAGCGATCTCGGCCGGATCGCCCGTCGCCTTCTCCGGGTTGTCGGAGAGCTTCACGGCCGGTCGGCCGTTCACCTGCGTCACCTTGCAAACCAGCGAAATGGCATCGAAATCGTCAGTCGGCTGTGGAGCACAATCCTGGAAGTCGTTGGTGAGGTTGGTTCCCCAGCCGAAGCTCATATGCACGCGACCGCGGAAGTGGGTGTAGACGCGCTCGATCTCCTCGACGTCGAGACCATCGGAAAAGACAATCAGTTTGTCGCGTGGGTCACACCCTTTCGATTTCCACCAGGCGACGATTTCCTCTCCGCCTTCGACCGGATCGGCGCTATCGGGGCGAAAACCCTTCCAGTCGGCCACCCAATCCGGCGCATCACGCAGAAATGACGCGGTACCAAAGGCATCCGGAAGAACCACCAGCAGATTGCCGTCATACAGCTCCTGCCAGTCGCGCAACACCCGGTAGGGCGAATGGCGCAGTTCGTCCTCGGTGTTGGCAAGCGCCGCCATGGCCATTGGCAGCTCATGAGCGTTGGTGCCGATAGCCTCGAGGTCGCTCTTCATGGCCAGCAAAACGTTCGACGTGCCGATGAAAGACGGGCCGAGCCCCTCCTTTAGCGCGTTGACGCACCAGTCCTGCCAGAGATGCGAATGGCGGCGGCGGCTGCCGAAATCGGCAATCTTGATGTCTGGGAAGGCACGCAGCCGCTCCACCTTGCTCCACAGCTTGGCCTTGGCGCGCGCGTAGAGAACGTCGAGTTCGAAACGACGCATGGTTTTCATCACCGAGCGCGAGCGCAACTCGTTGATGATGGCCAATGCCGGGATTTCCCACATGGTCGTGTGGGTCCAGGGGCCATGGAACTCAAGATGGTACTGGCCATCAACCTTCCTGAGCTCATAGGGCGGCAACTGGAAATCGCGAAGGAACTCCAGATACTCAGGCGCGAAGATCTGGCGCTTGCCATAGAAGGTGTTGCCGGCGAGCCAGATCCACTCCTTCTTGCCGATCCGCAACGAGCGGGCATAGTCGAGCTGGGCTCGAAGCTCGCGCTCGTCGATGTCGTCGGCCAGACGAATCCTGCTCGTGCGGTTGATCAGAGAGAAAGTGACGTCGACATCGCGGTAACGCTTCCAGATCAGCTGCTGCATCAGGAACTTGTAGATGTCCGTATCGAGCAGGCTGCGAATGATCGGGTCGAGTTTCCAGTTATGGTCGTGAACCCGCTTGGCGATATCGGTGGTGCTCATCGGTCCGAATACCCGTAACAAAGCGAGGCGACCCATGAACGTCGAAAAACGCCGACGAGGCGCCACCTGACAGAGGGGTAGCCTGAAACGATCTAGAACCCAAGCGAAATCCGTAAAAGAGCTTAGGCGATCGATCGAGAGCTCCGACGCGGGCTCGCCTCGAGAATGATGCGCCGACAAAGAAGCAGGGCGGCGCGAGCGATCCTGAAGGCGCGATCTCTGCACCCTGCCCCGATTTCGGGACCGGCGACATGGATCGGAATAGACGGAGGAAGCACCCCACCGTCCTTACTCGCGTCCTCGACTTCCTTGGCCTCAGACCTTGGCCTTGCGACGTTTGCGGCTTGCTAGGATGTTGATCATCTCGACGCCCGCCGAGAAGGCCATGGCGAAGTAGATGTAGGCACGCGGCATATGGAAACCGACACCGTCGGCGACCAATGAAACGCCAATCAGGAGAAGGAAAGACAGAGCCAGCATCTTTGTCGTCGGATGCTTGTGAATGAAGTTCGAGATCGGCTCGGACGCCACGAACATGATGATCATCGCGATGACGACGGCGAGGATCATCACCGGCACGTGCTCGGCCATACCGATCGCCGTGATGATGCTGTCGATCGAAAAGACGATATCGATGGCGATAATCTGGGCCACGGTAGCGCCAAAGGCGACATGAACGATATTACCGCTCTCGTCTTCCTCACCCTCGATTCCAGCATGGATCTCGTGCGTCGCCTTGTAGAGCAGGAACAGACCACCGGCGAGGAGAATGAGATCGCGCCACGAGAATCCGTGTCCGAACAGGGAGAACACCGGCGCCGTCAGGCCGATCAACCAGGACAGGGTGATAAGCAGCAGGATTCGGAAGACCAGGGCCATCGAAAGGCCGAGCGCTCTCGCCCTCCGCGCCGCCTCTGTCGGCAGCCGGCTGGTCAAAACGGAAATGAAAACGAGATTGTCGATCCCAAGGACAATCTCCATGACCGTGAGGGTCAGGAGGCTGGCCCAGGCGCTGGCGTTGAACACAAGATCAAGCATGGAGGCGGTCATTCCCAGATATGGCCGTCAGCGTCGCTCATTTTGCCGATTGTGCGAAAGGCGCTCGTCGCCTTTCGTGGCTTCAAGCTTTTCCGGCGCCAAAGAACTTGTCGATAAGTTGCTGCACGGCCGCGACAAACGTCAGATACGCCGTGGAAAGCGCCAGACCGATCTCGACGCCGATAGGCGGGTTCAAATCCCATACCAGCGCCGCAGCCGCGAACAGGGACCAGATCAACGTCACCGCCAGCGTAAGCGGCCGCCACTTCTCGACTCGCACCGGGTGCACGAAGGCCACCGGAGCAAATGTCAGAATCGACAGGGCAACGGTGATGCCGATGACCGCGAACTGGTTGAGATCGAAGACGAAATAAAGGAAGACCACGCCGTTCCAGACAACGGGGAAGCCCCGGAAGGCGTTGTTTTTCATCTTCATGCGTGTGTCGCCGAAATACATCGCCGACGTGAAGACGATCATGCCAGCCAGAGCCAAGGCAACGGGAATCGAGGTGAACCCGGCCGTTGCGACGGCGAGCGCCGGCAGGAAGGCGTAGGTCACGTAATCAACCACGAAGTCCAGGGCAGCGCCGGAGAAGGTCGGCAGGCGACTTTCCACGGACACCTTGCGCGCGATCGGCCCGTCGATGCCATCGACGACCAGCGCAAGACCAAGCCACATGAAGAAGGTTGGCCAGTCCAGATTATAGGCGGCAAAAGCCGCCAGCATGGCCAGAACGATGCCGCTCGCCGTGAAGGCGTGAACGGCAAGGGCGATCAACGCATTCTGATGTCTACCCACAAGTGTCAGTTCCGTCATCGCGCGCCGCTCCTCTCGTCCGAACCGACGGCCGGGCCGAGAGCCATCATGAACGGACGAAGCGCGTCGTCCGACGGAGCCCAAAATATCATCGCCCAAAACCTTACCGATCATGCCGGATGGTTACATCTGACTACAATCTACCCGATGACGAGGCCGCTCGCCAAGATGACACCGGCAAGAATGAACAAAACCCCGAGGAAATACGTCAGCCAGACACCGCTGATCAGCTTTTCCACGCCCATGAGGGCCCCAAGCAGGGCCATGGCCGCGAGATTCATGAGCCCGGTGGCGAACATCACCGCCATCATGGCCCAGCAACAGCCTAGACAGGCAAGGCCTTCCTCGATCCCAATCCGGAATGCGGCGCCTGCCCCTACCTCCACATCGGAGACACGAGGATTGCGACAGCGAAAGAGACAGGCCCATTTCAAGGGGGTGAACTGGTATATGCCAGCGGCCATCAGGATGGACGCCGAGAGCGCGACGCCAGCCGGAGCCATATGCGGCGCGAGAGCGCCAAGATACACAAGCCCGGTCTGGATGGTCATGGCAACCACTGAGGCCAAAAGCCAGACCGTGGTATAGCCGGCGATCAGCGCCATGGTGCCGGCCCCCGCCGTATTGGCGTAGGCGTTGAAGGTGGGCGCGGCCGTCGGCAGCATCATGGCAAAGACCATGGCCACCCACATGGCGAGACCAAGCGCAAGACCACTGGCGCTGAGATAATCCTCCATCGCCGGCATCAACGCCTCCGCCAAGCCGACATTGGCGACAGAAGCGATCAACCACAACCAACCGCTGACCGCCATGAGCAGAACGGCAGCCAGCGCAAGCCGACGTGGATGACTGCCAAGCGCGGAGGCAAAACGACTCGTCAATTGCGTTACCGATCAGGGCCACATGGCCAAAGCAAAACCCCACCCACATTTGGGCGGGGCTTTCTTTTAGCGGACAAGCGCGCCACGGAGCAATCGCCTCACGGCTGGCCGTTGGTCGAGAGCAGCGGCGTGATGCGACGAACCGCAACGCGTCGATTGGCGCGTTCCGCTCGCTCCGTCGGGATTTTCAGGTAGCTCTCGCCATAGCCTTGGGTGACGAGATTCTCGGGCGGAATTCCATAGTGGTCTGCCAGCACGTTGGCCACCGCCTCGGCGCGACGGTCGGACAGAGACAGGTTGTCCACCACCGAGCCGACCGCGTCCGTATACCCCTCGACCAGGAACACCTCGTTCGGGTTACGGCGAAGAGCCGCTTCGATGCCGCGCGCGACCGCCTCGATGCTCGCAACCTGGTTGCGCTCGACCGCCCAGGCACCGCTGGAGAAGGTGATGGTATCGAGATCGACCGACCTGACCCGCTCGCGCAGATCGGGGCTGTAGATCACCTGATCGAGCGTGTACTCCGGCCGCACCTTGACGAGCGGGGGAGCTGTCAGAGCCTCTTCGACATACCTTGGCGGAGCAGAACGCATCTCGACGCGATAGCGCTCGCGCGGCAGGTCAAAAGCCGGCGGAGGCGGCAGGCGCACGACCCGTTGCCACTCAGGCTCGTCGACGGCGCCAGGGCCAAAGCTACGATTGTCGAAGAGAACGTAGACTCGGCCGTCACGGTCACGACGTTCGCGCTGGATCATCATGCCGTTGGGATCATAGAGCGTCCGCACCTCGCCGCCGTGCCGTGTGTCCACCATGATTTCTCGGCCGCCGTCGCGAGTCCGCCGCTCGCGGTAGTCGCGATCCTTGCGGTCGAAACGAGACCTGTCGTCATGACGGATCACCGCCTGTTCGCCACTCTGAACGATGACGCGACCGCCTGGCTCCACGGTCACCCGAACCCCATCCTCATCGCTGATCACGCGGCGCTCACGCTGAACGTCGCGGATGTTGCCAACCTTCTCGTCGACGCTTTGATCGATGGCCTTGGCCGCGTCGACTCCGGGATTGCCAAGCTTCTCAATCAGCGCCGATGACGGAGCCTGCTTCTCGGTGTTCTCAGGTGGCAGAGGCGGCAGTTCGCCCGATTGGGCCGGCGGTGGCGGTGATGGAGTGGCGGCGTCGGACGTCGGCGCCTTCGGAGGTTTAGGCGCGTCCTCCGGTTGCTGTGGAGCGGGAGGCGTGGGCTGGGCCTCCGGTTCGGCCGCTGGAGCTTCCTTCGGCTGCGGAGCAGCCGGCTCGGCTTCGGGCGCGGGGGACACGGGCTGCGGTTCCGGAGTTGGTGACGGAAGAGCCTCCGGCTCCGGCGCGGGAGCAACCGGCGCCGCCTCTGGCTCAGCAGGCTTTTGTCCTGCCCCAGGCTCTATGGCCGGACGCTCGACTGCCGGCTGATCGACGTCCGGGCTGGGAGCGACCTCGGGAGCGGCTTCAGGGGGCGTTTCTGGACGGTCGGCTTCGGGTTGGGAAGCGGGAGCCTCGGGCTGGGCGTCGGGCATGGGGGCCGGCGCCTCGGGAGTCGCTTCCGGTTCCGGTTCAGGGGCTGGCGGCAAGGCCTCCGGCTCGGGGGCCGGCGGCGCGGCCTCTGGCTGGGCCTCAGGCTGCTTTGGGGCAACCTGCTCGGGCGGCACGCAGCTGGGGTCGCCTGGCTGGCAGGCGGGCTCGGTCTGAGCCAGAAGGAACCGCCCCTCCTCGGCGCGGGCAGCAGCCTGCAAGGCGATCTGCGACAGCGGCACGATCGCGCAGGCCAGCAACAGCTTTTTCAGTCGGTTCATATAATCCTCCAGCCTTCCTTGTGCCGTCCCGGACGTCGAGCTCCCAACCACTGCCCAGGTCGCGCTTCGGACCAGGGCAGTCGTAGAAACCGATGGGGGTGGCCTTCGGTTCCGAAGCTTGCCCGGCCAATGGGGCATCAATCTGAAGGAAGGAGGCGAAAGCGTGTCAATTCAAAGATTTGACATGAATGCAGGATGAACGGCATCACTTCGTCGGGCTAGAAGGCAGCTCCAGCTTCGGCCATTTGCGGGTTGCCCACATCCACTGCCCCGGAGCATGTCTGATCCAGGTCTCGAATACCGCATGCAGCGCGAGCGTTGCCTGCTCGATGTCCGCTTCGGGATCATCGGTGTGCGGCAGATCCAAACGTTCTCCGTCAATGCGGAACTGCGCCCCATCCGTCCGCAGGCAGTGCGCCACGACCAGAGGCAAGCCGAGGCGCCTGGCCATTGCGACGGGTAGCTTGGACACCGGCGCGGAGTATCCGAAGAAGGAAGCCACGATACCGGTCCTATCGGGCAGATCGGCCATCATGGCGACAGCCACACCACTGCGGGCGAGAGAGCGCAGACGCAGGACAGACGCGGTTCCGGCCGAGACCAACCCACCCGGATAGGCTGTCTCGCGTCGAGAGCGGAAATAAGCCTCGGAAAGAGGGTTTCTGAGTGGGCGATAGATGCCGGCGACCGGTTTTCCCAACCCGGTGCTGCCCACCGCGAGCAGCTCCCAGTTGCCCTGATGAAGCGAACAGAAAACCGCGCCCCCTGCCCCTATGGTCCTGATTTCGGCGGCCAGTCGTTCACTCATGACGATACGCTCGGGATGAGCGACAATCTCAGGCAGGAGAAGTCCTTCGGCGAACGTTCGTCCGAGGTTCTCCCACATGTCCAGCAAGATGGCCGTCCGCTGCACAGAGGTCAGATCCGGCATGGCGAGAGTGAGATGTCGCTCAGCCCTCGCATGGCGGGGATTGAAGCGAGCAAACCATCTCCAGAGACGCCCCATAAAGGCAGACGCCCGGTCGACCCCGAGCAAACCGAGCAAGGCCACGACCACGCGCAGCACCGCGTATTCAAGCCAAAAGCCGGCTTGCATTCTGGCCTGTCTATAATCCAACGCGTCTAAGCCTCTCTACGGACAAGACGAGAAATGGGCGGCGCATCTACGTTCGCTGCCTGAATCGTGCGAAGAGCTGTTACTCCATTTCTTGCGCTCCCTCCACCCCGTAGCCGCCGCGAGGCGGGTGTCCTGGCGATCAACTGTTCATGACCCAGGTTCTTGCGCTGGCTATGCCGTTCTTCGGCATCATCCTCATCGGCTTTCTGTCGGGAAAGCTCGCTCGCCTGCCGCGCGCCGGTCTCGCGTGGCTAGACTTCTATCTGATCTACGTCGCCTTGCCGGCATTGTTCTTCGACATCCTGTCACGAACGCCGCTCGAGGAGCTGTTGTGCTGGCCCTTTGCGCTTGCCACGACCACCTCCACATTCCTCACTTTCCTGATCTCCCTTCTCGTCGGTCGGGCGCTGACCGGCGCCGGCATGCGCGTCGCCGCGCTTCAGGGCCTCGTCGGTTCCTATGCCAATGTCGGCTACATGGGACCGGCGCTGACTCTCTCGGCGCTTGGCGGCGCGGCGGCCGCGCCAACAGCGCTGATTTTCTGCTTCGATGTCGTATTGATCTTCTCTCTGCTGCCAACGGTCATGGCGATCTTCGGCGAGGAAAAGCGGCCAGTTGGCGCAACGGCCATGCTCATCCTGCGCAGGATCCTCACGCACCCCTTCATCCTTGGCAGTATTGCCGGCGTTCTGGGCGCTGCGTCCGGTGTAGAGGTGCCCGAGGCAGTCTCTAGCACCATCTCCATGCTGCGCGCCTCGGCGGCGCCGGCCGCGCTATTCTCGATCGGAGTGACCGTGGCGCTGCAACCCGCCAGCCAGCTGCATCGCGAACTGCCGGCCCTCGTGGCCGTCAAGCTTCTGGTTCATCCGCTGATGGCCTGGACGATGGTGACGCTCGTTGGTGGGTTTCCGCCGGTCTGGGTCCATGCGGCGGTTCTTATGGCCTGCCTGCCGCCGGCAGCGACCTGCTACGCCGCCGCCCAGCAATACCGGCTCTATGTCGAGCAATCCGCAAGCGGTGTCCTGATCGGCACCATCGTTTCCGTCGTGACGGTGTCTCTGACGCTATATCTGGTCACACACGACTTGATACCGATGCTTCGTTGAGCATTATCCAGCTCTATTGCGCGATCCGCAACTTCGATAGCTTGGTTCCGATCGTATTAAATGCAGTTATAATCTGGCTCGCCGATGTTAGTTTGAAGTACTGGTCCGGGCTTGATGCGCAAGCTTGCAACAAACCAGCGTTTCCATTCATGACAAGAACTGTGAATATGGAAATTCCTTGTGCTTTTGCGGCATCGCAAGCGAGTCTGGTTCTGGCATCGACTTCCGGAGACTGGTTCTCGGTGTCCCCGTCCCAGCGATTTTTCGTGTTGACGCCATCTGTCAGCAAGATGATAGCGTCCAGGTAATCGATATTGGGGTCCTTGGATGGCGCATTGAGTGGCGAAGTCGATACCAAAGACTGCCAGCCCCAGACCAGCCCTATGGTTTGGTTGGTTGCACCAACCGGGTTCATGGCCGTAACGGCGGCGTCCAAGGTATCCCAGCTGTATGTGAGCGGCGTCAAAACCGCCGGACATCTGTCGTACTGTTCCGGATAGAACTTGCTGTCGTTTGTCACCGGAGCAGCGACTCCGACGTCATAGTCCTTGTTTCGGTCCGTGACGCATCCGTTCCATGTATTATGATCATTGACGGTCGTTGTGTACTCCGTTGTACATTTTTTATACCGTCCATAGCCGGTACATGTCTTCGTGGCTATCGTCGTCTTATTGGTACCGCTCGCTTCCCACTCCGACCAGTCCAACCAACTAGAACCGTAATTACCTCCGCCTATATTTACGTCTTTATTGAATGGAATTATGGAGACATACACGTCTCCATCCTCGACAGCCACGGACTCCAGCGTCGACAACAGTTTTCTGGTAGCCTCCTTCAAAGACGGCATCTTGTTATCGTAGTACATTGATCCACTATTATCGAGCACGAGCGCAACTCTCAGGTGCTGTGTGGACCAGTTTGAAGTCGAACTTGCCGATATCGTTTTCGACGACACACCTATTATGTTCATGAAGGTCATCGGAACGGTGCCGGTCGCCGTAGCCGAAATGTTGGCCCCCTTCGAACGTGTATAGGTTGCCGAGACGGCGACATTCTCGGCCTTCCCGCTGGGAAAGTTGACGTTGAAGACCTCCAACGCCCGGGTTTGCAAATTAGACGTCGTGAGACCGGCCGCCTCGGATGACAAGGCGAGAACCGTAGCATCGAGCGAGTGCTGCATGGACTCGTGTGCGTCGGCCAATCGCGCATAATCGACCGCCGCTCCGACACCGACCAGAAGCGGCACCAGACAGACGGCGAAGATGATCGCTACGTTACCGTCCCGACAGGCCAAAAACCGACGCATTCCCATGGTCCCTCCAGGACCACAGGTTAGCGCCGGTTGGCCTAACAACAGATTGCGGGAATAGTGAGCATTTAAGACGATGTGAGGAAATTTGCCGCCATTTATCGGCTTTTCTCGCCGCAGCGGACGCTAGTACCGCCAACGACCAGTGATCCTCATGACAAGAGACATTTGCGCCGAGGCTCGTATCAGGCGGGTGCAAATGTCTCGGTCACAAGAACCAATCGTTCGCACCCGCCTTCTCAACTCAGTCCACCCTCAGGACCGTTACCTCTGTGATCGGCTTCTTGCCCCAGCGTTCGTTTGCGGCGGCGCGGATCGAGCGGCGCACCGCCTCCGCGACGAGATCTTCGTCCTTGCGGCGCGCCTTGGGGATCGAAGCCAAACAACCGTCAACTGCGGCGGCCAGCACATCCTCGAAATCCTCGCCCTTGTTATCGGTCTCCGGCAGGCCGAAGCAGTTAAGACCGTACTCACCGAGAATATCGCCGCGCCCGCTCATCAGCAGGGTGCAGACCACGACGCCGGCAAAGCTCATCTTGCGCCGCTCGACGACACCCGAGCCTTCGGGATCGCGGACGAGATTTCCGTCCTTGACCAAAATGCCGAAAGGCACGTGGCCGATGGCTTTCGGCTCGTCGCCGGGCAGGAGGCGCAGCATCTCGCCGTTCCTGGTGCGCGCGACGCTCGGCACGCCAGCCTCGCGGGCGAGCCTTTCGTGCGCGGCAAGATGGACAGCCTCGCCATGCACCGGCACAGCCACCTTCGGCTTGACGAGGCGATAGAGCTCCATCATCTCATCACGACGGGGATGACCCGAAGTGTGGACCAGCGCATCTCCGTCCGTGACGATCTCGACGCCCTGCTCCACCAACTTGTTCTTGATGGCGCCGACCGCCTTCTCGTTGCCCGGAATGGTGCGCGAGGAGAAGATGACCATGTCGCCACGGTTCAAGGTGATGTTCCGATGATCACCAGCCGCGATCTTGGCGAGCGCGGCGCGCGCCTCGCCCTGGCTACCGGTAACGATGGCCATGACCTTGTCGGACGGCAGGTAGCCATAGGCCTCCTCGTCACGGAACGGCGGCAGCCCCTCGAGCATGCCGAGCTCCCCGGCAACGTCGAGCACACGCTTGATGGCGCGACCGACCACGACGACCTCGCGATCGTTCTTGGCCGCCGCTTCGGCGATCGAACGGATACGGCCGAGGTTGGAGGCGAATATGGTCACGGCGACGCGCCTTTTCGCCCTGGCGACCACCTCGGCCAGCCCATGCGCAACTTCGCCTTCCGACGGGCTCCGCCCGGCTCGAACGGCGTTGGTGGAGTCGCAGATCATGGCGTCGACGCCCTCGGCGCTGATCTCGGCAAGCCGCTTCATGTCGATCGGTTGACCAACGCGCGGATCGTGATCGATCTTCCAGTCACCGGTGTGCAGAACGTTGCCCATCGTCGTGCGGATCAGCACCGCCGTCGGCTCGGGCAACGAATGCGACATGGCGACCAGCTCGACGTCGAAGGGCCCGATGGAAAAGCGCTGTCCCTGCTCGACGACGCTGGTCGGCACACGCGGCGCGTTGGGCTCCATCTCGCGCTTGGCCGCATGCAAGGCGGCAGCGAACGGCGTCATGTAGACCGGCACACCGAGGCGCGGCCACAGGTCGTAGATGGCGCCGTAGTGGTCTTCATGGGCATGGGTGATCAGAATGCCGACCAGATCGTCCTTGTAGGCCTCGATGAAGGAAATGTCGGGTAGAAGCAGGTCGACGCCGGGAAGCTCGGGACCGGCAAAGGAAATGCCACAGTCCACCATGAGCCATTTGCGGTCGGCTTCGGGGCCAAGACCGTAGAGCGCGAGGTTCATGCCGATTTCGCCAACGCCGCCCAGCGGCAGGAAAATGAGCTCGTCGGCCCCGCTCTTCTTTTTCGTCACAGAGTATCTCCAGTTCGCCGGCCCCTTTGCCGGCGCGTATTCGTTCTCTCTCAATTGTCGGCTCTAGGTGGACGCGAAAGGCGGCCACGTCAAGAAAACTCTCGGAGAGCGGCCCCGCCCGCCAACGATCGCAGGCTCTGGCTCCGGATTGCGTCAGGAGTGACCGAAGAATACGTCGCCGGCCGAGATGGTCTCTAGCCCCTGGTCATTGCGAAGCAAAAGCCGCCCGTCGGGGTCGAGCCCTGTGAAGACGCCTGTCACCTCGCGGCTGGGCAACCGCACCACGATGCTCTCGCCGACCCCGCGTGCGCGTGCAAGCCAGGCATCGCGGAGAGGCGCAAAGCTTCCTTCCCGCCACTCGGCGAGACGACGGGCCATGGCCTCGGACAGGAGCGCAAACAGTGCCTCGGGCTCGGTTGGATAACCAGCCTCGACCAGATCAGTGGCGCTATAAAGCGCGACGTCGGGATGATGGGAGCAATTGATGCCCATGCCGGCCACAATGACCCGGCTTCCTGGCATGCCAGCCGCCTCTATCAGGATGCCGCAGAGCTTGGCGCCGGCGTAGAGGATGTCGTTCGGCCACTTGATGGCAAGGTCGGCGCGGGCAAAAGGCGGCAGCGCCGCAGCGACGGCATCGTGTACCGCCAGTGCCACGACCAAAGGAAGCTCGCCGAGCCGTGCATCCTTGATGGGATCGCGCAGCATCAGCGAAGCATAAAGATTGCCCGGTTCGGACGTCCAACTCCGCCCCCGCCGACCACGCCCCGCTGTCTGGCGACGGGCGACCACCCAAAGCCCCGAGGCAGCGCCCTGTTGTGCGCGCTCAAGAGCCTCGGCGTTTGTCGACCCGACATCGTCGAGGTGGATGGCTGCATATCCGTCGGGACAGACCAGCCCCGAACCTTCCGTCGTCACGAGGATGATCTCAGAACAAGGTACGGGCAGCGGCGAGCGCCACCTCGCCGAGAGGCCCAAGCACGAGCGCGAAGGCGGCAACGAACAGGCCCGAGACGCCCAGCACCACCTTCATCTCGCCCCCCATCGGCTCGAATGCGCCCTTCGGCTCGTCGAGGAACATGATCTTCACGATGCGGAGATAGTAGTAGGCGCCGACGACCGAGCTCAGGATGCCGATCACCGCGAGCCAGTAGAGGCCGGCGTTGATGGCCGCGGCAAAGACGAAATACTTGCCGAAGAACCCCGCGAACGGCGGAATGCCGGCCAGCGAGAACATGATGATGCCGAGCAGATAGGCGACCACCGGATTTGTGCGCGACAGGCCGGCGAGGCTATCGATATCCTCGACCATGACGCCGTCCCGCCGCATGGACAGGATGACGGCGAAAGCGCCGGCCGTCATCGCCAGATAGGTGGCGAGGTAGATCAGGATACCGTAGACGCCCGCCTCCGAGCCGGCGGCAAGACCGACCAGGGCGAAGCCCATGTGGCCGATGGACGAGTAAGCCATCAGCCGCTTGATGTTGCGCTGACCGATGGCGGCGAAGGCGCCCAAGATCATCGAGGCCAGCGACATGAAGGCGACGATCTGCTGCCACTCGGCCTTGACCGGCTCCAACGCTTCCAGCGTGACGCGAACGAACAGCGCCATGGCAGCAATTTTCGGGGCGGCGGCGAAGAAGGCAGTAACCGGCGTCGGCGCCCCCTCATAGACGTCTGGCGTCCACATGTGGAACGGAACGGCCGACACCTTGAAGGCAATGCCGGCGGCAACGAAGACGATGCCGAACGTGAGCCCCAGCGAGGCCTGCCCGCTGCCGGCTGCGGTGGCGATGCCCGCAAAATCGACATGCCCCGTGAAGCCGTAGATAAGGGAGGCACCGTAGAGAAGCATGCCCGACGACAAGGCCCCGAGCACGAAGTACTTGAGGCCGGCTTCCGTCGAGCGACCGTCGTCGCGATGGAACGAGGCGACGACGTAGAGCGCCAGCGACTGCAGCTCAAGGCCGAGATAGACGGCGATGAGGTCACCCGCCGATATCATCAGCAGCATGCCGATGGTGGCAAGGACGATCAGCACGGGCAGTTCGAAGTGGAAGAACTTCTCGGCGACGGCAAAGCGCTGCGTCATGACCACGGCAAGCGCCGAGCCGACAAGAACCAGCACCTTCAGGAAGCGGCCGAAGCCGTCAACCACGAAAGACCCGCCAAAGGTTGAGCCATCACGTCCGACGATCACCGCGATGGCAGCGACGACCAGGAGCAGAGCCGACAGGCCGGAAACGAGGCCGCCCCGCTTCTCGCCGCCATAAGCGCCGAGCATGAGCAGCAAGAGAGCGCCGACGGCCAGGAGAAGCTCCGGTCCGGCAAGGGCAAAATCGGGAAGTGCGGTCATGGTCTATGCCCTCAGCGGATCAGCGACAGCGGCCCGGCCGACGCCGTCTGGCCGGCGGCATCGATCGCCGCATGAACGGAGCGAAGAAGCGCTTCCAGGGAAGCGGCCGTGGCGTCGAGCACCGGCATGGGATAGACGCCGAACAGGATGACGAGCACCACGAGCGGCGCAAGGATCGCAATCTCACGCGGGGTGAGATCCATCATGGCCTTGAGGCTCGCCTTGGTGAGCGAACCCCACACGACCCGGCGGAACAGCCAGAGCGCGTAGGCAGCCGACAGGATGACGCCGAGTGCCGCGAAGGCGGCCACCCAGGTGTTGACCTGGAAAGCTGCGGACAGGGTCAGGAACTCGCCGATGAAGCCGGACGTACCGGGCAGGCCGACGTTGGCCATGGTCATGACCATGAACACCGTCGCGTAGGCCGGCATGCGGTTGACGAGGCCGCCATAGGCGGCGATCTCGCGGGTGTGCAGGCGGTCGTAGACGACGCCGACGCAAAGGAACAGCGCGCCGGACACGAGGCCGTGGCTGAACATCTGGAACACCGCGCCCTGAAGACCCTGCGTGTTCAGCGTGAAGATGCCCATGGTGACATAGCCCATATGGGCAACCGACGAGTAGGCAATCAGCTTCTTCATGTCCTCCTGCACCAGCGCCACCAGCGACGTGTAGACGATGGCGACCACCGAGAGGGTGAAGATGAAGGGGGCAAGATCGACCGAAGCCAGCGGGAACATCGGCAGCGAGAAGCGCAGGAAGCCGTAACCGCCCATCTTCAGCAGGATGGCAGCCAGCAGGACCGAGCCGGCCGTCGGCGCCTCGACGTGGGCATCCGGCAGCCAGGTGTGAACCGGCCACATCGGCATCTTCACCGCGAAGCTTGCGAAGAAGGCAAACCACAGCCACCACTGCATGGACGCCGGGAAGGGATGGTTGACCAGTTCGGTGATGTCGGTGGTGCCGCTCTGCCAGTACATCGCCATGATGGCCAGCATCATCAGCACGGAGCCGGCCAGCGTGTAGAGGAAGAACTTGTAGGAGGCGTAGACGCGGCGCTGGCCGCCCCAGATGCCGATGATCAGGAACATCGGGATCAGGCCGCCCTCGAAGAACACATAGAACAGCACGAGGTCGGTGGCGCAGAACACGCCGACCATCAGCGTCTCGAGCACCAGGAAGGCGATCATGTATTCCTTGACGCGGACCTGCACGGACTCCCAACTCGCCAGGATGCAGAAGGGCATCAGGAACGTCGTCAGCAGCACGAACAGGATCGAGATCCCGTCGACACCCATGCGGTAGGCAAAGAAGCTACCCGACCAGCCAGCGACTTCGGTCAGCTGGAAGCCCGGATTCTTGGGATCGAAGCCCGTCCAGATACCGATCGATACCAGGAAGGTCACGACCGTGGTGATCAGCGCCACGCGTCGGATGTTGAGGATCGCGGCCTCGTCCTGTGCCCGGATCATCAGGATGAACAGGGCACCCGCCAGTGGCAGGAACGTGGTCAGCGTCAGAAGCGGCATTCCGCTCATACTCATTGTCCCCCGGCGAACATGGCCCAGGTGATCAGGGCGGCAACGCCGATCACCATGGCAAAGGCATAATGGTAGACATATCCGGTCTGCAGCCGCACGACGCGGGCGGTGACGTCCTGAACGCGGGCAGCCACACCATTGGGACCGAGCCCGTCGATGATGGCGCCGTCACCGGTCTTCCAGAACAGGCGGCCGATGGCGAACGCCGGCCGCACGAAGATCAGGTCGTAGAGCTCGTCGAAGTACCACTTGTTGAGCAGGAACTTGTGGAGCCCCGGCAGCGCGCCGGCCAGCTTCCCGGGCAGCGCCGGGTTCAGAATGTAGAACCAATAGGCGATGGCGAAGCCCGCCAGCATGGCCAGGAACGGCGACACCTTCACCAGGAACGACACCTCGTGCATGGCGTGCAGGATGTGGTTCTCAGGGCCGTAGAACAGCGCGCCCTTCCAGAACTCCGCCTGCGCCTCGCCAACATACTGGCCATAGAAGACCATGCCGGCGAGCACCGCGCCCAGCGACAGCACGCCGAGCGGAATGAGAACGACCAGCGGGCTTTCGTGAGCGTGGTCGTAGACATCCTTCGGAGCACGGCTGGAGCCGAAGAAGGTCATGAACACCAGGCGCCAGGAATAAAAGCTGGTGAAGCCGGCGGCGATCACCAGCAGGACGGCGGCGAGACCCGATACCGGGTTATGCCCGGCGAAGGCGCTCTCGATGATGGCATCCTTGGACAGGAAGCCTGCAAAGCCGATCTCCGTGCCGGGAATGCCAACGCCTGTGATGGCGAGGGTGCCCAGCATCATCGCCCAGAAGGTCATGGGGATCTTGTTGCGGAGCCCACCCATCGAGCGCATGTCCTGCTCGTGGTGGCTGGCCATGATCACCGAACCGGCACCGAGGAACAGCAGCGCCTTGAAGAAGGCATGCGTGAACAGATGGAACACGCCGGCGCCATAGGCCCCGACACCAAGCGCCACGAACATGTAGCCGAGCTGCGAACAGGTCGAATAGGCGATGACACGCTTGATGTCGTTCTGAACAAGGCCGACGGTGGCGGCGAAGAAGGCGGTGACCGCGCCGACCAGCGTCACGACGGTAAGCGCCGTCGGGCTGAGGTCGAACAGCGGCGACAGACGCGCCACCATGAACACGCCGGCGGTCACCATGGTGGCCGCGTGGATGAGGGCGGACACCGGCGTCGGGCCTTCCATGGCATCCGGCAACCAGGTGTGCAGCAGGAACTGCGCGCTCTTGCCCATGGCCCCCATGAACAGCAGGAGGCAGATCACCGTGATGGCGTCCCACTCACCCCAGAGGAAATGAAGCGTCTTGCCCTCGACGGAAGCGACGTTGGCGAAGATGTCGGTGAAGCCGATGGTACCGAACATCACGAAGATGCCGAAGATACCGAGCATGAAGCCGAAGTCGCCAATGCGGTTGACCACGAAGGCCTTGATGGCGGCCGCCGAAGCCGACGGCTTCTTGTACCAGAAGCCGATCAGAAGATAGGAGGCGAGACCCACGCCTTCCCAGCCGAAGAACATCTGCACCAGATTGTCCGCGGTCACCAGCATCAGCATGGCGAAGGTGAACAGGCTGAGATAGGCGAAGAAGCGCGGCCGGTCCGGATCCTCGGCCATGTAGCCCATCGAGTAGAGATGAACCAGCGAGGACACGGTGGTCACCACCACCAGCATGACCACGGTCAGCGTGTCGACACGGAACGCCCAGTCGATCTGCATGGCGCCGGAGGTAATCCAGTTCAGCACCTGGATCGACTGCGTCTCATGCTCGCCGAAGCCGACCGAAATGAAGGCCACCCAGGACAGGATCGCCGAAACGAACAGCAGACCGGTGGTCACCAGCTCGGAAAGGCGCGAGCCCGGAGCCGCGGGCTCGACGACGTGATGATGGTCGTCATGACCGCCGTGAGCGTCATCAGGCTCGGCACCGACCGCATGATGATCGTCGTGGTGGCCGTGGCCGCCCTCGGGTGCCGGCACGGTGGCCGCAGCGCCCCAGAGCGCGATGGCGCCGGCAATCAGGAAGCCGATGAGCGGAAGGAAGACGATGAGGGAATACATCTCTTGCGTCAGCCCTTCATCACGTTGATGTCTTCCACCGCGATGGAGCCACGGTTACGGAAGAATGCGACCAGAATGGCAAGGCCGATGGCGGCCTCGGCGGCGGCGACCGTCAGTACGAACAGGGCGAAGACCTGTCCGACGAGATCACCAAGGAAATGCGAGAAGGCGACGAGGTTGAGGTTGACCGCGAGAAGGATCAACTCGACGCTCATCAGGATGACGATGACGTTCTTCCGATTGAGGAAGATGCCGAGCACCCCGAGCGTGAACAGGATCGCCGCGACCGACAGGTAATGGGCTAGACCGAGCGTCATGGCGTCAACCTTCCTTGTCCGAAGTGGAGTTGCGAAACACGAGCGATCACAGTCCCCTCCCCGGCTCGACATGCTTGACTTCGATGGCGGTGGCGCGGGTGCGCGCCACCTGGACAGAAATGTTCTGGCGCCGAACCGAGGCGCGGTGCCGCAAGGTCAGCGCGATGGCGCCGATCATGGCAACCAGCAGCACGAGACCGGCGACCTGGAAGAAATAGACGTAGCGGGTATAGAGAAGCTGCCCGAGCGCCAGCGTGTTGGATACCCGGTCGGGGTCCGGGATCGGGGCCGAAGCGGTGGCCGTGGCTTCCGGCGCGAACACCCAGGCGCCCGCCACCATCAGAAGCTCGGCCAGGAAGATCAGCCCGACCAGCACGCCGATCGGCAGATACTGCATGAAGCCCTGGCGGAGTTCGACGAAGTCGACATCGAGCATCATCACCACGAACAGGAACAGCACCGCCACGGCGCCGACGTAGACGACGATCAGCAACAGGGCGAGGAACTCGGCGCCGGCCAGCATGAAAAGGCCGGCGGCGTTGACGAACGCAAGGATCAGGAACAGCACCGAATGCACGGGGTTGCGCGAGGAAATCACCATGACCGCCGAAGCGATGGTGACCGCCGCAAACAGATAGAAGAACAAGGCCTGTATCATCTCGCTTCGTCCCCGATGCGCCCGTCGGCGCGTCCAATCCCGTCAAAACCCCTGGCGTCGATCACCGATAGGGGGCGTCGGCTGCGATGTTGCGGGCGATCTCGCGTTCCCAGCGGTCGCCGTTAGCCAGCAGACGCTCCTTGGAGAAGTAGAGCTCCTCGCGCGTCTCGGTCGCGAACTCGAAGTTCGGCCCCTCGACGATGGCGTCCACCGGACAGGCTTCCTGACAGAAGCCACAGTAGATGCACTTCACCATGTCGATGTCGTAGCGAGTTGTACGACGCGTACCGTCGTTGCCGCGCGGACCGGCTTCGATGGTGATCGCCTGCGCCGGGCAGATCGCCTCGCAGAGCTTGCAGGCGATGCAGCGTTCCTCGCCACTCGGATAGCGGCGCAGAGCATGCTCACCCCGGAATCGAGGGCTCACGGCCCCCTTTTCGAAGGGATAGTTGATGGTCGGCTTCGCCTTGAAGAAGTAACGCATGGCGAGGAAGAACCCCGATACGAACTCCTTGAGGAGGAAGGACTTTGCCACCTGGCTGAGTTTCATCGCACCCGCTTCCCTCATTCCCGACTAGGCATCGAGGCAATCGATACCAGCCGAAATCACGTTCCGTCGCCCGTCAAGCCGGCGCCGGAAGACCCGTTCCCGCCACCGTCACGCCCAGCCACCAGCCGAGGGCGGCGAAGACGATGGCATTGGCAACGAACAGCGCCTTCATCAGAAGGTCCGCCCGTCGCGGTTCAATCCACCCCGGCCGGCGCTCCAGCGCCCGCCGTATGACCGATGCGATCACGCCGTAGTCGACGAGACCGATCCCGATCCCAACCGCCGCTCCGATCACGCCTGCGAGCGACAGATCCATCGTCGTCTCCCGATCAGGCCGCCCAGCCGGTCAGCTGCAGCACGCCGGCCACCAGCACGACGTAGACGAGCGACAGCGGCAGGAACACCTTCCAGCCAAGACGCATCAGCTGGTCGTAGCGGTAACGGGGGACCATGGCCTTGGCCATGGCAATGAAGAAGAACATCAGCACGGCCTTCAGGAGGAACCAGACGATGCCCGGAACCCAAGTGAAGGGCGCAACATCGATCGGCGGCATCCATCCGCCCATGAACAGAAGCGCCATCATCGCGCACATGGTGCAGATGGCGACATATTCGCCAAGCATGAACATCATGTACGGCGTTGAGCCGTATTCGACCATGTAGCCCGCCACCAGTTCGGACTCCGCCTCGGCGAGGTCGAAGGGCGGGCGATTGGTTTCAGCCAGTGCCGATACGAAGAACACCACGAACATCGGCAGGAGCGGCAGCCAGTACCAGTTGAGGAACGACAACCAGGGCAAGCCGATCATGTCGGCAAGGCCCGTCTCCTGCGAACGAACGATGGCGGAGATGTTGAGCGAACCGGCGCACAGCAGAACCGTGATGATGACCAGACCGATCGACACCTCGTAGGACACCATCTGCGCCGCGCAACGAAGCGCCGACAGGAAGGGATACTTCGAGTTCGACGCCCAACCGCCCATGATCGCGCCATAGACGCTGAGCGAGGAAATGGCGAGGATGAACAGGATGCCGACGTTGATGTCGGCGATCACCCAGCCATCGGCGACCGGCACGACCACCCAAGCCAGGAGGGCAAGCGTCGTCGTGACCAGCGGCGCCAGCAGGAACAGCCCCTTGGCCGAGCCCGAGGGGATCACCGGCTCCTTCAGCACGAACTTCAGGAGGTCGGCGAACGACTGGAACAGGCCGAACGGACCGACCACGTTGGGGCCGCGCCGGATCTGAACCGCCGCCCAGATCTTGCGATCGGCCAGCAGGATGAAGGCGACGACGACGAGCAGCACGACCAGAAGCAGCACGCTCTGAGCGGCGATCACCACGACGGGCCAGACGATATCGGACCAGAAGCTCATGGGGCGTCTCTCATTCCGCTGCGATGGAGTGCCCAGTGCGGGCGAGCGCCGAACACTCGGCCATCACCTTGGAGGCGCGGGCGATCGGGTTGGTGAGGTAGAAGTCGGCAACCACCGGAATAAAGGGCTCCGGACGTACGATGCCGCCAAGTGAGGCGAGCGCGGAGATGGCCTCCGCACCGGCCGCCGGGATGGTGTCGATCGCGGCAAACTCCGGGTGGGCGGCATAAAGCCGCGACCGGAGTTGAGCCAGGCTGTCGAACGGCAGTTTGCGGCCAAGCGCCTCGGACAAGGCTCTCAACACCGCCCAGTCCTCGCGGGCCTCGCCCGGCGGGAAAGCGGCGCGATTGCCCATCTGGACACGCCCTTCCGTGTTGACGTAGGTGCCGGATTTCTCGGCGTAGGTGGCGCCCGGCAGGATGACGTCGGCGCAGTGGGCGCCGGTGTCGCCGTGGCTGCCGATATAGACGACAAAGGTGTTGGGACCGAGGTGCTGGGCGCCGAACTCGTCGGCTCCGAGCAGGAACAGCACGTCGAGTTCGCCCTTGGTGGACGCATCGATCATGCCGGCAACGTCGCGACCACCCTCGCCCGGCACGAGCCCGAGGTCGAGCGCACCGACGCGCGAGGCGGCGGTATGCAACACCGAGAAGCCATTCCAGCCATCGACCACGGCGCCGACATCAATCGCCAGCTTGGCAGCAAGTGACAGGAGCGCCAGACCATCGTGGCGAACGAGCGCGCCCTGCCCGACGATGACGAGGGGCTTCTCAGCCGCCTTGAGGGCTTCGATCGCGCCGGTATCAATCTGCTGCAACGCCGCGGGATCATCGCCCAAATGAACATGCGGATAAGTAAGATCAACAGGTACACCGATCGTGTAGACCGGCAGCTTGCCGCCGCTCGCCCGCCAGCGCTTGCGGATGCGGGCATTCATCACCGCAGCCTCATGGCGCGGATCGGCGCCGATCATCAGGATGGCGTCCGCCTCTTCGATGCCGGCGATGGTGGCGTTGAACACGTAGCTGGCACGGCCGAACTTCGGATGAAGCGCCGTGCCGTCCTGCCGGCCATCGACCGAAGTGACGCCAAGCGCGGCCATCAGCTCGCGCAACGCAAACATCTCTTCGACGGATGCGAGATCGCCGGCAATGGCGCCCATGCGCTCCGGCGCGCTCGACGTGACGCGGGTGGCGATCGTCGAGAAAGCGTCAGCCCAGGAGGTCGCGCGGAAACGACCGTCGACCTTCACGTAGGGACGATCGAGGCGCTGCGTCCTGAGACCATCCCAGATGAAGCGCGTCTTGTCGGAGATCCACTCCTCGTTGACGGCCTCGTTGAGGCGGGGCAGCACGCGCATCACCTCGCGGCCGCGCACGTCGACCCGGATGGCCGAACCGACGGCGTCCATCACGTCGACGGACTCGGTCTTGGAGAGTTCCCAGGGGCGAGCATGGAAAGCGTAGGGCTTGGAAGTCAAGGCACCGACCGGGCAGAGGTCGATGACGTTGCCTTGCAACTCCGAAGACAACGCCTTTTCCAGATAGCTGGTGATCTCGGCGTCCTCACCACGTGAGATGAGCCCCATCTCGGCGATGCCAGCCACTTCGGTCGTGAAGCGGACGCAACGAGTGCAATGGATGCACCGGTTCATCGACGTCTTGATGAGCGGCCCGAGATACTTGTCCTCGACGGCGCGCTTGTTCTCGATGAAACGGGAACCGGACACGCCGTAGGCCATCGCCTGGTCCTGCAGGTCGCACTCGCCGCCCTGATCGCAGATCGGGCAATCGAGCGGATGATTGATCAGCAGGAACTCCATCACGCCCTCGCGGGCCTTCTTGACCATGGGCGAGTTGGTGAACACCACCGGCGGCTCGCCATTGGGACCGGGCCGGAGATCGCGCACGTTCATGCCGCAGGATGCGGTCGGCTTCGGCGGGCCGCCCTTTACCTCGACAAGACACATGCGGCAGTTACCCGCAACCGACAGGCGCTCGTGATAGCAGAAGCGCGGGATCTCGGCGCCCGCGGCCTCGCATGCCTGCAGCAGCGTCAGCTCCGGAGCCACATCGATCTCGATCCCGTCGACGATCAGTTTTGCCATGTCGACCCAACCCTTGCTGGAGCCGCGCCGCCCATAGCCGGCGGCCGCCCTTCAAACCCGATCAAACCCGTCCGCTCACTCGGCAGCGATGCCATGCCGCGCTACGTAATCGTCGATCCGCGCCTCGATCACCGGACGGAAGTTCCGGATCAAAGCCTGTACCGGCCAGGCGGCAGCGTCACCAAGGGCGCAGATGGTGTGCCCCTCGATCTGCTTGCTCACCTGGAACAGCATGTCGATTTCCTCGCGCGCGGCATTGCCCTCGCGCATGCGCTCCATGACGCGCCACATCCAGCCCGTACCCTCGCGACAAGGCGTGCACTGGCCGCAGCTTTCATGACGGAAGAAGTAGGAGATGCGCGAGATGGCGGCGATGACGTCCGTGGACTTGTCCATGACGATCAGACCGCCGGTACCGAAGCTCGACCCGATGGCGCGCATGCCGTCGAAGTCCATCTGCGCGTCCATGATCTGGTCGGCGCGAACCACGGGACACGAAGCGCCGCCAGGGATCACCGCAAGAAGATTGTCCCAGCCGCCACGCACGCCACCGGCATGCTTCTCGATCAGATCCTTGAAGGAAATGCCGAGTTCCTCCTCCACCACGCAGGGCGTGTTGACGTGGCCGGAGATCATGAACAGCTTGGTGCCCTTGTTGTTGTCGCGGCCGAAGCTCGAGAACCAGGCGGCGCCACGACGCATGATGGTCGGCGTCACCGCGATGGACTCGACGTTGTTCACCGTCGTCGGGCAGCCGTAGAGACCGACGTTGGCCGGGAACGGGGGCTTCATGCGCGGCTGACCCTTCTTGCCCTCGAGGCTTTCGAGGAGAGCCGTCTCTTCGCCGCAGATGTAGGCGCCGGCACCGTGATGGACGAAGACGTCCATGTCCCAGCCCGAACCGCAGGCGTTCTTGCCCAGCAACCCGGCGTCATAGGCCTGATCGACGGCGGCCTGCAGGCGTTCGCGCTCGCGCATGAACTCGCCGCGCACATAGATGTAGGCGGCATGCGCGCCCATCGCGAAGCCGGCGACAAGGCATCCCTCAATGAGGGTGTGCGGATCATGCCGCAGAATCTCGCGGTCCTTGCAGGTGCCGGGCTCGGACTCGTCGGCGTTGACGACCAGATAGTGCGGCCGCCCGTCCGACTGCTTGGGCATGAAAGACCACTTGAGACCCGTCGGGAAGCCGGCGCCACCGCGCCCGCGCAAGCCGGAGGCCTGGATTTCCTTGATGATGAAATCCCGCCCCTTGGCCAGGATATCCTTGGTGCCGTCCCACTGGCCGCGCTTCAGCGCGCCCTGCAGGCCCCAGTCATGGCGCCCGTAGATATTGGTGAAGATGCGGTCCTTGTCCTGCAGCATGACTGAGGTTCCCAGGGTCTTCGGTTCGATCTCAGACGGGCTTGTCGCCGTCCTTGTTGGACGGACGCCAGCCGGTTGCCAGCTTTGACGACTGCTCGATCCACTTGTCGCGGAAAGCACGGCCGCGGAAGCTGCCGAGATGCTGGTCGATCCATCTGAGGTTCATTTCGCTCCAGCCAGCGATCTGGTCGAAGTGGTAGACGCCGAGCTTGTGAAGCAACTCTTCGAGCTTGGGGCCGACGCCATAGATCAGCTTGAGGTCGTCGGCCTTGTCTTGACGAGCCGCTTCGAGCAGCTCCGGCTTGTGCTGGTCCGGCACCTTCTCGCCATCGGCCTGTCCCTGCGCCTCGACCACCTTGGGGACGGGCTTCTCCTCAGCGGGTTTTGCCGTGGCGGCTGGGGGCGGAGCGGCGGGTGCCGCAGCCGGTGGTGGCGCCAGCTCTTCGCGATCGAAGGCGCGGTACTTGCCGACGACCGAGCCGTCATAGAGCGAGCCATCTGTCAGCGCCGTGTCCCCCCCCTGGGGCGCGGAGAAGAACCGGCCGTTCTGGGGCCCGGGCGCCGGTGGATTTCCGGACGTGAGACCGTCGATCAGGGCGTTGAACGTCTCGGCGGTAAGGTCCTCGTAGGTGTCCTGCCCAACAGTGACCACCGGCGCGTTGACGCAGGCGCCGGAACACTCGACCTCTTCCCACGAGAAGTCGCCATCGGCGGAGAGCTCGAAAGGATGAGCGGCAAGCCGGTTCTTGCAGATGCTGATGATCTCTTCGGCACCGCGCAGGCGGCACGGCGTGGTGCCGCAAACCTGGATATGCGCCTTGCGGCCGACAGGCGACAGCTGGAACTGCGTGTAGAAGGTAGCGACTTCCAGCACGCGGATGTCCGGCATGTCGAGCAGCTTGGCAACGGTCTCGATGGCCGGGCGACTGATCCAGCCCTCCTGGCTCTGAGCAACCATCAACGCCGGTATCACCGCCGAAGCCTGACGCCCCTCGGGATAGCGCGCGATCACCTTCTGGAGATAGGCGGCGTTCTCCTCGGTGAAGGCGAAGCTCTCCGGCTGTTCGGGATGAAGACGACGGACGGACATCAGCGATCCACCTCACCAAACACGATGTCGATCGAGCCGAGCACGGCCGACACGTCGGCCAGAAGATGGCCGCGACAGAGAAAATCCATGGCCTGAAGATGGGCAAACCCGGGGGCGCGAATCTTGACGCGATAGGGCTTGTTGGTGCCATCCGACACGAGGTAGACGCCGAATTCTCCCTTCGGTGCCTCGACCGCGGCATAGACTTCACCCTCAGGCACCTTGAAGCCTTCGGTATAGAGCTTGAAGTGGTGGATCAGCGCTTCCATCGAGCGCTTCATCTCACCCCGGCGCGGCGGCGCGAACTTGCCTTGAACTGTCAGCACCGGCCCCTCGTTGACCTTCAACAGGGCGATGCACTGCTTCATGATACGCACCGACTGCCGCATCTCCTCCATGCGGATGTGGTAGCGGTCGTAGCAGTCGCCGTTCTTGCCGACGGGGATATTGAAATCGAGTTCGCCGTAGATTTCATAGGGCTGCGACTTGCGAAGGTCCCAGGCAGCGCCGGAACCGCGCACCATCACGCCCGAGAAACCCCACTTCCAGGCATCTTCCAGGCTGACGATACCGATATCGACGTTACGCTGCTTGAAGATGCGGTTCTCCGACAGGAGCGCATCGAGATCGTCGACCGTCCCGAGGAAGGGATCACACCACGCCTCGATGTCGGCGATGAGCTGCTCGGGCAGATCCTGATGGACGCCACCGGGACGAAAATAGGCGGCGTGCATGCGCGAACCCGACGCACGCTCGTAGAAGATCATCAGCTTCTCGCGTTCCTCGAAGCCCCAGAGGGGGGGCGTCAGGGCGCCAACGTCCATCGCCTGGGTCGTGACGTTGAGGAGGTGTGAGAGGATGCGGCCGATCTCGGAATAGAGAACACGAATGATCTGCGCACGGCGCGGCACGACGATGCCCGCAAGCCGCTCGACCGCCAGACAGTAGGCGTGTTCCTGGTTCATCGGCGCGACGTAGTCGAGCCGGTCGAAATAGGGCAGCCCCTGAAGATAGGTGCGAGCCTCAATCAGCTTCTCGGTACCGCGATGCAGGAGACCGATATGCGGGTCGACGCGCTCGACCACCTCGCCGTCAAGCTCCAGCACAAGGCGCAACACGCCGTGAGCGGCCGGATGCTGAGGGCCGAAGTTGATATTGAAATTTCTGACCTGGGCTTCAGCCATCGATCGCGCGCCTCAGTTCGTCTTGACCTTCTCGTCGCCCGGCAGCACGTAGGTCGTGCCCTCCCAAGGCGACAGGAAGTCGAAATTGCGGAATTCCTGGTTGAGCCGGACTGGCTCGTAGACGACGCGCTTCTGGGTATCGTCGTAACGAACCTCGACGTAACCCGTCATCGGGAAGTCCTTGCGAAGAGGATGCCCGTCAAAGCCGTAATCGGTGAGGAGACGCCGCAACTCCGGATGATCGGAAAACAGGATGCCGAGGAGGTCGTAAGCCTCACGCTCGAACCACAGGGCGCCAGGGAACACCGAGGTGATCGAGGGGACCGGCGTCACCTCGTCCGTCGTCACCCGAAGGCGCAGGCGGACATTCCGGGTCGGCGACAGCAGATGATAGACCACGTCGAAACGATCGGCTCGCTCCGGATAGTCGACACCGCAAACATCGATGATATTGACGAATCCGAGATCCGGAGCATCACGCAGCCGCGTCACGGCCTCGACGATACGTTCGCGGACGACCGTGGCCGTCACTTCGCCAAAGGCGACATTGACCGACAACGCATCGGTTCCGAGGGCGTTGCCAACGGCCAGCGCCAGTTCGCCGATCAAATCCTTCGGGGCTTCGCTCATGTTTCACCCAGCCTCGTTTTCGCTCAGCGCTCGATGGTACCGGTGCGTCGAATCTTCTTCTGAAGCAGAAGCACACCGTAGAGCAGAGCCTCGGCGGTTGGCGGACAGCCAGGCACGTAAATGTCGACCGGCACGACGCGATCGCAACCGCGCACCACAGAGTAGGAATAGTGATAGTAGCCACCACCATTGGCGCAAGAGCCCATGGAGATGACGTAGCGCGGCTCCGGCATCTGATCGTAGACCTTGCGAAGCGCAGGCGCCATCTTGTTGGTCAGCGTCCCGGCGACGATCATCACGTCGGATTGGCGCGGCGAGCCGCGCGGCGCAAAGCCGAAGCGCTCGACGTCGTAGCGCGGCATCGACACCTGCATCATCTCGACCGCGCAGCAGGCAAGACCGAAGGTCATCCACATCAAAGAGCCCGTACGGGCCCAATGGATCAGCTCCTCGGTAGAGGTGACGAGCCAGCCCTTGTCAGCCAGTTCGTCGTTGATGCCGGTGAAAAAGCCATCATCGGCGCCGATCGGCTTGCCGGTGCGCGGATCGATGATTCCCTTGGGGGCGGGCGACACCAGCGTCTCTCTCGGGCTCAGTCCCATTCCAGCGCCCCCTTCTTCCACTCATAGGCAAAACCGATGGTCAGTACGCCGAGGAAAACCATCATGGACCAGAAGCCGAACACCCCAACATCCTTGAAGGCGACGGCCCAGGGGAACAGGAAGGCGACTTCCAGATCGAAGATCACGAAGAGGATCGACACCAGATAAAAGCGAACATCGAACTTCATGCGAGCGTCGTCGAAGGCGTTGAAGCCGCACTCGTAGGCCGACAGCTTTTCCGGATCGGGATTCTTGAAAGCCAGCAGGAATGGCGAGACCAGAAGCGCCAAGCCGATGGCCAGCGCCACACCGAGAAAAATGATCACCGGCAGGTAGTCCCGAAGGAGTTCGTCCATTGTGACCTCGTTGGTTCCGACGCAACCCATTTGCGCATCGCAACAATTTGGTTAGGAGTCGCGCGGGGTCGCCGAATTGCTTGTCGCACGGTTAGCGGATAGACCTTCACTTCGCAAGGGCGTCGAAGGTTCCTTTCTAAGGTTTATTACGCTCAGGGGTACCCCGGAGACAGCCTGAGAAACCTGACCGTAAAGCCCCTGTTTTTGCAAAGAGATTTACCCACCCTTCCCCGCCGAGAGTCCCGAGGGGAGAAAGCGTGGAAAAACAAATGATTACCGAAGACCAGCCGATCACACTCGACAGAATACGTACGGCTCGAAATGCGATTTCCGGTCAGGTGATGCATACCCCCTTCCTGCCGGCGCCCAGGCTCGGCCAACTGACCGGCGCGGACGTTTTCGTCAAGTACGAGAACCTGCAGGTGACCTCGGCCTTCAAGGAGCGCGGGGCGCTCAATCGCCTTCTGGCGCTATCAACCGACGAGCGGCGGCGCGGCGTTATTGCCATGTCGGCCGGCAACCACGCGCAGGCGGTCGCCTACCACGCGGTGAGACTCGGCATCGAGGCGACCATCGTCATGCCGGTGACCACCCCCCACGTGAAGGTGTCGGCGACGGCCGGCTACGGCGCCCGCGTCTTGCTCGAGGGCGAGACGGTGGCTGAGTCGGCGCTCGCCGCCGAGCGCATCGGAGCGGACGAGAACCTCGTTTTCATACATCCCTACGACGACGTCGACGTCATCGTCGGCCAGGGCACTTTGGCGTTGGAGATGCTTGAAGAACGGCCGGATCTCGACGTCATCGCCATCCCTGTTGGGGGCGGCGGCCTGATTGCCGGAATGGCGACCGCGGCCAAGGCGCTGAAACCCGACATTCGTCTGGTTGGCGTCGAAACGCGCATGTATCCGTCGATGTGGGCTGCGCTGAAGGGCATCGATTCCATGGCCGGCGGTGCGACTCTGGCCGAAGGCATCGCCGTCAAGGTGGCCGGGAAAAGGACTCTGCCGATCGTGCAGGATCTCGTCGACACCATCGTGCTCGTCGACGAGAGCCATCTCGAACGGGCGGTCAACGCCTATCTGACACTGCAGAAGACCATGGCCGAGGGTGCCGGCGCGGCCGGTCTCGCCGCGATGTTCGCCGAGCCAGACCTGTTCCGCGGAAGAAAGGTCGGGCTGGTGCTTTCGGGCGGCAACATCGACCCGCGCATTCTCGCCTCGATCATGATGCGCGAGCTGGCCCGCGAGGAGAGGATCGTTGCCATCCGCCTCGCCATTCCGGACCGCCCCGGCACGCTCGGCGCCATCACCACGCTGATCGGCGACGCTGGTGGCAACATACTCGAGGTATCCCACCGCCGGACCGTGCTGGAAATTCCAGCCAAGGGCGCATCGCTCGACATCACCCTTGAGGCGCGCGACGGCCACCATGCCGAGGAAATCATCGCGGCGCTCAGGGCCAAAGGCTACGGAGTCGAGCGGAAATCGTCGGAATAGGCGGCCATTCGCAAGACCGATGCATTGAAGTCGCAGACCGCATTCCCATATGCGGCTCATTGTTCTTCAGGGAGCCCCCAATGTCCAACCGGACCTACGACGCCGCCGATTACATCGTTGACGAAGGCCACCCCGGCCCCAGAGCCGTCAGTGGCATCCGTACGCGCCGTGTCATCGCCTTCCTGATCGACGCCGTCATCATCGCCCTGCTTACCTTCGCCGTCGGCGTGGTGGTGTTCTTCCTCGGCATCTTCACTCTCGGCCTCGGCTGGCTGCTTTATCCGATCCTCTGGCCGGCGGTGGCGCTGGTCTATTGCGCCTTCTCCCTCGGTGGCCCCTACTCGGCAACCGTGGGCATGCGGACCCAGGGTATCGAAGCGCGGTTCATGGACGGAAGCCGTCTCAACCCCGGCATCGCCGCAATCCACGCCGTGTTGTTCTACTTCTCCGTGTCGGTCCTGACGCCCCTGGTCCTGTTGGTGTCGCTATTCACCGAGAAAAAGCGTCTGCTGCACGACATCGTGCTCGGTGTCGTCTTCGTCAATCGGTACTGACTGACCAGACTGCGCCGCGTCGTTGAGACGACGGCCCGTCACTCTGGAAATCCGCGCCATGGGCATCGGTGCAAGCCCTCGTATCTTGCCGCCGACTTCGGCTGAGCTAGGTCAAATCGCTTCCGTTGATGTTGGTATCTCGCCAGAGCCGGCGAAAGATGCCAAGATCGGCGATAGCAGACCGACGCAAGAACCCATGACGCAACACCCGACCGACGCGCCTCAATTCTTTCTGACCGCGCCGTCCGCCTGTCCCTATCTGCCGGGCAAGACGGAACGGAAGGTGTTTACGCACATGGTCGGCGAGCGCGCGGCTGCGATGAACTCCATCCTGAGCCATGGCGGCTTTCGACGCAGCCAGAACATCGCCTATCGACCGGCCTGCGAGGAATGCCGTTCGTGTGTGTCCGTGCGCGTGCGCGTGGATGACTTCCGCCCCGACAAGAGCCAACGGCGCAACTATGCGCGCAACAGCCATCTGGTCGGCGCGGAACTGCCGCCGGCTGCGACGGGCGAGCAATACTCACTCTTCCGCTCCTACCTCGACGCACGCCATGCCGATGGCGGCATGGTGGACATGACTGTGGGCGACTATGCCGCCATGGTGGAAGAGACGCACGTGTCGACCATGATGATCGAATATCGTCGGCGCGGCATCAACACCTTCCTGAGCGGCATGGGCGATGGACCGCTGATCGGCGCCGCGCTGACCGATGTGCTGATTGACGGCCTGTCCATGGTCTATTCCTTCTACGAGCCCGACATGCAAAGCGACGGGCTCGGCACATTCATGATTCTCGATCACATTGAACGAACGCGACGGCGAGGCCTTCCCTATCTCTATCTCGGCTATTGGGTGCAAGGCTCGCGCAAGATGGACTACAAGCGCCGCTACAAGCCTCTTGAGTACCTGACCTCCAGCGGTTGGGCGGTGTTGCCTGATGAGCCAGTAGAGACAGAGTTCGCGTAAAGAGCCCCACAAGCACGCTTGGAGCAAAGACCGCCGCGTCGGCGCGTCTTCGCCTAGGCTTTGGCGTTATTGTCCGCCTTGCCTGGAACGCCCGCTTCTCAGGACGGGTTACTCAGTTTGTTCGCCGAGCTTCGGATGACAGCCCCATGGAGACGCCCAGTGACCGATAGTATTCTCGACGCCATCGGCAACACGCCGCTCATTCGGCTTCGCCGCGCTTCCGAAATGACGGGCTGCGAGATTCTTGGCAAAGCGGAGTTCATGAACCCGGGCCAGTCGGTGAAAGACCGAGCTGCCCTCTAAATCATCCGCGACGCCATGAAGTCCGGGCGCCTGCAACCGGGCGGCACCGTCGTGGAAGGTACGGCGGGCAATACCGGCATCGGCCTGGCATTGGTCGGCAGTGCGCTGGGCCTCAAGACGGTGATCGTCATTCCCGAGACGCAATCGCAAGAGAAGAAGGATTATCTTCGCATGGTGGGGGCCGAGCTGGTGGAGGTTCCAGCCGCCCCCTACCGCAATCCCAACAATTACGTGAAGCTTTCCGGCCGCCTCGCCGAGCAGCTCGCCAAAACCGAACCGCACGGCGCGATATGGGCCAATCAGTTCGACAATATCGCCAACCGGCAGGCTCACATCGAGACCACGGCACGCGAGATCCTTGAGCAAACCGACGGCAAGGTGGACGGATTCATCTGCGCGGTGGGCTCGGGCGGCACTCTGGCAGGCGTGGGGATCGGCCTCAAGGAGCGCAAACCCGACGTGAGGATAGGTCTCGCCGATCCGCATGGCGCCGCCCTGCACTCTTGGTACACAAGCGGCGAGCTCAAAGCCGAGGGATCTTCAATCACCGAGGGAATCGGCCAGGGCCGGATCACCGCCAATCTCGAAGGCGCGCCCGTCGACCTTTCTTACCGGATCTCGGATGAAGCAGCGTTGGCCATTCTGTTCGATCTCGTTGAGCATGAAGGACTCTGCCTTGGCGGCTCATCTGGCGTCAACATCGCGGGAGCCATCGCTCTTGCCCAAGAGCTCGGTCCGGGACACATCATCGTCACCATGCTTTGCGACGGTGGCGCTCGTTACGCATCGAAGCTATACAACCCTGCGTTTTTGAGGAGCAAGCAACTGCCGGTGCCAAAGTGGCTCGACGCTCCAAGGAAACTCAGGCCACCGTTTGAGGCGGCGTGACGGAGGAAAAACGATGACCGAGGCACTCTACCTCGAAAACCCCTATCTTGAGCTCGCCGAGGCGACGGTGACCGCCGTCGGCACGGATGGAGGCCTCTACGTCGACCGCGCGATCTTCTACCCGCAGGGCGGCGGCCAGCCGGGCGACCGCGGATCGATCGAATGGGGTACCGGGTTCAGAACAAACATCAAGAACTCCGTATATAACACTGACCGATCGTCGATTATCCTTGTTCCGGAGACTGGTCAGGAGTTACCGCAACTCGGACAGACGATCATTCAACGCCTTGATTGGGTACGTCGCCACGCCCTGATGCGGATGCATACGGCGATGCATCTTCTTTCGGTGGTGCTCCCTTATCCCGTCACCGGAGGCCAGGTGGGCGTGGAGGAAGGCCGGCTCGATTTTGATCTTCCCGAAGGGGAAACGGTCGACAAGACGTCGGCCACCGACGCCCTCAACGCTCTGATCCGCGCCGATCACGCCGTTACAACCGAGTGGATAACCGACGCGGAGCTGGCCGAGAATCCAGCCCTCGTCAAGACGATGAAGGTCAAGCCGCCGACAGGCGCCGGCCGAGTGCGCCTCGTCCGCATCGGAACCGACATCGACCTTCAGCCTTGCGGCGGAACGCATGTCAAGTCGACGGGCGAGATCGGCGAGATGCAGATCGCCAAGATCGAGAACAAAGGCCGGATCAACCGCCGCGTCCGTTTGCGGTTCAGCCCACCGGCCAACAACGCCTAGTTCGCCACCATCAACGAGGAGCCGCGTCATGCCCGTACATCCGGACCCGCACTTTGTCACTGCCGACTGGCTTTCTCGTCATCTCGACGACCCCAGCGTGGCCATTGTCGACGGTTCCTGGCACATGCCGGCAACGGCTCGCAGTGGCAAGGCCGAGTACCTCGCCGGGCATATTCCGCGCGCCGTATTCTTCGATGTCGATGCCATCGCAGACACAACGTCATCCTTGCCGCACATGCTGCCGTCGCCGGAAGCCTTTGCAGCGACCATGGGCGCCCTTGGCATCGGCGACAAGCAGACGATCGTCATTTACGACAGCTACGGCCTGCGCTCGGCCGCGCGCGTTTGGTGGACATTTCGCGTGATGGGGGCCCAGGACGTCGTGATACTCGATGGTGGCTTGCCTGCGTGGACCGCCGGACACCTTCTGCTGGAGGAAGGCGAGCCGGCGAGCATAGAGCCCAAGACGTTCAACCCGTCCTTCAATCCGTCCTTGGTGCGAGACTTCGAAGACGTCAAGGCGGCGCTCGGCAGTCCGATACAGATTCTGGATGCGCGCTCCGCCGGCCGCTTCCAAGGTCAGGAGGCAGAGCCCCGTGCCGGTCTTCGTTCCGGACATATGCCGGGCGCAATCAACCTCCCCTTTGGCGACGTCATCGATGGCGAGCGCATGAAATCCGCATCCGACCTGCGGGCGGTTTTCGCTTCACGTGGCATCGACACCGGGAAGCCCATCGTCACCAGTTGCGGCTCGGGAGTCACGGCGGCCATTCTGGCACTTGCCCTGGATGTCGTCGGGGCCCCTGATGTTGCCGTTTACGACGGTTCCTGGACCGAATGGGGCGGCCGCTCAGACGCCTCGGTGGTTACCGACTGACGCGAACTGCCCTTTGACAGCGCGCGGATGAGGCTCTCGGCCGCATCCGCCGACTGCGCCGTGACGAGGCCGAAAGAGATGACGAACTTGGCAGCATCCTCGACCGTCATTTCGAGAATGACCACGTCCTCTCGCGGGATGAAGACGAGATAGCCGCCGGTCGGGTTGGGCGTGGTCGGTACGTAGACAGTCAGCATGTCATGGCCGCCCTCCAACCGGTCCGCCACTTCGCCGCGCGTCTCACCAGCAACGAAACCTATCGTCCACATGCCGGCATTGGGAAAACGCACCAGCGCCGCCTGCTTGAAGGCATTGCCCTTGTCAGCCAGCACCGACGAGAAGATCTGCTTCAACCCCTTGTAAAGATTGCGCACCAGCGGCATGCGCTCGACCAGTTCCTCGGAGAAGGAGAAGATCGAGGCGCCGACGATGTTGGCCGTCAGGAACCCGATAAGCGTGATGACGATCAGGGCGACCACCAGGCCATAACCCGGAACGCGGAAGGGCAGATAGGTATCCGGGTTGTAGGCGAGCGGCAAATAGGGCTTCACCCAGCTGTCGATCCACGACACCATCGACCAAGTGATATAGATGGTGATGCCGGCCGGCCCAGCCACCAGCAATCCGGTCAGGAAATAGTTCCTAAGTCTCGTCACGCCGAGTGTCCTTCCGATTCATCGTCCAGTCACCACTTCATATCGCCCATGCGTCGGGAACAAGTGAAGTTTTGCGTCCACGGAGCATGCCTTGCCGCGCCGCCAATGACGTTATCGTGAAACACTCGTGGGTAAGCACGACAACAGACGTCGGCAGCGACTCATTGTCCTTGAGTGAATCGGCTTCCTAATCCTTTATGGAAGAGACTGGCCGAAATGCGGCCTTTCGGCGTTTGGGGTATTCTCGTGAACGGCCGAGCGTGACGACAGATATGGCGGCGGAAACGGGGTTCCCGGTTCCGGCTCCTTTGCGTTGTCGGTGTGGTTCGCCATCGCGGCGTTGGCGGTGGTGCTTGCCCGTCGTTGCCCTTGTCTATGGCAATCCGTCACGCGAAGCGTCTATCCCGCCATCACGTCCCGTTGCCTCCGGAGGTGGAGCAACCCTTTTGCGCGGCACATCGGCGCCAGAACCGAGTTCGGTTGCCAACAACATCGAACGGGCGCAGCGACATGGTCGGCGCCCAGATCCAAGACGCCGACGTTGCCACCGAACTTGCGAAGGTGCGGATCGAGTAACGCGGCGCTTCGGCAGACCACAGAGCTCTTGCGCGGCCAGATCGATGCCCTGTCGGAGCGACTCGGCAAGAATCGAGGGACGTTTTTCGGAGATGACCGGCAGCATCGGCGCCCCCACAACGCCCATGCTCGGCACGACGAGTGGCCTGCCATCATCGACACGCAACTTCGATGACCTTGTGCCGCCCGACAACAGCTCACAGCGCGAAGCGGCCTACACCCAGTTTGGCATGGAGCTCGGCGCCTATAGCGACCTCACCACGCTCAAGACCGCGTGGTCGGATCTGGTGAGGCAGTATCCTGCGTTGTTTGAAGGATTGGATGGCCTGGCCACCATCCGCGACCGTGGCGGTCGTACCGAACTGCTGCTGATCCGCGGGCCCATTCCGTAATGCCGCCGAGGCAGCGGAGCGGTGCGGCAAGGCCGAAGCGTCGGGCTTGAAGTGCCTGCCGGCCTTCTATCTGGGACAGCAGCTATCCATGCATTGAGGCCGGTCGGAATGACCGACCTCGCGTATTCTCAGGGAAGCTTGGCCGGGCAGGCAGTCGCCGGATCGACGGAATAGGGATCGCAAATCGGCGCTTCAACAGGCCTGAACGCGGATTCGGTTTCCTGAATGAGCGCCTGCGCCTCTTCGGTCTGCTGCTGGCGCGCAACCGACAGGGCCATGACAGTGGATGTGTTGTCGGACGGCATCCGATAGCCACGACTTTGTGCCTCGAGAGCCGCAGCTAGTGCCGCCTGCTCGTTTGCGTCGCGAACGAGCGGCTTCTCCGCCTTGGGCTCGCTGGAAGCCACCGAGAGAAAATCGGACGGGCCGCTTGCACATCCCCCAAGGGTGATCACGGCAAGAACGGCGGTCACGGCCGCGAGGGGCCATGAAGAGCGGGACGTCGGGAAGCGCATGAAGGCCTCGATAATCGTTGTTGTCTGGATCATACACTAGCCGCAAAGTCATTGCGATTTCCTTTTTGGTGCGCCGGAAAAGGTGATCGTCACGTGAAGGTCAGCGTTACCATCGGGGCCGCTCAGTTCCGGCGATTTCTCAGTCGTCCATCTTGACGGAACTGCAAAAGCTCTCCATGCATCTCGGCCTCAAAAGCTCAGGAATTCGCCGCAAATGACCACCGACACCCGCTCCGACATCGCTCCGAAGATCTCCTTCGTCAGCCTCGGCTGCCCGAAGGCACTGGTCGACAGCGAACGGATCGTGACGCACCTGAGATCGGAGGGCTACGAGATCGCCCGCCGTCACGACGGGGGCCGACGTCGTCATCGGTCAACACCTGCGGCTTCCTCGACAGCGCCAAGGCCGAGAGCCTCGACGCCATCGGCAAGGCGATGTCAGAGAATGGCAAGGTCATCGTCACCGGCTGCATGGGGGCTGAGCCCGAGCAGATCCGCGAGGCCTTCCCCGGCGTCCTCGCCATCACCGGTCCTCAGGCCTACGAAAGCGTGATGAGCGCCGTCCATGAGGCCATTCCGCCGGCACACGATCCCTTCCTCGATCTGGTGCCGCCGCAAGGCGTCAAGCTGACGCCGCGCCACTACGCCTACCTCAAGATCTCCGAGGGCTGCCACAACCGCTGCAGCTTCTGCATCATCCCGAAGCTGCGCGGCGACCTCGTGTCGCGGCCGATCGTCGACGTGCTGAAGGAAGCGGAGAAGCTGGCCAACGCCGGCGTCAAGGAGCTGCTGGTCATCTCGCAGGACACCCTCAGCCTACGGCGTCGACATCAAGTATCAGTCCGGCATCTGGAAGGATCGGGAGATCCGTGCGCGCTTCTACGATCTGGCCGATGCACTCTCCGAGTTCGGCATCTGGGTGCGCCTGCACTACGTCTATCCCTATCCGCATGTCGACGAGGTCATCTCTCTGATGGCCGACGGCAAGGTGCTGCCGTATCTGGACATCCCCTTCCAGCACGCCTCACCCAACGTGCTCCGCGCCATGCGGCCGGCCGGCACACCAGGAGAAGACGGCCGAGCGCATCGCCAAGTGGCGCGAGATCTGCCCGGACCTTGCCATCCGCTCCACCTTCATCGTCGGCTTCCCCGGCGAGACGGAGGAAGATTTCGAGATGCTGCTCAACTGGCTGTCGGAGGTGAAACTGGAGCGGGTCGGCTGCTTCAAATACGAGCCCGTTCAAGGCGCGGCCGCCAACGACCTCGGCTTGCCATTGGTGCCGCCGGAGGAGCAGGAACGCCGTTGGCACCGCTTCATGGCCCATCAGCAGGGGATCTCGGCCAAGCTGTTGCAGCGTCGTGTCGGCAAGCGCATCCCCGTCATCATCGACGAGGCGAAACGGCACTGTCGCCAAGGGGGCGCTCCAAGTGGGACGCGCCGGAGATCGACGGCTCCGTTCACCTGACCAGTCGCCGCCCGATGCGCCGTCGGCGACATCGTCACGGCCAAGATCGAGCGCGCCGACGCCTATGATCTCTGGGCACGGTGGGCTGATCGCCCTCCTCACGACGTGAGGAGGTCTTTCAGCGTCAGGGCAATCACCTCGGTAGCCGCCTTGAGATCCGAAAGCTGGACGTGCTCGTCGGCAGCGTGGGCGTTCGCCTCCAGAATGGAGCGTGGACCGGCGCCGTAGAGAACGGTCGGAATGCCGGCCGCCGAATAGTGACGGGCGTCGGTGTAGAGCGGCACGCCGGTCGGTTCGACGGGAACGCCGAGCACTTGCTCGGCATGCGTCGAAATTGACGCCACGAGCCGGTCCGGCACCGGGGAGCTCGCGCAAGGGTTCGGCGAGCATGATGCGCCTGCACTCAACCTCAAGGCCATCGACCTTGGGCGCCGCCGCCTCGATCAGCGCGACCAGATTCTTCTCGACATCGGTTCCGATCTCCTCCGGAATGAGGCGACGGTCGACACGCAGCGCCACACGATCGGGGAACGACATTGGTGTTGATGCCGCCCGAGATCAGGCCGACGGTAAGCTTGGGCGAGCCAATTCCCTTCTGCGCCGACACGGTGCCGCCGAGGCGATGGCCGCTCATCATAAAGCGCTTTCAGGATCGGGACGGCGTGGTGTTCCAACGCATCGACCCCGGTCTCCGGCATGGCCGCGTGGGCCTGCCGTCCGCGGATGATGATCTCCATGTGCAGTACGCCGTTATGGGCGGTCGTGATGGCATAGGAGAACCCGGCGGAGATGGCGTAATCGGGTTTCGACAGGCCTTGCTCGATCAGGGAAAGCCGGGCCGACGAAGCCGCCAGCCTCCTCGTCGAAGGTGAGGTGCAACTCCACCGTACCGTCGAGGGGCAGTCCGGAGGCGATCAGCGCCTTCAACGCGAAGGCATAGGTTGCGAAATCCGACTTCGAGACGGCGGCACCGCGACCATAGATCGCACCGCCCTTTTCTTCCGCCCCATAGGGCTGCATCGTCCATCCCGAGCCCGGGGGGACCACGTCCCCGTGGGGCATTGAGGGCGATGGACTGGCCCCTTCCCCTCCCCGAAGACATGACGGACAATCAGATTGGTCACCGAGCGCATTGCCGTTCTGGCGAACGAAGGGTTCCGGCACCGGATGGCGCTCGACCCGAAAGCCAAGAGCTTTCCAGCCGCTCGGCTGCCGTCTCGGCGATCGGCGCGCAGTCGCCGGGCGGATTGTCGCTCGGCACTCCTCACCAGCGCTTTCAGGAAGTCGACCTCGGCAGTGAAGGCGGCTTCGATGATGGCTTTCATTTCCGGTCCCCTGAAGATGCGGCGTCTGTCCCCAGCCGCTCGATGGCCTTGATCAAGGCTTCCACGGCGAGCCCTATGTCGTCAACGGCGGCATATTCGGCCGGAATTGTTGACTTATACCACCACGGCAGCGCACGAACAGCATACCGACGTCCGTGAGGTGATGCATGGCGTGGCCGTCATGGCCTGCCCCGGAGGCGAGCCGCCGGTCCGGAAGCCCGAGGAGCGCCCGCGG
>CAXXNH010000049.1:0-27590 GCA_963665435.2 uncultured Pleomorphomonas sp. | reverse complement strand
CGTTCGGCGCCGCTCTCGGCCGGGAGGTCGGGCTCGACGTGACCGAGCGCGGCCACTGGGAAGCGGCCTTCAAGGCTTCGGCTTTTCCGACGCGGCGGCCGCCTGCTACGCCAGAATGACCGCCGCGATCCTGGACGGCAACTTCGACCGGCAGCAAGCGCCCCGCCGCGGCAAGGTCACGCTCTCCGACTTCATCTCGTCCGCCCTTGCGCGATGAGCCCATGGCGACGGCCTCAAACGCCGCCGCCCCTTCCCTATTTCGTCGGGAGGGCCGGACACGCGCCCGGCCGCTCCTTCGCATTGACTGAAAGCCTGCGATCAGGGACGCAGTTCCTTGCCGCCGTTGGCGGTCAGCAGCTTGGCGATGTCTTCGTTGCGGTTGGCCTTGGCGCGCACCAGCGGCGAATAGCCCTCGAAGTCCCGGGCGTTGACGTCGGCGCCATTGTCGACAAGGAACTTGGCGACGTCGATGTTGCCGACCATGCTGGCCAGATGCAGCGGCGTGAAGCCCTCGAGATCGGCGTTGATCGACGCGGGGGTCCTTCTTCATCTCCGCGATGGCCTTGTCGTTCTCGCCGGACCAGATCAGGTCCTTCAGCTCGGCGCTCGCGGCAAAGGCTGGGCCGGACAGGCTGATGGCGATCAGAAAGGCGGAAATCAGTCTCATTGCAGTCTCCAATAGGCGCCCCGCCGAAGCCTTGGCCGGGCACATGCCGCACGGTATTCGTTTCTCGCCCCTCGAACGCCCTCTTCGGGAACCGTCGGCTTTACTTCGTCATGTGGGGCGACAGAATGGCCCGCTCCGGGGGCCGGTCTCCGCTGTGCCGGACCGACGTTTCCCGATTTCTCAGAGCGACCTTTCCGAAACTGTCCTTCGGCGATCGCCGACGCGGGCCGGGCACATGCCGAGGAGAAGTTGCGATTCTCATCCGGCGGTTGCCTTGTGCAACAACGACGGGGCGCAATGCAAGGCACCCGGCCGGGGCCGGTCCCGATCACTCGGAGCGAGCGGCGATCCGGCGCCGATCCCGGCTGTCGGCCTCTCCGGCCGCCCCCTCCCGGTCGCGCAGCCTCAACCAGCCCCGCGCCACCAGCATCAGCCCCTGCCCGAGGAAGATGCCCGAGAACAGGCCGCGCAGAAGGGCGAAGACCACCTTCGTTCCGATGGCTGCCGCCGTGGCCGGATCGATCGCCGTCATCACGCCCTCGACATAGCGGACGCCGAAGATCGCCAGGATCAGGCCGAGCGCGTGCCAGCCGCCGGGCATCAGGATGGTGGCCGGCGGACCGGCTTCGACGGAAATGGGCCAGCGCGCCGCAAAGAGGGCGCCGACGCCGAGGCCGACCGCCAGCGCCGGCAGCCAGGCCGCCTCAACGGCCGGCGAGGTTTCGGCCGATCCGCTGCCGACCGACAGCACCATCAGGATGGCGGGCAGCAACACCGGCTTCCACAGGCCGACGCGGCGGGGCCGCGACGCGAGAACACCACGGTAAACGAGAAAGGCCAGCAGCAGCCAAACCCATGCCGGCGTTCCAATCACCACCGACGCCATGCTAGAAATCGTCATCTGAGGACCTTCGCATCTTGAGGAAGACGCCGTCGGCCAACCCGATCGGCACAAGCGTCTTCCGCCGTCCCAGGCAGGGATGCCAGCGGTCCTGCGCAAACGGAGACGGGGCCTCGTGGACGGCAGCAACGTGCAAATCGCGCTTCGCCGATGGCGCGCCATCCTCGGCTCCGCCCTGTTTCGGGCCATCGTGCTCGCGGCCACGGCGATCACCACGGCGAGCGGCATCTCCACCGGCGACAGCTGGCGCGACACGCTCGGCGCGCTGGCGATCAATGGCGTCGAGGCCTTCTCCAGCGCCGCGATGGCGACCCTTCTCATCCTGCTGGTCGTACCGCGCCTGAGCTTCATCGCCCACGCCGCCCCTCGCTACGCGCTCGCCGGCATCCTCGCCTCGCCGGCGGTGCTGGTCGTGGTTCTCATCGTCGAGGTGTCGCTGCGTCAGGCCGACCCGACCGCGACCTATGTCGGCCGCCTCGCGACAACCGTGCTGGTCAGCGTCGCGGCGATCGCCATGGTGGCCGGCCTCGCGGCGCGTGGCGACAGACGCCAACCAACCGAGACGCCCCCCGCCGAACCGGCGAAGACCTGCGCCTTCCTGCGCCGTCTGCCGCCCCGGCTGGGAACCGATCTGACCCGCGTTTCCGTCTACGATCACTATGTCGAGGCCCACACCCGGCGCGGCCACGAGCTGATCCTGATCCGCTTTTCCGACGCCCTCGCCGAGCTCGAAGGCGGCGAAGGCCTTCAGATCCACCGCTCGCACTGGGTGGCGAACGGCGCCGTCCGCTGCCTGCTGCGCAGCGAAAGTCGGTCATTGCTGGTCGAGCTCGACGACGGCACCCGCCTGCCCGTCAGCCGCTCGCGCGAAGCGGCGGTGCGCGCTGCCGGCTTTCCGCTGGAAAAAGCCGGCGAAAGCGCCTGATCCGCAACGGACGGGAACGAGAACCGCCCGATCAGTCCTTGGCGAGGTAGTAGCTCAGGAACACCTCGAGCCCGTTGTCGACGATGCGGATGGCCTCCTCGGGCGACGGCCGGAGCGCCGCGCCGAACAGCGACTTCTTCATGACCTCCGCGGTGCAAAGGGCGATGAAGTGATGGGCGGCCACGGTGGGATCGCAGGGCCTCAGGCGACCGTCGGCCACGGCCTCGCCGAACACCTCGGTCAGTCGCGTCGTGCCGCGCTCGGCGCCGGCCCGGAAGAACAGGGCGCCGACGGCGGGAAACTTCTCCACCGCGCCCACCACCATGCGGATGGTCGACATGTGGTTCTCGCCGGTGAGGAGATCATTGAAGCTGATGGCGAAGGCGCGGAGGTTGTCGCGAAAGCTTTCGGCCGTCGGCTGAAAGGCGTCGAGCGCGGCGGCCAGTTCCTGCTTCTCGTCGGCGATCAGCTGCTCGAACAGCTCGTCCTTGTTGGTGAAGTAGACGTAGAGCGTACCCTTGGACACGCCGGCCGCCTTGGCGATGGCGTCCATCGAAGCGCCCTCGTAACCCTTGGCGCGGAACACCTCGCGGGCCCCGTCGAGGATCTGCCGCCGCTTCTCGCTGTCGTGCCCTTCCACGCCGGCCGTCGATCCGCCGGGCTGCGCCGCTACCTTGCTCATCCACCCCTGCCCTCGCGGCGCTGATTCCGCCCGCGTTGTTCATTGTCGGCATTTGCGGCCCGAGGGCCAGCCTGCCTTTTGGCGATCGGCGTTCACGGAAATCCGGCGCCACGATCACGTTTTGCTGAGACTGCCCATGAAAGGGCCAAATCGTCAACCAAGAGCCAATACTGCGATTGACCGAACGGTTCGGTCATGAGATAACACTTTTGACGCATAGGAACAACACTTAAGACTTTAGTCGCGAGATACTTCGATCCCGCGCCGTCCGCCAAGGGACAGATGGAGATTTCAATGGCCAAGCGCGAAGCGAACGCCGCTCACGAGACCGATGGCTCGGAAGCCACTGTCACTCAGATCCGCCCGACCGGCGAGGCTGCGCACAAGCCCGTCGGCGAGGCGCCTCACCACGCCGCCGCGACGCAGCCACCGAAGACCGCAGAGCCGAAGAAGAAGAGCAACGTGACGGGCCGACTCGTCCTCGTCGCCCTTCTTGGCGCCGCCGCCTGGTTCGGCGGCAAGGCCGGCTATGCCTGGTGGACCGATGGCCGCTTCCTGGTCACCACCGACGACGCCTATATCGCTGCCGACATCACCACGCTGGCCGCCAAGGCCTCGGGCTACGTGACCGAGGTGATGGTGGCCGACAATCAGCTGGTGAAGAAGGGCGACGTTCTCGCCCGCGTCGACAGCGGCGACTACGCGCTGGCCGTCGCCCAGGCCCAGAACGCGCTCGTCGGCAACCGCGCCACCATCGCCCGCATCGACAAGCAGATCGCCGCCGGCGAGGCCCAGGTCGCTCAGGCCAAGGCGGGCGTCGCCTCCGCCGAAGCCACGCTGGAATCCAAGGACATCGACTTCACCCGTCAGTCGACGCTGGTGAACAACAAGGTGTCGGCCCAGTCGCAGCTCGACGACGCCCGCACCGCCCGCGATGCCGCCCGCGCCTCGCTGGCCTCGGCCGAGGCCGCCGTCGCCGTCGCTGAGGCCAACATCGAAGTGCTGAAGGCCCAGAAGGTCGAGGCGGAAGCCACCGGCAAGAGCCTTCAGACCGCCCTCGACAAGGCCAACCGCGACCTGTCCTTCACCGAGATCCGCGCGCCCGTCGACGGCGTGGTCGGCAACAAGGCCTTCGAGGTCGGCACCTACGTGACGCCCGGCCAGCAGATCGCCTCGCTGGTCGCCACCGGCAGCGCCCATATCGAAGCCAACTACAAGGAGACCCAGCTGGCCGAGCTGGTTCCCGGCGAGACCGTGCGCATCACCGTCGACGCCCTCGGCGAGGAGGAAACCATCCTCGGCAAGGTCGAGAGCCTGTCGCCGGCCACCGGCTCGGTGTTCAGCCTCTTGCCGGCCAACAACGCCACCGGCAACTTCACCAAGGTGGTGCAGCGCCTTCCCGTACGCATCTCGGTGCCCGACGACGTTGCCTTGAGCGGCAAACTCCGCCCCGGCCTCTCCGTGGTGGTTGCCGCCGATCCGCGCACCGCGCCGACGGACACCCAGACGGCCGCCGTCGCTCCGGCCAACTGATATCCCGCGCGGCCGGTCCCCCGGGGATCGGTCGCGCTCTCGCCCTGATCCGACCGACTTGCGCGGGTGCTTCCCGCCGGCGCCCTCGGCCGAAAGAGCTTTTGGCCTCACGCAACTCCGGACGCAAAACCGGTATCCACTTTTGCTGGAGTTGCTCTCGTTTCTGCTTTCACGCAACTCCGGACGCAAAACCGGTATCCACTTTTGCTGGAGTTGCTCCTAATCGGTCCTCTCCCCATGTCCGCCATTGCCACGGCCGATGCCGGCCCCACCTTCACGACGCGCCGCCTGTTCACCTTCATCTGCATGGTGTTCGGCATGTTCATGGCGATCCTGGACATCCAGATCGTCTCGGCGTCGCTGTCGGAGATCCAGGCCGGCCTTGGCGCCGCCAATGACGAGATCTCCTGGGTCCAGACCTCCTATCTGATCGCCGAAGTGATCATGATCCCGCTGTCGGGCTACCTGTCGCGCATGATCTCGACGCGATGGATGTTCGTCATCGCCGCCGGCGGCTTCACCTTCGCCTCGATGATGTGCGCCTTCGCCTCGTCGATCAACGAGATGATCCTGTGGCGCGCCGTGCAGGGCTTCATCGGCGGCGGCATGATCCCCACCGTGTTCGCCTCGGCCTACACCATCTTCCCGCGCAGCAAGATGGGGCTGGTGACGCCGATCATCGGCCTCGTCGCCACGCTGGCGCCGACCATCGGCCCCACCGCCGGCGGCTATCTCACAGAAATCTTCTCCTGGCACTGGCTGTTCCTGGTCAACATCATCCCCGGCGTCTTCGTCACGGTGACCAGCTACTTCCTGATCGACTTCGACGAGCCGGACTTCAGCCTGTTCAAGGTGTTCGACTGGTGGGGCCTCGCCGCCATGGCCGCCTTCCTCGGCTCGATGGAATACGTGCTGGAGGAAGGCCCCAGCAAGGACTGGCTGGCCGACGAGCGCATCGCCATCCTCACCGGCATCATGGTGATCGGCGGCATCGTGTTCTTCTTCCGCGCGCTGACCCGCGCCAACCCGATCGTCGACCTCAAGGCCTTCGCCAACCGCAACTTCGCCTTCGGCAGCGCCTTCTCCTTCTGCCTGGGCATCGGCCTTTACGGCCTCACCTATCTCTACCCGGTCTATCTCGCCCGCATTCGCGGCTTCTCGGCCTTGCAGATCGGCGAGACCATGTTCGTCTCCGGCGTCGCCATGCTCTTGACCGCCCCCTTCGCCGGCCGCCTCTCGACCAAGCTCGACCCGCGCGTCATGATGGGCATCGGCTTTGCCGGCATCGCCGTCGCCACCTGGCTCTCGACCGGGTTTACCGCCGACTGGGACTTTTGGGAGCTGTTCTGGCCGCAGGTGTTCCGTGGCGTGTTCATGATGATCTGCATGATCCCCATCAACAACATCGCGCTCGGCACGCTGCCGCCGGCCGAGATGAAGAACGCCTCGGGCCTGTTCAACCTCACCCGCAACCTCGGCGGCGCCGTCGGCCTGGCCCTGATCAACCAGATCATGACCAACCGCACCGACCTGCACTTCGACCGGCTGCGCGAGGCGGTGAACATCACCAGCTCCACCGCCATGGCGACGATTTCCGGCATGGAACACAGCCTGTCGGAACTGGGCAGCAATGCCCACACCGCCGCCATCTCGAAGCTCACCGGCCTTGCTCAACAGCAGTCGTCGGTGATGGCCTTCAACGACATCTTCCTGATCCTGACCGTCCTGTTCGGCGTGCTGCTCGTCGCCCTGCCCATGGTCAAGAAGCCGGCAGCGCAAGGCGGTGGCGGCGGCGGGCACTGAGGGGGCGGAGGCAGGCTTTCCTCAGGCCTTTTTGGCGTGCTTCTTCAAGAGGGCAAGACGCCTTTGCTCGGCTGACAGCCCCTGTTGATCGAAGTCGGCGAACATGCGCTCGGAGCTGGGGCTAAGCTTGATCCCCTCGACGGCACTGATTTTTGCGAAAGCCGAGCGTCCGAGAACGACGGCGCTGTCGCTGACAGGAGAACAAGGCTTCGAGGTTTGCCGTTTCATGGGAGCAGTCTAGCACGGATCAGGTGCCGCGCCAGCTCTTGAGGAGCCATGCCAACGGGTGTTCCTAAACCTCCCCCAGAAACCGCAGCGCTCGGCTCCATGTTTCCTCGGTCGCCTGTGCGTCATAGTCGGGCAGGCTGGCGTCGGTGTAGAAATGGCCGGCGCCGGGGTAGATGTGGAGTTCGGCGGCCATGCCGGCGAGTTCCGCCGCCATCTGCCAGCGCCTCAGCTCTTCCGGCGGCCAGAAATCGTCGTGTTCGCCGACGTGCAACTGCGCCCTGAGGCCGGCAAGCTTCATGCCGGCCGGTACCTCGGCCGGGGCGTGCAGCAGCAACAGGCCCTTCGTCTCCGGCCGCTCCGGCCAGACGGAGGCCACCACGCCGCAGCCCATGGAGACGCCGGCAAGGATCGTCGTGGCCGGGAGTTCGGCGAGGACGGCTTGCGCCCGCTCGCAGATGCGGTCCCATCCTATGTCCTCGATGAGCTCCATGCCCCGCTCGACGGTCTCGGCCGTCACGCCCGCGAAGAGGTCCGGCACCGAAACGCTGTGTCCGGCCGCGCGCATCCGCTCGGCGGCGGCCAGTTCCACCGGACGCAAACCGAGAACCGAGTGGAAGAGGATCACGGACGCCATTTGCTACCCTCCCCGTTCTGGCCGGACATGATACGGCACTGCCGAACGCTCGAACGCTTTCCTACAGTCTGCATGCTTGCAGGGCTCTGTCCATGCAGCGTTCGGTCAGGTCGAAGCGGCTCGGGCCGGGGCCGAGCGTGCGCCCCATCTCAGCGGCGAGATGGCAGGCGAGACGCGAAAATAGCTTTTATATCAATTGATTGTCATCCTTGCGAAAGCGAGGACCTCAGGCCGGAAAGGGCGCCGAGGGTGATATCGGACGCCCTTGGTTCGGGGAGCCCGATATGGACCGATGCGTTTTCTTGTCCTTAGGTCCACCTTGAACTCGTGTGCGAACTCAAGCCGCCTTCGCAAGGAGTGTCCGCTTTTGCTGCGGGTGGTTGAAGGCGGCCTCCGGGGAGATCCGCCTCGCGTCCGACGCCGGGGTTGCCATCACCGCCCCCATGAAAGGCGCGCCAGGCGGCATTTGTCCCTCGAAATCCTGAAATCCTCCGCACCGACTGGCTTATCGAAACGATTCATTGCAAAGAACCGAGCGGACAGGCTACTTCGAATAGCTGACAGAACGGACAGAACACCAGAAGCCCTTCCCCCATACGTCGCTCCAGGCGGCGCAATGCCGTAAAGCCGAGACGCACGTTGAACGGCATGCATTCCGTACTCACCACGCGGCATCTGCCGCGCCGATGACGCCTCGATCTGCAAGGAAATTACGATGAAGGTAGCACTCGTGACCGGCGCTTCGCGCGGTCTGGGAGCCGTGATGGCCCGGGAACTGGCGCGCGCCGGCTGGGCTGTTGCGGTCAACTACGCCAGCGACACGCACGGGGCCGAAGCCGTGGTCGGGGATATCCGAGATGCCGGCGGCAAGGCCCACGCGGCAAGGTTCAGCGTGATCGATCGCGCCCAGATCGAGGCCGGGCTTCAGGAGATTGCCAAGGCGCTCGGCCCCGTGGACCTCATCGTCAACAACGCCACCGGCCCGCAGCCGGAAATGCCGCTGATGGAGCAATCGTGGCGGACCTATCTCGATCAGTTGGAGTTTTTCGTGAAGGCGCCGCTCGAACTGCTTCAGGCGGTGCTGCCCGACTGGCGCGCCCGGAAATCCGGCCGTGTCATCAACATCGGTTCGGAAATCGCCGAACTCGGCAATCCCCAGTTCGGCAACTATGCCGCCGCCAAGGGCGCGATGCTGTCGATGACCCGCTCCTGGGCCAACGAACTGGGCCCGGAGGGCATCACCGTCAACCTCGTGGCGCCGGGCTGGATTCCCGTCGAACGCCATGCCGGCGCCCAACAGGCGGCGATCGACTGGTATGCCGATCGCACGCCTCTCGGCCACCTGGGCAAACCGGAAGACGTCGCCCACATGGTGGTGTTCCTAGCCTCGGACAAGGCCGACTTCATCACCGGCCAGAAGTTCGCCGTCAACGGTGGCCGGACGCTGGTTTAGCTCCCCAAACGCAGCGAGGCGACCTCTGGAACCCCGAGGGTCAGCTGACGTTTGTGGTGTCGGTGGCGCAGACGCGAAGCCGGTGCCCATCGGGGTCGGCGGCGACGAAGGTGTAGCCGAAGTCGAGCGTCGTCGGCTCCAGCACCATCTCGATGCCCTTGGCCGTCCAGTCGGCGTGGAGCCGGTCGACGTCCTCCTTGGTGGCGTTGCTGAACGACAGCTCGAAGCCGCCGACGGATGGCTGCGGCTTGGGGTCGATTGCGTGCCTGGACTGCAGGCCGACGACGAAGTCGTCGGAAAGGGCGAACACCGAAAAGTCCTGGTACGTCGCGACAGGCTCGGCCTTCAGTATGTCCCGGTAGAAGGCGGTGCTGCGATCGACATCGTCGACATAGAGTATGAGGCTGTTGGCGCGAAACATCGGTTGTCCTCGTCTTGAAAAGACAGGCGGAATGCCTGTGGAACCGAGGCGCAATATCCTCTAGCCTTACTGACAAAAGCCGGCAGTAAGGGGTCTCCAGGGAATACCAAGATGGCGCGAAGCGACCGACTCCTTCGCCTGCTCCAGGCACTGCGCACCCTGCCCAGTCCGGTGACCGCCATTCGCCTCGCGGAAGAGACGGAGGTATCGGTCCGGACCATCTATCGCGACATCGACAGCCTGCGGGCGGCCGGCGCCACCATCGATGGCGCCACCGGATTCGGCTACCATCTGGTGGAAGACATGGCCCTGCCGCCCCAGATGTTCAGCCGGATCGAGATCGAGGCGCTGGTGCTCGGGCTCGAAGAGGTCAAGCACGTCGGCGACCCCGAGTTGGCGCGGGCCGCCGAGGCGGTATTCTCCAAGATCACGGCGATGCTGCCCGAGCGGCTGCAACTGCAAGCCGCCCACGCCGTCAACGGCATCTACCGGCCCACCGCGCCCGCCGCGCCATCCATCGACATGTCCGCCCTTCGTGCGGCCTGCTGGCAGGAAGAGGCCGTGGCCATTCGCTATACCGACGAAAGAGGCCGGACGAGCGAGCGGGAGATCTGGCCGCTCTCGATCACCTATCTGGACAAGGCGCTGATACTGATAGCGAAATGTTGCAGCCGCAACGCCTTCCGCCGCTTCCGGGTCGATCGCATCGGCGAGCTTCGCCCCACCGGCCGCAGCTTTCGCCCGCACCGGGTGGCGCTACTCAGGGCGTTCGTCGCCGAGGCAAAGGCCGAGCAACCCCGCCAGCCGTCCACCCTCGAGGGCAACTGACTTCCCCCAAAACGCCAGCGAGGCGGACTCCGGGGGGAGATCCGCCTCGCATCCGACGCCGGGGGCGTGATGCGCGGTTGGGAAGCGACCGCGCGTTCTCCGGCAACGCGGGAGTTATCATTGCCGGAAACAGAAAGAGGCGGAGCGCATCCAGCCTCTGAAACCCTGATAATGTCTCGCCAACTATCTTCTCGAAACGATTCATTTTCAAGGTTGAACTCAAGCCGGGGAGATGGTTCCCCCCGGCGAGTGGCTTTTTTGTCAGACTAATCAGGCGACGGAGACGGAACTCTCCATCTTCCAGTTCTTCGGCAGCTTGCGCGTCGCCCCGGTCACCACGACCTTGGCGCGCTGGCGGATGTCGGCGCTGGAGGCGCCGAGCTGCAGCTCGTGCTCGCCCGGCTCGACGACGCGGTAGCCCTCGGGGCCGGTGAAGCAGAGCATGTCGACCGGCACGGTGAAGGTGACGGTCTTCGCCTCGCCCGCCTCAAGCTCGACGCGGCCGAAGGCCTTCAGCTCCTTGACCGGCCGCACCACCGAGGCGAGGCAGTCGCGGATGTAGAGCTGCGGTACGGCGACGCCCTTGCGGCCACCGGTGTTCTTCACCTTGAAGCTGACGACGATCTCGCCCGTCTCCACGTCCATCGTCTCCGACTTCAGCTTCAGGTCCTCGAACTCGAAGCTGGTGTAGGAAAGACCGTGGCCAAAGGGATACTGGCTGCCGAAGTGGCGGGCGATCGGCGTGCCCGAGCTCTTGAGCTTGTGGTTATAGAAGTAGGGCGCGGCGCCGACGCTCTTCGGCACCGACAGCGTCAGGCGACCCGACGGCTCCACCTTGCCAGTGAGCACGTCATGGAGCGCGTTGCCGCCTTCCTGGCCGGCGAAGAAGGTCCACACCTGGGCGGCCACCTTGTCTTCGAGACCGCCGAGATTGTACTGGCGACCGGCCGACACCACGACCACCACCGGCGTACCGGTGGCGACGACGGCTTCGAGCAGCTTCTGCTGCACGCCGGGCAGCTCCAGCGTGTCGGCGTCCGACCCCTCGCCCACCGTGCCGGTCTGGAAGATGCCCGAAAGGTCGCCGACGCAGACGATGGCGACGTCCGCCGCCTTGGCCGCCTCGACGGCGTCGGCGATCATGTCGGTGCGCGTCGACACCGTCGACACCTGGGTCACCACCGAGGAGTCGTCGACGTCGCCGGGGAACACCGGCGCGCCGGACTTGCGCTCGTCGAGGATGTTGCAGCCGCGAGCATAGATCAGGTTGGCGTTGCCGGCGGCGGCCTGGAAGGCGGCGCGCGGCGTCACCACCGTGGCGGCGCTCTCGTTGGCGTCCGACAGGATCAGGTGGACCGGGAAGGAATAGTCGCCGAGAAGGGCCAGCGGATCGTCAGCCGCCGGGCCGATCATCGCCACCTTCTTCTCGGGGGCGAGCGGCAGGATGCCATTGTTGGACAGGATGGTCACCGACTGCTCGGCCACCTTGCGGGCGACGGAGATCGCCTCCGGGCTCTGGAGCCGGATGGCCGTATCGTCGGCATAGGGCTTCTCGAAGATGCCGAGGCGGAACTTCTCGGTCAGCACGCGGGAAACGATCTCGTCGATCTTCTCGACGGTGATCAGGCCGCGCTCGAGGGCTTTGCTGAGATGGGTGGCGCAGTCCTCGCCCGGCAGCTCCTGGTCGAGACCGGCGTTGAAGGACAGCGCCGCCGCCTCGGCCTGGTTGGAGGCGATGCCGTGGTGCTGGTAGAGCAGGCTGACGCCGATGTAGTCGGCGACCACGAGGCCGTCGAAGCCCCAGTCCTCGCGCAGCACCTTGGTCAGAAGGTGCCTGGAGGCATGGCTCGGCTCGTTGTCGATGTCATGGTAGGCCGGCATCACCGAGCCGGCGTTGGCCTGCTTGACGGCCATTTCGAACGGCAGCAGGAAGATGTCGTTCAGCTCGCGCCAGCCGAGATGGATCGGCGCGTGGTTGCGGCCGCCTTCGGAGAAGGAGTGGCCGACGTAGTGCTTCAGCGTGGCCAGGAAGTCGCGCTTGGGGCCCTGCATGCCGCGCACGTAGCGGGTGGCCATGACGCCGACGAGATAGGGGTCTTCGCCGAAGGTTTCCTCGGTGCGGCCCCAGCGAGCGTCGCGGGCGACGTCGAGCACCGGCGCGAGGCCCTGGTGGCCGCCGAGCGAACGCACCTCCCCACCGATGATCTTGCCGACCTCTTCGATCAGCTCGGGATTGAAGGTGGCGCCATAGGCCAGCGACGACGGGAACAGCGTGGCGCCGCGCGCCATCATGCCGGAGAGGCATTCCTCGTGGCTTATGGCGGGAATGCCCAGGCGGGTTTCCTCGACCAGGAACTTCTGCAGGCTGTTCAGCGCCCGCACGCCCTCGGCCGGATCGATGGAACGGGTGCCGAGCGGACGGGTGATCTGCCCAAGGCCCTTCTTCAGCATGTCGGTCAGCGTCGTCTCGTCGGACTGGCCGATGAAGGCGTCCTCGGTGCGGGGACGATGCTTGCCGTGCTCGTCCAGCACCAGCCACATGGCGTGCATCTGGGCGATCTTCTCGTCGATGGTCATGCGGCCCAGGAGGTCGGCGACACGATCGGCGATCGGCTTGCTGGGATCTTTGTAAACGAGGGTCATGATGAACACTTCGCGGCCCAAAGGCCGTCCTGCTGGAAATCCGGGGAAAGGATCAGGTATTGGTCAGGTGGGTGAGCGCGATGCCGTCGGCATCGAACAGATGGCAGCAGTCGGCGGGGGCCGAATAGGTGGCGCTGTCGCCGGCCTTCACCCCGCCATCGCCCGGCACCTTGGCGATCAACGGCGCAGGCGTGCCGCCCTCCAGGTAGACGAAGCTGTACTCGCCGAAATGCTCCACCGCCGCCACCTTGCGCGTCAGCGTCTGCGGGGCGGGTCCGACGACCGGCGCCAGATGCTCCGGCCGGACGCCGAGGGTGACGGGCGCGCCGGCGGCAAGCGCCGAACCGTCGACCGGCACCACGAGCTCCTCGCCGCTCTTCAGAACGACGCGGGAACCGGCAGGCTCCTGGGCGACGAAGGTCGCCTCCAGGAAGTTCATGGTCGGCGACCCCAGGAAGCCGGCGACGAACAGGTTGCGCGGCCGGTGGTAGAGGTCGAGCGGCTTGCCGACCTGGGCGATCGAGCCGTGCTTGAGCATGTCCTTGCCGGCATGCAGCAGCACGATCTTGTCGGCCAGCGCCATGGCTTCGGTCTGGTCGTGCGTCACGTAGATCATCGACGCCGCCGGGAAGTTACGGTGCAGCGTGGCGATCTCCGAACGCATGTGGACGCGAAGCGCGGCGTCGAGGTTCGACAGCGGCTCGTCGAACAGGAACACCTTGGGCTGGCGCACGATGGCGCGGCCAATGGCGACGCGCTGGCGCTGACCGCCGGAGAGCGCCTTGGGCATGCGCTCGAGCAGCGCCTCGATCTGCAGGATGCGGGCGGCCTCCTGAACGCGGCGATCGATCTCGTCCTTGGGCGTCTTGGCCTGGCGCAAGCCGAAGGCCATGTTGTCGTAGACGGTCATGTGCGGATAGAGCGCGTAGTTCTGGAACACCATGGCGACCTCACGGTCGGCCGGCTCCACCTTGTCGACCACGCGGTCGCCGATGCAGATCTGGCCCGAGTAGCCGGTCTCGAGGCCGGCGACCATGCGCAGGAGCGTCGACTTGCCGCAGCCCGACGGGCCGAGGAACACGCAGAACTCGCCTTCCTCGATGGTCAGGTCGACGCCGCGGATGACGGGGAAGTTGGCGCCGAAGGACTTGTTGACGCCGGAGAGGGTGATCTTGGTCATGGAATGTCTCCGAAGCCTCAGCCCTTGACCGAGCCGGCCATCATGCCCTTGACGATCTTCTCCTGCCCGAAGGCATAGGCGACGACGAGGGGCAGCGACGTGAGGGTGACCACGGCGAGGATCGCCGGGATGTTGGAGGAGTACTGGCCCTGGTAGTCCCAGATGGCGAGCGGCAGTGTGCGGGTGCTGGTCGATGAGGTCAGCACGTAGGCGAAGATGAACTCGTTCCACAGCATGATCGCGTTGTAGATGGCGATCGTGGAAAGCCCCGGCCCCGACAGCGGGAAGAAGATCTTGAAGAAGATGGCGAAGGGACCGCAGCCGTCGAGCCGCGCCGCCTCCTCCAGCTCCTTGGGGATCTGCCGCATGAACTCGGTGAGGATGAAGATCGAGATCGGCAGCGAGGTGGCGACATAGGGGCCGACCAGGGCGAACGGGCTGTCGTAGAGGCCCATGTCGCGCGTCATCAGGTAGATCGGCACAAGCGTGATGTGGATGGGCACGATCATGCCGGCGACCACCAGGCCGAACAGACTGTCGTTCAGGCGGAAGCGCATGCGGGCGAAGGCGTAGGCCGCCATCGAGGAGATGAGCACGATCAGGATGACCGAGATCACCACCACCATCACGGAGTTCTTGAGGTAGATGAAGAAGGGACCGGCGAGAACGTCGGAGTAGTTGACGAAGTTCAGCCCTTCCGGCAGCGCCCAGACGGAGCTCGCATAGGACTCCTGCTGGGTCTTGAAGGTGGTCATCACCATGAACAGGAAGGGGATGGTGGTGACGGCCAGCCAGAACAGGCCGAGGACGGGAACGGCAACGCGGCCGGCGACGCGGGTGGCGGGGGACGTAGCCATTTTAGACCTCCGTCTCGTAGCGCTTGGAGAAGCGCATCAGCACCGACGCGATGAGGATGACGACGATGAACATCGCCGACGCCACCGTGCTGCCGTAGCCGAGCTGGAACGAGGAAAAGACGTTGCGGTACATGTAGGTGGCCATCAGCTCGGAAGCGCCCTCGGGTCCGCCGCCAGTCATCACGTAGATGAGGTCGAAGTAGCGGAGCGCGCCGATGACGGAGAGGACCACGGCGGTGCGCAGCGTGCCCTTGAGGTGCGGGCAGCTTCATCTTCCAGAAGATGGTCGCCTCGGACGCGCCGTCGAGCTTGGCGGCCTCCGAAATGTCGGCCGGGAAGGACGCGAGGCCGGCCATGAACAGCACCATGTAGAAGGGGATGTACTGCCAGCAGACGACGGCGATCACCCGCGCCGAGCGCGAAGCGCGTGTCGCCGAGCCAGTCCTGGGCGAAGGCGCCGAGGCCGACATAGTCGAGCAACGCGTTGAGCGGGCCGAAGTTGACGTCGTAGAAGTATTTGAACAGGACGCCGAGAGCGACCGACGACATCAGGAGCGGCAGGAAATAAAGGATCTTGAGGATGCGCGAGCCGCGTCCGGCGTTGTCCAGCACCACCGCCAGCACCACCGCGATCGGCATCTGGATGACCACCGAGAAGAAGGCGAGCAGGATGTTGTTCCACGCCGCTTCCCAGAACAGGCCGTCGGTCGCAAGCTTCTTCCAGTTGTCCAGCCCGACGAAGCGGGCGTCTGAGCCGAGACCGTTCCAGTCGAGCAGCGACAGGCGGAAGCTGTCGACGAGCGGATAGAGAAGGTAGACGGCGAGCAGCAGGACGGCCGGCGCCAGAAAGATGGCCGGCGCGAAGGTCTTGAGAGACAAGACCGTCCCTCCCGCTCCGCCGTCGGCAGGGCGCGTCGTAATGTCGGTCACGGTGGAGATCCTCCGTCCACGGTCCTTGGGGCTCGATTCCGGCGCTTTGGCGGTCGGCCCTCACGCTTTTGCCCCGCCGGCGGCGTACCGTCGACGGGGCTGCTTCTCAGGAGGAGGTTACTTCAGCTCTGCCTTGGCAGCGGCCTCGAATTCCTCGGCCACCTGCTCGGGCGTCTTGGGACAGGCCGAACAGCGCCTGCGAGGTGTCCTTGTGCAGCTCGCCGAGCTTCGGCGGCAGCTCCTGGTCCCACCAGAGCTGCACGCTCTTGGCATTGGTAACCAGCTTGGAGACTTCCTGCAGGAAGGGGTCGTCGATCTTGAGGTTCTTGATCGGCGGCATGCGCGAGTCGGCCACGCGGCCGGCAGCGGCGGTATCGTCGGTCAGGAACTTGATGAACTCGACAGCCTTGTCCTTCTCGGGGCAGGCCTTGGTGACGGACACGAAGTTGTCACCGAGGGTGCCGAGCAGATCGGACGGATCGCCCTTGCCACCGGGAACCGACGGGAACGGGAAGAAGCCCAGCTTCTTGGCGAACTCGGGGTTCTCGTTGCCGATGGTCGAGGCTTCCCAGGTGCCCATCAGCTCCATGGCGGCCTTGCCGGTGTAGAGAAGGCGACGCGAACCGCCGACGTCATAGTCGAGGCCGTTGTAGCCCTTCTGGAAGGCGCCCATGTTGACGAGCTCCTGCAGGCGCTTGCCGGCTTCCACGAACGCCGGATCGGCGAACGAACCGCCATCCTTGCGCTGCGCGGCGTTGGCGAAGGCCTCGGGGCCGCCGATGCGATCGACGAGGTAGCCGTAGTACATCGAGCCCGTCCACTTGTTCTTGTTGGCGAGCGCGAAGGGAGCGACGTCGTTCTTCTTGAGAACGTCGATGACATGGAGCAGTTCGTCCCAGGTCTTCGGCGGCGTCAGGCTGAGCTTCTCGAACATCTCCTTGTTGTAGAAGACGACGGCGATGGCAGTGTTCTCGGCCGGCAGGCCGTAGATCTTGCCGTCGACGGTGACCGCGCCGAAGCTCGCCGGAGCGAAGCGGTCCTTGAAGGCCGGATCCTTGTCGAGATACGGCGTCAGATCGACCACCTGATCGGCGGCGACATACTCACGGAACGGACCACCGCCCCAGGAGGTGAACACGCACGGCGGCTCGTTGGCGCCGAAGGCGATCTTGATCTTGGTCTTGTAGGCATCGTTGAGGATATGGGTATCCTCGACCTTGTAGCCCGGATTGGCCGCTTCAAAGCGGTCGGCGGCGTCGCGGATCACCTTGACCGCGCCGGCGGTGGTTTGCAGGTCCCACGACGTGATGACCTTGTCTTCGGCGTGGGCCGCGAACGGAATGACGGCAGCCACGGCAGCGCCGCAAGCGAGCGCCGATAGTTTGGAAACGAGTTTAGAAGACACCTTCTCCTCCCAGGATCACGTTGAGCCAGATACCCGCATCAGGTCCCCCGAAAACCGAAATCCACTTTTCGGCCGATGCTCTGGCAACGGGTGACAGCCGAACGTTAGCGCTAACGTTCTGTCGCGTCAACTCTACCAGTTGCGCGTTGACGCCGCGCCCTCGAAGGCTCTTGCTGGAGGGGTGTATCTCGTTGCCCACCACCCACGGTCGGCGGATTTCCGCGCCTTTTCAAGGCCGGAGGGCCATCGGCGCAGTTGACAGCCCGCAGGGCTTCGGACAAAGAGTTTCGAGGCCCGGAAACCATTCGACCAAATGATGAAGCGACACTATCCAACGTTAGCCGAGGTCGCCAAGGTCGCCGGGGTCTCCCTGATGACGGCTTCGCGGGCGATCAACAACCGTCCCGGCGTCTCGCCCGAAAAGCGCGAGGACATCCTGCGCATCGCCGATGAGATGGGCTACGTCGCCAACCGCGCCGCCCAGAAGCTGACCGGCGCCCGCACCCGCATCATCGGCGTGGTGGCCGAGTTGCACACGCCCTTCACCTCCGATCTCCTGCTCGGCATGGGCGCTGTGGCGCGCGCCGCCGACTACGAGATGCTGGTCTATTCGCTGCCGGTCTGCGACCGCCGGCCGCCGCACTCGATCATCGAGATGCTCCGGCAGATCGCCGACGGCGTCATCGTCATCCTGCCTTACGAATCGGACTATCTGGAATCGATGGCTACCGCCCACATTCCCGTGGTCACCATCGAGCAGGGCATCGTGTCGGCCTTCCCCTCGGTCACCGCCGACAACTACCAGGGCGGCTGCGCGGCGCTGCGGCACCTCATCGAGCTCGGCCACCGCCGCATCGCCTTCATCTCCGGCAACGACCGCCTGACCTCGGCGCGCGACCGCCGCCGCGCCTATCGCGACGTGCTGGCCCAGGCCCGCCTGCCCCACGACCCCGCCCTCGAGGTGGACGGCGACTTCCTGCGCAAGAGCGGCTTCGAGGCGGCCCAGAAGCTGCTGGCCCTCGACGACCGGCCCACCGCCATCTTCGCCGCCAACGACACCTCCGCCTACGGCGCCATCGCCGCCATCCGCGAGGCCGGCCTCTCCGTGCCCGGCGACATCTCCGTCGTCGGCTTCGACGACATCCCCATCGCCTCGCAGCTCCACCCCCAGCTCACTACCGTGCGCCAGCCGCTGCAACAGATGGCCCGCGCCTCCGTCAACCTCCTCCTCGCCCTCATCGCCGGCCTCGACGCCCCCTCCGAACAGATCGTGCTGCCCACCCAGCTGATCGTCCGCGAGTCGACGACCCCGCTGAAGGTGAAGCGGAAGAAGGAAGAGGCGGCGAAGGTGGAGCGGGCGAGCGTGGGAGCGGCGAACCTCGCGAGGTAGGCGGCGCCGGAGCCAGACGATGCCCGACAACGACTATGACGCCTTCGCGGCGGCCTATGACGCCGACAACGAGACCAACGCCTGGAACGCCCATTACGAGCGGCCGGCCATCCTGTCGCTGGCCGGAGACGTCCACGGGCTCAGGGTGCTCGACGCGGGATGCGGCGGTGGAGCCCACGCCGCGATATTGGTCGAGCGCGGCGCGCGCCTGACCGGCATCGACGCCAGCGCCGGCCTGCTGGAGATCGCCAAACGCCGCCTCGACGGCCGGGCGCGTCTGCTGGTGGCCGACCTGAACGAACCGCTGCCCTTCGCCGATGGCTCCTTCGACCTGATCGTCGCCTCGCTGGTCATGCACTACCTGCCCGACTGGTCGCGCCCCCTGTCGGAGTTCCACCGCCTGCTGTCCCCGAACGGCCGCTTCGTCTTCTCCACCCACCATCCGTTCATGGACCACCAACTGGCAGGCCACGAGAACTACTTCGAGACCTACAGCTTCGACGACACATGGCAGCGCGGCGGGAAAACCATGACCATGCGCTTCTGGCACCGCCCCCTGCACGCCATGTTCGACGCCCTGAAGACGGCCGGCTTCCGCATCGAAACGGTTCGCGAGCCACAACCCGCCCCAGAGGCTCGCACCCTGTTTCCCGACGCCTACAAATCCCTGACAACCGAACCCCGCTTCATCTTCTTCTCGACGGTGAAGGTGTGAGAGCACAGCAGCGGAGGGAGCAGTTCGAAGGCAAAGGGCTGGTTGCATGTCGAAGTTGTCAAGCAGCCAGGCGCGATACAGTCCCCCATGTCCGGTCTCCCTTTTTAACAAGATCGGTCCAAGCGAGCTCGACAGCCGAAGCCTTCCCCGAGCTTGCAGAGGCAATGCGCCGCAGCCTCCATCAGTGGGCGCACGCCTGACGTCGTCCCCTACCCCGGCAACTCCACAAACGGATCCACCACCCTTACCGGGAACACCGCGAAGTGCTTCGTGTTCCTCGTGAGCACCGTGAGCCCGTTCGACGCCGCCGTGGCGGCAATGGCGGTGTCGGCGAAGCCTGGGGCTTGGCCGGCGGCGCGGGAGAGATCGGTGAAGTCTCCGGCCTTTCGGGCTTCGGCGAGGCCGAAGGGGAGGATGCGGGCGCCGTAGAGGTGTTCCACCGCGCCCCACCAGTCTGTGAGACGGGCGGCCTTGGCGGTCGAGCCCTGCCGCCGCAGCTTGGCGATGCCCGCCATCACCTCGGCCGCCGTGATGGCGGAGAGGTAGAGGTCCGGCGAATGGCGGTCGAGCCAGTCGGCAAGGCCGGGCCGGGGGATGGGCGCCGCCAAGTCCGACAGGACATTGGTGTCGACGAGATACATCAGCCGCCGAAGTCCCTGAGCGGCGTTTCGTCGCGCTCGAGATCGCCCGGCTCAAGGCCGGAGGCAGCCAGCAGGCGGCCGAAGGACGGCACGGTCGCAAGCCGCTGATAATCCTCGAACGACAGGACGACGGCCTCTTTCCGGCCGTGCCGGGTGATGACCGACGGCTCGCCCGCTACCGCCTGATCGACGACGGACGACAGGCTGGCCTTGGCGTCTCGCAACTGGATCTCGCGCATCTCAAGCTCCCCGTTCTCAAGCCTCATATGACTACAGTAGTCATTATAGGATGAAGGGGGACGACGATCAAGGATGGGCCAAGGCACCGTCTTTCCCTCGGCCGCCCCCACTCCCCCGCCTCGCACTTGCTGCCGAAACATACGTAAAATGGTGTATGTTGCCGTTGGTGGGGATCGCGCGTGCTGGCGAAGATGAGGGTTGCGGGGGGCTCGTCATGACGGTTCTGTCCATTCGATCGCAGGATTTCGACCGGGCGCAGCGCGTCGATGCCTTTCGCAACGTCGTCGCCAGTATGACGAAGGTCGACTTCATCCCCGACGACCGAGAGGCCTTCCGGTCCGAGACCTCGATCGCCGTCCTGCCCGGCGCGATCATCGGCCACGGGCGGCACTCGGCCTCGACGGCCATCCGGACGCAGAGTCATGCTGCCGATTGCAGCGACGACGTCATGTTTCACATCCCGCTCGCGGGCGGCGGCACGATCGCGCAGATCGGCGGCAAGGAAGAGATGCTGCTTCCGGGGTCCATCTATGCCGATCCCGGAGAGGTGCCGGGAACCGTGCGGTTTGGCGGCGAGCATATGGAGGGCATCTACGTCTCCATCCCCCGCGCCCATCTCAACGCCGCCGCGTCAGGGCTCGATGCCATGCTGCGCCGCGCCGCCGCGCTGACGCCGCAGTGGCGGCTGCTGCTGAGCTACGCCCGCAGCCTCCACGCCGAACTGCCGGCGCTTGCCCCGGAAGAGGCGGTGCAGGCCGTGGCGCATGTGCAGGATCTCGCCTTGATGGCCCTCGGCGCCACGCGCGAGGCGACCGAGATTGCCGCCGGGCGCGGCGTGCGGGCCGCCCGACTGAGGGAGGTGAAAAGGGAGATCGAGCGGTGCCTCGTCACGCCCGGATTGACCGCCGAGAGTGTCGCGAGCCGGCTGGGCCTTTCCCCTCGCTATGTTCGCGCCCTCTTCGAGCGGGAAGGAACCTCCTTCCGGGACCATGTGGCCAACCGACGCCTCGCGCGCGCCCATCGCATGCTGACCGATCCGGCGTCGCAGCATCTCAACATCGCGCAAATCGCCATGGATGCCGGCTTCGGCGACCTGTCCTGGTTCAACAGCCGCTTCAAGCAAACCTACGGCGTGACGCCCAGGGACGTACGGGCTGGCTCCGCCTGATACCGCTTCCGTCAGGTTTCGACCTTTCAGGCGGAACCTGACGGAAGCGGAAGCGCCCGACCGGGCGCCGGCCGGTCAGGCCGAAACCCGCTTGAGCCGGACAAGTCCGGATCAAGTGGAAAGCAAATGACACTACTTCCTGTGCCGCTGCACCCGCAACTCGGTGCCGCCAGACCCAAGACCCAAGCATCCTCGAAATCTACGTTCTGTCCGGGCAGGCATTTCCTTGCCCGGACATGCGTCTTCATGCCTTTTGAGGATCAAGCCATATGTGGGACTTCAGTTTGTCGGGCGCTCTGGCGCTCATGGCGCGCACGGCTCCCTTTCTTCTTTTCCGCATGGCCGTCTACTTCGCCATGGTCTGCGCCTATGTGATCGCGACCGGAACGGGCGCGGCCGTCGGCTATGGCGTCGGCCAGTTCGGAGACGCGGACTTCCTGGCCTCCAGCACGCTTTTTGGCGGACTGGCCGGCTTCGGCCTCGTGGCGGTGGCCCTCTATCTTCTCAGGGAATATCTGCTCTACCTCGTCAAGGCCGGGCACATCGCCGTGCTCGTGGAGCTGATGGACGGCCGCGCGCTGCCGGACGGCGAGGGACAGGTAGCCTATGGCAGCCGCATGGTGCGCGAACGCTTCACCGAGGCCAGCGTGCTCTTCGGCATCGACCAGCTCGTCAAGGGCGTCATCGCCGCCATCGCCGGGCTGATCGAGGGGATCGCATCGATCCTGCCCATTCCGGGCCTGGACACGGCGGCCCGCGCCTTCCGTGGCTTCCTGAAGGTCGCCGTGGGTTTCACCGACGAGGTGATCCTCGCCCACGCCTTGCGAACTCGCGCGGCCAATCCCTGGGCCTCGGCGGAAGAGGCCCTCGTGCTCTATGGCCAGAACTGCAAGACCATGTTCCGCAATGCGGCCTGGCTGGCGGTGATCATCTACGGGCTGTCCTTCGTCGTCTTCCTGCTGGCGCTCGCGCCCGCCGCCGCTCTTGTCTACCTCCTGCCCGGCGCGCTCAGCGCGGGCGGCTTCGTCTTCGCGCTGCTTTTCGCCTGGGCGGTCAAAGCGGCCTTGCTCGAACCCCTGGCCATCACCTGCATGCTGCAGGTCTTCTTCAAGACCACCGAAGCGCAGGTGCCCGACCCCGACTGGCGCGCCCGCCTGCGGGACCTGTCGGGAAAGTTCAGGGACATCGGCAGCAAGGCCGCCGCATGGGCATCGGGCCGGCGCGCCCCAGCCCAACCCGTCGCGGCATCGGCTTGAAGGGAGGCGGTCATGAAGCGCGCTTTGCTGACACTCGGCGGCCTTCTGGCCGGGCTTCTGCTGGTTCAGATGCCGGCGTCCCAGGCCCAGGACGCCCCCCGCACGATCATCGTCATGGATGGCTCCGGCTCCATGTGGGGGCAGATCGACGGCCGGCCGAAACTCGAAATCGCCCGCGATGCGGTCGCCGACGTGGTGACGCGCTTGCCGGCCGGCCAGGAACTCGGGCTGATCGCCTATGGCCACCGCTCCAAGGGCAATTGCGGTGACATCGAGCTTCTGGTGCCGCCGGGCAAGAACACCGGCGCCACCATCGTCGGCGCGGTCAACGCCATGCGCTTTCTCGGCAAGACCCCTCTTTCCGCCGCCGTTCGGCAGGCCGCCGAGGCGCTGCGCTATGGCGAGGAAAGCGCCACCGTCGTGCTGGTCACCGACGGGCTCGAGACATGCGAGGCGGACCCCTGCGCTCTGGCCTCGGAACTGGAGGCGGCCGGCGTCAACTTCACGGCCCATGTCGTGGGCTTCGGGCTGTCGAAGGAAGAAGGCGCGGAGGTCGCCTGCCTCGCCGAAAACACCGGCGGCCGCTACATCGAGAGACGGCGCCAATGCCGGCGAGCTGTCCGACGCGCTGAGCGAGGCCATCACCATGGCGCCGCGCGAGACAACGCATTTCCCCGGCCGCCCGCTGATGCGCGCCATTCAGCTCCAGCCAACCGGGCAGTCGATCGGAGCCGAGGCCGCAACGCCAGCGCAGTCGCCTTTCCCTCGCGATGGTATGGCCGAGCAGTGCCGCGCCCTGGCGGACGCCGATGCGACGACTGGAGCCTGGATGTTCGAGCCGCCCGGCAGTTACTTCATCGAGGAGCCGCGCTGCCGTCTTTTCAGCTACGCAACGGAGATGGACTGGGCCGAGATGCCGCCCGAGGACGGCTGGGTTTCCGGGTTCAAGCCGGACGCCATCCTCTTCGTCCGCCCGCTTGAGCAAGCCGCCTTCGAGCCCGGCAAGGCGGGCATGGTCAACCGGGGGCCATATGCGGTGGGCGTTGCGCGGATCGAACTCGGCGTGATGGCCGAGGGCAGCGAGACCGGCGGCGCAGCGCTGGCGCTGAGGCTTTACCCGGCCGGAAACGCCACCCCGGACGCCGCCATCACCTACAGCACCGTCGAGGGAACCGAAGGCGCCAAGGATGCCGCCATCGAGCTTGCGGCGCCCGGCGCCTATCTTCTGCGGCTGGAGACCTGGGGCGGCGACACGCTCGACGAAATGGAAATCGTCGTCGAGGCCGATCCCGCCGTCACCCTCAAGGCGCCGCCTCAGGTGGCGCCGGGTGCGCCCATTCCGGTCGAGACGACCGGCCGCCAGTTGCGCAATGACGGCATCGAGATCTGGCAGGGTGACCGCCAGATCGACTGGGGGCGGACGCTGGGCGAACTCGCGGCCGGCCAGCCGCTCCATGCCCCCGCCGAGCCGGGCGCCTACGACCTTGTCTACAAGGGCGAGGATGCCTCCGGCGAGCGCCGGGAGAAGGCGCGCCTTTCCCTGGAGGTCGGGACGCCGCAAAAGAAGGCGGAAGCCCCTTCCGGGCCAGCCCCCGGTGCGGGAGAGGATGTCGCCTATTCGTGCGAGGGGCCGGCGCCCTGCCCGGTGTCCGACGCCAGGACCGGCCTCTCCTTCATGCTGCCGGCCGGCTGGTGGACGGACCATCCGACGACGGAGGGCTACACGGCAGGCGCTCAGGCCGCCGGCGAGGCGTTTCCGCCGCGCGTCAACGTCTTCCGAACCGGCGGCGACGACACGCTGGTCCTCGGCCCGCGCCAGTGGGTCGCCATGAACGGCCCCTGCGAGGAGGTGGGGGCGCTCGGCCAGTTCTGCATGTTCCAGAGCACGGACCCGCAGGTGCTGGCCGCCTACCAACTCGTCAAGGCGACGTTGAAATGGGAGCCACCGCAGCGCCAGTCCTCCCGGAGCGGCGACTGCGCCGATGGCGACGGCCACGGCCCCGATGCTTGCGACAACGGCAAGGAAGCCGGCGGCAAGGCCTTTTCGGACTACCCGCACCGATGCCTGCCGGGCGACCGCACGGTTGCCAACTGCGACATGCGCGATGCGGCCACCAACCTGTTCTTCCATCTGCCCGAGAACTGGGTGGCGGAGGTCGAGCGCGCCACGCCTTTTCCGCGCGCCGAATTCGCCGAGCAGGCAAGTACCGCCCATTCGATCTTTCTCAACCCCAAGGACTGGCCTCTCGGCGAGCGCGGCTGTTATCCGACGCGCGTCGGGCCGTTGTGCGCCGACCCCGATCAGGCAGACGAGAGGCTTGCCCGCGTTCTGCAAACCCTGCAGTTCACGCTGACCACGGGGCAGGTTCTGCGCCGCTGCGGCGACGATGACTGCGACTTCGCCCACCCCAACCCCCGGCTTTCGGGCCGGCTGCCGGCGCTCTGGTCGGTCGAGGTCGGCCGCCCCCTCCCCGACGGCCGGATCGCCACCTGGTTCTGGGATCGCGACCCCGCCGGCAACTTCAAGCTCATCGGCCTCAACCAGCCCGGCGGCGACAACTGCCTGGAGGCCGGCGCAGGGCAGATGCTGTGCGAGTTCTCGCCCTACATCTCGACGGACGAGTTCGACCTCATTCGCAAAAGCCTGAAGGCTGGAGCTGTTGCGTCATCCGGCTCCAGAACCATTGCACCGGCCGAGTTCGACCGCGCCCTTTCGATCATCCGAGGAAACTGACACATGCGCCGACACCTCGCAGCGACATGTCTCGCGCTTCTGGCGACCGCCTCTTTCTCTTCCGCCGCGCTGGCCTGCAACAGCCCCGTCATCTCCATCGACGCCAGCGGACAGGCCGAGTTCATTTCCCCCGACCGGGACGTGAAGCGGGACATGGAAGCCATCTTCGGGCCGTCCACGAACCCGGACGCGATCCTCGTCGTCGATGCCCGGACCCGTCGGGGCACATGGATCGGGCGAGCCGAACTGCCGGGGGTGCTGGCCGGCTTCGGCGCCCAGAGCGACGGCTACCTCTACTCCGGCCCCGATCATTGCCTGCCGCCCGGATTGCCGGTCGATCTGCCGGAGACCAGGCGACAGCCGGACGAGCTTCCACCCGGAAAACCGCCCATCGAGCTGTTCCCCGGCGTCGAGCCGCAGTCCGGCCTGTGGCAGGCCCGTCTCGGCAAGACGCGGCTCGAAGGCTGCCCGGCAGTGATGCAGCAGGCCTTCCCGAAATCGCCCGCCGCCTTGCCATCCGAATGGCTGGCGCCGCGAAAGCTGACCTTCCAAACGCCGTTCCATCCCGACCAGCTTGAAATGTCGCGCCGGCTTTCGGCCGAAGGCCTGAGCCGGATCGCCTGGCGCAGTGCCGGAGAAAACGCCTGGACGACCGAGGTCTTTCCCGAACTCTTCGGCCAGATCCCGGCGGGACAGGGCGCAGGCAGCAAGATGACCTGGCGGCTGACGCTGAAGAGCGAGACGGAGATCGAGCACCTCTCGACCGTCAACATCGTCTTGCCCAAGGAAGCCGCCGCCGTGCTGGGCGGCAGCAACACCTGCCGTCTGGTCAGCCGCAACAGCTGGGTCAGGGTTTCCGACTGATCGATCGCCGCCGATCGTGGAAACGCCGCGACAACACCCTATCCGACTGTCTCATTTATGGGCCCGCCATTCTCTGCGAAAGCAGAGAGGCTCGGGCAGGATGAGGCAGCCGGAGGGCCGGCCTGCCCCTCTCCAGGGACAGGACCATGGCGCAGAACATCTACGACGATCCCGCCTTCTTTTCCGGCTACACGCAGTATCCCCGGCAGGTGATCGGCCTTGATGGCGCCACCGAGTGGCCGCTTGTCAGGGCCATGCTGCCGCCGCTGAAGGGCAAGCGGGTGGCCGATCTCGGCTGCGGCTTCGGCTGGGCGGCGCGCTGGATGCGCGCGCAGGGCGCGGCGTCGGTCCATGGCTTCGACATCTCCGAGAAGATGATCGCCCGCGCCCATGAGGACACGCGCGACCCCCGCCATCACCTACCGCATCGCCGATCTCGAAACGCTGGAGCTGCCCGAGGCAGCCTTCGACCTCGTCTACAGCTCGCTGGCCTTTCACTATGTCAGGGATTTCCGCCGTCTGGTGCGGACCATCGCCGCCGCGCTGACGGCGGGCGGCGACCTCGTCTTTTCCATCGAGCACCCGATCCACATGGCGCCGGCCCATCCGCGCTGGATGGCCGACGAGGACGGACGCCCGACGTGGCCGGTCAACGGCTATTCGGCCGAGGGCGAGCGCCGCGTCGAGTGGTTCGTGAAAGACGTACTCAAACACCACCGCACCATGGCCACCACGCTCAACACCCTGATCGAGGAAGGCTTTGCCCTCCGCCGCATCGAGGAGTTCGCCCCGACGGCCGACGAGGTGCGCGAAGCGCCCGACCTCACCGAGGCCGACATGGAAAAGCCGCTGATGCTGCTGGTCGCGGCCCCGGCGGATCTGACAGCGCCAAAAAGCTGACGGTGCGCCGATTGCCCTTCCCCGCCGCCATCCCCACCTATCCCGTCGACGGATTTCGCGTCGTCTCCGAGGGTTCATCATGCGGCTTGCCGGCAATGTCATCTGGTTCGTGTTCGGAGGCGCCTTCACCGCGCTTCTCTGGCTGCTCGGCGCGGCGGTGTTCGCGCTGTCCATCGTCGGGCTGCCGCTGACGCGGGCGGCCATCGAGATGGCCAAGCTCAGCGCCTTTCCCTTCGGCAAGGACGTGGTCCACGTGCGCGAACTCGACGGCAAGGGCGTGACGCCGGTCACCGCCGTCACCGGCACCGTCGGCTTCGTGTTCAACGTTCTCTGGCTTCTGACCTTCGGCCTGGCGCTCTGCCTGTCCTATCTCATGCTCGGCATCGTCTACTGCGTGACGATCATCGGCATCCCCTTCGGCCTGCAATGCTTCAAGCTGGCCGGCATCTCGCTGTGGCCGGTCGGCCGGCGCGTCGTCAGCATCGAGCTGGCCGACATCGCCCGCCGGCAGGCGGCGGAGACCACCTTCGCCCGCCACCGCGCAGGTTGAACGCACTCGTCAGTTGCGGATTGGACGCGCTCCAATCTTAAT
>CAXXNH010000048.1:0-36602 GCA_963665435.2 uncultured Pleomorphomonas sp. | reverse complement strand
AACGGTTTTCGGTGTGATGTTTGCAGCGGCTCTCCTTATCTCTTTCAGGACAATAGCTTCTTCTCCGTACACCGCTCAGGAACGGGCATCCCCGGATAGTGTTCAGTATGCCTTCTCCATCTATATGCCCGATAAAGACTATCCCTATTACAATAAAATACGGCAGGGAGTATCCGATAAAGCCCGGGAGCTGGATTGTGCGGTCACCTTTCACTCTCTCAGTGAGGATTCAATCGAACTGAAAGCCGCCTCCCTGTCCGGAGTCGACGGCGCCGCCTACTATCCTCAGGGTGAACAGGCCTGCATTCTGGATCAGATAGAAAGTTTTTTGAACTCTTCACTGCCGCTGGTGCTGATTGAGCACCTTCTGCCGACGGATCCTGCCCTCTACCTGGTGGGTACGAACAGCTACGATGTGGGACGAAAAATAGGAGAGCTTGTATCGGGTTGTAAACATCAATCCCACCATATCGCTTTTATATACAGTGAAAAAAATCCGGGCCTGATGGCAGACCGGCAGGCTCTGGAGCTGGGATTCCGCCTGGCCCTGGAGGGACAGGAGTACTCTGTCGTTTCAAGGGAAACCAATTCTAATCCTCTGGATGCGGAGAGTGAAGTGGATGAGCTTTTAAGGGAGAATCCCGATATCAATCTGATTATTCTCACCGATTCCAACGATACCATGGCAGCTCTTCAGGTCATTATTGACAGGAATCTGGTCGGGAAGGTGGAAATCATCGGTTTTGGAGACGACTTTACCATACAGGATTATATAAAAAAGGGTGTATTAAGGGGGACGGTTGTTCCCAATTCCTATCAGATCGGTTCCCGGGTTGTTCAAACCCTGTACGAAGTGGCCCGAACAGGATCTTCTTCCGCCATTGTGGATATTGAAGCGGGGATACTGACCAGGGAGTCCATCCGTGCGAAGTAATTCCCTGCGGTTCCGGATCCTTTTCTACTTCTCCCTCAGTCTGCTGGTTACGGTTGTGGCTCTGGGTTTTATTATGGTTTTGTCCAGCCGGCTGCAGAATATGGCAAACCGGCAGTTTGATGATGAACTGCAGCTGCAGGAGATCCAGATGGAGCTGACTGAAATACAGGAGCCTCTTCTGGAATTCCTTTCAACCCGATCCTCCGCTTCTCTGTCCGAGTTGCTGATCCTGACACAGAATCTGAAAAGTGAGCTGTATGAGCAGCGTCCCAAATCCAGGGATATGGTTAAACAGATTAAACGGGAAGTTTTTTTTCTGATTGAAGCCTATCTGGATCAGATAGACCGGATTATTGAACTGAAACGGGGCAGGAATATTCAGGCCTATACGCTTCAGTATGAACAGATGCAGTCTCTTCTGGATTATATCAATGACAGAATAGATTATGCCTGTCTTCAGGGATTCCGGCAGGGGATTATCGATTACCAGGACTTTATCAAACTGTTCAGAAAGATGCACATCTATATTTTCATTTTGATGCTGCTGGGAGCAAGTTTCGCTTTTTCATTAATCGTACTGAATATGGAGCGTATAACAGGTCCCCTCTATCTGCTTTCCGAACTGGCGGGCAAGCTCTCCAAAGGAGATTTTACGCCGGCCGATATCCATCTGAACAGTGTGAACGAGGTTAATCAGGTAGCCGAAGCGTTTAATGATATGAAGCAGAATCTCCATCACTATATCCGTGAACTGCAGAAACAGAAACAGGTGGAGCAGGATATCATGAATGAACGCATCCGGAATATGAATATGGAACAGATGCTCAAGCGCATGGAGCTTTATACCATGCAGGCCCAGATGAATCCTCACTTCCTGTTCAATACCCTGAATACGGGGGTTCAGCTGGCCATCATTGAAGATGCGGACAGAACGGCAGAATTTATGGAGAATCTGGCAAACCTTTTCAGGCATAATCTGAAGGATCGTCAGTTTTTTATCCCCCTCCGTCATGAAGTAAACGGTCTGGAATCCTATCTGGATATTCTCAAAATCCGTTTTCCTAAAACAAGGCAATTTGATCTGAATGTGGATACCGATCTGCTGGATGATTATCAGGTCCCTGCCATGGTAATACAGCCTCTTGTGGAGAATTCCGTCCTTCACGCCTTCAAGGAGAATCCCGATATAGGGACAGTGTCAGTGGGAATCACTTATGAAGCGCCCCACATCGTGATATCTGTTAAGGATAACGGTTCCGGGATTCCCGCTGAAACTGTAAAAAAACTCCTCATACCCCATACGGGGGAATACAGTATTTCCTCCAGGGTGATGGGGCTGGAAAATGTTATTCAGCGCTGCTATTTTTTCTACCCCCATGAGCGGGATGTGATAGCAATCAGGACTGCTCCCGGGGAGGGAACAGAAATCCTTATCCGAATTAACACTGAGGCTGAACCATGTATAAGATTATGATTGCAGATGATGAAGAGCCGGTTCTGGAGAGTTTCTCCCTTATTATCAACCGGGATGTGAAGCAGTTTGAACTTTGCGCGGCGGCCAGGTCCGGGTATGAAGCCATAGAACTGTTTGATGATTTAAAACCGGATGTTGTGTTTATGGACATTCAGATGCCCGGTATTGACGGTATAGAGACTATCCGCCGGATAAGGCAGGACTATCCGGGAACGGTCTTTATTCTGGCTACAGCGTTTGAGCGCTTCGATATAGCCAAAAAGGCTATCAGCCTTGGGATCTTCAGCTATCTTGTCAAACCGATTTCCAGACGGACTTTTCTGGAAGAACTGGATAAGGTCCATCAGTATCTGGACAAGCGGAAGGAGCGCCGCTCAAGATCCTTCTCTCTGGAGCAGGATAATTCCAGGGACCGGGAGAGGCTTGAACAACGTTATCTGACCCGCCTTTCCCGGGGGGAGCTGGAAAAGGAGGAGTGGCAGGCTTTTGAGGCCTTCGGCAGATTTCAGACAGACCGGGCGGCCTTCTTTATAATTGGAAACTGGCAGGAGGGCATGGATGATCTGAAAAATCGGCTTAACTACCGTTATCTCTGTTTCAGCGCCCGGATGGGGAATCGCCTGCTGCTCCTTTTTCCGGAGATACAGGAACTTTCCGGGGTCTATCAGACTGTGCTTGAATGCCTTGCTGATCTCTCCGGCAGGGATGATCCTGAAGCCTTTACTGTAGGCTGCGGCGGAATCTACTCTTTTCAGGAACTGTCCCACTCCTACAGGGAGGCCCTGGAGCCATTCCTGACTGATTGGGACAACAGCGCAAAGGAGTGGGAACGGGAGCAGCTCCTCTTATTGAGAGGGTATCTGAAACGGGGCGAGAGAATGGAGTTTACCGAGTGCTTCAAGGATTTTTACAACCATCAGTTCTCTCACTGCAGTTTTGATCTTGCCAGAGGAAAGATGATAGAAGCTTTTACCCTTTTCAGGGAAACCATGGACTGGTATGTTCCGGGGGATCATTATCTGGACGAGTTTTCTGCGGTAGAAGAGATTGCCCTGTTGAATAACGAGAAAGAGTGGGAGCTCTGGTGGCCATCCGGAATCAGCCGTATTCTGGCTGATATAAAAGAGACGAAAGGGGAACCTCTGCCCCAGCCTCTGGAAAAAGCCATATCCTATATTCAGGAAAACTATCAGGAGCCCATCTATCTGGGATCCGTAGCAGAAGCATGCCAGGTCTCTACGGGGTATCTGAGCCGACTGTTCTCTGAGCATCTGGAGACAACCTTTGTAAACTATCTCAACTCTCTGAGAACAGACAAGGCTCTGGAACTGCTAAAAAGAGGGGATCTGAATATTAAGGAGATAGCCTTCAGAACCGGGTATCAGGACCCCAATTACTTCAGCCGGATTTTTCGAAAATTTAAGGGGTGTTCTCCTTCGGAAGTGTGTTAAAATCTAGGATGTTCCTGTCTGCGTAATATAATTGCAATATCATTCTTGAGGATTGTCTATGAAATCAGGTAAATATCGAACTTTCTTCCGCTGCGTTCTGCTGATCCTTTTTGCTTTTATCCCCATGTCCTGTCAGAAAAGGGAAGCCGTAAAAGATGACGGTATTATCCGCATAGGATTCTCTTCCGTTTCTGATACTTTTCTGCTGGAGCGCTGGAACAGGGATCTCAAGATATTTACCAGTACCGCCCGGGATCTGGGAGCTGAACTGATTATACAGGTTGTACCGGGAAATGCCCGGGAACAGGTGGAGCAGATTCAGTATCTGATGGATCAGGATATTGATGTGCTTGTGGTGATTCCCCAGGATATGGAAATCCTGGCGGGGATCATTAAAAAAGTCCGGGACAGGGGAATTCCCATTCTTGCCTACGACCGCCCGATTATGGGGGTTCCCATTACCGGCTACGTGTCATTCGATAACCGTGAAGTGGGGCGTCTCTTCTCCAAAGCTCTGCTGCAGCAGGTTCCCCGGGGAAACTATCTTATCGTAAACGGATCTGTTCGTGATAATAACAGTTTTGAAGTCAACCGGGGGGTATACGATATCCTTAACCCTTCCATAAATAATGGAAATGTCAGAATCGTAGAGGAGATCTGGCTGGATGAGTGGAGTTTTGACGAAGCTCTGGAGAAAATTGGAGCATTCCTCGACAGCGGAGCACATGTTGATGCCATTTCGGCCGCCAACGATCAGATTGCCGATGCTGCCATAAGGCTTCTGGCCGAACGGCAGCTTGCGGGCAGAGTTGCCGTTGTCGGGCAGGATGCGGATACGCTCGCCTGTCAGCGGGTTGTGGAAGGGACGCAGCTTATGACAGTGTACAAACCGATTCCCCGTCTGGCCATCAGAGCGGCGCATCTTGCGGTAGCCTTTGCAAAAGGGGAAATCCCCGAAGCCGACCGGACAATCGATAATAACAGTTCCGGGCCCATACCGTATTACGTGGAAATACCGATCGCCGTTTTCAAGGATCAGATGGACTCCACTGTAATCCATGATGGTTTTCATTCACGGGAAGATGTCTACAGGAACGTTTCCGAATAATACGTACAATCCTGATGTCAAAATAATCCAGATGGGCAGAAATCTCCCTGCTCCCATGTCAGAACTGAACAGTCTTTAGCATATCTTTCCTGTATCGCCGTTCATGAATGGAGATGTACAATTTTTTCAGATAATAAAACCAAAGGAGTTTTTGAATGAAAAAATCATTACTTTCAGCGGCTGCAGTTGCTGTTGTTTTCGGCGGCAGTCTTTTCGCTAACGGACAGAGCGAATCCCTCGATATCGGTCTGGCAATGCCTGAAACTCATGTTGAGAGATGGCAGCAGGATGGTGCTTCCCTTAAAGAAGAAGCTATTGCCATGGGCTACGGGGCAGAAGTTGCTTTCGGGGATGCGGATCAGAGTAAGCAGAATCAGCAGATTGAGGACTTCATTACCAAAGGGGCCAAGCTTCTGGTTGTCGGTTCGGTTAACGAAGGTGTCGGTTCCGTAGTCGCAGATGCCGCAAGAGACGGAGTGGAAGTTATTGCCTACGACAGACTGATTACCAACTCCGGTGATTATGATTACTATATCACTTTTGACAACTTCAAAGTCGGTCAGTTTCAGGGTGAAGGCATTGTAAAAGGTCTGGACCTGGATAACGTTTCCGATAAAAAATACATAACCCTTTTTGCCGGTTCTCCCACAGATAATAACGCCAACTTCTTTTTTGACGGCGCCATGTCTGTCCTTAAACCCTATGTAGATGCGGGAAAGCTGGTTGTTGTAGGTCCCGCTCCCATGAGTTCTGCCGACAAAGCCAATTTTACCAAAATTGCAACAGAAAACTGGAGAGCCGATGTGGCCAAGGCCAGAATGGAAAACCTTTTGAACAACGATGCAAAAGATGTTGTACTGGATGCTGTTCTTGCTCCCAACGATACCCTTGCCAGAGCCATTATCGAAGCCTGTTTAACCGATGCCAAATATGACAGCACAGACAAACTGCCTGTTGTAACCGGTCAGGACGGTGAAGTTGCCTCTGTCAAGTTTATCCGCGACGGAAAACAGTATATGTCCGTATTCAAAGATACAAGAAGCCTGGCAAAAGCAGCTATTGAGCTGGCAGACGCAATCCTGAAAGGGGAAGAGCCCTCTATCGCAGGAGCCAGACTGGATACCACTTCCTATGATACAGGAAAGAAAGTTGTAAAATCCTACCTGCTCGAGCCCGTAATGGTTACAGCTGACAACTATAAGGAAATCTTTATCGGCAGCGGTTACTACTCTGAGGATGATTTAAAATAATCTCCTGAACGAATCCTTAGATGTCTGCCCGGAAGGGTAGACTCAAATTCAATCGGCCGGCTTTCTGAAGACGGGTATCCGCCTTTTAAAGGCCGGCTTTATCAGGATAGTATTGTGAGTGAATATATATTGGAAGTTCAGAAATTAACCAAAACCTTTCCCGGGGTAAAGGCTCTGGATAATGTGAACTTCAAAGTGAAAAAAGGGGAAATCCACTGTCTCTGCGGCGAAAACGGCGCTGGAAAATCGACATTGATGAATGTGGTCAGCGGTGTTTATCCTCACGACTCCTATACCGGTAAAGTTGTATTTCACGGAAAGGAGACCAATTATAAAAGCGTCAAGGACAGTGAAAAGGACCGCCTGGCCATTATTCACCAGGAATTGGCCCTCAGTCCGTACCTGTCAATATTTGAAAATATATTTCTTGGTCATATCGAGACTAAAACAGGAATTATAAACTGGGATAAACTGATTATCGAATCCAGGCCCTACCTTAAAAGGGTCGGACTCAATGAAAATCCGGAAACCATTGTCAGTAAAATGGGAGTGGGAAAACAGCAGTTGGTGGAAATTGCCAAAGCCCTTTCGAAAAATGTGGAATTACTGATTCTGGATGAGCCTACATCATCTCTAAATGATGATGAGAGCGATAAGCTTCTCGATCTCATCCTGGATCTGAAGAAAGAGGGGATCACCTGTATCATGATCTCCCATAAATTGAATGAAGTTATGAAAGTGGCGGATACCGTTACGATTCTCCGGGACGGTCAGTCCATCTGCTCCTATGATACCAAAGCGGATAATCTGACAGAAGATCTGATCATTCAGGGGATGGTCGGCCGGGATCTGACCCACCGTTTCCCCGAAAAAACAGCTGTTGTAGGCGAGAATGTGATGGATGTGGAAAACTGGACGGTTTTTCATCCCGAGTATCCCGACAAGGCTGTTGTCAAGGACGCCTCTTTCCATCTGAAAAAAGGGGAAATCCTTGCTTTCTGCGGACCTATGGGCGCCGGGCGTACTGAACTGATGATGAGTCTTTTCGGCAGGGCATACGGATCGTCCTGCCGCGGTGTATTGAAAATAAGGGGGGAAGAGAAACATTTCCATACTCCCATGAATGCCATTGCAGACGGACTCGGCTATGTTTCCGAAGACAGAAAAGATCTGGGGTTGATCCTTATCCAGGACGTTAAAACCAATATCTCCAATTCAAGTCTCAAAAAGTTGTCCCGATTCGGCGTCATCAACAAGAACCAGGAAATACATGAGGCGGAGAGGTATAAAAAAGCCCTGAATATAAAAACTCCCAGCATAGAGCAGCTGACAAAGAACTTAAGCGGCGGAAACCAGCAGAAGGTGGTTCTGAGCCGCTGTCTGCTGGCCGATCCGGAGATCTTTATCGTTGATGAACCGACCAGGGGAATCGATGTAGGCGCCAAGTATGAAATCTACTGCATACTGAATGAACTGGCTTCCCAGGGAAAGAGCATTATCATGATTTCTTCCGAGCTGCCGGAAGCACTGGGGATGGCAGACCGTATCTACGTAATGAACGAAGGTGAAATCAGAGGGGAGCTGAGCAGGGACGAAGCGACTCAGGAAAAAATCATGCAGATCGCCCTGCGGTCAAAGTAGGAGAAAAGGGAATGACTGAAATAAAGAATAAGGTGTCCTTCTGGGAACTTGCCAAGGGGAATATCAGAAATTACTCCATGTTTATCGTGCTGGGCCTGATAATTGCGGTTTTTGCTTTTTTAACAAATTCGGTAAATATCAATGCCCGGAACGTGACGAATATTTTTATACAGAACAGTTATATACTTGTATTGGCTGTAGGGATGGTACTGGTCATTATCATAGGGAATATTGATCTTTCCGTAGGTTCAGTGGCAGCCTTTACAGGTGCCCTGGGAGCCATGATCTACAACACCGGTATGGGGATGTTTCCGACTATCCTTTTAACAATGCTCATTGGAGGAGCTATCGGATGTTTTATGGGCTACTTTATAGCCTTTATCAAGATACCGGCTTTTATTGTTACCCTGGCGGGAATGCTTTTTTTCAGGGGCATGACCTATATTGTCACAAATGTTACTCCTGTTTCCCTGCGGGATGATCAGTTCAGGGAGATCGCATCCGGTTCCATTTCTTTCGATGCCCTTCAGGTGGGAGGACTCCATCTGCTGCCCCTGGTACTGGGAGTTCTGATTCTCGTTTTTTATATCATCCATGCTTCTACGGATAGAAGAAAAAAAATCAGCAATCACTTCCATGTCCTTCCTGTTCAGTATTTCATTATGAAAATAGCCTTCCTGGCACTGGTTGTTCTGGTTCTCTGCTACAAGTTTGCCGACTACAGAGGTCTTCCTACGGTTGTACTTGTGCTGGCTCTGACAGTGGCTGTTTTTGTATTTATTACAAACAGTACAATCTTCGGCCGTTATATTTATGCCGTCGGCGGAAATGCCAGATCTGCCAAGCTGTCCGGTATCAATTCGGAACAGGTAATCTTCTTTGTTCATGTCATTATGGGTGTTATGGCGGGACTTTCCGGTATTATCTTTACCGCATATATGAACTCTGCCCTGCCCCAGGCGGGCAACCTTTTTGAACTGGATGCCATTGCTTCCTGTTTTATCGGCGGAGCTTCGGCTTCCGGAGGAATCGGAACGATTATCGGCGCTATTACGGGTGCTCTTGTTATGGGTGTCATCAATAACGGTATGTCCCTTATGAATATCGGGGCTGACTGGCAGTATGTTGTAAAAGCATCCGTACTTCTTCTGGCCGTATGGTACGATATCTATACAAGAAAGAAATCCGGTGTGGCCTGATTCGTTTATCAGAATTTTTACCTGATTACACAGCCTGCCGTAATCCCGGCAGGCTGTTATACTTATAGATAATTAAACGGATGCACAAAAAACATCTCTTCACTATCGTTCCTTTCTTCAATACAACCCGTTTTATTTCGCCAACCCTCTTTCTATATTGTCTGAAATCAATATAATTATAGATATAAATGAAAGCAAGTTCCTTATTTTTCCTGTTAATTCTTCTCTCTTTCCTGCCCCTTTCCCTTTCCGGAAGGGGACTGGGGGATGATTCTCTGCCTGCTGCAGAACGGGGGGGGATGGACCTGTCATCATTTCCCTGTTCTGATGAACAGAAGCCGGTACGGCTTGACGGTCTGTGGGAATTCAGATGGAATGAGTTGCTGGAACCCGGCGATTCCCGCTGGATCAGTCAGCAGGATGAGGCTGAATACTTCCCGGTACCACTGTTCTGGACGGCATACAAAGACCGGAACTATAATAAAGCGGGGCAGGGAACCTACCGTCTGACTATCATAACTTCCGGTGCATGCCGCTATTACGGGATCAGCCTGCCGGAAATTTTTTCCGAGTACAGATTCTGGGTTAACGGGGAACTTGTCGATGAGAGGTGGGGCAGGGATGGAGAGAATGTTCTCTTTTTAAGGCCATCCACCTTTGTTGTTTATTCGGGGGAGGAGTCTCTGGAAATGATTCTTCAGGTTCGAAACAGATCGCACAGTAATGCCGGAATCGGTCAGAGTATTCTCCTGGGATCGGAACAGAGCATCCGCCGCCGCAGTCTTTTCAGTACCTCCATTGATGTGATCCTTATTGCCATATGCCTGTTCGCCGGTATGTATCACTCCATTATTTTTATTTTCCGGAGAGAAGAGAAGGAGCTGCTGTTTTTCGGTCTGTTCTGTTTTGTTCTGGCTCTTAGAACCTTTACAACAGGCAGTACCCTGATGATGCAGATTACACCAGACCTGCCGTTTCTGACCGGATCGCGTATTGCCACAGCCTTTATTCCATTATCCGTAATATTTTTTCAGTTGTTTTCCCATTATTTCTTCCGGAAGTATACACCTGTAAAAACGAATCTGATCCTTATAGCTTTTCAAGTCGTTTATATTGTCATGGTATTAACAACAGGCTCCCTTTTCTATTCCACCGTGTATTCCTGGTATCTTCTAACAATCATTGCGTCCTGCCTTTTCATTATAGGTGTTAATATCTATGCCATTACAAAAAAAGAGAGTTATTCTCTTTTCTTTTTTTCCGGGTTTCTTATCCTCCTGGCTGGAATAGTCAATGACATGATGCATTACCTGCAGTTTATTATCACAGGGTATTACCTTTCCGCTTTTTTCTCGGGTTTCATTCTGTTGGAATCATTAATCCTTTCCATAAAATTCTCCCGGGAACACCGGATGGTATCAGAGCTTTCGGAAAGACTGGAAAATGCTGTGAATACGGCAAATCTGGACCATCTGACCGGCATCTATAACAGGCGATACCTGGCCGTCGCAGGGACGCGGGAGCAGGAAATTGCCAAACGATACGGGCATCCTTTTTCTCTGGTTATAATGGATATAGACCATTTTAAGCAGATCAATGATAACTTCGGACATGAGGTGGGAGATATTGTTATTATGAAGCTGGCTTCCATCCTTTCATCCCATATAAGGGGAACCGATGTTCCCGCGCGCTTCGGAGGAGACGAATTTATACTTCTTTTACCCCAGACAAGTTGTGAAGAAGCCGTTATGGTTGCCCGGAAGATAAGATCGATAGTAGAGGAAACGAATGTTTTTATAAATGATAATGAAAATATAAAGTTTACTGTCAGTATGGGAGTAGCCTGTTCCGGGGGGATGGGAGATGACTATGATGAAATCCTGCGGCAGGCTGATGAAATGCTATATAAATCCAAGGAAATGGGGAGAAACAGAGTTTCCTGTTCAAATAAATGATTCTGCCCGGGTATGCAGCTTTAACAAAATAAACCGATCACTATTAATAAATAAACATTTGCCATGTTCACTTTTATCCGGTAAACTGTTCTGCATAATCAAGGCATTGCTTACTGATAGGACTGGAACGGTATATGAACAAGAAATCCATGAGAATTATCCTCACCCTGGGAATGCCGGGACTGATAGTCGCTACGGTTATCTGTCTGATTCTATCTACCCATATTTCAACAAAACGTGTCTTTCGGGAACATGCTCAGGATATAATGCGGAATACCGCTTCCTGCACCATAGATAAAGCCAGGAGTCATCTGACTCCGGCCCGAGATGCGGCTCTCCTGACCAGTGCTCTGGCTGTTAACAATATTGTAACGTCCCATGATGTTTCTCAAATGGAGCACTATTTTTATGAACAGCTTCTGATTAATTCCCAGTTTTCCAATATATACTACGGGTCTTCGGACGGAGAATTTATTATGGCCTCCCGCCTGGAATCGGATAAGTTCCTGTCCAAAAATATTATGATAAAGGATGGCCGGCGGGATGTCCTGTTCAAGGAAATGGACAGGAATTTCCAGATTGTCCGGGAGTATTTCGATAGAAATGATGCCTATGATCCCCGTATCCGCCCCTGGTATACGAAAGCAGTGGCAGAAGGGGAACTTATCTGGACGAGTCCCTATGTCTTTTTTACTTCAAAGAATCCGGGGATAACGACCGCCAGCCCTGTCTACGGCATTGAAGGCGAGATACTGGGCGTCGTCGGTGTCGGATATCGAAATCTCCGACCTTTCCGATTTTATAGCCACTCTGCAGATCGGGAAGAGCGGCAAGGCCTTTATCCTTGATGAAAAGGGGCAGGTCATTGCCTTTCCCGATAAATCGAAGATTACACATAAAATCGGACAGAGTGATGACCTTAATCTGGTCGCGATAGGTGAACTGGATGATGAAGTCAGCCTGGCCGCCTATAATGCCATACAGGAGTCCGGCTATGATTTTGGCGGGAATAAGGAGTTGTTTCTAACCTTTGATTATAACGGAGAGGATTATCATGCCATGTTCGCTCCCTTTCAGATCTCCTATTGGCCCTGGCTCATCGGCATTTATATTCCTGAAAACGATTATATCGGGCTGCTGAAGCAGAACAGAACATTTACTCTTTCCATCACAGCTGTCCTTGGCGTTCTTACCGGTCTGATCGGTTTCCTGATTACCCGGTCCGTTGTCCGTTCTCTCCGCTCACTTCAGGATGCTGCAGAGAGAGGTCAGCTACGGAAATCTGCAGAGTCCTCTCTCATATCAATAGCTCTTACAGCGAACTGGAAGAGACCGGCCGTGGTTTTTGAATATATGCGAAGCAGCCTGGAAGACTATTCTTCCCATATGGAATCTCTGGTCCGGAAAAGAACCGCAGAGCTGGAACAGAAAAACAGCGAGCTGGCAGATGAAATAAACCAGAGGAAGAGGATTGAGAAAGAACTGATCTATGCCCGTAACAGAGCTGATGAATCCAGAGAAGCGGCAGAGGAGGCCAATGAGGCAAAGAACAGCTTCCTTGCCAATATCTCCCATGAAATCCGCACGCCTCTCTCGGGGATTATCGGCTATGCCGAACTGATAGGGCCGGAAAACTCAAAAGAGATAAATGAAAGTTTCCGGAATACCATATTAAAGGAATCGGAACGTCTTATTGTACTGATAAACCGTCTTCTGGATATTACCAAAATCGAATCGGGAAAGTTCTCTCTGGACCTGAGGCCGTTCCGGGCTCTCTGATGTCGTGGAGAGCGCCTGGCTTGATGTAGCCCCCCGTATGGAAGAGAAAGGGCTGGACAGGAAGAGTTCAATTGATCCCGATATTCCGGACCTGCTTCTGGGGGATCCCGATCTGCTGACCCAGATCCTGACCAACCTTCTTTCCAATAGTGCCAAATTCACAGACAGCGGATATATTTCCCTCGGTATTGAGAGGGGGGATACCGAGAACAGTTTTGTGGATCTGAATTTTACCATCAAAGATACGGGGATTGGTATCTCCTCTGAAAAAACAGGAAGAAATTTTTTGTGTTTTTCATCAGGGTGACAATTCCATTTCGAAGCGCTACGGCGGTTCGGGACTGGGGCTGTCCATAGTAAAGGAACTGACAGAACTGATGGGCGGAACCGTTTCTGTCAGCAGCTGTGAATCCAAGGGGAGTATCTTTACCCTTTTTATTCCCTTCCGGAAAATAGAAGGTGAAATCACTCCCCTGGACAGGAATGGGGCAAAAAAGAAAATCCCCGGACAGTTTAAAGACCTTAAGGTCCTTCTGGCGGAGGACTATGTTGTAAACCGGGATCTTATCCGGCACCATCTGGAAGGCACAGGCTGCAAGCTTGTAACCGCCGATAACGGTGTGGATGCTGTAAAACTCTTCCGGGAAGTGAAACCTGATCTTGTCCTGATGGATATTCAAATGCCTGAACTGGACGGAGTGGGCGCCACCAGGCTTATCCGGAACGAAGAGGACGGGCATTCTGTCTGCATTATCGGTGTCACCGCCAATGCTTTCCCTCAGGATTTGAAAAAGTACTGGAAGGCCGGGATGAATGACTGCCTGGTAAAGCCGTTTCGTAAACAGGATCTGTTTGACAAGATAAGCCACTGGGAGAAATTCTCCCGCATGAATTGGGGAATACATGAAGAGGGTATACCGAAGATTTCAGAAGAGGACTCCCTGGTGTTTGAACCCCATACCCTTATGAATCGTGTCGATAACGACAGAGAGATGGGCCCGTATCCTTCTGGAAGGGTTCCGGGAAGAATCCCGCAAGTCTCTGAAACTGTTTGCGGGGCCTCTGGATGATGTCAGGGAAGATGAGCTTCACAGACATGCCCACTCCATAAAATCCGGGTCCCTGAATATAGGAGCACCGCGCCTGGCAGAAGCGGCGGAAATCCTGGAGCGGGGCTGCCAAAAATACATGGCACCACCTTTATCCGGATGCCATTGAAGCGGTTGAAAGGGAGTATGCCAGCTGGCAGGAGAGTGCCGATGCGTGGGAAAACTCCCTTAGATCCATCCCTTCCTGACAGCTATTAAGCATTAAATGTCAAAATCCTCATAGTTTTTGAAAATATGTCTCATATGCGGCAGAAAGATTCCCGTCCATAATATATCCAGGACGGCTCGAAGAAGGGTTCAACCCTTCTTCGAGACGTACCCAAGATACTAATTGGAGGAAAATAATGAAAAAAACAGTTATTTTTATGATGACTGTCATGATGACTTTTTCGTTTGCACTGAGTGCCAACGGTCAGCAGGAAGCAGCAGCTGACGGACCCGTCACTATTGAATTCTGGACCCATGAAGATCCCAATAGAGATGCCATTGAAAACCGTTATGTAGAAGAGTTTATGGCTGCCAACCCCGATGTTACTGTAAACCGCGTAACCCACTCTTCAAAGAAAATCTTCGAACTGGTTCTGACTGCCTTCGCAGCCAACGCCGGGTCCCGATATTTTCAATATGCAGATTGAACAGGCTTACTCTTATATTATTAATGAAAGAGTTGCCCCCGTGGATTATATGGCTGCCGGGTATATCGATGCTGACGATATGGTGGATAAATTCATGGAAGGATCTCTGGATTCTGTTATTGTAGACGGCGAAGTCTACGGTATTCCCCCTGGAACTGAATAACTGGGCTATTTACCTGAATAAACGTGTATTCGCCGATGCCGGTCTGGATGCTGAAAAAGACTATCCCAAGACATGGGAAGAAATGGCTGATATCTCTGAAAAACTGGTTCTCCGTGACGGAGAAATTATCACCCGCCGTGGTTTTGACTTCCGCTATCCCTACTACCTGATTTCCATGATTCCCATGGTGGAACAGCTCGGAGGAAAAACTGGTAAGTGATGATGGTAAAACCGCAATTATCGGTGATGAAGCCTGGATCCAGTTCCTGACTTTCATGCAGGAATGGGGCCACCAACGGCAGAAACCTCGGTTCTCCCACCTATAAAAACGGTAGAAAACTTTTCAATATGGACAATAACGATATGGGTATGTGTATTTCCGGTCTCTACCAGGAAGCCCGTATCCGCAGTGATAATCAGGAATTTTACGACAGCGGCGACTGGATGATCATTCCCTTCCCCGTATTCGAAAATGCTGTAAATAACGTAGCAAGCAACTTCTACGGACAGTACTACATGGTTAATGCCCAGAACTCCGCTCACGAAATAGAGACAGCCTGGGAACTGACCGGTTACATGATGGGTCATGAAGAAGAGTATCTGAAAGCGGTAAATATCATTCCTCCCTCAAAGAAGCTGATGAACTCCGAGACTTTCAAAAACATGCCTTACTCTGATGTTTTCGTAAACGATCTGGCCAGAGCCCATGTTGTCTATACAGCAGAGAACGGTGCAAAAATGGAAGAGCTTGTCAAGGAAGCGGTAGAATCCGTAATGCTCACCGGTATTGCTCCGGTTCAGGCTCACGCTACCCTGAAGGCTAAAGCTCAGGAACTGCTGAACGAGTATTGAGGTTTCCCTCAACCCTTTCTCGACTCCGCTCGAGAAGCGAGGATTCTTCTTCCAGAGGGAGAAGGGAATTAAGGACTTTGTAATTATAGAATAACTTATATACCCCCTCTCCCTCGATTCCTGAGCGGAGTCGAGGGAGAGGGAATTAAGGGGTGAGGGCCTCAGGGCTGCCATCTCCCTCTCAATCTCCAGACAAAGTCATAGGGGGGGGGAGCGGGGAGATTTTATGCACCTCTTACTCTAGGAGATAATTTTATGGGAAAAAAAATCCCTGTAGGAAAAATTGAAAGAAAACTGGCCCGCTGGGGATTGATCTTTGTCGCCCCTTCCATCGTCTTTTTCTCCATTTTCAGTTTTTATCCAATTTTTCATGGCTTTTTATACAAGCCTTTTCAAGAAGAATCTGCTTTCTCTGAAGAAACCGGATTTTATCGGTTTGATGAACTATAAATACCTGTTTACTTCCGCGGATTTCTGGAATTCCGTAGAAGCTACCTTTGTATTTGCCCTTGGAACGTTTCTGCCTCTTCTTGTGTTAAGTTTGATGCTGGCAGCTTTTATTATGAATATTCCCAAGGCCGGACGGTTTTTCCAGATGGCCTATTATACCCCGGCGGTAATCTCGTCTGTAGTTTCCGCGGCCATATGGCTTTTAATCTTTGATCCCCGCGGGTTGGCTAACCAGTGGGCCAATGCCATTATGCAGACCCCCGGAATTGACCATCACTGGCTGGCAAACAGTATAACTGTCAGGATTTCAACGATGATTGTCTACTTCTGGAAGTACATCGGTTACTTTGTGATCATCTTCATTTCCGGACTGGCTTCGATTCCGCCCAGTATGTATGAGGCCGCCAGGATAGACGGCGCTACCGGCTGGAATGTTTTCTGGCGTATAACCTTTCCCCTCCTGAGGCCGACGGTTGTACTGGTTTCCATTATGAGTATGCTTCAGTGTCTGAAGACCTTCTCCACCCAGTACCTCTTTACCCAGTCCGGAGCCCCGCAGGCGCCTATCAACGTTATCACCCTGAATATCTACAATACGGGTATTCGCGACTTCCGGATCGGCCGGGCCAGCGCCATGAGTATCATCCTGTTTTCTTTGATGCTCTTTTTTACCTGGCTGCAGTTCAAAGTGTCCAGATCCGACGATGTCAGTTATTAAGGAGGTCTGATAATGAATAATACTCTTACTTATTTTAAGGAAAAATGGCCTCTTCTTGTAATGTATACCCTTCTCGGGTTGATGGTGCTTTTTACGGTCGCTCCTCTTCTGTTTATGACAACGGCATCTTTTATGCCTTCCAAAGAGATTGTAAAGATGCCCTATCGCTGGATTCCCAATACCCTGCACTGGCTAAACTTTTATAAAGCTATTGCCGGGAACGATATGCGTTATATGTTCCCCCGGAATATACTCAACTCTCTGATTGTAGCCATAGCGGTAACTCTGACCACTGTATTCCTGGCCTGTATGACCGGATACGGACTGGCCAAGTTCAGATTCAAGGGAAGAACAGTTGTCTTTCTTATGATAATGGCAACCATGATGATCCCCTTCGAAGCCATTATGATTCCCCTCTATCTGGTTACAACCAAGATGGGTCTTCAGAACAGCTACGGCGGACTGATAATTCCCTTTATGGTAAATGCCTTCGGTGTGTTTATGATGCGCCAGTACCTGGTTACATTCCCCGATGAATTCCTGGAGGCGGCCCGGATTGACGGGATGGGAGAGATGCGGATTTTCTGGTCCATCATATTCCCCAACAGCGGACCGACCATTGCCACCCTGGCTATCCTGGCTTTCCGTGCCCAGTGGGATAACCTGCTCTGGCCCCTTCTGGTTGTTCAGTCCGAAAAGATGAAGACCATACCTCTCTATATTGTTAAATTCACCGCAGAGAAGCATAGTGACGAGGGAGCCATGATGGCTGTAGCCCTTCTGGCCAGCATCCCCATGTTTATCCTGTTCTTTGCCCTGTCAGAATATTTTGTAGGCGGGTCTGCTGTCTACTCATCAAGGAAGGGGTAATGCTCTATATCTTTGATATGGGTGGAGTTCTCCTTCACGGTGTTTTCGAGCTGAAAACCATTCTGGAAAACGCGGGGCATAACCTGGATCTGATGAATCTCTACCGGGATGACCTGATGGATAAACTGTCTGCCGGTCTGATTGAAGAGGATGCTTACTGGAAGGAATTCAATGCCCGTTACGGAACGGATATTGCCAGCCCTCAATGGGGGAGGCAGTTTAATCCGGAGGTCGATCCGGAAATGATCGCCCTGATTAAAGAGCTGAAAAAGAATAACCGTGTGATCTGTGGAACCAATACCATAGAGGCTCACTGGCAGTTCAGTCAGGACAGGGGCGATTATAAGGTCTTTGATAAGGTTTATGCTTCTCATCTTATGGGTGTAGCCAAACCGGATGCGCGCTTCTGGGAGACTATCCTGGAGGAAGAGGGTGCAAAACCTGAAGAGGCTGTCTTTATTGATGATTTTCACGACAATGTCGATGCTGCCGCATCACTGGGGATCCGGAGTATTCTTTACAGCAATATCAATGCTCTGCGGGAGGAACTGACCCTTTCTGTTTGAGTCCGTTCTGGTACTGATTGGGGGTCACCCCGATGTACTTCCGGAACTGACCGCTGAAATAACTCATATCCCGGAATCCTGTCATACGGGCAATCTCATTAATTCTGAGGCTCTGGTCCTGCATAAGTTCCAGAGCCTTTTTCAGTCTCAGATTCCTCAGGTACTCCAGGAAGGAGTAGTTTGTTTTGGAACGGAACAGACGGGACAGGTAACTTTCTGTAATTCCTATGTTTCCGGCGGCATCGGACAGGGATATATCGCTTGTGTAATTCTGCTCAATAAAATCAATTGTCCGGTTTACATAGAAATCCTGCTTGTCCCCTTCGGGCGGCTTTATATACTCCCTGAAAGGGGAGGGGGACGGTCCGGCGGATGATTTCTGCTGTTTCAGCAGGGCCGAGACTTTTTTAAGAGCAGCATAGAACTCATCATCATCCACAGGTTTTGTTATGTAGTCTTTCACACCCAGCCGGATAGCCTGTCTGGCGTAGCTGAAGTCGCTGTAACCGGTAAGGATAAGAGCCGCCGGCGGGGGAGCGTTTTTCAGCATGTTTATACCGTCCTGCCCCGGCATCCTGATATCGGTAACGACCAGGTCCGGTTTAAGATTCCTGATCATCTCTTCTCCTTCCAGACCGTTTTCCGCCGAACCGATCACTTCGCAGTCAAAATCCTCCCAGGGCGTTGTCAGAAGAATTTCATCACGCACAAGTTTCTCATCTTCCACAACAAGAACCTTAATCCTCATCTGTATCCTCCTCCAGCGGGGTCCACCGGATTCGTATTATAGTCATCCCTCCCTGACTCGTATAGGAGAGTCCGGCCCCATCTCCGTAAAAGAGTTTCAGCCTTCTGTTAACATTGGATAATCCTATTCCCTTTTCTCCGTTTAATGCTTTCTGCCAGATCTTCCTGTTCAGGCTGTTCCCATTGTCGGCTATCTCAATACAGGGGGGATTACAGCTGCCGGTAATATGGATCCATCTCTCACCTGTCAGATTTTCCAGGCCGTGGATTACGGAATTCTCAACAACCGGTTGAAGAATCAGCCGCGGGATGGATTGCTCCAAAAGCTCATCCTCTATTTCTATGGACCAGTTGAAGTTCTCTCCGTAGCGGATTTTCTGGATCTGCAGGTATCCCTCCACCAGATCTATACTGTCCCTCACTCTGCCCAGCTCTTCTCCCGAATCCATGGCGTTTCTGAGCAGTTTTCCCAGTTGTGTTATAATCAGGGTAATATCGTCCACTCCATGGAGCTTGGACAGGGCCTTTACCGTATTCAGCGTATTATAAAGAAAGTGGGGATTTATCTGGGATTGAAGAGCCTGGCGCTCTGCTGTCCGAAGGGCTTTCTCCCTCTCTACTCGCATCTCCAGAAGGGAGTGAATCTGCAGGGCCATATCGTTGAAACCGTGTATCAGGATATCAAATTCGTCTCCATTCGTTTCATCCATTCGAACAGTCAGGTCTCCCTCTTCCATTTTCTTCATGGCTTCCACCAATCCGGTCAGGGGCTGTGTTATTGTCCTGGCCAGACTCATCGCCATCAGGGAGGCGAGGATTAAACCCGCTAAGGAGATAGCCAGTATGATCCGTATCAGTATTCCGATATTCGTCGTTACAGTTCCCAGTGTCAGGGTCCCCACAAGGGTAAGCTCTTCCGGATAGAGGGTTTTATAGGCGACCAGAGTCTCTCCGGATATAAGAACTCCCGATTCCCCGGAGGGCACACGCCAGTCCAGGCCCGAAAAGTTTCCCGATTCATCCTCTCTGAAGAGATTTACAAATTTATAGGTGATATTATCCAGAAGGTAGATATCCGTAAAAAATCCCGCATTGATCAGCCTCATCTCGTCCGCCAGAGCCTGTGCATTCAGGTCGTAAATCAGATAGGCCGATTGATTTTCAGACGTCAGCAGATGGAAGAGGGACAGCGCTACCGTATCTCCCGCCGGATTGATGAAACTGTCCACTATGGGGAAGGAGGTTCTGGATCTTTTCAATGCCGCATAGGTGCTGAGAGAAGGATCGGAGGAGTTGGGGTTGAAAATATCCGGAACCACGTGGGTTGAAAACAGGCGGGTTCCCTTTTGGTGAACAAGGTGTATGGAGGCATCTTCTATCCCTCCTGTGAGTTCCTTATATATTGTCGTGTAAAGCTTTGAAAGCTCCATCTTGTCAGGATAGTCCTCAGAGAACAGGACATCCCGTATGCCGGGGGTTTTTGACAGCTGTAAAGCCGATTCCCGGTAGTGATTGATGGTCAGATTCATCCTTGAACCCAAAAGTTCCATCCGGCCGTCCGATTGATCGCTGTATGTTGACTGGACCATACGGTTGGAGAACAGGATGGTGATTGTTCCCAGAAGAAGAACCTGAATCAAACCGCTGAGCAGTAAAGAGAGGAAAATCTTTGTCAGGAAGCGGCGGGGCAGAAAGCGGTATCTCATTACAGTCCATTGTACTTTATCTGCAGGATTTCCGGAAGAAGCGGGTAATAACTGCTTCGCGGATACTGCTGGCATATTTTTTTTATGGTCTGTTTTTCCGGGAATCCTCCGGGAATTATACAAAAGAGTATTCGTATTTATTTTTAGAGTGTACAGCAGAAACCGGGCTCTCAGAGCCTGAGAGGTCTGAAGGTACTTGTTAACTAATAACTGTTTACAATGACTTTCTGCTTATTATTGACAAAAGGAATAATAATGTCAAAAACGTAGGAAAATCCTTATTATTTGCATAATTATACATTTAAATTGGATTATTATACATTTTCCGAAACAACCAAATTGTAATATACAGCGTCGAAAAATTACATCCCCGTATTTTTTTTGTTGATTAATAAAGAAGTTCCGGACTAAAATATTTCACTATACTTTTTCTTAATTAATCCTAAGTAACTATATCGAAAAGGGTTCCGGATGATCGCTCTTTCAGGTAGAAACATCTATGGTATGGTTCTTGCATTATATTGGGAAAACTATAACTACATTTTTTATCTAAGGGGATAGTATGAAGAAAATTCTTACAGTAAGCCTTATTCTATTGATGGCTTTGTCATTTACCGCTTTGTTTGCCGGCGGAGGACAGGAAGCTCCCGCTTCATCTGGCAGTGATGCACCCGCTGCTGAAAAAGACAGCAGATTCGGAGGCGTGCTTGTTTTCGCCCGTTCCGGTGATTCTGTCGGCCTCGATCCCGGTCGGGAAACCGACGGAGAATCTTTTTACGGAAGTACGCAGGTTTATGATACTCTGGTAGAGTTCGAACCCGGAAAAACTTCTATACGGCCCGCTCTGGCTGAAAGCTGGACTTTTTCCGATGACGGACTGTCTGCCACCTTCAAATTGAGAAAAGGCGTCAAATTCCACGACGGAACCGATTTTAATGCGGATGCTGTTGTGTTCTCTTTTGAAAGACAGTTTAAAGAAGATCATCCCTTCTACGAAAACGGTCCCTGGAAATACTGGGGATATATGGGAATGAGCGATATTGTTGACGATGTAATTGCGGTTGACGATTACACTGTCACCTTCAAGCTGAAAGTCGTTGAGGCTCCCTTTATTGCCAACCTGGCCATGGATTTTGCCGCCATTGTTTCTCCCGCAGCAGCTGAAAAATACGGTGCTGATCTGGCTAACCATCCTGTAGGTACAGGCCCCTTTAAATTCGTATCCTGGATTAAGGACGACAGCATTGTTTTTGAAAGAAACCCCGACTACTGGGGCGGAGATGTTTACCTGGACCGTCTGATTCTGAAAGTTATCCCCGATGCGACAGCACGCTGGCTGGCTCTTCAGAAAGGCGAAGTGGATGTCATTGACTTTCCTTCTCCCGAAGATCTGGATGAGATGAAGGCAACTGCCGGAATCAAAGTCATTCAGCAGGAAGGCCTCAACGTAGGTTACCTGGCTCTGAATAATGAAAAGGCGCCCTATGACAACGTACTGGTTCGTCAGGCCATGAACTACGCCATCGACCGCGAAGAAATCGTAGCCGGTGTTTACGGCGCTGCCGGAAAACCTGCCAAGAACCCCCTGCCTCCCACCATGTGGTCCTACAATGACAGCATTGAAGCTTATCCCTACGATCCAGCCAAGGCCAGAGCCCTGTTGGCCGAAGCCGGTTATGCGGACGGTTTTAAAACCGAGATCTGGGCCATGCCCGTTGCAAGACCTTACAATCCCAATGGGAAAAAGGTGGCGGAAATTATGCAGGCTCAGCTGGCCAAAGTCGGAATCGAAGTGGAAATCGTATCCTACGAGTGGGGTACATACCTGGATAAATGCGATTACGGTGAACATCAGGCCGCCATGCTCGGTTGGACCGGTGATAATGGCGACCCAGACAACTTCCTGTGGGTTCTGCTTTCCAAGCAGGCTGCCGAAAAACCCGCCGGAAACATTGCTTTCTGGAAGAACGATGAGTTCACCAGCCTGATTGCGGAAGCCAAACAGGAAATGGATGTTGCCAAACGGACCGAACTGTACGAAAAAGCGCAGGTTGTGTTCCATGATGACGCTCCCTGGGTACCCATCGCCCACTCCGTTGTTTCCGAACCTATGAAAGAATCCGTACAGGATTTTTATCTCTACCCCACCGGAAAACGGGTCTTTGCCAAGGTATGGCTTAAGAAATAAGTCTACGGACTGGCAATAGCCCTCCGGAACCAGTTTCCGGAGGGCTTTTCCCCATTACAGAAGGTATTATGATACGATTTATACTAAAACGTCTTTCCATGCTGCTCCCGACCCTTTTCGGGGTAGTTACCCTTGTCTTTTTTATGATTGCTCTGGCTCCGGGAGATCCGGCGCGGGTTATGCTGGGGGAACGGGCCAGCAAAGAGAAAATTGAAAAACTGCGGGCTGATCTGGGTTTGGATAAACCCCTGACACAGCAGTATGCCCTTTATCTGAAACGGGTGGTACACCTGGATTTCGGAAAATCCATTAAATCCGGTCAGCGGGTTATGGATGAAATAAAAGAACGCTTCCCTGCAACGGTGGAACTGGCTATCTGTGCCATGATTTTTGCCTCGGTCCTTGGAATCTGGATAGGCGTTCTTTCCGCAACAAAGAAAAATACCTGGATCGATTATACTTCCATGGTGGGGGCCCTCTTCGGGGTTTCCATGCCGGTTTTCTGGCTGGCTCTGGTCATGATTATGATCTTTTCAGTTAATCTGAATATGTTCCCCACCGGGGGGCGTATGAATATCCGCTACTATTTTACGCCGGAAACAAATTTTTACCTGATCGATACGTTCAAATATCTCTTTCAGGGGCATCCGGAATATTTCCTGTCTGCCCTGCATCACCTGATCATGCCTTCTGTAGCACTTGGGACAATTCCGCTGGCCATTATTGCCCGGACGACACGGAGCAGCATGCTGGAGGTTCTGAAACAGGACTATGTTAAAACCGTCCGTTCCGCGGGAATAAAGGAAAAACGGGTCATCTACCGCTATGCTCTGAGAAATGCCCTGCTGCCGGTTATAACAGTTATCGGTCTGCAATTCGGTCTGTTACTGGCCGGAGCCATACTGACGGAAACCATTTTTGCCTGGCCGGGGATCGGCAAATGGATTTATCAGGCTATTGAAGCCCGGGACTACCCCGCCGTTCAGGGAGGTATAATCATTATCTCCACCACTTTTGTCCTGATCAATCTGGTAGTGGATATTCTCTATTCCGTTATTAATCCCAAGATCAGACTGCAGTAGAAAGGAAAAAGCATTATGAGTGAAACTACAGGGGTCATAGAGCTGGATGAATCCCCTATAAAAGAGCATTGGCATCAGCTGAAGCGGAATAAAACCGCCATAGCCGGTCTTATCGTTATAATCCTGTTTATCCTGATCGGGGTTCTGGCACCCGTGCTGGCCCCTATGGATCCGCTGGAACAGAATATCGAACTGCGGAAATCCGCTCCCTTCAGCAATGGATTTATATTGGGAACGGATGATCTGGGACGGGATATGCTTTCCCGCCTGATCTATGGCGCCCGGATATCCATGATCATCGGGGTTATTTCCGTAAGTATCTCCCTTTTCTTCGGAATGGCAATCGGCATGATCTCTGCCTTTTACGGCGGAATTGTGGATAAGATCATCATGCGCTTTATAGACATCATGCTGGCTTTCCCCTATATCCTTTTGACCATCGTTATCGTAGCCGTATTGGGGCCGTCCCTGGTAAACGGCATGATCGCCATCGGTATTTCCCAGATCCCCCGGTACGCCCGGGTTATGCGGGCTTCCGTTCTGTCCGAGAAGGAGAACGACTATGTCCTGGCGGAAAGAGCCCTGGGCGCTTCTGATATGGAACTGATGTTCCGTTCCATCCTGCCCAACTGTCTGGCTCCCATCTCCGTACAGGCGACACTGGGTGTGGGAACAGCCATACTCGATTCGGCGGCCCTCTCTTTTCTGGGACTGGGCGCCCAGCCTCCCACTCCCGAGTGGGGACTGATGATTGCCAGTTCCAAAGAGTTTGTCACAAGCGCCTGGTGGATAGTCACCTTTCCGGGTATTGCCACCCTGCTGGCTGTGCTGGGATTCAACCTTCTGGGGGATGGTCTCCGTGACATTCTGGATCCCCGGCTCCGAGATTAAGGAAAGGACTGATATGAGCGATAACAGATTACTTGCAATGGAAAATGTCAATGTCCACTTTCATACGAGACGGGGCATAGTGAGAGCTGTAAGGGATCTCTCCCTTCATATAGACAAGGGGGAAACCCTGGCACTGGTAGGAGAGTCGGGCTGCGGAAAATCCGTAACCGCCCATACCATAAACCAGCTTATCCCCATGCCGCCCGGAGTCATTGAGAGCGGTTCTGTCGTATTTAACGGGAAGGACCTGCTGAAACTGCCGGCCAGAGATATTCAGGCCCTCCGGGGAACCCAGATCTCCATGATCTTCCAGGAGCCCATGACCAGCCTGAACCCTGTTTTTAAAATAGGCGATCAGCTGGCGGACGTATTTATGTCTCATCAGAAGATGAAGAAAAAGGAAGCCCATGCCAGAGCGGTTGAACTGCTGGAAATGGTAAAAATCCCGTCTCCCGGGAAACGGGCCGATGACTATCCCCATCAGCTTTCGGGAGGGATGCGTCAGAGGGTTATGATTGCCATGGCTCTGGCCTCCCCCGAACCGGGACTGATGATTGCCGATGAGCCGACAACCGCCCTCGATGTAACCATCCAGGCTCAGATCCTGGATCTTCTGACTGATCTGAAAGACAAGGTCAATATGGCTCTCCTGCTGATTACGCACGATATGGGTGTTGTGGCGGAAACCGCAGACCGGGTTGTGGTTATGTATGCCGGCCGGAAGGTTGAGGAAGGAACGGTTTATCAGATCTTCGATAACCCCTCCCATCCCTATACACTGGGACTGCTCAACTCCCTGCCGTCCAATGAGAAATACCGGAATGCCACCCGTCTTGAAGCTATCCCCGGAACGGTTCCCGATCTCCTGACTCTGGGAGAGGGCTGCCCCTTTGCCAACCGTTGCAAGTGGGCCGGTGAAGCCTGCGGGGAATCATTTCCCGGAGAGACCGTTCTGGAAAAGGGGCACACTATCTGGTGTCATTACGCCGACAGAGTCAAAAACGGGGAAGGGGAGTAACATGGAAAATTTAATGGAGGTGAAAGACCTCAAAAAATACTACACCATCTCTTCCAGTGATATGAAAAGCGGAAAAGCTGTTCTGAAAGCTGTGGATGGCGTTTCTTTTGATCTGAAAAAAGGGGAGATCCTCGGTATCGTAGGGGAATCGGGCTGCGGAAAATCCACCCTGGGAAAGACCGTGCTGCGTCTTCATGATAAAACCGATGGAAAGGTGCTGTACAATGGAGAGGATCTTTTTGAAATGAACCGCAGGGATATAACAGCTCTGCGGAGACGGATGCAGATGGTTTTCCAGGACCCCTTTTCCTCCCTGAATCCACGAAAGAAAATCGCCTCTCTTATAGGACAGCCTCTCAGAATCCATAATCACGGAACCCCGCAGGAAATCGCGGAGAAAGTGAACACCATAATGGAAGAGGTCGGGATCAATCCGCATTATAAAAAGCGTTTCCCTCATCAGTTTTCCGGCGGACAGAGGCAGCGGATCGGGATTGCCCGCGCCCTGGCTCTTAATCCCGAGCTGGTTGTCTGCGACGAGGCTGTTTCGGCTCTGGATGTTTCGGTCCAGGCCCAGATACTGAATCTGCTGCTGGACCTGCGTGAGAAGCATGATCTGACCTATATGTTTATAGCCCATGATCTGGCGGTCGTTGAATTTATCTCTACCCGTATTATTGTTATGTATCTGGGGAAGGTTGTTGAAGTAGCCTCAAAGGATGACCTGATGAAAAACCGCCTGCACCCCTATACGCAGGCTCTGTTTGCCGCTTTTCCCATGACCGATCCCTACAGGCGGGATAAAAAGGAAAAAATCGTAATGGGGGATGTCCCCAGTCCGGTAAATCCGCCGAAGGGCTGTCATTTCCATCCGCGCTGTCCCCATGCCAAAGATATCTGCCGGCAGGAGTATCCGCCTCTGAAGGACATGGGAGCCGGGCATTCTGTGGCCTGCTGGCTTCATCAGTAACCCCCCCCCCGACCCCTCGACTCCGCTCGGGGATCAGGGGGGATTTTTGCAGCCGCCCCTTTCAATTTATGAAACTCTGTTACTATAATTAAGTTGATGTCGAAATATCAGTTCAGAAAAAACAAAGTTTTATTTATTGTATTCTTCGGGGTGTTATTACCTTTCTTTTTATATGCGGATAATACCATGCCCCGGATTTTACTGTTATTCTCCTATCACTCCGGCCATGAATGGGAAGACAGTATCTATAATACTCTTGTCTCCGATCTGAAACAGCAGGTTCCCGGCAGCGAGCTCTTTCTGGAATATATGGATACAAAGAGATATAATCCGGAATCCCGAATCCCTGTTGTAAAGGGTCACCTCTCATCCTATCCCGCAGACTGGTTCTCCCTGATTATTGCAGTAGATGATAATGCCCTTCAGTTCCTGATCGACCATGGGCAATCTCTCTATCCCGACACACCTGTTGTATTTTGCGGAATCAACGGCTACGAAGGGATGAAATCCCGCCTCCCCGCAGAGACCAGCGGTGTCGTGAGCCGGGTAAACCTGGAGGATACTCTTCTTCTGGCAAAGGGATTTATCCCGGATTTAAAAAGGATCTATGTTATAACTGACGCGACTCCTACGGGAGAGGGGAACCGTCAGATGGTTTTTAATCAGATAGGCGTCCTGCCGGATTCCCTGTCAGAGCTGGAGTTCCGGTTCCTTTCCGGCAGTGAATACAGCACGGATGAAATGCTGACATGGACATCGGGATTGGAAAAGAATTCCATTATCCTGATGACCAGCTGGTATCAGGACAAAAACGGTTTATATATTGCCGAGAAGAAGCTGATTGAAGAGCTCAACCGTTATTCTGCTGTCCCCGTTTTTAATATGCTTCATATCAGGCCGGGGCTTCTGGGCGGGAAAGTGACAACCGGTACAGTTCAGGCTGAGATAGCTTCCCGAATAGCCGCAGAAGTCCTTTCCGGCACTCCCGCATCGGAAATCCCGGTTGTTCTGGAAGATACCACAATTTACACGGTTGATTATAAGCGCTTGCGGCAACTGGGGATTCCGGATGAAAATGGTACCGGAGAATTCTCTGCTGTTAAATCCCTCTGTATTTTATGAGTATCGCGGAATGATCGGTTTTACTGTTCTGATCATGCTGATTCTCGTTCTCCTTTCGGGGGCATTGGGCTTTGCCATTATTAAACTGAAGAATGCCGGATCTCAACTGATTCAACAGAAAAACGAGTTATATATTACCCTGAAGTCCATTGGCGACGGTGTTATCTCTACGGATACGGACGCCCGTATTCTCTTTATGAACGGAGTGGCTGAAAAACTGACCGGATGGACATGGAAAGAAGCGATCGGGCGGAAACTGGAAGATATTTTTATTATCCATAATGTCATAAGCGGGGAAACTGTAGACAATCCCGTTCAAAAGGTGCTGGAAAGCAGAAAAATTGTCGAACTGGCCAATCATACAGTACTAACGAGCCGCCAGGGGGAACAGTATCATATTGCAGACAGTGCGGCTCCCATCCAGGGTTCCGACAATACAGAGCTGTTCCGGTGTTGTCCTTGTGTTCAGGGATGTAACGGAACAGTATCAAACCAGAGAGGAATTGAAACAGAACCGGGAGCAGCTTAGACAGGCTGCCCGGATGGAGGCTGTCGGAAAGCTGGCCGGAGGAATCTCTCATGAGTTTAATAATCTGCTTCAGATTATCCTGGGGTATTCCCAGATCCTGAAAGAAGGAGAGAGTTCCAGGTTCGCCTGCGATATTGCAGACACTATCTATAAGACTTCATTAAGTGCCAGAGAACTTACCAGGCAGCTGCTCCTGTTCAGCCGGAAAGAGGGGGTAGAGAAGGAAAGTCCTTTCTGTTTCCCATCTTATGAGGGATCTTCTACCGATGCTGGAACGTCCCTGCTGGAAGAGAATATTACACTGGAATCTGATATCTCTCTGGATGATGACTGGATATACGCGGATGCCAGGCAGCTGGAACAGGTTCTGATTAATCTGAGTGTGAATGCCAGAGATGCCATGTCGAAAGGTGGAGTCCTGAGAATCACCACAGAGAACCGGATCCTTCCGGATAAAATCGAGGGGTTGGAGGGATCTATACCCAGGGGCCATTATATTGTCAATATCTGTCAGCGATACGGGTGATGGTATTGATCCGGAAATACTGCCCGAAATATTCGATCCGTTTTTTACTACAAAAGAGAAGGTGAAGGGAACCGGTCTGGGACTATCCATTGTATACGGAATCATCAAACAGCATGAGGGTTATCTCAGTATTCATACAGAACCCTCCAGAGGAACCTGTTTCAATATCTATCTTCCCCGTGTTAACCGTAATGTTGTTAAAAACGGGAATACCCGGGCTGCCGAGATCGAGAGAAACGGCCAGGGAATGATATGTATTGCGGAAGATGATCCTCTTGTCAGAGAATTGACAGAGACAATGGTTCATGATTTGGGTTATGCCTCCCGCAGTTTTCCTGACGGCAGAGAACTTTTGAACTTTCTGATGAATGAACCCGACAGGGCAATCGATCTTATTCTTATGGATGTTGTTATGCCTGTTATGGGTGGAGTGGAAGCCTGTCATCAGATCCGGAAGGCCGGTTTTAATACTCCTGTCTTGTTTTCAAGCGGCTATACCCGGGAGAAACTGGCAGATCTGGGGTCCCTGGATAATATCAGATTAATGCATAAGCCTTTTACCCTGAAAGAGCTGAACGCCAATCTGAAGGAACTCCTCTCTTCATGAAATCTTTACAATGAACGGCTTCCCTTCTTGTCACAGATGGGCCGAATTATTAGAATGAGGTCGATTTTACGGAGGTTATATGGCTAAAAGGAATCCGGACTGTCCCTGTACCAATACATCGTGTCCCAGGCACGGCGACTGCGCTGCCTGCAAAGACCTATCATCACTCCATCGGCGGCCAGACCAGCTGCGAAAAGTTTAAAGAGTAAAAATGGATAATTATATAACTTCCATTCATGGGATCGAAGAATCCCTGAAAAGGAACCCCAAAGGGGCTGTGCTCTATATCTCCAAATCCAATAAAAGGATTGATCAGCTTGAGCAGACCGCCCTTAAAAAGGGGGATTGCCGTTCATAAAGTGGAAACTCCCGAAATGAACCGCCTGTGCGGGGAAAGGGGAGAATAAAGGGGCGGCCCTGAAGGTCGGGATGAAACAGAGTGTTTCCGAAGTGCGCTATAAGGATATTAAAAACTTCATACGGAATAATGAGGACCGGGACCAGCTCCTTGTTCTTATACTGGACGGGATTACGGATCCCCATAACTTCGGCGCCATTCTCCGCTCTGCCGATCAGTTCGGGGTTGATCTTGTGGTTACTCCCGAAAAACGGAGCGTCAGTATCAATGCAACGGTTGCCAAAGTCTCTGTGGGAGCCCACGCCTGGGTCCCCACCCTGCAGGTTACCAATATAGGGCGTACCATCGAAGAGCTTCAGAAACAGGGTTTCTGGATATACGGCGCCGATATGGGCGGCGGTACAGCAGCCGAAACGGATCTTAAGGGCCGTACGGTTATCGTTATGGGAAGCGAAGGGGAGGGAATCTCCCGTCTTATCCGTGAAAAATGTGATACCATGGTAAGCATCCCCATGAACGGACATGTGGACTCCCTCAATGTTTCAGTTGCCGCGGGAATCCTTATGTATGAGGTCGTTCGTCAGAGAGGCGTTCATAATTCAGCTTAACTGTTCGATCAGATAGAGTCCGATCATGGTCGTAACGGCGGATGCCGCCGTGGTAAACATAACAATCAGGGCGGCCAGTTCCCCCGTCGTTTTCCATGGATTCAGCCATCACATGGCTGGTCACGGCTGTGGGGGCTCCCAATATGAGAAATGTCATTCCCAGATCGTCTCCCCGGTATCCCAGTTTGTAAAAGACCGTTACCCCTGCCAAAGGGAGGATCAGGAGCTTTATAAACGAAGCGCTCAGGGCCAGGGTGCCTTTATGCATCATTCCATGATAGGTCAGGGTCCCCCCGATGGTAATAAGGGCCAGGGGGAGAGCCAGATCGGAAAGGTACCCCAGAAAACGTTTAATCGTCATGGGAACAGGTATTTCGAACAGGGAAAAGATCAGAGCTGTTGCCACCGATAGGATGATGGGGTTTTTCACTATGTTGGCAAGGGAGTGACTCAGCCCTTTCATTGGTCAGGCCATGGAGGGGAACCGTCAGGGCTATAACGGAAAAAACATTGAAAATGGGAAGCAGAAACGCCAGGATCATGGCTCCCCGGGCCATCATCTCTTCTCCATACAGGTTGAGAATCAGGGCAATCCCGATAATTGGCTACATTCCCGCGGAAAGCTCCCTGTACAAAGGGCCCCTTCTGTTTACTGTCTTTTATCTTCAGACTGAGAAGGACGCTGAACAGAAGGCTGCCCAGGATAATCCCGCAAATCAGGAGGGTCTCCCGTATATTGAAAACCTGATTGAAATCCAGTGGGGATATCTTGAGAAAGACCAGCCGCGGGCAGACCTATTTTAAATACCAGTTTTGAAGCTCCGCTGAAGAAGCCTTCGCCCACGAGCTTTTTTCTCTTTATAAGCCAACCGCAGACAATCAGCAGGAATACGGGAAATACCCCTTCGAATATAAATAAGAGTGTAGACATGTCTATTTGTATCATCCCCGCCGCAAAAGGGTAAAGCGGAACGGGGTGAAAGGTACAATGAATCCGTATTAATGACAAAAAAGAAGTGTAATGTCATTTTAAAGAATGCTTTCCCTCGTTTTGCATATAGACTACACGGATAAAATTCTTTAGTATTTCATTTTATATAACCAATTTTATTTTTTTATTGCGGTATATGCATCGCAATATGCCGCAAATCAAGGAGAGCTTCATGAGTTACGATTACAGGAAGTATAAACCCTTCCCACCAGTTTCACTGCCTGACAGGACATGGCCGGGACAAGGTCATTAAAACCGCACCCCAATGGTGCAGTGTTGATCTGAGAGATGGAAATCAGGCCCTACCCATTCCCATGAATGTGGAAGAAAAACTGGAACTATTTGAGCTACTTCTAAAAATTGGTTTTAAAGAGATTGAAATCGGATTCCCCTCTGCGTCCCAGACAGAGTTTGATTTTCTGAGAACACTTATCGATAGGAACCTGATTCCTGAGGATGTGACAATTCAGCTTCTCACACAGGCCAGAGAGCACCTTATAAGGCGTTCTTTCGAGGCCATAAAAGGCTGTAAAAAATGTGATCATACATTTTTACAATTCCACTTCCACTCTGCAGAGGGATGTGGTTTTCCGGAAGAGCCGGAAAGAGATCATCGATATTGCCGTAGAAGGGGCCAGGCTGATCAAAGAGATAGCCAGAGAACACCCGGAAACCAACCTCCGCTACGAGTACTCCCCAGAGAGTTTTACCGGAACGGAGCTGGACTTTGCCAGGGAAATCTGCGAAGCCGTGATGGATGTAATGGAACCGACCCCCGACAGCAAGCTGATCCTCAACCTTCCGGCTACAGTGGAGGGGCATACCCCCAATATTCACGCCGACCAGATCGAATGGTTCAGCAGGAATATTAAAAATCGGGATTGTGTCTCCATCAGCCTGCATGCTCATAACGACCGGGGAACCGGTGTGGCCGCAACAGAGCTGGCTGTTATGGCTGGTGCCGACAGGGTAGAGGGAACCCTCTTCGGAAACGGAGAGAGAACCGGAAACACGGATCTAATGAATGTTGCGCTTAACCTGTATTCTCAGGGAATTGATCCTGAACTGGACTTCTCCAGGATGGACAGGATTGTGGAAATCTACAGGCGCTGTACACGGATGGATGTCCATCCCCGTCACCCCTATGCGGGAGAGCTGGTTTACACCGCCTTTTCCGGGTCCCATCAGGATGCCATTAAAAAGGGACTTGACCGGTACAATACGGAAAAACCTTTTCACTGGGAAATCCCCTACCTTCCTATCGATCCTTCCGACCTGAACAGAGAGTATGAAGCGATCATCAGGATCAACAGCCAGTCCGGTAAGGGGGGAGTCGCCTTCATTCTGGATTCCCAGTACGGTTTACAAGCTGCCCAAGGCAATGCATCCCGAGTTCAGCAGTATAATCCAGAGGATCACCGATGAAACCGGAAATGAGCTGAAGGGTGAGGAGGTCTATGAAGTATTCTCAAGGGAATACCTGGATGATTCGGGGCCCTATTCTCTGGTGGGACTATGAGATCCATGCCAAGCTGGATTCCAAAAAGTCCGATGCGGAAAAACATGATGTGGGTATCCAATGTGCTCTCGATTATCATGGGGAAATCCTTCCACCTGGAGGGACACGGAAACGGACCGATCGACGCTTTTTTCCATGCTCTTCAGGGATCAGGTGCCCCGAAAGTGGATTTCATCTCCTATGATGAGCATGCTCTGAGCGAAGGCGCCGATTCTCAGGCGGTTTGTTATATCGGAGTATCCGACTCGAAAGGCCGGCCCTTTTTTGGAGTAGGTGTAGACAGCAGCATCAATGCAGCGTCATTAAAAGCGCTGCTCTGTGCGATAAACAGGATAGAAAAGAGAGCGTAAGGAGAAAACTATGTCATATAAAGTAGCGGTTCTTCCCGGAGACGGGATCGGGCCTGAAGTCATGAAGTCGGCGCTGGATGTACTGGCCGCCGTGGAGAAAAAGTTCGGTTTCAAACTGGAACTGGAAGAAGGTCAGATAGGCGGATGTGCTTACGATGAGACGGGCGATCCCCTTCCTGAAGCCACAAAGAAAATCTGCCTTGCAGCGGATGCTGTTCTTCTGGGAAGCATCGGCGGTCCCAAATGGGACGGTCTTCCCCCTGAGAAAACCCCGGAGCTGGGAGGCCTTCTTGCTATTCGTAAAATGCTTAAACTCTATGCCAACCTGCGTCCGGCTGTGATCTACGAAGAACTGAAAGCCATGTCGCCCCTGTCCGATAAGGTGCTCCGGGAAAAGGTTGATCTTTTAACAGTTCGAGAACTGGCCCATGGTATCTACTTCGGTGAACCCAAAGAGCTGAGCGATGACAGAGGCCTTGATACCATGGTCTATACAAGGGCGCAGGTCGAACGTATTGCCCGTCAGGGATTTGAAGCAGCCCGGAGAAGAAATAAAAAACTCTGCTCTGTAGATAAGGCCAATGTCCTCTCCTCCTCCAAACTCTGGAGAAAGGTTGTGATTGAGGTGGCCAAAGACTACCCCGATGTGGAACTGACTCATATGTATGTGGATAATGCGGCCATGCAGCTGATGCTGAATCCCCTGCAGTTTGACGTTATTGTTACCTCCAACCTCTTCGGTGATATTCTCTCCGATGAATCGGCCGCTATCTGCGGATCCCTGGGAATGCTGCCTTCCGCTTCTCTGGGAGAGAAGATCAGCCTTTTTGAACCATCCGGCGGAAGCGCCCCCGATATTGCAGGCAAAGGCATTGCCAACCCCATTGCCCAGATCCTTTCTCTGGCCATGATGCTGGAAATCTCCTTTAACCTGAACGATGCGGCCGCTGCCATCCGCAAGGCTATTGATGATTGTGTAACCGGCGGTATCCGTACCGGTGATATTGTGGATCCCGGTATGAAGGCTGTTTCCACAGAAGAGATGACAAAAGAGATTATCAGCCGGATCTGATCTCTTTCTGATTTAGCGTAAACGTGCTGAAGGGCTGTCCGATTCCGGGCAGCCCTTTTTTTTCGATTCCTGATTTCCTTTATGGCAGTGACTCCCTGATTACCCTCCTTCAGTGCTGTTTCCACGACTCTTCTGATAGAAATGATCTTCTTTGAAGATTTTGTATGAATTAATATGAATCCATATGAATTAACTTGATCGTATATGATCGTGTGTGTTATGCTGTCACTATAAAACCAGTAGAGCGGCCCTGTTTTATAGTAAGGAGTTCAGATGTCAGAAGTATTTGATGTAACAGTTATCGGAGCCGGAGTGACCGGTGCGGCCATTGCCCGGAAGCTTTCATCCTACAATTTGAAAACTGTCATTGTCGAAAAGGAGTGCGATGTCAGTTTCGGGGTGTCAAAGGCGAATTCCGGGATCATTCACGGCGGATTCCACCATGATTCCTCCTCCCTGAAATCCCGTCTGGAGGTTAAGGGAAATATTATGTTCGATCAGCTGAAGGAAGAGCTGCACTTTCCTTTTACCCGCTGCGGCATTGTAGTGGCGGCCTTCAATAACGAAGAGATGCGAACCGTTGAAAAACTTTATGAAAACGGTGTGAATAACAAGGCTGTAGGCATTGAATTGTGTAATCACGAGCGGATACTTGCCCTCGAACCCAAATTGAATCCCGATGTAACGGGCGGTCTGTATGCTCCGGGAGGAGGGATTATCGAGCCCTACCGTTTTGTCTTTGCTCTTATGGAATCAGCCGGAAAGAACGGGGTTGAACTTCTGAAAGGTTTTCGGGTCGTCAGGGGGGTGCTGAAGGGAGACTATTATGAGATAAGCGCCGAAGACAGCCGGGTTATCAGGTCCAGATGGGTTGTGAATGCGGCAGGGCTGTACTGTGATCAGGTTTCCAGAGCCTTTCAGGCGGAAGAGTACGAGATTAAAGCCCGAAAGGGAGAGGAGTTTCTGCTGGATAAAAACTCACCCGCCTATACAAGCCGGGTTGTTTTCCCGGCCCCTTCCAGAAAATCCAAGGGGATGCTGGTTATTCCCACGGTGGAGAAGACCACCATGGTGGGACCCACAGCTGAAATGGTTGAGGACAAAGAGGATGCCGCCACATCCCGGGAGAATTTCTTCAAGATCTTTTCCAGTGCCAAAAGGCTGGTACCAGCAGTTTCGGAAAGGGATATTATCACCTCCTTTACCGGCCTCAGGCCGACTCTGGAGGGGGAGGATTTTTATATCAGCCCTTCCGGTAAAATCCCCCGTTTTATTCAGGTGGCCGGGATTCAGTCTCCTGGCCTGACCGCCTCTCCGGCTATTGCGGATTATGTGAAGGATATTCTGAAGAAACAGGGGCTTCGGCTGGTTGAAAAGCCGGATTATGATCCCCATATCGATAGGGTCCCCCGTTTTCATAACAGCAGCCGGGAAGAAGTGGACAGGCTGATAAAGGAAAATCCCGCCTACGGGGAAATCATCTGCCGCTGTGAAAGTATTTCAGAAGCAGAGATTGTTGCCGCTATCCGGCAGGGTCATACGACTCTGGATGGAATCAAGTTCTATACAAGAGCCATGATGGGGCGCTGCCAGGGTGGATTCTGCACCTATAAGATAATGAAAATTATCTCCCGGGAGACGGGAATCCCCATGGATGAGATCACAAAAAGGGGCGGATCCAGCTGGATTGTTAATAAAAAGGTGGGGGATTATCCCCTGGGAAAAGAATCATGAAAAAGATTACCAAAGAAGTTCTTGTCATAGGCGGCGGTTCCGCCGGAATGGCCGCTGCAGCCGAAATTTCAGAGAAGGGGCATTCTGTTGTCATTATTGAACGGGAATCCACCATGGGCGGTATCCTCAATCAGTGTATTCACAACGGGTTTGGTCTGCACCGCTTTAAAGAGGAACTGACCGGTCCGGAATATGCCGAAAAATACATCGGTATCATAAAAGGACTGGGTATTGAATACTATACGGGAACAACCGTATCCGAAATTGAAGATAGGGGGGATCATAAAGTTGTTTATGCCTTTTCTTCCGTTAACGGAATGCTGGAAATAACCGTACAGGCCATTGTCCTGGCTATGGGGTGCCGTGAAAGAAACCGGGGGAATATCGGTACCGCCGGAACCAGGCCCTCCGGAATCTATACGGCGGGCCT
>CAXXNH010000047.1:0-26165 GCA_963665435.2 uncultured Pleomorphomonas sp. | reverse complement strand
GCGATCGTGGCGCCGGCCTTGCGCAGGCCGTGGGCAGAGCAATGAGGCAAACGAGCCTCGATGCAGCGATCCTTGAACCACTGGCCCAGGCCCTTCACCGAGAAGGGTTTTCCGAACGCCGTCACCATGAAATGAAGATGGGTGAAGGTGTGAGCGTCGATCGCCTCTTGTAAGGCAGGCAGAACTTTTATCTCACGCGCCTTGATGACCTGGCTGCGCCCCTTCGTCTCGACGAAATAGAGCCACCCATCTCGCAGCATCTGTGGTCCCATCTTCGCCAGGTCAGAGATTCGCACTCCGGTATAGAGCATGATCGACATTGCGAGATGAGCGCGGGTGCCGATCGGGTGCCGATCGATAAACTGCCGAACCTCGTCCCGCGTCCAAGTGTGATGACCCTCGGTGGCCGTGCGGAAGAACTTGACATCGCGTGCTGGATTGAAAGCCATGCCGCTATCGGGGATGCTACAAGCCCAAGCGAACAGTTGGCGCAAGGCCTTCAGGCGCGTATTGGCCGCTTCCGGGGCGGTCCTCTTGCGATCGCGGAGAACAGTCACGGCTTGGGCTGAAATTCTATCGAGTGGAAAGTCGGCGAAAAGGTCTATCGCACCAGGTTTGCGCGGCTCCAGCAACATGGCCTCGATAACCCGCCGGCGCACCCGGCGGGTTTCGTCTGTGCAGCGTAGAAAGTCGGCACATTCCTTGAAATATCGGCCGCACAGCCAGCGGAGCGTTCCGGGTAGCACGATGCCCTTTCTCGCGCTAATAGCCGTCGATGACGTATCCTGGGCCAAAGCAGCGGCATATGCCTTGTCGAACGCTTCGCTGCCGGGGAGCGCGCGAATGCGGATCCGCTTGTGACCCTTGCCACGCCAGAAATAGATGCGGGGGTTGCCGTGCCGGTCCCTGTCCTCGTGGACGTGTCGATAACGCTTGATGACTTCCATGCCTAGACGCCTACGTCACCCCACCGGTCTTCCGGATCGTTGTTCCCATCCCTATCAGGTAGCCGATCGAATGCCGCGTCAAGACGGCGAACGTCCCAGACATATCGGCCCGTCGATCTTCTTCGGGCTCGGCATGCGACGATCGGAGACCAGTTCATCAAACTTGGTTGGCGAGATCCCAATGTAGGCCGCAGCCTCAATCCGAGAGAGCCCCCGAGGCGGAAGCGATAACGGAAGGACCGACTTTGCGCGTAGCGCCGGGTTCCTGCATAGTCAGTTCTCCTGCTCCTGGTGCTCGGTGTTGCCGCCGGCGGCGTCGGCGGCAGGGCGAAGCATCAGTCGGCTCGCTCGTCGGACAGTTGGGAGGCATAGGCGGCAGCAGCCTCTGCAGGACTGCGGAAATGCTTTCCGCGCATCCACTCGACCATGGCGCGGTAGCCCGGATGTCCTGCCGCCTCGTAGCGGTCGACGCCATCCCACCATGTGGCCTCGTCGGGCATCTCATAGAGGACGGATTTGCAGTGCGGGCAGCACGGGAGGCCGCTCTCTGTATGACCGACCTCGGAGATGGACCCGAACCAACAGCAGCGAGCGCCGTAGACGAAACGCTTGTCCTTCATGGGCCAATTTCCTCGCCGGCCATCTGCCGCTCGGTGATTACTGCCTCGATGTCGGCCATCCACTGTTCCAACTCGCGGATCCGATCATCAGCTTCGTTGACCGTGCCCTGATCGACATCAGCCCAAATGCTGGCGATATCGGGCCAAAGCCTCCTTGGCGTCTTCGACGCGGCACTTGGTCCGCCGCAGGGCTAGCTTTACGGACCACCTCGACATGGCCGGGTAGCGAAAGAGTTTGGTGCGCTTCACGGCTGCACCTCCAGTTGACGGCGCGCAGCCGTCAGCCAGTTGTGCATGACCCCGTGGGCGCCATACGTGCAGGTTGACTTGATCCCCCCAAGCGAGAGTTGCCAGCCGGCGTAATCATGTCCCTCCCGGGCGCCTTCCTGGATGACGAGCGAGGCGAGCGCAATTTCGGCGGCATGGTGAAAACGCGCCCGGGTTTCATTGCTGTCGGCGTCTTGCGGCAGTTGCGCAAGCTTGCCTTCGACCACGCCGACAAGGCGGGCGAGCTCCTGTTTGTCCACGGTCTTAACCATGGGTTCCTCCGTCAGAATGGAATGTCGTCATCGCCATCGGCCGGCGGCCGATACGGCTTTTCGGAGCTGCGCTGATCCGCGTAGCTGTTTCCCGAGCCTTCTGGTTTCGACCTGGTCGTGCCGTAGTCGTCGGGATCTGGCGGCGGGCCGGCGATCGGCGCCGTCGAGCAACACGAGCTCGCCGCGGAACCGCTGCAACACGACTTCGGTGCTGTAGCGATCCTGCCCGGCCTGGTCGGTCCACTTGCGGGTTTGAAGTTGGCCTTCAACGTAGACCTTGGAGCCCTTCTTCAGGTACTGCTCGGCGATCTTGGCGAGGTTCTCGTTGAAGATGACCACCGAGTGCCATTCGGTGCGCTCCTTACGCTCGCCGCTCTCCCTGTCGCGCCAGGTCTCGGACGTTGCGAGCCTGACGTTGACGATGGGATCGCCGGAGCCATTCCTGCGGATCTCCGGATCGCGGCCCAGGTGGCCGATGAGCACCACCTTGTTGACACTACCGGCCATTCGGAGGTCTCCCGATGTGCCCGGGCGGCGCCGGTGGCTCGGCCGGTCAGCACCAGCGTTCCTTCACGCCGGACCTTGGCGGCTTCGACGCATTCTGCACCCTTGCCGGTCAACACCAGTGCCCAATGGCCCGAGATGAGCTTGCGCTGCGCCCAGCCGCGTTGGGTGCACGTATCGACGGTGGACCGTTCGAACGCGCGTTCCCCCTTGCGTTTCGCCTGTCCGGTTCTGTCGACCATCCACACGTACCCAGGCCGGCCAAGGCTTTCGAGCAAGCGGAGCTGCGTCGGTGACGGGCTAGCGACGGGCCGCCGCTGCGTGCTGCGCCGTGGTGGCGCTTCTATCGGACTTTGCGAGCATCAATCTCTCCGAAGCGATGGCGGGCAATGGCTGCCCGAGTGCGGTGGATGTAGTAGGCCGTCGACACGGCGACGGCCGTGATGGCGAAGGCGGCGACCACGACGGCGATGCCGAGCAGGACCACCGAGGCCTGGGAAAGGATGGCCGCTGTTTCTTGGGACATGAGGGCGACGGTCATGCACTGTCTCCCAGGAGCGGCAGCTTGACCGCCAGCACGGCGCCGGTGCTGGACACGCCGGCGACGGCGCAGCCCACCGTGTAGGTGGCCCCGCCGTCGTTGTACTCGGTGCGGGAGACGAAGGCCCTCGACGTTGGCCGGGCGTCCATGTGCCGGTTGCAGAGGCGCTCGGCGAGCTGGAACAGCTCGATCTTGTCTGGATCCCGCAGATCCGCGTCGAACGGGAAGATGATTTCGAGGCGAGAGACCATCAGTGCAGCCCCTCTTTCATCTGGGACACTGTCGGAACCTCGGTGGGGTCGACGCAGGTGAAGCCCATCGATGCACTCTTCACTTCGAAAACCATCCGAAGAGTTCGAGCGCGTAGGCGAGGACCAACGTGCGACATAAGAGTTGCGACGGCCGGTGCGATCAGGAAGTTTTCTAGAGCGAGGGCCAAGCAGTGCGGGCACGTCGTGGACGGCTCACTCTCGATTAGGTCTGCTATGGCCGGTGCTAAATGATCGATCGTACGGACGACCAATTGCGGGTAGCCGGCTTGGTCATCTGCAACGATTGCGCGGGTTTGCTTGATCGCGAGGCGGTATCGTCTTGCAATATCGCGCATCTCAGCCCTCCACCATGGTGAAGACGACGCGGCGAATGACCGACCGCTTCTCGGGCGATGTCCCCCGCATGACGCGCATGACGGACAGGGTTTCGATGTCAACGACGCCGGCGTTCTCATTCTCAGCCGGTTCGGCAAGCTTCATCAGGCCGGCGATCGAGCAGTTCAGAGCTTTGGCTATTTGCACCAGGCGCGACCAGGAAACCCTGTTCGTGCCTTTCTCGTATTTCTGGATCTGTTGGAAGGTGATGCCGAGGCCGTCGGCCAGCTTTTCCTGCGAAAGGCCGAGCATTATTCGGCGTTGCCGGATGGCGGCGCCAAGTGCGACGTCATCCGGGTTAGGTGTCTTGATAGGCGACATTGTGGGTTCCCTCTCGTAATGAGCGAGCGGGATATTGATCCAAGTTTGGATCAGATGCAACCCACAGATCGATCAATCGGCAAGATTGTGCCCGAGCGCCTTGTAGGATCCAACAACCAGGCCGGAGACGGAAATGCTCCGATTGTCGATCACAATCTGGCTTGGAAAGTCCTTCCTGGTCGATACCGCGACAAGCATGGCGACCGGTGTTGCTACGTAGCGACGAAAGATTGCGTAAGGCTCCGGCCGGTCCCAATCCTTGACCTCCGCCAGCACTATGTCGCCGTGCTGCGGCACGGCTTCCATGTCGACAATCATGAAGTCGCCCCTTTGGATCCCGAGTGCGTCTAGCGCTTCAGACGTAATACGCCAAAGACCAAGGCCTTGATTTAGAACGAAATGTGGGGCGAGACTTTCGGGGATCGGCGTAGCCTCATCCTTGCTGATATAGTCGACGTCTCCGCCGAATACGGGGGCCTTGTCCTCGAAGAACCGCTCCAGCGCATAAACGGTAGGGAGCGTAGGGAGTGTCGCGTTCTCCTCCGACATCAGGCGGGAGATGGTGGCGATGCCCGTGTCCGTGGCCCTGGCGACGGCGTTGAGCGAGATGTTCCGCCGTTTAATGTGCGCCTGCATCCAAGCCCGCAGTTCGGACAAGTACGTATCGTTGAGGCTTCTATCGGTCATGATGTCGCTCCGATCCAGTCGTGCGACAGCATTGCCGGTGCGTAAGGTGCGCGACCGATCGAAGATTGGGATTGACCTTTCTAAGCAAATCACTGATTTGTTCCGAGTATGGAAAGCCCTTTCGACATGGGAGTGATTGAGCGACGTAGCAAGGCCCTCGGCCTGGCTCCTAGCCGAATTGCTCAGATTGCCGGTGTTGCTCAATCCACCATGAGCCGATGGCTCAATGGTCAGAGCTGCCCATCCTGGCCGAAATGGAAACGACTGCTCCAGGCCCTCGATCAACTGGAGCAACAAAGGGCGGCAAAGCCGCCCGAAACGAGCTTTCGCGGGGTTGAGCGCGCCCGCGAGAGGCCGGCTAGCCTAGCTGCCGGAGTTCCCTCCCAAGCGCAGCCCGGCCGCGCCGTCCGTGCGGCCGGGCACCTCGGGAGGTCGGCGTGACGATGCTTACCGAGGCCTGCGATATCGGCGACAGTGTCACCGATCCAGTGACCGGCTTCCGCGCTCCTGAAGGCGGCGACAACCGCCGGTGGTTCAGCCGCTTCGACCAGCTCACCCATCTCCGCCGGCGGGCGATCGAGGCCAACGCGCACCATATCACCGTCCTCGTGGACACCATCGTGCTCTACGCCAACGCTCATGGCGAAGCTCCTCGTGACGCCTGGCGCGCGGCCTATCTGGCAATTCGCGGAGCCATTATCTGCGAACGGGGGGCTATATGAGCAGCAACGCCAAGGGCGTACGCGTCAGCCGTGAAGCTGAGTCCCGCATTTACGATGGCCTTCCCGCCTCGATCCGTGAAGTCCTTCGGCGTGCTCCCTACGACTACAAGGTTGGCGGCTCCATCGCCAAGATGGTCCGGGCGAATCCCATTGCTGCTCGCCGACAGCTCATCGACATGATGTGCGATGACGTCCGGCGAGAAGCCCTCAAGCTCTACGGCCCCGATCATCCTCAGGCTACGCAACCGTTCCCAAGGTGGCGGCCGTCATGAGCTACGTCATATCCATTGACGCGCTCAAGGCACGCCTTCTTGACCGCGTCGAGAGCCTGGTTCCGCATCTTTTCCCCGAGGCCACCGTTGAGGGGAGCAACTTCCTCATCGACGGCTGGGATGGTGGCGAGGGACAAGCGCTCCGGATCTGCTATCGCGGCAACAAAGCCGGATGGGTGAAAAACTTCCGGTCAGAAGAAGGTGGCGACCTTCTTACCCTCATCGCCAGGGCGCCGAAGACAGGCTGCAATGGCGACGTCGGCGAGGCGATCAAGTGGGCCATGGACTGGCTCGGGATCGTCAGAATGAGCCAGGAGGAGCGCCGGGCCGCTGAGCGCCAGGCGCAACAGGCGGCAAAAAAGCGGCGGGACGACGCTGCATCGCATACCGCCGACTTGATCCGAGCCTCAAAGCGTCGCTACCTCGAAGCTGAGCCGCTGTTTGGCTCGCCGGCAGAGCGCTATCTGATCGGTCGGGGATTACCCGTCTGGTACCTTCGCACGCGGCAGGACGGCAAAGGCGCCCTCAATGCGCTCCGCTACCATCCCTCACTTGCTTGCCCTGAGACCTATCGGACAACCGGCAGAACCCGGCCGGCGTTGATCGGCCAGGTCATCCGCTTCGGTTTCGGCCATCTAACCATCCATCGGACTTTTCTCGAGCCGGATGGCGCCGGCGGCATGCGCAAGGCAACCGACCTTCGCAAACCCAAGCAGGCCTATTCCGAGTATCGGGGCGGCATCATCCCGATCTGGCGTGGCGACAGCGGCAAGCCGATCAAGGATGCGCCCGAGGGCGAATGGATCGCCGGCAGTGAAGGTATTGAGGACGGCTTCGCCATGGCGATCGCCCTGCCTGAAATCCGCACCTTCGCAGCCCTCAGCCTCTCCAACCTGGGCAGCATCGTTCTGCCACCGCAGATCGGCGGCATCTACTGGCATCGCCACCGAGGCGATCCGCCCGAGGCTGTCGAGGCCTACGAGAAGGCCGCCGAGAAGCTCCACCGACGAGGCATTGCCCTTCGCGACGTGTGGGCCCCCGGCACCTTCAAGGACTTCACAGCTTACGCCGAAGCGGAATACCGCGCCGAGTGCGCCGCCGCCCGCGAGGCGATGAAAGGGGATGTGGCATGACCACGCCACCGCCGCTACCCGGCATCCGCGACGCCTTTTCCTCCGCCGACTTCCTGGCGAGCGCCGAAGGCGCAGACCAGGCGTCGCCAACGGAAGCGGAGGCAGCGGCGCCGGCGCCGGCCGAGCAGCCCGAGGTCGATCGGGCTGAACCGGACAGCAAGGACAAGCGTGTCAGGGACGAGTATTACCGCAACCTCGCCCGCTCGAAGGGCGAAGACTTCGCACGCAAGATCGGCCGGGCCGAAGGTATCTCGCACGACGAGATGACCGATGTCCTGTTCCCGAAGACGAAGGGCAAGGCGAAGCGGCGGGGCAAGACGGCCGAAGGCGAGCCCGACCTGCCGCCATCGCCGCCGCCGGCAACCGACGACGCCAGGGAAGACGATGGCTGGAAGCGCCGGAAAGACCCGATCAAGCCTCTCCCCGAAGACTGCCCGATCGTGCCGGTCGGCCAGCTCGGGGCGCTTTACTACTATCTGAAGCCGTCCGGCGAGATCCTGTCGCTGAAGGCGGCCGAACACAACGCCAACGGGCTCCGCGCTCTCGCCGAGAGCCGCATCGACTTTTTCTGGCAGGTGTTCCCGAAGTTCAACGAAACGACCCGACAGCAAACCGGCTGGAAGGTTGACCAGGCGAGCGAAAGCTTGATGACGGCCGCCGCTTCGCGCGGCAAGTTTGTCGAGACGCGCCGGGTGCGCGGCCTCGGTGCATGGCTCGATGACGATGGCGGCTTGGTGCTCCATGTCGGCGATGCCGTGTGGATCGGCGGCGAGTGGAAGAAGCCGGGCCTCTATGGCGATAAGGTCTATTCGGCCCAGCAACCCGTGGTGCGGCCGAGCGACGCCATTATTCCTTCGAAGGAATGCACTGAACCGGTGCTGAAGATCCTCGACAGTTGGAACTGGGCCAACGAGGCTGACGAAACCGGCACTCTGATCGACCACGATGGCAGCGGCCACCGGCTCGGCTCGATGCTGACCCTGGGACTTTGGGCGGCCGGCTTCATGGGCGGCGCCCTGAAGTGGCGGCCGCACGGTTGGATCACCGGCGACAGCGGCGACGGCAAGTCGACGCTCCTGGAGCTGCTGGAGCACCTTTACGGTCCCGATACCCTTGTCACCTCGACCGACCCGACCGCCGCCGGCATCTGGTCCGAACTCGGCTTCTCGACACGGCCGATCCTGCTCGACGAGAGTGAGCCGGACCCGACATCCGACCGGGTGCAGAAGCTGGTCAAGCTTGCCCGCGTGGCCGCCAAAGGCGGCCTCGTGCTCCGAGGATCCTCAGATCATACCGCCAACGCCTTCTTGGCGCAGTCAGTCTTTCTGTTCGGCTCCATCATCATCCCACCGTTGCTCGGTCAGGATGTGAACCGTTTCGTGGTGCTGGAGCTTCAGCCACTCGGCGAGCGATCGGCGCTGGTGATGGACGTCAAGCAACTGCGGCTATGGGGCTCCATGCTCAAGGCACGCATCGTCGGCCAGTGGGCCCGGTGGCCCGAGACGCTCGCTGTCTATCGCCAGACGCTCGCCACCAGCGGGCACACGGCGCGTGGACAGGACGTGTACGGGACGGTGCTGGCCCTCCTCGATCTCATGCGGGGCGACGACGTTTGCCCCTCCGACATGCGGTCGATGCTCGCCGATGCGCTCCACGTGACCAAGGGCGACGAGGGGCGGTCTGAGGTGAGCAACGCCCAAGCGATGCTCAACCACATCCTGTCCGTTCCCCTCGACGTGTTCCGAGGTGGAACGCGGATGACGATCGAGGAACTGACTATCGCAGCCGTTGGCGGTACGTGGGATGAGAGGGAGGCACCGTGCACGTCGACCCAGGCGCGCGACGCCCTTCGAGCTCATGGCGTCTATGTCACCGGCCGACCGGATAAAGCGGAGCCGCAGAAGTGGCACAGCGCCAACGAGCCGCCGACGACGGTCAACCTTCCGAACCAATCGGAGGGCCTCAGGCGCATCTTTGACGGCACGACCTGGTATGGCCTGCCTGGAACGATCGGCGGTTGGGCGCAGGCCATGAAGCGTCTCGGGGCACGGCCGGTCAACTCCCGCGCTCTCGGTGGTCGCGGATGGTCGATCCCGGCGCGAACGTTTCTCCAGTTGGACAGGTGAGGCGACGCCCATGACACGACGACGGCAAAGGCGAGCTTGCGGGCCATTCATCTGGCCCCTGAACCCATTTGGTCAAAACGGAAAGCGCGCGCTACATACGGCACGGTCTGGTACAGATCAGGCAGGAATAAGCGCGAAGGTGGCGGTGCCGGGGGGCGGGTTCGGGCAACCCATTCAAAGCGTTGATGAAATCGGCATGTTGCAACGGTCTCGCCAGCTTGCAACGGTTTCTGCAACACTTAAAAACGAGCCGCCTCTTTTTAGGTCGTTGATCTATAACGCTGATTTTAAAAGCCGCAACGCCGCAACGCCTGCAACGGCCCGCGCGCGCATATGGAGACCTTCCTTTTACATTCTGCGTACGACGGTGCGAAAGGCGCTATACGCGCGCGTGCGCCGTTGCAAGTGTTGCAGTGTTGCTAAACTAGAAAATAGATATATATATCAATCGCTTAAAAAATTAAGTTTGCAACACGCGCTTAATGGCTGCCGTTGCAGCCGTTGCGGGACGATTAAATATCCCGAAATATCAAGCCCTTGCCTGTCTGGAGACCGCCATGGTTGACCAGAACAGCGGCAAACGGGGTGTTCAGAAGGAGATTGCGCGGCGGCTGGCCGACGAGATCGCCGAAGAGAAGGCCAAGGCCGAAGGCGAGCAACTCGGTCTCTTCGCGCCGCCGATCCCAGCAGGTGCATTCCGCGACCAGGTGGTGGCGGAGGCCGAAGAACGCCGCCGCAAGGCAGGCCGACCGAAGGGTGCCAAGAATCACAGCACTCGTGAGATGCGGGAGTATCTCCAGAAGCGCGGCATACATCCTGCGGTCTGGAACATCTCCTGGCTCAACATGACGGTCGACCAGCTCGCCGCCTACCTCAGTTGCACCAAGCTCGAAGCCTTCCGGGAACAGCGGGCAATCGCTGGCATCCTGACGCCGCTGTTCCTTCCGGCGCTTGCCGCGACCGACGAGAACGGCAACGCGGTGCCGATGATCAACATGAACTTCGGCGGCAGCGTTTCGCCTGGCGTCGGTCCTGATCGGCCACCGTGGGAGTATCTCGACGGCGACGAACTCGGCGTAACCGGTTCGGCCTCGGAGCCGGGCACGGGTGCCGTCTCACTTGGGTATACGCCAGCGGAACAGGCGGACGAGACAGTGAACCCCGTCTCAAATGGGTCGGAGGATGGCAAATGAGACAGGTTGCCGGGGTGGCATACTCATATGAGACAGCGGGGCGGGCGGTGCGCCGCGCCGGCGCCGCGTGGTGTGAAAAGGCGACCCCCACCCCCCCGGTAGCCGTCCGCCCCCACCCCCCGGAAAAAGTAGCAAAAAAGTTACGCCACCCCTCGGCAAGGATTGTCCGGCCTTCCGCCAGTTGCCTTTCCAGATCGCGAACCGGGTTTGGTCGTGCGTCGGGGCCGGGGGCTTGGGGCGCCGGGGTTTGGGGAGGCGCAGCATGACCGCCGTTGACCAATCCGATTTCGGGTCTCTGGGTGACGTGCTCAAGGCCCAGGTGCCGGATATCTTCTCGTCGGCCGGGCCGGTGTCGGACGCCTACATCATGTCGACTGAAGACGTGGTCGGGATCGTTGGCCCGATGGGATCGGCGAAAACGACCGGCAGCGTCAAGAAGGCGATCTTGGAGGCAACGCGCATCCGACCGACAACCAAGGATGAGCAAGGACGGCCGATGCGCCGTTACGTTTTAGGCACATGGCGCCAGAAATACGACAACCTTTGGGACGCGACCATTCCAAGCTGGTGGAAACTCCTGCCCAAGGATCTCGGTCGCTGGTCCGGCGCCAAACCTCGGGCGGCAGAACACACGATCCGCTTCGAAGACCGCTGGGGGCCAATCGAACTCATCGCTCGTTTCCGCGCTTTCGGCGAAGAAGCTAACCCGGAAGACCTCAAGGGTCTCGAATACACCGACGTTTGGCTCAATGAAATCGACACTCTCCCGGAAGAGCTTTTCATGATGCTGGTCGGCCGCGTCGGCCGTGATCCGGGGCGTGAACTGATCGGACGAGGCGGTCGCATCTTTGGCGACATGAATGCTCCAGACGTGATGAGCTGGGTCTACAGGGATTTCTTCGAAGAGTTGAAGCCCGGCTATGCCCTTTACAAACAACCCTCAGGCTTTGCTCCCAACGCCGAGAACTTGAAGGCGATGGGAGCAGGTTACTGGCTCCAGCAGGCGAAGATCAACGCGCACCGGCCGTGGTGGATCCGAAAGTTCATCATGTCGTTGCCGGGCTTCACGAAGGGTGTTTCGGTCGTCTACCCCGAATTCAACGAAGACTTGCATATGTCGCCGGTCACCTTGGAGCATTTCAAGGAACTTCCGATCATCATCGGCGTCGATGGCGGGCTGACGCCGGCGGCGGCTTTTGTGCAGGAGCGACCGGACGGCCAGGTGGCTGTTCTCGCCGAAATCGCCTGCACCCACGCGTCGGAAACCTCGCTAGGCCGGCAGATGCTGGCGCTGATGGCGCGCCGCTTCCCAGGCTGCGAGTTCGTCATCCGATGTGACCCTGCCATGTGTGCCGGCGACGACACCGAGGACGGCTCCGCTCGGTCGCGTCTCCAGGCCGCGCTCGGCATCACAGTTGTGGCGGCGAGCACCAACGAGCCGGACGCCCGCTGGGAGGCCGTCCGAGACCCACTCACCCAAACCTTGGATAACGGGCGCCCGGGCTTCTTGCTCGATCCTTCCTGCAAGGGGCTTCGTCGAGGCTTCAACCAGACTTACCAATATCGCAAGCTGGCCGGTTCCGATGATGTGTCGTCGGTCGGCAAGAGCTTCGACAGCCACATTCACGATGGTCTGCAATATGCCTGCCTCCTGCTCGGCTCAGCTGAGGCGCGGCGCCGGCGTTCGGAGATTGTCGCCGAGAAGCGACGCCAGAGAGGTCAGGCCCGAGGGCCGGGCGAGCGCTACAACCCACTTCGGAGGTCTCGATGATCATCCGCCAGGCCGATGACGACGACATTTATGAGGTCATCCACGCTCTTCGTGCCCGCGACCTGGTCGAGGTCGACGCTGTTCGTTTCGAGGGCAGTTCCACGTCGATCGCCGAGGCGATGATCGCGAGCCGTGCCAATCGTGTCGCCGATCTTTGTCTAGCCACGACCGAAGGTCACGCCGTGGCGCTGATCGGCGGCGGCCTGACGTCGCCGCGAGTTGGAAGCGTCTACATGGTTGCGACGGATCGCTGGCCGGAGATCGCCCTGGCGGCGACCAGGTGGGCCAAGAGGGATGGCATCGGACGGGTGCTGAAGACGATCGTCAATCGCGCAGAGTGTCGCTGTTGGGAGGGACACACCGTCGCTCGTCGGTGGCTGGAACGCCTTGGCTTCCAGCTTGAGGGCCGGCATCCACTGGTCGGAAAACATGGCGAGGCCTTTCTGACCTACGCCTGGCTGAACCCGGAACCGGTCTTTGTCGACCCATCGCATGAGGGAGATTGACCATGTGCATTTTCGGAAGCGATAGCGGCATGAAAGACGCCCTTGCCGCCCAGCAGAAAGCCAATGCCCAGCTCGAAGCGACCCTTCAGGCAGGCAAGGATGGCGAGCAGGCCCGTCTCGCCTCAGAACGGCAGCAACAGAAGCTCGCCGGTCTCCGTGGCCTCGCATCAACGATCTTTTCGCCGTCGAGCTTCTCCCAGGCTACGCCGGCCTCCAAATCCCTGCTTGGTCAGTGAGGCGCCATGCTCGACTATTCCGCCGTCATCTCCCGCCAGGAGGAACTCGAAGCCGAGCGCCGGCCCGAAGAGGCCGATTGGGAGGATGTCGCCCGGCTGATGCGGCCCGATCAGGTCGGCGTTTCAACGCCGGATGCGAAGCGTAGGCCGGCCTATGACGATCTGTTCGACAGCACCCAACTTTACGCTCTCGACGCCTTCGCCGGCGGTATGTTCACCCAGGCGACCAACCCCATGGATGCTTGGTTCGGGATTTCGACCGGCGATCAGGACTTGGACAAGTGGGGATCGGTCAAACGTTGGCTGTCGGCCACGACATCGTTGCTCGCTGCCTCGCTGTCGCCGGCGGTTTCGTCCTTCTACGCCGAAGCGCCGGCCTGGTTCAGCGATGTCGGCGCGTGGGGGTGGTCAGTGATGAACTCAGAGGAGGATGTTGGAAATCAGCGGATTGTCGATCGGGTGCTGCCGATCGGCCAATGCTACATCGATGTCGATGCTTTCGGTATGGTCGATACCCTCCACCGGAAGTACTACCTGAAGGGCCGCCAGGTGAAGCAACGCTTTGGCGCCGAAGCACCGGCGGACATCGACGATGCTCGCACTTACCTGATCATCCATGGCGTCGGACCCAATCCTGACATTCGCAAGGGGCGTCTCGGACCCGAGGGAATGCGCTTCTCGTCTGTCTATTGTTCGCCCGACATCAAAGGGTGGCAGCGCGCCGCCGGCTATCACGAGTTTCCGTTCTTCGTCCCGCAGTGGAACCGCCGCCCGAACCGCTCCTATCCGACTGGACCAGGTCACTTGGCGAAGGCCGACTCCTCCATGCTCCAGGAGATGGAGCGTAGCCATATCGTGGCGGCGCAATATGCTGCGGAGCCTCCGGTGCTGGTGAATGACGAGTCGGTGCTGACTGCTGCAGATATCGCCCCCAACGCCTTGCTCTACGGAACGATGAACGACCAGGGCAAGCGGTTGATGGACCACCTGACCCGTGGAAACGACGTGCGGCTTTCCATGGCGCAGTCGGAACAGCGGCGAAACTCCATCCGAGAAGCCTTTTATTTCGGTCTCATGCAGCTGGTGAACCGGCCGCAGATGACCGCGACCGAGTTTCTCGGCTTCCAGGAGGAAAAGCTACGCCTGATGGGGCCGAACCTTGTCCGGATCCAGACCTATGGCTTGAGCCCATTCATCGCCCGCCGCTATCGCATGTTGGCCCGGGCGGGGCAGATCGCGCCACTCCCTCCCGAACTGGAGGGACGGGCGCTGTCGATCGAGTATGTCTCGCCGCTCGCCAAGGCGATGAAGGCGAGCCTAGGCCGGGCCACCTTGCAGTGGGTGCAGGCCGTCGCAAGCCTCGCCCAGATCGAACCGACCGTCATGGACAATGTCGATATCGACGGTTCCGCCGCCGTGCTTCACGATGCTTACGGCGCCGCGCCGCAGGCTCTCCGCGACGCCAAAGCCGTCACAGAGGCTCGACAGGCTCGTCAGGGGCAGATTGCGCAGCAACAGGCGCTCGACCAAACCGGACAGGCTGTAACGATCGCCGCCGAGGCCGCTCATGCAGCCCAAGCGGCAACACTGAGCGGTGAGCGTGCCGGCAAAGGAGCAAACCGATGATCATGAATGCCATCCGGTGGTGGAAGTCCGTTTGGCGGCAGCGGGAAAACCGCATCCTGCTTTTGCAGGAATACATGACGGTTGGGGAACAGAAGCTGTTCCTGGCCGATATCGCCTTGCGCGGGGGCGTGTGGAACACGTCGCATGTGCCGGGCGACCCATATTCGTCGGCCGTCGCGGAGGGACGCCGGCAACTCGCGCTCGAAATCATCAAGATCGCCAGCGAGAGCCCGACAACACTGTGGGCCTGGTTGGAACGGAACGAAAAGGACGATAGAGATGGGCGATAATCCCGACCTTCCGAACGACGTTGGCACTCCTCCTGCTGGCAGCCCGCCGGCGGGCAGTCCGCCGCCTGGCGGCAATCCCCCCGCAGGTGACCCGGCCTCAGCGGGAAGCCCCCCGGCGGCGGGTGAACCCTGGTACTCGACAATCGCCGGTCTCGACGCTGACACCCAGAAGTGGATCTCCGACAAGAAGTTTGTCGACGTTTCCACGGCGCTGAAGTCCGGCATGCATGCAGATCATGTCGCTCGTGATCGCAACGTGTTGTCGCGGCCGGCGGCCGATAAGTTGGCCGAGTGGGATGGCTGGAAGGATCTCGGTTGGACCGAAGACCGAAAGGCCTATGACGTCACGGCTCCGGATGAGATCAAGAAAGACCTCGGCGAGTACAACGGCGCGTTCGAGCTGGCGTTCGTAGATGCAGCGCATAAAGCTCGGGTGCCGGCGCAGCAGGCGAAGTCCATCCTCTCCGACGTCCTGGGCTATATCAAGGGCGTCTATGAACAGGCAGGCATTCAAGGGGCAAAGGCAACAACCGATCTCAACACGGCTCTCGACAAGGAATGGGGTGCCGATGCCGCCAAGAACCGCGAGCTTAGCCAACGAGCAGCTCGGGCTCTCGGCGTTCCGGTCGACGATATGGCGGCGCTCGAAAAGGTCATGGGCTCGCCCGGCCTGGTCAAGATGTTCCACAAGATTGGCTCCATGATGGGCGAAGACAAACTCATCGACCCGAAAACGCCCGGGAGTGGCGGGCTGACAGCCTCCGGTGCGAAGGCCGAACTTCAACGCCTCAATGCCGACGCCGGTCACGTGAAGGCTCTAGGGGATGCTACGAACCCCTTGCACCAAGCCGCGAAGGATGCGCGTCAACGCCTGCTCGAAATCATCGCCAAAGGTTGACATTTAGCCGATAGCCGCTTGACACCATGGCCCGCTTGGAGCAGCCATGGTGTCAATCACGGCGGCGCGTTGCGCCGACAACCGACCGCACCTTGGGTCCGTGTCCCTTGCCCGTCCGGGCGTCGCCCCGATACCGCGACCGCCGACCGCAGGCGTAAAACGACAGGCGTTGCCCGCCAGAGCCCGCAAGGGTGATCAGCCGCACCTTCGCCGAAACGAACCCCTCATCAGCGTTCTTTTCGCTCGGAGCCTACGGCTATGGGATACTCCCCCATCACTGACGCACAGCGCGTCGGATACCAGGAAAACGTCACTCTTGCGCTTCAGCAGAAGCGTTCCCGCTATCGCGAGTATTTCACGTTCCAGCCCAACCTCAAAGGACGCGTAGCCCTTGCGATCGAGGTGATCGGCGACGAAGAGGCCATCATTGATGGCGCCCGCGGTGGCGACACGCCGGCCATTGAGGGCAGCGTCGAAGACACTTGGATGAAGCCGCGCCAGCTCGAATGGGGCAAGCTCGTCGAGAAAGAAGACCGGGTCAAGAACATGACCGACTATACGTCGACCTATGTTCAGACTGGCGCCGCCGCGATCGCGCGTGGTGAGGATAGCATCCTGCGCCAGGCCTTCTATGGTCCTCGACTCGTGGGGCAAGACGGCACTTCTTCGGAAGCGCTGACGCTCACCCCCGACTTCAATCTTGTCCCGGTCGACTATGTGGCGGAAGGCGCGGCGGCCAATTCCGGCCTTACCGTTGAGAAGCTGAACTACGCGCTCACCCTGCTTGCCGCGAACGAAGTTGACCTGGAGCGCGACATCGTCGCCATGGCGATCGGCGCAAAGCAGGAAAATCAGCTCTACAACCAGCTCAAATACGCATCGAAAGAGTTCCGCGACAAGGCTGTGCTCGACGAAGACCGTAAGCAGGTCGCGAGCTTCGGGCAGATCTCCTTCGTGCGTGATCAGCGTCTGCCGACCAACGGAGCGGCCAAGCAGCGACGGTGCCCGCTCTGGGTGAAATCCGGCATGCACTATGCCGAGTTTGACCCTCTGGAGACCAACCTCGACCGAAACCCGCAGAAGAAATTCCGTGTGCAAGCCTACATGGAAGAGTGGTTTGGCGGAACGCGCGGCGAGAACGGCAAGGTCATCTACATCGACTGCCTGGAGCCCTGACCCTAGCCCGCCGGCCACCATGCCGGCGGCTTCTTCCCTTCCTACTCGTGACACCAGGAGGCGGCCATGTCCGTCAATATCAAGTACGCTCAGGGCTATCCCGATCCGAGCACCTTCAAGCAGCCGCTCGCGATTTTTCGTGGCAACCCCATGCGCATCATCACCGGCTCCTTTCAGCTCACCGCCGGCGACGATGCCCAGAGCAAGGTCTTCCTCGGCAAGATCGCATCATCGGCAATCCTCCTGCCGATCGGCCTCGTTACCCACGAGGCGATTGCCGGGCTGACCAGCGGATCGCTCGGGTTCGACGCGGTGCCGGGCGCCGGCGCCGCCAACGCTCTGATCAACGCCCAGACCTTCGTTGCGGCGGCCACCAAGAACCCGCTTCTGTCCGTTGTAGCAGCCGATCTCGTCAAACGTGTCTGGCAGCTCGCCGGTTATCCCACGGACCCGGCCCGCGAGATCGACATCGCCTTCACCTGCAACACTGCGGTTACAGGCGGCGGCACGGTGCATTTCGCGCTGCCGTTCGTCGACCTTCGCTGATCCTATCCTGATCGGAGATCCTCAGATGACGAAAGAAACTGCACCGCTTGCCCCCCAAACCGCGCCGCCGGTTGCTGCCAGCGCAACGGAGGTCCCGACACAGCCGACGATCGTCGGCCGCGCCGACGCCTTGATCGAACAGCTCAATGCCAACCCCTTCGCAGCTGGCTCCGACATGATCCGCGAGCTCGCCGTTCTCGTTGCCGAACTGGCGGCAGCTGTCGAGACCGTCCCCGCGAAGGACGCATAAGCCATGGCCCTGCCGCCGATCGCGACCGAGCTCGACGCAGCCAACGCGGCGTTATCCCTGATCGGGGTGACGGCGCTCAGTTCCTTCGACGAAGCGCGAACGGCGGCGAGGGTGGTGAAACGGCATTTCGGAACGCTCCGGGATGCTCTTCTCAAGAAAACCGACTGGAACTTCGCTTCAGCTCAGGCGACCCTTTCCGCAACAACAGATACTCCGGAACCTCCTTTTGCCCGCCGATATCTCCTGCCGGAAGATTGCCTCGCTGTTCGATCCGTTCTGGGCCTTGAAGCGGACGAGTGGGCAGTCTCAGCGGCTGGCTCCGCCGATGCCCCACTCGTCCGCTACCTCGACACGGTTGCCGAGGCGCCACTTGTTCTATTCACGCGGCGCGTAACTGATCCAGTGCGCTGGAACCCCGAATTCACACTTATCTTTGTGCAGCAACTTGCAGAGGCTTGCGCCCCTCAGTGCACCCGGTCGAGCACTGCTGCCAATCGGGCTCATCAGATAGCCGCCGAAATGTTGCCGGAAGCCAAGCGAAACGATGCCCGCGAGCGCTCTGTTTCCCAGATCAGCCGAACCACTTCATGGATTTCCTCGAGGCGCTGATGATCGTCGACAAGATCTCCTTCGCCGGCGGCGAAATCACCCCCCTTCTTCGAGCGGCTTACGATCTCGATAAGACCCAAACCGGCCTTGCCCTCATCCAGAATTTTGTCGGCGTCGCCCAGCGTGGCATTACTCGCCGGCCGGGCACACGCTTCGCCGAAGCTTTGGTTGACCAGAGCAAGAAGGGGTTGCTCATCCCGTTTAAGGCCGGCAACGATGACCAGGCCGTGCTCGTGATCAACGCCGGCACCATGCGGGTAGCACGTCTATCGGGCTATTTGCTTGCCGATGAGGCTCCATACACGCTTGCCGGTCTTCCCTATTCCGAGGGCGACCTTGGAAACATCCGCTACGCGCAGAGCGTCGATGTGGTGTTTCTTGCCTGTTCGGGCTTCTCGCCTCGGCAGCTCGTTCGAAACGGGCCGACGAACTGGAGCTTTGCGGCCTATGAGCAGAGCTATGGTCCTTATCGGCTTCAAAACATCGACAAGACTTCGACCCTGACCTGTTCAGGGCTCACCGGCTCGTCCTTCACCATCACCGCGACCGAGGGGCTTTTTGAAAGCGGACACCTTGGTTCGCTTTGGCGTATCGACGAACCGACCCTCGACAGTGTGCCAACGTGGCTCGCACTTGAAGACAACGTCGCGATGGGCGCACAGCGCCGCTTCGGCGCCAACGTGTATGAGTGCGTCAACGGGCCAATCAGCTCGGGAGCCAACGCCCCCACCCATACCGAGGGAGAGGTGACGTCCGGCGCCGGCAAAGCTCGTTGGAAGTATCTGCACTCGGGCCAGTGCCACGTCCGTATCACCGAAGTGGTTTCGGCAACTGTCGCGAAGGTTGATGCCTATTCCACGATCCCAGACAGCCTGTTTACGGCGCCCACCTACCGGTGGTTTGAAGCGGCCTGGTCGGACGTGCGGGGTTGGCCTGACAACATCCGCAAGATCGACCAGCGTCTTTTCTGGTCACGTGGCGACGAGTGGTGGCTGACCTATGCCGGCGATTATTTCTCGTTCGCGATCGACGACACGGCTGCGTCTTCCCTGTCCGGTCGCCTTGCCTCGCCCGATGGTTCCCTCGTCGACATCCAGTGGGCGGTGCCGGCGGGCGGTGTGGTTGCTGGAACGGCCGATGGCGAGTGGCAGATACGCGGCTCGTCATCTACCGATCCCTTGAGCGACCAGAGCAAGATTCGTGCGTTGCCTGATGGTTCGGAAGGATCGGCCTGGCATATTCCCTTGATGGTCGACGGCGGTGTGCTGTTCATCGGATCGAGCCGGCGCCGCATCCACTTCACCGAACTCGATCGGTTGACGGAGAAGCTCAACACCGCCGAGCCGTCCGTCTATGCCGGCCATATCCTGAAGCCTGGCGCCCAGGGCTTCGCCTACCAGCGCGATCCACATCGTACCGTCTGGGTGCGCCTTGCCAACGGCACTCTTGCGACCTTGACCTGGATGCCGAGCGAGAAGGTCGTTGGCTGGCAGCGGCAAACCTTCACCAACGGTATTGTTGAGGATGTCGCGGCAATCCGATCGGCTGACACAACGGTGCATGAGCTTTGGTTCATCGTTCGGCGAGAGATCGCTGGCGCGACGCGGCGCTATCTCGAAATCCTGCAAATCTTCTTCGACGCCGAGGATCCCGACGACCTCAGAGCATCGGGTGCCTGGTTCGTGGATAGCGGCCTTGAGTACCAGGGCATGCCAGTCACCGAGCTTTCCGGCCTCGATCATCTGGAAGGCCAGACTGTCGTCGTCTTCGCGGATGGTGGCGAGCGCAAAGATAGACCCGTTGTCGTCGGCGGGAAAATCACTCTTACTCGCCCCGCCTCGCATATCGTTGTCGGCCTTCCCATCGTCGCCAGGGCGAAGACCCTGCCGTTCGAGATGATGACCCAACGAGGCAGCACCAAGGGCGAGAGCAAACAGGCGGCGCACGTATACGTCGAGATGTATCAGAGCGCCGGCGGTGCCGTTTCGATCAATGGTGGCCCTGCCGAACCAATCGCCGTCCCCTGGGCTGGCGAACCGAACAAAGCGGTTGCTCTCAAGACGGGCGGTGTCTGGGTGAGCTGCGAAGCGCCCGAGGGCGAAGAACTTGCGATCGAACTCCTCTGCGACGGCTGCCTTCCATTCACCCTGATCGGTCTTTCACCTGATCTCACCGTTCACCTGGAGGGCGGCTGATGTGCGTCGACCCCGTTACAGCCTTGATGATCGGCGGCGGCGTTCTCTCCGGCGCCGGCCAGATCATGACGGGCGTCGAACAGTCGAAAGCCGCCAAGGTGCAAGCCCAGATGGCACGCGAGAACGCCAATCTGGCACTCGCCCAGGGCGCCTACCAGGAGCAGCAAATCCGGCGCGATGTCGCCGGCGTGCTTGGCGGCCAGCAGAGCTATTTCGCGTCCAGCGGTCTCGATCCTACTGTTGGCTCCCCCGTCGTGCTCGCAGCGAACACGGCGGCGGCAGGCGAGGTTGATGCGCTTCTCACCCGCTACGGCTCCGTGCGCGATGCGACCACCTATCGTGTCGACGCGGCCAACTATGACCGCCAGGCGAAGCAAGCCCGTCTCGCCGGCATCTTCGGCGCTGCGACCACCATGTTGAGCGCGGCGGGTTCGGCCTATCAGTGGAACGCACTGCACGCGACACCGAGTACGGGCAAGGCCATTGGCGGTTCGATGACCTTGCCCGGCGCGGCCTACGGCACTCCCTCATTCGACATCAGTCCTTTCCGGATCTCGTGACATGCCGGCACCCACCTACCAGTCGCAAGTTGCGCCGCCCGGCCCCGGACGAATGCCTGTCATCCAACCAGCCGACGCCGTCGGGCGTGGCCTTGGTTCGTTCGGTCAAGCCGTCGCCGGCTTCGGCGAGACGCTTGGCCGGGTCGCCGACTACAACAAACAACTGCGTGACGGCTCCGAGGGTATTGGCGCTCGCGCACATTATTTGAAGGGGTTGGACGAGCTCCAGACTAGGTGGAGCGAGAGCCCAGACTACAAGAGCGCTCCCGAGGCCTTCGCGAGTGCCGAGGCTCAACTGCGGCAGGAAGCGCTCGACATGGTCAGCGATCCGCGCGAGCGGGAAGCGCTGGGCTTCGATTTCGAGCGACAGTCGATCGCCGCTCGTGGCGCCGTCCATGGTGCTGCCCGCAGCAACGAGGCCTCAACCGCCGTCGCCAACCTCGACGTTGCGGACCAGAGTTATTTCCGGCGCTATGGCGCCGCCGCATCCGATGCCGAGCGCCAGGCGATATTGGCCGATCGGGACAAGGCCATAGACGGCCTTGCGACGACGGGACTGATCACGCCGGTTCAGGCGCAACAGCGCAAGCTCACCTTTCAGGCTACGACCGAACAGGGCGCCGTCCTGGAACTGATCCGCACCGATCCGACAAGAGCGAAATCCCTCCTGTCCGATCCAGCCAACTTTGGCGCGATCGACCCTTTTGATAGGCAGCGCTACCTTTCGAGCGCCGACGCGGCGCTGGAGGAACAGACCCTTGCCGGCATCCGCGCCGGCGACGATCGGTCGAGCTTCGGCGCGATCGGCCGCGTCCGTGATGCCGGAACGACTACCTGGATCTTCGATCGGGGCGTCATCCCGCAGGAGAGCGGCGGCAGGGCAAACGCGGTCAGCCCCATGGGCGCCCTCGGCGTCGCCCAGTTGATGCCGGATACGGCTCGCGACGTCGCTCGGCAGATGGGACTCGACGACATCGCCGCCCTCGACGATCATGGCCTGAAGAGCCGCCTCCTGACCGACACTGACCTGAATCGGCGGATCGGGCTCACTTATTTTCAAGGGCTACTTGATCGCTACGACGGCAACGTGGCTGTTGCGCTCGCGGCCTACAACGCCGGGCCCGGCAACGACAAGAAGCCGCGCGCCGACGCCTGGCGCGACGAGGCGGTGCGCCGCTTCGGCCCGGCTTTCACCGCCGAGGAGTTCGCGTCGGTCATACCGATCTCCGAAACGGCCGATTATGTACGCAGCGTCTTTGGGCGCTTGGGTCAGTCGACGGGGTCGACGCTGTCGGCGACCGGCCGCTTTCGTGCCGAAAGTGCCTGGTCGGACAAGCTCAAATCCGACAAGGCTGAAGAGAGGAAAGCTCTGCTCGACGCCGCGGCCGTCTCCCGCGACGACGCCGACGACATCACCAAGCTGTTTGCCAGCGGCTATGGCGCCGATCCCGCCTTGATCGCCCAAACCAAGCAGACGTTGGCGGCAGCGGCCGCCGCCGGCGACAGTGCGTCCATCCTGAAGCTTCGCGAGTTCGCGCGCGCCGAACAGGTGGCGCCCTTCGTGGCGGGCGCCTGGCGCATGCCACCCAGCGAGCTCGAACAGGCGCTGTCGGCCGAGGAAGGCCGATTGGCAACGTCGCCCGTGGTGACGCCGGTCGAGCAGATGCGTCTAGACGCCATGCGTGCCGTGTCGTCGGAGATCGCCCAGCACCGCGACAGCGATCCAATCTCGGTGGCGCAAAGGAATGGTCGACTCCTGACGATGCCGCTGGCCTACGATACCGCGCCATCATCGGCGCAGTTCCAGACATCTTTCGCCCGACGCGGCGAGCAGGCAGTGCTCGCGGCTGGCTATCTCGGGGCGCCGGTGAAACCGTTCCGGGCGGCTGAGCTCGGCACCGTCAAAGGACACTGGTCGCAGCTCGGCAACGGCGGCAAGGCGGAATTCGTGACTGGAATGGCGCGCGCGATGGACAGCCGCGCCTTCACCGGCGCTGTCGAGCAAATGGCGAACGGCGCTGAAGCGCACATGATGATCGTCGCTGGCCTGGTAGGAAAAGACCGGCCGGCGATCGCCGAGCAGATTTTCCGCGGCCAGGAGCTGATGGCGCTGCCGGATGTCAAAGCCAAGGCCGACACGATCAAGGAGGGTCTCGCCGACACGCTTGGCCGCCTTGCCCCTGACACCTATCCGCCGACCGTCCAGGCCACGATCGGCGACGCGGCGACGGCCATCTATGTCGCCGATCGCGCCGTGGGCGAAACCCTCTTCGGCGAGCACGATGCGGAGGCGTATCAGACGGCCGTCGAGAAGGTGACCGGCAGCTTTACGAGGATCAACGGCGTCGAGGTGCCAGCGCCGCAGGGCATGACGGTTTCCCGCTTCTCCGGCCTGTTCGACAGTTTGACCGACGATGATCTCAAGGCCGCCGGCGGCGCTTTCGCCGTAGGAGGGCATAGCTTCGACGCGCGGTTTATCCGTCACAACGCCGTGCTTCGGCCGACGTCGCTTGGCGGCATGGTCTACGGCGTCTATTTGCCGCAAGGCGGCGAGCTTCGACCCGTCATGACTGCCAACAGGAGCGGTTCGCCGCTCGTGCTCGACTTCTCCGGTCTTGACGATTTGCGGGGACGCTTCGTCCGAAACGCGCCAGGTGGTCTGGGCAACCAACCGCGACCGGTAACGCCTCCCGGGGTTCCCCCGCTCCAGCCGAGGGGGCTTGGCAAGCAATGACCTCTTGGGATGCTGCCTGGTCGGAGACCATTGCGCGCCGTGATGCCGCCGCGCCGGCCGAGGCGCCGCTCACCGGCTGGGACGCCTTTACCGGCGCCGGTTGGGACACGGTCGATTGGGCGACGACATACGCTGGTTTCAAAGATCAGGCCGCCAATGAGTTGACGTCGGCGTTCCGCAAGGCGACTGGTCGCGAGTTGCTCGGATGGGCCGCTCAGACGATGGGTAGCGACGCCAGCGGCGTTTGGCGTCCAGGCGAAATGGACGTGGCAACGACGGCAAAACTTGCCCGCGCCATCTCCACCTTGCCGGAGGACCAACGGAAGGCGATAGAGCCGCACATCGATGTCGGCGCCCGAGCATCGGAACTGTGGCGCGATCATGAGCGCCGCCTGTCCGACGCCTCGTCCCGAACCTATGGATTGAGCGCCAACGCGCTGGCCTGGTCGGGATGGCTTGCCGCCAGTGTCGCCGATCCGATCAACCTGGCATCCATGGCAATCCCAGCAGCGAAGGGAGGCGGATTGCTCACTCGCGTTGGCGGTGAGGCCGGCATCAACGCCGGCACCGAAGCGCTTGAGCAGGGCATCCTTCAGCACGACCGCGCCGAGCTTGGCGGGGAGTACTCCCTTGGTGAAGCCGCTCTCTCGATTGGCCTGGCTGGCCTGATCGGCGCCGGCGCCGGCGGTTTGGCTCACCGCTTCGATGTGCGGGCAGAAGCCCGCCGAACCGCCGAACAACTGTCTCCCCAGGATGCTTCCGCCGTGGCGCGTTTTCAGGAGGCGCGTGACCTTCCGGCGGCCGGCATGCCCGACGCGCGATCGGCGATGGCCGCCCTCGATGGCGAAGCGATGGCTCGGGCTGCGATCGACAGCGGCCAGCCCCTGTCTGGTGTACCGGACCTACCGAACCTTCGGACCAACGAACTCGTCTGGGGCGACGGCCAGAGCATCAAGACCCGCTGGCAGGTGATCGAGGCGGACAAGCTCATCACCAGCCACGACCCGCTCGGCATCGCCAATCCTCGGTTCCCGGCTGAGCTCCAGCCGCGCGATCGATCGCGGCCGGCAAGCCAAGCCCAGATCGCGGAGATCTCCGCGAACCTCAATCCTCGCCTTCTGATGGATGCGCCGACCGCTCGCGAAGGCGCTCCCGTCGTTGGGCCTGACGCTGTGGTCGAAAGCGGCAACGGCCGCGTTCTCGGCATTCGTGAGGCCTATGCACGCGTGCCCGATCGCGCGGAGGCCTACCGCAAGGAATTGGTGGACGCCGGTTTCAGCCAGGCCACGGGTATGAAAGAGCCCGTCCTGGTGCGGGTTCGCGAGACTGACCTGACGCCGGCCGATCGGCAGGCCTTCACCGTCGAAGCCAATCGCACATCGACGGCGCGGCTTTCAGCTTCCGAGCGTGCGGCCGTCGACGCCAAAGTGCTGACGCCGGAGGTGCTCGACGCCTTCGCCGGCGGCGCGGCCGGCCAGGCGCGCAATGCCGGCTTCGCCCGCAAGGCGCTCCAGCGCATGGCGACACCGGAAGAGATGGGCGACCTGGTGACGGCCGATGGGTATCTGTCGCAGGCCGGCGCCGATCGGCTGACGGCTGCCCTGGTGCAACGCGGCTACGACGCGCCCGACGTCGTGAAAAGCCTGTTTGAAACCGTCGACCCGACGTCGAAGGCGGTCATCGGCGCCATGAGCGACACGGCGCCACTCGCCGCCCGGGTTCGCCAGGCGGCGGCCAAGGGACGATCGGCGATCGGCGATCCGACCGGCGACGTGGTGGAGGCCTATCGCCTTGTCGAGCGCGCCCGCCAGATCGGCGAGCCGGTGACGGCGCTGCTTGCCCAGGCCGATATAGAGCGAGGCGCGGTGCGCGAGAGCGTCGCCGACGCGGTACGGCTATTTTTTCACGACGACGGCCTGACCATCGCCGCCGGGCGGGAAAAGGTCGCCGAGCGATTGCAGAGTTTGTTCCGATCGACCTTGCAGGCCGGCGAAGGCCCCGACCTGTTCGGCTTCGAGGTGACGCCGAAGGCGGCTTTTGCCGCGGCGAAAATCACCGGCGACGACATCGAGGACATCGCCATTGCTCCTCTCCGGTCTCCCGGCCGCGCTGCCGATCGAGCCACCTTTTTCGAGGGTGTGCCGACGCGCGACATGGACGAGCTCTACACCGTCGCGCCGACGCGACAGGATGAGTTGACGGCCGCCGGCCAGGAGATCGCCGGCACGGTTGGCGTCGAGTACAAGGCGGCAAAGATCAAGGCCAGGGCAACGGCCGAGCAGAAGATGGCCCGCAAGGGCTACAAATCGACAGCCCAGCTTACCGATATCGTACGCGGAGGTTTCATCGTCGACACGCCAGCCAAGGCCGACCTAGTGGTGGACGAGCTGGCGCGGCGGTTCGAGGTGCTTGACGAAGGGTGGATGCGGAGTGAAGCCGGTTATGTCGACCGGAAGGTTCTGATCCGTTTCCCGGACGGCACCGTTGGAGAAATCCAGCTTTGGGAACCGCATATG
>CAXXNH010000046.1:0-12525 GCA_963665435.2 uncultured Pleomorphomonas sp. | reverse complement strand
CGTTGGTCTGCTTGGCCTCGTCGACCGCCTTGCGGGCAATGCCGGCCGACTGGGAAACCTGACGCGAGATTTCCGTCACCGAGGACGACAGCTCCTCGGTCGCCGACGCCACCGAGGCGACGTTGGCGGAGGCCTGTTCGGACGCCGCGGCCACCGCCGTGGACTGCGCCGACGTTTCCTCGGCCGAGGCGGTCAGCGTCTGCGCGGCGGCCTGCAGTTCGGTGGCCGCCGAAGCGACCATGCCGACGATGCCGCCAACCGCCTGGTCGAAGCCATCGGCAAGCTGGCGCATCTCCGCCTTGCGCCGTTCGGCCGCGCGCGCCTCGGCGTTCGCCTGTTCGTCCCGCAAGCGGGCGGCTTCGGCCATGTTGTCGCGGAAGGTCGCCATGGTCTTGCCCAGCGCGCCGATCTCGTCGCCACGGTTGGTGAACGGCGCTTCCGTCGCGAGATCGCCATCGGCCAGCTGAACCATGCGGTCGCGAATGATGCCGAGCGGCCCGACGATGCGGTAGCCGACGAACAGGAAGCTGACGATGGCCGTCACGATGCCGACCAGCAGCAGCGTGCCGTGCATCCACATCGTCTGCTGCGATGCCTCATGCTCGGTCGTCGCCCGCTTCTGCGCCACGTCCAGGGCGGCGTTGGCGAGGTCGAGAACGCGGGCCAGGCGAGGAACGCTGTAGGCCATCCACTCGGTGGCGGTGACGTCGGACTTTTCGCCGGACAGCATCCTTTGCAGGTGGGCGGCCTGCTTGTCCTGATAGTCGGCCGAGAAATAGTCCCGCTCGGCGGCGGCCATGGCGTCGGTCAGGCTGGGCGGCAGGTCCAGGCCCTCCATCACGCTCTGCGCGTCTTCCCACGCCGTCCGCGCCCGCATCATGGTGGCGGCAAGCTGCGTCGTCGCATCGGCCGGAACGGGGATGCCCGACAGGGCGTTGGAGGTGAGAAGCAACCCGTCGCCGGCGCCGACGCGGGCGGTCCAGGCCATCGCTTTCACGTCGAACAGCTTGTCGACCAGGCTGTCCTGAAGTTTCACGGTCCCGGCGATGGCTTTCGACAGATCCTCGGCCTGATCGATGGTCTCGGAGATGGCCTTCTTGTAGTCGTCGGCGATGCCCGCGCGTCGGTCGGCCTTCGGCTTGGCGCTTTCGGCCAGCGCCTCCCGTTGCAGGTCGGCCAGCCGGCGGTAGGCGTCGGAAAAGGCGGCGATCCGACGCTCGGCGTCGGCGAAGGGGATGGCCGGCAGCACCTCAAGGGCCTGCTCCAGCGCCGGCATCGACAGGGCGCGCGCCTCGGCAAGCGGCGTGTTGGTGCCCGTCGACGCCTTTTCGGCGAGGAGGCCGCGATTGGTCTGGCCACGATCGATGCGAAGGTTGGGCAAGGCCGTGAACAGATGCTGCGTCGCGGTCGTCACGTCGAGCATTCGGCCCGTCATGGCGTTGCGCTGCCAGGCCTCCCAGGCGCCGGCGCCGAACACGATCACCACGCTCAGCGACATGATGCCGATCAGGCCCCGCAAGGCCAGACTAACGGTAAGCTTGCCCATCATCGCGCAACTTCCTTGTGAGAGAGCCGCCAGGAGCAGACTCCGTCACGCCACTATGAGAGCGGGATCGGAAATTTTCGGTAAAGAGCGCAACCAAAAGTTATTAGTCTATAATTTCTTTTTATTACAGCATGTTACATGTTTCGGAACTTAGCCACAAAACCCGGACGACCATCATCGCGCGAGGTTCTGGCCGGTCATCCGACCGTTGTCCCGGAGGCTTCCTGGGCCCGGGCGATGTCGGCCGCCGCCGCCCTCAGGCTGGGCAAGGCGCGCTCCATGAGAGCGTCGAGCGAGCCATAGGCGGCTGGCGACACGACCGAGAGGGCGCCGGCGGGATATCCGTCGGCATTCAGAACGGGCACGGCCAGCAGCCGGAGACCGTCGGCGATCAGCGAATCCATCAGTGCGAATCCTTTCGCCCTGACGTCGGCGAACACGGCCGGCAAGCCGTCGCCAAGGGACCGCACCGGATTGCCGAAGGGCGACCGCGACGGGATGGCCAGCACCCGCTCCCGCTCATCCGGGGCAAGAAAGGCCAGGATGGTCAGCCCGACGACGCTGTGGGCGGCCGGCATCACCGTTCCGATGCCGATGTCGATGCCCAGGCGGGCAAGGCCGGCCCGCACCCGCTCGATGAACACCACGTCGGACCCGTCGAGCACGGCATAGCTGGCCGCTTCGTTGACCTCGCCGACCAGCTGGCGCAACACCGGCCGCACGTGGCTGCGGATATCGCGCCGCGCGATGGCGCGGAACCCGAGGTCGAGCACCTTGACGGTCAGCGAGAAACGCCGGCTTTCCGGCGCCCTGGAGACATAGCCGAGATCGGCCAGCGTGGTGAGGATGCGAAAAGCCGTTCCGGGGTCGAGCCCGGCCGCCTTGGCGACCTCGGACAGCGTCATCTCGTCATTGTCGGGCGAGAAGGACTCCAGAACCCGGAAGCCCTTGGCCAGCGACTGAATCGTATTGCGCGAGCCGGCGGCATCGGCCGCCCGATCGTCATCGGCGGCATCCGGAATGCCTGCGGGATGTTTGCGGATGCGCGCCAGGTTCGCCCCCTTCGTCGTGTCGTCGCCCCATGAGGCGAGGACAACAGAGAAGCGCTGATAGGCCGCCCCCATCCGCCGGTCAAGCCGGCGGTGACGAGGCCATCCGGGAACGGTCGTCCGCCCTCAGGCGCCACTCCTCGGCGGCACGGCGGATTTCCTAGGGATGAGCGTCGGCGTCGCCTTGCGGATGCGGTCAGCCGGCGCCGACGGGCTCGCCTCCATAAGGTCGAGCGCGGCGCTCGCCACCTGGTCGAAGGGCACGCGCACCGTGGTGAGGGGCGTCGGCAGGCGACAGACGATGGGGATGTCGTTGTAGCCGACCAGCGACACGTCCTCAGGCACCGAAAGCCCCATCTGCGTCAGCCGCGACATGGCGCCGATGGCGGTGTTGTCGTTGATGGCGAAAATGGCGGTCGGCGGATTGGCGCCGGTCATCAGTCGCTCGGCCGCCGCGCCTCCGGTGTCGATGTCGAAGCTCGACGGCGCCACCCAGGCGGGATCGACGGCGATGTTCGCCTCGGCCATGGCCCGGCGATAGCCCTCGAGGCGGCCGCGCGAACTCGACGCATAGTCGGGGCCGGCGATGATGCCGATCCGGCGGTGGCCGAGATCGAGGAGATGCCGCGTCGCGAGATAGCCGCCGAAGTCGTCGTCGCCCACCGACGACAGGCTCTTGCCGTCCGTCCTGAGCGTCAGCACGTAGTTGATGCCACGATCGGCCAGTTCCTGCGCCATGTCGTCGTCGTCGCGGGTCGTCGACAGCACGAGCCCGTCGACGCCCTGCCTCATCAGGCGCTCCGCCGCCGCCCGGTCGGCCGCCGGATCGTCGTTGGTGGTGGCGACGATGGCGAACAGCCCGCGCTTGGCGCAAGCCTGGGCGACCGCCTCGTAGAGCATGGCCATGACGGTGTCGGTGAGGCGCGGCACGATGACGCCGATGGTGCCCGTCTTGCCGCGCCGGAGGCTGGCCGCCGACACGTCGCGGAAATAGCCGAGGTCGGCGGCGACCTGCCGCACGCGCCGCGCCGTCTCGTTGTCCGATCGCGGCAACCGTTCGTCGAGGACCCGCGAGACGGTGGACTTGGACACGCCGGCGGCGGCGGCCACGTCGAGAATGGTGACGCGGCCCGGACGCTCCGTCGCCTGATCTTTCGGGAACACGATCGGCTCGCTCCTCTGCAATGTTCCCTACACCGATAGCGCTTGACAGGGCAGGAGCACAAGCCCTAACTTGGGAACGTTCCCGGTAACGATCTTATCGGTCGTCCCGCCGGTTCCAGTTCTCGAAATTGCCCGCTCAGGGAGGAAGATAATGGACGTCATGGACCTTCGCGGCCTCAACCCCGCGCCCGTAACCCTTTTCAAGGCCGACGGCTCTGTCGACTTCGATGCCAATGCCGAGCTCGCCAAGTGGTTGGCCTCTGTCGAGGGCGTGAAGAGCCTCGTCATCCTCGGCCACGCCGGTGAAGGCACCTTCCTCACCGAGGACGAGCGGCTCGAGATGATCCGCCTCTACAAGGACACCGTCGGCGACAAGCTGCCGATCATCACCGGCATCGTCGGCGAAGGCACCCAGGTGGCCGCCAAGGAAGCCCGCAAGTGCAAGGACGCTGGCGCCACCGGCGCGCTGGTCTACCCGAACCACGGCTGGCTGCGTTTCGGCTTCCAGAAGGGCGCCCCCCAGACCCGCTACAAGGCCATCTGGGAAGAGTCCGGCCTGCAGGAAATCCTGTTCCAGTATCCGGACGCCACCAAGGCCTCCTATGACCTCGAGACGCAGCTCGAGATCGCCTGCCAGCCGGGCGTCGTCGCCACCAAGAACGGCGTGCGCAACATGAAGCGTTGGTACACCGAGATCCCCGAGATCAAGAAGGCCAACCCGAAGCTGCAGATCCTGTCCTGCCATGACGAGTGGCTGCTGCCGACGATGTTCGACATCGACGGCCTGCTGGTCGGTTACGGTGGTCTCGCCCCCGAGCCGCTGGTCGAGTACATCAAGGCCGGCAAGGCGCACGACTACGACGCCGCCAAGGCCATCCACGACAAGCTGCTGCCGATCACCAAGACGGTCTACCATCGCGGTTCGCACATGGAAGGCACCGTCGCCCTCAAGCTGGGCCTGCTCGCCCGCGGCAAGATCAAGGACGCCACCGTCCGCGAGCCGCTGAAGCCGCTCGCCCCGGGCGCCTACGAAGAGATCGCCGCCGCCCTGAAGGCTTCGGGCCTGATCTGATCGAACACGGGAGGACCGGTGCGGAGGCGCCGGTCCTTTCCATTCAGAACCCAATCGCACCGGAGAGAGGGATTGCGGCTGGCGGAGGAATGCCTGCACAAGGGCAGGAACGCGCTGGAGGCACTGTCGAGGCGCCCATGAGGTCGCCCTTCTGGTGAGCAATGAGATCAAGGGAGGAACACGAGATGTCCACGCCGGCATCCACGCTTTCGCATGTCCCGTCGGACGCGCCGGGCAATGCCACCGTCCTCGACCGCGCCAACATCAGCGCCCGCATCGAGCGACTGCCGATCACCCCACGGGTCTTCTGGACCCGAAACATCATCGGCGCGGCAACCTTCTTCGACGGCTACACCGTCATCTGCATCGCCTACGCCATGCCCGTCCTCGTCAGGGAATGGGGCCTGTCGCCGTCCGAAACCGGCATGATCCTGTCGGCCGGCTACATCGGCCAGCTCATCGGCGCCATCTTCTTCGGCTGGCTGGCCGAGCGGGTCGGCCGCCTCAAGGTGCTGCTGTTCACCATCCTGCTGTTCGTCAGCATGGACGTCGCCTGCCTGTTCGCTGCCGGCGCCCTGACCATGATGGCGCTGCGCTTCATGCAAGGCATCGGCACCGGCGGCGAAGTGCCCGTCGCCTCGGCCTACATCAACGAATACATCGGCTCGCGCGGCCGAGGCCGGTTCTTCCTGCTCTATGAGGTGATGTTCCTGTTCGGCCTGGTCGCCGCCGGCATGATCGCCCGCGGACTGGTTCCGACCTACGGCTGGCGGGCGATGTTCATCGTCGGTCTCGTGCCTGCCTTCGTGCTGATCCCCTTCCGCTTCTTCATGAAGGAATCGCCGCGCTGGCTTGCCGCCAAGGGGCGTGTGGACGAGGCCGACGCCATCGTCGCCGACCTGGAGCGAAGCGCCGTCTCCCGCGGTCACAAGCTCGAAGAGCCGAAGCCGGTGACCGACGCCTCCGAGAAGTGCCAGTCCAACTGGCGCGAGCTGTTCCAGGGCATCTATCGCCGCCGCACGCTGACCATCTGGGCCATGTGGTTCACCTCCTACATGGTGGCCAACGGCATGATCACCTGGCTGCCGACGCTCTACCGCCAGACCTACAAGCTGCCGCTCGAAACCAGCATCAGCTACGGCCTGACCACCTCGGTGATGGGCGTCGTCGCCTCCATCGCCTGCGCCCTCCTGATCGACAAGGTCGGCCGCAAGCGCTGGTACACCGCCGCCTTCCTCGCCGCCCCGGTGCCGCTGCTGGTGCTGGCCTGGACCGGCGCCGCCACCGCCGAGCAGGTGCTCGTCTGCGCCGGCCTGTCCTACGCCATCATCCAGACCATCACCTTCTCGCTCTACCTCTACTCGGCCGAACTCTACCCGACCCGCATGCGGGCGCTCGGCACCGGCCTCGGCAGCGCCTGGCTCCGGCTCGGCTCGTCGACGGGCCCGCTGGTGGTAGGCTGGATCATGGCCGCTTCCGGCATCGGCGTGGTGTTCGCAGCCTTCGCCGGCGTGCTGGTGGTGGGCGCCATGGTCACCCTGCTGTTCGCCATCGAGACCAAGGGCCGCGCGCTCGAGGAACTTTCCCCGTGACCTTCGTCCGGTCTCACGCCGACACGGAAGGCGCCTTGCGCCTTCCGTCCCTGCCGGTCCGCATCCTCCGCGCCGCCGGCAACCTGTTCATCTTTCTGTTCATCTCCTCGCTCACCGCCGAGGAGCGAGCCCGCCAGAAGGCCACCGGCGAGGCGCCGGTGTTCAACATGCCGCCCGGCGAGGACGATCCCTGGCCGTCCTGCATGTTCGACCAGTACTGGCCGCGCTGACGGCCCGCTCACCCTTCGCCGATCGCCTTGCTCATGTTGATGCCGGTGACGCGAAAGCCGCTCACCTCGTAGACATGCCGGGCCCGGTCGTTGTCGCCGGCCACCCTGAGCTTGATCTGGGTGAAGCCGGCGTCGCCGAGTTCGCGTTCGATGAGCGCCATCGCCTGTTTGCCGAGGCCTTGCCCCTGATGGGCGGCGAGGATGTGAAAGTCGGTGATGAAGACCGACCGCATGGCGGTATCGGGCTTGTACCAGAGATAGCCGACCAGCGTTTCGGCCACCCCTGCCCCATCGACGATGCAGAGCAGAACCTGCCCGGCGGTGTTGGCGCCCTGCGGCAACCCCGCCTCGACCTCCCCCCTGGCCCGCGCCAGGGCGGCGCTTTCGGAAAGCCCGTAGTTGGCGGCAATCTCCGTCGCGTAGTCGGCAATGAAATAGTCGAGATAGGCGGGATAGTCGTCCTCCCGCATCGGCCTGAACCCAATCACCTGATCAATCCTGTCGCGGCGCCGACGCTCGCCCGGAGCGCCCCGGTCTTCAAGTACCGGCATGACCGATGTCTCGTCTGCCCCAGGGACATGAGACACAGGCAAGCGGCCGGCCGAGAGCCTGTCAGTGCGCCTTGACGTAGTCGTCGAGCGCGGTGATCGCCGAGGCGAAGCCGGCCCACGAGAGGGTGATGACGACGGTCTGTCCCTGCGCACTGACGAAGCGCAGCGCGCCGGTCTTTTCCTTCCTGGCCACGTCGACCACGCCGGCCTCGACGTTGGCTCGGGCGTAACAGCCGCCGGGAAGGCATGCGCTCCAGGCCAGGGCCTGCGCGCCCCGTTCCTCGTCGCCGGCCTTGCCATTGCCGGAAATGCCGACGCGGCCGGGCAGCGCCACGTTCACCGGCAGGATGGCGGTGACCACCAGCTGCTCGGCCTCCATCGTCGGATAGCCGAAGGCCAGTTTGGCCACCGGTGCCGTCTGTCCGTCGGCCAGGATCGTCTGGACCACTTCGCAACTTGTCGTCGGCGCGGCGTCCGACTTGGTGTTGGCGTCGGCGGGCGTCACGGGGCCGGAGCGGGCGCAATGCAGCACCCAGTCGCCGTAGGTCGCCGTCGTCTCCTGGGGCGCATCCACCTGAGAGGCCGTCGGGGGCTTTGCCTTCGGCGTCTGAGCGAGGAGGGCGCCGGGCGCTCCCCCGACCGCCAGGGCCAGGACCAGCGTCAGCCCGGAACGGCGACAGAAGGCGCGAGACGTCGACAGAAGCATTCCAAACTCTCCCCCAAGCGAAACCGGTAAGTTCACACCCACCGAATAAGCCCTATCTCGGTGCGAGGAAATAGCTTCGGCCGGGGAATCGGCTCCCGCCCCCGCCGAGGCCGGACAGCACAACGGGGCCGCCCCGGGGCGACCCCGCATCGAAGGCGCGTCCGCGCCGGATCAGAACTGGACCTTCAGCCCGGCATTGCCCGTGACGGACCAGCTGTCGTCGGTGTAGCCGGTGGCCGCGACGCCGCCGAACAGCGTGGCGCTCGCATCCAGCTTCAGCTCGGCCCCGAGCCCGAAACGACCGCCGAACTGGTTGCGGTCGCCCATGGTGGACACCGTGAGATCGGTCCCCGACAGCGAGGCGTTGAGGTCGGCGTCGCCGAGGTTGTAGGTGTCGAGCGCGGCGGCCGAAACCGACAGCGTCGCCACCTTGCCGCTTTCGAGCCGGTGCGCCTTGCTGAGCTTCAGCTCGAACGCCCCCTCGACGGCCTGGGTCGAACGGTCGTCATAGGAAAGGTTCATCGTCGAGCCGGTTTCGGTGTAGCCCTCGAACGAGCCATAGGTGTAGCGCACCGAGCCACGCGGCGTCAGCGTCCAGCCGCCCGACAGGGCGTAGGCACGCGACAGGGCGACCTCCGGCGAAACGAACCAGCCGTTGTAGTCGCCACTGGCCGTTTCCGTGCCAGCGTTGACCTCGCGGGTGGTGTCGGCAAAGATGCCGCCGGCGATCACAGAGGCGTCGAGCGTGAAGTCCGACAGCGGCTGGCGCAGGTAGACGCCGCCGAACACCGTGTCGCCCGAGGCCGTGGCCGTATCGTCGCCGCTTTGGTTCCTGAGCTTGCCGACGCCGCCCATCACGCCGACGCGGGTCGTGTCGAAGATGTGGTCGGCGCCGAACGCCAAGCCGAAGTGGCGGGCCGACGTGTCGGAATAGTCGTCGTGGCTGACGCCGCCGAAGGCGCGCATCCAGAACAGGGTGCCATTGGGATCGACCGCCAGCCCTTCGCCGACCATGGTCGAAATGGCCTTCTGGCCCTCGCTCTTCTGCTCGACGTCGTCATAGGCCATGGCGATCCGCGACGAAATGGCGCCGCTGCGGTCGACGTCGATCGACAGCACGTCGGCCGCCGTCGTGGCGATGGACGAGGTCACCGTCTGCACGCTGTTGAACTGCGACGCCGCGGTGCCGGTGTCGACCACGTTGATCTTGCCTGAACTGCTGGCGGTGTTGGCGTAGAGCACCGTCTGGCGCGCGTTGTCGAGCACCACCGTGTTGTTGGCCACCAGATACTCGGCAACCGGAACGGAGAAGCTGCCACTTCCGAAGCTGGTCGTGTTGCCGCTGGTGAGGCTGTAGTCGACCACATTGCCAAAGCTGGCGCCGGACAGAATGGTCAGGCTGTTGCCGCCGGCGGAGTAATGGATCGCCGCCAGGTCGCCGTCGATCGAGCCGGAGGTCGTGATCGCGCTGGCGTATCCGCTGGACAGTTCGACGCCAAACCGGTTGCCGTCGATGGAGCCGGTGTTGATCAGCGAGCCGCCGTTCAGCGTCACCGTATCGGTGGTTGCGCCCGACACCGAGCCTGTCACCCGCAGCGTGCCATCGCTGGCGACGGTGAACGCGTTCTGCGTGAAGCTCGACGTATCGACCGACAACAGGCCGCCATCGACCGTCACCGCGCCGGTGTAGGCGCTGTAGTCGCCGGTGAGGCTGGTGACGCCCGACAGCGACTTGATCGCTCCGGCGCCGGTTACGGCGGAACCGAAGGTGTAGGTGCTGTCGGTGTGGTTGAAGACCAGCTTGCCCGTTCCTGCCCCGAAGGCCAGGGTATCGACGTTCAGCTTGCCGGCCGATGTCGCCGTCTGGCCCTCGGCGGCGCCGACGACGACCGTGCCGGTCGACCCCGACACGGCGGCGACCTCGACCGTTCCGGCGCTCAAGGCGCCACCGTTGGACACCGTGAGGCTGCCGGGTCCCATGTTGCCGACGTAGACCGTGCCATTGGCCTTGAGCGTCGAGCCCGCGCCGGTCACGGTCAGCTCGCCGCCCGAGCCGGTATCATAGGCCAGCACCAGGTCGCCCGTGACGGTGACGCTCGCACCGTCCGAGACGACGGTCTTTCCAAGGTTCCCGTAACCGACATAGAGTCCGTTTTTCAGCGTCGCCGTAGTGCCGCTGCCGGTCACGGTGAAGGTGCTGGAGGAGCCCCCGACATAGCCGAGCACCACGGCATCCTCGACGGTGAGGGACGAGCCACCGGAGACGGTGATGTCGCCGGTGGCGGCGTAGGCGCCGGCGACGATCTGCCCGCCCACCGTCACATTCGAGCCGGACGTGATGTTGAGGTTGCCCGTGACGCCATCGGCGTTACCGACGAAAACGTGGCTGGCGAACGTCGCCGTCGAGCCATTGGTGATGTTGACGGTGCCGTTGCCACCATCGGCAATGACGAGCTGAGCGGAATTGAGGGTCTTGAAGGTGGCAGCGTCGATGGTGATCGTACCGTCCGAGCCCGCGCCCTCGCCAACCCACACGTTCTCGCCAGCCTCGAAGCTGGCGCCGTCGGAAACCGTCATGATGGCGGTGGAGCCAGCCCCCCAGCCAATATTGGCATTGCTGCCGCTCTCTGTCACCAGCTTGGAACCCTCACCGGTCACCGTGAGGGTGGAAGTGCCCGCCGTCCAGCCGATGGCGACGGCGGCACCGTTGTAGGTGGCCGTCAGCGTGGCGCCGCCGGAGATCACCAGCGAACGCGGCCCGTTGGAAGCACCGTTGGAGGTGTCGGTGGAGTTTATGTCGGTGGCGACCGTGATCGTCGACGTGACGTCGTAGTTGCCGTCAATCACCAGGTCGGTGCCGTTGAAGGTACTGCTCCAGTTCTCAAAGACGTTGAACTCGTTGTTGAGGTCGCCGGTCCAGTAGCTCTCGGCAAGGGCAGCCGGCGTCGTCACCAGCACCAGCGCCGTCGACGCCAGCAACGCCCGGGAAAGACCAAACATGCCAGTCGCAGAACGAACTGAACGACCGCCGATAGCATAGCGCCCCATCACAACCCCCAAAAACAATTCAGCGCGGCGCCCACCCAAACGCAAAGCGCCGAATGTTGGGGAGACGAATCCGCTTATCGTTGATTAGGGCACGCTGCCGAGCCGGCGGTCTTTCTCCAAACGCACGAAAACCTTTGCCAATCGCAGAATGGCGCGGAAAAAGCGATGGTCCTGTCGCATCGGCGAGCAAAACTTGAGTATGATAAAAGGGAAATAAGGGGCTGTTTTCGTGGACAATATTTTCCAATGGAACAATTTTATTCAACTTATAAGCGCAAATATTGTCAACGAGTCCCAGATCACCCGAAAGCATAGCGGCCGATACGAGTTTGCTACCAAGACGTTATCCAAGAGCGAGGGCGAGGGCACGCTGAGCTTCGTGCGAACGCCCGATTGCGCCATCCTGATAGCCGACTGCGCCTTCCACGAGGATCGGCACTACGAAGTGAGCGACGACGGCCTCGTTCGCTTCCACTTCAACTTCGACGTCTCGATCGACAGCCGCACCGACGACACGGCGGTGGCGGAGATCGTCAACCACAGTGCCGGCATCCTGATGATGCAGCCCGATCGGATGATGGTCGATCACATCCCCCGGGAGCGGCGGCAGAGCTTCGTCACCATCGCCCTGCGACCCACACTGGCTGTCGGACTTCTTCAACTTCCGCCTGGAAGACCATGTCCAGCACCAGGATCAGGGCAGCGCCCCGTTCCTTTACCAGGAACTGGCCTTCACCCAACCGATCCGGTCCCTGGTCAACACCATCGCCGCCCAGCCAGTGAGCGGATTGGGTGGCGCCCGCGTCGCCACGCTGGCGCAGAAGACGCTGCTGCTGTCGCTCGAGAGCCTGGCCGACGATCACCGGCAGCGACCGGCGCGGCTGTCGCCGAATGACATCGCTGCCGTAGAGCAGGCGCGCGACATCCTTCTCGGCAATCTCGCCGCCCCGCCCAACATCCAGGCGCTCAGCCGGCACGTGGGCATCAACCGCACCAAGCTGCAATATGGCTTCCGCGACCTCTACGGCATGTCGGTGATGCAGTTCGCAGAGGCGCAACGGATGGAACGCGCGCGCGTCCTGCTGCGGGACACCGACATGTCCGTGTCGGCGATTGCCCTCGAACTGGGCTACGAGCACGCGTCGAGCTTCTCGACCCGCTTCCGCCACCACTTCGGCCGCTCCCCTCGCCTCATCCGCACCCAGCGCTGAGACTGCCCCCGTTCGTCCGCCCTACCCGCCCAACAGCAGGCTCCCCGCGATCGTCCACATGATCACGGCGATGGCGCCTTCGAGGAGCCGCCACGCCGTCGGCTGGGCGAAGATCGGGCGGAGCTTGGCCGCGCCATAGCCAAGCGAAAAGAAGAAGGCGAAGGACGAGGTCATGGCGCCAAGCGCAAAGGCCGCCTCGCCGCCGGGATACTGGGTGGAGATGGTGCCGAGCAGCACCACCGTGTCGAGATAGACATGCGGGTTGAGCCAGGTGATGGCGAGGCAGGCGAGAAGCGTCGGCATGAGCGGCGTCGCCCCGTTGCCACCGCCGGCATCCAGCGCGCCATGCGATTTCA
>CAXXNH010000045.1:0-13999 GCA_963665435.2 uncultured Pleomorphomonas sp. | reverse complement strand
CCGTGGCGCACCGGATGGCGAAGCGGCGCGGTGCAACGCGGCAGGCAGATCCGGACGGGCAAGAGTCCGGGGCCTGAGACGCGAGCCGGAGCTCAGCGCCAGCCGCGGCCGCCGCGCTCGCGGGTATGGGCGACAGCCGCCAGAACGCGCAGTCGCGACAGCTCCAGGAGCCGGCGCATCGCGGCTTCGGCCCGCTCGCCGTCGCGCGCCAGGATGGCCGACAGCACCTCTTCATAGGGCGCAAGATCGATCGGCGTACCGCTCGCATCCTTCTGCGTCAGGCTGAAGGACGCCTTCAGCGCCGTCTTGACCGCGCCGCCGATGGTGACGAACAGGCCGTTGTGCGTCGCCGCGATGATGGCAAGGTGGAATTCGCTCTCGGCCCCGGCGGCAAGCGGCGCCTGATCGAGCATCGACACCATGTCGGAGTAGCGGCGACAGATGCGGTCGTGGTCGTCGGTGGTGCCGGATCGGGCGGCAAGGTAGCAGGCACGCGGCTCGAAGCACTGACGCACTTCGTAGAGATCCTCGATGATCCCCTCGTCGAACTGGGCGCTGAGACGCCAGGACAGCACGTCGGGGTCCAGCAGGTTCCAGTCGGCAAACGGCAGCACCCGCGTCCCGAGCTTGGGCGCCACCTCGATCAACCGCTTTGCGGCAAGGTTCTTCACCGCCTCGCGGACCGTCGAGCGGCTGACACCGTATTCCTGGCAGAGCTCGGCTTCGATCGGCAGCGAGTCGCCGGGGCCGAACTCGCCTGAGACGATCCGGGTGCCGATGATTCGCGCGACCTGGGCACTCATGGTGCCGATGGTGGAATCTCTCTCGAACATACTTCTCTTTCCCGGAGCATCCGCCAAAGGGGCCAAACCGGCCCGATCGAAGCGCGTCTGCTCAGCCACACCAAATCGAGCATCCGTCTGCCCGGCCCGGCACTTGAGACCCGGTGGACGAACACTCGGCTGTCCGGCGGGCTGGCCGCCCGTTCGGAAAGCGTGTCCGGTCGAGGCCCCGGCGGAAAGCGGCACCCTGCCAGCCCCGCTCTTCCGCCGGAAGCGCGCTCTAGCTGTACCTTTTTCTCGCCAAAAATGTCCAACGCGAGGATTGACAAGGCCCCTTCTCGCCGTACAATCTTATCATCATACCATAAGAAGAAAACTGGTTTTGTGGAGGAGAATGCAGGTGAGCAGCATCGAACTGGATTCGGTGTCCAAGCGGTTCGGCTCCGTCGAGGTCATCTCGGAGCTGTCGCTGACCATCCACTCCGGCGAGTTCATCGCCTTCCTCGGACCGTCGGGCTGCGGCAAATCGACGCTTCTTCGCATGATCGCCGGACTGGAGACGGTCAATGGCGGCGAGATTCGCATCGGCGGGGAAAGGGTGGATCACCTCCCCCCCGGCGCACGCGGCGTCGCCATGGTGTTCCAGCACTACGCACTTTACCCACACATGACCGTGTTCGATAACTTGGCATTTGGTCTCAAGAACATCGGCACGCCGCATGACGAGATCGCCCGGCGCATCGAGGAAGCCGCCCGCATTCTCGAGATCGGCCATCTCCTCCAGCGCAAGCCGGGTCAGCTCAGTGGCGGCCAGCGTCAGCGCGTCGCCATCGGCCGTGCCCTCGTCAAGGATCCGAAGGCCTATCTCTTCGACGAACCGCTTTCCAATCTCGACGCCGCGCTGCGCGTTCGCACCCGCGTCGAGCTGGCCCGCCTGCATCAGCAGACGCGCGCCACCACCATCTTCGTCACCCACGATCAGGTCGAGGCCATGACGCTGGCGAGCCGCATCGTGGTGATGAACGCCCGCAAGGTCGAGCAGGTTGGCACGCCGATGGAGATCTATGGTCGCCCGGCCACCGAGTTCGTCGCCCGCTTCGTCGGCTCGCCGGCCATGAACTTCCTGCCCGTCACGGTTCGCGATCGTGCCGGCCTCGCCACCGCCGTGCTCGGCGACGGCTCGATCATCGATACCGACGTTCCCGTCGATCTCCTGTCGGCCGGCGGCGAGCTGCGTGTCGGCGTCCGCGCCGAAGCGATCCATGTCCGGCCGGACGGCACCGTTCCCGGCAAGGTGGAAGTGGTCGAGCGCCTCGGCGATCGCACCCACCTTCACATCCGCTTGAAGGACGGCAGCACGCTGGTCGCCGAGGACACGGGCGTCAGCCAGGTTCAGCCCGGCGACACCGTTCCCCTCGCCGTCGAGGGCGCCACCGCGCATCTCTTCGACGAAGCGGGCATTGCCTACCACGCGCGCCAGTGACGGAGGCTGAGATGACGGACGTCACGCTATCGCCCGGCAAGGCGGTCGCGGCGGTCAAGCGCCCGACGGGCGCCTCGATCGGGCCGCGCTGGACCAATGCGCTGTTCATAGCACCTTACATGGTGTTCTACCTCGCGCTGCTGGTCTACCCGCTGTTCAAGGGCATCTGGATGTCGATGCTCGAGTCCGACATGTTCGACGACACGTCGAAATTCACCGGACTGGCCAACTACTATCGTCTGTTCAACGACAAGATCTTCATCGGCACGATCTGGAACACCATCCTTTTCGTGCTGATGACGGTGCCGGTGTTCGTGGCGATCGGCCTTCTTCTGGCGCTTGCCCTCAATCGGAGCGACCGCACGTCGGCGAGCCTGCGCGCCATCTTCTTCGGCACCTCGGTGCTGTCGGTCACCATCGTCACCATCATCTGGAAGATGATGTACATGCCCGGCAATGGCGCCATCGCCAGCATCATGAAGCTGTTCGGACTGGAGCCGATCGCCTTCATCACCACCGCGTCGCTGGCCCTGCCGGCCATCGCCGTCACCACCATCTGGTGGATCATCGGCCTGCCGATGATGCTGTTCCTGGCCGCGTTGCAGCAGATTCCCGGCGAGCTCTACGAGGCCGCCGCCCTCGACAACGCCAGCCGCTGGCGCTCGTTCTGGTCGATCACCCTGCCCTCGATCCGGCGCACCATGCTGGTCGTGGTCATCTACGAGATCGTTGCCCAGTTCCAGCTGTTCGGACAGGCCCAGTTGCTCACCCAGGGCGGCCCCAACAACGCCTCGCGTCCGATCGTTCTGTTCATCTACGAGCAGGGCTTCCGGTCCTGGAATCTCGGTTATGCCGCCGCCGCCTCGGAAGTGCTGTTCCTGATCATGGCCGTCGCCGCGTTGGCCCAGTTTTTCGCGTCCCGCAAGCGGGTGGAGGGTTGAGCCATGGCTGCCAGTGAACACATCGTCGGCCGTGGCATCGGCAACAAGCTGATCCTTCTGTCGGTCGTCCTCGTCGCCGTCATCTGGATGCTGCCGATCGCCTGGACGCTGCTCCTGTCGCTGAAGCCGAACTCGGAGTTGATGATCTCCACGGCCTCGGCCTTCCATCCGCCCTACACGCTCAAGAACTACACCGACATCTTCCAGTCGTCGGGCGTGTTCCGCTGGCTGTGGAACAGCGCCGTGGTCTCGGTCGGCGTCACCGCCGGCATCCTGATCCTGTCCTCGCTCGCGGGCTATGGTTTCGCCCGCGCCGAGTTCAAGGGACGCGACATCATCTTCGTGCTGGTTCTGCTCGGCCTCGCCGTGCCGGAGCAGGCGGTGATCATCGCCCGTCACCAGATGTTCTCCGACCTGAAGATGCACAACACCTACCCGGCGATCATCCTGCCGGGGCTGTCGAGCGCCTTCGGCGTCTTCCTGATGACCCAGTATTTCAAGGCGATCCCCAAGGATATCGACGAAGCGGCGATGCTCGACAACGCCTCTCGCTTCAAGATCTTCTGGAAGGTGCTGCTGCCACTGACCGTCCCCGCCCAGGCGACGCTCGGCATCTTCTCCTTCCTCGGCGCCTGGAACGACTATCTCTGGCCGCTGATCTCGGCGACCAAGCCCGAGATGTTCACCATCACCGTCGGCATGGCTTCGACCCAGACCAACTTCGCGCAGTCGGAAGGCCTCGGCTTCCTGATGGCGCAGGCAATCTTCGCGGGCCTGCCGGTGTTCATCGTCTACCTGTTCTTCCAGAAATACATCGTCCGGGCCGTCGCCGGCGCGGCGATCAACTGACCCCCGGAGGAGGGGTTCAGCGACGCGGAATCCAGCGCATATCCGGCCGAGCGCGAGGGTTTTTCAAAGAGATCGGCCGTATTGGAGGAGGTCCAATGAGAAAGCTGACTACTGCCCTTCTGGCAGGTCTGGTCGTGACCGCCGGCGCCAGCGCCGCCATGGCGGCCGACAAGACCGAAATCTCTGTCGCCCGTTTCTTCGGCGCCTGCGAAGCCGACTACGGCTCGGTCACCGACGTGACCAAGGCCAACGGCGAGTGCGGCATCATCACCGCGCTGATCAACAAGTTCAACGCCGAGAGCACCACCACCGTCGTCAAGCCGGAAATCGTCGAGTGGCCCGGCTACGACCAGCTCACCGCCCGCATTCGCTCGGGCGAGCCGCCGGTCATCTCGGTCATGCATGAAGCCGTCATCTCCGACTACTCGTCGCGTGGCCTGCTCGAGCCCCTCGACGACGACTTCGCCAAGGCCGGCATCGACGTCAACGACATGACCGATGCGTCCCGCCAGGGTGTCACCAAGGATGGCAAGATCTACGCCATGCCCTTCGACACCCACACCTGGCTGTGGCACATCAACATGAACCTGTTCAAGCAGGCCGGTCTCGTCGACGAGGCGGGCAAGCCGATCCTGCCGAAGAACACCGACGAGCTGTTCGCGCAGGCCGAGCAGTTCAAGGAGAAGACGGGCAAGCCCTACTTCATCTCGACGCTGGCCAACGAGACGGCCTTCTACACCCGCACCTTCGACACGCTGCTCTACCAGCAGAATGTCGACTTCTTCGCCGATCCGAACAAGGTGGACTTCTCCTCGCCGGAAGCGAAGGGCGCCCTGCAGCTCCTGTCCGACATCTTCACCAAGGATCTGACCACCAAGAACCAGGATTACGCGGCGTCCGTGTCGAGCTTCGCGGCTGGAGAGGGTGGCGTGTTCATCTGCGGCACCTGGCTGATCGACACCTACGACCAGGAGTCCAAGAAGGACGGCCCGCTTGCCAACGGCTATGCCGTGACCGCCTTCCCGCAGATCTATGCCGGCAGCCCGCGCGTTTGGGCCGACGGTCATAGCTGGGTGCTTCTGAAGCAGGATCTCACCGACGCGCAGCGCGCTTCGGCGGTCGAGTTCATGAAGTTCCTCTGGGACAACAACTTCGAGTGGGCCCGCACCGGTCACCTGCCGGTCCGCAAGTCCATCATCGACAGCGCCGAGTTCATGGGCCTGCCGCACCGCGGCGACATCGCCTCGCTCGCCGTCAACGGCACCGCCCTGCCGTCCGCCGTCAAGCGTCAGTTCTCGATCCAGGAGATCGAGGGCGAGGAAGTCGGCTCCGCCATGCGCGGCGACAAGTCCGTCGACGAAGCCCTGACCGACGCCGAGACCCGCATCAACGAGCTTCTCGCCAACGCGAAGTAAGCCCACAAGACCCGCTCGGCCGGATCAGACCGGCCGGGCGAACACCGTCGCCATCGATCGGTCGGCCTTCCGCCGGTCGAAGGCGGACGGCAAGCGCCTTCCGCCCCACACAGCCGGCAGTCGCCAGGGATCGCGGCCCCTTTCCCCAGCCGGGGCGCCGCAACCATCCGAGATCATTCCAACCCGAAAGCTGAAAGCTCATGACGTCCGCTCGTCTCATCGTCGACGCCGACTTTGCCATCTCCGACCTCGACCGCCGCGTGTTCGGCACCTTCGTCGAGCACATGGGTCGCTGCGTCTACACCGGCATCTTCGAGCCGGGCCACCCCACCGCCGACGAGAACGGCTTCCGTCAGGACGTTGCCGAACTCACCAAGGAACTCGGCGTGACCATCGTCCGCTATCCCGGTGGCAACTTCCTCTCCGGCTACAACTGGGAAGACGGCGTCGGCCCGAAGGACCAGCGTCCGAACCGCCTCGACCTCGCCTGGTTCTCGACCGAGACCAACGCCTTCGGCACCAACGAGTTCATCGACTGGGCCCGCCAGGTCGGCGTCGAGCCGATGTTCGGCGTCAACCTCGGCACGCGCGGCATCGACGACGCCCGCCGCTTCATCGAATATTGCAACCACCCCGGCGGCACCGAGCTTTCCGAGCTGCGCAAGAGCCATGGCTACGAGAAGCCGCACGACATCAAGTTCTGGTGCCTCGGCAACGAGATGGACGGCCCCTGGCAGATCGGTGCCAAGACGGCGGCCGAATACGGCCGCGCCGCCCACGAGACGGCCAAGGTGATGCGCTGGGTCGACCCGTCGATCGAACTGGCCGCCTGCGGCTCGTCGAACCGCGACATGGCCACCTACGCCCGCTGGGAATACGAGGTGCTCGACCACTGCTTCGACCATGTCGACTTCATCTCGCTGCATACCTACTTCATGAACCCGCATGACTCGACCGAGGAGTTCCTCGGCAACATCGAGCTCCTGGACTATTTCATCAAGGAAGTGGTGGCCATCGCCGACGCCGTGGCGGCCACCCGCCGCTCGCAGAAGCGCATCATGCTGTCGCTCGACGAGTGGAACGTCTGGTACAAGGCGCGCGGCCACGACGACCTCAGGAAGCCCGGCTGGCCGGAGCATCCGCCGCTGATCGAGGAGGTCTACAACACCGAGGACGCCCTTCTGATCGGCGGCGCGCTGATCACGCTGCTCAACAACTCCGACCGCGTGAAGTGCGCCTGCCTTGCCCAGCTGGTCAACATCATCGGTCCGATCATGACCGAGCAGGGTGGCCCGGCCTGGCGGCAGACCATCTTCCACCCCTTCGCCCTGACGGCCAAGTACGCCAAGGGCCGCGTGCTGCGCACGCTGGCCACATCCGGCAGCTTCGCCGGCAAGACGGCCGAGGAGATGCCTTACCTCATCTCCGCCGTCACCGAGGACGAAAGCACCGGCGAAGTGGTGATCTTCGCGCTCAACCGCAACCTTGCCGAGCCGATGGACCTAAAGGTCGAGCTGCGCGGTTTCGGCGGCACGCGCGAAGTGGTCGAGGCGCTGCAGGTCTCTCACCCCAACATGAAGGCGGTGAACACCAAGGACGCCCCGAACACCGTGGCCCCGGCTCCGATCAAGTCGGTGAGCATCGACAAGGACACCCTGACCGCCAAGCTCGTGCCCGGCAGCTGGAACGTCATCGTCACCAAGCCGAAGGCCTGATCGAGACATCGAGACGGGTGCGCGGCGACCGCTTCCCAGGTTTGCCGCGCCTACCGGCCCGATCCTCCGGCCCGGATTCCTCCACCCGGCGACCGATCGAGCCGCCCCGCATGAACGCCGCGACGCCCCCGTCGCGGCGTTCGTTGCGTTCTGAGGCGAGCGGAACGGGGAGGCCCGGCGTTCGAATGTCAGTCGAGGAGGTGGAAGATGACGAAGTGCTCGATCGGCTCGATCACCACCGTGATGTTCTTCGCCTTTTCCTTGTCCCGAAAGGCGAGGATCGTCTTGCCCAACGTGGTCTTGGGCTCGTCGATCTGCTCCCACTTCCTGACGCCCTGAATCCAGGCGCGAAGGTCGCGCACCGTGGAGACGGGAATGGCGTCGTCATCCATCCCGAGCATGGTTCGCGCGCGGTTGTTGGCCAGCAGGATGGCCGCGTCTTCCAGGGTCTTGTCCTCGCCGATGGTCTTGGCGGCAGCGACCAGACCGACGGCCGACCTGTCGAAGGCAGCCTGCAGGATCTCGAGCTTGTCGTCGAGCGGCACCGAATAGACGAGCAGGAACTTCGTCGTCTGCTTCTCGTCCGAGACGAGCGGCAGCGCGATGCGCTCCCAGCGCAGGTGACGGGCCGAGAAATCGGTCCGGAACTGCATGTAGCGCGGCCGCATGTCAGCGGTGGCCGCGTTGTAGTGACGCCGGAAGGACTGGCTCATGCTGCCGGGAATGGACGACAGGAGGACGCCGCGAAACACCTTGCCATACTCGTGGACGGAGTTCGTGCCCTGATGAACGTAGACAAAATCTTCCCCCTGCTGCAGAAGCAGCATGGAATCGTCGAGATGGGCTTCCTCCTCGAAGCCGTAAAGCTCTTTCAGTAGAGGCGGCGCCCCGGCGGAGCGGCTGGCCTTGATCCAGTTCTCGAGCCGGCTGCGCAGGAACAGCGACCGGCAGACGTTGAACACCCCGGTGCCTTCCCAGACCTGGATCTCCGAGCCGCCCAGCCGCGTCAGATCCAGCCGGCCCGTGTGAACGGCCGGATTGTCCACACTCCGACGGCGGTAGAGTTCGGTGTTGGCCATTTTCAGCTCCTGAAAACCCAAATAGCTTTCCGACCTTAAATATTCATGAACCAAAAGTTGCGCCATATCCAACAAGAACAACTGAAAACATGAGGGAGCGACACACCGCTTTCAAAGCACACTTCATGCCCGAAGATTTCGGATATAAAGTATTTATTTTAGTATATACTACACATCATTCAAACACTTATTGATAATAAACGACATGGCAGATTGAAAAGCCAACCATTCCTACTGGCAAGTAGAAGTATTTTCGATTCAGGGAAATGGCCCCACTTTTTGAACTCCCCTGAAACCGGTGCCTCTCCAGACCGACTTCGCGAGAGTCTGCTTTTGACGAAAAATATCGACAGGATGTGGAGCATTTATTCGTCAAAATGCGTATTTCAAGATAACGACCATCACCCGGCACCTAGTTAATTTCTACAATATAGCCAAAGGTATACACTCGAAAAAATCACAGATAAGTCTGCAACACTATGTGAGCAGAGGAAAATTACACCATCACCGGTTATCTTTACTCGCCATTCTCAATTTCGACCTACAACAAGGAAAGACGGTACTCCTCCTGAGGGGAAAGACATGCACACCATTCGCGGTCGGCTGATCGCCATCGTCGGCGTTCTCTGCCTCAGCTTCATCCTGCTCGCTCTGTATTCGGTGGTTCAATTCCGCTCCACGCTCTACGAGGAGACCGACCACCGGCTTCAGAACATGGTGGACAGCGCCTACAGCATACTCACCGGCTATCAGGAGCGGGTCGCCAGCGGCGAGATGTCCGAGGAGGATGCCAAGGCTCAGGCGCTCGCCGCCATCAAGAGCATGCGCTACGACGAGACCGGCTATTTCTGGGTCCACGACCTGCACCCGACGATGATCATGCACCCGACGGTGCCCAAGCTGAACGGCCAGGACCTCACCAGCTACAAGGGCCCGGACGGCGTCGCCATCTTCGTCGGCATGAACGAAGCCATCTCCGCCGCCGGCGGCGAAGAAGCGGCCTATAGCTACCAGTGGTCCAAGCCCGGCGAAGACGCGACGAAGCTGTTTCCGAAGCGCTCCTTCGTCAAGCTGTTCAAGCCCTGGGGCTATGTGATCGGCACCGGCCTCTACGTCGACGACCTCGAGGCCCGGAGCTTTCGCCTGACGGCGATTCTCGCCGGCATCTGCGCCGTTCTCCTGGCGTTTGCCGCCATCCTCGCCGTCCTCATCATGCGTTCGATCCTGAAGCCGCTGGCCACCGCCGTCGACGAGCTGCGCACGCTGGCTACCGGGAACACCGACATCTATCTCGAGCTGTCGGGCGGACTGAAGGAAATCGCCGCCATGCGGCACGCCGTCGCCTACTTCCGCGACGCGATCATCGAGCGCAGGAAACTGAGCGAGGAGCAGGAGAGCGAGAACCAGCGGCAGCGCGAGCGCCAGCAGCGGGTCGACACGCTGGTCGACGCCTTCCGAGGCGAGATCACCGGCTCGCTCGGCACGGTGGTGACGACGGCCGACACCATGACCAGCACGGCCAACACCCTCAACGGCATCGCCGACGCCACCTCCAGCCAGGCGGCCAGCGCCGCCTCGGCCTCGGAGGAAGCCGCCGCCGCCGTCGATGCCGTCGCCTCGGCCACCGAGGAGCTGTCGGCCTCCGTGCGCGAAATCTCCCGTCAGGTGGCGCAGACGAAAGACATCGTCCATCACGCCACCGACGCCGCCACCTCCACCAGCCGGAAGATCGACGGTCTCGTCACCTCCGTCGAGCGCATCGGCACCGTCGTTCAGCTGATCTCCGACATCGCCGGCCAGACCAACCTCCTGGCGCTGAACGCCACCATCGAGGCGGCCCGTGCCGGCGAAGCCGGCAAGGGGTTCGCCGTCGTCGCCTCCGAGGTCAAGTCGCTCGCCTCGCAGACCGCCAGCGCCACCGACGAAATCTCCGAGCAGATCTCCAACGTCCAGTCGTCGACCGCCGAGGCCGTCGAGGCGATCCGTCAGATCACCGAGATCATGACGGACATCGACAACAGCACCACGGTGATCGTCACCGCCGTCGAACAGCAAGGCCTCGCCACGCAGGAAATCTCCCAGAACATCACGGAGACGGCCAACGGCGCCAAGGACGTGGTGAGGGCGATGACCGAAGTGTCCGGCCGCGTCGGCGAAACCCTCCACTGCGCCACCGACGTGCTCGACGCCTCGAAACTGGTCACCGATCGCTCCGGCGACCTGCGCAGGACGGTGGAGCAGTTCCTGCAGGATGTCTCTGCGGCATAAGGGCTCGCGTGCACAGCGGACAGGATTGGGCCGTCATCGCAGGGTGGCGGCCTTCTCTTTTTCTGACACGCCTCGGACCGCATGGAAGCCAAGGCTCGGCCATGCACGCGACAACGCGCGCGTGTCGCCGAGCATCAGTGCAAGGGATTTTGCCATTTAGGGGAAGATTTGGCACTCCCAACCGGACTCGAACCGGTGTTTTCGCCGTGAGAGGGCGACGTCCTGGACCGCTAGACGATGGGAGCGCGGACGCTTTTTGAAAGCGTGGGGCGGATATAGCGAAGGCCCTTTGAGAGCGCAAGGGGGAATTTCATTTTCCGGCTCGGCTTTCGCAAGACACCGTGGGAAGCCCGGCGGCCCGGGTGAGCGCCGCCATCGTCCCGCGCGGTTGCTCATACCAAAATGCTCTCGGATCGAAACCTCAGCGTCAGTGACGATGGAGACGATACCTCCTCGCTCAACGCGAGGACCGGCCGTCGATCTCGCCGATCGCCGGATCATGCGGCCGACGCACTGGACATCCGCGTTCCGGGCGGTCATAACTGACCCCGTTCCGAGGGGTGTCCTCCATCCGGGAGGGCTGAGATGATCCGCAAGGCGGATCGAACCCTTCGAACCTGATCCGGGTCATACCGGCGAAGGGACGGAACCTCATGGCCTTGCCGCGTCGCTCGCGGTTCACCCGGCCATGTCTCCCCCAACGCCGCTGGTCCATTCGCCTTTCGGGGTGCGGTGCGATGGGGACGAGAATGCAGCGGAAAACGATGCTAGAGCACCCGCCGATCAGGTTGAATCAACCTGATCGAGAAGCGGCTGCTCCAGCAAACAAACCTGGAGCCTTCGCTGGCCGACCAAATGTTTCAGTTTGGTCGGCGAAGGCTCTGGCCACCGGCGGTGGCGTCGCCATTCAGGCGCTGGTTTCGTTCGCCGCCGTGCTGGCGCTCTGGCAGGCGGCGGCGACGGGCCTTGCCCTGCCCTCCTTCCTGCTGCCCTCGCCCGCCGATGTGGTCGCCGCCTACGGCGCCTATGGCCCGCGCCTTTTGGCGGAAGCCGGCGTCACGCTCGTCGAGACCCTGCTCGGCCTTGCCGCCGGCATCGCCTTCGGTCTTCTGGCCGGGCTGGCCGTTTCCGCCTCGCCGCTGGCCAATCGCCTGCTGTCGCCGCTCCTCGTGGTCAGCCAGGCTCTGCCGGTGTTCGCGCTGGCGCCGCTCCTGGTGCTGTGGTTCGGCTTCGGCCTCGCCTCCAAGGTGGTGATGACCACGCTGGTCATCTTCTTCCCCGTCGCCTCCGCCTTCGCCGACGGCCTGCGCCGCACGCCGCCGCATTTTCTCGACCTCGCCCGCCTCAACGGCGCCGGGGGCTTCCGCACGCTGAGGCTGATCCGCGTGCCGGCCGCGCTGCCGGCGCTGGTCACCGGCATCCGCGTCGCCGCCGTCTACGCGCCGATCGGCGCGGTGATCGGCGAATGGGTCGGCGCCTCGCGCGGCCTGGGCCTGTTGATGGTGCAGGCCAACGCCCGCATGCAGACGCCGCTGTTGTTCGCCGCCCTCGGCGTGCTCGCCGCCGCCACGCTGCTGATCAAGATCGCCGTCGACCGGCTGACGCTCCGCCTCATCCCCTGGATCGAAAAAGACTGACCCTCCCGAAAGGACTTGCCATGCGCCTTCTTCCCGCCCTCGCCGCCGCCCTGATGTTCGCCGCCGCCCCGGCGTCGGCCGCCGAGAAGCTGTCGGTGCTGCTCGAATGGTTCGTCAATCCCGACCACGCGCCGCTGGTGGTGGCCCAGGAGAAGGGCCTGTTCGCCGCCCACGGCCTCGACGTCGACCTCGTCGCGCCGGCCGACCCGTCTGCCCCGCCGCGCCTCGTCGCCGCCGGACAGGCCGACGTGGCCCTGCACTACCAGCCGAGCCTCGACCTCGACGTCGACGCCGGCCTGCCGCTCGTCCGGTTCGGAACGATGGTCGAGACGCCGCTCAACACGCTGATCGTCCTGAAGGATGGGCCGGTGAAGTCGCTCGCCGACCTCAAGGGCCGCAAGATCGGCTATTCGGTGTCCGGCTTCGAGGACGCCATGCTCGGCCAGTTCCTGAAGAGCGCCGGCCTCGGCCTCGACGACGTCGAGCTCATCAACGTCAACTTCGCCCTGTCGGCGTCGCTTCTGGCCGGTCAGGTCGACGCGGTGGTCGGCGGCTATCGCAACTTCGAGCTCAACCAGATGAAGATCGAGGGACACGAGGGGCTCGCCTTCTACCCCGAAGAGAACGGCATGCCCCCCTATGACGAGCTGATCTACGTGACGCGAAAGGATCTCGTCGGCGACAAGCGGCTGCCGGCGTTCCTCGCCGCCGTCGAAGAGGCGACCATCTACCTCACCAACCACCCGGACGACGCCTGGGCGCTGTTCATCAAGGCCTACCCCGACCTCGACGACGAGCTCAACCGCCGCGCCTGGGCCGACTCGCTGCCACGCTTTGCCAAGCGCCCGGCAGCGCTCGACGCCGGCCGTTACGCCCGCTTCTCCCAGTTCATGAAGGACGCCGGGCTGATCAAGAGCGTGAAGCCGGTCGAGGATTACGCGGTGGAACTGCGCTGACCGCGCCGCGACAAAACAAAACCGCCCGGAAGCTTAGGCTTTCGGGCGCCTGTTCGAACGAACGCAACAAAAGAATGGCCGCCGGTCAGCCCTTGCAGACGGCGAGCTTGACCGGTTCGGCGCAGCCGCAGTCTTCGCCGCGACAGGTTTCCTCGTCGGCGCCGCCCGGCGGTTCGGAGGCGGTCTCGATGGCGAAGCGGATGCCGGCGATCACGTCGTCGATGCGCGGCTGGGCCACGGGCACCGTCTGGACGAAGCCGGCATAGAGGCGGCCATCGGGCTTGATGAAGAACATGCCGGGCTCGACGAACCAGTTCGGCTCCTCGATGCCGTCATAGGACTTGCCGCGCCCTTCGCTGAGGTAGAGGCCCCAGTCGCGAGCCTGATCGATGGTCAGGCCCCAGCAGACCGTGAGCTGATCGAGATGCCAGTCACGCACCGTTCTCTCGGCGCGCTCGCGATCGTCGGCCGAGACGGCCAGCACGCGGACGCCGAGCTTGCGGAACTCCTCGTAGCGCGCCTCATAGGCTTGGAGCTGAGTCTTGCAGAAGCCACAGTGCAACCCGCGATAGAACAAAATCAGCGTGAAATGCTGCGGCTTCTGGTCGCACAGCCGCCAGCACGGACCGCCGACGGTCCTCACCCTGAGCGGGGGAACCGGCTGGTTCGGAATGAGGCGGGTGGACATGGACATCTGAACGCGGCACTCGCAGGGCTCGTCGCAAGACTATACGACAGGAATGGCGGAGATCGCCACTCTTCTTGACGCCCTTAATCTGCTTATTCTGCGTTCACAGGTTAAGAAGGCCACCATCACGATTCGCGGAGGTAGCCGAAAGTCTAGTAGATAAAGGAACTTGTCGCGCTCTTTAGA
>CAXXNH010000044.1:0-61330 GCA_963665435.2 uncultured Pleomorphomonas sp. | reverse complement strand
AGCGGACGGTCCGCTCGCCGCTCGCCTCGGCCTTTGTCACATGACTGTAGTAGCTGCCAAAGAGAGGGTAGATCTCCTTCAGCGTCTCGAACGACCAGATGACGTCGTCGACCGTCACAGGTTCGCCGTCCTGCCAGCGCGCCCTCGGGTCGAGCCGATACTCCGCCCAGGCGAAATCGCTGGGGTAACGCATCGCTTCGGCCAGAAGCGGATAGGTGGCGGAAATGTCCAATTCGTCCAGCGACGCCGTGAACAGCGATTCGTAGGCAGAAGCCACCGAGGCGGCCGGGGTTCCCTTGGTGCCGAGGAAGAGGTTGGTGCTGTCGAAGTTGCCCTCGACGCCGAACCGCGCCTCGCCGCCCTTGGGCGCCTCTGGGTTGACGTAGTCGAAATGGGCAAAGTCGGCGGCATAGCGCGGTTCGCCGCCCAGCGTCGTCGCCGTTCGCCACGCCGGCTCTTCGGCCCACGCCACCGTACTGGCCAGAAGCGGAAGAAGAACGGAGAGGACGGCGATGTGGAACCGGCCAGGGAAGCTCAGGGCAAAAGGTCGAATCATTGGGCGTCCCCGCGCGTTTGAAATCGCCCTGAAATTTTCATCATTGCGGCGCGAAGGCAATGGTTTCGCGAGATCGCATGCTTTTCGAGGTCTCTTCACCGAGGGGCGATCACGACGAAAACGGCGTTTGGGCGCGCGGTTGTCGGGATGTGAAGATAGGTTTCAGTGAAAACCGCCTCTTGCATTTTGCCGGCAACATCGCGATATGTGGCGCGGGAGGTTGGCAGTGGACGAACCACTCGCCAACCGGGTCAGGTCCGGAAGGAAGCAGCCCCAACGAGCCTCGGCTCGGGTCACTCGTCGGCCTCCCACCCTCCGTTTCCCAGGTTGCGAGCATGCCGGACACTCTGACGCCTGCCGATCAGACGGCCGCCTCGCCCTACAGGGTTCTTGCCCGCAAGTATCGTCCTCAGAGCTTTGCCGACCTGATCGGTCATGGCGCCATGGTGCGTACGCTCGAGAACGCCTTCGACACCGGTCGTATCGCGCAAGGGTGGATGCTGACCGGCGTGCGTGGCGTCGGCAAGACCACCACCGCCCGCATTCTCGCCCGCGCCCTCAACTACGAGATTCCAGGCGAGATCGACCCGCCCCACCGTGCACATGGATCGCGAGGGCACCCACTGCCGCGCCATCATGGAGGGGCGGCATGTCGACGTCATCGAGATGGACGCCGCCTCGCATACCGGCGTCGACGATGTGCGCGACATCATCGAGGCGGCTCGCTACAAGCCGGTGTCGGCCCCGCTACAAGGTCTACATCATCGACGAAGTGCACATGCTGTCGACGCAGGCCTTCAACGCGCTCCTGAAGACGTTGGAAGAGCCGCCGGAGCATGTGAAATTCGTCTTCGCCACCACCGAGATCCGCAAGGTTCCGATCACGGTATTGTCGCGCTGCCAGCGCTTCGACCTGCGTCGCGTGCCGACCGGCGAGCTTGCCGCCCATATCGAGCGCATCATCGCTTCGGAAAGGGTCACCGCCGACCCTGAAGCCGTGGCGCTGATTGCCCGTGCCGCCGAGGGTTCGGTGCGTGACAGCCTGACCATTCTCGACCAGGCGATCGCCCACGGCGGCGGCCACGTCTCGGCCGATGCGGTTCGCGGCATGCTCGGTCTCGCCGACCGGGTGCGCGTGGTCGACCTTTTCGAGGCGGTGATGAAAGGGCGACGTCGCCGGCGGCGCTTTCCATTCTGGCCGACCAATACGATACGGGCGCCGATCCGGCTGCGGTGCTGTCCGACCTCGCCGCCTTCGTGCATCTGGTGACGCGCCTCAAGCATCTGCCCGAAGGGGCGACCGACCTGTCGCTGACCGAGGCCGAGCGGACGCGTGGCCGCGACTTCGCCGAGAAGCTCTCGGTGCGCATTCTCTCCCGCGCCTGGCAGTTGCTGCTCAAGGGCATCCAGGAGGTGCAGACGGCGCCACGGCCGCTGCCGGCTGCGGAGATGGTGCTGGTCCGGCTCGCCTACGCCGCCGACCTACCGACGCCCGACGAGGCGTTGAAGATGCTGAGGGAAGGTAGCTTTCCTGGGATGAACCCGCCGGGCGGCGGTCTTCCGGGCGGAGGTGACGGAGCGCGCGCGCGTAGCGCCCACGGTTTTGGCGGCGCCGTCGCCCGTCGCGCCGAACCCGAGCTTGCGGCCGGCCCGCGTCTCGACAGTTTCGAGGCGGTGGTGGCGCTGGCCGAAAGCAACCGCGACATCGGTCTCAAGTTTGCGCTGGAGCGGCACGTCCGGCTTGTTCGTTTCGAGGATGGGCGCATCGAGTTCTCTCCCGTCGAGGGGGCCAATCCCGCTCTCGCCGGTGAAATCGGCCGCAAGTTGACCGGCTGGACCGGACGCCGCTGGATCGTCGCCATCTCCCGTGAGGAGGGGCGTCCGACGCTTGCCGAGATGCGCGAGGTCCGCCGACGCGAAGCCGTGGACGACGCGCTGGCCGATCCGGTGGTCGCGGCCATCTTCCGTCTGTTCCCCGGGGCCGAGATCGTCGACGTCAAGTTCGAAGACGAACCCGAGCCGTTGCCGGCAGGTCCCGCCGGCGGTGGTGCGACCTTCGAGGATACCGGCGACTGGACCGAAGGCTTCATCGATGAAATGCCCGATCCCGGCTTCGGTGACTTCGACGATTGATCCGGCGCCGTTGACAAGGGCGGCCGGAGCGGCCATCTGGCGACAAGACTGATCCACCGGGAGAAGAAACATGTTCGGCGACATCGGCAAGATGATGAAGGAAGCTCAGGCGCTTCAGGCCCGTATGGCCGAGGCGCAGGAGGAAATCGCCAAGACGGAAGCTACGGGTACCTCCGGTGGCGGCCTCGTTTCGGTCACGGTCACCGGAAAGGGCGAAATGAAGGGTCTTCGCATCGATCCTTCACTCATGAAGCCGGAAGAGGCCGAGATCGTCGAAGACCTTATCGTCGCTGCCTTTACCGACGCGAAGTCGCATGTCGATGCTCTCGTCGCCGAGCGCATGCAGGCGGTCACCGGCAAGCTGCCGCTGCCCCCCGGCTTCAAGCTGCCCTTCTGACAGGTTTGGTGACGCACGAGCTTCGAACGGTCTTGCCGTTTCGGTACCCGTGCTTGGAGCGGAGATCGCCTTGGCCCGACGCGTGACAGGACCGGAAATCGAGCGGCTGATCCAGCTTCTTGCCCGTCTGCCCGGCCTCGGGCCGCGCTCGGCCCGCCGCGCGGCGCTGCAACTCGTCAAAAAGCGCGAACAGTTGCTTGCCCCTCTGACCGATGCCATGAGGACCGTTCATGACCACGTGCGGGTCTGCTCGGTTTGCGGCAACGTGGACACCGCCGATCCCTGCACCGTCTGTACCGATCCGACACGCGATGGTTCGGTGATCGTCGTGGTGGAGGACGTTGCCGACCTCTGGGCACTGGAGCGGGCCGGTGCCGTCAACGCCCGCTATCACGTTCTCGGCGGTGTGCTGTCGCCGCTCTCCGGCATCGGGCCTGACGATCTCGACATTGCCGGCCTCGTCGAGCGGGCATCCGATCCGGCCGTCAAGGAAAGTGATTCTCGCCGTCAATGCCACCGTCGACGGCCAGACGACTGCGCACTACGTGACCGATCGCCTCGACGGCCTCGGCGTCAAGGGTCACGCGCCTTGCCCATGGCGTACCGGTGGGCGGAGAGCTCGACTATCTGGACGAGGGCACTCTGACGGCGGCCATACGCTCACGCACACCGTTCTGATTGCGGCGCCGAACGAGGCGCGAGCGGCCGAAAACCGAGGCCGGCAACTGCCGGCATTTGGCGGTGGTCCAACAAGGCCGGCTTGACTTTAGCCGACCGAATGCCGATCTTTCCGGACATGGAACCGCGGACCAACCATCTCCGACTGCTTTGCAGGATCTATCCCGTCGCGGGATACTGATCTCACGGTCCCGCATGTCGCGCGCAGGGCCGTGAGGCTCTGCCGCCGGTTTTCCAGCCGCCATTGCTGCGCGACACCTACCCCCAGCTTTCTCACATCAGGTCCGCCTGAGAGCGGCCTTTTTTCTTTTGGAGGAAATGAACATGACGACCACCACACGCCGGCGTCGCTTGCCGGCCATCACGCTCGCCCGGTCGGATCACGAGCGTCTTGCCAATCTCGCCGATGCGCTCGCCGATCGCGATCCCAAGGCGGCCGACCAGTTGGCTGCGGAGCTCGATCGGGCGCGCGTCGTCGCGGACAATCGACTGGCGGAGGGGACGGTGCGTATGGGAGCGGTCGTGCGCTTCAGCCTGGATGGAGCCGAGCCGAGGACCATTCGCCTGGTTTATCCGGGCGAGGCGGACATCGAGCAGGGGCGCATTTCCGTGTTGACGCCGGTTGGAGCCGCACTGATCGGTCTGACTGCCGGACAGAGCATCGACTGGGCGGATCGCGACGGCAAGACGCGCCGACTGCAGGTGCTGGAAGTTGGCGTGGAGGATCTGGCGACGGCATCGTGAGGGCGGCGCGCCGCCCTCACGCGGGACTGGACATCAGATGATGCCTTGGGCGCGCATTGCTTCGGCAACACGGATGAAGCCGGCGATATTGGCGCCCAGCACATAGTTGCCGGCCACTCCATACTCGCGAGCCGTTTCTGCGCAGCGATCATGAATGCCGCTCATGATCCCGGCCAACCGCTCGCGCGTGGCCTCGAAAGTCCAGCTGTCACGACTGGCATTCTGCTGCATCTCCAAGGCCGACGTGGCAACGCCGCCCGCATTGGCGGCCTTGCCCGGGCCGAACAGGACGCCGGCTGCCTGGAAGGCATGCACCGCTTCCGGGGTCGACGGCATGTTGGCGCCTTCCGCGACGGCGATGACGCCATTGTTGATCAGCGTGGCGGCATCGCGGCCGGAGAGTTCGTTCTGCGTTGCGCAGGGCAACGCGACCTCGCAGGGCACATCCCAGATGCTGCCCTTGTCGGTTGGAACGAAATGGGTCCCCTTCTGTTTCAGTGCGACGTATTCCGAGATACGGGCCCGCCGCACTTCCTTGATTTCCTTTACCAGATCGAGGTCGATGCCCGCCTCGTCGACGATGTAGCCGGAGCTGTCGGAGCAAGCGATCACCTTGCCGCCGCGGCGGATGGCTTTCTCCATGGCGTAAATGGCTACGTTGCCCGAGCCGGAAACCACCACTTTCCGGCCTTCGAGGTCGGCGCCCCTGGTGGCCAGCATGGCGCTGGTGAAGTAGACGGTGCCATAGCCGGTGGCTTCCCGTCGAACCAGGGAGCCGCCATAGCTGAGCCCCTTTCCGGTGAACACCCCGGCCTCGAAGCGGTTGGTGAGGCGCTTGAACTGGCCGAACAACCAGCCGATCTCACGCCCGCCGACCCCGATGTCTCCCGCCGGTACGTCGGTGTGCTCGCCAACGTGCCGGCTGAGCTCGATCATGAAGGACTGGCAGAAGCGCATGATTTCGCCCTCCGACTTGCCCTTGGGGTCGAAATCGGAGCCGCCCTTGCCGCCGCCGATCGGCAGGCCGGTCAGGGCATTCTTGAAGATCTGCTCAAAGCCCAGGAACTTGATGATGCCGAGGTTGACCGAGGGGTGGAAACGAAGCCCTCCCTTGTAGGGGCCAAGCGCGGAGTTGAACTGTACGCGGAAGCCGCGATTGATGTGAACCTGGCCACGGTCGTCGGTCCACGGGACGCGGAATATGATCTGGCGCTCGGGTTCGCAGATCCGCTCGATCAGGGCATCGGCCAGATAGTCCGGATGTTTGACCACCACATGACCAAGGCTTTCCAGCACCTCGCGTACGGCCTGATGGAACTCCGATTCGGCCGGGTTGCGGTTCAGCACTTCCGACAGAACTGGAACCAACTTCTCATCGATCGACACCAACTGCGACTTCCTTCGTTTCATGCCAGCCTCTCTCGAGAGCTGGACATCATGACGCTGCGATCGGGCTGCTTCCGCCCGACGGCCTTGGCCGCCGTTGCAAAGGAAAACGTCGCTCTCGCCGAAACACAACCAAGACGCGCAAACACAAAAGGCGCCGAGGCGCCTTGAGCGAGGCCGTCGATGTGTCCTACGTCTCCAAGAGCAAGAAATGCCCAATCTGAAGGCACTGTGATGAAGAGGAAATCAAGATGCAAGCCGATGCGTGGGCATTATGGGAGCACTTGACCCAAAAATATCGCAATCTGCATAGGGAAAGTGTCGCGCGGTTAAGCCACGACCCTACCGCCCGGCAGCAACACACAATGTTGCCGGGTATTGATGGTTGATATTTGTATCTAGTCAGTTAGGTGCCGGATAGGCGAAGCGGTACCTCAAGGGCATGCCCGTTTCTGGCCGAAAACGTCACCACGCCGCCACAAGCTCTCGCTAGCCCCTCGATCAGCAGGCGTCGCTCGGCCGCAGCTGCTCGCGCTTCGGCATCCGCCATGATGGGCTCCCTGCCCGACTGGCGAACCGTAGCGATGAGGCGGCCGGACGACGCTCTGAGCGAGACGGTTGCCACGCCGCCCGCCGCCGCCGCATCACCGGCTTCCGCGAGGAAGCCTTCGACAAGGTCGGCATAGAGCGTTGGGCTGGTCTCGATCGGCAGCGGCAGCGAGGGGGCAAGGAAAGTAATGTTGCCCCCTGCTTCGGCTCTGAGGTCTTGCTTCTTCACCGCATCGACAAAGAAGGGGATGGCGTCGAAGCGCTGGACACCGGCACCGAACCGGCTGGCGGCCTCGAGGTCGGCAATCGAGCGAACGAGGGCGGCTCGCTTGGCCTTCTGGTCCGCCATCCGGTCGCGGCTCCGCTCGGGGCGAAGCGCGAGTCCGGTAGCGTAGAGGTTGGACATCAGCTCCCTGAGCATCGCCGCCGCGTCGCGTCGCGGCGCCTGACGCCGCGGGAGCAGCGTCGAGAAAACCCTGTCGAGCGTTGCCACCGCCAGATCGCTCTTGGTGAGCAGCCCATCGGCGCCGGCCCGGCGACCGATCAGCTCGATGTCGTCATTATCGAGCGCCGACGTCAGGATCACCGGCACGTCGGCAACCTGCTTGATCTCGTCGATCAGCGCCATGGTGGTGCATCCGGCCATCCAGAATTCGCATAGCACGACATCGCAAGGCTGGCGCGACAATGCGGAAAGCGCAGCCTCTCGGGTGCCGGCGGCCACGAACGTGGCGGCGAAGCTGGGCAGCGCGCCGACGAGGCGGCCAATCAAGAACGTATCCTCCGGCGTATCGCCGATGTGAAGAACGGTGATCGCCCGCCGCTCCACGCCGGTATCCGACGCGTCGACGAGACGGAGTCGCCGCATCGCCGCGTCTTCGATGACTGGAATGAACGGCCCCGACAGTCGAGCCATGAACGATCCTCTTTCCTCTCCGGCCCCGGCTATCGAATCGCATCTTCACCGCGGACATTGAAAAATATGCAGGAAACTGCGAAAAAAGTAGTTAACGAGCCGTTAATTTCCCCTGCTGGCTGAAAATGTGCACATGAATTTCAATGGGCACGGCCTCGACGGACAATTGCGTCTCCTCGGTATCGCCCCACTGGAAAAGCAAAGCCAAACGGGCGATAGAGAAGTCTCGCTTCCGGTGCCCCCGAAAAGGTGCCGATAGGATCCGAGGAGTTCTCAATGTCCATTCTGGTGACCGGTGGCGCCGGCTATATTGGCAGCCACATGGTGCATGCCCTCGTCGACCGCGGCGAGAGCGTTGTCGTGCTCGACAACCTTTCGACCGGCTACGACGCCGTCATTCCCGGTGCGGCGACGCTGGTCGTTGGCGACATCGGCGACGGCGATCTGGTCGACAAGCTGATCGCCGATCACGGCATCACCGCCGTCGCCCATTTCGCCGGGTCGATCGTGGTTCCCGACTCGGTGACCGATCCGCTGTCCTACTATGAGAACAACACGGTCAAATCCCGCTCGCTGATCGCGGCGGCCGTGCGCGGCAAGGTCAAGGCTTTCCTGTTCTCCTCGACGGCTGCCGTCTATGGCGAACCGGGCGTCGATCTGATCGACGAGACGGTGCCGCTCGGACCGGTCTCGCCCTACGGCTCGTCCAAGTGGATGACCGAGATCATGCTGCGCGACAGCGCCCTTGCCTATGGCTTCCGCTACGCGGCTCTGCGCTATTTCAATGTCGCCGGAGCCGATCCGAAGGGGCGTACGGGTCAGTCGAGCAAGCGCGCCACCCATCTCATCAAGATCGCCGCCCAGGCTGCCCTCGGCCAGCGCGACGGCATGGACGTGTTCGGCACCGACTATCCCACGCCGGATGGGACCTGCCTCAGGGACTATATCCACGTCAGCGATCTCATCGAGGCGCATGTCCTCGCGCTTAAGCACCTGATGGACGGTGGCGACACGTTCGTCGCCAACGCGGGGTATGGCCGTGGCTTCTCGGTGCTCGAGGTGATCGACGCAGTGAAGCGCGCGTCGGGCGTGGACTTCCCCGTCCGCATGGCGCCGCGCCGGGCCGGCGATCCACCGTCGCTGGTTGCCGACTCGAGCCGGTTGCGCTCCATCACCGGCTGGCGGCCGAAGCTCGACGATCTCGACATCATCGTCGGCCACGCCCTGGCTTGGGAAAAGTCACTGGCTGGCCGAAATATCCAGCGCTGAGTCAAATGCGTCACGCCCGGCCAGTCAAAGGCCGGGCGTCCTCCTTCCGGAAAGGTTCCCTCCCATGGCCGTCGCCACGCCGCAAAAAGCCGTCACCGTCGGCTCCGTCACCTTTGACAACGCCGCTCCCTTCGTGCTGATCGCCGGCCCCTGTCAGATCGAGAGCCGCGAACACGCGCTGAAGATCGCCACCTTCCTTGCGGATACAGCCAAGGCGGCCGGTGTGCCCTTCGTGTTCAAGGCTTCTTACGACAAGGCCAACCGTACCTCGCTGAAGGGGACGCGCGGCGTTGGCATCGACGCGGGGCTTTCCATCCTTGCCGAGATCCGAGACCGTCTGGGGTGTCCCGTTCTCACCGACATCCATGATATCGAGCAGACGCGCCGAGCGGGTGAAGTGGTCGACGTCTTGCAAATCCCCGCCTTTCTCTGCCGGCAGACCGATCTCCTGATCGCAGCCGGGGAGACCGGCAAGGCGGTCAATGTCAAGAAGGGCCAGTTCCTGGCTCCGTGGGACATGCAGAATGTCGCCGACAAGGTGGCTTCGACGGGCAATGAGCGCATCCTCCTCACCGATCGCGGCACGTCTTTCGGCTATGGTGCCCTGATCACCGATTTCCGAGGGCTGCCGACCATGGCCGAAACCGGCTATCCCGTGGTCTTCGACGCCACCCATTCGGTGCAGGAACCCGGCGGACGTGGTTCATCCTCGGGTGGAAAGCGCGTCTTCGCTCCCGCGCTCGCCAGGGCGGCCGTTGCGGTCGGGTGCTCGGCCGTGTTCATCGAGGCGCATGACGATCCGGACCGGGCGCCGTCGGATGGGCCGAACATGCTACCGCTGCCGTGGATCGCACCGCTTCTGTCCGATCTCAAGGCGCTCGACGCCGCCGCCAAGGGGCGGGCTCTCGTCGAGGCCTATTGAACTGCCAGCGCCTCGCTGGTCTGGGCTACCTTCGCAAACCCCGCCTTGAGGTCGGAGACGACGCTGCCGGCGCTGGCGATGGTCATCATCAGCTTGCCGAGGGCGCCGACGTCGGGATCCGGCAGATCGGCCATCAACGCCGCTGCCTGCCGCGACAGGTCGTCGAAGCCGACGTTGGCTGATGCGCCTTTCAGTGTGTGCAGACTGCGCTTGGCGAGTTCGGTGTCGCCGCGTTCGAGCGCCTCGGACAGATCGGCAAGAAGACTGGCGACGTCGGTGGCGAAGGAGTCGAGCAAGAAAGCCGTATCTTCCGGACCAAGCTCGCGCAGGAGTGCGTCGATCCGGCGCCGATTGACCGTTTCTCCACGGATCGCTTCGCCGGTGGAGGGCGTCCGCGTCACGGGCACACTTCCCTCGGGCAGGGCCGCGAGAACCGACAGCAGGTCGTCCCGTTCGACGGGCTTGGGGAGGAAGCCGTTCATGCCGGCCTTGAGGCAGGCCTCGCGGTCGGCGGCAAAGGCATTGGCGGTCATCGCGACGATCGGCACGTTGCGGCCGCGTCCGCTCGAGCGGCGAATGGCTCTCGTTGCCTCCAGCCCGTCCATCACCGGCATCTGCATGTCCATGAAGACGATGTCGAAATCGCGAGCGTTGACCATGGCCAGCGCCTCGGCGCCGTTCTCGGCCAGCGCGGCTTCGATGCCGAGGCGGGAGAGGAGGCGCAGCGCCACTTGTTGGTTGATGCGGTTATCCTCGACCACCAGCACCCTCAGGCCTTTCGGCACGGCGGCGTCTTCGCCAGGGGCGCGACACTTGTCTTCCGTTGCGAGGCTGCCCGCGATCGAGGCGGCAACGATGGCTGGCGTCAGGGTATTGGCCGGGCGGGCGGGCTTGCCGACGACACGGGGCGCCGTCTGCGAGAAGGCGATATCGAGGCGCGCGCGTTGATGGTCGGGCGGCAGCGTCGTGACGATGACCGCAATGTCGGCGCCGGTCTCGTCTTCCGTGGTATGGGCACCGAAATAGGCGAAGGTTGTGACGATTGCCGCGGCTTCGGCGGTGGTTCGCCCTTTCACCCAAACGCTGGCGCCGTGGAGCGGAGCAGGATCGAGGTCGGCTGCCTCGGCTCGCGCCAGCGGCAGCTCGAAGAAGAACGTGGATCCCCGTCCTTCCCGACTTGTGACGCCAATTGTCCCGCCAAGTCCCTCGACAATGCGCCGGCTGATGGCGAGCCCGAGGCCGGTACCACCGAAGCGACGGGTGATTGAGGCGTCGACCTGCGAGAATTCCTTGAACAGGCGCTTTTGCCCCTCTTCGGAAATTCCTGTTCCGGTGTCTTCCACCTCAAAACGCACAATCGGCTTGTCGCCACCGCTCACTTCGCGAATTCGCACGGCGATCAGGCCGCTCTCGGTGAACTTGACCGCGTTCGAAAGGAAGTTGATCAGCACCTGGCGGATGCGCGTCGAGTCGCCCGAATAGCGGGCGCTCATGGCGATCTCAGGCGCCAACACGGCGACGAGCCCCTTCTCGCGGACGGAGGCCTCCACCATCGAGATGGCCGCTTCGGCAGTGCTCACCGGGTCGAACACGACTCGATCAACGTCGAAAGAACCAGCCTCCAGCTTGGAGAAATCGAGGATGTCGTTGACGAGAGCGATCAGGCTGCGCCCGCAGGTCTCGATGTTGGTGGCAAAACCGCGCTGCTCGGTATCGAGCTGCGTATCCTTGAGGAGATGCGCCATGCCGAGCACGCCATTGATCGGTGTGCGGATCTCGTGACTCATCGTAGCGAGAAAGGCCGATTTCGCCTGATTGGCCGCTTCGGCGGCGGCCACGGCCTGCTTGAGCTCGGCAGCCATCGCTTCAAGGCGCAGCCGTGAGCTCCAGATCTCGCGGATCTGCCGGATCAGGCTGAAAATGAAGATGCACATGGAGAGCGTCAGCGCGCCGACGAGGACGACAAGTACGCGGTAGAGCTTCTCGCGGAGCATTCGCTCTTCGGAACGGGCGGCCGTCTCCGCCGCTTCTGCGTAAGCGGCTTGACGCGATGTGATGCTGGGAAGGTCGCCCAGGCGGATGCCGAGAGCATCGAGAGCTTGAGGGTCTATCTTCCGTGCGCCATCAAGACGATCGACGAGTGTTCTGGCGTCGGCAACGATCTTCGTCACAGCGTCGATGCTGGTGCGGTCGGGGGCGGATGTCATGAAGTCGCGCGCCGTAGCGCCGAACAGCACGAAGCGCGCTATGACCGTTTGCGCGTTGGTCTCCGAAGGATCCCGTCGTGCCGTTTCCACCGAGCGCAGCAGTTTCTCGGCCGCCCTGTCGAGCCGATAGGCAGCGGCCAGCGTACGCGTCTCCTCGAGATTCGCCACGTCGGCTTGCTGGCGGATCAGGATGGTAAAGACAGCGACGGCGGAGACAAGGAACAGAAAGCCGACGACGACATAAAGGAGCGCGCCCCTGAGCGGGCGGTCTTGCGCCGTGGTCTTTCCGGCGCCAAGTCCGGATGAAGAAGGAGTGGTGGTCGTCACGATGGATCGGGTCCGGCAAGAAACGCACTAGAAGTCAGGCGGCGAAGCCGAAGGGCACCCCGCCTTGTTCCCGGATCTTCAGAATGCGGAAGTAGCGCAGCGAAAATGCCCTCGCGACTTCTGGATCGAACTGCTGGCCGGCGTTGTCGGCTATGTAGCGAGCCGCCTCCTCGGCCGTCCAAGCGGTCTTGTAAGGTCGCTCCGACGTCAGAGCATCGAACACGTCGGCCACGGCGACAATGCGTCCGGCAAGTGGGATCGCCGTCTCCTTGAGGCCGCGCGGATAGCCGGTGCCGTTCCAGAACTCGTGATGGGTCTCGGCGATCTCTGCGGCAAGGCGGATGATGCGCGATCTCGATCCCTCGAGGATTTCACCGCCGATCAGCGTGTGTTCCTGCATCCGGCGGCGTTCGTCGCTCGTGTACGGACCGGTTTTGTAGAGAAGGTCGTCGGAAAGGCCGAGCTTGCCGATGTCATGCATCAGCGAGGCGACGTAGAGGTCTTGGCAATAGGGCTCGCCCTGGCCAAGTTCTTCGGCGAGTTCGCGAGCGGTGCGGGAGACACGCACAAGGTGACTGCCGATCGAAGGGTCTCGACGCTCGACGGCACGCGCGAGACGCAGGATGATCTCCTCTTCAAGGCCCGATCGGTCGTAGGAGGCTTTCTGCATCTCCGTCTGCAGCCAGTCGGCGCGGTCTCGGAGCTTATTCTGCATTTCCCGCATCATGGCGAGGTTGCGAAGGCGAGCCTTGGCTTCGGCCATGTCGACGGGCTTGGTCAGGAAATCGGTGGCGCCGGCTTCGAGTGCGGCATAGCAGATCTCGCGCTGGTCCACGGTGGTGACCATGACAATGGGCACATCGACATAATCGGGGAGGCTGCGCACCTCGCGAATGAGCGTGAGCCCATCCATTCCCGGCATCATGTAGTCGACGATGATCAGGTCGAAGCAGGTCCGGCGGGCCTCGTCGAGTGCCTGCAGGGGATCGCGAAACGACTGCACGTCGGCGATACCAGAGCTCTGTGCCAGTTTGCCGAGCATGAAGAGATTACTTGGATTGTCGTCGACCAGGAGGAGCTTCATGACGGTTTCCATGCGGATTATTCTGAAGGACAACGTATCCGGGAAACATGAAACTTCAGAAAATGAGCATGAGAAATGGGATATGAACTTGGGAGAGACCTATTTTACAGAAAGCGTAAGTGAAATATTCATCCTGTTGCCCTCAGGAGGCCGAAATTGAGACAAATTGGCCCAGGTAAGCTTTCCATTTCCTCGTTGACATTGTCATAAATGACAGGGGTGAGCGGATCCCGTTCACGACTTGGCAAGACTTGGCGACGGGGCGGCGATTGCCGCTGGCGTGGTTTCGGTGACGAGGGCATAACGACAACATCGAGCCGACGGAAACCCAGCTCACTTTCCGAAAGCACGCCTCTAGGTCACTGCAGCCACCAGGTTGCAGACTTGCCAACCCGGACATGGTCAGGCCATGTCCGGGTTTCTTTTTTCATCAATGCTGGTCTCAGTCGTGGAAGCGAGCCTGCACCGCTTCGACGATTTCGCGCGTCAACTCGATGTCGACGCTGCCATGCGTCACGACCGAGGAGGCGGCGGCGATCAGTTGGTAGCGCCCCTTTTCCGAGACGAAGGCGTTCTTCTCCGTATCGAAATAGGAGAGTGCGCGCGCCGAAAGCGTCATCACCGCATCCGTCGATTCTCCGGGTGCGAGCTGAAGCTTTGCAAAGGCCTTCAGCTCTTTCAGTGGCCGATCGATCCGAGAAGCCGGCGGAGCCACGTAGAGCTGCACCACCTCCGAGCCGGAGCGTTCTCCGCTGTTGGTCACCCGGACGCGAACGGTAACAACGCCCTCTCCATCGAACGACGGTCGGTCCACGGTCGGGGCCTCCCAGTCGAAGCGGGTGTAGCTGAGGCCGTGCCCGAACGGGAACAGCGGTTCGATGGCAGCCTTCTCATAGTGTCGATAGCCGACGAAAACGCCCTCCCGATAGACCACATGGCCGTTCTGGCCGGGATAGGTCAGCGGATCGCCGGTCATGACGGGCGTGTTCGTGATGTGCCGAGGGAAGGTCTGGGCGAGACGTCCGCCCGGCTCGGCGGCACCGGTCAAAACGTCGGCGATGGCGTTGCCTGCTTCCTGCCCCGGATACCAGGCCTCGATCACCGCTCTCACCTTGTCGAGCCAGGGCATGGCCACCGGGCCACCGGTCTGCAGCACCACGACGGTGTTGGCATTGGCGGCGGCCACGGCGGCAATCAGTTCGTCCTGCCGGCCCGGCAAATCGATACCTGGAAGGTCGTTTCCCTCTGTGTCCCATTCCCCCGAACGGCCGGCGTAGACGATGGCGACATCGGAGACGCGGGCGAGTTCGACGGCATCCGCGAAAGCCTTGTCACCCAGTGGCACGGCGACGCCGACACGAATGGCCTTGAGATTGAGGGCGATGGCCTGCACGAAGCGGTATTCGACGACGACGTCGACCGGGCGCCCCGCTTCGAGCGCGATTGTTCCGCGTGCCTCGCGGTTGCCGCACTCGAAGTAGTTGTCGCCCGGTGCCCAGTCGCCTCGCAGATCGACCACGGTCTTCCCGTCGACGATCAGCCGGCTTGGTCCGACGCTGACGAGGCCGAAGACATGCTCGGCCGTCTCGGTCGGCGTGAAGCGAGTGGTGGCCCTCAACGAAAAGTCCGCGTCGGCAACCCCGGGCGCGACCTCGTTGAACCACATCACTTCGCCGAGCGGGTGGCTCTGATGCTCGACGACGGGGCCGGTGAAATCGGGGCGGCCGTAGACGTCGACCTCGAAGGGGCCGGCAATCAGCGGCATCAGCCGGTTTGCGGTCACGCCGGGCGTGGTTCGCAACTGGTTTTCGGACGTGAGAACGCGAAGGCCGTCGGCCGGTGAAACGGCGTAATGAGGATTGAGCTGGGCGCTGCCGCCACCCATGATCTGCGCCGCTTCGGCGTTGGGGCCGATCGCGGCAATCGTCCGGCCGTTGAGATCGAGCGGCAGAATGCCATCGTTCTTGAGAAGCACGATGGCCTCGGCGCCGGCCCTGCGGATCAGCGCCCGATGCACCGGCTTGTCGATGGCGCGCTCGGCCGGAATGTCGGGTGCGTCGAAGCCGCCGACACGCTCGATCAGCTTCAGCACGCGCCGCGCCGCCTCTCGCACCTTCTCCGCCGCGACTTCTCCCGCCTCTACCGCAGCAACCAGCTTGTCCCCGCGATCGCGCGTCGGGCCGGGCATTTCGAGATCCAAACCGGCCTCGACGGTCGGTACGGTCGAATGGGAGCCGAACCAGTCGGACATGACGATGCCGGAAAAGCCCCACTCGTCCTTCAGAAGGTCGCACAGAAGCACCTTGTGTTCTGAGGTGAAGGTTCCGTTCAGGCGGTTGTAGGAGCTCATGACCGCGAAGGCGCCGGCTGTTTTCACTGCGGCTTCGAAGGGCGGCAGATAGATTTCGCGCAACGCGCGGTCGCCGATGTCCGAACTCATGGTCGTTCGCTGAATCTCGGATTCATTGCCGACGAAGTGTTTGACGGTGGCGCCGACGCCGCCTTTCTGCAGGCCGGTGACATAGGCGGCTGCGAGCTCCGCCGTGACGCATGGGTCTTCCGAGTAGCATTCGAAATTGCGGCCGTTCACGGCCGATCGCTGGATGTTGATGGTTGGCGCAAGCAGGACGGAGGCCCCCTTCGAACGCGCTTCCTCGGCGAGCGCGCCCCCGATTTCCTCGACCAGCGCCGGGTTCCAGCTGGCGCCAAGGGCTATGCCGACCGGAAAGCTTGCCGCCTTGACGCCACCGACGAGCGAACCGCCACCCCGGGCGCCGTTGGGGCCGTCCGAGACCTTGATGGCGGGAATGCCTAGGCGCGGTATCGCCACCGTTGTCCAGAAATCGGCGCCAGCAAGCAGCGACACCTGCTCCTCGAGCGTCATAGCATCGAGAAGTGCCTCGATATCCCGTTCCGACACGTATACCTCCTGTATGAAACGATACAATCGAGTCTTCATAGCATGTTCCGGTTGTCGTCGCGAGCGGGCCGGTTGGTAGAGGCCATCACCTCGACCAACGGCCTACGGCGTAGGGCTGGTGGGTCCCGTTCCGGCGGGCTAGACCGAATGCCGGAAGGAACGGGAGGGGACTTTGGACGACGCTTGTTTCCTGGGGGTCGATATCGGAACGTCGGCCGTAAAGGTCCTGATTGTCGATTCAGATGAGCGGCCTGTGGCCGACGCGGAAGTGGCGCTCGCCACGAGCCGGCCGGCACCGGGCTGGTCCGAACAGCATCCGGACATCTGGTGGCAAGCGGTGCAACAGGCGTTCGCCGAGGTATCCGCCTCAACGCCCGGCGTACTGAGCCGCGTCGCGGCCGTGGGGCTCTCCGGTCAGATGCACGGTGCGGTCTTGATCGGCGACGACGACAGGCCCATCCGTCCGGCCATCCTCTGGAACGACGGACGAGCCGCCGCAGAGGCGATCGCACTCAACGCGGCCATGCCCGATCTGGGCCAGATCGCCGGCGTCCCCGCCATGGCAGGCTTTCTCGCCCCGAAGATTGCCTGGCTGCGCCACAACGAACCCGACGCACTCGCGTCGACCAAGCGCATATTGTTGCCGAAAGACTGGGTGCGCCTGCAACTGACCGGCGAGTTTGCCACCGATATGTGCGATGCCGCCGGCAGCCTTTTGCTCGACGAGGCGAGGCGGCAATGGGCTGTGACCGTCGTCGAGGCGGTCGGGCTCCATCTCGATCAGCTGCCCCGCCTTCTAGAGGGGCCGGACATTTCCGGCCGCGTCACCCTTGGTGCTGCCGCTGCCACCGGCCTTCCGGAAGGTATCCCGGTCGTCGCCGGTGCTGGTGATGCCGCTGCCGCCGGCATCGGTATCGGCGCGGTTGCCGACGGCGATGCCTTCATTTCGCTCGGTACATCGAGCCAGTTGTTTCTCACGACCGCCAATTACCGCCCCAATCCGTCCGTTCTGGTGCATGCCTTCGCCCATGCACTGCCCAACCGGTGGTTCCAGATGGCGGCGATGCTCAACGGCGCCTCGGTCATGGCGTGGACGGCCGGCGTTACCGGCGTTTCCGATCTCGGCGCGGCGCTTGAGGCCATTGCAGAGCGAGGACGGGCCATTTCGCCGGTTACTTTCCTGCCGTATCTTCAAGGCGAGCGAACGCCGCACGACGATCCGGCGGCGCGTGGCGTCTTTTTCGGCATGGATGGAGGGACTGACGGTCTCGACCTCCTGCAAGCGGCCGTCGAAGGTATGGCCTTTACCCTCGTCGATGCCGTGGCAGCCCTGGAAACCGCCGGTCCAGTGCCGGCGACTCTGGCCGCCGTCGGCGGCGGTAGCCGGGGGCGTTTCGTCATGGAAGTGGTGGCAAGCGCCCTTGGCCGGCCAATCCGGCGCTATGTCGGGGGCGAGCGTGGCCCAGCCTTCGGCGTCGCGCGCCTTGCCCGCCTGGCCGTGACCGGCGAGACCGTTGCCGAGGTCTGTGGCAAGCCGGAACTGCGCGATGTCATCCTGCCCAATGCCGAACGACAGGCGGCGCTCGCCGCCCGCCTGCCTCTCTATCGCGATCTCTATCGTGCGCTGAAGCCACTATTTCCGAGGTGATAGCGCTCGTCAGCCTTTGAGGAAGGCTTCGATCTCGGCTGCCGTTGGCATCGAGGCAGCAGCTCCGCGCCGCGTCACCGAAATGCCCGCCGTCGCCGAACCGTAGCGAGCCGCTTCGACCGGATCGAGCCCCTTGGAAAGCGCCGCGGAGAAGCCGCCAAGAAAGGCGTCGCCGGCTCCGGTGGTGTCGATCACCTCGCCGGCCGCGCGGGCCGGCAGATGCACCGACTGTGTGGCGTTGTGCAAGAGAACGCCGTTGCCGCCGAGCGTGATCAACGCGTTTCTGGCACCTTTGGCGAGAAGGGCGTCGCCTGCCTTGCGGGCGTCGTCCACCGTTCCCGGCGCAATGCCGGTCAGCATGGCCGCTTCCGTTTCATTGGGCGCGATATAATCGGAGAGGCGATAGATCTCGTCCGGGAAGGCCGTGGCCGGCGCCGGATTGAACACGGTGATCGTGCCGGCCGCGCGTGCGATCTGGAGGCCGCGCAAGGCGGCGTCGATCGGTTGCTCGAGCTGGGTCACGAACACTTTCGCCCCGGCGATCGTCTCCTGTTCGAGGTCGAGATCCTCGGGCGAGAGCGTGCCCGATGCGCCGGCATAGACGATGATGGCGTTCTGGCCATTGGCGTCGTTGACGAAGATGAAGGCCGAGCCGGTCGGGTGGGTATCGATCCGCTGCACGCGGGCGGTGGCCCCGGCTTCGGCCCAGGTCTTGAGGCCGATGTCGCCGAAGGCGTCCTGGCCGATCTTGGTGATGAAACTAACCTGGCCGCCAGCTCGCGCCGCCGCCACCGCCTGGTTGGACCCTTTGCCCCCCGGCCCCATGACGAAGCCGGAACCGGCCAGCGTCTCGCCAATGGCCGGCAGTCGGGGAGCAAGGAACGTAACGTCGACGGCAAAGATGCCGAGGATGGCAACGCCGGATTTCTGGGTATCGGTCATGTCGTTGGTCTCTTGTCGACTTGCGAAGATGCCGAAGCCCTCCGCGACGGGATACTCGGGTCTTTCCGATTGTGTCGGCTCTGCGGGACGTGCCAAAGATCGATAGCTTGGCCGTTTCGGGGGCGCCCGATGTCAGGCCTTCGGCGGAATCACGCCCTTGGTGAGAAGGAAGCAACCGTAGAGGCGTCCCTCGCCAGTCTGAAGCACGGCGAACGACTTCTTGGCCGCGTCATAGAAGGCAAAGCGCTCGATGCCTCCGAGCTTGAAGGTCGGCCCCTCGGCATCGAAGACTTCCTGCTGGAATTCGTGCTGGACGTCGGTCCACGTCTCCGGCTCGCCGACGACTTCCATGCGGAAGGCCGCGGTGGGAATGAAGGTGTCGAGCGGCAGGACCGAAAGCACTGCTCGCGCCGCCCGCGGCGCCGATACGCCGTCGAGACGCAGCGGCTGGCCGTAAACGGTTTCCTGCGCCACCGAGTGAATGGGGAAGTTGCTGTCGACGATGGCGATCGTGTCGCCGTGGCCCATGGAAGCCAGCACGTAAAGAAGGTCGGGGTTGAGCAGCGGATCGATGGCCTTGAGCATGTTTCCTCCTGACGCATCCCTTTGCAAACCCGCGTTTTCTGGGGGCGAGCGGATGCGTGACAACAGAACGGTACCGGTCCTCGTCCGACGGCGTGCTGCCACTTTGCGAGGACTCGTTGGGCGTCTCCAGCGCCATGTCATCCATAGGCCGTTGGCGGCGCTTTGTCAGGCCCGCACGGAGGCAATCCGGCAAAAAGCTTAGGTTGGTGGTCAGTTGCGAGCGCGAGTTAACCGCTCGGAAGACAATTCAGGCAATAGTCGCGCAAAACCCGCCATTGGTCTTTGCAGATTTGTCGTTCAGAACCTTTCTTTCTCCCCTCCGCTCCTTGCCGAGGCCGGCTACCGCCGGCATCGTTGCTGGTGGCGTTTTGCTTGTCGCCTTGCCGTCTCTCGCGGCTATCGATTGGATGAGCCTGTCTGCGACCCGACGGTTCGCCGGTGAAGCCGCCTCCGTTGCGGCATTGGCAGCGGCGAAGGCACCGGCGGCCCCTGTGGCCGCCGCGGCATCTGCTGCGCGAGCCCTCGCAAACGGTGCTGACATCGTCGTCACGACGGAGCAGGGCAAAGCGCTGCCTGGACCGTCCGGACTGGTCTTTACCGCTGGACCGGGGGAGGTCACACGCGTCACCGTTTCGACGGCGGCTCGAAGTCTGCTCGGCACTCCGGTCGGCTTGGGGCACAGAACCATCGCTGCTACGGCAATGGCGTCGCGGGCCGGCGTTGCCGCCCTTACCGAACGGACAACCGCCGTGCCGGAGCTGCCCGCGGTGCCGGCCGCCATCGAGGCGCGCCTGTTTGGAGCAGCTGGTGCGCTCACCGTTGGCGAGCGAGCCCTGCTTGGCCAGACGACATTTCGCGTCGCCGACCTTGTCGCCGAGCTCGGCCGGATCCTCGCCACGCGCGAGGGGGGCACCGAAACCGGTGTGGCGATGGTGGCCGAAGCATCGTTCAAGCCGGCCGAACTGCTGACGGCGCTCGCAACCCTCTATCAAGATAGTGCCAGGAGTTCGGCGCAAGCAGCCGATATCCTGGCTGTTCTGCGCCGCCTCGCTCTTGGAGGGGCGGCGGATGAGGCGACACTGCCATTCTCCGGCGTGATCAGCCTGAGCGGAGATGATCCCGACCTGACGCTTGCCGCACCGCTCAGGCCTTTGGAGTTCATACAGGCGGTCATGCGCGCCCGTCTCGCCCAGGGCGCGATCAACGTCGAATTGAAGTCGCCGATCACCGGCATCAACGCGGTCAGTGTGATGATGGTGTCGGAGAAGGCGTCTGCGGCGGTTTTGATTGGCGGTGAGGATGGTCTCGTCGGCATTCCCAGCATTCGCATCGCAACGCGCTTCATCGTTGGCGGACTCTCCATTCCGGGCGCCGACGCTCTGGAACTGCCCCTTGAGGTCACTCTGAGCTCGGGCGATGCCCGCATCCGACGTATCGTTTGCGGTCCGGCAGGTCCCGAAGTCGCTGTGATCGGTCGGCCGGTGCGGGCCAGCGTGGCGTTTGCTGCCGAGATGACGGCCTCGCCAGCCGGTGCGTCTGACTATGTTCGTCTGCTGGCGGCCGAAGGACTGACGGCCTGGGGCAAGGGACGCTCCTCCTTTGCCGAGGATCCGCCGGTCGACATGGTTTTTCGCCCAGGGATCGGCAACGCTGTTGCCAGTCTTCGGGCGCCGATCGACTTCGCCAACCGGCTGGAGCGACTGGCAGCCGAGACGCAAGTGCTCGTGTCTCTGGAAGGCAATGCGAGGAACGTGATGTCGGAGGGTGGTGTTCGTGACGAAATCGAACGATTGATTGCCGGCAGCGTCAAGCCCGTCGATGCCGTTCTATCCAGCGTCTTTGCGACCTTCGGCATCGTGCCCGGAAAAATGGACGTGGTAGCGGCTGGCGCGAGCTGCAACACGGCGACTCTGCTGGGCGAGGTGAAATGACTTCGCTTCGAACTCCCTTCGGGTTATGAAGCCCTGACGGCGGGACATCGCCGGGGTTCCGGATTGCTTCATGACCGACGACGAGTTGATTGCCCGCATTCTCTATCGTGATGGCTCGGTCCTCATCGTCGACAAGCCCGCAGGCATACCCGTGCATGCCGGCTTCGGTGGCGGCGAGACCCTCGATCAGCATTTTCCCGCTCTGCAGTTCGGTCTGCCCAACCCGCCGCAGCTTGGCCACCGTCTCGACAAGGACACGTCGGGCTGTCTGGCGCTGGGCCGACATCGGCGCGCTGTTCGGGAGCTCGGCGAGATTTTCTCGGGCCAGAAGGCGCAGAAAACCTATCTTGCCGTTGTGCTTGGCCATTTGCCCAGTGACGAGGGGCGCGTGGATGCGCCGCTCGCCAAGGTCAGCCACGAAAAGCGCTCTTGGTGGATGAAGGTTGATCCCTCGGGGCAACCATCGGTTACCGACTATCGGGTGATCGCGAAGGGGGATCGTCTGTCAGTGGTCGATCTGATGCCGCGCACCGGTCGTACCCATCAGCTTCGTGTTCACATGGCCCACCTCGGATGCCCCATCGTCGGCGACGGCGTTTATGGCGGCGATGCCGCGCGGTCCGTCGACCGCAACCTTCATCTTCATGCGCGTCAGCTGGAGCTTCCCTATTATCGCAAGAAGCCACCCATTCTGGCACAGGCGCGAGTCCCTGCCCATATGTTGCGTCTACTCGGTCGCCTTGGCGCCGTCGACGAGGAGGGGGTGCTCTTGCATCTGTCGACCGACGCGACGCCGGACTTAGCCGGCCGTGGTGCTGTCTGAGACGCTGCGCCACGCAAGGCCGAGCCGCAGTACGCCATCAAGCATGAAAGGCCGCTATCATGACGCTACAGCTCAAGGATCCCTCGCTTCTCGTGGAAGCTTGCCTGATCGACGGTGAGTTCGTCGGCGTTCCTGCGCTCGACGTGACCGACCCTTCGACCGGCGCCGTTGTCGGGCGCGTGCCCCTCACCGATGCGGAGGGTACGACGCGGGCCGTCGAGGCGGCGGAGCGCGCATTGCCGGCCTGGAAGCGAACTCTTGCCAAGGAGCGGTCGCGTCTCCTGCGTCGCTGGTACGACCTCATGATCGAGCACCGCGACGATCTTGCGCTCATCATGACCTCCGAGCAGGGCAAGCCCCTGGCCGAAGCCTTGGGCGAGATCGATTATGCCGCCGGTTATGTCGAGTTCTATGCCGAGGAGGCCAAGCGCATCGCAGGCGAAACGCTGCCCTCGCCGAAGGACGGGGCGCGTGTTCTTGTGATCCGTGAGGCGGCCGGAGTCATGGCCGCCATCACGCCCTGGAACTTCCCGGCGGCTATGATCACCCGCAAAGTGGCGCCGGCCCTGGCCGCCGGCTGCACGGCGGTGGTGAAGCCTGCGTCCGAAACGCCGCTGACGGCCCTGGCGCTTGCCCGTCTCGCGGCTCGGGCCGGTCTGCCGAAGGGCGTCCTCAACGTCGTCACAGGCAAGTCTTCGGTGATTGGCGATGTTCTGACCAGCCACCCGGCGGTCCGCGTCGTCTCCTTCACTGGCTCGACCGAGGTCGGCAAGAAGCTGATCGTCCAGTGCGCCGGCACCGTGAAGAAGGTCTATACCGAGCTCGGCGGCAACGCGCCCTTCATCGTCTTCGACGATGCCGATCTCGACGCCGCCGTCGAGGGGGTGATGACCTCCAAGTTCCGCAACATGGGCCAGACCTGCGTCTGCGCCAACCGCGTCTATGCCCAGGCAGGCATCCATGACGCGTTCGTCGAGAAGCTCACGGCGGCGGTGAAGGCGCTCAAGCTCGGCGATGGCCGTATGCCCGGCGTGACACAGGGGCCGCTTGTCAACGCCAAGGCGGTGGAGAAGGTCGAGGCGCATGTCGCCGACGCGCTCGCCAAGGGGGCGAAGGTCGTGACGGGCGGCGGTCGGTCGCCGCTCGGTGGCAGCTTTTTCGAGCCGACCGTGCTCACAGGCGTCACCAGCACGATGGCCGTCGCACGCGAAGAGACCTTCGGGCCGCTTGCCCCCGTGTTCCGCTTCGACACGGAGGAGGAGGCTATCCGGCTCGCCAACGACACCGAGTTCGGCCTCGCGTCCTATTTCTATGCCCGCGACGTCGGCCGTATCTTCCGTGTGGCCGAGGGTCTCCAGGCCGGCATGGTCGGGGTCAACTCCGGCGCCATTTCCTCCGAGCTGGTGCCGTTTGGCGGCGTCAAGGAAAGTGGCAACGGCCGCGAGGGATCGCAGCACGGCATCGACGAATATGTTGAGAAAAAATATCTCCTAATCGCCGGACTCGACCGCTGAGCGGTTGTCATCCGGACTCGTCCGCTTGAGCCCGATTACCGGATTGGACTCCTCTCCGGACTCTTATCCGGACTCCGTTTTGGACTCACTGGGTGGACTCAAGGTTGTCGTTGGAATCGTGGCGAGGTGCCGGAAATTCCAATGATTCATCCGGTCTCTTCGGGCAGCCCGCCGAGATAGTCGTTGATACCGCATTGAGACCGATTGCCAGCCGACCTGAGACGGTCTTTGCTCGGGTCTTGGGTGCGAGTGGCGTCTTCGAAGGTGGCGGCGAGACATTATGGGTTGGCTTTTTCTCGGCATGGACGGGGGTGGCAGCAATGCTCGCGCTCGTCTTGTCGACGGTACCGGTCGCCGGCTGGGCGAAGGCCGTGGCGGCCCGGCCAACATCGGCAACGATCCAGAAGGCGCCGTGATGGCACTTGAGGCGGCGGCGAGCATGGCCCTCGCCACTGCCGGCCTTGCCGGGTGCGATCGAACCGATGTCGTGGCGGTGATCGGCGCCGCTGGCGCCGCGGATCCTGGAATGGCCGCTCGGCTGACCAATGCCCCGTTCGGCTTCGGCCGCCTGCGGGTCGTCACCGACGCGGAGATCGCTCTTGAGGGTGCGTTTGCCGGCGGGGACGGCGGCATTGTGATCGTCGGCACGGGAAGCCTGGCCTATGGCCGGCTGGGCGACAGGCGTATTCGCGTCGGTGGCTGGGGGGCTGCTCTCTCCGACGGTGGCTCGGGCGTGTTGATCGGCAGGACCGCAGCGCGCAGGGCACTCGAAGCTTATGAAGGGCTCTCCGCTTCGTCTCCGATGACGGCGACGATCTTCGATCGTTTGGGGGGATCGGGTCCGGCGTTGTCGGCGTTCGGCAAGACGGCGCGCCCAAGCGACTGGGCGGCTCTTGCTGCGGTCGTCTTCGATTACGCGGAAGCTGGAGATGTTGCGGCCGGCGCGATCATTGCCGCCGCTGTGGCCGAAATCGAAGCGCTGATCGGTCGTCTTGCCGGTGAGGGTATCGATCGGATCGCTTTGATGGGGGGGCTCGCGTCGAGCTATCTGCCGCGCCTGTCCTCCCGATTTGCCTCTTTGCTCGCCGAACCCGCAGGCGATGCCCTGGATGGTGCGCTCAGTCTTGCGAGAAGGGATGCCAGCGCATGATGGAGCCCTTTACTCGGGTGGTCGGTCAGGACTGGCGCGAACATGGCGGGGATGCGCCACTTTGTCGCCGCCTCGAAGCGGCTCTCAGGGCCGCCATTTCAAGCGGACGGCTTTTGGCTGGCGTGCCGTTGCCCTCCGAACGCGCGATAGCGGCTGGCCTTTCCATTTCTCGCATCACCGTGCGGCAGGCAATGGCGCCCCTTGTGGCAGAAGGGCTCGTGACCACCCGTCCGGGAGGTGGCTCCACCGTCGCCCGCACCGAGTCCGCCCGCAAGGAGGAAGGGCAGTCTTCAGATACGGCTCACAGACGTCAGACAGTGCTGCGGTCCCACGCCGACGAGCTGGCGGACAAGGGTGAGTCGGTGGAGACCCGGCTCGTCGACCGCTTGACGGGGCCGCCGTCGGCCCCGGAGGCGATGACGCTGGGGCTTGGCCCGGGGGAGCGCGTTCTTCGACTCTATCGTCTCCACTGCGTGGAGGGTCGCCCTCGTATTCTGGAACTCACCACGCTGCCGGCAGCGACTGTCGATCTTGAGGCCGCTACAATCTCTCCTGCCGCTGCGCTGGCCGATGCAGGTCTGCCGGCGACGCGCGGTGTCGAGAGATTTCGCGCAGTGGCGCTCGGGGCGGTGGAGGCCGGGCTGCTTGAGCTGGCCGAGGGAACGCCGGCCATGCGGGTGGAACGCGTCAGCTACACGGCGAGCGGTCGCGCCGTTGAAATCAGCCGGGCCTTTTGTCGTGGCGATGGTTACGAGGTTGTGGCGGCGCTATCGAGCGAGTGACTCACGAGCCGCCACGGGGCTCAGCGCGTGTTGCGAAGGCGGACAACCACGTCGACGCGGATGATTTCCATGCCCGCCGGCGCCGGCGGCAGGTTGCCGATCTCCACGTGAGGACCGGGAATGTCGAACACCCGGTTCTCGTCCTCGACGTAGAAATGGTGATGGTCGTCGGTATTGGTGTCGAAATAGGTGCGTGTGCCCTCGACGGCCACTTCGCGCAGCAAACCGGCTTCGGTGAACTGGTTGAGCGTGTTGTAGACGGTGGCGAGCGACACCGGCACCTTGGCCGTCAGCGCCTCGGCGTGCAGGTCTTCCGCCGAGAGATGGCGGTGACCATGCGAAAACAGGATCTCGGCGAGTGCCACGCGTTGTCGGGTCGGCCTGAGGCCGACATCCCGGAGCCGCGTGCGCACCGGTATCTTGGTGATCATGGGGGCGCCGGCTGCCGGTTGAGTGCCGACGGCAGTGCGGTGTGCCATCTCCGTCGCGGCAGTGGACGGGCTGGAAGGAAGCGGGCGGTCCATGATGTCGTTATCCTGGGTGGTCGGCGGAGGCCAGACGGCTTTTTCGATTGCGACATATTAGCAAAGTGGGTGGAGACTGCAAGAACGCGCCAAAAAGGCCATTGCCGCGTTTGTACCAAGGCTTTCGAGGACGCCTTGCCTGTGTTAGAGATCGACCCACCACGAACACCGTCCTGACGGACGGCGATTGGCGCTGCCTTGGGCAGGCCCGAAGGGATAAGGTACGGACAGCAGCATGAGTCTTCGCAAGAACAGCTACGAGTATGAGGATCTCCTTTCCTGCGGACGCGGGGAGTTGTTCGGACCGGGTAATGCCCAACTGCCGATGCCGCCGATGCTGATGTTCGATCGCATCTCCGAGATCGCCGAGGAGGGTGGCGAGTTTGGCAAGGGCCTCATCCGTGCCACTCTGGCGATCCGGCCCGATCTCTGGTTCTTTCCCTGCCACTTCAAGGGCGATCCGGTCATGCCCGGCTGCCTGGGCCTTGATGCCCTCTGGCAGATGCTCGGTTTCTTCCTCGGCTGGTCGGGGTCTCCCGGTAAGGGAAGGGCTCTGTCGGTCGGTGAAGTGAAGTTCAGCGGCATGGTCACCCCTGCCGTCAAGCTGGTCGAATATGGCGTCGATCTCAAGCGCGTGCTGCGCGGCAAGCTGGTGCTCGGCATTGGCGACGGCTGGCTGAAGGCCGACGGCGAGACCATTTACAAGGCGACGGATCTCCGCGTCGGCCTGTTCAAGGCCGCCTGAGCGACGCCCGTATCAGAACAAGGAAAGACAGCCATGAGACGCGTCGTCGTCACCGGCATGGGCATTGTGTCCTCGATCGGCAACAATACGCAGGAGGTGCTGGCGTCCCTTCATGATGCCCGCTCCGGTATTACCTTCGCCCCGACCTTCGCCGAGCACGGATTCCGCTGCCAGGTTTACGGATCGCCCACCCTCGATCCCGCATCTGTGGTCGACCGGCGCGCAATGCGATTCCACGGCGGCGGCACCGCCTGGAACCATGTGGCCATGGACCAAGCGATCCTGGACGCCGGCCTTGAGGCCGGCGACATCTCCAACGAACGCACCGGGATCATCATGGGGTCGGGTGGCGCCTCGACGCGCGTCATCGTCGAGTCGGCCTTGAAGACCATCGAAAGCGGCTCGTCCAAGAAGGTCGGCCCGTTCGCTGTTCCCAAGGCGATGAGCTCCACCGCCTCGGCGACACTGGCCACCTGGTTCAAGATCAAGGGCGTCAACTATTCGATCTCCTCGGCCTGCGCCACGTCGAACCACTGCATCGGCAACGCCTACGAGATGATCCAGTACGGCAAGCAGGACATGATGTTCGCTGGCGGCTGCGAGGAACTCGACTGGACATTGTCCGTGCTGTTCGATGCCATGGGCGCCATGGCGTCCAAGTACAACGACACGCCGGCTACGGCCTCGCGCGCCTATGACAAGAATCGCGACGGTTTCGTCATCGCTGGCGGCGCCGGTGTGCTGGTTCTCGAGGAGCTGGAGCACGCCAAGGCGCGCGGCGCCAAGATCTATGGCGAGATCGTTGGCTACGGCGCCACCTCCGACGGGTACGACATGGTCGCGCCCTCGGGCGAGGGGGCGGTGCGCTGCATGCGTCAGGCTCTTTCCACGGTGAAAGAGAAGATCGACTACATCAATCCGCACGCGACCTCGACGCCGGCCGGCGATGCGCCGGAAATCGAGGCGATCAGAACGGTGTTCGGCGGTGCCGACAACTGTCCGCCGATTTCGGCGACCAAGTCGCTCACCGGTCATTCGCTTGGCGCTACCGGGGTGCAGGAAGCGATCTATTCGCTTCTGATGATCAATAACCGCTTCATCGTGAAGAGCGCGCACATCGAGGAAATCGATCCGGCCTTTGCCGATATGCCGATCGTGCGCGATCGGATTGATGATGCCAAAATCGACACAGTGCTTTCCAATAGCTTCGGCTTCGGCGGCACAAACGCAACGCTGGTTCTCCAGCGCTACGCCGCCTGATCCTTCCGCCCGGCTTCGCCGGGCGGTTTCTTCTTCTCGGGACGTCAGATCATGAATGGACTCATGGCCGGCAAGCGCGGCCTCGTTATGGGCGTCGCCAACGACCATTCTATCGCCTGGGGCATCGCCAAGGCTCTCTCCGCCGCCGGCGCCGAACTGGCTTTCACCTATCAGGGCGAAGCCTTCGGTCGGCGCGTCAGGCCTCTGGCCGAAGAGGTTGGGGCGAAGCTTCTTCTGCCTTGCGATGTCGAGGACGAGGCGTCGGTCGATGCTGTCTTCGCGGCTCTCAAGGCTGAGTGGGGAGGGCTGGATTTCCTGGTGCATGCCATCGGCTTCTCCGACAAGAACGAGCTCAAGGGGCGTTACGCCGACACCACGCGCGCCAATTTCTCGCGCACCATGGTCATCTCCGTGTTCTCGTTCACCGAAGTGGCGCGCAAGGCGGCCGCGTTGATGGCCGAGGGCGGCACGCTGCTCACGTTGACCTATGGTGGCTCGACGCGTGTCATGCCGAACTACAACGTCATGGGCGTTGCCAAAGCGGCACTTGAAAGCTCGGTGCGTTATCTCGCGGCCGATTTCGGTGGCGACGGCATTCGGGTCAATGCCATCTCGGCCGGTCCGGTGCGCACGCTGGCCGGCTCGGGTGTCACCGACGCCCGGCTGATGTTCAACTTCCAGAAGAAGAATGCACCTCTGAAGCGTACCGTCACGATCGACGAGGTCGGCCGTTCGGCCCTGTACCTGTTGTCGGATCTTTCTTCGGGTGTGACCGGCGAGGTTCATTTCGTCGATTCCGGCTATTCGATCATGTCGATGCCGCGCATTGACGAGCTGAAGGAACAGGATCGCCGCGAAACCGCCGAGGGACCTGCCGGCTGAGGTCGGATCAGTCAAGAAGACGTTGAAGCCGGCAGGGCTCTTGCCGGCTTTTTCGTTTACCGCCGCTAGAGCACCCGCCGATCAGGTTGAATCAACCTGATCGGCGGGTGCTCTAGCAAATGAATCTGGAGCATTCGCTGGACGACCAAATGTTTCAATTTGGTCGGCGAATGCTCTAGGCTCAATGTCGATTCAGCCTAGTCATTGCCGTCTGCCGTTCCTTCGGGCGTCGACGGATCGGCAATGTCGCTCGATGGCTGGGCCTGGCAAGCCTGAACGGCGGTGGCGAGCAGGGGGCCGAAAGAGGGATCGTCGTCCCTATTCTCCCAGATGCCGGTGTCGTCGACAGAGGTCGCGACGCACCCGCAGAAGCGCTCGGACATCTCCTTGGTCGCGCCGTGGCGCTCGTACTCAAGGCGACAGTCGGTGACGAAGCTCGCCCTCTGGACCGCCGGGTCGACCGGAATGAGAGTCGCGAGGCCTGCCGCCAGACCATAGAGCAACGGCTGGTGCAGCAGATAGAACAGCAGCGAATGCCGGCCGATCCAGGCGAGCCAGTGTGTACGGAGGGGCAGTGGCCGTGCCCGGCTTTCTCCACGACGCGCCAATGGACCGCCGGCAACGAGACCGACGATATAGGGAGCGATCCACGGGAACAGCGGCACAAGATCGTTGGCAACCGGTGGCGTTTCCGCGAGACCCAGGAAACCCCATGCCATGCCGTCGAAGGCGGGCGACCGCCAGACCTGAGGAAGAACGAGCGCTGCGACTGCGAGAAGGAGCAAGACCCCGTTCGGCAAACGAACGAGCAGCGGCGCGAGGAGGCTGGCCAGCAGCATCATGTGCAGGATGCCGAAGAACACCCAGGCGTCGGGAAAGACGAAATAGGTCGCGAGGGAAACGGCCGCAGCGGCGACAGCAAGGCGGAGGAGGCGGCTTCCGTAGCGGAACAGGTCGAAGCCGTTGCGCTCGGCAAGGCGAAATGAAACTCCGGACAACAGCAGGAAGCTGCCGGCGATTGCCGCCGCATAGGCGCGCCAGAGCGGATCGCTGGCGACGCCCCAGCTGACCAGCCGCACGTTGGCGAGATCCCAGGAAAAATGATAGGAGGCCATGGCGAGGAGCATTACGCCACGGGTGACGTCGATCAGCGGCAGGCGCGGCGAACGGCCGCCGCCATGCTCTCTCTGGGGTACCGAATCAGCCATGTCCCGTCTCTCCAGCGTCGATCAAGGGTGTGCGGCAGTGGGGCAGCCAAGGCAACCGGCGGCTTTCCGAAAATGACATCTTCCTTGATCGGCGCATGCGAAGACAACCTCGCCCACAGCTTCCGCCCAGGCGGCGACACGCTGGTCGCCGTCTTCAGTCAGGTGCGGGTGCCGGCCGGAAAGTTCGGTCTCGAGCGTCTGTTCGCGGGCACGAGCCACAGCCTTCTGCTTCTCAACCAGCCAGTGAACAACTGGTATCGGAGCTGCGGTGCCGATATCGATCGCCTGATCGTCGAGGCTGCATCGACGACAAAGGCCGCGCGCATCATTCTCTACGGCAGCTCGATGGGCGCTTTTGGTGCCGCGGCTGCAGCGGCCAGATACCCGGACGCCGAGCTCTACGCCTTTGCGCCGGATTTCCGCATTGGCGAGCCGGGCAGCCAGTCGGCGGCGGCCGGCCTGGCGAAAAGGTCGGGGGAGGCCGATCTCGGGGAGTTGCTTGCGGTTCCACGAAGGGGAATGGCGCGGGTGATCGTTCCTACTTACGATCCATACGATGCCGGTGTCGGTGCCCGTCTTGCCGATCTCGGGTTGCCGGGCGAGGTTGCGCTGGTGCCGCTCCGCTCAAGTCACGAAGTTCACGACCACCTCTACAGCCTCAACATCATTCGCAAGGTTACCGCGACTTTCAGGCGGGATATCTTCGTCGAAGCCGCTGCCCGCAATCTTCTTGTCTCTTCGATCGATTGGCCGGCTCATGCGCGATTCGCCGCAGCCCGCGCCGCCTTCGATGCCGGTGTCGATCTGGATCCGGATGCTCTTGTGGGGCTTCTGCCGGATATCAATCCTGGACTGACATTGCTTGCCGCCGAGGTGGCCGAGAGGGCAGGCGATATTGGCCGCGCCTTGACGCTGCTCGCCGGACTCGATGCGGCGATCGCCGGCGACGGCGTCCTGTCCGGCCTTGCCAAGCGCTATCTCAAGGAGGTTCCGCGGCGGCGCATCCGGCTTCTTGAAGAGGCGGGCGACATCACAGCGTCGCGCCGCCTTGCGAGCGAGGCCGCTTCGCGGTTTCCGACCGACGAGGGTTTCGCTGCCCTCGCCATGGCTTCGGACGAGAACCCGATCAGTGCACCATCATCGGTGTAAGGTCGGCCTCGGTAGCGTTGGCAATGGCCGCCTCGCGGCTGTCCGTCAGCATGATCGGCTGTCCATCGGCCGAATGCAGCGCCCACAGCTTCATGCCGGGTCTGAGATCGAGATACCCGGGATGGGCGGCGATCACGTCATCGGAGGAGACGCGACGCAGATAGGCAACCGTGCCACCACCGAGTTGCCGGAAGGCAGCATCGGGCATGATCTTCCGGTCGTCGGCGGAAGTGGTCTTGGTGAAAGTAGCCATCGCTTTACTCCTTTCCCCTTGGCGGTCTTGACCGGGCAGGGGGAGGGACACGTTCGCCGACGAAGGGCGAACGGGTCTGAAACGCAATTTAGTGGGAAAAGGTGACCGGCGCGTTTATGGTCAATCCTCGGCGTTGATCTCGATCCGCCGAATGACTCGCTCGAGTGGAGGGCGGACCAGGTCGATCGACAAGAGGCCATTTCGCAGGTCGGCTCCGAGGATCTCGATACCTTCGGCAAGAACGAAGGTGCGCTGGAACTGCCGCGCAGCGATACCTCGGTGGAGATAAAGGCGAGATTTGTCGTCCGCTTGCCGCCCACGGATTACCAGCTGGTTCTCTTCGACGGAAACGTCGAGCTGCTCACGCGTGAACCCGGCGACGGCCAAGGTTATGCGCAGCACGTCGCCTTCCGGGCTGTCGCGTTCGATACGTTCGATGTTGTACGGAGGATAACCATCGTTTGCGGCTTTCGACACTCGGTCCAGCGCGCGCTCGATTTCATCGAAGCCCAGGAGAAACGGGCTCGAAAAGCCTGCCAGTCTCGTCATCTTTCAAAGTCCTCGCAATGAAGCGACCTTGACCGGACCCCTGAGGCACCCGGTGATCAGCGCTCTATATGGCCTTGCGGTCTTCGCCGTTCAAGACCGGCCGATCTCGCCAAGGCGAAAGCGCGCCTGGCGTCCGAGTTGGGCGACAAGAGGATGGGCAACCGTACCAAGGCGCCTGTCCAGTTCGTTTGCCGAAGTCTCGTCGAGACGGGCGAGCTGATGGATGAAGTAGATGCCTTCGCGGTTGAGCCGGCCAACAAGTGCCGGCGTAAGCCCGGGCAGTGTCAAAAGATCCTCGACCTTGCGTGGCTTCGACCGTCCGGGTGGATCGGCATGGCTGGCTATGAAATCGGCAACACGTGGATATATCGAGGCGCGCCAGCGTGCCCCGCTGAAGAGCGCGAAACGGCCTGCCTCATCCTCGGTATGGCGACATCCCCCTTGCGCCAGGCCAGTCATCTGATGGGCAGCATGCGTTTGGCCGCCTCCGCCGAAAGCATCGTGCCCGGCCTCTACCGTCATCAAGGGGGTGCCGGCGAGGGGAGGCCCGCCGTTTGGCGGGAAGGCTTTGCCGAGATCGGGAGTGAATGGTCGTTCGATCAATACCGCCTCGATCCACTGCAGAACGAGTTCGGCGGGCACGTCCATGACCGCCAGGAACTCTTCGAAGAAGCCCCGATGACCGTCGGCGCCGTCACCGTCGCCGGACACCAGCCCCAGGAACAGCTCCTTGTGATCGATGGAAGAGCGATCGAGATGGCGTGTCAGGAAGCCGGTAAGGGCGAAGAAGCCTGGGAACACTTCCCGGTACGCGCCTTCGAATGGTGGCGGGACAGGCGCAATTACCGCTCGGACGAGCCAGTCAAGCCCGCGTGCGGCTGCCTCGGCGGCAAGTCCGGCATGATCGGCCCGGCAATCGACCGGTCCACCGATCAGCGTCAATGAGGCTGGGCTGCGATTATCCCTTTCAAGCAAGGCTGTGGCCGCGACACCGATGACGCCGGCTTCTGCGATCGCGACCACATGCACCGGCCCTCCGATCTCGGTAATCATGTCGGCGACGGCCTCCACGGCTTCGCCTAGCCCGAAGGATCCGGCCGAAAGCGGTACGCGTCGCGCGTCGGCCCAACCTGCGACGTGTACCGAATGATCGGGCAGAAAGGCAGCCACGGTGTCTCGGACAAGGGTCGGACAGTGCCCGGCGTAGGGCGGCAGCACCAGCACGGAGGGGGCGGTAGCGTCGGACTCTGGCGTCAGACGGTCGAAAGCGATGAGCTTCCAGAAGGGCGACGCTCGCAACACGCGCTCGACGACAGGACCGCGTACCCCGGAGACGAAGGCAGTACCGAGATTGAACGTCGGGGGGCAATAGCGGCGCGCAACGCGAGCATACAGGTCGGCCGAGGGGCCGGATGCTTCCGGCGGTCGACGACTGGGTGATCGCGGCGGACTGTCCGCGTCGGACCCGGAGTAGCTATGATAATACGGCACGCCGTCCTCCAGGTGGTTACGACCGCCCCCCGATGTTCCCAGCCCCCGTTGTCGTTGGAGAAAGGATAGCGCTCGTATCCACCGCGACAAGCGGCCACACCCCCGCTCTTAGTCGCGAACGGACGTTGGAAACCGCTGTTTTGGCATAGACTTCAGTCTGTTCGCCCTTCGAACTAGCGCCCGGCGCGGTCGCCGATCCGTGGAGTCCAGCTTGCGTGGTGGCGCCTTAAAAGGCGCCCATGTCCGGCAACTGCGGGTCGATCAGCTGCTGGATGCGACGAGCAGCCACCTGGGCGAAGCGCAGGGTCATCGCCCGGCGCGTGGCAGCGGCAAGCCGGAGGCTGGGGGCCTCCCGCAGGATCGCTCCGCCATAACCGTCGGCTATGATCAACCCGGCATCTTCGGGAAAGATATCGGTGGGCACGTCGGCGTGGGTGGCAAAGAAGAGCCGATCACAGTGCAGCCGATAGTCGGGCCACTTGTGGTCTGCGCGGAAATCTTCAACCGACGACTTGATCTCGATGATGACTATGTCGCCGTTGCCGCCGAGGGCAGCCACGTCGGCGCGTCGTCCCGACGCGAGTGGCAACTCGTAAAGGATGGAAAATCCATGGCCCGCCAACAGGCGCCCGACACCGCGCTGCACGAGGCGAGCGGCTTCCGACTGTCGGCCGTCGTTGACGAAGCTTTCGATTGGGGAGGAAAACGCGGCAATCGGCACGGGCATGATCAAGTCTCCGTCGCCATTGTTCATGATTTGTTTTCAGAAATCAACAGCCATGCGGTCGACCGCCGCGCGTCGCGCAGGGCATTCAGAGTGCGGAGGAAAGCCCTCAGGCAGCGTCTGAGCGAACATCCTCGGTGAGAAGTGCAAACATCGCCGTGGCATCGTCGGCGGCACGAAGCTTCGCTGCCGTCTCGTCATCGCGCAGGACGCGAGCTATGCGGGCCAATGCCTTCAGGTGATCCGCGCCGGCGCTTTCCGGCGCAAGCAGCAGGAACAGCACGTCGACCGGTTCGCCGTCGAGCGAATCGAAGTCGATCGGCTTGTCGAGGAGCGCGAAGACGCCCACCAATCGTTCGAGGCCAACCAGCTTGCCATGGGGAATGGCAACGCCGTGTCCCACGCCGGTCGAGCCGAGCTTCTCACGCTGCATCAGCGTCTCGAAGATGTCGCGCTCGTCCCGCCCGGTGAGAGCGGCAGCCTTGGCGGCCATCTCCTGAAGCGCCTGCTTCTTGTTGGCGGTCTTGAGCCGCGGCAGGATTGCGTCGATCACAAGGAGGTCGCTCAGATCCATCGTCTTGTTCCAAGTTTGGCAAAGGGCCGGGTAACCCCGACCCCCGCCTTCATATAGGTGTGAACCGAAAAAGGACAGATGGGATGAGTCCCGTCAGTCGGCGATTTCGTTGAGCGAGGGGTCTATCCAACCGATATTCCCATCGTTGCGGCGATAGACGACGTTGACGCCACCGTTGCCGGCATTGCGGAAGATCACCAGGGGCGCACCGGTGAAGTCGAGTTCGCTGACTGCCGATCCGACGCTCATCGTGCGGATTTTCTGCGTTGTCTCCGCCACGACGGTGGGTGCGAAGTCCTCGCCCAGCTCTTCGTCGTCGAAAGCGGCGAACACCGTCGTCTGGGCATCGATGTCGCCCCAGGACGGGCCGCCCGGCGTCTGATCGCCGGCTGCCGATTCGCCACCCTTGAAGTTCTTCAGCTTGCGCTTGTGGCGCCGCATCCGCTTGCCGATTCGTTCCACTGCCTTTTCGGCTGCCGGATAAACCTCGAAATCCTCACCCCGCGATTGCAGCGTCGTGCCGGAGGCGAGCTGGATCGAGCAGTCGACAATGTAGGCCTTGCCCTCCTTCTGCACCACGACATGCCCGGTGAAGGTGCCGTCGTAATACTTTCCGAGTTCCTCGGTGGTGCGTGTGGTGATGTGCTCGCGAAGTGCCTGGCCGATGTCGACGTTCTTTCCGGTAATGCGAAGCGGCATCAGAGTCCTCGTTTCTCGCGCCTTTATGAACCGACCGGATTGCTGGCGATCTCTCGTCCAGCACCCGGATCTCCGGCCGTCCGCGTCTGGCGGGTTTCGACCGGCGCCGGCGAGCGGGGGCGCGGCTTTCCGTCTCGTCGGTGGGTGGTGTTGCCGCTTTCCCCCCTTGCTCTGCGGCTCTCGGCCGGAGCAAGCGCCGATCGGGGGTTTGGAAGCGGAAAAGCCGAGAACCTCCCCTGAGCTGGCGTTGTCGGGCGACGCGCCCGCATGCATCAGATGTGGCGTCGGCCGATGGCGATATCAATCCGCCTTCCGGATGACCCCCGATTTCTGAAAGGTTACCGCGATTTTACGCCCCGGCAAGCTGCTTCAGGCGCCGACGCTGCACGGAGGAGGGAATGCGTAGCGCTTCCCGATACTTGGCGACCGTCCGACGAGCGATGTCGATGCCGTCGTCGCGCAGCATCTTGACGAGGGTATCGTCGGAAAGCACGTCGTCGGCGGTCTCCGCGTCGATCAGTTGCCGGATGCGATGGCGCACGGCTTCGGCCGAATGGGCGTCGCCGCCTTCGGAGGAAGCAATTGACGAGGTGAAGAAGTACTTGAGCTCGAAGATGCCGCGCGTCGTCGCCATGTACTTGTTCGAGGTGACGCGTGACACCGTCGATTCGTGCATGCCGATCGCATCGGCGATCATGCGGAGATTGAGCGGTCTCAGATGGGCGACGCCATAGGTCAGGAACCCATCCTGTTGGCGGACGATCTCGGTTGCCACCTTCAGGATGGTCTTGGCGCGTTGATCGAGGCTCTTCGTCAGCCAGTTTGCCGACTGGAAACACTCGCCGAGATAGGTTTTCTCCTCCTCGCGGGCCGTCTTCGACACCTCGGCGTAATAGGTCTGGTTGACCAGTACCTTCGGAAGCGTGTCGGTGTTGAGCTCCACCGTCCAGCCCCCATCGGCGGCTGGCTGGACCATCACGTCGGGCACCACCGTCTGCACTTGCGTCGTGCCGAAGGCATGGCCCGGCTTGGGATCGAGCGCCAGGATCTCCTTGATCATGTCGCCGAGATCGTCGTCGTCGACGCCGCAAAGGCGCTTGAGCGCGGCGAGATCGCGCCGTGCCAGAAGATCGAGATGGGCGATCAGCGCCTGCATCGCCGGGTCGAGCCGATCCTTCTCGGCAAGCTGCAACGCCAGGCATTCGGCGAGGTTGCGGGCGCAGATGCCGGTTGGCTCGAAGGTATGGAGCACGGCAACCACTTTCTCGACCTCGGAAAGCGGAGCGCCCAACCGCTCGGCGGTCGCGGCAAGATCGGCCCTGAGATAGCCAGCCTCGTCCACCTGATCGATGAGATCGTGGCCTATGAGGCGCAGCGCCGGGTCCGTGATGGCGACGGCCAGCTGCTCGGCGAGGTGGTCGCCGAGACTGATTTCGCCGGCCACGAAGCTTTCAAGGCTGTAGTCCTCGCCGGTGCCGCCACGGCCGACCGATGACCAGTCTCCCCCGGCGAGAGCGCCAACGTCGAGAGGCTGGCGCTCGGGCTGCCCTGCATCGTCGGGGTAGACATTGCCGATATCGGTATCGAGAACGTTGGCAACGCGCTCCGAGCTGGGGGCGCCTTCCGTTTCGAACCAGTCCGGCGCATCGGCTCGCGCTGGCACGTCGGCGTCGGCGGGCTCGACAACAGGCGCCTCGCCGTCACCACTGTCATCAACGCGCTCGAGCAGCGGATTGCGTTCGAGTTCCTGCTCGATATAGGTGACGAGATCCATGTTGGACAGCTGGAGCAGCTTGATGGCCTGCATCAGCTGTGGCGTCATCACCAGCGACTGGCTGTGCCTGAGTTCGAGCCGCGCCGACAGCGCCATCGAGCAACCCCCGTCCATTCCGCGTCAAGGCGGAAGCCATGAAAGTCAGTGAGGCGGCCGAAGGTGGTCCGCTTCTTGCTTCATAACCTAGGCAGAGGGCGGCTTCAAAGGCTAAATTGCTCGCCGAGGTAAACGCGCCTCGCGTCTGCGTCGGCAATGATGTCGTCGGGCGTCCCCTCCACCAGCAGCATTCCGGAATGCAGGATGTAGGCGCGGTCGATGAGGCCGAGCGTTTCGCGAACGTTGTGATCGGTGATCAGGACGCCGATGCCGCGTCCGGTGAGATGACGCACCAGCGCCTGGATGTCGCCGACGGCGATCGGGTCGACGCCTGCGAAAGGCTCGTCGAGCAGCATGAAGATCGGTCGGCTGGCCAGTGCTCGCGCGATTTCGGCGCGTCGCCGCTCGCCACCGGAAAGGGCGATCGCCGGCTGGCGGCGCAGGTGGGCGAGGTGAAACTCCTCAAGCAGCGAATCGAGTTCCGCCTCTCGGGCGTCGCGGTTCGGCTCGACAAGTTCGAGAACCGCTCGGATGTTGTTTTCGACCGTCAGTCCCCGGAAAATCGACGCTTCCTGCGGCAGATAGCCGATGCCGAGCCGGGCACGACGAAACATCGGGTAGCCGGTGATGTCGTGCCCATCGAGGAAGATGCTGCCGCCGTTGGCCGGGATCAGCCCGGTTATCATGTAGAAGAGCGTGGTCTTGCCGGCGCCGTTGGGGCCGAGAAGGCCGACGGCTTCGCCGCGTCGAACCTGCATGGAAACGCCGCGCACCACCGGCCGTTGGCCGAAAGTCTTGACGAGGTTGAAGACGGCAAGGTCGGATGTGTCTGCCGCCGCGGGAGGCAACGGGCTTTCAGTCTGGGCGAAACTCTTCAGCAAGGCTCTGGTTTCCGGCGTGGAGGGCGCATCAGCCCTTGGTGTCGAGCGACTTCGGAGCGATCAGCATCTGCACCCGTCCGCCCAGCATCTTGGCCTGACTGGTGTTGATGTCGATCAGGAGCTTCGAGCCGCGAATGACATTGTCGCCCTGGGTGAGCACGACATTGCCGGTGAGCACGATGGTATTGGCCGCTGTGTCGAAGGTCGCCGCGTCGCCACTCGCCGTCTGGCTCGCCGATGTCACCAGTACGCTGCCCTTCGCCTCGAGGCGGCTGACCTGCTGCGGCCCCTCCCCGGTGGGCGAGCCTTGGTAGAACACCATGAGGCGATCGGTCTTCAGAACGGTGGCCCCTTGCCGAACGATGACGTGACCGATGAAGGTTGCCGTCTTGTCCTGGTCGTGCACCTCGAGCTGTTCCGATTCAAACTGGATCGGCTGGTCGGAGGACATTCCAAGGCCCTGGTAGGCATTGGGCGGCAGCTTTGCGGTTTGATCGGCAGCGAGGGCCGGGGAGAGCACAAGGGCGACCAGCAGGCCGGCGGCTGCGGCCCGGCTGAGAAGGCTGGTACGTGGCATGCGGGTCATCTTGAGTTGCCTTCTGCCTTCTTGAGGCGGCTAGAACGTCGTGGACTCGAGTGGAGCGCCGCGCCGTTTGATTGTTGTCAGGGAGCCGCTTCCGGAGCGCCCCCTGCGCCTTGTTCGGTTCGGCTGGGAAGCGCCTTGTCGCCACTGCCTGGTTGGGCGGTCGGATCGACGGTCATACGGACGCCGCCTGAAAAGGTCACCGTGCCGGCTTTCTTCTCGACGCCCATCTTCTCGGCGCTGATCTCGCCAAGGCGAGAAGAGAATGCGACCGGACTGTCGGACGTCAGCGCCCCGGTGGAAAGGTTGATCTCCGCCCGTTCCAGAGCGCCGCCGGAGCCGTCGGAGTTGCTCAACCGGATGTTTTCCTTGAGCACCACCGTCTGCGCGGCGGAATCGTAGACGCCGCTGTCCGCGAGAAGGCGGGCGCGGCTGCCGTCGGCCTGGGTCACGGTAGCCTCAATCCCCTTGAGGCGGATGATCCTCGTGTCGCCGAGATCCTGCACGGCGCTTTCGGCGCTGACGGCGTAAGTGCGCCCCTTGCCGTCGCTGCCCGACAGGTGCGGCGCATCCATGGCGAGCCCTTCGGTGGTAATCTTCAGGTCGCCGATGCTGAGGCTTATGGTGATGCGGGTGATCACCGTGGCGCCCACCACGATCAGGCAAAGCAAAGCCCCGACCGCCGGCAGAATAACGCGCAGGCGGCGAACGCGTCTGCTTTCTCGTGCCGCCATGGCAAACTGACGTGCCCGCTCGGCGGTGTTGCCGAACGGCCCCAGATCACTGCCATCGAAAGCGCGGTTTGCCGCGATGCCGCTCATCCCTCGTTCCCGTTTTGTCGACGGTACCCTTGTCTTCGATCTCGATTGAGCCCCAATCACCCTCGCGGGCGGGGCAGATCGAAGGTTGCCCGGCGGACTTTAAACAAAAAAGATAAACCAACGCTTGCCGCGTCGCGAGAGGCTTTCAATCACATTCAGGCAATCGCCGGACGGCGAACGCCTCGCTTTTCCGTCATTTCGACGGCGGTATGACGTTCGCCCGCCGGGTTGTCGCGCAACTGGACTCAGCTGTGGGCGAAAATGTCCTCGTTCGCCCACCCGGCCAGATCGAGATCGGCGCGGGTCGGCAGGAAGCGGAAGCAGGCCTCCGCCATTTCCGTCCGCCCTTCGCGTTCGAGCATCGCCTGGAGCCGCGCTCGCAGCGCGTGAAGATTGAGCACGTCCGAGGCGGCGTACTCGAGCTGCGCCTGGCTGAGCGTCGTGGCGCCCCAGTCCGACGACTGCTGCGCCTTGGAGATATCGATGCCGAGGAGTTCCTTGGTGACGTCTTTCAAGCCGTGCCGGTCGGTGTAGGTGCGCGTGAGCCGAGACGCGATCTTCGTGCAGAACACGGGAGATACGGTAATGCCGAAAGCGCGCTTAAGGATGGCGATGTCGAAGCGGGCAAAGTGAAACACCTTGATCCGCCTGGGGTCGGTGAGCAGACGGACGAGGTTTGGCGCGGCGGTTTGCCCCTGGGCGATCTGTACGACATCGGCCGATCCGTCGCCCGGCGACAACTGTACGACGCATAGCCGGTCGCGATGCGGGTTGAGGCCGAGTGTCTCGGTGTCGATGGCGACAACATCGCCGTAAGCGTCGAGATCGGGAAGGTCGCCGGCGTGAAGGCGGATGGTCATGGTCGAACTCTGCTGGTTGGCGCTCCAGCCGAAAGGTCGCAGGACCATTGCGGCGCTTGGATACGCAAAGGCGACCGGCGGCATGGTCGCCGGCCCCAGGAAACGATTTTCCGTATATGCGGACGCTGGCCGGACAAGCGCAAGAAAATTGTGCGCCAGCCGGCCGCCTTGCGATCAGGCCGCCGCCGCCTCGGAGGCCCGGAGGCCGGAGATCTCGTCGGCGAGTCGACCGATTTCCTCAAGAGTCGCCTCCCGCGGCAGTCCCTTGGTCATGACCGGTTCCAGGACCTCCGCCTTGAGGCGGGGCAGCAGGGCGACCACCTGGTCGGGAAGGTTGCCTTCCCAGCCGAAGGACCCCATCACCGCTACCTTTTGCGTCTTCGGGGACAGCGCGTTGATGAGGATGGCCGCGGCGGCAAGGCTAGGATGCGGGCCGGACAGCACCGTCGGGGAGGCGAAGACGATGGTCGAGGCATCGACGATGCTCATGGCCAATGCACCGCTGTCCAGGTCGACAACGTTGATCGGCTGCGCGGCGACACCGCGCTCGGTGAGTTTGTCGACCAGAAGGGCGACCATCTTGGCGGTGCTCTCGTACATCGACACGTAGGGAATGACGACCAGCGGCTTCACCTCGTCGGACGTCCAGCTCCGGTAGAGGTCGAAGATGAAGGACGGACGATCATGAACCGGGCCGTGGCTGGGCGCCACGAAGAGCGGAGAAAGCGCTTCGACCTTGCCGAGTGCCTCGGCCGAGAAGCCGCGGTAGGGCATCATGATCTCTGCATAGTAGCGCTTGGCGGAGATGGCGACCTGCGCCTCGTCGCGAGCGAACAGTTCGGTGGTGGCAAAATGGGCGCCGAGGAAGTCGCACGTGAAGGCGATTCGATCCTCGACGGCGAAAGTCACCATCGTGTCCGGCCAGTGCACCCACGGCGTCAGGTGGAAGGACAGCGTCTTGCCGCCAAGGTCGAGAGTGTCGCCATCGCGCACGGTGACGAAGGCGTCTCGCTCGACGGGAAGCGTATCGAGAATGAAACGCTTGCACTTGGCGTTCGTCACCACCTTCGCGTCGGGGAAGAGCGCGAGCAGCGCGGGAATCGAGCCCGAATGGTCCTGTTCGGCGTGATTGGCGACGATGTAGTCGAGGCGCTCGACGCCAGCCGCCTTGATCGCGGCGAGCAGTTCCTCGGCCTTGGGCGGATAGACCGTATCGATCAGTGCGGTCTTTTCCCGTCCACGGATCAGGTAGGAGTTGTACGTCGTTCCCTCAGGCAGCGGCACCAGTTCGTCAAACAGCTTTCGGTCCCAGTCAATGGCGCGAAGCGAATGGATGTCGTCGGTGATGCGCTGGGCAATCATGGGGTATTGTTCCTCGAAGTAGGCTCTCGTCGCGGCCGAATGCCGCGTCGGCGCTAGTCGTTGTTTGCAAGCAAGGGATTATGCGCGTTGCCAAATTTCGGCAAGCATGGAACGGTTCTAAAACGATGCGCCGCAAGGCTGCCCCGCGTGGAATGCAGGCATGAAAAAACCCGCCGTGAGGCAGGTTGTTTCGCATTCAGAAGAATGAGGCCAACATCTCGTTGATCATGAAGATCGACGATGGTGCCCAGGAAAGGACTCGAACCTTCACGCCTCGCGGCACACGGACCTGAACCGTGCGCGTCTACCAATTCCGCCACCTGGGCACAGGGGTCGTCGGCTGGCGGGGTGAATACGGGGTCGGCGCGATGTTGTCAACCGCCATTTCGATCCTTGCCGACGAAATGGTGCTGGCTACGGAATGCTACGCGGTGCGGTCTGTACAGGGCGCGGCTTCCTGCCTTAATAAGTTGGTTTTGCAGGGACGCTGGCCATCGTGATCGCTGGCGGCCGGGATCGTTCATCGCAACTGTTCGCAGGAAGGGATTGCCATGCCCCTCGTTCGGGAAGAAAAGCCGATCGTTACCGTCTTCGGGGCCTCCGGCTTCCTGGGGCGCCATGTCGTTGGGGCACTGGCCAAAGAGGGCTGGCGCATTCGCGCGGCTTGCCGGCGACCCGATCTGGCGGCGCATCTGCTACCCCTTGGCGCTCCTGGCCAGATCATGCCGATGCAAGCCAATCTGCGCTATCGCGCCTCGATCGATCGGGCCATCAGTGGCGCGGATGCCGTCGTCAACCTGGTCGGCATTCTGTCTCCCACCGGCCGCCAGACCTACGCGGCCGTACAGGCCTTCGGCGCTCGCGCGGTGGCCGAAGCCTCTGCCGCTGCCGGTATCTCACGCCTCGTCCATGTCTCCGCCATCGGTGCCGACGCCGCGTCCCGCTCGGTCTATGCCCGGACCAAGGCCGCCGGTGAGGCGGCGGTCCTCGATGTCATCCCGAATGCCGTGGTCCTGAGACCCTCGGTCATCTTCGGCCCCGAGGACCACTTCATCAATCGATTCGGCGAACTGTCCATGCTCAGTCCGGTCCTGCCATTGATCGGTGGCGGCCTGACTCTCCTCCAGCCCGTGTTCGCCGGTGATGTTGCAGCAGCCGTCGACCGCGCCGTGAACGGTGATATCGCGGGCGGTCGCATCTACGAACTCGGTGGACCCGAGGTGCTTACCTTCCGCGCCATTCTCGAACGTCTGCTCGCCGAGACCGGCCGTCCGCGGCGTTTTCTGACGATCCCCTTCGGCCTGGCCTCGTTGCTGGCTCGATTGACCGCCTGGCTGCCCGGCGCGCCCCTGACGCCCGACCAGGTCGAGCTCTTGAAGACGGGAAGCGTCGTGTCGGCCGCCGCCGTCGGCGAAGGCCGCACGCTCGACGCCTTCGGCATCTCGCCGACATCGCTCGGCGTGGTGCTTCCGGAGTATGCCATCCGCTTCCGCCCACACGGTCAGTACGATCGCGACGGCAGCCCGGCCTGAAACCCTCGGGTCAGTGGACCCAACCGGTCAGGATCATGGCGAACAGCAGGCCGCCGAACAGCACGCGGTAGACTGCAAAAGCGGTGAAGCGGTTGGTCTGGATGTAGCCCAGCAGCCACTTGACCGAAACGAAGGCGGTGATCGCCGAAGCGATGAAGGCGATCGCGAGGGCTAGCCAGTCCTCGCTGGCGGTCGCGGCGCCGTCCTTCAGGGTGGAGACGATCTCGTAGGCGCTCGCGGCGTACATGGTCGGGATGCCGACCAGAAAGGCGAACTCGGTGGCCGCCGCACGGTTTCCCGTGCCGAGCAGCATGGCCGCGAAGATGGTCGAGGCCGACCGTGACGTGCCCGGGAAGACGCCTGCTATCACTTGCGCTACGCCGACCACCACCGCGACAGTCCAGCTGACATGGCTGCTTTCGGGCTTCTTGGCCGCAAAATGCTCCGCGAGAATCATCCAGAAGCCTCCGATGACCAGTGCCCAAGCAATTGGCACCACCGTCTCCGGCAACTTGAAGCCGAGCTTCTTGGCGAGAAGGCCCAGCACCGAGGTGACCAGAAAGGCAACGATCAGCTTGCCGAGATAAAGGCGCGTTTCCCGGTCGCGCCAACCCGTGATGAAGCCAAGAAGCCGTTTCCAGTAGATGACCGTCACCGCCAGAATGGCGCCGGCCTGGATGACGATGTTGAACATGTCCGAACGAGCGCCAAGCCACTGTTCCGCAATGATCAGATGGCCGGTGCTGGAAATGGGCAGGAACTCGGTGATACCTTCAATGATGCCGAGGATGAGCGCTTGAATGAGACCCGTAAGATCCATGTCGCGAAACTTTCGGTCAAAATGGGTGGATCGAATGCGATAGGTCGGTAACCGCTTGTTCATACATGTCGTCGGCTCTATAGGCCAGTCTCACGCCCTGCCGCCATTCCGTTTCGGAGCGGCGCGGGGCCTTGACGGATACTCCAGGCGAACTGTTTCCACCTTCCTTGTCTGACGCCGGCGCGGCCGGCGATCCGGTGCCGCGATGCTCAAGCTTTATCATCATCCCTTTTCCACCACGTCCCGCTTTGTTCGGCTGATGCTCGCCGAGCATGACGCGAAGGTGGACCTCGTCGTCGAGAAAAGCTGGGAACGGCGGCCGGAGTTCCTCGAGCTCAATCCGGCGGGAAGCGTGCCGGTGCTGGTCGAGAACGATGGCCCGCCGATCGTCGGAGCCGGTCCGATCATGGAGTACGTCGACGAGACGCGTGGCTACGCGCTCGGGGATCGTCGCCTGATGCCCAATCATCCCGAGGCGCGCGCCGAAATGCGCCGTCTTGTCGACTGGTTCCTGCATAAAACCCATGAAGAGGCGGTGCAGTATTTCCTGCACGAGAAGATCACGAAGCTGGAACTGCCACGGGAACTGGGGGGCGGCTCGCCCGACAACCAAGTGCTGAGGGTTGCCCGGGTCAACATCAAGCATCATCTTCACTACGTCGGCTGGCTGGCCGGCTCGCGCAACTGGCTCTCAGGCGAGCAGCTTACCTTCGCCGACCTAGCTGCCGCGGCCGAACTGTCTGTCGTCGACTATGTCGGCGATGTTCCCTGGGACGAGGATCTCAATGCCAAATACTGGTATGCCCGGATCAAGTCGCGCCCGACCTTCCGCACCCTGCTGGCGGACCGGCTGCCCGGTCTTCCGGCTGCGCCGATCTATACCAATCTCGATTTCTGACGCTGCCTCCGAGGGAGCGACGCCGTGACTTGGCGTGCGCGTGCTCGCGACCTCGGTTTTTCGGCGATCGGCATTACCCCCGTCGACCGGCTCGGTGACGCGGCGCTGCGACTGCGCGCCTTCGTCGACCTTGGGCGGCACGGTTCCATGGCCTGGATGGAAGAGACGCTCGACCGGCGGGCCGATCCGCGCGTGCTCTGGCCCGAGGCCAGGTCGGCCGTTGTTCTCGCCATGAACTACGGTCCCGAAAGCGATCCTCTGGTCAATCTCGCAAGGCCCACAGTCGGCAACATTTCCGTCTACGCCCGCCATCGCGATTATCATGACGTGCTGAAAGGGCGCCTCAAGGAGGTGGCGGGTCTTATTGCCCGCGACACCGGCGCCGACGTCAAGGTGTTCGTCGATACCGCCCCACTGATGGAAAAGCCACTGGCCGCGCTGGCCGGCATCGGTTGGCAGGGCAAGCACACCAATCTCGTCTCGCGCGATTTCGGCTCCTGGCTGTTTCTCGGCGTGATCCTCTCGGCCGCCGATCTGCCGCCGGACGAGCCGGCCTCCGATCGCTGCGGCGCCTGCCGCCGCTGCCTCGACGCCTGTCCGACGGCTGCCTTGCCGGCGCCCTATCAGATCGACGCGCGCCTCTGCATTTCCTATCTCACCATCGAGCATGCAGGCCCCATTCCGGAGGACCTGAGGCCCCTGATGGGCAACCGCATCTATGGTTGCGACGACTGCCTCGCCGCCTGTCCCTGGAACAAGTTCGCCAGCGCAGCTGCGGAAATGAAGCTGCGAGCACGGCCGGAACTCACCGCCCCGTCTCTCGCCGCCCTAGCCGCGCTGGACGATGCCGCCTTCCGCGCTCTGTTCTCCGGGTCACCGGTCAAACGAATCGGCCGCAATCGCTTCGTCCGCAACGTCGCCATCGCCATTGGCAACTCGAACGACGCAGCGCTTGGTCCGGCGCTCGTTCCGCTTCTCGGCGATCCCGACCCGGTCGTCGTCGACGCCGCGCGCTGGGCGCTCGCCCGGTTGGCGGCGCTGGAACGCGAATCATTTGGCGTTTCCATTTCCGCCCACCCCTGATAGAAGCCGGTTAATCCCGCCGAAGGAGTGACAGCGAGCCATGCGTACGGCCAGCCTCAGCCGCTCGACCCGCGAAACCGAGATTTCCGTCCGTATCGACCTCGATGGCCGTGGCGACGCCGACATCTCGACCGGTGTGGGCTTCTTCGATCACATGCTGACCCAGATTGCCCGCCATGGCCTGATCGATCTCGAGGTCAAGGCGAAGGGCGATCTTCACATCGACGATCACCACACCGTCGAAGACGTCGGAATCGCGCTGGGCCAGTGCTTTCGCAAGGCGCTGGGCGACAAGGCCGGCATCACCCGCTATGCCGACGTGACGCTGCCGCTGGACGAAGCGCTGTCACGTGCCGTGGTCGACATCTCCGGCCGCCCGTATCTGGTGTTCCGCACGGCTTTCCACGCGGCCAAGATCGGCAGTTTCGATACCCAGCTCGTCGAGGAATGGTTCCGCGCCTTCACCATGCAGGCCGGGTTGACGTTGCACGTCGAGACCTTCTACGGCTCGAACGACCACCATATCGCCGAAAGCTGTTTCAAGGCGCTGGCGCGGGCCCTGAGGTTCGCCATCGCCATCGATCCGGCCCAGGGCGGTCGCGTGCCGTCCACCAAGGGCGTGCTGGAAGCCTGACGGAGGCGTTTGATGGCCATCTTCAGCGTTCATCTGCCGGACAAGGCTGCTCCGGGGGTTGTCGCCGAGCGTGCGGTGTTCGTGCGCGACGGTTTTGCCATCTGGGCATTGCTGTTCGGACCTTTGTGGTTCCTGCGCCATCGCGAATGGCTGGGGCTTGTTGGCTGGATCGTGCTGGCTGTCCTGATCACGCTCTCCGAGCGTTGGGTCGGGCCCGTCACCTCCGGGGGCTTCGAACTGATTCTGGCGATCGCTACCGGCGTCGCCGCCAACGATGTTCGACGCCTGTCGCTGAGGCTGCGCGGCTTCCGGGAGAGTGGCGTCGTGGAGGGCGAAAGCCGCGATGCGGCCGAGCGACGCTTCTTCGACGCATGGCTCGTCCAGCCGCGGCCCGCGTCGCCGCCGCCTTCTCCTGGTGCTCTTCACCCCGGAAGAAGCGTCCCTCCGGGCGTCCTCGGTCTCTTTCCTGAAAGTGGAGCGCGGCCATGACCGTCGCCATCATCGATTACGGGTCCGGCAACCTGCGGTCTGCGGCCAAGGCCTTTGAACGGGCGGCTCGCGACGGCAGCGGCGATACCATTGTCGTCACCTCCGATCCCGACGCCGTTCGCGCCGCCGAGCGTGTGGTCTTGCCGGGTGTCGGCGCCTTCGCCGACTGCAAGGCGGGCCTAGCCGCCGTTCCCGGCATGATCGAGGCGCTGACTGAAACCGTCATGCGGAAAGGTCGGCCTTTCCTCGGTATCTGCGTCGGCATGCAGCTGATGGCGCGCCGTGGCCTCGAAAAGACGATTACCGACGGCCTCGGCTGGATCGATGGCGATGTCGAGCCGATCTTGCCGCGAGATCCCGCACTCAAGGTGCCGCACATGGGCTGGAACACCCTGGATCTTGTCCGTCCCCATGCCCTTCTTGAGGGGCTGCGGACCGGAGACAACGGGCTGCACGCCTATTTCGTCCACAGCTACCACATGACGCTGCGCGAGACCGATGCGCTGGTCGCCGTTGCCGACTACGGTGGACCGGTCACGGCCATGGTCGGCCGAGACAACATTGCCGGCACTCAGTTTCATCCCGAGAAAAGCCAGACGCTCGGCCTCGGCCTCATTGCCAACTTCCTGAGGTGGCGCCCGTGATTCTCTATCCCGCCATCGACCTCAAGGACGGTGCCTGCGTTCGCCTGAAGCTCGGCGACATGAATGCCGCGACGGTCTACAACGCCAATCCGGCCGCCCAGGCGCGCGCCTTCCGCGACATCGGCTTTCCTTGGCTGCATGTCGTCGACCTCAACGGCGCCTTTGCCGGTCGCTCGGTGAACGGCGATGCGGTCGACGCCATCCTGGCGGCGGTGACGCCGGACATGAAAGTCCAGCTTGGCGGTGGCATTCGCGATATGGCGGCCATCGAGGCCTGGCTTGCAAAGGGTATCTCCCGCGTCATCCTCGGCACCGTGGCTCTGCGCGATCCGGATCTGGTGAAGGCGGCGGCGAAGGCCTTTCCCGGTCGGGTCGTGGTTGGTATTGACGCGCGCGGCGGCAAGGTTGCCGTCGAGGGATGGGCGGAAAGCGCCGAACTGACAGCCACCGAGCTGGCCCGTCGTTTCGAGGATGCTGGTGTTGCCGCCATCGTCTACACCGATATCGATCGCGACGGGGTGCTAAAGGGCCTCAACCTTTCTTCGACGCTGGCGCTCGCCCAGGCCGTTTCAATCCCGGTCATCGCCTCTGGTGGGCTTGCTTCGATGAACGACATCGAGGCGCTCTGCCTACCGGAATCGGCGGTCCTCGACGGTGCCATCACCGGCCGGGCGCTTTACGACGGGCGTCTTGATCCGCGAGCTGCCCTCGAACGGCTTGCCGACATCCGCCCCGCGTCGGTGCCGTCCGGGGCGTGACAAGGGCTCTCGCGGAATTCAATCAAATTTGAGCTATCTTTGTAAGCAGATCCTAAGCGCGGTCTGCCATAGTCCGGATATCAGGATTTGTCCGGAGTAAGGCCATGCTGTTCATAGTCGCTATGTCGGGTCTGATGGGGTTCGTCGCCGGTGTGCGGGTTCGCCTCGTTGCGCTCGTCCTGCTGGCGGCCATCGTGGCTTTCGGTTCCGGCGTTGGCGCTTTTGCGCTGGCGATGCCTGCCTGGAAGATCGCTCTCTCGGTGGTCCTCGCCGTCACGGCTTTCGAGCTGGCGGCCCTTGCCGCAATGTCCGTACGCGTCGGCCTGTCGCGCAACGCGCCGGCAGCGCAAGAGGTTCGCGCCAAGTCCGCACGTGCCTCGCGAGCGGGGGCGGCTACGGTCCGGTGAGTGCCGGACGAGGCTTTCCTGGGGCGCGGGCGAGGCCTTGATCGTCCTCCATGCATTTCAGCTATGCGGCCTCGTCGGCGGTTTTTTCCTTGGAATGACTGGAATTTGCAACTCGTTTGCTTCATTTAGGAAGGAAGCGGGTGCTATCACCCTTGCACGTGAGCATGACCCGATGGCGCCGATTTGCGTCGGTCGCGGTTTGATCTGCACAGGCAGAGGAAGTCGATCTTGAACGCCCATACGTCGACCGTTGCGACCAGCGCCGAGGGCGCTCAGGCCTTCCCGATCCCCGAAAACGTCTTCGCCGAGACGGTGACCGAAGTTCGGCATTACACAGACCGGCTGTTCCGTTTCCGCACCACGCGTCCTGCGAGCTTCCGGTTCCGCTCTGGCGAGTTCGTAATGATCGGCCTGCCCAACGCAGAGCGACCGGTATTTCGCGCCTACTCCGTGGCGAGTCCTGCGTGGGACGACGAACTCGAGTTCTTCTCGATCAAGGTGCCGGGCGGTCCGTTGACCGAGTACCTGCAGAAGGTCAAGGTCGGCGATACCATTCTGTTGCGCAAGAAGCCGACGGGAACGCTGGTCATTGATGCGTTGCTGCCGGGCAAGCGGCTCTATCTTCTGTCGACGGGTACCGGTGTCGCTCCTTTCGCCAGCCTCATTCGCGATCCTGAGGTCTACGAGAAGTTTGACGAGGTCATTCTCGTACAGACCTGTCGCGAGGTGGCCGAGCTCGATTATGCGCGAGATCTTTACGACGAAGTGGTCAATCACGAGTTCCTTGGCGAACTCGCCGCCGGAAAGCTTCGTCTCTATGATTCGGCGACACGCGAGCCCCATCCGCGTCAGGGCCGCGTCACCGACCTGATCGATTCCGGCAAGCTGTTTTCCGATCTTGGCGTGCCGTCCTTCGACCCCGCGACCGATCGCGCGATGATCTGCGGATCGATGGCTATGATCAAGGACACCAAGGATCGCCTAGAGCATTTCGGTCTTGTCGAGGGCGCCAACAATGCCCCCAACACATTCGTCGTCGAGCGCGCCTTCGTCGGCTGACGGTCCGGAGCGGCAATAAGGATCACGAGAAAAGGGCGTCCTTTCGGGGCGCCCTTTATGCTTTGCGGCGCTTTTACCGGGTCAGGCGGACTTCAGCATGGCGATGAAGCCGGCAACGTCCTGCTTCAGGCGCTCGGATCGGCCGGCAAGATCGCCCGACAGCGTTTCGAGGGTTCGAGACGCTTCGGCCGTGGTGCCGACATTGCCCGACAGCGCGTGGATGTTCTGCGTTACGGTCGACGAACCATCTGCGGCCAGTTTGGTATTGCCGGCGATTTCCTGCGTCGTGACGCTCTGTTCCTCGACGGCTCCGGCGATCGCCGCGGATATGCTGCGGATGGAGTCGATGGTTCCGACGATGCGACCGATCGACTGAACGGTGTCGCCGGTCGCTTTCTGAATGCCGGCGACGCGGGAGGAAATGTCCTCGGTCGCTCGTGCGGTTTGAGAGGCAAGCTGCTTGACCTCGCTCGCCACGACGGCAAACCCCTTTCCGGCCTCGCCGGCGCGCGCCGCTTCAATGGTGGCATTGAGCGCCAGCAAGTTTGTCTGCTCGGCGATCGAGTTGATCAGGGCCACCACTTCGCCGATCTTCGCGGCGGAGTCCGACAGGGCGTTGATGTCGACCTCTGTGCGGGTGGCCTCCTCGGCGGCGAGACCGACCACCTTGTTGGACTCGGCAACCTGCTTGGCGATTTCCTCCACCGACATGGCAAGCTGTGTGGTGGCGGCCGCCACGGTCTCGACATTGCGAACCGACTCGTCGGCCGCGTCGGCCACCGTGCGGGCGTTGGCGATACCGGCGTCGGCGGCCTGTGACAGCTGACGGGCCGAGCCGAGCAAGCTGTCCGACGAAGCCACGAAGGCGCGGGTCATCTCACCGATCGATTTCTCGAAATCGTCGGCGAGAAGAAGTCGATTGGCGGTCACCTGGGCCTGCATCTCCTCGCGCAAACGTTCGCCGGCAGCACGATCTTCCTCCCCACGCGCGAGACTGTCGCGCAATAGTGCCAGCGTTCGCGCCATGTCGCCTAGCTCGCCGTTGGCGCTGGTGTCGATTGCGAAGTGATAGTCTCCGTCCCCGACCGCCTTGAGGGCGCCCTGGATGCGGGCGATCGGTTGGCTGATCGAGCGGGCGATCAACACAACGACGGCGGTCAACGCCAGGGTCAGCAAAGCGGCCAATCCCGAATAGCGCCCAGCGGCGGCTCGGATCTGTGCGTTGATGTCGGCCACGACGGTCGTCGCGGCGACGGTGAGGCCCCCGAAGGCATCGACATGGCGCACGACCGCAGCCTTCGGCTCGCTGGCTCCAGTCTTGGCGTTGGTCCAATCATAGGTCATCGACGCCTCGCCCTCCTTGCGGGCGAGGGCGACCATTTCCCGGATGACGGTACGCCCGTCCGGTCCCCTGTGGGTATAGGCGGTGTTGTTGCCGCGCAGCTTCGGATCAGGATGGGCGAGCATCTGGCCATTGTCGTCGATGACGAACACGTAGTCCGACGTGTTGAAGCGCATGTTGGACATGATGTCGGCGACGATCACTGCGGCGGTCTTGCCGTCCACCTCTCCAGTCGACACGCGCTCTGCTTCGGCAACCACCATCGACGCGGCGCTGTCGACGACGGCCTGCAGCTGGTCGAGGCGTCCAGCTCTGATCTCGGCAGCCAGCTGCCACAGGCCATAGCCGGCCATGAATCCCAGTCCGATCAAGACGAAGGCGACGATCGAGTAGAATCGTACGGATACGCGAGCGAAATAGTTCCGCATAAAGGCTCCCTGGGGAGAATTGGGGAAAGCGTCAGCGCCGCCCCTTGGAGATAAAGGGCGGAGGCAACATGGCTTACGATAGAGAAACGAGACCCATTGCCGAGCCGCCAGGGGAGGGGCGTGCATTCGGTCCTCGGTGCCGCATATTTGGCGGGGCGAACTAATATGGTCTTAAAGAGATATATTGTTTCGCGCGGACACGTAATTTGACCTAGTCTATTTGTGACGAAATAGACAAATAAAGAAAGGGCCGCCGGTTGCCCGGCGGCCCTATAGTCTTCAGTTTTACGCCGTATTACTCGGCGGCGCTGGTCGAGGCACCCTTCAGCGACTCGATCTCCGCCAGAGCTTCGTCGTAGCGGCTCTGCAGGGCGTCGAGTTCAGCCTGATGGGCTTCATCGATCTTGGCAGCGTCGATACCGGCGAGGTTCTGGAGCGTGCGCCAGAAGCGGCGGCGCTCTTCAACCAGGCGAACGATCTGGGCCGGCACCGGGAAGCGGATGAGCTTGCCCTTCTTGACTTCCCAGATGAACGGGATCTTGCCGACCCGCTCTTCGTCGCTGAGGTCGATGAACTCATCGATCGACACGCCGTTGTTGACGTCATCGGCAAGCGGCTTGCCGGTGAACTGCTTCTTGAAGCGGCCTTCCTGGTGGGCGAAGTGGGCCGGGGTGAGCGGCACTTCCTTCGTCTGCTCGTTGCCGTCGGCGTCCTTGTAGGTCAGGACGAGGGTCGTCCAGTCCTGCTCGACGTCGGGGTTGCCGTCCAGCGTGAAGCGCTCCTTCAGCACCGAGCCACCGTCCGGATTGTGGACGTAGACCGGGCTGGTGCGGCTCTCGACGGCGAGGCGGGCATGCTCGCTCGACACGTCGTCACCGATGCCCTGCTCGCCCTGGCAGGGCGTGTAGACGTCGATGATGGCCGGAGAGGTCGTCCGCGACAGGGCGGAGAGGACGTTCTTCAGGAAGTGGCCCTGGATGGAGGTGGCAGTCTGCACCACCATCACGGACGGATGGAAGGCGGCGATGAGGCCGAGTTCCTTGCGGTTGTCGGTCTTGCCGGCGTGCGCCGCACCATAGCGGGCAAGGTCGGAGTCCTGACCGATCAGCGACGAGGTCGAAGCCTGGCCACCGGTGTTGGAGTACACGCCGGTGTTGACCACGATCACCTTGATCGGCGTCTTGGTCGACAGGAGCCGCGACAGCGCGCCGAAGCCGATGTCGTAGGTGGCGCCGTCGCCGCCGATCGAGAACACGGTCGGAAGGCGGCCGAGTTCGGTGTCGTTGAACTGCTCCCAACCGAAGGTCCGGAACATCTTGTCATGCACCGCCGGATCATACTTGTCGTCGAGCTCGAGCTCGGCGATGCGCATGGCCCGGAAGTTCACCAGCACGTCGGCCGCGATGCCTTCGTAGATACCCTTGGCGAGCGCCGGAGCATCCTGGAACAGGCTGTTCACCCACGGATCGCGGTAGGGGTTGTACGGGAAGGTCGAGGAGTACACGCTCGAACAGCCGGTCGAGTTGGCAACCACCGCGGCAGCCGGGCCTTCACCCGTCGGGCCACTCTCCAAGAGGAAGAGGTGATGGTTGATCGTCTCGAGCGACGACTTGATGCGGGCGGCGCGCGCCTCGTCGGTCACGCTGGCGAGCTTGGCCTCGAGCTTGCCGATCAGCGCTTCCACCTCGGCGATGTGCTCCTTGCGGGCGCGGCCCTGGAGAGCGTTGTTCGCCGCCATGATCAGGCGCAGAGCGGTAACCTCGCCACAGCCACGGCAGCCGCCGTGACCACCGGTCATGGCGTAGTAGTTGTCGCGGTCGAGGATGAGGCGCTTGGCGTTGGCGCCGGTGAGCTGCTCGGTGAAGCGGGACGGCGTGTTGGCCGTCTTGGTCAGGAACTCGAAGCGAGCCTGAAGCGTCTCGAGCAACGCATCGTCCTGCTCCGTCTGAACCAGGGCATCGGAACCGCAGACGGTGGTGCACTCGAGACAGCCCGAGCACTTCCACGGGTCGAGGCCGACCGAATAGAGAGCGCCGGAACCGGGCACCTTCTTCTCGGCCTGGTCGAAGAACAGGCGGGTACGCGCCACCGGGAAGTTGGCGAGAACCGTCGTCATCTTGTCGAAGTCGAGGGCGAGCGAGGCATCGCCGGCGGCGATACCCGGCGCCACCTGGGCGAAGATCTCGTGGAAGGCACGGGCCTTCGGCTGAGCCTTGTAGACTTCGCGGATGGCGGCGGCGATCGCCGGGGCCTTGCCCACGATCTCGGCGCGGCGGGCTTCCGAAACGTCGATCTGACGAGCGGCGGTGGCGACGAGATCATCGATCTCGTGCACCGTCGACGGCATGGCGGCGTCGGGGCAGACCAGGGTGCACTCGAGGCAGGCGGTGCACTTCTCGGCGTCGAACACCGGCACCTGCCGGCGGAACAGACCCTTGTCCTTCATGGCGGCGGAACCGGCCGGCATGAACATGCCCGTGCCCGGCAGAACCGGCGACTCGCCGATGGTGCCGTCCTTGAACGGACCGGCCAGCATGTCCTCGTAATACTCGGCATCGAAGATACCGGCAGGCGAGCTGGTCTCGAGGCTGCACATGGAGGCGGAGATCGCCACCGAGCGAGCCTGGGTGACCGGAGCGTCGGCCTCGGCCTTGAGGAAGGCCTGGTCGTTGTAGGCGACTTCGTGGGTTGCCTCGGCACCCTCGGCGATGACCGCCATGTTGCCGGCGACGACGGCTTCACCCTTGGCGCCGAACTTCTTGGAGATCTGCTGACGTACCTTCTCCAGGATGGCGTTGCGGTCGGCACCGGCCGTGATGCGCTTCTCGTGGCCGCAGAGCGCGCCGATGAAGGCGATGCCCATCATGCGGGTGGCGAGTTCCGGCGAGGGCGCGTTCTTGCTGGCGACGGCGAAGGCGTCGACCACCAGGAACTTGATCTCGCGGTCGCGGATCGTCTTGCGGGCCGAGGCCGGCATGTCGAGCCACGCTTCGAGCGGCGACTTCGAGGTCTGCAGGATGAAGGTGCCGCCCTTGGCAAGCCCGCGCAGCGGGTTGGAGTGCGCGAAGACCTTGTGGTCCGGCGAGATGACGATCTCGACGTCCTCGATCTCGGCGTTGGTGATCTTCACCGGCTCCGGCGACAGGGTGATGTAGTAGTTGGTGGGCGCGCCGGACTTCTCCGAGCCGTACTTGGGGGCGGCCTTGGAGTAGAGGCCGAGGGCGCCGGCCAGGATGTCGGTCAGGAGCTTGCCGGTGGCGATGGTGCCGTAGCCGCCCACCGAGTGGAAGCGGACGCGGAACGCATCGTCGGGCAGCAGACGCGGATTCTCGCCCGTCTCGAGAGCCATGAACTCGGTCTGCGGATAGGCAGCCTTGAGCTTGGCCTGGACTTCGCTCATGCGCGCATTGGGGTTCTTCGAGAAGAACTGCGAGCCGAGGTAGACGAACGGGTTGTTGCGGGCCGCTTCCATGTTGTCGAAGGCGGCAACGATGTGACGCGACTGCAGGTCATGACCACCGAGACCGAAGATGGCCGTGGTGACCTTGGGCAGCTTGTCGATGGCGGGGATGCCTTCGTGACGGCCGCCGTCGGCGTTCTCGCGAGCCTTGAACAGGGCCTGCGTGACGAAGCTGGTGAGGGCGGTATCGTCCGAACGCTCGAGCACCGTGACGGCCTTCTTGCCGGCGATGGCGGCGATCAGCTCGGCTTCCGGGAACGGCTGCAGCAGCTTGATGGCGATCGAGCCGACCTTGCGACCCTTGGAGCGCAGGTAGTCGACAACGGCTTCGACGTCATCGGTGACCGAACCGAGGCCGATCATCACGTAGTCGGCGTCTTCCGTCTTGTAGGTCATGACGGGCGAATAATGACGGCCGGTCAGCTCGCCGTACTCGTCCATGGCCTGCTTGACGAACTTCGGCACGTCCACGACGAAGTGGGTGCGATGGTCGGCGGCGCCGGACTGGAAGTCGGGCTGGTTCTGCACGCCACCGGTCAGGCCGGGGTTGTGGATGTCGACCAGCGCCGGGACGAGCTGACGGGTGCCCTTCTCCCAGGCGTTCAGCCACTGGCGCTTGAACTGGCCCTTGAGCTCGGCCGGAACCCACTTGGCGGCGGCCTCGATCAGCTTGCCTTCGTTGTCGGCCTCGATGGCCTCTTCGTTGGCGTCAATGTAGGCCTTGAGCGAGGTGGCGTCGGCGGCAACGAAGGTGTCCTTCTTGCGAACCAGCCACTGACGCAGCTGATAGGCGCGGCCCTTGGCACCGAACAGGATCTCCTGGGCGACGGTCGGGCACTTGATGCGGCCGGTCGGGTCGCCGAGGAATTCCTTCAGCAGCGCCGGCTCCGGCATCTTGGCTTCCGACAGCATGTGCGAGGTGGCGAAGCCGTCCATGGAGTTGGCGACCGGAACCAGCGACAGGGCGGATACCTTGTAGGAGATGGCGGCGAGGTCGGCCGCTTCCTGCGGGTTGGCGCCGAACAGGATGGTGTAGCCGGTGGGCAGCAGCGAATAGACGTCGTCATGGCCGGCCATGACGTTGAGCGAATGCTTCGACACGACGCGCGCGGCCACCTGCAGCACGAAGCCGCCGGCCTTCTTGCCAACGGTCACGTAGTGCGACTCGAGGCCGTAGAGAATGCCCTGCGAGGACGAGGCGTTGGAGATGAACTTGCCGCCGGTCAGCGCCGCGCCAAGGGCGCCCGACTGGGCCGAATGCTCACCTTCCGGCTCGTAGAAGAAGGGGTGGCGACCCCAAACGTTGCAGCCGCCGCCAGCGCGGAAGCTTTCGTAGATTTCGGAAATTTCGGTCGAAGGCGTGATCGGGTAGCCGATGACACCGCCGCATACTTGGCCCATGACATGGGCAACGGCGCCGTTGCCGTTGATGACCGTGGGAAGACCTGGATATTTCGCGCTCATTTGCTGCATCCGTCCTGCTGCATCTGGTGTTTCTGTCCGCCCCCGTCCGATCAGTCACTGGCCGAGGCGCGGGCAACGTACTCCGATGTTCAGCTGCCGATGGAGTTCTGACCTTGATTTCAGTCAAAACTATACGAAACTTACTTGGGCTTCGGTGTTGTTACCGATGGACCCTTCTGCCGTTATAGAGGCGCGGCAGAGCGTTGTCGTAAGTACTCAACCGGGGACTACGTGAAACTGCGAAGGTTTTACTGCTATGCGTTTTTTGCAGGGCACCTTCCTCGTCCAAGGATCTCCGGTTTCTCTCTGTTGACTGTCAACGCTCTGGTCCTAAAGAAGAAATCCAGAAGTACCCGGTCCCCTCGGGCTATCCTCGCCAGTCCGCTTGGACGAGGGGCGGTTGTCCTTGCTGCAAGGGCGAGAACAGTATTCGTCGGCAGATTAATCGGTTTATCTATGAGGTGTAGATCGGGCGCGTTTCGTTGCGAGGCGTTGCGACCCAAACTTCACCGCAGAAAGCAAGTTTAAGCCGAGGAAAAGCGAATTTCCAGTCCCCTTTCGGCGCGGCGTATTCCGCGCCTCTCAGGAGCTGGTGGATTCTACTCGCAATGAACATTGTTGTACTGCAGCGGTTGCCAGCGCAAGGGCGCAGAAATCACGGGGATTATCCAGCATCCTCCGTGAGATTCGTTAAGCCTAAGGTCGAATACGAATTGAGAGGCATCTGCACGAAGACATATACAGTTGAGAGTGAGTTGCAGTGTCGACGCTGCCGGTCGGGATCATCCGGCCGGGCGCTCCACTGGGCGGAGTGCGCAAGATGGGACTTTCGATCGAAACCATGAAGCCGGGCGACAGTGCCCGCGTCACGGGCCTAGTTGCCGGTGATCGTGGTTACCGACAGCGCTTGCTTGCCATGGGGCTGACCCCTGGCGCCGTGCTGGAAGTCCGACGCAAGGCGCCACTTGGCGACCCGATCGAAATCTCCGTTCGCAACTTCACGCTGACCCTTCGCAAGTCCGAAGCGGCCATCCTCGAGCTGGAGGCCGTATGATGGTCGCGGAAAAATCCCTCGTCGTCGCCGTCGTGGGCAACCCCAATTGCGGCAAGTCCACCCTGTTCAACGCCTTGACCGGTGCCACGCAGAAGGTCGGCAACTGGCCCGGCGTCACCGTCGAGAAGCGCGTTGGGCGCTTCGCCTACGAAGGCCAGTCGGTGGATGTGGTCGATCTTCCGGGCGTTTACCTGATCGGCAGTGCCGATGCCGGTTCGCAGGACGAGCGGGTGGCGCGCGACTTCGTGATGTCCGGAGAGGCCGATCTCGTTCTCAACATCGTCGATGCGTCCAATCTCGAGCGGAATCTCTACCTCACCACCCAGTTGATCGAACTCGGCGTGCCGATGCTCGTCGTCCTCAACATGATGGACATGGCGAAGGCGGATGGTGTGGAGATCGACATCGACGAGTTGTCGAAACGGCTCGGATGTCCGGTCATCCCGACGATTGCGACACGCGGGCTCGGTCGTCACGAGCACGCCCACCATCACGGTCATCACCATGGCCATCATGGTCGCCGTCGCGCCATCAAGGCGGCGATCATCGATGCGACCCGCGCTGGAGCAAGGCCGATTGCCCGGCCCGAGCAGGACCCGGCCGTCGTCGCGGCCATCTCCACCCTGGCGCCACTCGTCGCGGATGCCGCGCGCGCGGCAAAGGCCGATCCGGATTGGGTGGCGCTCAAGCTGATCGAAGGCGACACTCTGGCCGAAACCATTGCCGGCCCGAGTTTGGCCGCCGACGTCGCCAAAGCCCGCGCCGCCATCGAAGCGGCGACCGGCGAGGATGCCGACATCGTCATCGCCGACGGCCGTTATCGCTTCATCGGCGAACTGATGGCCGGCGTCTTCCGCCGCACGCAGCGGCTGTCCGCGTCGCTGTCGCAGGTGATCGATCGCGTCGTCCTCAATCGTGTCCTGGGCGTTCCGATCTTCCTGCTCGCCATGTATCTGATGTTCCTGTTCACCATCTCGGTGGGCGGAGCCTTCATCGACTTCTTCGATCAGGCCTTCGGCGCCGTCTTCGTCGATGGTCTTGGCGAGCTGTTGGCCGCCCTTGGGACGCCCCCGATCGTCGAGGCTGCTCTGGTCGGCTTTGGCTCGGGCATCCAGACAGTGTCGACTTTCGTTCCGATCATCGCCTGTCTGTTCCTGTTCCTGTCCTTCCTCGAGGACTCCGGCTACATGGCCCGCGCCGCCTTCGTCATGGATCGTGCCATGCGGGCCATCGGCCTGCCGGGCAAATCCTTCGTTCCGCTGATCGTCGGTTTCGGCTGCAACGTGCCGGCCATCATGGCGACGCGCACCCTCGAAAGCCGTCGTGACCGCATCATGACGTCCCTGATGGCGCCCTTCATGTCGTGCGGGGCTCGCCTTCCGGTATTCGCGCTGTTCGCTGCCGCCTTCTTCCCGGTGAGCGGCCAGAACATCGTGTTCGGCCTCTACATCGTCGGCCTCGCTTTCGCGGTGCTGACCGGCCTCGTCCTGAAGTCGACGTTGCTTGAGGGTGAGCCGACCCGTTTCGTCATGGAGCTGCCGCCCTACCACATTCCCACCATTCGTTCCGTTGTCGCTCAGGCCTGGCAGCGTCTGCGCGAATTCATCCTCCGCGCCGGTCAGGTGATCGTTCCGATCGTCATGGTGCTGTCCTTCCTGTCGGCGATCGGCACCGATGGCAGCGTGGACCGGGACAACACGCGCGGCAGCGTGCTGGCAGTCGTCAGCCAGGAGCTGGTGCCGGTGTTCGAGCCGATGGGCGTCACCCACGACAACTGGCCCGCCGCGGTCGGCCTGTTCACCGGTATTTTCGCCAAGGAAGCGGTGATCGGCACGCTCAACGCCCTCTATGAGCAAGTCGGGACGGAAGGGGCGGCCCCCGCCGCTACCGAAGGTGCCCCGGTTGCCGAGGAAGAGGTCGGTCTCGGCGGCAAGCTTCTCGGCGCGCTTGCGACCATCCCCGAGAACCTCGGGGCGCTTGGCGGCAGTCTCGTCGATCCGCTCGGCATCAATGTCGGCTACGTCGACGACAGTGCCGCCGCGGCCGAAGAGCTGGAGGTCGATGGCTCGGTGTTCGGCGCCATGCAGTCGCACTTCGGCGGAACCGCTGCGGCTTTCTCCTACATGCTGCTGATCCTGCTCTACACGCCGTGCGTCGCCGCCCTCGGCGCCATGCGCCACGAGATCGGCGGCAAATGGACAGCTTTCGCGACCGTCTGGACGACTGCCATCGGCTATCTTGCTGCCGTGTCGTTCTATCAGGCGGCGACGTTTGCCGCCCACCCCGCCAGCTCCACCCGCTGGTTGCTGGCGACCGCCATCATCTTCGCAGCGGGCATCGCTGCCATGTGGATGGCGGGTCGGGCGCGGGGGCGTTCGCTCGCCGCCCAACCGGCGGAGTGATGCCCATGATGACGCCCTCCACCGTCCGTGACTATCTGAAAGAGCGGGGCAACGCGTCCCTCACCGACGTCGCGGTGCACTTCGATGCCGGCGAGGACGCCGTCCGCGCCGTGCTTGATCTCTGGGTTGCCAAGGGCAAGGTGCGCCCGCTGGCCGCCGGCGCGACCTGCTCGAGGGCAGGCTCCTGCGGCTGCTCCTGCAAGGCCGAAGAAATCTTCGAGTGGATCGGGGATATCAAGCTGGCCAGCTGAGAATCCGGCCAAACAAAAACCCCGGTTCCGCGAGGCGAAACCGGGGTTTTCTATGTCATGACGACAGGTCTTCAGATCGCAGACTTGATCCAGGCGGCGAGGTCGCTTTTCGGCGCCGCGCCGACCTTCATGGCGGCAGGCTCGCCGTCTTTGAAGATGATCAGCGTCGGAATCGAGCGGACGCCGTATTTCATCGCCGTATTGCCGTTCTCATCGACGTTGAGCTTGGCGATGGTGATCTTGCCGTCGAGCTCTCCGGCGATCTCTTCGAGTGCCGGAGCGATCATGCGGCAGGGGCCGCACCACTCGGCCCCAGAAATCGACGAGAACGGGCGTCGACGAGGCAAGCACGTCGGTGGGGAACGACTGATCGGTGACTTTTTTGGTCGACATGGCGGACCTCGCGAGATGGACGACGCGGCGCCGACTCATCGTCGGGCCGCGCCTGTTGTCGGAAAGCTAAGGAGCGGACCCCGCAGCGTCAAGCAGGGCTGAAGCAGGGGGGAGCCGCTCCGTCGAGCTTCCCGCAAGAAGGTTCATGTCAAAACAATGCGTTGAGCCAACTCGCCAACGTTTTTTTGCTTCAGGGGCGATCGTCGATTTCGTATTCGTGATCGATAGGCTCCGTACCGGCGTCCACGCTCTCGAGATAGGTGGCGAGCACTGCGTCCAATGCATGTGTCGCGACCTCGTCGAACCGCGCGGTT